>CAWFLE010000006.1:0-440004 GCA_963816545.1 uncultured Alphaproteobacteria bacterium | reverse complement strand
GTAGGGCTTCAGCTCCGCCTCGCTCAGCGCGTGGTCCTTCGCGCGCACCTTCTCGGCCCAGTAGCGCCAGTCCCAGGCGGCGATCTCCGCGTTCTCGCCCTCCTCCGCGGCCTCCCGCGAAAGCCGCGCCTGCTCCTCCAGCGCGCGCGCCCGCGCCGGCTCCCACACCCGCATCAGCAGGTCGCGCACCGCATCCGGGGTCTTCGCCATCTCCGGCGCCAGCTTGAAATCGGCGAAGGTCTCGAAGCCCAGCAGCCGCGCCCGCTCGATCCGCAGCGCCACGATCCGCGCGATGAGCGCCCGGTTGTCCGTCTCCCCCCCGTTGGCCCCACGCGAGGTCCAGGCCCGCCACGCCCGCTCCCGCAGATCCCGCCGCGGGCACAGCCGAAGAAGCGGCTCCACCGAGGACCGCGCCAGCGTCACCGCATGGCCCCGCATTCCCCGGTCCGCCGCCGCCCGCGCGGCCGAGGAGACCAGCTCCTCCGGGAGGTCCGCCAGATCGTCCTCGTCCAGCTCCATGACCCAAGAGAACTCGTCCGCCAGCACGTTCTGCGAGAACTGGGTGGAGAGCTTTGAGAGCTCCTCCATGATCTCCGCCATCCGCTCCCGGTCCGGCCCCTCCAGCCGCGCCCCCGCCCGCTCGAACCGCTGGCGGTAGAGGGTCAGGACCCGCGCCTGCTCCGCATCCAGCCCCGCCTCCGGCACGGCATCGACCCGCGCCGCCAGCCCCGCATCCATCCACACCGCCGAGGAATGGCGCGCCAGCACCGGCGCCATCTCGCGCTCCACCTCCCGGACCGCGTCATCGGAATTGGTGGAGGCGAGCGTGTAGAACACCGTCGCCACCCGGTCCAACGCCCGGCCCGCGCCCTCCAGCGCCGCGACCGTGTTGGCGAAGTCCGGCGCCTCCTCCCGGTCCCGGATCTGCGCGATCTCGGCCCGGTGCGCCGCCAGCGCCCGATTGAAGGCGGGGCGGAAGGCGGCGGCTTCGGCCGAGGCGAAGGGCGGCAGGCCGTAGGGCTCGGTCCAGGGGGCGTCGAGGGCGGTCATGCGGGTCCTTTCAGGGGGGCTGGCGCGGCGAACCTCTTGCCAAGGGCGGGCGGCGCGCGGAAGGTCAGGCGGCCGCTCGGTCATTCCCGGCGGCGCTCCGCGTGATATAGAGACGGCGAGCGGCCCCCGCCAGAGTCGGGCCGGCCCGCGGCATCGGCGAGGCGGCCTCCCGAAAGGCCCCCGTGATGCACGACAGGCGGGCGAGCGCCCGTCCGGCAAGGACAGGCGGGCCCCGAACCCGCCGAGGGACGACACGCGGGCGCCGGCCCGCAAGGAGACACGCGGGCGCCGGCCCGCAAGGAGACACGCGGGCGCCGGCCCGCAAGGGGACGATGCGATGGCCCGAACCGTGAGCGAGCCTGCGCTGGAACTGCGCCTGCTGGGCGCGGCCCTCGCGCGCGTGCGCCATGGCCCGGCGCTGGCGCAGATCGGGGCGAAGGGCATGGCCGTGCTCGCCTTCCTCGCCCTCCAGCCGGGCCGCACCGCCACGCGCGACGTGCTGGTGGACCTGCTGTGGTCCCAGAGCGCCCCCGACCAGGGCCGCGCCTCGCTCCGGCAGGAGCTGCGGCGGATGAAGCGCGCCATGGGCGCCGTGTTCGAGGCCGCGGTGGAGACCCCCGGCGGCCAGATCGCGCTCCGCCCCGGCGCCGTGCTGACGGATGTCGAACAGGTGGAGGTCGCCTGCGACGCCCGCGACACCGCCGGCCTCTCGGCCCTGCTGGACTGCTACGGCGGGCCGTTCCTCGCGCCCCTCTCGGTGCCGGAGATCGGGTTCCAGGACTGGGTCGCCGGCCGCAACAGCCACCTCGAGGCCCGGGTGCTGGACGCCTTCCTGCGCCTGATGCTGCTGGACGAAAGCGCGGGCCGCCTCGACCGCGCCGCCGCCGCCGCCCGCGCCCTCCTCGCCATCGACCCTTTGCAGGAGGACGTGCACGCGGCCCTCGTGCGCATCCACGTCGCCGGCGGCCGCGTGGACCAGGCCCGCCGCCAGGCCGCCGCCTGCATCGCCCTCTTCGAGGAGGAGCTGGGCGAGCCCCCCGAGACCGACCTCGAAGCCCTAATCCCCGCCGGCCGCCTCGCCCGCGCGGCCGGGCTGATGGCGGCCCCCGCCCGTGGAGCCGGGGTGATGGAGGCCCCCGCCCGCGGAGCTGGGCTGATGGAGGCCCCAGCCCGCGGAGCCGGGCTGATGGAGGCCCCCGCCCGCGCGCCCGCCCCGAAGGCCCGCGCCGCCCGCCCGGCCGCCGAGGATCCGCGCCCCCTCGTGGCCCTGATCCCCTGGGGCGAGAACGCCGAGGCCGCGACCCTCGCCGCCGCCGCCGCCGACGCGGCGCTGGAAAGCCTCTGCCGCATCTCGTGGATGCGCGTTCGCGGCCCCGCGGGGCTGGAGGCGGCGGGCATCGACGTGGCCCGCCTCGTGGACCACTCCGACTACGCCGCCACCCTGCGGGTCGAGACCCACCCCCTGACCGCCGAGCTGGTGGCCGTCGCGCGCCGCGGCGACGCCGCCTCCGTCTCCGCCCGCCGGATCGACTGGCCCGAGGGCGGAGAGATCTCCGCCGCCGCCGGCCTCGGCCGGGCGCTGGCCGGCTCGCTCGCCGCCGACCTGACCGAGGCCGAGACCCGCGCCGCCCTCGCCGCCGAGGCCCCCACGGACCCGTGGGGCCGCCTGATGCGCGCCCGCGGCCTCGCGCTGCATGGCGGCCCCCGCTCGGCCGAGGCCGCCCGCGCCCTGCTGGACCCCGAAACCCGCCGTTCCGGGGCAAGCGCCGAGGCGCTCTGCGTCCTCGCCCTCACCCATCTGGAGGAAGGCTGGTCCGGCTGGAGCCCCGCCCCGCGGGAGGCGCTCTTCCGCGGCCGCGAACTGGCGCTCCGCGCCCTGCGCCAGGCGCCCGGGGACCCGTGGCCCCAGCATGTCCTGGGCCTCGCCGCCAGCCTGATGGAGGACCCGCAGGCCGCCCGCAGCCACCAGCTCCGCGCCCTGACGCTGGCGCCGGGCTTCCCGCAGGCGACCGGAGAGATGGCGCGCCTCCTCGCCCTCTCCGGCGACGCGGAGGAGGCCGAGGCCTGGGCCGCCCGGGCGCTCGACCTCGCCCCCGCCGCGGCCGAGGCCGCCTACTGGCTCCGCGCCCCCGCCCTCGCCCGTTTCGCCCGCGGCGAAGCCGAGGCCGCGCTGGCCGCCGCCGACCGGGCGCTCGCCGCCCGCCCCGACTGGGCCCAGACCCGCCTCCTGCGCGCCGCCTGCCTGCTGGAGCTGCGCGACGCCGCCGCCGCGGACCGCACCCTCGCGCCCGCCCTGCCCCTCCTGCGCCGCATGTCGCCCGAGGCGATCCGCCTCGCGCACCCCTTCGCCGACCCGCGCCGGACCGAGGCCCTCCTCGCGCCGCTCGCCGAGGAAGCGGCGCCCGCCTGACCCCGCCCGAACCGCCCCGCCGCACGCCGCCCGAGGCGGTCCGCCTTCGCCCGCCCCTTCGCCGGCCAGCGCCGGACCCGTGCCTTCCTCGCACCGCTAGCCGAGGAAAGCGGCCCCCCGCCCGGCCCTGCCGAAGTCGCCCGCGCAGCTCGAAACGCCGCGCGCGGCCCGCATTGGAATCGCTCCCGCGACGTCCCACTCCAAGGACACCCTGCGCCCACCGTCGTCCGGTGCTGCGCCTCGGCCTCTGCGCCGGGCCGACGCGCCATGCCAGGTCACCCCGTGCAACTTTTGCGGCCGAACCACCGCCGGGCTCGGCCTCCGACCGGGGCGGCCCGGAACGGCATGCCCTTCGGGCGCTCCGCCAAGCCGCCTCTCGCGCCGAACCTGCACCGGGCCGCCCGCGCCCGCCGAAGCGGCCTGCCTTCGGGGATCGCCGGCAGGGAATCGCCTTGTCCCTCCCCCGACCGCGCCGCGCCCGGGGCGCCGCGCCGGCCCTCTCCGTCGCCCGCACCCCGCCCGATCGGCCGAGGCACCGGGTCGGCGCGCCCGCCGAAGCGGCCTGCCGCCGGGCGTCGCCGGCAGGGAACCGCCTCGCCCCTCCCCCGACCGCGCCGCGCTCGGGACGCCGGCGCCGCCTCTCTCCGTCGCCCGCCCCCCCCCGCCCGAGCCCACGATCTCCGGCACGATCCGCCCCGGCGTCAGGCTCCGGTCCCCCGCCGGCAGCCCCGCCTCCGCACCCAGCAGCTCCAGAGCCCCGAAATACACCTCCTCGTGCAGCGCCTCCCCGAGGCTCAGGACCTCCTCCCCCACGCCCAGGGGAACCTCCTCCAGGGCCGCCTCGATCCGCACCGTCAGCGTTCCGAAATGGGGCCCGTGCCCGCGCCAGCCCTGCGCCCGCAGCACCTCCCACAGCGCTGCCAGCGCCGCCTCCAGCGGCGTCTCCCACGGCCCGTCCTCCAGCACCGCCCCGTCCGGCCCCCGCACCCGCCGCCACCCGCAGGCGGCCAGCGCCTCCCCGCCGCCCGGCAGCGGCCGCGGCCTCACCGGGGCCCACACCTCCCGCCCGTCCAGCAGATGCACCGCGCCGGGCGCCCGCCCCAGCCGCAGCCCCGGCCGCAGCTCCGCGGCCGGATGCAGCTCCCGCAGGAACCGGTCGGGATGCGCGCCCGCAGCCGCCGGCCACAGCAGCTCCCGCGCCCCCTGCCCCTCCTCCAGCAGCATGTGCAGCGCGGGCTTCCAGGCCGCCCGCACCCGCGCCGCCACGCCCGCCCGCGCCAGCCGCGCCTCCGCCGCCCGCCGCGCAGGCGCCGGGTCGAACCCCCACAGCTCCGCCGAACACCCCCTCGGCAGGCGAGCAAGCCAACATTGGCGCCGTTGCCAATGGGGTCCTGCGCAACCAGTCCTCGCGCATCGCGATGCGGCATCACCGTCAGCGCCAGGTTCAGGGCGGAACTATGCTGTCGCTGGATGCGCCCGTCGATGGCAGCGGTGAGCCGCTGGGCAGCCTGCTGGCGGAATCCGACGGACTGATACCGGCGCGCCTAACCAATGACCTTCTCGATCCACGGCTGGAGGCAGAGGGAGCGGATGCGGGAGGGGTCGTTGGCGAAGGCGTTCCAGGCGCGACAGCAGGCGTCCACGATGGCGTCGAAGTCCGCGAACACGCGCAGGCTGAGGAAGCGCTCGCGCAGCCACAGCCAGACGCGCTCCATCGGATTGAGTTGGGGCGAGTAGGGCGGCAGCGGGACCAGGGTGACGTTCGGCGGGACCTGGAGCGCCTTCGCGCCGTGCCAGCCGGCGCGGTCCAGCACCATGATGGCGTGCTCGTCGTCGGGGATCGTGGCGGCGAAGGCGTCGAGGAAGATCTGCATCGCCTGGCCGCCGACCTCGGGCATGACGAGGCCGAAGGCGGCCTCCCCGTCGGGGCGGGCGGCGCCGAAGACGTAGGTCCATTCGAAGCGCTGGTCCTGGCGGCCAGGCGGGCGGCGGCCGCGGCTCCACCAGCGATGGCAGAGCCGGCCCTTCTGGCCGACCCGCATCTCGTCCTGGAACCACAGCGCGATCCGCTTGCCTGGATGCGCCTCGGCCGCAATCTTCAGCGCCGCCCGCAGCCCCCTTTTTCGAAGCGACGCTGCGCCGCCTCGTCCGTCCTCGGGTGCGTGGGGCGGACCTTCTGCCGTGAGACCCCCTCGCGCCGCAGGATCCGCGACAGGCTCTGCGGGGCCAGGCGCTTGTCGAAGCGAGCCTCGATCCAGCGGCAGAGGTCCGACAGGGTCCAGCTGCTCACCCCGTCCATCTCAGGGTCGGGCCCGCGGAAGATGCGGTCGAAGAGCAGCGCCAGCTCCGCTTCGCTCAGCGCCGGCGGCCGGCCTGGCAGCGGCCGGTCCCGCACGCCCTCCGGTCCTTCGGCGTTGTAGCGCAGCACCGCGTCGCGCAGCGCCTGCCGCTCCATCCCCGCAGCTTTCGCCGCCTCCGCCCGGCTCATGCCGTCGAGCGCGTTGGCGATCGCCAGCAGCCGTCGTGCGGCCCGGTTGCTCGTCTCCCGCGCCGCCCGTGCGCGAAGCTCCTTCGACGTCAGGTCGTCCCGGATCTCCAACGCTCCACCCATGTCTGCTCCACCTCCCTGCTTTCGGGGACGGAATCACAGATCAAGCCGGACGGGAATCCTTCGGCAAAGTCAGAGCTTTCGGTCGCCGGTATGACTCGGCTGAAGGGTTCCCCTGCGGCCTGATCTCCCCTCCATCTCCCGAAGCGGCGAGATGGAGGGGAGATGGGTCGGGCGCTCAAGATCCGGGACGATCTGACGGCGGGGGAGCTGCGGAGGATGGCTTCGCGGGAGCGGAGCAACCGTGCGGCGCGGCGACTGCCGGCGATCGCGAACGGCGCTGGACGCCATGAGCCGGGCGGATGCGGCGACGGCCGCGGGCATGGAGCGGCCGGCGCTGCGCGACGCGGTGCTGCGCTGCAACGCCGACGGACCGGAGGGCGTGCGCGACCGGCCGCTGCCGGGCCGGCCGCCGGCGCTGAGCGAGGCGGAGCCGGCGCTGCTCTTCGACCGGATCTTCCGCGGTCCGGACCCTGAGAAGGACGCGGTGAGCAGCTGGACCCTTCCGGACCTCTGTCGCTGGGTCGAGGCTCGCTTGGACAAGCGCCTGACCCCGCAGAGCCTGTCGCGGATCCTGCGGCGCGAGGGGGTCTCACGGCAGAAGGTCCGCCCCACGCCTCCGAAGAGCGACGAGGCGGCGCAGCGTCGCTTCGAAAAAGCGGGCTGCGGCTGCCTGAAGACCGCGGCCGAGGCGCATCCGGGCAAGCGGATCACGCTGTGGTTCCAGGACGAGATGCGGGTCGGCCAGAAGGGCCGGCTCTGCCATCGCTGGTGGAGCCGAGGCCGCCGCCCGCCGGGCCGCCAGGACCAGCGCTTCGAGTGGACCTATGTCTTCGGCGCCGCCCGCCCCGATGGGGAGGCCGCCTTCGGTCTCGTCCTGCCCGAGGTCGGCACGCAGGCGATGCGGATCTTCCTCGATGCCTTCGCGGCCACGATCCCCGATGACGAGCACGCCGTCATGATCCTCGACCGCGCCGGCTGGCACGGCGCCAAGGCGCTCCGGGTCCCGCCGAACGTCAGCCTCGTCCCGCTGCCGCCGTATCCGCCCCAGCTCAACCCGATGGAGCGCGTCTGCCTATGGCTCCGCGAGCGCTTCCCGAGCCTGCGCGTCTTCGAGGGCCTCGACGCCATCGTCGACGCCTGCTGTCGCGCCTGGAACGCCTTCGCCGACGATCCGTCCCGCATCCGCTCCCCGTGCCTCCAGCCGTGGATCAAGAGGGTCATCGGTTACGCGCGGCGGTATTATCCCCCGCGGGACCGGGGCGCGGCAATCGTGCTGCGTCGCCGCATGCCTGCTCGACGCGCCCTATACCGACACGCCGGCGCTTGGGGCGACGCGCTGCGATTGGAGGCATCGAGCTTCGTCGACGCGCATCGGGGACGTGCCGGCGCGCGTGGACGCTGCGGACTGCGCCGTCGGGCATGGCTGGTGCGGTCCCGCTCCGCCTGCTTCTCCCGCCTTCGCCCGCGTCCTGCGCAGACTAGCTCATGGGCCGAAGCCTGCGCGCCGCCTCTACGAGATGGGGCAGCGTGCGCACGCCCATCTTCTGCATGATGCGCGCCCGATGGGCCTTCACCGTCGCCTCGGACAGGCCCAGCTCGTCGGCGGCCCGGGGATTCGAGAGGCCGGAGACGTCAGCGCCATGACCTCGCGCTCCCGCTCGCTCAGGGCCGCGTGCGTGCGAATGAGCAGGTCCAGCGAACTCCGCTCCTGCCGCCGCGCCTCGTCGGTCGCGAGCGCGAGGTTGATCGCGTCGATCAGGTCCGGCGGGCGCAGTGGCTTGGCGAGAACGTCGATGGCGGCGTTCTTCATCGCCTGCACGGCCATCGGCACGTCGGCATGGCCGCTCATGAATACGATCGCGGCCTCGTGCCCCTCCTCGAGGAGCTGGACCTGAAAGGGGAGGCCGCTGCGCCCCGCGAGACGAATGTCGAGCAGCAGGCAGCCGGGGGCGTCGAGCCGGCAGGCCGCGACGAAGGCTTCGGTCGAGGCGTGGGTTTCGACACGCAGGCCGACGGCGCGGAGCAGGGCGTCCAGCGCGTCCCGGACGTCGTCGTTGTCGTCGATGACGAAGACCGTCCGGGCGGGTTCCGTGTCGGAGCGCATGCGCACGGAAGTTCGTGGTCACGTCTGCCGCTCCTCCTTGAGCCGCCGGGGCCGCGTCGGACGGGTGCGAAGTCCCCCCAGCCCTGAGGCCGCACGCCACCGCACCTGATCGCAGATTGACGCTCCGTCGAGGCTTTTCAGGAAGACGGCGCGAGGCGGGACGCGCGTCCGCGGGAGGCAAGTCCAATCTCTGCTCCCGGTCAGGGAGGGGGCGGGGGTCGCAACTGGTTTTCCGCGGCGCCGAGCGCCACGAGGAGCCAGGCGCCCGCGAGGCCGAGATGCTCGAAGAAGGCGTTGGCGGCCATTGCGCGGTCGAGCCCGGGCGGAAGCTCTCACCATCGGATCGCAATGAGGGTTGCGGCGAGCGTGAACACGCAGAGCGCCGCAGCGGCGGGGCGACGGAAGCGGCCGGAGAGGATCATGGCGGAGGCGGCGAATTCAAACCCGATCACGGCGGCGGCGAAGAGGGGCGCGGGCCGGAGCCCGAAATGCGCCATCTCCGCCTCTGCGGCAGGGAAGTCGAGGAGCTTGGCCACCGGCCCCTGCACATGGGCGGCGCAGAGGCCGGCGAGGACCAGCCGGGCGAGAGCTGCGCGAAGGGTCGGGAAGCCTCGGGGCGCCGTGGCGGGAAATGCGGCGTCCATCGCTCAGACCGCCCAGCAGGCGCAGCCGAGGGCGCCCCAGAACGCCTTCAGGTCGCGGGCCGGGACGCCGCCGCCCAGGGCGTGGGCGTGGTCGTGCCCGTGGACGGCGCAGGCGGCGCCGCAGCCGCAGGAGGCCGCCGCCGCCCGCGCCACCGCCTGCGCCGCGCCGGGCGCCTTCCAGCCGGCGTATCCGCCCCAGGCGTTCACCGGCGACCAGTCCGGCATGGCGGGCGGGGGGCCGCCCTCGTCGAGGGCCGCGAACTCCCCCTTCGCGAAGACCACCCGGCCGCCGACCATGGTCAGGTCCGAGGTCAGGTCGGCGATCTCCCGGGTGGGGACGGCGAAGTAGTCCCGGTCCGGCACGATCAGGTCCGCGATCATGCCGGGCGCGATGCGCCCCTGCCTGCCTTCGTCGCCGCAGAACCAGGCCACGTTCTCGGTCCACATGCGCAGGGCCTGCATCCGGTCCAGCCGGTTGCGCTCGGGCGTCAGGGCAAGGCCCCCCACGGTGCGGCCGGTGACGAGCCAGGCCAGCGAGACCCAGGGGTTGTAGCTGGCGACGCGGGTCGCATCGGTGCCGGCGGAGACGCGCACGCCCCGGTCGAGCATCTTCCTGACCGGGGGCGTCGCCTCGGCGGCCTTCGCGCCGTAGCGCTCCACGAAGTACTCGCCCTGGTAGGCCATGCGGTGCTGCACCGCGATGCCGCCGCCCAGCGCGGCGATCCGGTCGATGGAGCGGTCGGAGATCGTCTCGGCGTGGTCGAAGAGCCAGTTGAGGCCCGACGAGCGGCATGTCGCGATCCACCTTCTCGAACACGTCCAGCGCGCGGGAGATGGTCGCTCGACGCTGGCCAGCGGCTCGCCGGCGGCGAGCAGGTTGCTGACCAGCGTGCAGGCGGAGAAGCCGGCATAGGTCAGGTCGCCCGCGGCGCGCGCCAGATCGAAGGCGCGGCGCAGGGGTTCGCGCCCGACGGCGAGCGGGCGGGAGTAGGGCAGGACGTGATAGGCGAAGGTCATCAGCGTCCTGCCGGCGAAGCGGTCGAGGCCCGGGCGGGACGAAAGCTCCATGCCGACCCGGCCGAAACGGTAGCCGGCGGCGTAGTCGCCGAACATCGGGCCGAGCACCATGCCGAGATAGGCGTAGCCGAGCGCCGAGGCCGCGCCGTTGCCTTCCGCAGCCGAAAGGTTGGCCATGCGGCACAGCACCAGACAGACCAGATTCCTGTCGGTGAAGAAGGCGGGCGGCAGCAGCGCGGTGAGCACGTCGACCTGGGTCGCAGCGGACCCCTCGGCCAGCGTGGGAAGCGTCAGCCGCGCCTCGATGCGGTCTTCGACGATCTCCCGCCGGATCGGCTCGAACTCGGCGGCGACGTCCGCGGCGGAGGGATGCGGCGACCAGTCGGCGCCGACCTCTCGCAGGTGATCGAGGCACAGGTCGACGGCGCGCGCGACGTCGCCGACCGCGGTCGCCACGGTGACCCGCAGCCAGGCGATGCGCGCCCGGGCGGCAGGGGCGCGCGCCTCGGCCGCCAGCGCCGCAAGCTCCCGCTCGGCGCCGAGCCGGTCGCCCACGAGCGTCAGCGCCTCGGCATGCGCGAGGTCGGCCTCGAAGCGCAGGCGCGCCGCGTCCTCGCCTTCGCAGAAGGCCAGCGTCTCGCGAGCCCGGTCCAGATGCTCGAGCGCCGCTGCGTAGCCCGCGGCCGCGGTGGCCTTCGCGGCCACGGCGAGGTTGAGCCGCGCAACGGCCAGACGCTCCTCCCGATCCGCCAGGAGGTCGAGCGCCCGGTTGTGCTGCCCCGTGCAGGCGAATACCGCCTCGGCGGTCGCGAGCCCCCCGCGGTGGAGGGCGCGCGCGATCTCCAGATGCAGCGCCGCCCGCGCAGATCCGGGGACGAGGCGAAAGGCGGCCTCCTGCACCTGGTCGTGCATGAAGGCGAAGCCGTCGGCCCGGCGGAAGACGAGCCCGGCGGCGACCGCCTCCGCCATGCGCCCGTCCACCGCTTCCGGCGCGCAGCCGAGCGCGAGCGACAGGGTGGCGCGCGACGCCGCGGCGCCCGGGCAGGAGAACCGCGCGGCGTCGCCGCGCGCCCCGGGCGACAGGCGATGGAAATGCGCCATCATCAGCCCGGCGAGATCGTCGTCCCCGACCTCGCCCAGGTCCCCGGGCCAGCGCCATTCCCCCGCCTGCGCGTCGAACGCCACCTGCCCCCGCTCCGCAAGGCTGGTCAGAAGCTGGACCGTGAACAGCGGGTTGCCCGCCGTCGGCGCGGCGAGCTGGGCGGCCAGCCCCTGCACCCGAAGCGGCTCCGCGCCGAGCGCGTCGGCCGTGAACCGTCGCAGGTCGGCCTCGGACAGCGGCGGAAGCGCGATGTCGGCGATCACGCGGCCCGAGCGGAAGAGGCTCTCCAGCACGGCGGCGCAGGGCCGCCCGCCGGGCGCCTCGTTCGTGCGATAGGCCCCGAGCAGCAGGACCCGGCCGGGAGAGCCCCGGTCCGCCAGGTGCTCGATCAGCCGGGCCGTCGCAGGGTCGATCCATTGCAGGTCATCGAGGAACAGGACCAGCGGCGCTCCCTCGCCGGAGATCGCCGCGATCAGGCGCTCGATCGCGAAAAGCATCCGGTTCTCGGCGTCGGCGCCGGTCGTCTGGACCACGGTCTCGTGCGGGAGCCGGCCGAGCTCCGGAACCAGCGCGGCCAGGAGGCCCATGTTGGCGCCGAGCGCCGCGGCAAGACGGCTGCCCCAGCCTTCGGAATCGTAGGTCAGGAGCCTGGCCACGAACGCGCCGAGCGCCTCGCCCAGCGCGCCGAAGGGGACGCCGCGGTCGAGCCGGTCGAACTTGCCCGCGGCGACATGCACCTGCGACCGACCGAGCCGCGCGAGGAACTCGGCGGCCACCGCGGACTTCCCGGCGCCGGAATAGCCGCAAACCAGGGCCACGCCGAATCCGCCCGACATGACCACGCGGTCGAAGGCCGCCACCAGGCCCGCGACTTCATTCTCCCGCCCGTAGAGGCGGTCGGGAATGGCGAGTCGCCTCGTTCGTCGAGGCAGCGAAGTCCGAAGGGCTCTACCCGGCCGCTCGCGGCCAGCAGCCGGGCGGCGCGCTCCAGGTCGGCGCGCAGGCCCGCCGCGGTCTGGTAGCGCTGCTCAGGGGATTTCGCGAGCAGCGTCGTCACGATTTCGGCGATGGTATCGGGCACGTCGGGGACCCAGCGTCCGGGCGGCAGCGGAGGACGGGCGAGATGGGCATGGATCCACTCCGGCGTGTCGTCCGCGAAGAAAGGCAGCGCCCCGGTCAGCATCTGGTATAGCGTCACGCCCAGCGAGTAGAGGTCGCTCCGCGCATCGACTGCGCAGTCCATCCGTCCCGTTTGCTCGGGCGCCACATAGGCCGGCCCGAGCGCCACCACCGCCGCGCCGCCGTCGTTGCGCAGGCCCGGACCGGCCCGCCGCGCCACGACGAAGCCGGTCAGCCGGAAGCCGGCCTCGTCGAACAGGAGGGTCGACGGGCGGACGAACTCCATGAACGATGCCGTGCGCATGCACCGCCTCCAGCGCCCCGGCGACGGCGATCGCGACGCGCAGGAAGCGCGGCAGATCGAATGGCCGCCCGACCGCGGCCTCCAGCGGCTCGCCCCCGGGATCGGCGAGCAACAGGCAGGGACGCGCGTCGTGCCGCACGATCCGCAGCGCGGGCGCGGCGAAGCGCACGTCCATGCGGCGTGTCAGGGCGAGGTCGTTCTGCAGACACTCCCGAGTTGCGGCGTCCGGCTCGGCGGACAGGGGCCGCATCATGAGGACCGTGTCGTCGCGGCCGAAGCCGCGCAGCAGGCTGAAGCGGCGATACCGGACAAGCGGGATGAAGCGGTAGAGCGACAGGTCCGTCATGGGATGCGCGTCCTCTCCGCGGTGCTCGCGCGCACTATCGCGCCTTCCGTGCACCTAGTCACCTCGTCTCGCGACACTCTCTCGCGCCGTCGCTTGGAGGCGGGCGGTCCGATATGGCGCCGGAGCGACCTGAAAACCCAAAAGGAGTTTGCGCACAGCAATCCACCACAGCGCCTTCCCGTTCAGATGAGGGCCTCGTGAAGGCGGAACCGCGCCAGGGGCCGCAGAAGGCGCGGGCGCGCCATCGGGATCGTGCTGGGCGGCATCCTGACGGGCATCCTCCTGTCGCGGACGCTATCGGGTTCGTCGCCGCGCACTGGGGCTGGCGCGACATGTTCTGGATCGGGCGCCGCTCGCCTGGGGCGCCGCGACGCTGATGGCGCTCGCGCTGCCGCCCTGTTCCGCGCGGCTCGACATCGGCTACCGCAGGGCGCTCGGCTCCCTCGGCGTGCTGTGGAACGCTCACCGCGCCCTGCGCCGCGCATGCCTCGTCCAGGCGCTGGCCTTCGGATCGTTCTCGACCTTCTGGACCATCCTCGCCCTCCACCTGGAGCAGCCGCTCTACGGTCTCGGCGCCGAGGCTCCGGGCCTGTTCGGCATCCTCGGCGCCGCCGGCATTCTCAGTCGCCCCTGCGCTGGGGCACGTGGCCGACCGCCGCGGCTCCGCGGCCGTCCTCGCCGTCGCGACCGCGCTCGTCCCTGCCGCCTGGATGGTGTTCGCCGCCTGGAGCAGTCTCTGGGGCGTCGCGCTGGGCATCCTCATTCTGGACGTCGGGATGCAGGGCGCGCTCGTCGCCAACCAGCACACGATATTCGGGCTGGAGCCGGAAGCCCGGAGCCGCCTCAACACCATCCTGATGACCAGCATGTTCTTCGGCGGCGCGCTGGGCTCCGCGGGGGCGGGGCTCGCCTGCGGCGCAGCGGGATGGGAGGCCGCCTGCGCCTTCGGCATGGCGCTCGGCCTCGGCGGCATGCTGGCGCAGCGCCTGGCGTGGATCAGGCCCGCGGCGGAGGCCGGGACGCGATGAGGCCGCTGCGCATCTTCATCGTCGGGCGTTTTCTCCTTGCAGCCGCGCCGCTCGTCCGCGACGGGCACGACCTCACGGCGTTCGGGCGCTCATGATCGGAGCTCGGCGGCCGCGGCGCCGGCAGTCGACGTGGCCTGCAACGCAGAATGCGACATCCCGACGGGGCGTTTCGCGACGAAACGTGAGCCGACATGGACTTGCTGCCGATCCTGCTCGCCGTCGCGGCCGTGGACCTCGCGGGGGCCGCGAGCTCGGGGCCCGGGTCTTCGCTGTCGTGCGCGCCTCGGCGGCGCGGGGGCGGGGCGCGGGGATCTGGCCCGGCATCGGGCTGGCGCTGGGGCCGGTGCCGGGGCCTCGGTGGCGCTGTTCTGGCCGGCGGCGCTGTGCGCCGCGGCGCCCTGGATGCAGACGGCGCTGCGGGTTGCGGGGCGCCTGTACCTGACGTGGCTTGCGCGACATGCGGGGCGCGTGGCGCCGGAGCCCGTGACGCCCGAGAGCGCGGGCGACTTCGCCGCCCTGCGCGGCGGGCTGCTTGCGCAGGTGGCCAACCCGAAAGGCTCGGCCTTCGTGACGATGCTGCCGGCCCATGCGTCGGCGACGACGGGGGCGGCCATCCTGGGGACCGTGAACGCCGTGGAGGCGCTGTGGTTCTCGTTGCTCGCGCTCGCCTTCTCGGCCGGGCGGGTGCGGCGGGGCTGCGCCTGCGTCCGAGGCGGCGTGGACCGGGCGCCGGGCGGGCTGATGGGGCTGATCGGGGCGCGGCTGGCGCTCGGCTGACGTCCCGGCGCTTGAGCGCGGCGGCGGGCGGCGGTAAGGGACGCCAAAGACAGGAGAGCGCCCGCATGAGCCCGAACGACAGCCGCCTGCCCCACGAGAAAGGCTTCCACGTGAGCTGGGACCAGATGCACCGGGACAGCCGCGCGCTGGCCTGGCGGCTGGACCACCACGGCCCCGGCGAGGGCGGCGCGTGGAAAGCCGTGGTCGCCATCACCCGCGGCGGCATGGTCCCGGCCTGCATCGTGGCGCGGGAGCTGGGGCTCCGCACCGTGGACACGATCTCGGTCAAGTCCTACGACCACCAGAGCCGGACCGAGGCGCAGGTTCTCAAGGCCCCGGACGCCGAACTGACGGGCGACGGCGCCGGCATCCTGGTGATCGACGATCTGGTGGACAGCGGCAAGACGCTGGAGCTGGTGCGCGGCCTCTACCCCAAGGCGCATTTCGCCACCGTCTACGCCAAGCCCAAGGGCCGGCCGATGGTGGACACCTTCATCACCGAGGTCAGCCAGGACACCTGGATCTTCTTCCCCTGGGACATGGCGCTGCAATACGTGGCGCCCTATCGCGGGGTCTGAGCGAGCGCGGCGCCGCGTGCGCCCGAGGCCGGGCGGACAAGGGGCGGCATGACCGGCCGAGCCCGCCGAAGGGCGGAGCGGCCGAGGCCGACCCACGCCCCGCCGAAGAGCGGAGCCGCCGAGGGCGACCCGCCCGGTCGCCGTGCCTATCCGGCGGCAGGATAGCGACCGGCTCGTCGGTGGGCGCAGGGGGTCTCCCGGCGTGGCCCCGGGGCCGGTCTAGGTCGGCAAGCCGTTGCGGGCGAAGCGTATGCCGCCGACCCGGGTCGGTGGACCGGATGATGCGGGCGCGAGCGTGCGGAGGGGGTTCCCGTCCGGGGGGCGCCAGAGGCTCGCCGGCGACCGCGCCCCGGACGGAGGGGGGAGGCGGTCCCGCGGGTTTTCCCCAAACCCCGCGGGACCTGAGCCGCGCGTCAGTCGTCACCGTCTTGCCGCCACGGTGGGCCACTGATCTGCACGGCGTCGGTTTGCGACGCATCGGGCCACGGCTCCCCAGCCGCAATCCGATACCTCGCGAGCCTGTACGGCAGGTGGTCGGATCCGCGCCGCGTGGGCGCCGCCGGTTCACCAGACGTTCATGCACTTCTACCCTGATTCTCTCGCTGGACGCCAGCGGAAAGTCGTCTGAGCACGTAAAAAACCTGCGCACGATGCGAGTCGCTATCACGCAGCCGCAGGTTGCGCCAAGTCCGATCGTTCACGACCGCCTTCGCGCAAGAAAAAAGCCGCGCCCGAGAGCGCGGCCAGTTCGACAGGGAGGAGTTGCGAACGCGGCCTTGATCGCGTCCACGAGGCCAACGTCGCGTAAATTGGTTAATGCATGATGTGCGCCCGAAGTTTCCGACGACTTGACGAAGCGGTTTCAGGGGGTCATTCGAATCCTCCCCCGGCGGCCCGGCGTCGCCCGCCCTCCCCCCGGAGCTTCCATGCCCAAGCCCCAGCCGGCCGCCGCGGCGGCGATCCCGCCGGTTCCCGTGCTCAAGGCGGTCCTGATCATGCTGTTCGGCGTGTTCCTGCTGAGCGTGATGGGCGTGATCGTGAAGGTGCTGCTGGCCCGCTACGGGGCGCCGGAGCTGTCAGCCTGGCGCAACCTGCTGGGGATGATCCCGACGGCGATGATCCTGTGGAGCTCCTCCGACTGGCAGGCGAAGGGGCGGCCGCTGCGGCTCAGGCGGTGGCGGCTGGGGCTGATGCGGGGCGGATTCGTGACGCTGGCGCAGCTCTGCTACTATCTGGGCCTCTCGCAGATGGAGTTCGCCACCGCCGCCACGCTGGTCTTCGCGGGGCCGCTGTTCACCACGGCGCTGAGCGGGCTGCTGCTGGGCGCGACCATCGGGCCGTGGCGCTGGGGGGCGGTGGTCGCGGGCTTCTCGGGCGTGGCGCTGATCCTGCAGCCCGGGGCGGAGGCCTTCGCGCTCGCCTCGCTTCTGCCGCTGGGGGCGGCGCTGGGATATGCGTCCTCCTCGGTCTGCGCGCCGCTGATGGACGACGATGCGCCGACGGCGCTGATCAACCTCTATTCCTCGGGCGCGGCGATGGCGGGGGCGCTGGTCCTGGCGCTGGCGACCGGCGGGTTCACGCCCATCGCGTCCTGGGAGGACATGGGCCTGATCCTCGCCATCGGGGGCTGCGGGGGCTGCGGGGTGTTCTGCCTGGTGACGGCGTATCGGCTGGCGAGCCCGCCCGTGGTCGCGCCGTTCGAGTATTTCGGGATGATCTACGCGCTGCTGCTGGGCTGGGCGGTGTTCGGAGAGCGGCCGCTGGACCGGCTGTTTCCGGGGGCGCTGCTGATCGTCGGCGCCGGGCTGACCATCGCCTGGCGGGAGCGGCGGAGGCGCCCCAAAGCACTTCCACTTGGTGGAAACGAAAACCGCACCCAGGATTAGCACCTGCATCGGCCCGCGCTTCCTGCGAGGGGCGCCCATCATCCCGGTCCCGCGACCGGATTCTGCACGCTTTCGAAGGAGACCTGCCCGTGTTCAAGCGGATCATGGCGCCCGTCGATCTGCATCATGCGGACGACCTCATCCCGGCCCTGGACCTTGCGGCCGAGCTGGCGAAGCTGCACGGGGCGGAGATCGTCTATGTGGGCGTAGGCTCGAACGCGCCCGGGGATCTGGGGCGCACGCCCGAGGCCTATGCCGAGCGGCTGGAGGCCTTCGCGCGGGAGCGGACAGAGAAGACGGGGGTTCAGGGACACGCGCACCCGGCGCTGAGCCACGACCCGACGAGCGACCTCGACAAGCGCCTGCTCGAGGCGGTGGAGGAGACCGGCGCCGACCTTGTGGTCATGCAGACCCACCGGCCGGGCTGGGCGGACCACTGGTTCGGCTCGCATGGCGGGAAGGTGGCGAGCCATGCGCCGGTGTCGGTGCTGCTGGTCCGCTGAGGCCCCAACGGAGGACAAGGAATGAGCGACAATCCAGACGCCCTGCCGCAGCCGGAAGGGCGCACCGACGTCATCCAGACCGATTACGACATCGGCCAGGACAACTGGACGGGCCGGTTCCTCGGCCTGCCGTTCGATGTGCACAACCCGGTGTTCATCGTCTCGGGGACGCTGGTGGTGGCGTTCGTGGTGGCGACGGTGCTTTTCCTAAAGTCGGTGGAGCCGTTCTTCGGATGGCTGCGCGACTCGATCACCGCGAATTTCGACTGGTTCTTCCTGCTGGCGGGCAACGTGTTCGTGGTGCTGTGCCTCGGGCTGGTGGTGTCGCCGCTGGGGCGGGTGAGGCTCGGCGGCCCGGAGGCGAAGCCGGACTATTCCTATATCGGCTGGTTCGCGATGCTGTTCGCGGCCGGCATGGGCATCGGGCTGGTGTTCTACGGGGTGTCGGAGCCGATCAGCCACTACAGCACCTCCATCGCCGGACCCGTCTTCGAGGACGGGGTGCGGACCGACTGGGCGCCGCTGGGCGGGGCCGAGGGGGACGAGCTGGCCGCCCGCAGGCTGGGCATGGCGGCCACCCTCTACCACTGGGCGCTGCATCCCTGGGCGATGTACGCGGTGGTGGCGCTGGCGCTGGCGCTGTTCTCGTTCAACAAGGGCTTGCCGCTGACCATGCGGTCGATCTTCTATCCTATCTTCGGAGAGCGGATCTGGGGCTGGACCGGGCACGTGGTGGACATCCTCGCGGTGCTGGCGACGCTGTTCGGCCTCGCGACCTCGCTCGGTTTCGGCGCGCAGCAGGCCAATGCGGGGCTGGAGGCGCTGTTCGGCATCCCGGAGGGCGACGCCTCCATGGTGGTGCTGATCGTGCTCATCACCGGGGTCGCGCTGTTCTCGGTGCTGCGGGGGCTCGACGGGGGCGTGAAGATCCTGTCCGAGGTCAACATGGGGATCGCGGCGCTGCTGCTGGGCTTCGTGCTGCTGGCGGGGCCGACGCTCGACCTGATCTACGGGTTCGGCGCCAACCTCTGGGCCTACGCCTCCGAGATCGTGCCGCTGTCCAACCCCTTCGGGCGGACCGACGACAACTACCGCCAGGGCTGGACCGCGTTCTACTGGGCGTGGTGGATCTCCTGGTCGCCGTTCGTGGGCATGTTCATCGCGCGCGTCAGCCGGGGCCGCACGGTGCGGGAGTTCATCGTGTGCGTGCTGCTGATCCCGTCCATCGTGTCGGTGCTGTGGATGACCGTGTTCGGCGGCACAGCCATCACCCTGACGCAGGCCGGCGTCACCGCCATCGCGGACGCGCCGCTGGAGCTGAAGCTGTTCGAGATGCTGGACCGGCTGCCGTTGACGGAGATCACCTCGTTGATCGGCATCGTGCTGGTGATCGTGTTCTTCGTGACCTCGTCGGACTCCGGCTCGCTGGTGATCGACACCATCACGGCGGGCGGCAAGGTGGACGCGCCGGTCGGCCAGCGGGTGTTCTGGGCGACGTTCGAGGGGCTGGTCGCCATCGTGCTGCTGCTGGGCGGCGGGCTGGTGGCCCTCCAGGCCATGGCGGTGAGCACGGGCCTGCCCTTCACGCTGGTGCTGCTGCTGGGATGCTACGGCATCGTGAAAGGGCTGATGGACGAGCCGCGCTGAGAGCGGCCCGCCACGGGGAAAGCGGAGCCCGCCGGGAGGACCGGCGGGCTCCTTCCCGTTTCAGGCGAAGTTGGCGGCGCGGCCCTCGACGCCGGCCTTCACGGCCTCGATCTGCTCGGGCTTGCCGATCAGGGCCTTCTGGAGGCGGCTTTCGGCGAGCATCGCCGCCTCGGCGCCCGCCTCCTCCTCGGCGAGGTTCAGAAGCTCCTTCGCGGCGCGGATCGCGGCGGGGCTCTTGCCCGCGATCTCCAGCGCCAGTTCGCGGGCGCGGGCGACGGGGTCCTCGGCGATCTCGGTGACGAAGCCGTAGTCGAAGGCGGCGTCGGTCTCGAAGATCTCGGCGGTGTAGGTCAAGCGGCGGATGACGTCGCCCCGGCAGAGATGGCGCATGATCGCCATGCCGCCCATGTCGGGCACGAGGCCCCACTTCGTCTCCATCACCGAGAAGCGCGTGCCCGGCGCCGCGATGCGGATGTCGGCGCCGAGCGCGATCTGGAAGCCGCCGCCGAGGCAGAAGCCCTGCACCGCAGCGATCACCGGCACGCCGAGGCGGCGCCACCCCCAGCAGGCGTTCTGCGCGAGGTTCGCGGGCCCATGCGTGCGGTTCATGATGTCCATGCCGAGCGAGCCCGCGCCCGTGTCCACCATCCGCGCGAAGCCCGACTTGTCGAGGCCCGAGCAGAAGGCGCGCCCCTCGCCCCGCAGCACCACGGCGCGGAGGCCCTGCATCCCCGCAAGCTCCTCCTGCGCCTCGGCGATGGCCTTCATCAGGTCGGGGGTGATGGCGTTGAGCTTGTCGGGGCGGTTGAGGATCGCCTCGGCGACGCCGTCCTCGGGCTGGGTGACTTTGATGATCCGGTCGGTCATGGCGCTCCTCCTTCGGTCGCGGCTCCTCGCAGGGGCCGGCTCGGGGCGCAGGATGGCGGGGGCGGGAGGGCGCTTCAAGCGGAGGCTGGCGTTCCGAGGCGCGAAACGGGGGCGGGATTTCGCAGGGCGCGGGGGCGGGCGGCCTGACCCGCGCCGCAATCGGGGGCAAGGTGGGGGGATGACATCGATGATTCGACCGCTCGCCCTGCTGCTGCTGCTCGCCTCCTGCGCCGCGACCCCCGCGGAGGAGGCGGCGCGCGCCCTGCCCACGCCGCAGGAATGCGCCGCCGCCGACTGGTACGAGGGCGGTCAGGAGGATGCGCTGGCCGGGATGCGGGCGGACGAGGGGACGGAGATCCTCAGCGCCTGCCCCTGGCCCGACGACGCGGCGCGGGAGCGGGCGGAGGACGTGTATCTCGCGGGCCATGCGCGAGGGACGGCGATCTACTGCTCGCCCCCCCATGCGCGGGAGCTGGGGCGCAGGCGGGAGACGCCGCGCCTGAGCTGCCCCCCTGCGCTGGAGGAGGAGTTCCGCGCCGCCTACGCGCGCGGCCTCCAGGATCCGGCGGCGGACGAGGCGGCGGCGGGCTGGACCCCGCGCATCCAGCCGTGGCTGTCGGTGGGGATCGGAACGCGGGGCTCGGGCCTGTCCTGGGGGCTGGGGCTGCTGTTCTAGCGGCCCCGGCGCGCGGGCTTGGGGCGGCCGGGCTGGGTCAGCCCCTCCAGCACCTCGCGGGGCGAGAGGGAGCGTTCCTTCAGCCCCGAGCGGGGGAAGGCGTAGACCCGGCGCGTCGCCTCCACCAGCACCGCCCCCGCGAGGCGCCGGGCGTCGATCCGGGTGCCGATGGCCTCCCACAGACGATGGGTGCGCAGCCAGTAGCGCCGGTGGCTCGGCGGCCCGTAGAGGGCGGCTGCGGTGCGTTCCGGCGCGAATTCATGGCGGCGGAGCACGGCGTCCATCTGCCCCGCGGAATAGGGGCGGCCGTGGCCGAAGGGCGTGGCGTCGGAGCGCGCCCACATGCCGGTGCGGTTGGGGGCGATCACGATCACCCGTCCCTCGGGGGCGAGGACGCGGTGGATCTCCTCCAGCAGGGGGCCGGGACGCTCCGAGTTCTCCAGCGCGTGGGCGACCACGATGCGGTCGGCGACGCCCGCCGGGAGGGGCCAGTGGGTTTCGTCGGTGAGGACCGAGACGTTGGGCCCCTCGGGCGGCCAGCGGCAGACGCCCTGCTGGGCGGGCATCAGGCACAGGGTTCGGGCGGCCTCGCCCATCAGAGGGCGCAGGAACGGGGCGGCGAAGCCGAAGCCCACCACGGTCTCGCCGGCCACGCTGGGCCACATGCCGCGGATCGCCTCCTGCAGGGATCGCTGCGCCGCACGCCCCAGCGGCGTGCGGTAGTAGAACCGCCGCAGATCGACCACATCGAGATGCATGGCGCCCTTTCCCTCGTCGCCGGGACATGCAGACTGCGCGACGAGCCGACGAATGCAAGGAGGATCGGGCCCATGCCCCTCAACGTGACCGTCATTCCCTGCCTGAGCGACAACTATGGATACCTGGTGCACGAACCCTCGCAGGACGTGTGGGCCGTGGTGGACGCGCCCGAGGCGGCGCCCCTGAAGAAGGCCATCGACGCCGCCGGGGGCAAGCTGGACCTGATCCTGATCACCCACCACCACGACGACCACATCCAGGGCGTGGCCGAGCTGGTGGAGGCCTACGGCGCGCGCACCGTGGGCCACAAGGCGGACGCCGCGCGCCTGCCCAAGCTGGACGTGCAGGTTTCGGAGGGCGACGCCGTGCAGGTGGGGGCCGAGAGCGCGCGGGTGCTCGACGTCTCGGGCCACACGGTCGGGCACATCGCCTATGCGTTCGAGAACGCGAAGGCGGCCTTCACCGCCGACAGCCTGATGGCGCTGGGCTGCGGGCGGGTGTTCGAGGGCACGCATCTGCAGATGTGGGAAAGCCTGAAGAAGATCATGGCGCTGGATCCGCAGACGCAGGTCTACTCGGGCCACAACTACGGCGCCGCCAACGGCCGCTTCGCCCTGTCGATCGAGCCGGAGAACCCGGCGCTGAAGGCCCGGATCGAGCGGATCGCGAAGGCGGACGAGGCGGGCGAGCCCATCGTGCCCGTGACGCTCGCCGAGGAGCTGGAGACCAACCCGTTCCTGCGCGCGACGGAGCCTTCGGTGAAGAGGAACGTGGACCTCGCGGGGGCCGACGACGCCGCGGTCTTCGCCGAGGTGCGCCGGCGGAAGGATTCGTTCTGAGCTAGGGGCGAGGCTGGGTCTTCGGGCCCCGCCCTCCCGTGTAGGGCCTGCGGGCGCGCCGTCCGCCGGCCCCGCGCGCGCGCAGGGCGCCGACCTCCATTGACGACCGGCCGGCGCGGCGGCTGTTCAACTACGTCGCGCGCATGAGCGGGCCGCGTCAGGCGGGGCCGGGGCTGCTCGTCATCGGGGTGGCGGCGCGGGAGCTCGCGCCCGTGGAGCTGCAATCGACGACGCCATAACGCCCGGCGACGTGGAACTTCGGTGAGAGCTGGCGGAGCTCCGCCTCCTGGCGACGGCGGCGCACCAGCTCGCGACGTTCGGGCTCAGGCTCTCCCCGGGCCGGGTGTCGGAGAGCACCATCTGGCGGCGCGGTGGTGACCGGCGAAGGGCGTTGACGGCGCACTTCGTTTCCATGAAACTAGAATTATGGAAATCGAAGCGCTCCCCCCCGAATCCGCCGCGCAGGCCTTCGCCGCGCTCGGCTCCGAGCCCCGGCTGGAGGTGATCCGCGCCCTCGTCCGCGCAGGCCCCGAGGGGCTGGCGGTGGGGGCTTTGCAGGACCGGCTGGGGATCGCCGCCTCGACGCTGTCGCACCACCTGCGGTTCCTCTCGGCCGCGAACCTGCTGACGCAGGAGCGGCGGGGGCGCAGCCTGATCTGCCGGGCGAGCTTCGAGAACATTCAGACGCTGGCGGGGTTCCTCCAGCGCGAATGCTGCGCGGAGGCGGGCGGGCCCAGGGCGCACGCCCATGACGGATGCATGACCCCGGAAAGGAGCGAGACATGACGGACCTCGTGCTTCGCGGCGCGGGCTGGCGGCGCCTGCACGCGCTCGACCGCGTCTGGGTCGCGATCGCGCTGATCGCGGCGGCGACGGCGATCCTGGCGCCCGCGGACGCGCCGGAGGTGTTCGGGTTGGCGGCGAGGAGCTTCGTCTCCACCCTGCCCTTCATCGCCGTCGCGGTCGCCATGGTGGCGGGACTGAAGGCGACGGGGGCCGAGGCCATCGTCGCCCGTGCCTTCCAAGGCAACGAGACGCGGATGATCGTGCTCGCCGCGCTGGTGGGCGGGCTCGCGCCCTTCTGCTCCTGCCAGGTGATCCCCTTCATCGCGGGGCTGCTGGCGCTGGGGGCGCCGGTGTCGGCGGTGATGGCGTTCTGGCTGTCCTCGCCGCTGATGGACCCGGCGAGCTTCATGATCACCGCGGGCGCGCTGGGGTGGACCTTCGCGCTGGGCAAGGCGGCGGCGGCGGTGGGCATCGGGCTTGCGGGCGGCATGTTCATGGCGGGCGCGATGCGGGCGGGGCTCTTCGCCTCGCCGGTGCGGGCGGATGCGCCGATGGGGGGCTGCGGCTGCGGCTCGGGCTTCAACGGCCGCCCCGTCTGGCGCTTCTGGACCGAGGAGAAGCGGCGGCGCACCTTCGCCGAGCAGGCGCGCTCCAACGCCCTGTTCCTCATCAAGTGGCTGGCGCTCGCCTACCTGCTGGAGGGGCTGATGATCCGCTTCGTGCCTGCCGAGGCGGTGGGCGCGCTGGCGGGCGGAGACGGGCCGGTCCCGATCCTCGTGGGCGCGCTGGTGGGGATGCCGGCCTACCTCAACGGCTACGCCGCCCCGCCGCTGGTGGCCGCGCTGATGGCGCAGGGCATGAGCGCGGGGGCGGCGATGGCCTTCCTCGACGGCGGGCGCGGTGAGCTGCATCCCGGCGATGGCGGCGGTGTGGTCGCTGGTGCGCCTGCCGGTCTTCGCGGCCTATGTGGGCCTCGGGCTCGGGGGCGCGGTGCTGGCGGGGGCGATCTTCTCGCTGGTGGTCTGAGGCGAGCCCCGTCCCTCCTTGGGGGCGGGGCGCCCTACCTCACCCGCTCCGGGATCAGCCCCCTCGGCGCGAAGCGCATCACCAGCAGCAGGATCGCCCCCATGAAGATCATGCGCATGTGGGGCGCCCCGTCCATCAGGTGGGCGGCGACGGCCGAGCCCTCGGGGAACAGCCCCGCGATGCCGGACATCAGCCACAGACCCGCCGGCTCCGCCTCGATCCAGACGAACCAGATCAGGAACCCGCCCAGCACCGAGCCCCAGTTGTTCCCCGAGCCGCCCACGATCACCATCACCCAGATCAGGAAGGTGAAGCGCAGCGGGTTGTAGGTCCCGGGCGTGAACTGCCCGTCATAGGTGGCCATCATCGCGCCCGCGATCCCCACCACCGCCGCGCCGAGCATGAAGGTCTGGAGGTGGCGCCAGGTGACGTCCTTCCCCATCGCCGCCGCCGCCGCGTCGTTGTCGCGGATCGCGCGCATCATCCGGCCCCACGGGGACTTCTGCGCCCGCTCGGCGAACCACATCAGCACCAGCAGCACCGCGCCGAACAGGAGCGCGTAGAGGAGCTTGACCCAGATCCCCGAGGCCTCGGCCGGGTCGAGCCCCCAGTCCTGCGCCCGCGCCACGAAGGCGGCGGATTGCTGAAGGTCCACCTCGTAGGGAACCGGGCGCGGCAAGCCGGTGACGTTCTTCACCCCGCGCGCGAGCCAGTCCTCGTTCTTCAGGATGGCGATCACGATCTCCGAGATCCCGAGCGTCGCGATGGCGAAATAGTCCGACCGCAAGCCCAGCGAAACCTTCCCGATCAGCCACGCCGCCCCCGCCGCCAGCAGCGCGCCCACCAGCCACGACACCGCCACCGGCAGGCCGAGCCCGCCGAGATAGCCGGTGGTGGCGGGGTCCACCGCCTCGATCGCATCCACCGCCGGGTCGAAGACGGCGCGCACCAGGAAATAGCCGAGCACCACCAGCACGGCGATGACCAGCGCCCGCAGCTTGCCCCGGCGCATCCGCGCCCGCACCAGCGCCACGGCCGCGACCGCCGCCGCCAGCGCGAGCACGGTCAGCGCCAGCCCCTGCCAGCCGACGGCCCACGCCTCGGGCACCGGCGCCTGCGCGGTCAGCACCGCCGCCAGCCCGCCCAGAGCGGCGAAGCCCATCACGCCCACGTTGAAGAGCCCGGCATAGCCCCAGGCGATGTTCACCCCCAGCGCCATGATCGCGGAGATGATGCAGAGGTTGAGGATCGCGAGCGAGACGTTCCAGCTCTGGAACAGGCCCACCGCCACCAGCAGCGCGGCCATGACCGCGAACAGCAGCGGCCCGCGCAGGGCGCCGCTTCCGGGCCCCCGCACCCTGCCCCGCGCGTCCTGCGAGCCCCCGAGCGTGCGCGGCGCCGTCATATGACCCTCCCCCGGAAGATGCCCGTCGGCCTCGCCAGCAGCACCACCACCAGGATCACGAAGCTGACCGCGAACTTGTAGTCGGTGGAGAGGAGCTGCATCAGCCCGTCCGGCTCCCATCCGTCGGGCGCCAGGTACATGGCGAACTTGCGGTAGGCGTAGGTGACCATGACCTCCGAGAAGGCGACGATATAGGCGCCGACCACCGCGCCGAGCGGCGAACCGATGCCGCCCAGGATCGCGGCCGCGAAGATCGGGAGCAGGAGCTGGAAATAGGTGAACGGCTTGAAGGACTTGTCGAGCCCGTAGAGCACCCCCGCCAACGTCGCCAGCGTGGCGGCGATGATCCAGCAGGCCATCACCACCTTCGCGGGGTCCACGCCCGAGAGGAGGGCCAGATCCTCGTTGTCCGAATAGGCGCGCATGGCCTTGCCGGTGCGGGTGCGCTGGAGGAACCAGAAGAGGGCCGCCATCACCAGCACCGCGGCGACGATGGTCAGCCCCTGCGTGGTGCGGAAGGCGAGCCCCTCCTCCAGCCCCGTCCAGTCGCGGAACTGGGGGACGGTGACGATGAACCGCTCTCCGTCCGCGAAGCGCTGGTCGTCGGGGCCGATGACGATGCGCACGATGCCGTTGAGCAGGAACATCACCCCCACCGAGGCGATCACGAACACCACCGGCTTCGCTTTCTGCTTGCGATAGAACGCATAGACCGAGCGGTCGATGGCGAGGCTCGCCAGCACCGCCGCCGCGATCCCCACCGGCAGGGCCAGCAGCGCGGTCGGCAGCGGGCCTAGGCTCACGCCCCAGCCCTGAAGCAGCCACGTCGCCAGCACGGTGAACATGGTCCCGAAGGCCATCAGGTCCCCGTGCGCGAAGAAGGCGAAGCGCAGGATCCCGAAGATCAGCGTCACCCCCAAGGCGCCCAGCGCAAGCTGAGAGCCGTAGGCCAGCGCAGGGATGCCGACGAAGTTCATGAACAGCACGAGGGCGTTGGCGACGTCGGTCATCTCATCCCCCCAGGAAGGAGCGGCGCACTTCGGGGTTCGCCATCAGCGCCTCGCCGGTGTCGGTGAAGGCGTTGGCGCCCTGCACCAGCACGAAGCCGTGGTCCGCGATGGCCAGCGCCTGCCGGGCGTTCTGCTCCACCATCAGGATCGCGAGGCCGGTGGCCGCGATCTCCAGGATCTTGTCGAACAGCTCGTCCATCACGATGGGCGAGACGCCGGCCGTCGGCTCGTCCAGCATCAGCACCTCGGGCCTCGTCATCAGCGCGCGGCCGACCGCGACCTGCTGGCGCTGCCCGCCCGAGAGCTCGCCGGCCGGCTGGCGGCGCTTCTCCTTCAGGATGGGGAACAGGCCGTAGACCATCTCCATGGTCTCGGCCACGCCATCCTCGCGCAGGAAGGCGCCCATCTCCAGGTTCTCCTGCACCGTCATGGTGGCGAAGACGTTGTTGTTCTGGGGCACGAAGGCCATGCCCGCCTTCACCCGGTCCTGCGGGCTCAGCGCGGTGATCTCCCGCTCCCGCAGCCTGACCGCGCCCTTGCGCAGCGGCAGCATCCCGAACAGCGCCTTCATCGCCGTGGACTTGCCCGCCCCGTTCGGCCCCACGATCACCGCGATCTCTCCAGCATCCACGCTGATGGTGCAGTCATGCAGGATGTCCGCGGCGCCGTAGCCGCCGGTCATCGCCTCGCCGATCAGGACGCTCATGCCCGCGCCCTCGCGGGGCGGTTCTTCAGCCCGCGCCCGAGATACGCCTCGATCACCCGCTCGTCCGCCTTCACCTCGTCCGCCGTCCCCTCGGTCAGCACCCGACCCTCGGCCATCACGATGACCGGGTCGCAGAGCCGCCCGATGAACTCCATGTCGTGCTCGATCATGCAGAAGGTGTAGCCCCGCTCCCGGTTCAGGCGCTGGATCGCGTCGCCGATGGTGTTGAGCAGCGTCCGGTTCACGCCCGCCCCCACCTCGTCCAGGAACACGATCCGGGCGTCGGTCATCATGGTCCGCCCCAGCTCCAGCAGCTTCTTCTGCCCGCCGCTCAGGTTGCCGGCCAGCTCGTCCGCCACGCGCCCCAGCTGGAGGAAGTCGATCACGTCCTCCGCCCGCGCCCGGATCTCCGCCTCCTGCGCGCGCACGCGGCCGGGGCGGAACCAGGCGTCCCACAGCCGCTCCCCCGCCTGCGCGCGGGGGCACCATCATCAGGTTGTCCCGAACCGTGAGGGTCGAGAACTCGTGCGCGATCTGGAAGGTCCGCAGAACCCCCCGCTCGAACAGCTGATGGGGCTTGAGGCCGGTGATGTCCTCCCCCTCCAGCAGCACGCGGCCCGAACTCGGCGGGAAGGCGCCGGCGATGACGTTGAACAGCGTGGTCTTGCCCGCGCCGTTCGGCCCGATCAGGCCGGTGATCGCGCCCTCGCGGATCTCCAGGCTCGCGTCGTCCACGGCATGGATGCCGCCGAAGCTCTTGGACAGGTGCTCGACCCGGATCACTGGCGCCCCCTGCAACGAGACCGGCCCGGCGCGCTGGGCGCCGGGCCGGGGAATCGGCCTTGGCCTTCAGGTCAGCGGAACTGAACGGTCTTGTACTCGCCGTCAACCACCTCGTACTCGCGGTAGGTTCCGGCGGCCTCGCCCGGGCCGATCAGCTCGACATTGGTGGCGCCCACGTAGTCCACGTCGCCGCCGTCCTTGAGGATCTGGATCGCCTTGCCCAGCTCGCCCGGCAGGATCTTCTCGCCCGGCGCGTTGGCGACGTCCGTGATCTTGCCCGCGAACTCCGCCGGGTCGGACGACCCCGCCGCCTGGATCGCCAGCGCGATCAGCGCGGCGGCGTCATAGCTCTCGCGCCGGTAGGAGCCGTCGGGGTCGAAGCCCGCCGCCTCGGCGGTGGAGACGAACGCCTCCGCCCCGTCGCCGTCGGACCACGGCACCGAGCCGATGCTCCCCTCGAGCCCCGAGCCGATCGCGTCGATCAGGGTGGTCGAGAACATGCCGTCGCCGAGCACGAACTTGTCGAAGGCGCCGGTGTCGGTGGCGGCCCGGATCACGCCCACGCCGCCCTGGTCGGCGTAGCCGAACACGGCCAGCCACTCGGCGCCCGAGGCCGAGAGCGCGCCCACTTCGGCGGAATAGTCCGCCTTGCCGTCCTCATGCGCCGAGGAGATCAGGACCTTGCCGCCCTTCCCCTCGAACGCGGCCTGGAAGGCGTCCGCGAGACCCTTGCCGTAGTCGTTGTTGGTGTAGGTGACCGCGATCTCCTCGACGCCCTTCTCGGACAGGATCTGGGCCAGCACCTCGCCCTGCCGCGCGTCGGAGGGGGCGGTGCGGAAGAACATCCCCTGATCCTCGATGGAGGTCAGCGCCGGAGAGGTGGCGGAGGGGGAGATCATCACCACCCCGTTCGGCACGGCCACGTTGTTGAGCGTGGCGATGGTGACGCCCGAGCAATCCGCGCCCATGATCGCGACCACGCCCTCGGAGGTCACCAGCCGCTCGGCCGCGGCGGTGGCGGCGGCGCTGTCGATGCAGGTGGAGTCCGCCCGCACGGAGGTCAGCGTGTCGCCCTCAAGCACGCCGCCGGCCTCGTTGACCTCGGACATCGCCAGCTCGGCCGCGTCGGCCATGCCGGGGGTCAGGGACTCGATGGGGCCGGTGTAGCCCAGCAGCACGCCGATCTTGATCTCTTCGGCCTGCGCGGCGCCGGCCGCGAGGCCCAGCGCCATGGCGGCGGAGGCGAGGAGGTGGGGTCTCATCATGTCGTCTCCCTGTCGTTGCGGACCGCCTCGCGCGGGCGGTCCGGTCCGGGCGCCGCCGGCGCGCGGGGTCGCGCGAAGCCGCGGCGCGGCCGGTCATATCCGTGTCGGCTCCGGGCGTTCCTGTCAATCTGGAAGCCCCGGAACCGCCTCATGGAAGGGCGCCTGCATAAGCTTTGCGCGGCTGAAGATATGCTTTAGACTTGTCGGAACGCGACGACGTCCATGCCCATGACAGGAGCTGACATGACCGCTTCGTCCCGCGCGCTCGCGCAGGCCATCCCTGCCAGGCCGGAGCCGGCCGCCGCCCCCGCGGTGGAGGCCAACATCCGCTCTCTCGGTTTTCTGGTTCAGGACGTCGCCCGACTTCTGCGCAACGATTTCGGCGCCCGTGTGACCGAAGCCGGGCTGGAACTGACGACGGGCGAGGCGCGGGCCCTGGTTCACGCCGTCTCGGCCGCCGGCTCCCGCCAGACCGAGATCGCGGACCGCATGGGCGTGGAGCCCATGACCCTTTGCGGCTACGTGGACCGGCTGGAGGCCCGCGGACTGGTGGAGCGCCAGCCCCATCCCGACGACAAGCGCGCCAAGCGCATCGTGCCCACCGCCGCGGCGGCGGAGGCCATCTCCTCGATCATGCCGCTGACGCGGGGCATGATCGCCGACGCGGTCGAAGGGCTGCCCGAGGAGGACGTCGCGACCTTCCGGCGGGTGCTGGAGCATATTCGCGTCAAGTTGAGCGAAAGCCGGCGGGAAAGCTGATCCCCGGGTCGTCCCGTCAACGGATTGTTGATCGGCGGCCGCCATCGTCCACGCCGACTGCCGCGCTGGAGGATCGAGATGCCCGCCCGTTACCCTGTGGACATCGCCGGTCCACCTTCCCCTGCGGAAACCTTGCCGACCGTCTCTCCGTGCGAGATCTGCGCCGACCGGGGCGGACGCGCGTTCCGCGTGGATTTCGAGGTGGCGTTCCAGCCGATCCTGGACCTCGCGGCCGGCCGGATCTTCGCGCAGGAATGCCTGGTGCGCGGTCCCAACGGAGAGGGCGCCGGGCGGGTCTTCGCCGCGGTGAACGAGACCAACCGCTACTCCTTCGACCAGAAGTGCCGGATCAAGGCGATCCGCACGGCGGCGGAGCTGGAGGTGCCCGACCCCATCTCCATCAACATCATGCCGAACGCCGTCTACCGGCCGGAGCACTGCATCCAGGCGACGCTGAGGACGGCGGAGCGGCATGACTGGCCGGTGGAGAAGATCATCTTCGAGATCACTGAAGGGGAGCGGCTGCGCGATCCTGTCCATCTGCGCGGCATCATCGACGCGTATCGGCAGATCGGCTTCCGCACCGCCATCGACGATTTCGGCGCGGGCTACGCCGGGCTGACCCTGCTGACGGAGATCCGGCCGGACTTCATCAAGCTGGACATGGAACTGGTGCGCGGGATCGACCGCGATCCGGTCCGCCAGTCGATCGTGGCGGGAGTGCAGGAGACCTGCAGGAGGCTGGAGATCACGGTGATCGCGGAAGGGATCGAAACGCCTGAGGAGCGGGACTGGCTGCTCGCGCAGGGGCTGGCGCTGCACCAGGGCCGGCTCTACTCCGACGCGCTGTTCCGGCAGGCCGTGACGGAGGACGACCTTCGCCGCAAGGGAGCCCTGCCCGACCCGGCCGCCGCCTGAACGCAGTTTCGCTGCGAAACGCCCGCCTCACGAAGGGGCGTTTCGCAGCGAAACATCGACAGCCCGGTTGGCGCCTCGCAGCGAGGCGTCAGAGCCGTTTCGCTGCGAAACGTCGGAGCGTCGGCTCAGAAGTCTTCGAGGGCGGGCGCGGAGATCCGGGCCGCTTCCTGAGCCATCTCGGCGCCCACGGTCATCACCGCGGCCCAGGGCAGGACCATCATAAGCGCCATGTTCCGGGCGTTCAGCGCGTCGAACGGGCTCTCCGGCGGGTTCGGCGGGAAGGCGCCGGCGCCGTCGACTTCGGGCGGGCCGGCGAGGTCTTCGTTGGACATGATCCGTCTCCTGCTCAGCGTCATCGCGTGCAGCATCAACGGCGAACATGACCGAACGGTTGCAGAACCTCAGGAGAACAGCTTGCGGCACGTCTCCAGCGCATCCACGAGGACGTCCACCTCCGCTTCGGTGTTGTAGAGGCCGAAGGAGGCGCGGCAGGTCGCGGACACCCCCAGATGCTCCATCAACGGCTGGGCGCAGTGGTGGCCCGCCCGCACCGCGACGCCCTTGCGGTCCACCACGGTGGAGATGTCATGCGGATGCCCCGCGCCGTGGAGCGTGAAGGAGAAGATCGCCCCCTTTCCCGGCGCATTTCCTTGGATTTTCAGCCAGTTCAGCCCTGAAAGGCGCTGTTGCGCGTAATCTCGCAGCCCGGCCTCGTGGGCGGCGATGCTCTCCATTCCCAGGCCCTGCATATAGTCGATCGCGGCGCCGAGGCCGATCATCGAGGCGATTCCCGGAGTTCCCGCCTCGAACTTGTGGGGCGGCTCGTTCCAGGTGATCTCGTCGCGGTGGACCTCCTTGATCATGTCGCCGCCGCCGATGAAGGGGCGCATCTCCGGGTAGCGGTCCTCGCGCACGTAGAGGGCGCCGGAGGCGGAGGGGCCGTAGAGCTTGTGGCCGGTGACCGCGTAGAAGTCGCAGCCGATGTCCTGCACGTCCACGGGCATGTGGACGGCGGCCTGGCTGCCGTCGATCACGGTCGCCACGCCCCGCTCGCGCGCCGCATGGCAGATGGTCTTCACATCCACCACCGTGCCGAGGACGTTGGACATGTGCGTGCAGGCGATGAGCTTCGTGCGCGGGCCGATGGCGTCGATCACCTTCTGCGCGTCGAGAGAGCCGTCGGGCTCCGTCTCCACCCATTTCAGCTTCACGCCGTGGCGTTCGCGCAGGAAGTGCCAGGGCACGATGTTGGCGTGGTGCTCCATGATGGTGAGGATGATCTCGTCGCCCTCGGAGAGGTTGGGGACGCCCCAGGCGTAGCTGACGAGGTTCAGGCCCTGGGTGGAGCCGGTGGTGAACACCACCTCCTCCGGAGAGCCTGCGCCGAGGAAGGCGCGGATCGTCTCGCGCACCCCCTCGTAGCGGTCGGTGGAGAGGTTCGACAGGTAATGGAGGCCGCGGTGGACGTTGGCGTATTCCTCGGAATAGGCGCGGGTCACGGCCTCGATCACCGCGCGGGGCTTCTGCGCGGAGGCCCCGTTGTCGAGATAGACCAGCGGCTTGCCGTGGACGGTCCGGGACAGGATCGGGAAGTCCTCGCGGACCTTTTCGACGTCGTACATGACCGCTCCTTTCAAGCGCGCGCTCAGCCCTGGGGCGGCGCGCCGACGAACAGGGAGATGATGAACATGGTGAAGATGCCCAGCGCGACGAAGCCCGCGATGGAGGCGAGCACCACGGGCCCGAGGCGGCGGAAGCCGTGCGCCTCGGCCACGAAGGCCGCGAAGATCCAGATCGAGAGGCCGAGCGACACGGGCACCAGCAGGAACAGGATGCCGGCGCCGCCGCCCTCGGTCATCGCCTGCGCCCCGATCAGGTTCACGGGCGCGAGGAACGACGTGGCGAGGTAGTGCCAGGCGATCACCTGCGCGAGGCTCTGGGGCGTGGCGCGGCCGCCGAAGCGCCGGCCCACCAGCCAGGCGCCCATGGTGAGCACGGCGAAGAGCAGGAACTGGAGCGCCAGCTCGGAGATGCGGCGGCCGAAGCCCGCGAGCTCCGCCTCCCCGGCCATGCCCAGAAGGATGCCGAACAGCGACTGGATGGCGAAGGCGAGCAGCACCATCAGCGCCGAGTCGCCCATCGAGGGCGAGAGCGCCAGCATCCGGCGCGCGGAGGCGCGCGGGTCGGTGTAGGCCCCGACGAGGTTGGCGACGAAAGATCCGATCATCCGCGGCGGCTCCTGCGCGCGCCGCCGCGCGCGCCGGTCGCGCCCGCGTGCGGCGTCAGGCCGTCAGATAGACCCCGAGGATCGAGAGCGCCACCGTTCCCGTGGACAGCATCAGGAAGATCCAGCCGACCCGGAGCGACTGCGCCGTGGCGATGCCCGCCGCGATGAACCACAGGAAGGGCACGAGGCCGATATAGTACGGCGGGAGCGAGAAGATCGGATCCGCCAGCGCCGGCATGGAGCGTTCGCCCTGCGCGAGCAGCACGGCGAGCGCCGAGGCGAGCAGGCCGAAGGGCGAGGCCACCAGTCCGCCCCAGAAGGCCGCGGCCCGCGTGTCCCGCCAGCTTCCCGAGCCTCCGGACAGGCGGCAGACCGCATGCGCCGCCGCAGCAAGGACGTACATCCCCGCCGTGCGCATCAGGAAGGCCGCGAGGATCCAGCCGCCCATGTTGAGCGGCATCTGCGCCGCCGCCGCCGAGGTGGGCGCGAGCACGGTCTTCGCGGTCCAGCTCAGGAAGAAGACCATGTCCGCGAGGATCACGTAGAAGAGCAGCCGGCCCTCGCCCGGGTTCTGGGAGAGCAGGCGCCGGGTGGAGGCTTCCATGTCGCGCCAGGCTTCCAGCACGCGGGCGGACATGGTGGCGGGGCCGTAATCCTCCTCGTCCGGCGTCTCGGGGGGGAAAGACTGAACGAATGCCATGAACGCCGCTCCGCTGCCGCTCCGTGGCCGGAGCCCTTTCAACGGAAGGATCCTTAGCAGGATATGAATTCAATGTGAACAACATTCGGCATCTTTCGCAACCGGGGAGCGACCGGCGTCAGGGGCCCGCGGCGCCGAGCAGCGCCAGGGCGATGGCGGCGGCGGCGAGCAGGACGAAGGCGGGCCAGGCGCGGCGGTAGCCATGCGCCTCGGCGAGCGCACCGCACCAGAACCAGGCGGCGAGGAGGCCGGCGGCGGCGCCGGGGATCTGGGCGAGGGCGGGGGGCATGCCGGCGGAGCGGAGCAGGATCTCGGCGGTGGCGGCGAGGAGGACGGCGGGGATGGCGCAGAGTTCGGCCCAGAAGAGCGCGAGGCGGGTGTCGCGCCAGGAGCCCGCGCCCCCGGCCGCGCGGAGGGCGACGCCGAGGAGACCCGCGACCGCGTAGAGGAAGATGGGGGTGAAGAAGAGCATGGAGACGACGTTGGCCGTCACCAGGGCGCCCAGCTCCGGCGGCTCGGGCTGGCTCGCGGCCTGCTGGATGTCGATGGGGAGCCGCGCGATCAGGAGCCCGAGGCAGGAGCCTAGCGCATAGGCGAGGATGCGCCCCTCGCCATGGTCCGCCGCCAGCTCATGGGCGGTGGAGCGGCGGATGCCGTGGGCCCAGGCGACGGCGATCCGCGCGACGAGGCCGCGCGGCGCCCGGGGCGCATCGGTGGCGGTCACGCCTCGCCCTTCACCCAGAGGGCGATGCGCTCGCGCAACTCCTCGGCGAGGTCCTGGTCCTCGATCTCCTCCACCGCCTCGCCGAGGAAGGACATGACCAGCAGGTCCTCGGCCTCGCGCAGCGGGATGCCGCGGGCGCGGAGGTAGTAGAGCGCGGTCTCGTCCACCGCGCCGACCGTGGAGCCGTGGGAGCAGACGACGTCGTCGGCGTAGATCTCCAGCTCCGGCTTGGCGCGGAAGTCGGCGTTGGGGTCCAGCAGGAGGCCCTGGGAGATCTGGTAGCCGTCCGTCTTCTGGGCGCCCTGCTTCACCAGGATCTTGCCCTGGAAGACGCCGCGGGCGGTGTCGCGCAGGACCTTCTTGAAGACCTGGCGGGATTCGCAGCGCTCGGCCGCGTGGGTGATGAAGACGGTGTCGTCATGGAGGAAGTCGTCGCCCTCGCCGAGGCAGGCGCCGGCGAGATGCACCACCGCGTCGTCGCCGGTGAGCTCGATCACCTGCTCGGAGCGGGTCAGGCGGCCGCCGGCGGTGATGCCGAAGGCCTTGCAGGCGGATTCGGCGCCGAGCCGGGCGAAGAGGTGCCAGGCGCCGCGACGCTCCGCCTCCGGCCCGTTGGCGCGGAGGTGGTGGAAGCGGGCGCGGTCGGCGATGTCGGCCTCGATCACCGCGTTGACCCGGGCGCCGGGGGCGCCGGTCTCGAGGATGGTCAGCTCGGCGCCTTCCTCCAGCCGCACCACGTGGTGCAGGACGGCGTCGGCGGCCTCCTGCGTGCGGGTCCCGCGGATCAGGATCGGACGGGAGACCTTGCCGGTGACCCGGATCGCCAGCCCGTCGGTGGCGGTGGCGGTGTTGAGCGCCGCGAGCGGGCGCGGCACCGGGTCCTGGCCCCGGGTCTCCAGCACGCCGTAGAGGTCCTTGGCCCAGTGGATGTCCTTGGCCATCGCCTCCTTGAGGGTGACGATCTCGACGCCGTCGAGCTCGCCCAGGCCCTCCTTCAGCTCGCCGTCCTCATAGGTGACGACCAGCGCGTTGGCGGCGTCGAAGAGGGGGGCGGAGGCGGCCGGGAGCGGGACCGCCGGCGCCTGCGGGGCGGTGAGGTCGGTCGGGTCGGTCCACTTCCAGTATTCGTCGCGGCGCATCGGCGCGCCCATGGCGCGCAGGCGGGCGGCGGCGGCCTCGCGCGCCTCCCGCGCCCAGGCGCCCTCGTCCGTGGGGAAGGGGCGGTGGGCGAGGAGGGTCTCGGCCGCTTCCAGCTTCAGGGCGGGAACCGCCATCACGCCACCTCCTTCGCGAGGTCCGCGTAGCCGCTCTTCTCGACCTCGAGCGCGAGCTCGGGGCCGCCGGTCTTCACGATCCGGCCGTCCATCATGATGTGCACCACGTCCGGCGTGATGTGGTCGAGCAGGCGCTGGTAGTGCGTGATCACCAGGAACCCGCGGCCCGCGTCGCGCAGCGCGTTCACGCCGTCGGCCACGAGGCGCATGGCGTCCACGTCGAGGCCGGAGTCGGTCTCGTCCAGGATGCACATCTTCGGCTCCAGGACGGCCATCTGCAGGATCTCGTTGCGCTTCTTCTCGCCGCCCGAGAAGCCCACGTTGACCGAGCGCTTGAGCATCTCCTGCCCGATCTCGAGCTTCGCGGCCTTGTCGCGGATATGCTTGAGGAATTCGGCGGCGGACATCTCCGGCTCGCCCCGCGCCTTGCGCTGGGAGTTCAGGGCGGTGCGCAGGAAGGTCATGTTGCCGACGCCGGGGACCTCCACCGGGTACTGGAAGGCGAGGAAGAGGCCGGCGGCGGCGCGCTCCTCCGGCTCCATCTCCAGCAGGTCCGCGCCGTCGAGCGTGGCGGAGCCTTCGGTGACCTCGTAGCCGTCGCGGCCCGAGAGGACGTAGGAAAGCGTGGACTTGCCCGAGCCGTTCGGGCCCATGATCGCGTGCACCTTGCCGGGCTCGACCGTCAGATCCACGCCCTTGAGGATGCGCTTGTCCTCTTCCTCGAGCTTCACGTGCAGGTTCTTGATCTCAAGCATGTTTCTCGTCCTTTCGGAGGGGCGCGGCAGGCGCGCCGATGTCTGGCTGGCGGCGGCGGGGCCGCGGCTTGCGTTCAGGGCTGCGGTTCGGTGGAGACGGCGGTGCCGGAGACGCTGACCATCAGCATCGAGCCGTCCTTGCCGACCACCTCGTAATCCAGGTCCACGCCCACCACCGCGTCGGCGCCGAGGCGGGCGGCCCTCTCCTCCAGCTCGCGGAAGGCGACCTCGCGCGCGTCCTGAAGCTTGGCCTCGTAGGCGCCGGAGCGGCCGCCGACGATGTCGGTGATGCCGGCGAAGAAGTCGCGGACGATGTTGGCGCCCATGATGGCCTCGCCGACCACCACGCCGCGATAGGCGGTGACGCGGCGGCCTTCGATGCTGTTGGTGGTGGTGACGATCATTCTAGTCTCCGCCTTCATTGTTCCGCTCATGGAGAAGCTCAGCCAGCGTCTCCAGATGGTCCGCGAGGTCCTCCCGGTCGGCGCCGTCCAGACGCTCCAGCACCGACCAGACGAGGTCACGGAATACCGCCTTGGTCAGCGCCTCCTCCAGGTAGGGCTCGCCTTCCCCCAGTTCGGCGAGCCGGGAGACGAGATCGTCCACCAAAGATGAGACCTCTTCCATGATGCGGCTCTGGACCGCCATGTCAGCCGACCGACCCTTCCAGCGAGATCGCCACCAGCGACTGCGCCTCCATCGCGAATTCCATGGGTAGGGCCTGGAGGACCTCCTTGCAGAAGCCGTTGACCACGAGGGCGACCGCGTCCTCCTCCGACATGCCGCGGGACCGGCAGTAGAAGAGCTGGTCGTCGGCGATCTTGGAGGTGGTGGCCTCGTGCTCCACCTTCGAGGAGTGGTTGCGGCACTCGATGTAGGGGACCGTGTGGGCGCCGCAATCGCCGCCGATCAGGAGGCTGTCGCACTGGGTGTAGTTGCGGGAGTTGACGGCCTTCGGGTGGATGGACACCAGCCCGCGATAGGTGTTCTGCGCGCGGCCCGCAGAGATGCCCTTGGAGACGATGCGCGAGCGGGTGTTCTTGCCCAGATGCACCATCTTGGTGCCGGTGTCGGCCTGCTGCATGTTGTTGGCGATGGCGATGGAGTAGAACTCGCCCTGGCTGTCGTCGCCGCGCAGGATGCAGGACGGATACTTCCAGGTGACGGCCGAGCCCGTCTCCACCTGCGTCCACATCACCTTGGAGCGGTCGCCGCGGCAGTCGGCGCGCTTGGTGACGAAGTTGTAGATGCCGCCCTTGCCGTTCTCGTCGCCCGGATACCAGTTCTGGACGGTCGAGTACTTCACCTCGGCGTCGTCCAGCGCCACGATCTCCACCACCGCGGCGTGAAGCTGGTTCACGTCGCGCATCGGCGCGGTGCAGCCTTCCAGGTAGCTGACGTAGGCGCCCTTGTCGGCGATGATGAGGGTGCGCTCGAACTGGCCGGTGTTCTCGGCGTTGATGCGGAAGTAGGTGGAAAGCTCCATCGGGCAGCGCACGCCCGGCGGCACGTAGACGAAGGAGCCGTCGGAGAACACCGCCGAGTTGAGCGTGGCGTAGAAGTTGTCCGACGCCGGGACCACCGAGCCGAGATACTTCTTCACCAGCTCGGGATGCTCCTGCACCGCCTCGGAGATCGAGCAGAAGATCACGCCGGCCTTGGCGAGCTCATCCTTGAAGGTCGTGCCCAGGGAGACGGAGTCGAACACCGCGTCCACCGCCACGCGACGCTCCTGCGGAGCGTCGCGCATCGGCGGGGGCCTGACCCGCGCCCTCGACGCCCGCGAGGATCATCTGCTCCTTCAGCGGGATGCCGAGCTTCTCGTAGGTGCGCAGCAGCTCGGGGTCCACCTCGTCCAGCGACTTGGGCTTGGTGGCGAAGCTCTTGGGCTGAGCGTAGTAGTACTGCTCCTGGAAGTCGATCTTCGGGTAGTGGACCATGGCCCACTCCGGCTCGTCCATCTTCAGCCAGCGCTGGTAGGCCTTCAGGCGCCAGTCCAGCATCCAGTCGGGCTCGTTCTTCTTGGCCGAGATCAGGCGGACGATGTCCTCGTTCAGCCCCTTGGGGGCGAAGTCCATCTCGATGTCGGATTCCCAACCGTGCTTGTACTTGCCGGCGAGGCTGCGGACCGCATCCACGGTCTCCTTCTCGACGCCTTCCTTGACGTTGGTCTCGTCCAGAGCGGCCATTTCGGTCTCCTTCCCCGCCGCAGGCCCTGAGGCGCGGCGATTGGCTCAGGCCGACTTCCGGTGGAAGCGGCGGTATCTGTCGGTCCAGGCGTCGGCGAAGCGCATGACCTCGCCCTCGGTCGTGGTCGGGCCCAGCGAGACGCGGATGGCGGACCCCGCGGTCGCGTCGTCGAAGCCCATCGCCTTGAGCGCCCGGCTCGGCCCCACCTTGCCCGAGGCGCAGGCGGAGCCGGCCGAAATCGCGAACCCCGCGAGGTCCATCTGCATCACCTGCGTCTCGCCCTTCCAGCCGGGGACGGCGACGCAGGAGGTGTTGGGCAGACGGCGGGCGCCCTCGCCGATCAAGATAAGGTCGGGGGCGGCGTCTTTCAGCCGGGCCTCCATCATGTCGCGCAGGTTTTCCACCCGCTCCCAGACGCCGGAGGCGAGGTCGCGCAGCGCCGCCTCCGCCGCCGCGCCGAAGCCGGCGATGCCGGGGACGTTCTCGGTGCCGGCGCGGCGACGCTGCTCCTGCCCTCCCCCCGGCGTCCAGTCGAAGAGCCTGAAGTCGCCGAGCCTGTCGTCCCGCAAGATCATGGCGCCGACGCCCTTGGGGCCGCCGAGCTTGTGCGCGGAAAGGGCGGCCGTCGCGGCGCCGCAGAGCGTGAACGAGAATGCGATGCGCCCGACGGCCTGGGTGGCGTCGCAATGGGCGTTCAGCCCCCTGACCGCCGCCGAACGGTAGATGTCGCCGACATCCTCGGCCACGCCCGTCTCGGACTGCGCGGCCGCGACGGCGATGCAACGACGCCCCAGCAGCCAGGCGTCGACGTCGGGCCCGTAGTCGCCGCGGACCACGCCGCCTTCCGGCCGTTCCAGCGTGCCGTCCCGCCGCGCGGGCAGGGCGACGTCGCAGGGCCGGGAGAGGGCCGCCTCGACGACGCTGGCATGATCGGTGGCCGCGTAATGCACCACGGCCGCCATGCTCAGCGCGAGGTTGTTCGCCTCGGTGGCGCCGGAGGTGAAGATCACCTCCCCCGGCTCGCAACCCGCCAACGCCGCGACCTGCGCGCGGGCGCGCTCGACGATGGCGCGGGCCTCCCGCCCCTCGGCGTGGACGGACGAGGGGTTGGCCGCGTCCAGCGCACGGAGCATCGCCTCGCGCGCCTCGGGCCTGAGAGGCGCGGTCGCGTTCCAGTCGAGATAGGCACGGCCCGTCATGCGCTGGCGGTCTCCGCGTCCTCGTCCATCAGCAAGGCGAAGTCCGGAACAGCCGGGCACGGCACCATCCGGTCCGCCACCACGTCCGCCAGCGTCGTCTTCGACAGGAAAACATGGACATGGGCGGAAAGCTGCTCCCACAGGTTGTGGGTGAGGCACTTCGCCTGGCTGCCGCCGCAGCCGTCCTCGTCGGCGCCGCAGCCCATGGCGTTCAGCCGCTCGTCCACCGCGGCCATGACCTCCGCGATCGGGATCTGCGCCGCGGGACGTGAAAGCCGGTAGCCACCCCCCGGACCGCGCACGCTGTCCACCAGGCCGGCGCGGCGCAGGCGGGCGAACAGCTGCTCCAGATAGGCGAGCGAGATGTCCTGCCGCTCCGAAACCTCCGACAGCGACACGAGCCGCGCCCTGGCGACGTCCGGCCCCGGCTGCTGAAGCGCGATGTCCGCCAGCGCGGTGACGGCGTAGCGGCCCTTGGTGCTGAGCTTCATGACGCCTTCCCTTTCGCGGCTCATCCGGGGCGCGCGCGGATCGGCGGCGGCCCGTTTCTGTTGACGCGGAGGTTTCGCCTCACTACGTCATCCCGACCCGCCCGGATCATCCGGTCGGCGTCCACTTTGGAAACGTTCTAAGAAGTCCGACCGTTCGAGTCAAGCTTCGCGCCGCCGTCCACCGGCGCCGCAAGTTCGGACCGGCGGCGCGGACCAGCGCGAGGATGCCCCCATGCCCGAGGTGATCTTTCCCGGACCCGACGGCCGCCTCGAAGGTCGCTATCATCCGCAGAAGGCCAAGGATGCGCCGCTGGCGATCATCCTGCATCCTCACCCGCAGTTCGGCGGGACGATGAACAACAAGGTGGTCTACAACCTCCATTACGCCTTCCACCGGCTGGGCTTCGCGGTCCTGCGCTTCAACTTCCGGGGCGTCGGGCGCAGCCAGGGCGAGTTCGACCAGGGCATCGGCGAGCTTTCGGACGCGGCGGCGGCGCTGGACTATCTCCAGGTGCTCAACCCCAACGCCCGGCAGTCCTGGGTGGCCGGCTTCTCCTTCGGCGCCTGGATCGGAATGCAGCTTCTGATGCGGCGGCCCGAGATCTCGGGCTTCGTGTCGGTCGCGCCGCCGGCGAACATGTACGATTTCTCGTTCCTCGCGCCCTGCCCGTCGTCGGGGATCATCGTGAACGGCGAGGCGGACCGCGTGGCGCCCCCGCCGGACGTGCTCAAGCTGGTGGACAAGCTCAAGACCCAGCGCGGGATCGAGATCACTCATGAGGTGGTGCCCGGCGCCGGCCATTTCTTCGACAAGCAGCTCGAGGAGATGACCGGGATCGTCGAAAGCTACGTCCAGGGCCGGCTGGTGACGGACGAGGTCTCCTGACCCTCAGGGACGGGAGATCCGGCCTCCGGGCGTCGGCGCGGCGCAGCGGGTGGTTCCGGGGGCTGACAGCGGCAGTCCGCGCAGCGCCCTGACGGCGAGATAGGCGAAGGCCTGCGCCTCCATCAGGCCGCCGTCGAGGCCGGCCTCCTCGGCGGACAGCACGGGCGCCTCCACCCGCTCCGCGATCATGCCGGCGAGCGTGGGGTTCCGGCGCCCGCCTCCGCAAAGGATCCACGCGGCCGCGGGGCGCGGCATGTGGACCTGCGCCGCCGCCGCGCAGCGGGCGGAGAGCGCGGTCAGCGTCGCCGCCCCATCCTCGAGGCTGAGGCCGTCCATCCCCGAGAGCACCTGGGCGAAGTCGTTTCGGTCCAGCGATTTCGGGGGCCGGCGCGCAAGCCAGTCCGACACCGAATTGCGGACGAGCCGGTCCTCGTGCACCCGCCCGGCCGCCGCCGCGGCGCCGTCGCGGTCGCAGGGCTCGCCGGCCCGGGCGCGCATCCAGTCGTCGATGGGCGCGTTCGCAGGCCCGGTGTCGAAGGCGACCAGCGCGCCGGGGGCCTCCGGGGCCTCCGCCTGCGGGTCCGCCCAGGTGACGTTGCCGACCCCGCCGAGGTTCAGGAAGCAGATCGGCCCGTCGAAGCGGGCGGCGAGCCGGCGGGCCAGCGCGAAATGGTAGAAGGGGGCGAGGGGCGCGCCCTCCCCCCCCGCCCGCATGTCGGCGGACCGGAAGTCCCACGCCACCGTCCGGTTCAGCGCCCGCGCCAGCCGGGCGCCGTCCCCGAGCTGCCAGGTCCACCCCTCGGCGGGCGCGTGGGCGACCGTCTGGCCGTGGAAGCCCACGATCTCCGCGTCGGCGTCCGTGCGCGCCAGCAGGCGGGCCGTGGCGGCGGCATGCGCCTCGACCACCTCGGCCTCCGCTTGGGCGAGAAGCGCCGCGGCGGCGCCCTCGGCGGGGCGGAACCGGCGCCAGTCGGCATGGACCTCGCGCGCCGCCCCCATTTCGGCGGCGCCGTAGGGGAATTCCGCGCCGGGACCGAAGGCCTCGATCTCCTCGCCGTTGGTCCTGAGCAGCGCCGCGTCCACGCCGTCCAGCGAGGTTCCCGACATCAGCCCCAGCGCCCAGATCCCGTCCATCTCTCCCCCCGGCCCGTTCGCCGCCACCGGATCGCGGCGCGGCGGAGAGGTCAAGGGCCGCCTCTTCCCTCGCGAAGCGAGGGCGCCGAGGGCCGCGCGCAGGCGCGGACCGAGATGAGGTCTCGCCCGCGACAGCGGGCTCCGCCGGGCGCCCCTTCCCTTCCCGCGCGCCCCGCGGCATAGAGCCTCGGACCGACCGGAAGGACGAAACCGATGACCTACGCGCCGAAATCCGAGTTCCTGCACGAGATGCTGACCCGCGGCCTTCTGCAGGACTGCACGGACATGGAGGGCCTCGACGAGGCGCTCATGGGCGGGATCGTCCCCGGCTATATCGGCTTCGACTGCACGGCCGACAGCCTGCATGTGGGGCACCTGACCGGCATCATGATGCTGCGATGGCTCCAGAAGACCGGCCACAAGCCCATCGCGCTCATGGGCGGCGGCACCACGCGCATCGGCGACCCGTCGGGCCGGGACGAGACCCGCCAGCTTCTGACCGACGCCGACATCGCCTCGAACATGGCCGGCATCCGCCAGGTGTTCGCGAACTACCTGACCTTCGGCAAGGGGCCCGCCGACGCGATCCAGCCCAACAACGCCGACTGGCTGGGGACGCTGAACTACATCGACTTCCTGCGCGACTACGGCCGCCACTTCACCATCAACCGGATGCTGACCTTCGACTCGGTGCGCCTGCGCCTCGACCGCGAGCAGCCGCTGACCTTCCTCGAATTCAACTACATGCTGCTCCAGGCCTACGACTTCCAGGAGCTGAACGGGCTTCATGGCTGCCGCCTGCAGATGGGCGGCTCGGACCAGTGGGGGAACATCGTCAACGGCGTGGACCTGACCCGCCGCACCCGCCAGCAGGAGGTGTTCGGCCTGACCGCGCCGCTGCTGACCAAGGCCGACGGCACCAAGATGGGCAAGACCGCCGGCGGGGCCGTGTGGCTCAACGAGGCGCGGCTCGGCAACTTCGAGTTCTGGCAGTTCTGGCGCAACAGCATGGACGCCGACGTCGGCAAGTTCCTCAAGCGCTTCACCGAGCTGCCGGTGGAGGAGTGCGAGCGTCTGGGCGCCCTCCAGGGCTCGGAGATCAACGAGGCGAAGGTGATCCTGGCCAACGAGGTCACGGCGCTCGCCCGCGGCCGCGCCGCCGCGCAGGCGGCGGAGGCCACGGCGCGCGAGGTGTTCGAGCGCGGCGGCGCCGGCGAGGATCTGCCCACCGTCACCCTCACCGCCGCCGAGGCCGCGGAGGGCGTCTCCCTCGCCCAGCTCTTCGTGAAGGCCGGGCTCGCGAAGTCGGGAAAGGAGGCGCGGCGCCTGATCCAGGAAGGCGGCGCGCGCATGGCGGACGAGGCGGTGGAGGATCCGGGCGTCATGCTCGGCGCCGACGCCTTCGCGGACGGTCCGCTGAAGCTCTCGGCCGGGAAGAAGCGGCACGCGCTGGTGCGGCTGGACTGAGCCTCAGCGCTCGTTCTCGAAGAGGTCCGGTGGGCCGGGATCGGACGGCTGGGCGCCCCCCTGGAAGACGCGGCGCAGCACGCCGGGCGCGAGCGCCGAGAGCGGATTGACCGACACGTTCGGATCGTCCGCCGTGCCGCCCACGGCGAAGGTGAGCCCGATCAGCCCCTCGCCTTCGCCGCCCAGCAGCTCGCCGATGATCGGGATCCGGTTCAGGAGGCCGTTGATCGCGTAAGCCGGCGTCAGGACGCCCGAGAGGTCAAGCGCGCCGGTCGCGGTCTGGTAGGATCCGTCGACCTTGATGCCCAGCACCGGACCCACCGCCATCGCCTCGGTGACCGTCAGGCGGCCGCCCTCAAGCCGGAACGGAGCCTCCACCCGGTCGAAATGATAGCCGCCGGCCGCGTCCGCCTCATTCACCACACCGTCGCGGATGGCGCGACGGACCACCGGATCGAGGGCCCGGCCGCCGCCAATTCGGATGTCGTCGATGGCGGCGCGCCCGGCCATGGCGAAGCCGCCGGACAGAAGCCGCGCCCGCACCCGCAGCGTTCCGCCCACGGCGCTTTCGTTCAGGCCGAGGTCGGCGAGCAGCGCGCCGGCGTCGTCGCTTCGCAACGAGAGAGTGGCGCGCTCGCCGGGTTGCTCCCGATACCGGATCCGCGCGGGCGTGCCGCCGTTCACCCGGCCCACGGCGCGGGCCAACGTGGCGCCCCGTCACGCGTGAAGTCGCCGGAGGCCTTGGAGAGGACGATGTCGTCCAGCAGCGAAAGCGTAGCAACCGAAAGCGTCGCGCGCACCGGCGGCCCGGCGCCGGCCTCCGCCGTCTCGCCGCCCATGCCCTCGCGCCGGCGCAGCAGCGCGGCGAGGTCGATCCGCCGGCCGCCCACCTGCACCTCGTAGGCGCCCCCCGAGCCGCGCGTCACCTCGGCCGAGATGTCCAGCGTGTCCGCGAGCCGAAGCTCCATCAGGGCGAGACGTTGCAGCCCGCCGCCGGCGGCGACGGCGGCCGCGCCCTGCGCCTCCAGCCCGGCCGAATCGAGGGAGAACGTCTCGATCCGCAGGGCGCCGTCCGCGGCGCGGGAGCCCTGCGCGCGGAGCCGGCCGGGCTCGCCGCGGTTCTTGCTCCAGCCCAGCAGGGGCAGCGCCATCGCCGCGTCGCGCAGGTCGGCGTCCACGCTGAACGCCCCGCCGGCGCCGCCGAGATCCAGCCGCGCGTCCACGGCGCCGCCGGTGATGGTCACGTCCCGAAGGCCGAGCCGCCGCAGCGCCTCGCCGTCCAGCCGCGCATCCGCGCTGAGGTCCCGCCCCGGATCGCCGGAGGCGCCGAAGCGCTCCACCCACGAGATCCGCGCCGGCAGACCGTCCACGACGGCGTTCCCCGAGATCTCGACCTCCTGAAGGGTCGCATCGATGTCGAGCCGCTGCGCCCGGACCGGAAGCCCGGCGCCCGGCGCGGTCAGGGCCACGTCGTCGATCCGGGCGTGGGCGTCGATGTCCACCTCCGACGTTCGGATGGTCGCCGACAGGGGAAGCGTCACGTCCGCTGTCACGTCCGCCATGCCCTCCACCGGCCCGAGATCCGTCCCGAGCTTCGACATCAGCTCCAGCGGCGGCTGGTCGAGCAGCGCAAGCGCGGCCTGCGCCGTTCCCCGCGCGCGCAGGCCGATCAGCGCGGACGGAGGGATCGCGCCCAGATGCGGGATCGCCAGTTCCGAGCCGCCGAGGTCGATCGCCCCCGCGCCGGGCGGCGTCACCGTCCCCTCCGCAAGCGCCATGTCGAAGCGCCCGAGGGTGAGACGCGCCGTGCCCGCGGCGTTCTCGATGGGGGGCATGCCGGGGATCGGCTGCGTGCGCACGTCCTCCATCCCGAAGTCGATGGTGAGGTCGGGAAGCTGGCCGGGCGCGGCCCAGAAGGCGCCCTCGGCCTGCGGCACCCGCCCGTGGTCCACGTGCTTCTCGACCCAGAGCCGGGCGTTCTCCGCCACGGGAAGCGGCCAGGCGCGGGTGAGGAAGGCGACGTCGAAGGGCCCGGTCTCGAAGGTCAGGCTGGTTTCCAGCCCCGCCTCCGTCATCTGGGCGAAGCCCCGCGCGGAAAGCTCGACCTCCGGCGAGGAGAAGCGCAGCACCGCCACCTCCGCCCGGCGCGACCCGGGGAGGAAGTCGGCCTCCACCCGCCCCCCGTCGAAGCGCACGGGGGCGGAGACGCCGCCGGCGATCTCCAGGTTCTCCACATCCAGCGCGACGGCCACGCCGGCGGGGGCGCCTCCGCCGGGGGGCATGCCCCAGGGCTCGGCCCGCCCGTGCAGATCCGCGCCCAGCGCCGCGCCCCAGAGGGCGAGACGCCGGATCTCGAGCACCCCGTCGCTCGCGCGCCAGGACAGCTTCGCCTCTGCGCCGGAGATCTCGTCGTAGGGTTTGGGCATCGGCGTCACGGTGCCCGGGCCGAGCAGCAGCGTCGCGTCCAGCGCAATCACACGGCCCTCGGAATCGATCCGCCCCTCCGCGCTGCCTTTGGCCCGGCTGTCGGAGCCCGCCAGAGGCGCGAGGGGCGCCGCCGCCGACAGCTCCGACAATGGAAGGTCGGAGAAGGAGAGGCCCAGCGTCACCTCGCCTTCGCGCGTGCGCTCGCCCTCCAGGGAAACCCGCGCGGCCTCGCCGGGGCCGAGATCGACGAGGCCCGTGAGCCGGCCCGCGTCGCGCGTCGCCTTCCGCTCCACCGCGAACTCGGCGTCGCGCAGCCGCCAGTCGCGGCCGGTGACGGCGTCCTTCAGCGTCACCTGCGCCCCGCGGGCGGCGACCCGCTCCAGCCGGCGCAGCGGGCCTTCGCCCGCCTCCGCCTGATCCAGCAGCGCCAGGAACCCGCCGGCCCCCGGCGCGGCCCCGGTCGTCCCGGCGGGGCCGAGACGGAGGCGCCCCTGCGCGTCGCGCCGGATCTCCGCCGTCGCGCCCGTCAGGGCGATCCGCGTGGGCGCGATGCGGCCCTGGAGCAGGTCCAGCAGACGGAAGTTCAGGCTCAGTTCCGGCGCGGAGGCGAGCACCTCTCCGCCCTCGTCCCGCACCTCCACGTCCAGAAGGCGGATCCCCGACGGAAGGCCGGGGTCTCCCAGCGCGAACACCGCCCCGCCGATGCCGAAGTCCAGCCCCTCCGCCCCGGCGCTGAGCCGGTCCGCCAGGATCGCCGCCAACGGGCCGAGATCTATCGGCCCCTGACGGAGCCGGTGGTGTCCAAGCCCCAGCACCAGCCCCGTCAGCAGCACCGAGGCCACGAGGAACGAGCCGAGCCGCCGCAGGCCCCATGCCGGCAGCCCCGCGCCGCGACGCCGCAGGCCCCGCCGCTTCTCCTCCTGCTCCAGATGACGCCTTCGATGCACGCTCGCGCGTTCCTCCGCCCCTGCCTGCGCCAGCGGCGCGCTTGACCCGGGGCCGGGGGCCTGTCTGGATCGCGGAAACGCGCGGGCACGCGGTTCCCCGCGCAACCTAGTGCGATCCCGTCCGCAGGAGAAGCGACCCCATGAGCGACATCCAGACCGGCGCCCAGGCCCCCGGCTTCACCCTTCCCCGCGACGGAGGCGGCGAGGTCTCGCTCGCCGATTTCCGCGGCAAGCCGGTGGTGGTCTATTTCTATCCGAAGGACGACACGCCCGGCTGCACGAAGGAGGCGATCGCCTTCAGCGGCCTCGCCTCCGAATTCGGGGCGGCGGGCGCGACCGTGCTGGGGATCAGCCGCGACCCCGTCTCCGCCCACGACAAGTTCAGGGAAAAGCACGGCCTCACGGTGATCCTGCTGTCGGACGAGGGCGGCGAGGTCTGCGAGGCCTACGGGACCTGGGTGGAGAAGAGCATGTACGGGAAGACGTACATGGGCGTGGACCGGGCCACGTTCCTCGTGGACGCCGAGGGGCGCATCGCTCACGTCTGGCGGAAGGTGAAGGTGCCGGGCCACGCGGAGGAGGTTCTGGAGGCGGCCCGGGCGCTTTCCTGAGCGCGCGTCGCGCAGCCGCGGCGGAGACGCCCATCAGGTGGAACTCCGCGGCCGCTCGTCCGCTAGTTGCGCAATTCGCCCCATTTTCTCCGCAATCCCGCGCGACGAGTGTCGATGCAGAAGCCAAACGCGGCGCCGCCGCCTGTCTCTCACGAGGCCTCCTCCACAGGGGTGCGACGAGAACAGGCCACAAACGTGTTGATCGACTGCCCGCCCTTCGGGTAACGATGCAGAAACACCACAACGGCGAAAAATCTTCAGCGGGTGCGAACCGCTGAAAGCAAAGACCGAGGGACACGGATGACAGGCCAGTCTGGCCGCGCGACTCAGCGCGAGGACAGCGGGCTGCCCGAGCGGCGCCTGACGATCAGGACGGGAGATCACGTGCGTCACGTGGCTCTCGCTCCCCGAAACCAGATCCTCGCCGCGGTCGCGGTTCTCGGCCTGCTGGGCTGGACCGGATACGCCACCGTTTCGAACGTGGTCACGGGCGCGGAGCGCGATGCGCTCGCGGCCCGCGTCTCGGCCTTCGAATCCGGCGCCGCCGACGCGGTGGCCGAGGCGAAGGCCCGGCACGAGGCGCAGATGGCGGCGCTGCGCGACGATGCGCGGCTGCGGCTCGACGGGCTGACCGACGAGCGCGACGCCGCCCTCGCCCAGGCCGATGAGACGCGGGGCCGCCTCGCGGTCCTGACGCGGGAGCTTGACCGACGCCAGGCGCGCCTGATGGAGGCGACGGACGCCGAGGCGGAATTGTCGCTCGCGCTCGAATCGCTGCGCGGCAAGCTGTCGGAGGCCGTGGCGGCCCGCGACGTGGCCGAGCGCGACCAGACCGCGCTCCAGCGCGAGGCGGACGAGATGCGCCGCTCCGCCAAGGCGGCGGGCGCCGAGGAAGGCGAATGGACCGCGGCCATCGCCGAGGTCACCCGCGCGCTTGAGGAGACCGCGCAGGAACGCGACGCCGCCGCCCTCATGCAGGCCGCGCTGGCCGAGCAGCTCGAGACCCTCCAGACCGAACAGCGCCGGGCCGAGGAGGCCCGCGGCCAGCTCTTCGCCCAGCTCGAGGATGCGGTGCAGGCCGGTCTCGGCGGGCTGGAGACGGTCCTGGCGAAGACCGGGCTCGATGCGGACCGCATCGTGAGCGAGATCCGCCGCGACTATTCCGGCGAAGGCGGGCCCTTCGTCGGCGTGGACGAGAGCGCGGCGCCGGAGCTCGCCTCCGCCGACGCGGCCCGGGTCACGTCGCTGCTGGGCGGACTGGAGCGGGCGAGCCTGATGCAGGTGGCCGCCGCCAAGCTGCCGCTCGCGATCCCCGTGAAGGCGGCCTTCCGCTTCACCTCCGGCTTCGGCGTGCGCCGCGATCCGATCAACGGCCGCTCCAGGATGCATTCCGGCACGGACTTCGCCTCGCGTCCCGGCACGCCGGTCCTTTCCACCGCCGAGGGCGTGGTGACGTTTGCGGGCTGGCAGTCCGGCTACGGCCGCGTGGTGAAGGTCCGCCACGCCTTCGGGTTCGAGACGGTCTACGCGCATATGAGCGCGGCGCGCGTGAAGGTCGGCGATCGGGTTGCGCGGGGTGACCGGATCGGCGATATGGGTAGTACGGGGCGGTCGACCGGGACGCACCTCCACTACGAGGTCCGGCTGAACGGCAAGCCCGTGAACCCCATGAAGTACATCGAGGCCGCGCGCAATGTTCTCTAAGTCGAAGATCAACGATCCGATCGACACCAGGGGCGAAGAACCCAAGCCCGCGCCGGCCCAGGGCTTCGGCGCGGCTCCGGCCCCGAAGCCCGGCGTGCCGGCGACGACGAAGCCCAAGGCTCCGCCGTCGATCCTCAGCTCCGATCTCACCATCAAGGGCGACATCCGCACCACCGGCGACATCCAGGTCGAAGGCGCGGTGGAGGGCGACATCCGCGCCCACCTGCTCACGGTCGGCGAAAGCGCCACGATCCGCGGCGAGATCGTCGCCGACGACGTGGTCGTGAACGGCCGCGTGGTCGGCCGCGTCCGCGGCGTGAAGGTGCGCCTCACCTCCACCGCGAGGGTCGAGGGCGACATCATCCACAAGACCATCGCCATCGAGAGCGGCGCGCATTTCGAGGGCTCGGTCCAGCGCAACGACGATCCGCTGGCCGAGGGCGGCGCCGCCCGTGCCCTGCCCGTTTCGAAGCCGGCTCCGTCTTCGGAGGAACCCTCGGGTTCCTGAACCGGCGCGGGATTATCGGACTACGGACGACCGTCGCTGGGCGGCGGTCGCTTTCGTTTTCGGGGGCGCTTGGCGGGCTCGGTCATGGAACCTGCATCGTCCGCGGAAAGCCTCGGCTCCCGCGCGGCGGGCCGCTCCGAGCGCTGCTGAACGATCCCCCCTCGAAGAACCCGTCGCCGGCGCTGCCGCGCGTGTCCGCGCCCGCACGCAGGCGCTTTGTCCCCGGGCCGCCCTGTCGCGCCTCTGTCGCGCCCACGGAGACCGCCCCTCAGTCCTCCGCCATCGCCTCGGCGCGGGTCTTGCCGCTGACCTCCATCGCGAGGGCCGCGGCCATGAAGCGGTCCAGATCCCCGTCCAGCACGCCGGAGGTGTCCGAGGTCTCGACGTTCGTGCGCAGGTCCTTGACCATCTGGTACGGCTGCAGGACGTACGAGCGGATCTGGTTGCCCCAGCCCGCATCGCCCTTGGCGTCATGCTGCTCCTGGATCGCCTCGGTGCGCTTGCGCAGCTCCATCTCATAGAGCTTGGACTTCAGCGCCGCCATGGCGTTGGCCCGGTTCTGGTGCTGGGACTTCTCGGAGGACGTCACCACGATGTTGGTCGGCAAGTGCGTGATCCGCACGGCCGAGTCAGTGGTGTTGACGTGCTGGCCGCCCGCGCCGGAGGAGCGGTAGGTGTCGATCCGGATCTCGTTCGGCTTGATGTCGATCTCGATGGAATCGTCCACCACGGGGTAGACCCACACGGATGAGAACGATGTCTGGCGCCTCGCCTGGTTGTCGAACGGCGAGATGCGCACCAGCCGATGCACCCCGGTCTCGGACTTCAACCATCCATAGGCGTTCGGGCCGGTGATCTTGTAGGAGGCGGACTTGATCCCCGCCTCCTCTCCCGCGCTTTCAGACATCAGCTCGACCTTGTAGCCGTGCCCCTCGGCCCAGCGGGTGTACATGCGCGCCAGCATCTGCGCCCAGTCGCAGCTTTCGGTGCCGCCGGCGCCGGCGTTGATCTCCAGGAAGGTGTCGGAGGCGTCGGCCTCCCCGTCCAGAAGCGCCTCGATCTCCTTCTGCGCGGCGCGGTCGCGAAGGGCGCCCAGCGCCGCCTCCGCCTCGCGCACCACCTCCGCATCCTCCTCGGCCTCGCCGAGCTCGATCAGGTCGCGCTGATCCTGGAGGTCCTGCGCCAGCGCCTTGCAGGCGTCCAGCGCATCGGCCAACGACTGCCGGTCCCGCATCACCTTCTGGGCGTTCGCGGGGTCGTCCCAAAGCGTCGGATCCTCGACGCGCGCGTTCAGCTCCTCGAGGCGATGCTCGGCGGTCTCCCAGCCCAGCCGCCTGCGCAGGAGGTCCAGCGACTTCTCGATCTCGGCGATGACGCTCTGGGTTTCCGCGCGCATGGGACGCTACGCTCCTTCCGGGGCCGTTGATCTCCGACCTTCCAGCTCGCGCCGGATGGTCCGGAGCACATAGACCGCGGCGCCGCCCGGCTCAAGAGACCCGGACGGAAGGCCTCAGTAGAGGCCGCCCGAGCCGAAGGAACCGGAGGACGGGGCGGGGGGCGCGGGCTGGGCGCCGCGATCCGGGACCGCAGCCGGCCCCTCGTTCCGGTCGAGCGACATGGGCAGGTCCCCCCCGCCGCCATAGGCCGCGAGGAAGCCGCCGTCGATCACGCGCCCGCCGCTGTATTCGCCGACCGCCGGCGCATCGCCGGGGTGGAAGGCCTCCACCACCACACCGGGCCCGGAGGCGTCATCCGGCAGCCGGCGGCCGGAAAGGCGGTCGATCTTGACCATCACCGCACCCGGAGGCGCCGCGAAATCCAGCTTGGGCCGGTCCGTCATGGCGACCTTCATGAACGCCTCGAACACCGGCGCGCAGAGCGTGCCGCCATAGGCGCCGCGTCCCATGGGGCGCGGATTGTCGTAACCGATGTAGCAGCCCGCCACCATGTTCGGCGTGAACCCGATGAACCACACGTCCTTCGACTCATTGGTGGTCCCGGTCTTGCCCGCAAGCGGCATCCCGAGGCTCCTGAGCTGCGTGGCGGTCCCCCGTTCGATCACGCCGCGCATCATCGAGGTGAGCTGGAACGCCGTCACCGGGTCCATGATGAGCTTGGAATTCGGGCGCAGCCACGGCTCCTGCTCGCCCTGCCGCCACGGCGCCTCGCAGTCCGGGCAGACGCGCGTGTCGTTGCGGTAGATCGTCTCGCCGCGCCGGTTCTGGATGCGGTCCACCAGCGTCGGCTCCACCCGCCAGCCGCCGTTGGCGAACATCGCGTAGGCGCCGACCATCTGGTAGAGCGTCGTCTCCCCGGCCCCGAGCGCGTAGCTCAGGTGCTGGGGCATGTTCTCATAGACCCCGAAACGCTCGGCGTATTCTGCCACCACGTCCATGCCGATGTCCTGCGCGAGCCGGACCGTCATCACGTTGCGCGACTGCTCGATCCCCGTGCGCATCGGCGAGGGGCCGTAGAACTTGTTGGACGAATTGGTGGGCCGCCAAAGCTCGTCGGCGCCCGTGTCGATGGTGATGGGCGCGTCGAGGATCACCGAGGACGGCGTGTAGCCGTTGTCCAGCGCCGCCGCGTACACGAAGGGCTTGAAGGCCGAGCCCGGCTGCCGCTTCGCCTGCGTCACGCGGTTGAAGACCGAGGTCTGGAAGCTGAACCCGCCCTGCATCGCGAGCACCCGGCCCGTGACCGGGTCCATGGCCATGAAGGCCCCTTCCAGTTCGGGGATCTGGCGCAGGGACCAGCGGTCGAACTCCGGCTCCTCGCCCTCGGCGGCGTCCTTGTAGACGGCCTCGACCATCACGACGTCGCCGACCTCGAAGATGTCGGCGGGGCGGCGGGGACGCGGGCCGACGCCGCCGCCGGGCAGCTCGGGCGTCGCCCACTGCGCGTCCTGGATGCCGAGGAAATGACCGTCCTCGTCCTCCTCCACGCCGCTGATCCCGATGCGGGCGGTGGTGTCGCCGACCTTCAGCACCACGGCGGGCCGCCAGCCGGGGATGTCCTCCGGCGCCCCGACCGTCGCCAGCGCCGCGCGCCAGTCATCCTTGGTCCCGAGCTTCTCGGGCTCGAGCTTCGCCAGCGGCCCGCGCCAGCCCTGCCGATCCCGGTCCCATTCCACGAGCCGGTCGCGGAGCGCCTTCGCCGCCGCCTCCTGAAGCTCCTGGTCCACGGTGGCGCGGATGGTCAGGCCGCCACCTTCCACCGCCTTCTCGCCCATGGCGCCCACGAGCTGGCGATGGATCTCCGCCGAGAAATAGTCGCGCTCCGGAACCGGGGGCAGCTCCGGCGTGAGCGACTCGTCCAGAACGGTGTCCAGCGGCTCTTCGATCGCCTCGTCATGCTCTTCCTGCGTGATGAACCCGCCGCGCTGCATCTGGTCCAGCACGTAGCCCCGCCGCGCGATCGCCGCCTCCCGGTCCCGCACCGGGTGCAGGTTGGAGGGCGCCTTGGGCAGCGCCGCGAGATAGGCGGCCTCCGCCACCGTCAGGTGCTCCAGCGGCTTTCCGAAGTAGTTGGCGGCCGCCGCGACCACGCCGTAGGCGCGGGCGCCGAGATAGATCTCGTTGAGATAGAGTTCGAGGATCTGGTCCTTCGACAGCACCTGCTCCATCCGGGTGGCGAGGATGATCTCCTTGAACTTCCGGTCGAAGGTGCGGTCGTTGCTCAGGAGGAAGTTCTTCATCACCTGCTGGGTGATGGTGGAGGCGCCGCGCAGCCGCCCGCCCCGCACGTAGTCCGCCATGGCGCCGACGATGCCGAGCGCGTCGAAGCCGTGATGCTCGTAGAAGTTCCGGTCCTCGGCCGCGATGAAGGCGTTCTTCACGAGGTCCGGGATCTCGTCCACCGGCGCGAAGACCCGCCGCTCCTGCAGATACTCCGCGATGATCTGTCCGTCGCGGTCGTAAACGCGCGAGATGGTGGCCGGCTGGTACTGCTCCAGGCTCTCATGCGATGGCAGATCCTGGCCGTAATGCCATACCAGCACCGCGAGCGCGCCGAGCCCGAAGATGGTCCCGATGCACACGAGGCTGAACATCCATGCCAGGAAGCGGGTCATAGGGCTCCGGTCCAACTCATTGCGAAGATGGAGGGGGACAATAGTGCGGCCATGGCGGCGGGACGAGGGCAGGCCCGTTCATCAGCGGGGGGTGCGGCGCGCGTAGCGACTCCCGCCTCAGCGGCCGGCGACGTCCGCGTAAGGCCGCGCCTCCGCCCGATCCCGCCAGTCGCCAAGCGCATGGACCATGGCCTGCGCGGCTTCTCCGCGCCACTGCGCCTGCGACATCCGGCGCAGGTCCTTGGGGTTGGAGAGGAAGCCGAGCTCGATCAGCGCCGAGGGAATGACGGGCGATTTCAGCACGCGGAAACCGGCGTGCGCGTGGGCGCGCCCCCGCAGCATCGGCGTCACGTCCGAAAGCTCGGCCACCAGCGCCTCCCCCAGCAGCCGGGACGCGAGGATCGTGCCGCGCTGCGACAGTTCCAGCAGCGCCCGCGCCACGTCGTCCGCATCCCCTGAAAGGTCCGCCCCCGCCAGCACGTCGGCCCGGTTCTCATAGAGCGCGAGCGCCTCCGTCTCGCGGTCCGATGCGGTGGCGGACAGGGTGAAGACGGAGGCGCCCTCCGCCTCTCCGCGCGCGACGGTGTTGGCGTGGATCGAGAGCAGCGCGGCCGCGCCGGCGGCCTCCGCCCTCGACACCCGCTCCCGCAGCCCGAGGTAGCGGTCGTCGTCCCGCGTGAGCTCGGCCCGCCACCCGGCGGCTTCCAGCGCGGCCCGAAGATCCTGCGCGAAGATGAGCGCGATCTCCTTCTCCACCGCAGTCCCGCGAACGGCGCCCGGGTCCATCCCCCCGTGGCCCGGGTCGATCATGACCAGCGGCCGGGGATCGACCGGCGCGGCGGGGAGGGGCGGGGCCGGCGGATGGCCGCCGTCCGGCCACCCGGCGGTCGCCGAGAACCCGTCCGCATCCTGCGGCGCTAGGATGATGCGCAGCACCGCCGTTCCGTCCGGCCGGCGCGCCACCACCGCCTCCGACAGGGAGGCCGGCCTGCTCAGGTCGAGCGCGAGCCTGGCCCGCCCCGGCGCCGCCATGCCCGTCCGCAGGCTCGCAACCAGCCCTCCGGGCGGCGGACCGGGCGGCGGCGCGATGCCCTCGGCCGCCAGATCCACGACCATCCGCGGCGGAGCGTCCAGCATGAAGATGCGGAACGGCGCAGCCTCCGGCAGCGCCACGGCGATGCGGGTCCGCCCCTCCGCATGCCGCAGCCCGATCACCTGCGCCTCCGTCGCCGGCGCGGCCGACGCCGCGAGCGCCGCCAGCAGGGCGACCAATGCGCGCAGGCGGGAGATCGACGACCTGACGAGGGGCGCGGACATGGCTTGAGAACCGAATTGCGCAAGGGAGAGGGCCGCGGAAGACGACCCCCGGGAGGCGAATTCGCCCGCGGCATTGGTGATTGTCAAGCTGACGTCCACGCGGCTATATTCGGAGCGCTGCCTCGGCAAGGGTCTCGAGATTTGCGCCCGAACGACAGGCAGAGCCGATGAACGTAGGTTTTTCGGCCGGCGCCCCGGACAACGGACGGAGGCCTGAAGCGGACGAGAGCGTGACGGCTCCTCCGCAGGGCAATCGACGACCGGCGCGTCGCCCGAGACGAAGGCGAGGCCGACGGTCCGCCCCCCCGCGACGACCATGCCGCCCTAGGCGCGCAGAGGTTTGGAGACCGCACCGCGATGACCTGCCCGGACCGGAACCGCGAGAGAGGTGGCTGCCCAGCGGCCCCCGTCCCGCGATCCGACGCCCCGGCCCGCATCGCCCGAATCGAGACCGGCGACCGCATCCTTCAACCGCCCCCGCAAGGCCGGGCGGTCCGGGAGGCGTCGCGTCGGCATTGGAGACCATGGCAAAGAAGATGCTCATTGACGCGACCCACCCGGAGGAGACCCGGGTCGTCGTCGCGGACGGAAACAAGGTAGAAGATTTCGACTTCGAGTCGATCTCGAAGAAGCAGATCGCCGGCAACATCTACCTCGCGAAGGTGACGCGCGTTGAGCCGTCCCTTCAGGCGGCCTTCGTCGAATACGGCGGAAACCGGCACGGCTTCCTGGCCTTTTCGGAAATCCACCCGGATTACTACCAGATCCCCCGCGCGGATCGCGAAGCCCTCCTCGCCGAGGAGGAGGCCGAGGCGAAGCGCCGGTCCGAGCAGGACGAAGGGCGCAAGGGCCGCCGCTCCCGCCGCCGCGACCAGGAGGACGAGGACGAGGGCGAAAGCGCCTCGGATGGCTCCGCCGAGGATGGCGACGACGACGGCGCCCCTGTCGAGCGGCCCGAGCATGTCGGCGGCGGCGATTGGGAGTCTCGACGACGACGACTCCGAGGACGACGATTCCGACGACGAGGATGACGACGGCGGGAACGGCGGCGGCCGGGTGATGGCCGAGAGCGCCGGCGCCGACGACGAGGGCGACGAGAACGTGGTCGAGGACTACGCTCCCGCAGCCCGCCGCGACGAGGAACAGGGAGCCGAGGCCCAGCCCGAAGCGCATCCGGCGCCCGAGGCGCAGGCGGAGATGCCCGTGGCCGACGAAGCCGGCTCCGCCGCCATCGAGCCCGCGGCAGACGCGCCCGCCGCCGAAGAGGCGGCCGAGGCGCCGCAGCCGGAAGCGCGCAGCGCCGCCGAAGAAGCCGCGACTCCCGGGGCCGGGTCCGCGGAAGCCGCCATGCCCGTGGCGGACGAGGCGGGCTCCGCGGCCGTGCCCGCCGAGGCGCCGGCGGCTGCGGAAGCCTCCGAGCCCGCGTCCGAGCCGGCCGCGACGGAAGCGACGGAGGTGGGGGCTCCGGCCTCCGAGGCCCCGTCGCCCGACGCGGAATCCGGCGAGGATGACGAGCGGGACGTCGCCTCCGACGACGACTCCAACGACGAGGGCGGCAAGTCCCGCCGCCGCTCCCGTCGCGGCGGCCGCTCGCGCCGCTCGCGCCGCGGCAAGCGCTCCGACGACAAGCCCGAAGCGCGTTCCGACGACGAGCCGAAGGAGGCCCCCTCCGGCGCCCCCGTGGTCGAGCCCGCCGAGGCGCGCGAGGAGGCCGGCGAGGAGATGTCCGACGCCATCTCCGCCCGCCGCATCTTCCAGCGCCGCTACAAGATCCAGGAAGTGATCAAGGTCCGGCAGATCCTGCTGGTCCAGGTCGTGAAGGAGGAGCGCGGCAACAAGGGCGCCGCGCTGACCACCTACCTCAGCCTCGCCGGCCGCTACTGCGTGCTGATGCCCAACACCGCCCGCGGCGGCGGCATCTCCCGCAAGATCACCAACGCCGCCGACCGCAAGAAGCTCAAGGAGATCGCCTCGGGCTTCGAGGTCCCCAAGGGCATGGGCCTGATCGTCCGCACCGCCGGCGCCAAGCGCTCGGCGCAGGAGATCAACCGCGACTACGAATACCTCCTCCGCCAGTGGGAGCAGATCCGCGAGATCACGCTCAAGTCCATCGCCCCTACGCTGATCTACGAGGAAGGGTCGCTCATCAAGCGGGTGATCCGCGACCTCTACTCCAACGAGATCGACCAGATCTGCGTGGAGGGCGAGGAAGGCTACCGCGAGGCGAAGGATTACATGGGCATGCTTATGCCCACCCACGCCCGCAACGTGGTCAGGCATGACGAGCCGGTCCCCCTCTTCGCCAAGCACGGCGTGGAGCAGGAGCTGGCCTCGCTCATCCACCCCGTGGTGCAGCTGAAATCCGGCGGCTACATCGTCATCGGCGTCACCGAGGCGCTGGTCGCCATCGACATCAACTCCGGCAAGTCCACCAAGGAGGGGTCCATCGAGGACACCGCCCTGAAGACGAACCTGGAGGCGTCGGACGAGATCGCGCGCCAGCTCAAGCTGCGCGACCTCGCGGGCCTGATCGTGATCGACTTCATCGACATGGAGGACCCGCGCAACAACCGCTCCGTCGAGAAGCGGATGAAGGAGCGTCTCAAGGACGACCGCGCGCGGATCCAGCTCGGCCGCATCTCCGCCTTCGGGCTGATGGAGATGAGCCGTCAGCGTCTCCGCCCCGGCGTGCTGGAGGCCACCACCGCCCCCTGCGCCCATTGCCACGGCACGGGCATCGTGCGGGCGGACTCGTCGCTGTCGCTGACGATCCTGCGCCAGCTGGAGGGCGAGGCCGCGAAGAACCGCGCGCCGGAGCTTCTGGTCCGCGCCCCCATGGGCGCCGCGCTCTACCTTCTGAACGACAAGCGCGACAACCTCTCGGCCATCGAGGCGCGGTATGACGTGGTGATCCGGGTGCAGGCCGACCCTGCCCTCGTCTCGCCCGAGTTCCATGTGGAGCGGGTGAAGACGCCGACCCGCAAGCCCGCCCAGCTCCCCGCCGTCACCGCGCTGTCGGTGATGCCGCCGGACCTGGAGGAGGAGCCGGTGGAGGAGGCCGAGGTGATCGAGGCCGAGGCCCCCGCACCGGCGCAATCGGAGCCCGAGCCCTCCGCCGACGACCGCGCCGCTGCCGACGACGAAGGCTCCCGCCGTCGTCGCGGTCGCCGCGGCGGCCGCCGTCGCCGGCGCGGCGGAGAGGATGAGGGCCAGGAGGACTCCCGCCCGAGCTCCGACGCCGAAGCGTCGGAGAGCAAGTCCGAGGCCGCACCTGCTCCGGAGGTCGAGGCGGACGCGTCGATCCCGGCGCCGAAGCGCACCCGTCGGCGCCGCAAGCCCAAGCGGGAGGAGGAGGACGCCGAAAGTTCTTCCCCCGCCGACGCCGAGGCTCATGCCGCGACGTCTCCGGAGGCTGCGGAAGCGCCGTCTCCCGCCCCGACGGAGGCCCAGGCGGAGGTCGCAGCCGAAGCGCCCGCCGCCGCCGACGAAGCTCCGGAGGCGCCTGCCGCAGATCCCGCGCCTGCAGCGGCGCCGGAGGCTGAGCTTGCACCTGAGCACGAGACAAGCGTGACGCCTGGGCCGGACTCGGCCGAGGCGCCCGACGCGGAAGCCGCCGCCGAGGCGCCCGCTCCCGCCACTGAGCCGCAGGCTGCGGAGGAGCCGCCGACGGAAGCCAAGCCTCGTCGCCGCGGCTGGTGGTCTCTCAAGCGCTGAGGCGCGGTTCTCTCAAGTCGAAGGCACGAACGCAAAGCGCCCGGAACCCTCGGTTCCGGGCGCTTCCCGTTTCAGATCCTTGGCTGAAGGATTGCCGCGGGCGCCTTCGCGGCTGAGCGAGACGCACCAAGCGCCGCGGCCAATGTCCATGGCGCTCTCGACGCAGGTCATCGTCATGAAGCGCGTATCTCTCGAACGAAAAGGGCGGCGCAAGCGCCGCCCTCATCAATTCAGACCGTCGGATCGAGAGGCTTGCGCCTCAGGACCGCTTGCGGAACCGCATCAGGCCGAACAGCCCCAGCCCCGAAGCCATCAGCGGAAGCGCCGCAGGAAGCGGAACCACGCCCGGCGGGGGGGTGTCGGGGGTGTAGTCGTAGGTGACGTCCAGACGGATGCCGGCATCGGTCGACTGCGAAGCCCCTACGTTGCCGCCCCCGAACTGGATCAGAAGCCCGGTGATCGGTCACGAAGTTGAAGCCGGCGGAGCCCGGGCCCGTCCAGTCGCTCAGCGAGCCCGAGAAGCCGCCGGGAACGGTGCCGCTGTAGCTCTGGCTGCCCGCCACATCGTAGGATCCGTTGCCGCCGCTGCCCGCGAGATCTGGCCGCCGGTGGAAGCGTTCACCTGAAAGGAGAGCACGTTGGGCGTGCCGAAACCGTCCTGGAGGTCAAGATCCCACGCGGTGGGGTTCAGCCCCGACAGCGTGAAACGGACCTGGGTCGTCGCCGAACCTGTCTGAGAGCCGCTCGCATTGTTCGTCGAGTCCGATGACCAACTCGACATTCGCGAGCACGGACCAGCTCACGCTGTTCAGCGTGCCGAAGAGGTGTTGAACTTGGCGACGCTCAGCGACCGTCCCGATCTCCGTCTCCGTGAGCGGCAGCACGTCGAACACCGAGTACGACGCTGCGCTGCGCCGACGTGCCGGCAAGCCCCGCAACCGCCGCAACCGCTATAGCAACATTCCGCATCTTTAGCTCCTAGGTTTCGTCTTCCCCAATGCGAGACCTGGGAGGCTTTGCACCGCTGACCGAACCTGAGCCCGGGTCACCCCGCCAATCTCTTCTCCGGTCAGGTTGTAACCCGATTCCTCCGGGAAGCAAACAGCCGCGTTAAGCTGGCGCTCATTTTATTCACCTGCGCGGCGAGCCCCGCCGCACTCCCCTCACCGTCCCAGCCACGCCTTCAGCCGCCGCGCCCCCTCCGCCATGTCCGTCTCCGAACCGGGCGAAGCTGAAGCGCACCGTTTCGCCTCCGCGCACCGGGTCGAAGTCCCATCCCGGCGTCGCCGCGACCCCCGCCTCGGCCAGCATCCGCGCGCAGAATTCCCGGCTGTCTCCGGTCAGATGACCCGCGTCGGCGTAGAGGTAGAACGCCCCGTCCGGCGGCGCGAAGTCCCGGAACTTCGGCGCGCGGCAGCTCGTCCAGCAGGATTTCGCGATTTCGCTCATACATCTGGCGATTCGCCTCGCATTCCTCCTCCGCCTCCAGCGCGGCGAGCGCCGCCACCTGGCTCACATGCGGCGCGCAGATGAAGAGGTTCTGGGCCAGCCGCTCCACCGTCCGCACCAGCTCGGGCGGGACCACCATCCAGCCGACCCGCCAGCCCGTCATCGACCAGTACTTGGAGAAGGAATTCACCACGACGACCTGGTCCGTCACCTCCAGCGCGGACGCTGCGGGCCCGACATAGCTCAGCCCGTGATAGATCTCGTCCGAGATGAAGGCGGCCCCGCGCGCCTCGCAGGCCCGGGCCAGCGCCGCCAGCCGGTCGCGCCCCAGCATGGACCCGGTGGGGTTGGCCGGGCTCGCCACCAGCAGCCCGTCCGAATCGCCCAGATCCTCCGGCTTCGGCTGCCAGCGATCCGGATCGCCCGTCTCGATCCGGACGACCTCGACCCCCAGGGCGGAGAGGATGTTGCGATAGCTCGGGTATCCCGGATCCCCCAGAGCCACCCGGTCCCCCGCCTCGAACAGCGCGAGGAACGCCAGCACGAAGGCGCCCGAGGACCCCGCCGTCACCACCACCCGCGCCGGATCCACCTCCACCCCGTGCCGCCGGCGGTAGAGCCGCGCGATCCCCTCCCGCAGTTCCGGCAGGCCCAGCGAAACGGTGTAGCCCAGCGGCCCCGCCGCCATGGCCGCCGCGGCCGCCTCGCGCGCACGGCGCGGCGCAGGGGTCGACGGCTGGCCGACCTCCATGTGAATGATGTCCCGGCCCGCGGCCTCGGCCTCGCGCGCCGCCTCCATCACGTCCATCACGATGAAGGGATTTACGGCCCCGCGCCTTGAAGTTTTCATCTTTTCCGGCTCCTGTGGGGCATCCGCGCCGCCAGTCATGGCCGCGCCCCCGCAGGCGGTCAACCCGGCCGCCCGGCCCGCGGCGCCCCGAGACACGAGACCCGATCCCAGACCGTGCCCTTTCCGCGCCCCCTCCGCCGCCTGCCCGCCCGCGCCCTCCGCGCCGGAGCCTTCGGGCTGGCGCTCGTCGCGGCGACGGCCCAGCCGCTGCTCGCCGCCCCGAGCTTCATCCGCGACGCCGAGATCGAGCAGACGCTGCGCCGCCTGGCCGAGCCGCTGTTCCGCGCGGCCTCCATCGCGCCGGACTTGGTGGACATCATGATCGTGAGCGACCGCAACCCGAACGCCTTCGTGTTCGGCGGGCGGAACATGGTGTTCTCCACGGGCATGCTCTCCGAATTCTCGGACCCCGAGGAGCTGCAAGCCGTCATCGCCCATGAAACGGGGCACATCACCGGCGGCCATCTCGCGCGCCGCGAGATCGCGATGAACAACATGGCCGGCCCCGCCGTGGCGGGCATGATCCTCGGGATCATCGCCGCCGCGGCGGCCGGCGCCGCGGGGGGCGCGGGCGCGGGGGCCGCCGCGCCCGCCCTCGCGCTCGGCGGCCAGTCCGCCGTCCAGCGCGCCATGCTCGCCTTCAACCGGTCGGAGGAGGCGTCGGCCGACCAGGCCGCGCTCACCTTCATGGAGCGCGCCGGCATCGACCCCACAGGGATGCGCGACGTGCTGGAGCGGTTCCGCGGGCAGGAGGTGTTCTCCGACCGCTACCGCGATCCCTACTCCCTCACCCACCCCGTCTCGGCCGAGCGTCTCGCCGCCATGCAGCGCCGCGCCGCCGACTCCCCCTACGTGGGCGCGGAACCGAACGCGGAACTCGTCTACTGGACCGGGCGCATGAAGGCGAAGCTCGACGCCTTCATCGACACGCCGTCCACGACGCTCTCCCGCCTCGAGCCCAACGACCGATCGGAGTTTGCGACCCTCAAGCGCGCCGTGGCCCTGCACCGCGCGCCCGACCCCGACGCCGCGGTGCGCGAGGTGGACCGCCTGATCGAGATGCGTCCGAACGACCCCTACTATAATGAACTCAAAGGCCAGATCCTGCTGGAGAGCGGCCGCGGGCCGGAGGCCGTGGCGCCCTACCGCAAGGCCGTCTCCCTCGCCCCGGACGAGCCGCTGATTCTCGGCTATCTCGGCCGCGCGCTGCTCTCGGTCGGCAGCCCCGAGACGGACCGCGAGGCGCTCGCCGCCCTCGAACGCGGCGCCCGGCATTCCAACGGCGGCGATCCGGGCCTCCTGCGCGATCTCGCCTACGCCTATGCCCGCACGGGGCGGGAGGGGGAGGCCGCGCTCGCCACCGCCGACCGCATGATGCTCACCGGCCAGGCCCGCGACGCGCGCCGGATGGCCGAGCGCGCGAAGACCCTGCTGCCCGGCGGCTCGCCCGACTGGCTGCGCGCCGACGACATCGTCGCCGCCACCGCCCGGATGATCGAAGACTGACCCTGCGCCCCGGCGCCACACCAAGACGGAGAGCCCCTATGACCCGCTCCGCCCTGCGCGCCCCGCTCCGGCGCCTCCTCCCCGCCCTGCTGATCGCGGGGGCCGCCGCCTGCGCCGCGCCGGCCGCGGACCTTTCGCTCGACCCGGAGGATCGCGCCCTCCTGCGCGCGGAGGTCCGCAACTACCTCCTCGAACATCCCGAAGTCATCATGGAGGCGGTGAAGGTGCTCGAAGACCGGCGCACGGCCGCGGAGGCCGCCGCCGACGGCGATCTCGTGTCCGGGAACGCCGAGGCCATCTTCCGGGACGGCTACTCCCACGTCGCCGGCAACCCGGACGGGGATCTCACGGTGGTCGAGTTCATCGACTACAACTGCGGCTACTGCAAGAAGGCCCATGACGAGGTCCGCAAGCTCGTCTCCTCCGACCCCGGCATCCGCTATGTGGTCAAGGAGTTCCCGATCCTCGGCCCCTCCTCCGTCACCGCCGCGCGCGCCGCGCTGGCCGCCCTGAAGCAGGACGACGGCGCCCGCTACATGGCCTTCAACGACGCCCTCATGTCCCATCGCGGCAGCCTGTCCGACGAGCAGGTCTGGCGCATCGCCGAGGACGCCGGCCTCGACGTGGACCGCCTGAAGACGGACGCCGGATCCCCCGAGATCGCCGCGAACATCGAGAAGACCTACGACTTGGCCCGCAAGCTCCAGATCAACGGCACCCCGACCTTCGTGGTGGGGGACGAGCTGGTGCGCGGCTACGCGCCCCTCGACGCGATGCGGGAGACGGTGGCGAAGGCGCGCGAGCGCCAGGGGTGAGCGGGCGCCCCTTGCCCCCCGCCCCTCCCCCCGTGTAAAGCGGCGGCGACGTGACCCGGGGGGCCCGCCGTCAGGCCTCGCAAGAGCAAGACCCCTGCATGACCAAGCACCATGACGCCGACATCGCCTTCATCCGCCAGCTCGCCGAGCTGCTGAGGGAGACCGAGCTGACGGAGATCGAGGTTGCACGGGAATACGGCGAGGAAGACCAGCTCAAGGTCCGCGTGACCCGCCAGACCTACGCGGCCCCCGCGCCGGTCCAGAGCTACTCCGTCGCCCCCACGCTCCCGGCCCAGGCGGCCCAGCCCGCGCCCCCCACCACAGGCGACCATGCCGACGACCTCGCCCGCCACCCGGGCGCCGTGGCCTCGCCCATGGTCGGCACCGTCTATCTCCAGGCCGAGCCCGGCTCCCCCGCCTTCGTCCGCGTCGGCGATCAGGTGGCCGAGGGCCAGACCCTCCTGATCATCGAGGCGATGAAGACCATGAACCAGATCCCGAGCCCCCGCGCCGGGACGGTGAAGCGCATCCTCGTGGAAGACGGGACGCCGGTGGAATTCGGCGCTCCCCTGATGATCATCGAGTGACGGCCCCCCGGCCGACGGAAGGCGCCGACATGTTCACCAAGGTCCTGATCGCCAACCGGGGCGAGATCGCGCTCCGCATCCACCGCGCCTGCAAGGAGATGGGCATCGCCACCGTGGCGGTCCACTCCACCGCCGACGCCGACGCGATGCACGTCCGCCTCGCGGACGAGAGCGTCTGCATCGGCCCCCCCGCCGCGGCGCAGAGCTACCTCAACATGCCCGCCATCATCTCGGCCTGCGAGATCACGGGCGCCGAGGCGATCCACCCCGGCTACGGGTTTCTCTCCGAGAACGCGACCTTCGTGCAGATCGTGGAGGATCACGGCCTCAGCTTCATCGGCCCGACCGCCGAGCATATCCGCGTCATGGGCGACAAGATCGCCGCCAAGGACGCGATGAAGGCGCTCGGCGTGCCCTGCGTGCCGGGCTCCGACGGCGCGGTGGGCTCGGTGGAGGAGGCGCTCAAGGTCGCCGAAGAGATCGGCTACCCGGTCCTCGTGAAGGCCAGCGCCGGCGGCGGCGGCCGCGGCATGAAGGTGGCCCGCGACGCCTCGCAGCTCCCCAACGCCTTCTCCTCGGCCCGTTCCGAGGCCCGCGCCGCCTTCGGCGACGACGCGGTCTACCTCGAAAAATACCTCGGCAAACCCCGCCACATCGAGATCCAGGTCTTCGGCGACGGCCATGGCCGCGCGGTGCATCTCGGCGAGCGCGACTGCTCCCTCCAGCGCCGCCACCAGAAGGTGTTCGAGGAGTGCCCCTCGCCCGTGCTCACCGCGAAGGACCGCGAGCGCATCGGCGCCACCTGCGCCGACGCCATGGCGAAGCTCGGCTACCGCGGCGCCGGCACCATCGAGTTCCTCTGGGAGAACGGCGAGTTCTATTTCATCGAAATGAACACCCGTCTCCAGGTCGAGCATCCGGTGACCGAGGCCGTCTGGCGCGTGGACCTCGTTAAGGAACAGATCCGCGTCGCCGCCGGCCTCCCCATGACCTTCGACCAGAAGACCCTGAAGGCCGAGGGCCACGCCATCGAGTGCCGCCTGAACGCCGAGCGCCTGCCCGACTTCGCCCCCTGCCCCGGCCGCATCAACGCCTTCCACGCGCCGGGCGGCCTCGGGGTGCGGATGGACAGCGCCATCTACGCCGGCTACCGGATCCCGCCCTATTACGACTCGCTCATCGGCAAGCTGATCGTGCACGCCGAGACGCGCGACGCGGCGCTGGCCCGCCTCCGCCGCGCGCTGGAGGAGCTGATCGTGGACGGCATCGACACCACCTCCCCCCTGTTTCGCCGGCTCGCGGACGACCCGGACGTGCAGGCCGGCGCCTACGACATCCACTGGCTGGAAGCCTTCCTCGCCGCCCAGCGCTGATCGCGGGCGGCGGGCCGCACCCGCGCGTAAATGGACGCGCAACGGCTGGGATGCTACCTCCCGCTGATGGACCCCGCCGCGCTCGCCCCCCGCACCGACCCCGACCCCCTCCGCGACGCCTTTGCGCGGGTGGAGACGTGGGTGTTCGACCTAGACAACACGCTCTACCCGCCGCACGAGCGCCTCTTCGACCAGATCGAGGCCAAGATCGGCGCCTACGTGATGCGCGAGCTGAAGGTGGACGAGGTCGAGGCCGCGCGGATGCGGAGGGTCTACTGGCACGACCATGGCACGACGCTCGCCGGCCTGATGCTCCACCACGGCATCGACCCGGAGCCGTTCCTGCAGGAAGTGCACGACATCTCCTTCGCGCCGCTCTCTCCCAACCCTGCGCTGCGCGAGGCGATCGCGGCCCTGCCCGGCCGCAGCATCGTCTACACCAACGGCACCGCCGCCTATGCGCGCCGGGTGACAGAGGCGCTCGGGCTTTCCGGTCTCTTCGACGCCTTCTACGGAGTGGAGAGCGCGTTCTACACCCCGAAGCCGGAGCCCGCCGCCTACCAGCGCATCTTCGGCGCCGACGGCCTGAACCCCAAGCGGGCCACGATGTTCGAGGACGACGTGCGCAACCTGCGCGCCCCGGCTGCGCTGGGGCTGGAGACGGTCTGGGTCGCGCCGGGGGCGGAGGACCTGCCGGCGCCGCCGCATGTCGGCCACCGCACCTCCGACCTCGCCGGCTTCCTGCGCCGCCTCGTCTGAAGACGCCCCCCGCGCCGCCGCCGCCCTCGACCTCGACCTCGACCTCGACGTGATAGTCGCCCCCCGGCCGCCGCGCCCCTCCCAGGCCGCGTTCTCCCGCCCGTCGGCTTCGCCCGGCTGACGCCGGCCTCGCCTCCCGTTTGGGGGAGGCGCCCTGCGGGCGCGCGAAGGCCCTGCGGCCGCGGTCCCGCCCCCCTCCGGATCGGCTCGCCACCGCCGCGCGCCTCCGCTTCCGCGGAGGCGCCCGCGCGGGACGCGCGGGCCTGCGGGCACGCCCGCAGGCGCGGCCCGCCCGACGCCCCTGCGCCAGATGCCGCGTTGCGCCGCCGCCCGGGCACGCTAGCCTGTCGGCCATGGACAGGATCGACACCGACATCCTCGTGGTCGGCGGCGGCGCCGCCGGCCTGACCGCCGCCTGCCTCTTCGCGGCCGAGGGGCTGCGCACGCTCTGCGTGGACGCCGCCCCCCCCGCCGTGGACGCGGGCGCCCCCGGGGCCGACCTACGCACCGCCGCCCTCCTCACCCCCTCCGTCGCCGCCCTACGCCGCGCCGGCGCCTGGGACCGCCTCGCCCCGCAGGCCAGCCCCCTCGCCGTCATGCGCCTCGCCGACGCCGGCGGCCCGGCCGAGGAGGTCCGCGACACCGCCGACTTCGAAGCCGCCGAGCTTCAGGCCGAGCCCTTCGGCTGGAACCTCCCCAACACCGCTATCCGCGCCGCCCTCCTCGCCCGGCTGGAGGAGCTGCCGAACGCCGCCCTCCGCGCCCCGGCCGCCCTCTCCCGCCTCACGATCCGCGACGGCGCCGCCCTCGCCGCCCTCTCGGACGGCGCCCAGGTCCGCGCCCGCCTGGTCGTCGCCGCCGACGGCCGCGTCTCCCGCGCCCGCGACCTCGCCGGCCTCTCGGTCCGCCGCTGGAGCTACGGCCAGAAGGCGCTGGTCTTCGCCGTCACCCACGCCCGCCCGCACCAGAACGTCTCGACCGAGATCCACCGCTCCGGCGGCCCCTTCACCCTCGTCCCCCTGCCCGACGCGCCCGACGGCGCCCACCGCTCCTCGGTGGTGTGGATGGAGGCCGGCCCCCGCGCCGCCGACCTCGCGCGCCTCGCGGCCGAGGACGCGCCCGCCTTCGCCGCCGCCCTCAACGCCCGCGCCTGCGGGGTGCTCGGCCCGGTCCGCCTCGCCTCCCGCGTGGCGCTCTGGCCCATCGTCTCCCAGCTCGCGCCCCGGCTGGACGGCCCCCGCACCGCCCTGATGGGGGAGGCCGCGCATGTGGTCCCTCCCATCGGCGCGCAAGGTCTGAACATGTCCATCGCCGACGCCGACGCCCTCGCGCGCCTGGCGGGCGAGGCGCACCGTACCGGCCGCGACCCCGGCGATCCGCGCCTGCTCGCGCGCTACCACCGCCTCCGCTGGCCCGCGATGGCGGCTCGCGTGGCCGGCGTGGACGCGCTCAACCGCGCCGCCATGGCCGAATCCCAAGTCCTGCGCGATCTCCGCCGCATGGGGCTGCGCGCGATCCACGATCTTTCGCCGATCCGTCAGGCCGCCATGCGCCTTGGCATGGGCGCTCAGAGGCGGAGCGACACCGCCCCGTCCTGATCCTCCAGCGTCGCCAGCGCCTGCGCGAGCTGCGCGGTCGCCTGCGCCGCCGCCCGTAGATCGGCCGCGGATACCGGCCCCGGCGACAAAGCCGCCTGCATCACCACGCGCATCTTGGCCGCCGTAGCCCGCGCATCGCCCGGCGACGGCTTCACGTCGATCGGCGCCCATCCTCCGGTGGCGTAGCGCTTGCCGTCCGGCCCCACGGTCCAGGAATAGACCGGCGGGCCAGCCCAGGGATGCCCCTTCTCAACCTGCGCCGTGACGCGGGTTTTCGCAGCTTTCTCCGCAGCCTGAAGCCGGGCGACCTCCGCCGCCTCCCGCGCCTGCTGGGACGCAAGAGCCTGCGACTCGTCGATGGGAGGAACAGCATTCATCTCCGCACGACCCCGGATTCGGGGCCCATGCCCCGTCCACCTCAGCTTGCGGCCGATCCGTTGCCAATGCGTAAACGCACCAGAATCGAAACGGGATTCGCCAAGGCCTCGCAAGCAGCATCCGCGCCGCCCGAATTAACCACCCATTGCCGCAAAGAAATCGGGGGAGGACGTTCTCCGCGTCCTCCCCCAGTCTTCTTTGTTCCAGGCTTCTGCTTCTCTGCTCGCGGTTTCGCCTGCGGCCTGTTGGTTAACGCGGGGTTGGGCGCGCCGCGACGTCAGGCGCGCCCGTCCGCGATCAGCTGCACCCCGAGGTTCCCCCGCAGGTGTTGCACTTGAGGCAGGTGCCGTTGCGCACGAGGGTGAAGTTGCCGCACTCGCCGCACGGATCCCCCTCGTAGCCCTGCATCCGGGCCTGGGATCGCGCGTCGATGGCCACGTCCAGCGTCTCCTCGACCGCCAGCGCCGCGCCGCCGCTGGTCTCCAGCATGGCGGCCGAAACCCCGCCCCGCAGCTCCAGCAGCCCCTGCGGCACCCGCTTGCGCATGTAGCCCGGCGAGGTCATCTCCCGCAGCATCGCCACCGCCTGCTGGGCCACGTCCGGCTCCGCCTCGGAGAAGTTGCGCTTGCCCTCCTCCTGGCCGCGCCCGACCTCGTCGAAACGCACCCCCTCGGGCTGCACATGCGCCAGATCGGTCCGGTCCAGATAGCTCACCGCCAGCTCCCGGAAGATGTAGTCGATGATCGAGGTTGCGTTCTTGATCGAGTCGTTGCCCTGCACCAGCCCCGCCGGCTCGAACCGGGTGAAGGTGAAGGCCTCCACGAACTCCTCCAGCGGCACGCCGTACTGGAGGCCGACCGACACCGCGATGGCGAAGTTGTTCATCATCGCGCGGAAGGCGGCGCCTTCCTTGTGCATGTCGATGAAGATCTCGCCCAGCTTGCCGTCCTTGTACTCGCCCGTCCGCAGATAGACCTTGTGGCCGCCGACGATGGCCTTCTGAGTGTAGCCCTTGCGCCGCTCCGGCAGCTTGTCCCGGCCGCGGGCGATCTCCTTGATCACCACCTTCTCGACGATCTTCTCGGCGATCATCTGGGCGCGGGCGGCCATGGGCGCCTCGGCCAGCTCCTCCTCGAAATCGTCGTCGTCCTCGATCAGGGCGGCCGACAGCGGCTGGCTCAGCTTCGACCCGTCGCGGTAAAGCGCGTTCGCCTTCACCCCCAGCTTCCAGCTCAGCTCATAGGCCGCCTGGCATCCTCGATCCCCGCATCCGACGGCATGTTCATGGTCTTGGAGATGGCGCCCGAGATGAACTCTGCGCAGCCGCCATCATGCGGATATGGCTCTCGACCGAGAGATACCGCTTGCCGGTCTTCCCGCAGGGGTTGGCGCAATCGAACACCGGCAGATGCTCGTCCCGCAGCCCCGGCGCGCCCTCCAGCGTCATGGTCCCGCAGACGAAGTTCTTGGCCGCCTCGATCTCGGTCGTGCGAGAAGCCGAGATGCTTGCAGCAGGCTGAAGCGCCGGAGTCCTTCAGCTTCGCCTCGGGCACGCCCAGCGCGTCGCGGCAGAACTCCTTTCCCAGCGTGAACTGGTTGAACACGAAGGCGATGTCGAACGCCGTCTCCAGCTCCCCTTCGACCGCCTCGATCGCTCCGCGTGAAGCCCTTCTCCGCCAGCGTCTCCGGTTCACCCCCGGCGCGCCTGCCAGCGTGCCCTGCCCGACCGCGTAGCGGATGATCCGCTCCATCCGCCGCCTCGTCGTAGCCCAGCTCTCCAGCGCGGCGGGCACCGACTGGTTGATGATCTTGAAGTAACCGCCGCCGGCGAGCTTCTTGAACTTCACCAGCGAGAAATCCGGCTCGATCCCGGTGGTGTCGCAGTCCATCACCAGCCCGATGGTGCCCGTCGGCGCGATCACGCTGGCCTGCGCGTTGCGGTAGCCGTGCCGCTCGCCCAGCGCCAGCGCCCGGTCCCAGGCCGCCGTGGCGCGCGGCGACCAGCTCCGGCTCGCGGGCAGTTGCCGTCGTCCAGCGGCACGGGCGGCACCGCCAGCCCCTCGTAGCTCCTCGGCTTGCCCCAGGCCGCGCGGCGATGGTTGCGGATCACCCGCAGCATGTCCTGCGCGTTGCGCTGCATAGCCCGGGAACGGCCCCACCTCCGCGGCCATCTCGGCGGAGGTGGCATAGCTCACACCCGTCATGATCGCGGACAGCGCGCCGCACAGCGCCCGCCCCTCGGCCCAGTCGTACCCCAGCCCCATGTTCATCAGGAGCCCGCCGATATTGGCGTAGCCCGAGCCCGAGCGTCCGGTACTCGCAGGACCGGCGCGCGATCTCCTTGGCCGGGAACTGCGCCATCAGCACCGCGACCTCCAGCATCAGGGTCCAGAGCCGCATCGGCGTGCTCGTACCCGTCCACGTCGAACTTCCCGCCCTGCGTGGAAGGTCAGCAGGTTCATGGACGCCAGGTTGCAGGCCGTATCGTCGAGGAACATGTACTCCGAGCACGGATTGGACGCCCGGATCGGCCCGTCCGCCGGGCAGGTGTGCCAGGCGTTGATGGTGTCGTGGAACTGGATGCCCGGATCGGCGCAGGCCCAGGCGGCATGGCCGATCTGGTCCCACAGCTCCCGCGCCGAGACGGTCTTTGCGACTTTCCCGTCGGTGCGCCGCACCAGCTCCCAGTCGGCCGGTCCTCGCGCACCGCCTGCAGGAACGCCTCCGTCACCCGCACCGAGTTGTTCGAGTTCTGGCCCGAGACGGTGAGATACGCCTCTGAGTCCCAGTCCGTGTCGTAGGTGGGAAACTCGATCGAGTCATACCCCTGCGCCGCGTATTCCAGCACGCGCTTGGTGTAGGTCTCGGGGATCATCGCGCGCCGCGCGGACTTGATCGCCGCCTTCAGGCGAGCGTTCTTCTTCGGGTCGAACGCGTCCTCCTCGGCCCCGTCCCAGACGCGGATCGCCTCGAAGATCTCGTTGAGCTTCTTCTCGTGCGATCTTCGACCCGGCGACGAGAGAAGCCACCTTCTGCTCCTCGCGCACCTTCCAGTTGATGAACTTCTCGATGTCCGGGTGATCCATGTCGCAGATCACCATCTTCGCCGCGCGCCGCGTGGTCCCGCCCGACTTGATCGCGCCCGCCGCCCGGTCGCCGATCTTGAGGAAGCTCATCAGGCCCGAGGATTTGCCCCCGCCCCCCAGCGGCTCGTTCTCGCCCCGCACGGACGAGAAGTTGGTCCCCGTCCCCGACCCGTACTTGAACAGCCGCGCCTCGCGGGTCCACAGGTCCATGATCCCGCCTTCGTTCACCAGATCGTCCGAGACGCTCTGGATGAAGCAGGCATGGGGCTGCGGATGCTCGTAGGCGCTCTCGGACTTCACCAGCTCGTGGGTCTGGTAGTCGACGTAGAAATGCCCCTGCGACGGCCCGTCGATCCCGTAGGCCCAGTGCAGCCCGGTGTTGAACCACTGCGGAGAGTTCGGCGCCGCCATCTGCGCGCACAGCATGTACGCGCATCTCGTCGTAATAGGCCTGCGCATCAGCCTCGGACGAGAAGTAGCCCCCCTTCCAGCCCCAATACGCCCAGGCGCCCGCCAGCCGGTCGAACACCTGCTGGGCGGACATCTCGCTCCCGTAGCGCTTGTCCTTGGAAAGCTTCGCCAGCGCCGCCTCGTCGGGCACGGACCGCCACAGGAACTCCGGCACGCCCTCTTCCTCGACGCGCTTCAGCTTCGCCGGCACGCCCGCCTTGCGGAAATACTTCTGCGCCAGCACGTCGGAGGCCACCTGCGACCACGCCTCCGGCACGTCGATACCCTTGAGCGAGAACACCACCGACCCGTTGGGATTGCGGATCTCGGAGGTCGCCTTGCGGAACCCGAACGCCTCGTAGGGCGAGGCGCCTTCGCGGGTGAAGCGGCGTGCGATCTTCATGGTGTCTTTCCCTCGTCCGCCCTTGACCGGGGCGTGTTGCAGTCGTCGACCGGCGCCGCGCCGGGCGCGGCCTGAGCGCGCCCGGCGCCAGTCCCTCGTCATGTCAGATGCGGGGATCTCGTTCCCCATTCGGCGTCCCTACCACATCTTGGGTCGGTTGCGCCTCTGCCGACAACATTAAGGAGAGAGGCCGCCGCAGCAACCAATTTTTTACGCTTATCCACCACACTTTGCGGTTGACCCTCCTCGGTACACCAAGGCTAGCCAGGAACGAATTAGCAACGTTCCGGCCGGACAGAGGCTCGGATCGCGAAGAACCGGCAGGCGCAGCGGCGAAAATCGGGCGCGGGCCCTGACTTTCCTCCTCCCCTGCGCCGCAACCGTTCCTGCCCTGGAACGGGCTCGATCCGCAGGCCCTTCCGGGCATCCGCGGCAACCGGATCGACCTCTACATGCGGTGGATGGACTGCCGGACGCGCCGCACCGGCAAGCCGCACATCCCGCGCGACGCGGGCGAGGTCATGGCCGACGCCCCCGCGCAGATCCAGCGGGCGCCTACGCCTCGCTTGCGCCCGGCGCCGCGCGGTCCCGCGTCAGCACCCGCTCCACCTCCGTGCGCCGCACCGGACGGAACCCGGCCCGCTGGTACATCGGCAACGCCCGCTGATGGTCGAGCGAGCAGGTGTTGACCGTCACCCGCTCCACCCCCGGCATCGCCCAGGCGCTGCGCACCGCCTCGCCCAGCAGCCACTTGCCCAGGCCCCGGCCCATCGCCGCCTCCGCCAGCCCGAAATAGGCGAGGTCGCAGACCCCCGCCTCCCGCGCGTCCAGCATGAAGAACCCGCCCGGCCACCCGTCGAACATCAGGGTGTGAATCTGGACCTTCCCGTCCTGCACGAAGGCCCGCAGCGCTTCGGGGTCCTCATCATGCCGGTCGGTCCACTCGTAGTCCTCGCCCACGAGATCGTAGAGGAACAGGAAATACGCCACCGGCGGCGCCACCGCCCGCATCAGCGACACCGGCGCCTCCATCGGCAGATGCGGGAACGGCCCCTCGGGCCGCCGGTCCATCTCCAGCCAGTTGATCGAGACCGCGACCCGCTCCCCGGCCTTCATCGCGCCGGACCCGTCTCCACCGCGAGGTCCGGGTAAGCCCCCCACTCCGTCCAGGACCCGTCATAGACGGAATGCTCCCGGTGCCCGATCCGCTCCAGCGCCAGCGCCAGGATGCAGGCCGTGACCCCGGACCCGCAGGACGCGATCACCGGACGCGAGAGGTCCACGCCCGCGCCCTCGAACACGGCCTTCAGCGCCGCCTCGTCCTTCATGGTGCCGTCGTCGTTCAGCAGCGTCCTGTAATGCACGTTGCGCGCGCCGGGGATGTGCCCCGCGCGCAGGCCGGGCCGCGGCTCCGGCTCCTCTCCCGCGAAGCGCGCGGGGGACCGCGCGTCCACCACCTGCTCCCGCCCCAGCTTCAGGGCGGCCGCCACCTGCGTCACGTCCTTGACCAGCCGCGCATCGCGCCGCGCCACGAAGTGCCGGTCCCGCGGCATGGGCGCGAGATCCTCGACCTCCCGCCCCTCCAGAAGCCACTTGGGCAGCCCCCCGTCCAGCACCGCCACGTCGCCGTGGCCGAACAGGCGGAACAGCCACCACGCCCGCGCGGCCGACAGCAGCCCCGACTGGTCGTAGGCCACCACCCGGTGTCCGTCGCCGATGCCCATGGCCCGCACCCGGCTCACGAACTTCTCCGGCGGCGGCGCCATGTGCGGCAGGCCCGAGCGCGTGTCCGCAATCTCGTCGATATCGAAGAACTGCGCGCCGCGGATGTGCTGCGCGTCGTATTCCGCCCTCGCGTCCCGCCCCGTGTCGGGCATGTGCCACGAGGCGTCGAGCACCTTCACGTCCGGCGCGTCAAGGTGCTCCGCCAGCCATTCGGTCGTGACGAGAAGCTGCGGATCGCTCGCTTGCATGGGGGCCTCCGGTGCGGAAAGCGCCGGCGCCGGCGCGGAACTCCCTGTCCGTCTAGCCGCTGCGGCGCCCGGGGATCAAGCGGCGCCGATCATTCGCCCGGATCGGGCGGGCGGGAAAACAGCTCCCGCGCGCCCCTCCAGGGCTCCACCAGCCGCAGCCACTCCGGCGAGGCGACGTCAAGGCCAACCTGCTCCCCGTCGCGCAGCAGCGCCTCCGGCGGCGTGGCCGGCGGCGGGGAAAGCGCGAAGCCCGCCGGTCCCGCCGGGTCCTGCGCCGCCACCTGCACCGCGACCGCGAGCCCGGGCGCAGGCTGGGGCGAAGGAACGGGGAGAAGCTGCGTCGCCTGCACGGGCGATGCCGCAAGACCGATCAAGATCGGCAAAGCTCTCATCGCTCCCCTCCGCCCGATGCAGCATTCGTTCATGATGCACCGCGGCAGGCCCCGCGCCAAGCGCCTTCAGTCCTCCAGCGTCAGGCTGACGCGGCGGTTCCGCCGGCCCTTCTTTTCGATTTTGCCGATCACCGCGCGCCCGATCTCGCCGGTGGAGCGCACATGCGTGCCCCCGCAGGGCTGAAGATCCACCGGAGGCTGCCCCGTCCCGATCCTGACCAGCCGCACCTGCCCCTGCCCCATCGGCGGCTTCACGGCCATGGTCTTCACCAGCCCGGGATTGGCCTCCAGCTCGGCATCCGTGATCCACTCCTCCGTCACCGGATGGTCGGCCTCGACCAGCGCATCCAGCGCCGCCTGAAGCGCGTCGCGGTCCTCCGGCGCCTCGGGCATGTCGAAGTCGAGCCGCCCCTTCTCCGCCCCGATCTGGCCGCCGGTGACGGGAAGCGGGATCACCACCGACAACAGGTGCAGGGCGGTATGCATCCGCATGTGCCGGCGCCTCCGGTCCGCATCCAGCCGCTGCACCCCTTCGGCGCCCGGCTCCGGCGCGGTCTCCCCCTCCGCCAGCACCAGCACGCAGCCTCCTTCGCCCTTCACCGCGTCGGCGACCCGGATCTCCCGCCCGCCGATCTCCAGCGCGCCGGTGTCGCCCGGCTGCCCCCCGCCCGAGGGATAGAACAGCACCCGGTCCAGCACCACGCCCCCCTCGGGCGTCACGCGCACCACCTTCGCCGGCCCCTCGAACATGTACGGATAGTCGCGGTAAAGCGGCAGCTGCGGCGTCTCGGTCATCGTGGTCCTCCCTCAAACGGCATCGCCGTCGCCGTCCCCCGGCGCCCCCGGGGACCGGCCCGGCGAGGTCTCGCCCTCCCCCGGCCCCGAGGTCGCCGACAGCCCGGCCCGCAGGTCCTGCGCCCGCGGCGCGCTCTGCCCGTGGCCCCGCAGCGCCTCTCCCAAAGCCTGGGGATCGGCAAGATGCAGCACCCGCTGGGCGAAGGGAATGACCACCCCCGCCTCCCGCAGCCGCCGCTCGATCTCGAAATAGAGGTCCGTCTGCGCGTGGAAGATCTGGTTCACGTCGCGCAGGATCACCCGCAGCTCGAACTCGACGCCGTTCTCGCCGAAGCCCACGAACAGCACCAGCGGCGCCGGATACCGCAGGATCCGCCGGTCCGCGGCGGCGATGTCCAGCAGGATCCGCTCCACCCCCTTCAGGTCGGTCCCGTAGGCCACCCGCACCTTCAGGATCAGCCGCCCCGCGCTGTTCCCCAGCGTGTAGTTCACCACCGTCCCGGAGATCAGCTCCGAGTTCGGCAGGATCAGGGAGGACTTGTCGAAGGTTTCGATCTCGGTCGCCCTCACCGCGACCCGCTTCACCACCCCGTGCGTGCCGCCCACATAGATCCAGTCCCCGACCTTGATCGGCCGCTCCACCAGCAGGATGATCCCCGACACGAAGTTGTTGACGATGTTCTGGAGCCCGAACCCGATCCCCACCGACAGGGCGCCCGCGACGATGGCGATGGACGACAGATCCAGCCCCGCCGCCCCGATCCCCATCAGCAGCGCCACCACGAAGCCCGCGTACCCGATCCCCGCCGTGACCGCCGACCGCCCGCCCGCATCCATCCGCGTGTTCGGCAGCACCGAGGTGCTCAGGATCACCTGCAGGAACCGCGTCAGCGCGTAGCCCAGCCCGAACACCGCCACGAAGGTCAGGAACCCCGCCGGAGAGATCCGCACCCCCCCGACCTCGGCCCCCTCCACCACGAAGCGCCAGGCCTCCAGCAGGTCCGTCCCGCGCGCGCCCCAGATGATCGCCAGCACCGGCAGGGTCAGCACCGTGATGACGAACCCCACCAGCACCGGCAGCAGCCGCAGGTTCCCCACCTCGGCCTTGCTCTCGAGATACGCCTCCACCGCCTCCTTCAGCAGGGTGTGCACCAGCACCCCCAGCGCGATCACGCCCAGCGACACCACCAGCGGGTAGAACGCGAACTGCGAGGCTGCGTAGTATCCCGAAAGCGCCAGCCCCACCGAGACCACCGCCGACACCCGCATCCCCAGCGCGCTCAGCCCCGCGAGCTTGCGCCCCACGCTCTCGGCCGTCTCGTGGAACTCCTCCAGCGGGTTGTCCTCGGCCGTGCGCACCGGCGCCGTGACCGGCTGCGGGCCCACGGACCGGGCCAGCATCCACAGGGACGCCGCCCCCCCGATCAGGATCACCAGGTTGAACACCGCCAGCGCGCCCGACGACAGCTCCGCAGCCTCCCCCCCCCGCACCACGGTCATGTAGAAGAACAGCGCCCCCCCGACGCCCAGCGCCCGCCGCGCCGCCACCACCGACTTCGCGTCGTCCAGCGAGGACAGCCGCAGCAGCGGCGCGTCGGGCGCATAGAACGCCGCCGCGATCCCGCGCGCGCCCACCAGCATCAGCCCGCCCGCCACCGCGTAGCGCAGCAGCACGTCCGCCCGCGGGCCCAGCAGCCCGCTCTGGTCCACCGCGCCCCACACCAGCAGCAGCCCCGCCGCCGGGGCCGCCACCCGCGCCAGCGCCGCCGCGGCGCCCAGCCCGATGCGCCGCCCCCGCCCCGCATCCGCCTCCAGCCGCCGATAGATCGCGCGCACCGCCGCCCGCCGGCCCAGCGTCAGCAGCGCGCCGCCCAGCACCAGCCCGCCCACCAGCAGCGGCAGCCGCACCTGCGCCTCGCGCCACAGCTCCGGGCTGTCGGCGTTCGCCTGGACCTCCTCGACCGCGCGGATCGCCAGCCCCAGCCCCTCCTGCACCGCCTCCCCCCACAGCAGGGGGTCGAGCGGCGTGGGCCCCAGCGCCAGAAGCTGGTCCACGAAGCGCTGCCGGATCAGGCGGTCGATCTCTCCGATCAGGGTGGCGGCGCGCGCGAAGGCCAGCTCCGCCCGCCGCTGGCGCGACTCCAGCGCCTCCAGCCGCGCCGCAAGCTCCCGCCGCTCGGCGCTGACCGCGTTCTCGCTGCGGGTGTCGGGAAGCGCGTCCTCCTCGCCGCTCCGTTCGGGCGGCGGCGGCGCGAGGCTCCGCGACGAATCCGGCCCCTCCCCCAGCGCCTCAAGCTGCCGCCGCAGCGGCTGCATGGCCGCGAGCAGCCGCTCCGACATCCCCTTCGCCGCCTCGCGCTGATCCACCAGCCGCTGGCGAAGACCCTCGTAGATCGCGGGGGCCGCGTCGCCGGCGGTGATGGCGGCCTCGGCCTCGCGCGCGGTTTCCTCCCAGACGCTCAGCTGGCGGTCGATGGTCTGGACATCCGCCTCGACCGAAAGCGCCGTGGGCGCAGAGCCGAGATCCCCCTGCCGCGTCTCGCCGGCCGGCGCCTCGGCCTCCTCCGCGGCGGGCTCCGACGCCTCGCCCGTATTCAGCAGCCCGCCCACGCCCGGAGGCCCCGGCTGCGCCCATGCCGGCGCAAGGCCGAGCGTCAGCCACGCCGCGGCCACAGCCGCGCGCAGCCGCCCGCCCCTCCTCAACGCTCCCGGCAAGGTCCCCTCCCGTCAGGCGTCCTCGAAAACCGTCGGAACCTCGCTCCGCCGCTCCAGGAACGCAGGCACGGGCAGGCCCTTTTCCCGCAGGAAGGCCGGATTGAAGATCTTCGAGGCATAGCGCGTGCCCGAGTCGCAGAGAATGGTGACGATGGTGTGGCCCGGCCCCATCGCCGTCGCCATCCTCACGGCGCCCGCGACGTTGATGCCCGAAGACCCGCCGAGGCACAGCCCCTCATGCTCCAGCAGGTCGAACACCACCGGCAGCGCCTCCGCGTCGGGGATGTTGAACGGCATGTCCACGCTCAGCCCCTCCAGGTTCGCGGTCACGCGCCCCTGCCCGATGCCCTCGGTGATGGAGCTGCCGTCCGCCTTCAGCTCCCCGGCCTCGTACCAGTTGAACAGCGCCGAGCCGTCCGGGTCCGCGATCCCGATCTTCACGTCGCGGGACCGCGCGCGCAGCCCCTCCGCCACGCCCGCGAGCGTGCCGCCCGAGCCCACCGCGCAGATGAACCCGTCCACCCCGCCCTGCGTCTGCTCCCAGATCTCCGGCGCCGTGGTCTCGACATGCGCGCGCCGGTTGGCGGTGTTGTCGAACTGGTTGGCCCAGATCGCGCCGTGCTTCTCGGTCGTCGCCAGCGCCTCCGCCAGCCGCCCGGAATACCGCACGTAGTTGTTGGGGTTCCGGTAGGGGACCGCCGGCACCTCCACGAGCTCCGCGCCCGCAAGCCGGATCATGTCCTTCTTCTCCTGGCTCTGCGTCTCCGGGATCACGATCACGGACCGGAAGCCCATCGAGGCCCCCACCAGCGCGATTCCGATCCCCGTGTTCCCCGCCGTGCCCTCGACGATCACGCCGCCCGGCTCCAGCGCCCCCCGCTCGATGGCGTCCTTGATGATGTAGAGCGCGGCGCGGTCCTTGACCGACTGGCCGGGATTGAGGAACTCCGCCTTGCCCAGGATCTCGCAGCCCGTGGCCTCCGAGGCGCGGTTGAGCCGGATCAGGGGGGTGTGCCCGACGGCGGCGGCAAGGTCCTTGTAGACTTTCATCGCTCCTCCCTCGCCGGCGACAGGCCGGCCTCGCTCACGGGTCCTGACGGACTTAGACGCGAGGCCCGTGCCGCGCAAGCCGAGCGCCCGCGGCAGGGGCCTCGCTCCGGCAACCTTTCGTCAACCTTGCCGCAACGACATCATCCGCTTGCAATCGTTTCACCGTGAATGTTTCGCAGCGAAACACGCGAAACCCCATTTTCGGGGCGCCTACCCGGCCCGCCGCCACTCCGCCCTCAGCCGCTCCCGCTCCCGCGCGAGCCACAGGAGCGAGATCAGCGCCGGAGAGGTGTTCACCGCCCCCCGCCCGATCATCTCCATCGCCTCCCCGAACGGCAGGACGGCCGAGATCACGTCCTCCGCCTCCTGCTCCAGCCCCCCCGCGCCGCCGGCGCCCGCCAGGTCCGCCTCCGCGGCGAAGCAGGTCACGAACTCCGCCACCGTGCCGGGCGAGGAATAGAACGCCGCCACCTGCTCCGCCCGCCCGAGCGTGAGCCCCGCCTCCTCCTGCGCCTCGCGCCGCGCGGCGGCCTCGGGGTCTTCGACGCCCTCCAGCCGGCCGGCGATGACCTCCACCGGCCAGGGGTGGGCGTCGCCGCGGGCGTGCGGGCCGGTGCGCCACTGACTGACCAGCAGAACCTCGTCCCGCGCCGGGTCGTAGGGCAGCACCGTCACCGCGTCTCCAGGGATCCAGACCGCGCGGCTCACCACATCGGACATCCGCCCGCCGGACATGGGGTAGGACAGGCGATGCTCCTCCACCGCGAAGAACGAGGCGTAGGGGCGCGCCACCGCCTCCGTCCGCACCTCTTCCCGGCGGAACGGCGCCTCGGGGAATGGCGGCCCCCCGGCCGCCCGTCGGGCCGAGGCCCGGGCCGCCGCGCGCGCCTTGATCCCGGGCCAGAGCGTCAGGTCCGACCAATCCACCCCCTGCTCGCGAAGCGCCATGATCTCCACCGCCGCCTCCAGCAGCACCGCCCGCTCCGCCGGATCCCAGTCCTCGAACCGCCACGGTCCGTCGGGGGTGGTGATCCCGCGGGGGAAGCAGGTCAGCGCCCGGACCTCCTCCCCTCCGGCCGTGCGGACCCCGATCTGCGCGACCTCGTATTCCGCCTCGTCCTCGAAGAAGATCACGCGGGCGGCCTCCTCCGGGGTCGCGTCGCGCAGGAGGGCGCCGGGGGCGTCCTCTCCGGGGACTCGACGACGCAGGGAAAGCTCTCGCCCGCCACCGCCCGGATCCCGTGGTCGGGAAGGGCGGCGGGCTCCAGCGTCACCGCCTGCGGGCTTCGGCCGATCACGATCGCCAGAAGCTCCGGGTCGCGGAGGGAGCCGTAGAAGAAGATGGGCTGTCGGGGCATCGCTGCGCCTCTCACGGTTGGGTCGGCCCTGCGGCCCGACCGGGATGACGGACCGGCGCGGCTTTCCGCCGCCCCGGCTCCGGAGGAGTGATCCATGTCCGGGCGCGGGACGTAACACAGACCGATCCTGAGGAAACGCGCTCAAACGGCGCGGGCGAGAGGTTGCAAACCTAGATGCGGCGCGCGCACATGGCGCGGCGCCGGAGAGGACGTGAGTGCAGGGTGCGACGATGCGGAGATTTCCAGACGACCAGATCCTGGCCGACTACGCCAGCGGGGCCCTGCCCCGGGGCATGTCGCTGCTTGTGGCCTCCCACCTGACCTTCTGCCCCGAGAGCCGGAACCGCGTGTCGGAGCTCGAGAGCGTCGGCGCCGCGCTGATGGCGGAGGACGCGCCGCTGCCGCCCCCCTCGCTCGCCGCGGCGTTCGAGCGGATCGACGCCGCGCCGGCGGAGCCCGCGCGCCGCGCCGCGCCCGAGCCCGGCCCCTTCCCCGCCCCGCTGCGCGAGGTGATCGGCCCGCGGCCCGAGGCGCTCGACTGGAAGTTCCGCCTTCCCGGCCTCTCGGAATGCATGGTGGACGGGTTCGAGGGCGAGGAGGTGAGCCTGCTGCGCGCCCGCCCGGGCGCCCCCCTTTCTCCCACACCCATACCGGACGGGAGGCCACGCTGATCCTCTCGGGAGAGATGGAGGACCGCGGCCAGGTCTACCGGCGCGGCGAGGTCACGCTCGCCGATGAGCATGACGATCATCGCCCCCGCATCGTCGGGAGCGAAATGTGCATCTGCCTAGTGGTGATGACCGGCAACTTGCGGTTCACCGGCGCGTTCTCCCGGGTGCTGAACCTGCTTGGGGAGTGAAACATGCCGCGGAGCGCGCCTCCGACCTTCCGCCCGTCGCGCCGGGCCCTTCTGACGGCCGGCGCCGCGCTTGTTGCGCCCACGCTGCTGGGGCTCAGGGCCGAGGCGGCCGAGAAGCTGGAGCGGCGATTCGACATCCTCAGGGGCGGATCCTCGATCGGCCGGCAGGTGACGGGCGTCTCCCGCGACGGCAACGTGATCGACGTGACGGTGGAGGTGGAGATCCTGATCCGCATCCTCGGCGTGCCCGTCTACCGCTACGACCTTCGGAGCGAGGAGCGGTGGCAGGGCGGCCGGCTGGTGGCGCTTGACGGGACGACCAACGACGACGGCCGGGAGAACATCGCGCGGGTCCGGCGGGACGGCGACGCGCTGCTCTCCTCGGGCAGCTTCGCCGGTCCGCTGCCGGGCGACGCGGCGACCACCACCTACTTCACGCAGGAATTCCTGAAGCGGGGCACCTGGATCTCCACCCAGACCGGCGAACCGCTGGCCGTGCGCGCCCGGCGCGACGGATCGGAGCGGATCGAAGGGATCGGCGGCGACATCGACTGCGCCCGCTGGCGGCTGGAGGGAGACCTGCCCCTGACGCTCTACTACGACGGGCGGGGCGAGTGGATGGGCAACGCCTTCGACGCGGGCGGCGTGGAGGCCCGCTTCGCCGCGACGTCCGAGACCGGGCGGCTCGCGGGGCTGTGGGGGTGAACGTCTTCGACCAGGTGATGCGGCCGCAGGACGGGGCTGCGTGGGTGACAGGCGCGTCCTCGGGCATCGGACGGGCGGTGACGCTGGAGCTGGCGCGCCGCGGCTGGACCGTCCACGCCACCGCGCGGTCGGAGGAGAAGCTGGCGGCGCTGGCGGCCGAGGCTCCGGGGCAGGTGATCCCCCGGCCGGGCGACGTGACCGACCCCGACGACATGACGCGGATCGTGGCCGGGATCGAGGCGGAGGGGCCGCTGGCGCTCGTGCTGCTCAACGCCGGCGTGTACTTCCCGATGAAGGCGCAGGACTTCGACGCCGCCAAGGCGCGCAAGACGTTCGAGGTCAATCTGGGCGGCGTCGCCAACGGGCTGGAGCCGGTGCTGAAGGCGATGATCGCGCGCGGGCGGGGCCATGTCGCGGTGACGGCGTCCGTGGCCGGCTTCGGGGGGCTGCCGCAGGCCGGGCCCTATTCCGGCAGCAAGGCCGCGCTGATCGCCATGTGCGAAAGCCTGGCGCTGGACCTCATGGACCTCGGGGTGCGGATATCCGTGGTCAATCCGGGCTTCGTGGAGACCGAGGCGACGGCGGTCAACGAGTTCAGGATGCCGATGGTGATGACGCCGGAGGAGGCGGGGAAGCGGATCGTGGACGGGCTGGGCAAGCCGGGGTTCGAGATCGTGTTCCCGCGGCGGTTCGCGCTGTTCCTGCGGGCGCTGAACCTGCTGCCGAACCAGCTTTACTTCCGTGCGTGGCGGAAGCTGACCGGGTAGCTACTTGCAGACGTCGATCCACTCGGCGCCCGTGAGGTCCGCGAGGCGCTGCGGGGTCATGCGCACGGCGGAGTTGGGGGAGCCTGCGGCGGGGGCGATCTCGGGGAAATCGCGCAGGCTGACGTCGAGGTGGATCGGGAGCGGGCCCGGCAGGCCGAAGGGGCAGACGCCGCCGACGGGGTGGGACGTGGCCTCCAGCACCGCGTCGGCGTCCAGCATCCTCGGTTTCGCGGCGAAGCGGTCCTTGAACTTGCGGTTGTCGAGGCGGGCGTGGCCGGCGGCGACGATCAGCATCGGGCCGTTCCCGGCGGTCAGGCAGAGGGTCTTGGCGATCCGCTCGGGCGGCAGGTTCAGCGCGGCGGCCGCGTCGGCGACCGTGGCGGAGGAGGCCTCGGTCTCGATCACCTCGACCTCGGGCGCGTGTTCGGCGAACCAGGCTTTGACGGTGGCGAGGCTCATGCGGTCCCCCTGACATGCGAACGCCCCGGAGAGGGCTCCGGGGCGTTCGCGGTGTTTCGCTGCGAAACGCTCAGGCCGCGAGGGCGGCCTTGGCGCGGCCGACGATGGCGGCGAACGCCTCCGGCTCCCGGACCGCGAGATCGGCGAGAACCTTGCGGTCAACCTCGATTCCGGTCTTGGACAGACCGTTGATGAAGGTGGAGTAGGTCATCCCCGGCTCCACCGCGCGGACGCCGGCGTTGATGCGCTGGATCCACAGCGCGCGGAACGTGCGCTTCCGGCGCTTGCGGTCGCGCGTCGCGTATTCCTGGGCCTTGTCGACGGCCTGCTTGGCGACGCGGAAGACGTTCTTGCGACGGCCGTAATAGCCCTTGGCTGCGTCGCGGACCTTCTTGTGACGGGCGTGGGCGGTGACGCCGCGCTTCACTCGGGACATGGATCAGGCCTCCTTCAGCGCGAGTAGGGCAGGTAGAGCTTCACGATCTTGGCATCCGGGGCCGACAGCACCGTGGTGCCGCGGGCGTTGCGGATGAACTTGGTCGTGCGCTTGATCATGCCGTGGCGCTTGCCGGCCTGCTGGGCCTTCACCAGCCCGGAGGCGGTGACCTTGAAGCGCTTCTTGGCGCTCGCCTTCGTCTTCATCTTGGGCATTTCGGGCTCCTTGTCAGAGCGCCCGCGGGACCGCGGGCCGGTTCGAGGGAAACGCGGCAGCCCATCACCGGCCGGCCTCCCCGTTCTGGAAGGGCTGGGCTGTGCCGCAACGGCGGACGGGAGTCAAGGGCGGCAGGTGTGGGATGCCATTCCGCGCGTCCGCTGGAACGCGAGGCTGCGGCGCGGGTTCGACCGGCAGTGATCACATGCCGGGGGAGGCGATATGAACGGGGAAACCGCAGATCGAAGCCGGCGCGTCGACTGGTCGGAGCGCGCGCAGCGGCGTCGCGTGTCCACCAACCGGCGGCCGATGAAGCGCAAGCGCAACATCGGCTACTGGGTGATGCTGGCGGCGGCCATGTCCATCCTGCCAGCGGCGCTGCTGATCGCCTGAACGGGCTACTCCGGCTCGCCCTCGTAGATCGCGCGTTCGTCGACCGGGGCCACCCGCAGGATGTTGGTGGTGCCGGCCATGTTGAACGGGATGCCGGCCATCACCACGATCCGGTCGGGACCGTCGGCGAAGCCGTACTCGCGCGCCGCGCGGGCGGCGGAGACCACGGCGAGCTTGAAGCGCTCCACCTCGTGGGTCAGCAGGCAGTGCAGGCCCCACACGAGGCTCAGGCGCCGCGCGGTCCGGGTGAGCGGCGTCAGCGCCAGGATCGGCACGCGGGGCCGTTCGCGCGACATCAGGAGGGCGGTGGTGCCGCCGTGGGTGAAGCAGCAGATCGCCTTCACGTCCGTGGTCTCCGCCACCTCGCGCGCGGCGGCGGCGATGGCGTCGGCCACGCGGGTGCGGGTGCGGGGGCGCAGGATCTCCATGCGGAAGCGGTGGTGGGGGTCGCGCTCGGTTTCCTCGGCCACGGCGTTCATGGTGGCGACCGCCTCCACCGGATACTTGCCTGCGGCGGATTCGGCCGACAGCATCACCGCGTCCGTGCCGTCGTAGATGGCGTTGGCGATGTCCGAGACCTCGGCCCGCGTGGGGATCGGCGAGGCGATCATGCTCTCCAGCATCTGGGTCGCCACGATCACCGGCTTGCCGGCGTGCTGGGCGGTGGAGATCAGGCGGCGCTGGATCACGGGGACGGAGGTGATGGGCATCTCCACGCCGAGATCGCCGCGGGCGACCATGATGCCGTCGGCCTCCGCGAGGATGGCGTCGATGGCGGCGACGGCGGCGGGCTTCTCGATCTTGGCGATGATGGCGGCGCGGCCGGCGGCGAGGCGCTGCCCCTCGGCCACGTCCTCGGGGCGCTGCACGAAGCTCATGGCCAGCCAGTCCACGCCCAGGCCGCAGACGAAGTCGAGGTCCCGGCGGTCCTTCTCGGTCAGCGCGGGGATGGGGAGGACCACGTCGGGCACGTTCACACCCTTGCGGTCGGAGATCCTGCCGCCGATCTCCACCACCGTGTCGGCCGAGCGTTCGTCGCAGCGGGTCACGCGCAGGCGGATCTGGCCGTCGTTGATGAGAAGGCGCGAGCCTTCGGACAGGACCTGGAAGATCTCCTTGTGCGGCAGCGTGACGCGGGAGACGTCGCCCTGGGCCTTGTCGAGGTCGAGGCGGAACTCGGCGCCCTCCTTCAGCTCGGCGGAGCCGCCCTCGAAGGTCCCGACCCGCAGCTTCGGACCCTGGAGGTCCGCCAGGATGGCGATGGGGCGGCGCATCTCATGCTCGATCTCGCGGATGTAGCCGTGGAGCGCGCGGATCCCGTCATGGTCGCCGTGGGACATGTTCAAGCGGAACACGTCGGCGCCGGCCTCGAACAGCGCGCGGATCGTGGCGCGGTCGGAGGACGCCGGACCCAGCGTGGCGACGATCTTGGTGTTGCGAAGGCGTCGCATGAAGGCTCCTGCACGGCGGCGGTCGGGGAGGCCCGGAGGCGGTCCCGGGCACGAACGCGGCCCCGTATAACCAAGGCTTTCCTGAAAGTCGCGTTTCCAGCGGGTCAGATCGCTGCTTTTTGCGCGGCTTCAACCGCAAGACCGTTTCGCCGCGGGGCGCCGGCGCAGGGGCCTTGCCCCCGGCCGGGGCGCGCCTATGCTCCGGCCCCTGCCGCAGCACCCGGAGATCCCATGCCCTCCATGCCCGCCTTCGAGCTTGTGAACCCGGACGGGGAGCCCGCGGTCCTGCTGGTCTGCGACCATGCCTCGAACGCGGTGCCGGAGGAGGTGGCGGGCGGGGATCTGGGCCTGCCGCCGGAGGATATGCGGCGGCATATCGCCTATGACGTGGGGATCCGGGAGGTGACGCTGCTGCTGGCCGAGCGGATGGGCTGGCCGGCGGTGCTGTCCACCTGGTCGCGGCTGGTGATCGACCCCAACCGCGGCGAGGACGACCCGACGCTGGTGATGAAGCTGTGCGACGGGTCGGTGGTGCCGGCCAACCGCCATGCGGGGCCCGAGGAGGTGGAGCGGCGGCTGAACGACTGGCACCGGCCCTATCACGGGGCGGTGCGCGGCGCGATCGACCGGGCGGAGCGGATGGGGGTGCGGCCGGCGCTGATCTCGATGCATTCCTTCACGCGGCAGTTCCGGGGGCGGCCGCCGCGGCCGTGGCATGTGGGGGTGCTGTGGGACGCGGATGCGCGCCTGCCCGACCCGCTGATCGAGCGGCTGCGGGAGGAGGGGGACCTCGTGGTCGGGGACAACGAGCCCTATCTGGGCGCGCTGGACGGGGACTGCATGAACGTCCACGGGACGCGCCGGGGGCTGGCGCACGCGCTGATCGAGGTGAGCAACGACCTGATCGCGGAGCGCGAGGGGCAGATGCTGTGGGCCGAGCGGCTGGCGGGCGCGCTGGCCGACGCTCTGGACCGGATGCGCGCGGGTTCCTAGATGCGGGGGAGCCCAGAGGAGGACGCCATGGACGACGCGACCCGCACCGAGCTGGAGGCCGCCGCCTTCCGCCGCCTGCGCGACCACCTGCGCGAGCGGACGGACGTGCAGAACATCGACATGATGAACCTGACCGGGTTCTGCCGGAACTGCCTGAGCCGCTGGTATCAGGAGGCCGCCGCCGAGCGGGGGCTGGAGATGTCGAAGGAGGAGGGGCGCGAGGTCGTCTACGGGATGCCCTATGACGAGTGGCGCGACCGCTACCAGGCGGAGGCAGGGGCCGACAAGCAGGCGGCGTTCGAGAAGAACCGGCCGCACGAGTAGGCGCCGCGTCGGGCGTCGCGCTTGCGGTTGCAGGGGCGCCCGCGGCGCGTAGCAGGCGCAGGGCGTGTGGCCGGCGCCCTTCCTCCGAGCGCGCGCAGCGCGGCGAGGCGCGGCCCAACGGGAGCCGAGGCTCGCCGCAGGCGAGGCGAAGGCGACGGGCGGGAGAACCACGCCTGCGAGACGCGCCGCCGCAGGGAAGAGAGCGGCCTTGCCGGGGGAGGGGGGCGTGGGTAGCTTCGCGCCTCTTTCGCCCCCGACTCGCGAGGACCCCATGCTCGACGACGACGACAACGACTTCTCCGCCACCAACGTCTCGGCCGGCCAGCTTCGCGCCATCGTGGAGCGCGTCGAGCGGCTCGAGGAGGAGAAGAAGGAGGTCTCGGAGCAGATCAAGGAGGTCTTCGCCGAGGCCAAGGGCAATGGCTTCGACGTGAAGACCCTGCGCAAGATCATCGCCCTGCGCAAGAAGAAGCCCGAGGAACGCTCCGAGGAGGAGGCGATGCTGGAGCTTTACATGAGCGCGCTGGGGATGCTGCCCGGCTGAGGAGGGCCGTCGTGACCCGTGGAGTGATGATCGGCGCGCTGGCGATGACGGCCTGCGTGGTCGCCTCGAACATTCTGGTGCAGCGCCTGCTGGGGGATTGGCTGACCTGGGGGGCGCTGTCCTACCCGGCGGCGTTCCTGATCACGGACCTCACGAACCGCACGCTGGGGGCGCGGGCCGCGCGGCGCGTGGTGCTGGCGGGATTCGCGGCGGGGGCGGCGTGCTCGCTGGTCGCGGCGGGGTACGGGGCGACGACGCTCAGGATCGCGGCGGGCTCGGGGCTTGCGTTCCTCGCGGCGCAGATGCTGGACGTGGCGGTGTTCGACCGGCTGCGGGCGGGGGCGTGGTGGCGGGCGCCGCTCGCGTCCTCGGTCGTGGGGTCGGCGGTGGACACGGCGATCTTCTTCACCCTGGCGTTCTCGGCCGCCCTGCCCGGCGACGTGGCCTGGGCGAACGAGGGGGCGCCCCTGCTGGGGGCCGGGCCGGTCGCGCCGCTTTGGGTCAGCCTCGCGGTTGCGGATTTCGGGGTGAAGCTGGGGCTGGCGGCGCTGGCGCTGGCGCCGTTCCGGGTCGCGGCGGGGCTTCTGCGGCCCGCGTAATTTTTCGGATTTTCCTCTGGACGTGCGGGGCTTTCGTCCCCATCCTCCTTGTTGAGTTCAACAGCAAGGAAGGAGGTGGTCTGATGTCGAGTGAGATGTTGGAGCAGCAGGTCGGGTCGGCGCGCGGGGTGATCCGCTAGGAGCAGCCTCCTTCCGACGCCCTGGGCGCGACGGGATCCTTCCAGGTCCTGCCGCCTGCGGCTCCAAGGCTCACGGGGACCGCGGCGCAAGCCGCGGTCCTTGCCGTTTCAGGGCCCCCCGCCCGAGGCCAGGCGCCGGCCACACGCCCCGACGCCGGCCGCGCGCCGCGGGCGCGACCGGAACGAGAGGCGGGCCCCCCGGCGCGGCGCCTTCGCCGGGGGTTGACGCGCCCGGCCGCAGGCGCACCCTGCCCGCTCCGCCGTTTCCGGGACCTCCGCCCATGCTCCGCATCACCGACGCCGTCTCCATCGCCGACTGGGAGCTGACGGAGCAGTTCGTCCGCAGCTCCGGGCCCGGGGGGCAGAACGTCAACAAGGTTTCCTCGGCGGTGGAGCTGCGGTTCGAGGCGGCCCGCTCGCCCCATCTGCCACCGGACGCGAAGGCGCGGCTGCGGCGGCTCGCGGGCCGGCGCTGGACGGACGAGGGGGCGATCATCATCAAGGCCGACGCCCATCGCAGCCAGGCCCGGAACCGGGAGGCGGCGCGGGAGCGGCTGGCGGAGCTGGTCGCCAAGGCGCTGGAGCGGCCGAAGCGGCGGGTGAAGACGCGGCCGACCCTCGCCTCCAAGCGGCGGCGGCTGGAGGGCAAGAGCAAGCGGGGCGAGGTGAAGGCCATGCGGCAGGCGCCGGGGACGGAGGAATAATACCGCCGCGCCTAACCGATGGCCCTCTTGATCCACGGCTGGAGGCACGGGGAGCGGATGCGGGACGGATCGTCGGCGAAGGCGTTCCAGGCGCGACAGCAGGCGTCGACGATGGCGTCGAAGCCCTCGAAGACGCGCAGGCTCGGGAAGCGCTCGCGGAGCCATAGCCAGACGCGCTCCATCGGGTTGAGCTGGGGCGAATGCGGCGGCAGCGGGACGAGGCTGACGTTCGGCGGGACCCGGAGCGCCTTGGCGTCGTGCCAGCCGGCGCGGTCGAGGATCATGACGGCGTGCTCGTCATCGGGGATCGTGGCCGCGAAGGCATCGAGGAAGATCCGCATCGCCTGCGTGCCGACCTCGGGCAGGACGAGACCGAAGGCGGCCTCCCCATCGGGGCGGGCGGCGCCGAAGACATAGGTCCACTCGAAGCGCTGGTCCTGGCGGCCCGGCGGGCGGCGGCCTCGGCTCCACCAGCGATGGCAGAGCCGGCCCTTCTGGCCGACCCGCATCTCGTCCTGGAACCACAGCGTGATCCGCTTGCCCGGATGCGCCTCGGCCGCGGCCTTCAGCGCAGCCCGCAGCCCGCTTTTTCGAAGCGACGCTGCGCCGCCTCGTCGCTCTTCGGAGGCGTGGGGCGGACCTTCTGCCGTGAGACCCCCTCGCGCCGCAGGATCCGCGACAGGCTCTGCGGGGTCAGGCGCTTGTCCAAGCGAGCCTCGACCCAGCGACAGAGGTCCGGAAGGGTCCAGCTGCTCACCGCGTCCTTCTCAGGGTCCGGACCGCGGAAGATCCGGTCGAAGAGCAGCGCCGGCGGCCGGCCCGGCAGCGGCCGGTCGCGCACGCCCTCCGGTCCGTCGGCGTTGCAGCGCAGCACCGCGTCGCGCAGCGCCTGCCGCTCCATGCCCGCGGCCGTCGCCGCGTCCGCCCGGCTCATGGCGTCCAGCGCGTTCGCGATCGCCGGCAGTCGCCGCGCCGCACGGTTGCTCCGCTCCCGCGAAGCCATCCTCCGCAGCTCCTCCGCCGTCAGATCGTCCCGGATCTTGAGCGCCCGACCCATCTCCCCTCCATCTCGCCGCTTCGGGAGATGGAATTGGAGATCAGGCCGCAGGGGAACCCTTCAGCCGAGTCAGAGCTTTCGCGTGCCGGTATGAGGCAGATGGCCGGCGGCGTGGAGGCTTGCCAGCGTGCCTGCGTCCACCTTGTCGGTCTTCGCATGGGCATGAGCGATCGCCTTCACCTGGAGCGGGTTGGCGATCACCCCCCGTGCCACGTAGGGCGACAGCGCGGGAGACCGCCATGCGATTGCCGGTTGCCGGTTGCCTCTATGACCACTTCGTCCGTCTCAAGCAGTTGCCTGCCAAACCTCTCCCGTTTCGCTGCGAAACACCCGGCCGGCAGCTCCCCCGCTCACCTGCGAAACCTGCTGATTTCAGGCGGCGAGCGGTTCGAGACGCCCGAGCGCCTCCTCGATCAGCTCGGGCCCGGCGCCGGGGCGCGAGGAGGCCTCCGACAGCACCCGCCGCCAAGCCCGCGCGCCCGGCCGCCCCGCGAAAAGACCGAGCATATGGCGCACGATCCGGTGCAGCCGCTCGCCCTGCGCCATCTCATCCTCGACGTAGTCCATCATCGCCCGCGCCGTCGCCTCGGGGTCCGCATCCGGGCCCGGCTCCGAGAAGATCCGGCGGTCGGCGGCGGCGAGGATCGCGCCGGGATCATGGTAGGCGGCGCGGCCCGCCATCACCCCGTCGAGCCCGGCGGCGAGGAACCCCTCCGCCTCCTCCAGACTGGCGATCCCGCCGTTGACCACGATCTCCAGCTCCGGCCTGCGGGCCTTCTGGGCGAGCACCAGGGCGTGATCCAGCGGCGGGATGTCCCGGTTCTCCTTGGGCGAGAGCCCCTGAAGCCAGGCCTTGCGCGCATGGACCGAGAAGCTGCGCACGCCCGCCTCGGCCATGCGGTCGATGAAGGCGGGGAGGATCTCCTCCGGGATCTGGTCGTCCACGCCGAGGCGGTGCTTGACCGTGACCTCCGGCCCGCCCTCGGCCGCCGAGGCCTGCCGCATCGCGTCGAGGCAGCGGGCGACGAGGTCCGGGTCGCGCATCAGGCAGGCGCCGAAGGACCCGCCCTGCACCTTGTCCGAGGGGCAGCCGACGTTGAGGTTGATCTCGACGTAGGGGTAGGCGCAGGCGATGCGCGCGGCCTCGGCCAGCATGGCGGGGTCCGAGCCGCCGAGCTGGAGCGCCACCGCCCCCTCCCGCTCCGGCCGGAAGCGGAGCAACCGGTCGGCGTCGCCGCGCACGATGGCGGAGGCGACCACCATCTCGGTGTAGAGCAGCGTCCGGCGGGACAGGAGCCGGTGGAACGCCCGGCAATGGCGGTCGGTCCAGTCCATCATCGGTGCGACCGACAGGCGGCGGGAGGGGCGGTGGCCGCAAGTCGTTGATTTTTCTACGTAGGACATGATCGCTCCCCCGGAGGTTCTCGGCGGTTTCGGGCGGTTTCCAGCGGTTTCTCGACCCTCGGTCTTACAATGTAAGACACGCCCGACCTCGTGTAAGACCGGGCTCGCGCTGTGGGAAGAGCGCCGCTGGCGAGAACATCCCAGCGCCTCCGATCCGTGGCGTGGCAGCTCATTCGAACCGCTGGTCTCGGTCCACAGATCGCAGACGCTCGGCTTCCTCGGCGTGTCGCCGCTCTTCCTCGGCTTTCTGAAGCAGCGGCGGAACAGCAAGGCGCACGGCAGAATCGGGATGATCCAGAAGCGAGCGAAAGGCGCCTGCCCGGGCTTCAATGATCGCCGCGCGGCTGCCGCTCCAGGAACGGGGTGCGAGCCGCGTCGCGATGCCTTCGACAACCTCCTTTGGGTGCGGAGCGGACGCCAGCAGCGCCGTCGCCTGATCGGAAAGGCGCAGGATCTTCTCTTCGCTTGTGAACGGGAAGATCGCCTCCGCCATGATGCGCCAGCGGGCGCCCTCGCCGGCGGCGCACCATGCCGCCAAGTCCGCGCTCGCGACGCCGTCCAACGCAGAGCGTTCTCGGAAGGACCGGCTGAAGAACTGCACGCGCTCCGATAGGTCGAGTCCCCCGGGCCCGAGCAGGCCTTGAAGGAACGCCCGCGGCGCCCGCGATGCAAGCGTTGCGGCCGTGTCCTCCAGTGCGTGGTTGAAGCCAAGGTGGCGGCGAGCGCATCTCAGGAGTTCCGAGACTGCGTCTTCCGCCCTGTGGTCGTCATTGGCCGGCAGCGCCGCCTCCAGAACCTGGACGAGATGGTGATCTTGAACAGGGGATTGCTCGATCCTCGACATGACCTCCGTCACCGCCCTCATCCCGAGGTCAGCGATCTTTTCCGGGATCATGTCCCGGGGCGTGGTGTAGGAGCGCCGGCCCTCGGAGAGAGATCCGAGGCTGATCAGGACGCCACGGCGGGCAGCCTGACTGTGGGAGTGTCGGTGACGCGGGCGAGGCTTTCAAGCGACATGTACCGGCGCGCCACGGCCCATTCGTCGTTGGTCTCCAGCATCAGCGCGCCAACGAGCCGGACGATGGCCTCATCGTTCGGGAAGATGCCGACGACGTCTGACCGCCGCTTGACCTCGCGGTTGACGCGCTCGAGTGGGGTCGTCGACGCGATCTGAGCCCGATGCTCGCGAGGGAAGGACATGTAGGCCAGGACCTCGTCGCGGGAGGCGTCCATGAAGGCGCCGAGCTTCTCGTTCTTCTCGCGCGGCGCGTCGGCTACGGCGTCCCCCTGGGCTTCCGCACCTTCCTTGTTCTCCTGCGCGAAGATGGTCTTCAGCATCGCCGCGACCGCAGTGCGCTGCTTGGCCGGGGCGTGCGCCAACGCGTTCCGCATCCAGTGGATCCGGCGCCTCTGACGGGTCGCGTTGAACACTCGCCGCGCGGCCGCCCGCAGGCCCTTGTGGTCGTCGGCGATCACCAGCTTCACGCCGCGCAGTCCGCGATCGGCGAGGGAGCGCAGGAAATCGGTCCAGAAGGTCTCGGCTTCCGAGGGCCCCGTGGCGACGCCCAGCCCCTCGCGCTTGCCGTCCTCGTTCACCGCGACAGCGATTATCGCCGCGCGGCTGACGATGCGCCCGCCCTCGCGGACCTCGAGGTAGGTGGCATCCAGCCAGAGATAGGGCCACGCCCCCTCCAGGGGACGGGTGAGGAAGGCATTCACCCGCTCGTCGATCTCGACGCAGAGGCGGCTGACCTGGGACTTCGACAGGCCGCCCGCGCCCATGGCCTTCACCAGATCGTCCACGGAGCGGGTCGAAACGCCGTGGACGCAGGCCTCCTGTATCACCGCGACGAGCGCCTTCTCGGCCGTGCGGCGCGGCTCGAGGAAACTGGGGAAGTAGCTGCCCTTGCGCAGCTTCGGGATCTCCAGCGCGATCCGTCCGGCGCGGGCGTCCCAGTCGCGATCACGGTATCCGTTCCGCTGGACCTCGCGCAGGGGCGACCGCGCGCCCTTCGAGGCGCCCGTCCGCGCCTCGACTTCCAGCTCCATGATCCGCTCGGCCGCAAAGGCCAGCATCTCGCGCACGAGATCGCCATCGGCCTGCTTCTCAACCAGCTCGACCAGCGCCATTCTCTCATCGGTCATCGTCGTCTCCGTTCAGGTTCCAGGTCTTGCAACCCGAACCTTCTCCGAAGACCGGCGATGGCCGCCAGCGTCACCCCAGGCCGCGCGCTGCGCTACGCCAGGGGCTCCGCGCGCGGCCTCCTACACCACCACCTGGGACACAGCCTTCTTCAAGTTCCTCGCCCCGCGGCTCCCAACCGTGCACGTTCCGACGCGCGTCGTTCTGGACCCAGCCTCCCCAACTCCAGTTACCGGTCGCAAGGGCCTTCGCCAAGGCGGATGCCCCGATCGAGGCGATCCGTTCGTCGACGCTCGAAAGGCACTGCCTGACGAACCTCACCCGCGCCTCGGTCCTCGCCATAGTCCCGGACAGATACAGCGCGAAGAGCGTCGTCAGAGCGCCTTCGTCGACGCGGACGCCGGCGGCTTGTGCGGAAAGCACGGTCTGCAGGATGAGGTCGGTCGCCTGATCGAAGTGTTTCGGCGCGTGGGCGCAGGCGCGCGCCACCCGCGGGGCCTTCGGCAGAAGGACGGGCGCGTATGGGGCCTGCAGGAGGGTCTCGACGATTGTCCCGAGGCACCTCAGCACCTCATCAGGCGCCAGATGCGCCACGCGCTCCAGCAGATCAAGCGCCTCCTCCAGCGATCCCGACGCGAGGTCCAGAGGTCCTCCCGCCCTGAGCCGAGATCCCCTTCGACGCCGCGCACCGTTTCATGGCCACCTTCAATTCCGGCCGCGACGGAGCGGCGTGGATCCACCTGAAGGGCGCGCCTGAGCGCGTGCTCCCGATCTGCGACCGCCAGCGGGAGGAGGCGGGGGACGCGCCCCTCGACGACCGCCTGTGGCATCGGCGGCTGGAGGAGATGACCGCCGAGGGCCAGCGCGTGCTGGCCGTGGCGGCGAAGCCTGCGGACGGGCGGGCGCTGACCTTCGCCGACGCCGAGGGCGGCTTCGTTCTGCTCGGCCTGGTGGGCCTGATCGACCCGCCGCGCTCGGAGGCGGTCGCCGCCGTGGCCGACTGCCGCGCGGCCGGAATTCGGGTGAAGATGATCACGGGCGACCATGGCGGAACCGCCCTCGCCATCGGCAGGCAGCTGGGGCTGGCGAACGCCGTCGAGGCGCTGACGGGGGCGGAGATCGCGGCGCTGAGCGATGCCGACCTCGCCGCCCGCGCCGAAGAGGTTGATGTCTTCGCCCGCACCAGCCCTGAGGACAAGCTGCGGCTGGTCCGTGCGCTCCAGTCCCGGGGGGGCGTGGTGGCGATGACCGGGGACGGGGTGAACGACGCCCCGGCCCTCAAGCAGGCCGATGTCGGCGTGGCCATGGGCGCAGGCGGGACCGAGGCCGCCAAGGAGGCGGCGGAGATGGTCCTGACCGACGACAACTTCGCCTCCATCGCCGCGGCGGTGCGGGAGGGGCGGACGGTGTACGATAACCTGAAGAAGGCGATCGTGTTCCTGCTGCCGGTCAACGGTGGGGAATCCGTCGCCATCATCGCGGCCCTGCTCCTCGGCCTCACGCTGCCGATCACGCCGCTTCAGATCCTGTGGGTGAACATGGTCAGTTCCGTGGGCCTCGCCATGGCCCTGGCTTTCGAGCCGGCGGAGCCGGACGTGATGCGCCGACCGTCCCGTCCGGCGGACGAGCCGCTGTTGTCGGGCTTCCTGATCTGGCGGGTGCTCTTCGTCACGGTCCTGTTCTCCTGCGGCATCTTCGGGATGTTCGACTGGTCGCGCGCGCAGGGGGCCTCGCTGGAGGAGGCGCGCACCCACGCCGTCAACACGTTGGTGGTCATGGAGATCTTCTACCTGTTCAGCGTGCGCTACCTACGGACGCCCTCCCTGACGCTGGAGGGGCTGAAGGGCACGCGGCCGGTGCTGATCGCCCTCGCCCTCGTGGTCGCGCTCCAGCTCGTCTTCACCTATGCGCCGTTCATGGAGACGTTCTTCGACACCCGCCCGGTCGGCTTCGTCCACGGCGTCGAGATCATCGCGATCGGGGTGGGACTCTTCGTGATCATGGAGGTGGAGAAGCGTCTCATCGCCCTTGTCCCGCAGGAACGAAGCGGCCGGACGGCGCAGGGGAGGTGACCCGCAGGTTCGGCAGGCAACTCGCCCCCCTTTCGGCTTCCGCCGCAGATGCAGGGGGTTTGACGTTGCCCCGGGATCCTTTCGGCGGCATCGACCGGAAGCCGCCGCGCACCTCTTGAACGACGGCCTGGATAGTGCTGGCCCTGCGATGATTCTCGCGGCGGTCTCAGGGGGAAGGAGGATCCGTCCCCTCGCGGGTCCGCTGGATCGGCCGCCGCTCGAAGGGTCGCCCGCGAAACGGCCTCCTATCGAATGACGTGGACGCTGCACGAGGCGTGCCGCACCACCCGCGCGGCGGTGGAGCCGAGCAGGTGGTCCGAGAAGACCGGACGATGCGAGGCCATGACGATGCAGTCGACCTCGTGTCTGTCGGCGAAGTCCACGATATCGCGCCCGGCGTGGCCGCGCGCCACCTTCCCTTCGACGCCCTCGCGCTCGGCCATCTCCCGAAGACTCTCCGCCGCCGCGGCGCGGTTGCTGCGGACGATGTCCTCGATCACGTTCATGTCGAGATAGGAAGGCGGCGCCTCCGCCACATGGAGCAACGTGATCCTACCTTGCGGCGCGAGAAGGCGTCGGGCGACCGCGAGCGCGCGTTTCTCCGCGCCTTCCTCGTCAAGCGCGACGGGGACGAGAATGTTCGAGTACATCGGGCTTCTCCTGTTCTTCCGCGAAAGGAACTCGTTCGCCTGGATCGAAACCGGCGCTCTCGGCGCGTGCCCTTCGTTCCGACAGGGCCTGCCGGGGCGCCGCCGCAGCATCTTGATCCTGAAGCGGCGGGAACTGCCCGCAGGCCCCCGCCGACGGACGGCAAGAGGCAGGGGCGCCCGGACAGCCGATATGATGGGGTTCGCCGGTCGCAGTCCCTTCGTCGACGCAGACCCCGTGCCCCGCTGCGGCCCCAGCGGAGGTCACGCCGGCCAGCCGGCGACGGTCAGGCCGTCGGCCGTCGCGGCCTCCGCCTCTGCAATGCGCCGCTTCACGTCGAGAAAGCGGTCCGGGGTCACCGAGACGGAGTCTATGCCCGCCTCGGCCAGGAGCCGCGCATAGGCGGGATCGTTGCTCGGGGCCTGGCCGCAGAAACCCACCTTCACGCCGGCGTCATGCGCCTTGCGGATAACGGTTTCGATCATCCACAGGACCGCCGGGTCCCGTTCGTCGAAGAGGCTCGCCAGTTCCGCCGAGTCCCGGTCCACGCCGAGCGTCAGCTGGGTGAGGTCGTTCGAGCCGATGGAGAAGCCGTCGAAGCGCCGGGCGAACTCTCCCGCGAGGATGACGTTCGAGGGGACTTCGCACATCATGTAGACTTCGAGGCCCTTGCGCCCCCGCTCCAGTCCGTTCGCCGCCATCTCGGCCAGCACGCGGTCGGCCTCTTCGACGGTTCGGCAGAAGGGGACCATGAGGACGACGTTCGAGAAGCCCATCTCCTCGCGCAGCCGGCGCAGGGCGCGGCACTCCAGCGCGAAGCCCTGGCGGTAGGCGTCGGAATAGTAGCGCGAGGCGCCGCGGAACCCGATCATGGGGTTCTCCTCCTCCGGCTCGAAGGCGCGGCCGCCGAGGAGGTTCGCGTATTCGTTGGTCTTGAAGTCGCTCAGACGAACGATGACCGGCTTCGGGTGGAAGACCGCCGCGATGCGGGAGAGGCCGCGGGCCAGCGTCTCCACGAAGTAGTCGCGGGGGTCGGCGAAACCGCGCGTCAGGGCGGCGATCGCGGCCTGCGCCTCGCCTTCCACCCGATCCGGGCGGCAGAGCGCCATGGGGTGCACCCGGACGTGGTTCGAGACCACGAACTCCATGCGCGCGAGCCCTACTCCGTCCGCCGGAAGCCGCCACCAGCGGAAGGCGGCGGCGGGGTTGGCGAGGTTGAGCATGACCTTCGTGCGGGTCGCCGGCACGTCCTCGGCCCGACTCTCGTGCACCTCGTACTCGGCGCGGCCCTCGTAGACGAAACCCTGGTCTCCCTCGGCGCAGGATACGGTCACCACCTGCTCGTCATGCAGGATCTCGGTGGCGTTTCCCGTTCCGACCAGGGCGGGGAGGCCCAGCTCCCGGCTCACGATCGCGGCGTGGCTGGTGCGGCCGCCATGGTCGGTGACGATGGCGGCGGCGCGCTTCATCACGGGCACCCAGTCGGGGTCTGTGGTGGAGGTCACGAGCACCGCGCCGTCGACGAAACGATCGAGGTCCTTCGCATCCTCGATCAGGCAGACGGGGCCCGCGACCACGGCCTCGCCGACGCTCAGGCCGGTCAGCAGCTTCTCCCCCTTCGCCCCGATGGACCAGGAACGCAGAGCGCCGACGGCGACCCGGGACTGCACGGTCTCCGGCCGCGCCTGCACGATGAAGAGCTCGCCCCCGCGGCCGTCGCGCGCCCATTCCATGTCCATCGGCTGGCCATAGTGCCGCTCGATCGTCACGGCGAAGCGGGCGAGCTGCAGGATCTCGGCGTCCGAGAGCACGAAGGCCGCCCGCTCGGCCTTCGAGGTCGGGACATTCCGCGTGGCCCCGCCCTCGGCGTAGATCATCTTTCGCGCCTTGCCGCCGAGACCCTTGTGCAGGATCGGAGAAAGCGCGGCTTCCGCCAGCAGCGGCTTGAACGCCTGGTATTCGTCCGGGTCCACGGTCCCCTGGACGACGCTCTCGCCCAGACCCCAGGCGGCGTTGATCAGCACCACCCGGTCGAACCCCGACTCGGTGTCGATGGAGAACATCACGCCGGCCCCGCCCTCGTCGGCGCGCACCATCCGCTGGACGCCGACGGAAAGCGCGACCTTGTCATGGCCGAAGCCCTTGAGGCGCCGGTACTCGATGGCCCGGTCGGTGAAGAGCGAGGCGTAGCACCGCCGGCAGGCGTCCAGCAGCGCCGCCTCGCCGGAGATGTTGAGGAACGTCTCCTGCTGCCCCGCGAAGCTCGCGTCCGGCAGGTCCTCCGCCGTGGCGCTGGAGCGCACGGCGACGGAGAGGGCGGGGACCTCCTCTCGGCGACCCAGCTCCCGGTACCCTTCCAGGATCGCCGCGCGCACCCTCTCCGGCCAGCTGCCGCCGAGGATCGCGGAGCGGATCGCCCTCCCGGTCTCCTGAAGCGTCGCGCGTCGCTCCTCCAGCCGCGACAGGGCCTCGGAGATCGTCGTCTCGAGGTCGTTCTCCGTCAGGAACCGCCGATAGGCGTCGGCCGTCGTGGCGAAGCCGGGAGGCACCCGAACCCCTTCCGTCGAGAGGTTGCGCACCATCTCGCCGAGCGACGCGTTCTTGCCGCCCACGCGGGCGACGTCGCCGCGCGCCAGGCTCTCGAACCACAGGATGAAGGCGGGTTCCGCGCTCAACTGCTCCTCCTCTTCCCGGCGCCGCAGGACCGCTTGCAAGGTCTCAGGTTACGCGGCGGGCGGCATTGACCCGCATCAATGCGCGCGCGGCGCGTGCCTTCCAGAAGCCGACCTGCATTGACGGAGCCGCGATGTCGGAGAGAGCTACGGTAGGGCAATTCCACAAGGATGAGCCTGCTGTTCTTCCTGCCGACGATTTTCGGGCGCCGCTGTTCCAGGACCTGCTGAACAGGGCGCGCATCACCGAGGAGATCCCCTGCAGCGGTTTTCAAGAGGCGTTTCGGGAGGGCCGGGTGAGCGAGATCGTCGTCGTCCTGGGCGAGATCCGGGGGATCTATGCGAGCCCTGCAGACGGCGAGTCCGCGTTCATGACCCGCCGCGTGGATCCCGACTGACCGACGAGCTTTCCGCGACCGGCGTCCCCTTCTCCGGCGCGGTGGGGAGCAGCTGGCTCGGTGCGGTGTTGTCCTGGGTGGCGCCGGCCGCGATCTTCCCCGTCTGCGCACGTGAGGTTGGCGACAGAGACTACCTCCCGCTCGCCCCAGGGCAGTGTTTAGGGGATGCGTGGTGTCGGAGATGTGGACGCCGCCGCAGACCACCCGGCCGCCCTTGCGGACAACCAACAGCGCCGGGACCAGCGCACCCACCCGGGCGAAGATGATGGCGGCGTCCAGCTCCTTCGGGGCGCGCACGTCTGCGCCGCCCGCCCAGACCGCCCCGCCCCGCGCGGGCGAAGCGCTGCGCCGGCGCATCTTCTGGATGGGTGAAGGCGAAGACGCGCCGCCCCTGCCAGCGCGCCACCTGCGCCACCTGCGCCACGATGTGGGCCGCCGCGCCGAAGCCGTGGAGGCCAAGGCGCGGCGCTTCCCCACCGTGTGGCGAGCGGTGGCCGATCAGCCCGGCGCAGAGCAGCGGCGCGAGCTTCGCGTCAGACGGCCCCTCCGGCAGCGGGAAGACGAAGCGCGCATCCTCGGTGTAGCCGCCGTCGATCGTGTGGCCTGAAAAGCCCGGTTCATCGCACAGGTTCTCCCCCCGAGGCGCAGTAGCAGCGCCGCCCGCAGGCGTGGACGAGCCAGGGGACGCCGAGGCGGGCGCCGATCTCGCGTTCGGGCGTCCCCGGACCCAGCGCGCGCACCCGCCCCACTATCTCGGGCTCCGGGACGAGAGGCAGCTGGCGCGAGGTCAGCTCGTCGTCCAGAACGTGCAGATCCGTGCGGGACCTGCACCGGCCCGGAAACCTGCTCCGGCAGCTCGCTGAGGCGCAGGGGCGTCCCCGCCCGGTCCATCGCCACGGCACGGATCCCCTCCCCCGCTCAGCCGCCGGCTGCGCGGCGGATTTCAGTTTGCAGATGGGGCGGCAATCGGTCCAGCGCCTCGGCCATGACCCGGACCTGCCGGCGCAGACCGTGCACCTGGTCGATCAGCGACAGCACCACCGGCAGCGCCTCGTCGTCGAGACAGAGGTCGTCGCGCAGCCGCGCCAGCAGCCGCGCCCTCGCCAGATCCAGCTCGTCGAAGACTGGACCCGCATCGCCCGCGGCCGGGAGGATCCAGCCTTCCTCCACCCAGACGCGCAGGGTCGCGCGGGACACCCCCGCCTCCCGCGCCGCATCCATCTCGCTGCGGCTCATGTCGCTCTCCTCAGGTCCGCACGCGGGTCGTAGCGGTGCGCCTCTCGCCAGCGGGTCATGAACGCCTCCAGCTCCTCGTCAACTTTCGGCGGCGTCACGATCTTCAGCCGGACCAGCTGGTCGCCCGCCGGCCGGCCCGTGGGCTTCACGCCTCTGCCCCGAAGTCGCAGGACCTTCCCGCTCGACGCGCCCTTCGGCACGGTCATCGCCACCCGGCCGGTCACGGTGGGAACCTCCACCTTCGGACCCAGCACCGCCTCGTCCAGCGTGATCGGCAGTTCCAGGACGATGTCGTCCCTCTCGCGAGAACACGGGATGCGGGCGAACGGCGCCGGCGACCAGAGCGTCTCCGGGCGGACCGTCGCCGCGGCCGGGGGCGCATTGGCCGGGCGGCACGACCGTCTCCCCGTCGCGCACGCCTGCGGGGATGGAGATTTCCAGCGTCCCGCCCCCCGGCAGCCCGACCCGCCGCGTCGCCCCGTAGATCGCGTCGAGGAAGTCGAGCTCCATGTGGAAGCGCAGGTCCCGCCCCGGCGTCGCTCCGCCCTGGCGGCGGAACAGATCCGCGAACACGTCCGACATGGCCTCGAACCCGCCCGCGTCGTAGCGCTCGGCGCCCGGCGCCTCGGCATGGCGGCGCCAGTAGGGGCGCTGCGGCCGTTCGGCGCCCGCGGAGTCGATCTCGCCCCGGTCGTAGCGGGCGCGCTTCTCCGGATCGCCCAGGATTTCCCAGGCTGCGGAAACCTGCTTGAACCTCGCCTCCGCCGACGGGTCGCCGGGGTTGAGGTCCGGGTGATGCGCCTTGGCGAGCTTGCGGTAGGCGGCCCGGATCTCCTTGTCCGGGGCCGTCCGCGCCACGCCGAGTGCGCCATAGAGATCCTGCGGCGCCTCCTGGTCCTTCATACCTCGCGCTCCCTCCGGCGGCCGGCCGCCCCCGGACGGATCGTCCGCGGGCGGTGCCGGTCGCGCCGCGTCACGCCGCCCGAACCTCGATCTTGCGCTCGGCGGCCCTGGCCTCGGCGGACTTGGGCAGAACGATCTTCAGCACGTCGTTGTCATGCGTCGCCTTGATCACGTCCTGGTCCACGCCGTCGGGAAGCTGGAACGAGCGCATGAAGGAGCCGTAGCGGCGCTCGGACACGTGCCGGCCCTTCTCGGTCTCCTGCTTCTCCTCTCTTTTCTCGGCCTTCAGGGCAGCAGGCGGCCGGCGGCCGGCGGCCGGCGAGGCTGATCTCGATGTCCGAGGCCGGAACCCCCGGCAGCTCGGCCGTGATCTCGAAGGCGTCGCCGTTCTCGGCCACGTCCACCACCAGATCACCGCCGAGGAAGCCGCGGAACTCGGGCAGCCCCGGCTCCGACGGCCATCCCGCCAGCGGCAGCCGCCAGCCGCCGCGGTGGAAGGCGTCGAAGGCGCGGTCCACCTCCCGCCTCAGAGTATCGAACGGCGCCCAGACCGCGGGGGCCGGAGCCTACGACGACTCGGTCCCGGCCTCCACCGGAACGTCCTGAGCCTTGTCCGTCATTTTACGACCTCCTCGTCAGACGGGCGCGCGCCCTGAGCGCGACCGGCAGATGGAAGCCGAACGCGAGGCTGCGGTCATTGACGCTGGTCAAGGCGAGCCGTGGACCGGGAGCGTCTGCAAGGGAGGCGCTTGATGCGCGTCAAGGCGAGTCGGCGCGAAACCGGGGAGGCTTGGTCATCTCGATGGCCCCCGCCGTCGTCCTGCTGGAGGATTCAGCCATGAAGACCGAACCCACCCGGCCCGCCACCGGCCCGTCTCCCGCCATGCCCGCGATATTCGATTTCTCCGCGGCCATCGACACCAACCGCCGCATGTTGCTCGCCGTAGCCGACGCGCAGGTACATTTGCTCGACCGGATGCGACGGTCGAACGAGGAGATGTTCCGGTTCCTCGACCGCCGCCTCCAGGACGACCGCGAGACGGTGCGGAAGCTCGCGGCCTGCGGCTCGGCGCCGGAGATGTGGTCCGTGGCGATGAACTTCTTCCAGCGCGGAACCAAGGACTATTCCGAGGAGTCCGGCGTCATGGCGGCGGTCGCCGCCGAGCAGGCCGGCGAGGCGTTCGACGACCTCCGGCACGAGGCGGAGGCGGCGAGGTCGAAGGCCGGCGGCCCGGTGGCCGCGTGATCTCGCGGCGGGGCCGGCCTGACCGCCGGTCCCGCTTCGTCAGGGCGTCCAGGAGGGCGCGTCGCTGGCCGGGAAAGACTCGAGACCGGCCTCCTCGACAAGATCCAGGCAGTGCGCGTCCTCATCCGTGACCGGCCCGTCGTTGCGCTGGTCGGGCGCAGGCGCCTTCGGCGGCGTTCCGGATCTTGTCTCCGTCGGAGCGCCCGCCGGCGGCTTCGCCTTATCCTGGTTCGCGCCTGCAGTCTTGGTCATTCCCAATCTCCTCTCCTACGCATCCTGCACCCTTCGGCCGCGAGACGTCTTGACCGGCATCAAGGCGCCGTCGGAGGCGCGGCATGACAGTGGCGCGAAGAGGGCGGCGCCGTCGCCGCATCCGATCCGGCCATCCTGATGTCTTGCGCCACGCCCCGTCCCGTTCGTCCTCCGGCTCCGACCACTGTCGGCTCGTTCATCGGAAGGGGTGGCGCATGACTGGGCAGGACCCGGAGGCGAACGGCGGCGTGCGCCTCTGCTGCGGCGACGACGCGGCTCCTCACCCTCCCCGCCCGCTGCTCGGCGCCGGAGGCGAGTTGCGCTGCGATGTCTGCGGAAGCCTGGCGGCCAAGCGGCGGGCGGCGGATCATCACGCCCGCCGCTTGGCCGAGGCGCGGGTAGGGACCGCGCGCGCCTCTCCGCTCCGCCGGCGCTTCAGGCGGCGCAGGCGACCTCGATGCCGAGCGGCGTCAGCCGATAGGCGTGCGGCCCCTCGACGTCGATCAGACCCTGCCGGCGCAGCAACCCCAGCACCCGGCTGACCGTCTCGAGGGAGAGGCCCACATGGTCGCCGATGTCGGCGCGCGTCATGGGCAGCCGGCTCCAGCCGCGCAGAGGCCGCCGTTCGGCCGCATAGTCCCGCAGGAAACTCAGCAGGCGATCCTGGGCGCTCATGCAGGCGATCTGCCGGAGCTGACGCTCGCGGCGGCGCAGCTCCAGGCCGACAAGGTGGCGAAGCTCCCGACGGAGCCCCGGGTCGCGCTCCATCGCCGCCTCGAAGACAGGACGCGGCAGGGCCAGCAGCTCGGTCTCCTCCACGGCCTCGAGGCCGAAGGACCAGGACGCCTCTGTTTCCAGACCGACAGCCTCTCCCTCTCCGGCGAAGCGCGTGATGCAGCGCCGCCCGTCGGCGGTGAAGGCGACGCAGCGCAGGACGCCGATCTCCACCCGGTAGAGCTCGAGCGCCGGCTCGTTCTCGAGGCGAAGCGCGCCGTTGACGGCGCCGTGCCGGGGACGACCGTGGGCCCCGAACAGTGCCGCGAGCGGCGACGGCGGCGCCTTGAGAAGGCGCAGGGGCGCCGGGCCGCGCGCGAGTCCCGTCATCTTCAGGGTTTCCATGATCCGCTCCCGCCTCCGGTCCGCCGTCGGGGCCGCTTGCACCGCGCCTCGACCTTCCTCCGGTCGAGGGGAAGTCGGAAGTTGGGGCGTTCGCCTAAGGGGATTCCCTGATGCGGCTCTCAGATCGTGCGCGACGCAGGGTCGGCCACGGCGGCGCGGGCTCGATTCCGGCCCGCTCGGCCAGACGGGCGAGGGCGGACACCGATCCGGCGCCCGTCTTCTCCATGATCCGCGCGCGGTGCACCTCCACCGTCTTCGGGCTGACGCCGAGCCGGCGCGCGACCTCCTTGCTGGACCAGCCGGCGATCACGCCGCGGAGAACTTCGGCCTCCCGGGGCGTGAGGCGTGCGAAAGGCGCGAGGTCCGCCGCCTGCTCCGCCTCCCGAGCCCGGCGCAGGCGTGAGGCGCCGTCGATGCGGCGCACCAGTTCGTCGCCGTCGAAGGGCTTCTCGACGAAGTCGAAGGCGCCGGCGCGCAGCGCCCGCACCGCGGTCGCCACATCGCCGTGGCCGGTCAGGATGATCACCGGCGGCGCATCCTCCCGGACGCGCAGCTCATCCAGAACCGACAGGCCGTCGCGCCCCGGCAGCCGGATGTCGAGCAGGACGCACTCCGCGCCCTCTGCGCCATTCGCCGCGAGGAAGCTCTCGCCGTCTCCGTAGGACTCCACCGCGAACCCCCAGGTCTCCAGGAGGATGCCGAGCGACTCCCGGACGGACGGGTCGTCCTCCACCAGCGCGATGCGCCTGCGCCCGCTCATGCGGCGACCTCTCCGGGACCAGACCCGGCCGGTCGGCGGCGCGAAGACATCGCCGACCGCATTACGCCGCCGCCTCAAGGTCGAAGCGGACGCAGGCTCCCCCGGCGGGAACATTCTCCGCCCGGATCCGCCCGCCATGCGCCTCCACGATGGACCGGCACACCGCGAGGCCGACGCCGGCGCCGCTCGGCCTGCCGGAACGGAAGGGTTCGAAGGCCGCCTCAAGCGGCTCGTCCGGCAGTCCCGGCCCATCGTCGCAGACCGATACCGTCACGGTCGAGGCGTCCTTGCGGATGGCGCGAAGGTGGATCGTGCCCGCCGGCTCATGCGGCGCCCCGCCGTCGTCCTCCTGTGCGTTGAGCGCATCGAGCGCATTGCGGACGAGGTTCACCACCACCTGCTGGATCTGCACCCTGTCCGCCATCACCTGCGGCAGGTCGGGCTCGAGGTCGAACCGGACGCTCACGCGGCCCGGCGGCGCGACCGAGAGGGCGAGTCCCGCCGCCTCCCGCACCATGCCGACCACCGCCTCGGGTCTCAGTTCGGTCTCGCCGCGGTCGACGAAGCGGCGCATCCGGCGCAGGATCTCGCCGGCCCGGCGGGCCTCCGCCGCGATCCGGTCGAGAAGCGCGGCGGCGGCGGCCGGGTCGGGCGCCTCCGCCGTCAGCATCCGCCGCGCCGCCTGCGCGTAGTTCGACAGCGCCGCGAGCGGCTGGTTCATCTCGTGCGCCAGGGCGGTGGAGAGTTCTCCGAGTTCGCGGATGCGCGCCACCTTGTCGAGCGCGCGCTGCAGCCGCGCCGCCCGGCGCTCTGCGTCCACGCGGCTGGTCGCATCGCGGATGAAGCCGGTGAAGATCACCTCCTCGCCCCGGCGCAGTTCGCCGACGGCGAGTTCGGCGACGAAGGTTTCGCCGGAGCGGCGGCGCGCGCGGACCTCGCGGCCGATGCCGATGATCCGCCGCTCCCCGGTGGCGAGATAGCGTGCGAGGTAGCCGTCATGCCCGCCCAGATGCGGCTCCGGCATCAGCATCGACACTTTGCGCCCCACCACGGCGGACGCGGCATAGCCGAACATCCGCTCGGCGGCCGGGCTGAAGCTCAGCACGACGCCCCCGGCGTTGATGGTGAGGATGGCGTCCGGGGCCGTCTGGATGACGGATTCCAGCAGCGCGGCTTCCGGTCTCGAAGCCGCGGGAGACACACCCTGAGGCACGGTCGCAGTTCCCTGAGCCGGTGAGTTTCAGATTTCAACCTATCGCGATATTCGCCTCCCCGCAAACTGTACGGCGCCACGACGGTCGTGTGCGTCCCGGCCGGGTGCGGCGGACGGAAGCGCCCGGTCGAAGGCCAACAAGAAGCCGAGGAGCGTCCACCCCTGCGTCGTCTCGATGATCTGGAGAGAGGCTGGGCGTCGGGGTGCAGCCGGAGCCGTTCGCCATCGCCGTCGCGGAGACGACGCAGGAACAGGCTATCGAGGGTCAGGCGCAGCGGCGAGTCGGAGGAGATGATGGCTGTCGTAGCGGACGGAATGGCAGACGGGATCGAGGGCCTCGACCGCCTGCTCGCCAGCCTCCTGGCGCTGGAGGCGGAGATCGAAGGGGCGGCGCGGGCGAGGCTCGGCGCCTGGGCGAACGACCTCGTCCGGCCGGACTTCCGGGACGGCGCGGAGAACCTCGCGGCCTATCTCGCGCTGCGCTCGGGCGACCGCACCCGCCTGCAGGCGGAGCTGCGCCTGCGCGGCCTCTCGACCCTCGGCCGCAGCGAGGGCCATGTCCGGGCCACGCTCGGCGCGGTCATCGCCACCCTTGAGGGGCGAGACGCCGCCCCCACGGCACGTCCGGCGATGTCGGAGGCGCACGCGGCCCTGATGCGGGAGGCGGCGGCCCTCCTCGGAACGCGCCCGCCGGCCCGGCGCACGCGCACGATGAGATCGCGAAGCGCCCGCGCGCCCGCGGCCCGCTCGGCGTTGTCGCCAAGATCGAGACCGAGCTTGCCTTCCGCAACCTGCCGGACCTGATCGTCGCCGGCGCCGGCCGCGCCCCCTTCGGCGTGATGATCGCGCGCGGCGATCTCGGGGTGGAGATCGGCTTCCCCCGGCCTCTCGGAAGTGCAGGAGGAGATCCTGTGGCTGTGCGAGGCCGCGCGGGTCCCGGTGATCTGGGCGACCGAGGTGCTGGCGACGCTGGTGAAGGACGGGCTGCCGACGCGCGGGGAATTCACCGACGCGGCCATGAGCGCGCGCCGAGTGCGTGATGCTCAACAAGGGCGCGCATCTGGCCGAAGGGGTGGCGGCGCTCGACGACGTCCTGCGGAGGGCCGAGCGGCATTTCGACAAGAAGACCCCGCAGCTTCCGGCCCTTCGGAGCTGGCGGGGCCGCTGAGGGCGGGATCAGCGTTCTTCGCTCACGCTGCGGCGGAACCGGGCCAGCGCCACCCCCAGAAGCCCCGTCCCCAGCGCGGCCAGCGCCAGGAACTCCGGCCACACCACGTCGAGCCCCGCGCCCTTGAACAGGATCGCCTGCCCGAAGGACACGAAGTGGCGCGAGGGCAGGAGCAGCGTGATCGGCTGGAGCCAGTCCGGCTGGCTCTCCACCGGCGTGTCGGCGCCGGAGAGCAGCTGCATCGGCAGGATCACCAGGAAGAACAGCAGCGCGAACTGGGCCATGGACCGCGCGAGCGTGGCGAGGAACAGCCCCAGCGCCGTGGCGGAGAAGAGGTAGAGGAGCGTGCCCCCGAGGAACAGCAGGCGCGAGCCGGCCGGATGCAGCCCCAGCCCCGCCTCCAGCAGCAGCAGCATCGACAGCGCCGCCGCCACGAAGACCACGAGCGCGTTCGCCCAGATCTTCGCCGCCGCGATCTCGAACGGCGAGACCGGCATCGCCAGCAGATGCTCGAGCGTGCCGTGCTCCCGCTCCCGGATCAGGGCCGCGCCGGTGAGGATGATGGCGAGGATCGAGATGTTGCCGATCAGGCTCGCTACGCCCTGGAACCGCACGGGATCCCCGTCCGGGTTGAAGGCCGAGCGAAGGACGAGGCGGATGGGCGGGTCCGCCGGCCCCTCGCGCCCCTGCGCGAAGCGGGCGATCTCGGCCGCGAGGAGGGACTGGATGTAGCCGGCGCCGAGCCCCGCCTGCTCCATGGCCGTGGCGTCCACCAGGAGCTGGAGTTCGGGCCCGCGGCCCGCGCGGAGGTCGGCCTCGAAACCCGGCGGGACGGAGAGGACGAAGATGTATCGCCCCGCATCCATCAGCGCGTCGGCGTCGCGTGCGGCGATGGGCTGCGCGGGCTGGAACTCCGGCGGCCGGAAGACGACCGGCGAGGGTGCGCGACAGGGCGGAGCCGTCCTCGTCCGCGACGGCGATGGAGACGTTGTTGATCGAACTGGTCTTGCCGGTCGCGTCCATCCAGACGCCGACGGTGAAGGCCCAGACCAGCAGCACCGACATGCCGAGGTCCCGGCGCAGGCTCAGCAGCTCCTTCAGCCCGAGCCAGAAGATCCGGCGCGAGCGCCGCAGCTCAGCGCTCCTGCCCGCGCAGCGCGGCGACGGCGATCAGCGTGAGGACCGGCCCGAAGAGCCGCCAGCGCGGCGATGTCGAGCCAGAGCCCGGCCCACCCCAGCCCCTTGGCGAAGGCGCCCACGCTGAGATGCAGGAAATACGAGGCCGGCCAGACCGACCCGATCGCCCGCGCCGCCGCCGTCGAGGGTCGAGACCGGCTGGAGCAGGCCGGAGAACTGGAGCGTCGGGGATCAGCGTGCTGAGCGCTGTCGCGAACACCGCCGCGACCTGGCTCGACATCGAGCGTCGCGACCACGAGGCCGAAGGCGGTCGTGGCCCAGACGTAGAGCAGCGCGCCCAGCGCCAGCGCCAGGGCGTTCCCCTTGAGCGGCACGCCGAAGAGCGCCGCCGTCATCGCCGACAGCAGCAGGAAGTTCGAGGAAGGCGACCGCGATATAGGGCAGCCTGCTTGCCCGCCAGGAACTCTAGCCGCGTGGCCGGCGTGGCATGGAAGTTGGCGATGGTGCCGAGCTCGCGCTCGCGCGCCACGACTACCGCGGTCAGGATCGCCGGCAGCAGGATCAGGAGCAGCGCCGGCATGGCCGGGCGCCATCGCGTTCAGGCTCTCGAAGCCGGGTTGTAGCGGAAGCGCGTCTCGATCCGCGCGAGCGGCGCTGTCGCCGGCCCGCCTCGCGCGCCAGCTCGGCCAGATAGCCCCTCGTGGATGCCGGAGACGTAGCCCTCCACCGTCTCGCCGCTTGTAGGGCACGGCCCCGTCCACGACGGCCGACACCTCGCGGCCCGTGACCGGCGCGAAGCGCGCGGCCGAAGCCGGGCGGGATCTCGAGCGCCAGCGCGCCTCGCCCGCGACGCAGGCTGCGCGCCGCCTCCTCGGGCGTGGCGACGCAGGACCTTCGGCGAAGTAGCGCGAGCCTTCGAAGGCGGCGATGTAGGCGCGGCTCTCGGGCGTCCGGTCCTGGTCGAGCGCCGCGAAGCGCAGATCCTCGACGTCGAGCGAGATGCCGAAGCAGAACACCGTCATCAGGAGGGCGGAGCCGAGGAAGGCGAAGGCGAGGCGCACCGGGTCGCGCATCAGCTCCAGCGCCTCGCGCCGGGCATAGGCCGCAGAGCCGGCCGCGCTGAACCACGGCGAGGCGGGGCGCGGGCTGGCCGCGGCCGCCTCCGGCGCGGCGAGGCCGGGGGAGCGGCCGTCTCCGCCGGCGCGAGATGCGCGACGAACGCCTCCTCGAGGCTCGCGGCGCCCGAGGCCGCGACGATCGCGGCGGGCGTGTCGCAGGCGAGAACCCGCCCGGCATGCATCAGCGCCACCCGGTCGCAGCGCTCGGCCTCCGCCATGAAATGGGTGGAGACGAAGATCGTCGTCCCCTGCTCCCGCGACAGCTCCGCCAGCAGGGCCCAGAAGCCGTCGCGCGCCTCCGGATCGACGCCGGAGGTCGGCTCGTCGAGGATCAGGAGCGGCGGCTCGTGGATCACCGCGACCGCAAGCGACAGCCGCTGGCGCACGCCGAGCGGCAGCGCCTCGGCGCGCTGCCCAGATGCGCGCCGAGGCCGAAGCGGTCGGTCAGCGCCGCGATGCGGGTCGCGGCGGCGCTCGGGGGCCAGTTCGAACAGGCGCGCGTGCAGGTCGAGGTTCTGCGCCGACCGTCAGCTCGCCATAGAGCGAGAAGGCCTGGCTCATGTAGCCGACCGCCGGCGGGCCTCCCTCCGCCGCTGCCGTCCACCGGCCCGCCGAACAGCCGCGCCTCGCCGGCGCTCGCCGGCAGCAGGCCCGTCAGCATCTTCATCGTGGTGGACTTGCCGCAGCCGTTCGAGCCGATGAACCCGAAGATCTCGCCCCGCCGGATCTCGAAGTCCGACCCCGTCCACCGCGGTGAAGTCGCCGAAGCGGCGCGTGAGGCCGCGGGCGGAGATCACCGGCTCGCCCCCCGCCTCCCGCCGCGGAGGGATCGCGAAGGCGGGCGCGCGCGGGCCGGAGCGCAGGGTCCTGAAGGCGGCCTCCAGATCCTCCACCCCGGCGGCGGCCGTGACCTCAGAGGGCGAGCCCTGCGCGATCACCCGGCCGCCGTCGATCGCGGCGAGCCACTCGAACCCCGTCGCCTCGTCCATATAGGTGGTGGAGACGATGACGCTCATCCCCTTTCGCCTGTCGCGGATCGAGCCCACCAGATCCCAGAACTGCCGGCGCGCGAGCGGATCGACCCCCGTGGTCGGCTCGTCGAGGATCAGCAGGTCCGGGTCATGGATCAGCGCGCAGCAGAGGCCGAGCTTCTGCTTCATCCCGCCCGAGAGCTTCCCCGCGGGCCGGTCGGGGAAAGGCGCAAGCCCCGTCGCCTCCAGCAGCGCCGCGATGCGCGCCTCCCGTTCCGCCGCGCCCTGGCCGAAGAGCCGGCCGAAGAACTCGAGGTTCTCGCGCACCGACAGCTCGGCATAGAGGTTCCGCCCGAGCCCCTGCGGCATGTAGGCGATGCGCGGCTGCACGCGGCGGCGGTGCGCCTGGTCTCCCATGTCGCCCCCCAGCGCCTCCACCCGCCCCGCCTGGATGCGCCGCGCCCCGGCGAGAAGCCCGAGGAGGGTGGATTTCCCCACGCCGTCCGGCCCGATGATCCCGGCGAGCGACCCGCCGGGGATCTCCAGCGACAGGGAGCGCAGGGCCTCGACCCTGCCGTAGCGGTGGGAGACCCGCTCGAGCCGCAGGCCTCCTCCGCTCACTCGAACATCTCCGGCGGGATGCGGCGGTCGAGCCGCTCCGGCCACACCGCCCCCGGATCCAGCTTCACGTAGGCCACGCCCCGCACGCCGGTCTTCACATGCGCGATCCGCGCCTCCACGAGGTCGGGCGGGATGCGGACCCGGACGCGGAACACCAGCTTCTCCCGCTCCTCCAGCGTCTCCACCTGCCTGGGCGTGAACTGCGCCTCGGGGGCCACGAAGCTGACCGCCGCGGGGATGGCGTAGTCGGGCAGGACGTCCAGCACGATCCGCGCCTCCGCGCCGAGCGGCGTGCGGGCCGCGTCTCCGGCCGCGAGGAAGACCTCCATGTAGACGTCGCCGAGATCGAGCAGGGTCAGGACCGGCCGCCCCGCCGCCACGATCTCGCCGGCCTCGGCCAGCCGGTAGAGCACGCGGCCCGCCGCCGGCGCCTCCAGGGTGGAGTCGCCGATGCGGGAGACGATGCGCCGGACCTCGGCCTCCGCGGCGGCCACGCGCCGGCCTGCGGTGGCGACCTGCGCCTCCGCCGCCGCGAGGGCGGCGCGCGCCACGTCGCGGGCCGACTGGCGCGTCTCCAGCGTCACCATGGACGCGTGCCCCTTGTCCACGAGCGAGGCCGCGCGCCCCAGGTCGTGGTCCGCGAGGCGCAGCTCGCTCTCGCGCTGCGCGATCAGCGCGCGCGCCTCGCCGGTCGTCTCCCTCGCCAGCGCCACCTCGGCTTCGGCGCGGTCAAGCTCGGCCTCCAGCTCCTCGACGTCGAGCTGAGCGAGGATCTGCCCCGCCTCCACCATGTCCCCCTCCCGGACCGCGACCCGCACGATCCGCCCGGACCGGGTCGCAGCGATGTCGATCTGCGTCGCCTCGATCCGCCCGTTGCCGACGACGATCCCCTCGGGCAGCCGGTCGCGGCCGGCGTCCCACCACGCGACGGCGGCGTAGGCGGCGCCGAGCAGGAACGCGGCGCCCAGCATCAGGTATCCGGCGCGAAGGCGCATGACGGACCCACCCAGAACGTTGAGCGGGCAGGCCTACGGCCCTTCGAGCCGCCCCGCATTGCGCTGCATCAAAGAGCGGCCAGGCCGCATGTGCGATGAAGCGGCGCGTCGATCCTCGCCCGGAGCCCGTGATGAACGTTCAGCCATCCCTTTCCGGCCGCGCCGCGAGACCGCGATCCGGCTCGGCCGGCGGCGTCACCCCGTCAGAAGGGGACACGGAGTCCTACGCCGCCGCCGCGATGGGCGAGGTGACGGACCGGGCGCTCCATGCGCTCCTCGCGCGCGCGACGCTGGGGCTGTCGCCCGCGGCTCTCGGGGCCGCCTGGCCGGACCTGGGCGGCGCATCTCGCCGCCGCGCCGGGCAAACGGATGCGGCTGGTGGAGAAGGCGTTCCGCAAGTCATTGAAGCTGCAGCGCTTCGCCCTCCGCTGCGCCCTCTCCGGCGGCGCGGCCGAGCCCTGCATCGAGCCCCTCCCCCAGGACCGCCGCTTCGCCGCCGAAGGCTGGCGCCGCCCTCCGTTCAACCTCATCCACCAGTCTTTCCTCCTCCAGCAGCAGTGGTGGTGGAACGCGACCACCGGCGTGCGCGGCGTGACCCCTCAGCACGCGCACGCCGCCGCCTTCGCCGCGCGACAGATGCTCGACACCGTCTCCCCGTCGAACTTCCTGTGGACCAACCCGGAGGTGCTGGAGCGGACGCGGGACACCGGCGGCCTGAACCTCGTCCAGGGCTGGCGGAACTGGATGGAGGACCTCGACCGCCTCGTCTCCAGCCGCCCCGCGCCGCGCGATCCCGCCTTCGTCCCCGGCGAGACGGTGGCGATCACGCCGGGCAAGGTCGTCCTGCGAACCCGGCTGATGGAGCTGATCCAGTACGCGCCCGCCACCGGCACGGTTCGGCCGGAGCCGGTGCTGATCGTCCCCGCCTGGATCATGAAGTACTACGTCCTCGACCTGCGGCCGGAGAACTCGCTGATCCGCTGGCTCGTGGGCCAGGGCTACACCGTCTTCGCCATCTCCTGGCTGAACCCAACGGCGAAGGACCGCGACCTCGGGATGGAGGACTATCTCGACCACGGGCTGATGGCCGCCCTCGACGCCGCGCTGGAGATCGCCGGCGCCGGCAAGGCCCACGCCGTGGGCTACTGCCTCGGAGGCACGCTGCTGACCATTGCCGCCGCCGCCATGGCGCGGGACGGCGACGACCGGCTCGCCACCCTCACGCTCCTCGCGGCCCAGTCCGACTTCTCGGAGGCGGGGGAGCTGATGCTCTTCATCAACGAGAGCCAGGTCAGCTTTCTCGAGGACATGATGTGGGAGCAGGGCGTTCTCGACGCCGCGCAGATGGCCGGTGCCTTCCAGATTTTGCGCTCCAACGACCTGATCTGGTCGCGCATCGTGCGCGAGTACCTCATGGGCGAGCGGGCGCCGTCCAGCGACCTGATGGCCTGGAACGCCGACGCGACCCGCATGCCGTACCGGATGCACTCGGAATACCTGCGAAAGCTGTTCCTGGAGAACCTGCTCTCGGCCGGCCGCTACATCGTCGGCGACCGGGCGGTGGCCCTCTCGGACATCCACCTGCCCACCTTCGCCGTGGGAACCGAGACCGACCACGTCGCACCCTGGCGCTCGGCCTACAAGGCGCACCTGCTGTTCGACGCCGAGGTGACCTTCGTCCTGACCAATGGCGGCCATAACGCGGGGATCGTCTCCGAGCCCGGCCATCCCCGCCGCCGCTTCCGGATCCTGACCACCGGCGCCGACGACCCGTGGCGCAATCCCGACGGCTGGCTGGAGGCGGCGGAACCGCGCGAGGGCTCGTGGTGGCCCGCCTGGGCCGACTGGCTCTCCGCCCGGTCCGGGGAGCCGGTCCCGCCCCCGCCTGCGGGCGCTCCGGATCGCGGCCTCGCGCCCCTGTGCGATGCGCCGGGGACCTACGTCCTCCAGCCGTGACGGCGCCGACGTTGACCGAGGTCAAGGTCGACCGGCGGAAAGCGCGTCATCCTGTCCCCGCTGGCAACGCAAGGAGCCCCATCATGGACCGCGCCGCCGACGCCCCCCTCGCCGCTCGGCGCCCCGGCCGCCCCGCATGAAGGCCGCCGTCTTCGTGGAGCCGGGCCGCATCGTGCTCGAGGACAAGCCGGTCCCCGACGTGGGCCCGCTAGACGCCCTGATCCGGGTGACCACCACCACGATCTGCGGCACCGACGTGCACATCCTCAAGGGGGAATACCCGGTGGAGCGCGGCCTCATCATCGGCCACGAGCCGGTCGGGATCATCGAGAAGCTGGGCTCCGCCGTCGAGGGCTACGCCGAGGGACAGCGGGTGATCGCCGGCGCCATCACGCCCTCGGGCCACTCCATGGCCTGCCTATGCGGCGCCTGCTCCCAGGACGGCGCCGGCACGCGCCACGGCTTCAAGCCCATGGGCGGCTGGCGCTTCGGCAACACCATCGACGGCGCGCAGGCCGAATACCTGCTGGTCCCCGACGCCATGACCAATCTCGCGCCCGTCCCTGACGGCCTGACCGACGAGCAGGTCCTGATGTGCCCCGACATCATGTCCACCGGCTTCTCCGGCGCCGAGAGCGGGGGCGTGCGCATCGGCGATTCGGTCGCGATCTTCGCCCAGGGCCCCATCGGCCTCTGCGCCACCGTCGGCGCCCGCCTGATGGGCGCCACGCAGGTGATCGTGGTCGAATCCCAGCCCGAGCGGCAGGAGATGGCCCGCCGCCTCGGCGCCGACGCGGTGGTGGACCACACGAAGACCGACCCGGTGGACGAGATCCTGCGCCTCACCGACGGCCGCGGCGTGGACGTGTCGATCGAGGCCCTTGGCCTCCAAGCCACCTTCGAGGCCGCGCTGCGGGTGCTGCGCCCCGCCGGCACGCTCTCTTCCCTCGGCGTCTATTCCGAGGACCTGAGGATCCCCCTCGGCGCCTTCGCCGCCGGCCTCGGCGACCACCGGATCGTCACCACCCTCTGCCCCGGCGGCAAGGAGCGCATGACCCGACTGATGAGCGTGATCGCCTCGGGGCGGGCCGATCTCCGTCCGCTGGTGACCCACCGCTTCCGCCTCGACGACATCGAGACCGCCTACGACCTCTTCGCCTCCCGCCGCGACGGCGTCATGAAGGTGGCCATACAGCCTTAGAGCCTTAGAGCCTTAGAGCCTTAGAGCCTTAGAGCCTTAGAGCCTTAGAGCCTTAGAGCCTAACCCGAAATGAATTGAGCGATCTCAGCAGGTTGTGATTCCGTCCGTTCGCGAAACGAGATGGAGCCAGCGATGGCTTGGACTGACACCGCTCGCCGGGATCATGCCCGGCGAGGGCGCGGGTATTCAAGCGATCTGACGGAGCGGGAGTGGCGGCCGATCGCGCCGCTGCTGCCCGGCCCCCGCCGTCTGGGCCGCCCGCGCACGACGAACCTGCGGGCGGTGGTGAACGCGATCCAGTACATCGCGTCCACCGGCTGCCAGTGGAGCCAGCTGCCGCGCGACTTCCCGCCCTTCACCACCGTGCAGCGGTACTTCTACGACTGGCGCGACGGCGGTCTGCTGCGAGCGATCAACCATGTGCTGGTTATGGCGGCGCGGGAGCTGGAGGGCCGCGAGCCCATGACGATGAACCACAAGAAGCTCTACCGGCTCTACCGCGAGGAAGGGCTGGCGGTGAAACGGCGACGGGGGCGCAAGCGGGCCCGCGGGACCCGGACGCCGATGCCCGAGGCCGCCCGGCCGAACGCGCGTTGGTCGTTCGACTTCCTATCGGACACGTTCGGCGCCTCCCGCCGCTTCCGCATTCTCGCCGTGAACGACGATTGCTGCCGGGAGAACCTCTGCCTCGTCGCCGACACGAGCATCTCCGGAACTCGGGTCGCGCGCGAGCTCGACGCCCTCGTCAGGATCTACGGCAAGCCCGAGAGCATCGTGTCGGACAACGGCCCGGAGTTCACGAGCACAGCCATTCTGAGACGAGCCGACCGGAACGGCGTGGCCTGGCGCTACATCGACCCGGGCAAGCCGCAGCAGAATGCGTTCATCGAGAGCTTCAACGGCAGCCTCCGCGACGAGTTGCTGAACGAGGAGATCTTCGACAGCCTTCCCGACGCACGCCGCAAGCTCGCGTGCTGGCGATACGACTACAACCACGTCAGGCCGCATTCCGCCTTGGGCAACGTCCCCCCCGCGCAAGCGCGCCGGACGCTTGAGCTGGATAAGAACTCCGCGCCCGGCGCGCTTGCGCCCCCAAGAGCCCGGGACTACCAAATCACCACCCGCAGACACTCGTTATGAACGGGGGACCCACCGGGGGGGCAGGTCAGACGGCAGCGGTAGGTTCATGCAGAGCCCGCACTTCAGGATGAAGGCAGAGAGCGCCGCCCTCACCCTAATCTTCATCCTGAGGGACTGTCGTCCACAACGGTCAGCGCAGAACCGTGACGGTCCCGGCCGTCGATCCTCTCCCCTGCTCGGACCGCGCCGCGCCCGGTTCCAGGCTCAGTTTCGCCCAAGCGTCCCATTCCGAGAGGAAGACCTCCCCGCTCAGCTCGTCCAGAAAGTGGGAGCGCCGCAGGCGGTCCATCAACGGGCCCCTTCACCTCGGACAGGTGCAGGAGGATCCCCTGCTCCTCCAGCCGCTGGTTGATCGCCTCGAGGCTCTCCAGCGCCGAGAGGTCGATCTCGTTCACCGCCGAGCACATCAGCACCACGTGGCGCAGCGCGCCTGCTCCGCCGACGCGGTCCAGCACCAGGTCCTCGAGGAAGCGGGCGTTGGCGAAGTAGAGGCTCTCGTCGATCCGCAGCGTCAGCACCGCCGGGTCCGTCTCCACCTTGTGGCGCAGGATGTTGCGGAAATGCTGCGTGCCGGGCACCAGGCCCACCTCGGCCACATGCGGGCGCGAGTCCGTCAGAGGTGCAGCAGGATCGACAGGACGACGCCCGCCGACACGCCCGCCTCGACGCCCGCGCCCAGCGTCAGCAGGATGGTGGCGGCGACGGCGGCGAAATCGGCGCGCGAATAGTTCCAGGCGCGTGCGCAGGATCGAAAGGTCGACGAGCCACAGCACCGCGACGATGATCGTGGCCGCCAGCGTCGCCTTCGGCAGGAAGTAGATCAGCGGCGTCAGCGCGAGCGCCGCGAGGGCGAGCCCGACGGCGGTGAAGGCCCCGGCGGCCGGCGTCTCGGCGCCCGCGTCGAAGTTGACGACCGACCGCGCGAAGCCGCCGGTGACCGGATAGCCGCCGGTGAAGGCGGCGCCGATGTTCGCGGCGCCGAGGCCGATCAGTTCCTGGTCCGGGTCGATGCGCTGGCGCTTCTTGGCGGCCAGCGTCTGCGCGACCGAGATCGAACTCGACGAAGCCGATGATCGAGATCAGCAGCGCCGGCAGGGCGAGCTGCTCGCAGCAGGTCGGGCGAAGCCCGGCAGCGTCAGCGGCGGCAGGCTCTGCGGCACCTCGCCGACGATCGCGACGCCCTGCCCGGCCAGACCGAAGGCCAGACCACGACCGGTCGTGACGACGACCGCCGCCACCGGGCCCGCCTTGGTCAGGATGTCGGCGAGGCGCGGCTAGAGCCCGCAGGCGCAGCAGGACGGCTTCAGCCCCTTGCGCACCCAGAACAGGAACGCGGTCGCGGCAGCGCCGATGACGCAGCGTGATCGGGTTGGTCTCGGCCAGATGCGCGCCAGCGAGCCGTCAGCATCTCGAGCAGCGTGTGGCCGCCGGCCCGGATGCCCGAGGATGTGCCTCAGCTGGCTCGTCGCGATCAGGATGCCCGAGGCGGTGATGAAGCCCGCGATCACCGGATGGCTCAGGAAGTTCGCGAGGAACCCGAGCCGGAACACCCCCAGCGCCAGCAGGAATCGCGCCCGACAGCAACGCCAGCGTCAGCGCGGCCACCGCATAGCCCGCCGTGCCCTGGTCCGCCACCTTGCCCGACGGCCGCCGCGGTCATCAGCGACACGACCGCCACCGGCCCCACCGCCAGCGCGCGGGAGGTGCCGAAGATCGCGTAGAGCAGATCGGCGGATCGAGGCGTAGAGCCCGGCCTCGGGCGGCAGGCCCGCCAGCAGCGCATAGGCCAGCGACTGCGGGATCAGCATGATCGTCACGATCACCGCGGCCACGAGGTCGTTGGTCAGCGTCGCGCGGTCGTAGCGCCGGCCCCAGTCGAGGATCGGCAGGTAGCGGCAGTGCTGCATTCGGCATGCCCTTCGATCACGCCGGCGGGGCGGCACGCGTGCACGCCGTTCTCGGGCCGCGGTTCGGGCCATCCATTCGTGGCCCCGCAGCATCGCCTTCCAGTAGATCGGCGGCAGCATCTTCTCCTTCAGCAGCCACGCCGCGCGGGTCGGCTTGGTGCCGTCGATCAGCCACTTCGGGAAAGCACGGCAGAGCGTGCCGCCATAGCCGAACTCGGCCAGCACGATCTTGCCCCGCTCCACCGTCAGCGGGCAGGAGCCGTAGCCGTCGTACTGCGCGACGGCGGAGCGGCCGCGCGATGTCGGCGACGATGTTCTCGGCCACCACCGGGGCCTGCTTGCGCGCGGCGGCCGCGGTCTTGGCGTTGGGCGCGTTCATCACGTCGCCGAGCGACCAGATGTTCTCGTAGGTCTTGTGGCGCAGCGTCGCCTGGTCGACGTCGACCCATCCCGCCGCGTCGGCCAGCGGCGAGACGCGGATGAAGTCGGGCGCGGTCTGCGGCGGGCAGACGTGGATCATGTCGAACTCGACCTCGACGCGGCGCGGGCGCGGCGTCCGGCCTCGCGACCTCGAAGGTCGCCTTCTTCGGCGGCGCCGTCGATGGCGACGAGGTTGTGGAAGAAGTTCGAGCTTCGCGCCGTAGCGCGTCGATGTATTCCATCAGCGCCGGGACATAGTCCTTCACGCCGAAGAGCACGCCGCCCGCGTTGCATGAACTGGATGTCGATGTCGGTTCAGCACGCCCGCGGCGGCGCCAGGCGTCGGCCGGACAGGTACATCGCCTTCTGCGGCGCGCCGGCGCATTTGATCGGCATGGGCGGCTGGGTGAAGATGGCGCGCCCGCCCTCAGGCTCTGCGACCAGCTGCCAGGTATAGGGGGCGAGGTCGTAGCGGTAGTTCGAGGTGACGCCGTTCCGGCCGAGCGTGTCGACCAGCCCCTCGACCCTGTCCCAGTCGAGCTTGAGCCCCGGGCAGACGATCAGGCGCTTGTATTTCACCACCCGGCAGCCGTCGAGGATCACCGCGTCGTCCTTCGGCTCGAAGGCCGCGACCGCGGCCTTGATCCAGTGGACGCCGCGGGGGATGAGGCAGCCCATCGTCCGGCGCGGTCTCGGCGGCCTCGAAGATGCCGGCGCCGACCATCGTCCAGCCGGGCTGGTAGTAGTGGATGTCGGCCGGGTCGATGATCGCGATCTCGAGCGCCGGGCTGCGGGCGCGGCAGGCTGCCGCGACCGAGATGCCGGCCGCGCCCGCGCCGACGATGACGACGTCGAAGCGGGCGTCGCCCGGTCGGTCGGCGTCCTGCCGCCGTTGGCGATGCGGCGCACGACGCCGGCCATGTCGTAGCCGGCGGCCTTGGCGGCGGCGAGGATCTCGGGCAGCCGGGCGGCGTGCGGCCTCGCTCAGCGACCAGAGCGTCGCGGACCGCGTGCCGGTGCGGCAATAGGCGAGCACCGGGCCCGGCAGTTCGCGCAGCGCGCGGCCGAAGGCGGCCGCGTCCTCGTCGGTCACGATGCCGCCGGAAACGGGGAGATAGCGCGCCTCCAGCCCCTCGGCCTTCGCCGCGGCCTCGATCTCCTCGAAGCTCGGCTGGTCGGCGCCTTCGCCGTCCGGGCGGTTGCAGACGATGGCCCGGAAGCCCGCGCGCCTGATCGCCGCCACGTCGGCGGCGGCGATCTGCGGCGAGCGACGGCGAGCGGTCGGTCGATCATCCTCGGTGTCCATGTGGGCGCCTCCTGCCGTCGTTTTGACGCCTCAGAGGCCTGTTGACCGGCACCTTCAGCATCCGCTTGCCGTCGTCCTCCGCCGGCGGCAGCTCGCCGCGCGCGCATGTTCACCTGCAGCGACGGGATGATGAGCCGCGGCATGGCGAGCTGCGCGTCGCGCTCGGTGCGGAACTTGACGAACTCGTCGCTTCGTCTTGCCGTCGCCGACGTGGATGTTGTGCGCCTTCTCCTCGCCCACCGTGGTCTCCCACGCGGATCTCGCGGCCGTTGGGGCCGTAGTCGTGGCACATGAAGAGGCGCGTCTCGTCGGGCAGGCTCAGCACCTTCTGGATGCGAGTCGTAGAGCGTGCCCGGCGTCGCCGCCGGGGAAGTCGGCGCGGGCCGAGCCGCCGTCGGGCATGAAGAGGGTGTCGCCGACGAAGGCGGCGTCGCCCATCGACATGCGTCATGCAGGCGGGCGTGTGGCCGGGCGTGTGCATCGCGACAGGCGCATGTCGCCGATGGTGTAGGTGTCGCCGTCCTTGAAGAGCGCGGTCGAACTGCGATGCCGTCGCGCTGGAATTCGGTGCCCTCGTTGAAGACCTTGCCGAAGGTGTCCTGCACGACGGTGATGTTCTCGCCGATGCCGATCTTGCCGCCCAGCTTGCCTGCTGGATGTAGGGCGCGGCGCGACAGGTGGTCGGCGTGGACGTGGGTCTCGATCAGCCACTCCACCTTCAGGCCCTTCTCGCGTGACGAAGGCGATGATCTCGTCGGCGTGGTCGTAGGTGATGCGGCCGGCGGCGTAGTCGATGTCCATGACGGAATCGACGATGGCGCAGGCGTCGGAGCCGGGGTCCTTCACCACGTAGCTGATGGTGTTGGTCGCCGCGTCGAAGAAGGCGTTGACGTCGGGCTTCACGGCGGTTTCGATGCTTGTAGTCGAACATCGGGGTTTCCTCCGGGGTCTGGTTCGGCCTCAGCAGTCGCGGCAGGTCCTGAGGCCCACGAGGCTGTAGAGCGGGCAGAACCCGACCGCCGCCGTCAGCACGAAGACGGCGGCGACGACGATCGCCAGCCAGTGCAGGACGCCCGTCGCCGCGGCTGCGAGGCCGAAGGCGGCGAACAGCAGCAGCACGGCGGCCGCGAGGCGCAGCGCGCGGTCCAGTATTTCCCATGTTGGCGGTCATCGCATACTCTCCCTGAGACTTATCCGTCCGGGAACGGTTCGCATGGGCGGGGGAGGATCGACGGTGACTTCGTCACCGACCCCATCGCCGGATCAGCGGTCGTCGTCCGCGCGGGCGAAGCGCGCGAGGGCGTCGCGCCGCAGGAGGCGGACCTCGCCGCGCGCCTGCTCCACCCAGCCGCGACGGTGAAATTCGGAGAGAATGCGGGAGATCACCTCGCGCGCGGTCCCCAGCTCGTGGCCCAGCACCTGGTGGGTGGCGTGGACTACGCCCGCGTCGTCGGCAAGCTCCAGCAGGCGGGCCGCGAGGCGCTTGTCCATGCGCCGGAAGACGATGTCGTCGATCAGCGCGAAGAGGTCGGTAATCCGGCGCGAATAGGCCGGAACACGAACTCCCGGAAGACCGGCGAGCGGGCGGCGAGGTCGTCGAAGGTCGCGCGGGGGATGGCCACGGCGCGGATGTCGGCCTCGGCCACGCCGTCGGCGGAGTAGTCCTCGAAGGCCAGCATGCAGGCGGTGGTCAGCACGCAGCTCTCGCCCGCATGGACGCGGTAGAGGAAGACCTCGCGGCCCGTGTCGGACTTCTGCTGGACCCGGACCGTACCCTCAAGGAGCAGAAGAGAGGTTGTCGGCCGACTGCCCCGGGGCGAAAACCTGCGCTCCGGCGGGGAGGGAGACGATCCGGCTGCCGCGCACGAGGTCGTCGCGCAGGTCGGAGGGCAGGCGGCGAAGGCCCTCGAACCCCTCGATCCAGTCTCCCTGCGCGGCGGGCGCTTCCTTCATCGGCGGGCTCCGGTCCAATGCCGCGAGCGGGATGCGTCGCCCGCACAAGCCATTTCTGCCTCAAAGCAGGCGCGTCGAGAAGCACCAGCTCTTCGTCTCGCAGCCCTCGGCGAAGCGGGCGTCCGCAGCCTCCACCGTCTGCAGCGCGGAGTCTTCATCATCTACGGGCTTTTTGGCCGGGCGGGCCTGCTGACGAACCGGGTGCGAGACAGGATCGGCATGCCGTGGCTTCTCCGCGCGCTTTTGAACGGAGCGGCCGCATCCCTGGCGTTTGCCGCGTTTCTGCCCGGCAGGTGGGCGGTCCCTGTTCCGTCCGCGGATTGCGTGGCGTCAACATGATGACGAGCACGTTCCAGGTTTTCCGGTCGGAGCGGCTGTTTCCCTCATTCCCCCTCCCCTCACTCGGCTTCCATCGACCCTTTCGGCCACCGCGGCGAGCAGCGTGATCGGCCCGGCGCTGGCCGGGATGGTTATGGGTGGGATGGGGCCGGAGAGGATGTTCTACGGTATGGCAACCATACCGCTCGCAGCAGCGGTCGTAAGCGCGACGGCGCGGCCCTATGCGGCGAGGCTTGACGGCTGCGCGTATTGCCAGGGCATGAGGTCTTCGATGGCGGATTTCGGGTGACCATCGAGAATGGCGCGGAGGATGTCGGCGAGGTAGTCGACGGGGTTCACGCCCGACAGCTTGCAGGTTGCGACGAGCGAGGCGAGCATGGCCCAGTTCTCGGCGCCGACTTCGTTGCCGGCGAATAGGGCGTTCTTCCTTGTCAGCGCGATCGGGCGGATCTGGTTCTCGACCGCGTTGGTGTCGAGTTCGAGGGCGCCGTTGTCGAGGAAGCGGATCAGGCCGGGCCAGTGGGCGAGGGTGTAGCGGATGTCCTCGGCCAGCTGGGATTTCTGCGGGATGCGCGACAGCTGGGTCTCCAGCCACGGCTTGAGCGCGGCGATGATGGGGGCGGAATGGTCGCGCCGGGCGGCCAGCCGGATGGCCGCATCCCTGCCGCGTACGGTCTTCTCGACCCCATAGAGGGCAGCGATCTGGCGCAGCATCTCCTCGGCGATGGGCGAGCCGTCGTTCTCGAAACGCTTGACGAAGCGGCGGCGGACATGGGTCCAGCAATAGACCAGCTGCCATGGGCCGCTGTCGCGCGCGATTTGGGTCAGCGCGTCGTAGGACTGGTAGGCGTCGCATTGCAGGAACCGGCCGCGGTATCCGCCGAGGAACTTCAGCGGGTGCTCCTTCCCCCGGCCGGGAGCATAGTGGAACAGCACGATGGGCGGGCCGGCGCCGCCATGGCCGCGGTCGTCGGATACGACGGCCCAGAAGTAGCCGCTCTTGGTGCTCTTCCGGCCCGGGTCCAGCACCGGCGCGCGGGTCTCGTCGACGAAGATGCGGTCGGCGCCGCGCAGATGGGCCCGCATGTGCTCGATGACCGGCATCAGGTGAAAGCAGGCGCGGCCGACCCAGTTGCCGAGCGTGCCGCGGTCGAGGTGGAGCCCCTGCCGCTCGAAGATCCCGGACTGGCGGTAAAATGGCAGGTGGTCTCCGAACTTCGAGACGATGATCCATGCGATCAGCCGCTCGGTCGGCAGCCCGCCCGGCACGACATGTTCGGGGGCATGCGCCTGCGCCACAGCCTGCGAACAGCGGCGGCAGGCGTATCGCGGGCGCCGCGTCGCCAGCACCTGGAACTGCGCCGGGATCACGTCGAGCCGCTCGGAGACATCCTCCCCGATCCGGGCCATCTCGCCGCAGCCGCAGGGGCACAGAGTGCTGGCGGGCTCGATCACCCGCTCGATCCGGGGCAGATGCGCCGGCAGATGACCACGGTTGCGCACCGGCTTCCGGGGCGTCTCCCCGCGCGCACGTTGCAGCGCCGCCTCGGCCTTCTCCTGCGCGGCCTCGAGCACGCCCTGGGCCAGTTCGGCATCCTCCAGCGGCAGGTTGAACTGGTCGGGCGACAGCTTCTCGGAGCTCTTGCCGAACTGAGCGCGCTGCGAGGTGCGCAGGATGTCCTCCAGCCGACGATTGGCCTCCTGCACCTCGGCCAGCGCCGCCTCGACCTGAGCCAGGCGGACCTTCAGATGGGCGTTCTCGCGGGTGAGAGCATCGGCGTCCATGAACAGGATTGAATCACGACGCCCCTGTCGCAGCCAGTGAAATCAGGGGCTTCCCGCACTCCCATGCGCTCACCCTGCCACCAGCGGGCGTCGCGCCCGCTCCGGCCGGACCAGCCGCCAGTCCAGCCCCTCGAACAGCGCCGCCAGCTGCGCCGACGACATCCGCATCACCCCGTCCCGCACCCGAGGCCAGACGAACTTGCCGCCTTCCAGGCGCTTGTGAACGAGCACCATCCCGGTCTGGTCCCAGACCAGCAGCTTGATGCGGTCCGCCCGTTTCGAGCGGAACACGAAGACGGCGCCGCAGAACGGATCGAGCCCGAACATCTCCTGCACCGCCAGCGCCAGCCCGTCGATCCCCTTGCGAAAGTCCACCGGCCGCGTCGCCACGAAGACCTTCACCGCCCCACCTTGGCCGAACATCACGATGCCGCCGCCCGCGCTGCGCGGATGACCGCGTCAGCTGGCCCTCGCCAGCGTCGGCGCCGGCGCGGATCACGACGTCGCCGACGACGATCTCCACGCGGGACGTGGCGTGGGCCAAGGACGCCTCCGCTGCCGCGCTTTCGACGACGAGTTCCGCGAACATCGGCAATGCCGCTACGCTCGCGGGCACGACCAGTTCACCCATCCGCAGCTTTCTGCGCCAGTCGTAAACCTGCCAGCGCGTCGTGCCATGCCTGCGGGCGACATCAGCCACCTTGGCTCCGGGCATCAAGCTCTCCGCCGCGATCCGCGCCCGCTCCGCCTTCGTCCGCCGCCGACGCCCGGTCGGCCCCTCGATCACCTCCAGCCGCGAAATCCCACCGCCCGACAAGCCGCCCAAATGGACGCCCTCTTCGCCGTCTCGTCCCAAAGCCAACACCTCCCGCGCTCATCCGCACGCAGAATGGCTCGCTCAGATCGGAAGCGGCAGGAGGTGGTCGGCGTCGCGCTTACCAGCGGTCGTCGTGCGAGGACGGTTCGTGGTTGAATGGCCGGCCAGGCAGGCGCCGCGGGAACAGTCTCGAGAAGGCCTCGCACAAGATGATCACGCGCTCAAATGCAACCGTGGCTCCGCCATCGGGACGAGATCAATGCTCTGGATCTATTGGCAGACCCCGCGCCAGGCGTCTCCTGTCCGAAGACGGCTCAGGGCGGCGTCAAACCACAATCAGGCCCTTGGGTAGCCCTGAAGCCCTGGGAGCGGCGCTCGCCAGCCACGATGGCGCCCTGCTGGCCGTGAACCACGACGAGACATTCATCGAGCGGTTGAGGCTGATCCGCACACGCCGCCCGGCGCCGCAGTAGCCGCATGCATCCGTCGACGAGCCAGCCGGCGGCACGAGAGGCTTGATCCCGATCCCCTTCGCCCAAGGAGCGCCTGTTCCTCGCAACACGACTTGGGAGCGGTTCGAATTTGCAGTCACCTATGTACGGGTCTTTGGGCGTTGTCCTTCGACCGCGCTGGCGCGGGCGGGGCCGGACCCGAAGCTGATCCCTCCTTCACCAGTGCAGGGTGCCCGGCCCGCCCTTCGGCACGCCGGTCAGGTTCGGCGTCACCCAGCCGCCATAGAAGTCGCCGGGCTGGGAAGAGACGGGCGCGTCGCCTACCCGGCACGCTTCCATCAGCGAAGGGTAGAACGCGAGATGACCGGCGATCTGCGCGAAACGGGGACTCGGGCCCTCATACGTCCAGGCAGCGCGCCGCGCCGTCGCGCTGCCGGAGACCACGTCGAAGTACCGGGCCTCGCCCTTCCACTCGCAGAAGCTCCGCCCCCGAGCCAGGCGAAGCTCCGCGGAGACGTCTTCGCGCGGGATGTAGTAGGTCGGCGGGTGGTGGGTCTCCAGCACCCTCCAGGCGGCGGCGGAGCTGGCGATCTGCCGCCCCCCTAGCACGACCACGATCCGCTGCGCGACGGGCTCCAGCGCCGGTGGGCGAGGATATGTCTGGACGTTCTCGGTTGGAAGCGTAGCCATGAGGGTCCTTCCGGGCAGCGGCATCGCTGCAAGATGGGATGGCCGGCCGCCCCCGATACCATGCCGCGGCGGTGAGACGCGGCGGCGAAGCGCCCGGTCATCTGAAGAGCGGCTCCGGCCCCTGGCGGATGCCGCCGCCTCTGCGATGGAGAAGACATGCGAAAAGCGCTCGATCCGACATGGCAGTTCGTCTCCGACGCCGTCATGGGAGGCGTCTCGGCAGGCGCCGCCGCGCCTTCGGTCGTCGGGGGGCGGGAGGCGATGCGCCTGCAAGGGCGCGTGTCGCTGGAGAACAACGGCGGGTTCCTTCAGATGGCCTTCGACCTGCGGGTGGATGGCCGACCGCTCGACGCCAGCGCATGGGAGGGGATAGAGATCGACGTCTTCGGGAACGACGAGACCTACGAAATGCGCCTCAGGACGGACGCGCTGGCCCGGCCTTGGCAATCGTTCCGGTCCGCGTTCGTCGCCCCTCCCGAATGGACCACGCTCCGTCGGCCGTTCGGTGCCTTCGCTCCGCACAGGACCACCGCGCCTTTCGACCCTGCGGGGCTGCGCCGGATCGGCGCGCTCGCCATCGGTCGCGAGTTCGAGGCGGATCTCGCGGTCGGCGGCGTTGGCCTCTATCGTGGCTAGGCCCCGGGCGCGGCCGCCCGCGAAATCCGGTCGATGCACCGTCGGAACGTCGAGGGGCTGCATTTCCGCCTCGGCGCCACGGTGTTGCGCCCGAGCATATGATGGACGATTTCCGAAGCCCTCAGAGCTTGGATAAAAGGCAGAATTACCGCCGCCTGATGGCGATGGCGGCGATGATGATCAGAGCCCCTACGACGCGGGTGATCTGCTCATAGTCACGCCTACGCCCGCCTCCGACAGGTTCGAAATGACAAAAGTCTTACAAGAACGATCGCCTCTCAACGCCTGAACGGAAAAACGGGCTAATCCGTCCGATCCATCATCGGTGCGACCGACAGGCGGCGAGGATTATTTCCGTGCAATTTCAGAATTTTGCTCGACTTCCTCTCTCATGCCGAACCCGCGGGAGGCCGCAGGACTGAGTGGGATTTTCGGTCATACCGGCACGCGAAAGCTCTGAACTCGGCTGAAGGGTTCCCCTGCGGCCTGATCTCCGATTCCATCTCCCGAAGCGGCGAGATGGAGGGGAGATGGGTCGGGCGCTCAAGATCCGGGACGATCTGACGGCGGAGGAGCTGCGGAGGATGGCTTCGCGGGAGCGGAGCAACCGTGCGGCGCGGCGACTGCCGGCGATCGCGAACGCGCTGGACGCCATGAGCCGGGCGGACGCGGCGACGGCCGCGGGCATGGAGCGGCAGGCGCTGCGCGACGCGGTGCTGCGCTGCAACGCCGACGGACCGGAGGGCGTGCGCGACCGGCCGCTGCCGGGCCGGCCGCCGGCGCTGCTCTTCGACCGGATCTTCCGCGGTCCGGACCCTGAGAAGGACGCGGTGAGCAGCTGGACCCTTCCGGACCTCTGTCGCTGGGTCGAGGCTCGCTTGGACAAGCGCCTGACCCCGCAGAGCCTGTCGCGGATCCTGCGGCGCGAGGGGGTCTCACGGCAGAAGGTCCGCCCCACGCCTCCGAAGAGCGACGAGGCGGCGCAGCGTCGCTTCGAAAAAGCGGGCTGCGGGCTGCGCTGAAGACCGCGGCCGAGGCGCATCCGGGCAAGCGGATCACGCTGTGGTTCCAGGACGAGATGCGGGTCGGCCAGAAGGGCCGGCTCTGCCATCGCTGGTGGAGCCGAGGCCGCCGCCCGCCGGGCCGCCAGGACCAGCGCTTCGAGTGGACCTATGTCTTCGGCGCCGCCCGCCCCGACGGGGAGGCCGCCTTCGGTCTCGTCCTGCCCGAGGTCGGCACGCAGGCGATGCGGATCTTCCTCGATGCCTTCGCGGCCACGATCCCCGATGACGAGCACGCCGTCATGATCCTCGACCGCGCCGGCTGGCACGGCGCCAAGGCGCTCCGGGTCCCGCCGAACGTCAGCCTCGTCCCGCTGCCGCCGCATTCGCCCCAGCTCAACCCGATGGAGCGCGTCTGGCTATGGCTCCGCGAGCGCTTCCTGAGCCTGCGCGTCTTCGAGGGCCTCGACGCCATCGTCGACGCCTGCTGTCGCGCCTGGAACGCCTTCGCCGACGATCCGTCCCGCATCCGCTCCCCGTGCCTCCAGCCGTGGATCAAGAGGGTCATCGGTTAGGCGCGGCGGTATTATTCGCCGGAGTTCCCACAGAGCGTGTGCTACCGCGTAGCACACGGCGAGCCAACCGCAGCGACACAATCCGGGCACCTCCGTCACTCCTCGCGCGACCCTACCTCGGGCCGCGTTCCCGCGCGCAACGCGGCGAAACCATGTCCACCACGTGAGTGACTTGAGGGCGACCCAGATGACTATTGTCTATGCCGATCCTGATCGCGCGAGGAGCGCGTTGATGAAGACTTCTCTGCCGAAAGGCGCGGCTCGCGAGCGGGAGCACATTCGCACGGAGGACTTGCCCCCGCGGAACGCCCGCCAGCGGAAGGCTCCCAACAAGCCAAAGCCCGCAGCGGCTGAAAACATTTTCAACGAGTCGGACATAGCGAGGAGGATCAGTCCGTTCGGCCGGATCACGTATCGCGTGCAGATTTGGGCGCGGGTGAACGACAAAATGGAAAGCCTTTGCGAAAATCTTCCGCAAACTTGCGCTAACGCAGAAGTGGCGCAATGTAAAGCAGGTAGAGATAGAGCTGAATGGCCGGCTTGGAGAAATCTTCCGCCTGCAGTAAAGCAAACTCAGAGAAAATATAAAAAATATACTTGTTTGAGATATGAAGCGCCCGAGGAAAAAGAAAGGGAACGATGTGTGGTGCGATCTCACCGACGAGGCGCTGAAGATCATCCTGATGATGCCGAGAGGCTCGCCATTCATATTGGCCTGCTGCCGGTTCCGTGGACAGCGGGTGAAGTCTGCATGGCCCGTTCCTCGAACGCCATCTGAGATGGCCCAGCTTCGAATGACGCCTCCAGAATTGTAGAAGCGCTCGATGTAGTCGAACGCGTCGGCGCGGGCCTCGTCGCGGGTGCGGTAGACCATGCGGGCCGTGCGCTCGGTCTTCAGCGAAGAGAAGAAGCTCTCCATCGCCGGGCTGTCCCGGACATTCCCCGCCCGGCTCATCGAGCAGGTGATGCCGTGGTCGGGCGGCAGCCGCTGGAACCGGTCTGGAATATTGCGACCCCTTGGTCCGAGCGATGCAGCAGCGCATCGGCCTTTCCACGCCGCCGGATGGCCATCATCGGCTGTGTCCCAGGTGGTGGTGTAGGAGGCCGCGCGCGGAGCCCCTGGCGTAGCGCAGCGCGCGGCCGGGGGTGACGCTGGCGGCCTCCTACACCACCACCTGGGACACAGCCCGCCCTGAGCTTGGGACCTCATTCTTCAGGGCTGCGAGCCCGGCCAGCTCGGCACGTTGCTGGCCGTGGCCGGGGAAGGCGGAGTTCGCCGCCGCCGCAGCTTCCCGTATCCAGCGCCGCAAGACGCTCTCCGCCGGATCAAGGTCCTGGCTCGCCTGCGGGACCGATACGCTCCGCTCCGTCACCGGCTTCACCGCCTCGATCCTGAACCCCCGATTGAACGTTCGTCCCGGCATGTCCGCTCTACAGATACGTGGTGACGATCTTATCTTCGTGCGCACGGAACCGGCGGCAGGCTAGCATGCGGGCGGACGCCGAGAGGATGCAGGCCGCGCTGAGAGCGCATGAGGCGCTGGTCCAGGCGCTCCGGATCCGCATCGTCCGGCTCCAGCGCCCGAGGTTCGGCGCCAGCTCGGAGAAGATCGAACGCGAGATCGATCAGCTCGAGCTGGCCCTCGAGACACCGGAGGTCGCGATCTCTTCCGCCCGAGATCCGATCCCGGAGGATGTCGGGGAGACCGGGGCGGAGCCCCCGGCCGCCGATGTCCAGCCACGGCGGCGCAGGCCGAAGGTCGCGGCGAGCACGCCGCGCGAGCGCATCGTGCTCGATCCCGGCGACGCCTGCCCGGATTGCGGCGGCGCCCTGCGGCTGATCGACGAGGGTGAGGAGGATCAGGAAACGGTCCAGTGGACCGTTTCCCCGACGAACGGCGAGATCCTCGAGCTGATCGCCGCGAAGCTGAAGGTGATCGAGACGGCGCGGCCGAAGAAGTCCTGCCGGCGCTGCGAGAAGACACACGGTGCGGCGTGGGAGGATCTTTGCGCCCACGCTCAAAAGGCTAGAAATGACAGAGGCTTACAAACAGCACACTGCCCCAATGCCTGAAAGGAAAAACGGGCTCTTCGATCCGATCCATCATGGGGGCCACGCTGAGGCGTCTTTCAGGTTCATCCATCGATATTCAGATGCTCAAGGGGTTTTCAGCGGCATCAACAAGGCGCCGGTTCTTCCAAACTCTGAGAGTTTCCGGCGGTTTCGAGGGGTTCCGAAGCCATCGGGCTACGGCGTAGCGCGCCCCGGCGCATCTGTCCCTGCCGCCTCGGCGCTCCCCCGTGGTTGCGCCCCGAGACGTGGTGTAGGAGCGGCGGCCTTCGGGAGGCCCGAGGCTGATCACGCGACCACAGTGGGCCGCCCGAAGTTGCCGGCATCGTTGATGCGAGCGAGGGCCTCCAGCCCCATGCAGCGACGCGCCACCGCCCGTTCGTCGTTGTCTTCGACCATCAGCGCGCCGACCTGGCGGATGATCGCCTCGTCGTTCGGGAAGATCCCGATGACGTCCGGGCGGCGCCTGATCACCTCGGTCACGCGCTCCAGCAGGTTCGTGCTGACGATCTGCGGCCAGCGATCGCGCGGGAAATCCATGGAGGCGAGCACGTCCTCGCGGGAGGCGTCCATCAGGGCGCCGAGCTTCGGGTGCTTCTCGCGCTAGCCGCGTCGGCGACGGCGTTCCGCTGCGCCTCGGCATCGGTTCTGGTCTCCTGGGCGAAGATGGCCTTGAGCATGGCGGCCACCGCGGTGCGCCGCTTGGCCGGCGCATCGGCCAGCGCGGTGCGCATCCAGTGCACGCGGCATCTCCGATGAGCGGCGTCGAACACCCGGCGCGCCGCAGCCCGCAGCCCCTTGTGATCGTCGGCCACGACCAGCTGCACCCCGCGCAGGCCGCGGTCGGCGAGCGCGCGCAGGAAGTCCATCCGGAACAGCTCGGCGCCGGACGGGCTCGTGCAGACGCCCAGCGCCTGGCGATGGCCGTCTTCGTTGACGGCGATTGCCGCCGCGCGGCTGACGATGCGGCAGACCGGCGATGGCCGCCCCACCGACACCGTCGGCGAACGCGACCTCAGCTCCTGCACCACCCCGTGGGGCACAGCCCCGTGGCGTCGGTTCATCTGTTGGGCGTGGGATGACGGAAGACCCGCCAGCAAAGCCGACGTGCATACGTCTCAGGCGGACCGGCGCGGACGCGAGCGGCACAACCCCGCGTCGCTTGCTCAGTGCTGCCTGGAGAAGGACGGCCGGGCGCTCGATGCGGCATCGGCCGCCGCGGCTATCACGCCGTCCCAACGCGCGAGGATCAGCCGGGGCGCGAAACGGCCAGCCGATGCGGCTCCGCGCACCGAGAGGCCGGCGCGCATCTGCGCGTCGTCCAGCAGGTGGGCGAGCCCGGCGGCGAGCGCGGCAGGATCCCCCTGCGGAACGAGCATTCCCGCCTCGCCGCCCTCGAGCAGTTCTGCCGGGCCCCAGGGACAGTCGAAGGCGATGCAGGGGAGGCCCGCCGTCAGGGCCTCGGCCAGGACATTGGGGAACCCTTCGTAGCGGGAACTCAGCGCGAAGATGTCCGCCTCCGCCATCCAGTCGCCGGGACGCGCCGTCGTGCCCGGCAGACGCGCCCGTCCCGCCAGCCCGAGATCGCGCACCCGAAGCTCGAGCGCCGCGCGCTCCGGCCCCTCGCCGAAGATCGTCAACGTGGCCTGCGGACGCTCTCGCCCCGCGCGGGCGAACGCTTCGAGGAGCATATCGAAGCCCTTCTGACGGTCCAGCCGACCGACGGCGACGATGCGGCCGCCTGCGCCAGGATCGGCGCGCGCACCCTCGGGCAGGACGCTGGGGTTCGGGATCACGGTCGCCCCGGCCGCGAGCCGCCGCGGCAGCGCGCCCCGCGCACGCTCGGTCTGCACCACGATGGCGGCGGCGCGCGGTCCGAGCGCCGCATTGGCGATTCGCCACAGCGGGCTGGCCGGCTGGGCCGCAGGATTGTTTCGCTCGGCGATGACGGTGGCGACCGGCAGTCCCGTCGTCGCCAACAGCGTCAGAACGCCGTTCTTCCCCAGGAAGGCGACGGCCACGTCCGGCTCCAGAGCCGCCAGCCTCCGCCGCAGCCACAACAGACGGCGAAGCGGGCGCCCGCGTCCCCCCGGCTCATCGTGTCGTTCAAGGGTGTCCACCCGCACCGCCGACGGCAGATTGAAATAGGCGCCGGCGGCCTGGGCGCGGAAAGCAAGCACCGAGACCTCGTCGCCGAGGGCCAGCCGGTGCCGGGCGAGCAGCGCGAGGTTCTTCTCGGCGCCGCCCGCTCCGAGACTGGTGATCACGAAGGCGATCCGCATGGGGGCCTCACCCCGCCGCGGCGTCGGGGGGCCCGGCGAACGCCGGCTCATCGACAGACCCCGCCGCGGAAGGCGCCTCCATGCCTGGCGCGGACGCGGCGCTCACGACCTCGTGCAGCGTCCCGGCTACGCGATGCATGTCCGCCGGCTCGAGACAGGGATCGACCAGGAAGGCGAGGCTCGTTTCCCCCAGCCGCCGCGCCGTCGCAAGCGGTCGCTCCGGCTGAAAGCCGGCCTGCCGGAAAGCCGCTTCGAGATAGATTTCGGAACAGGCGCCGGAGAAGCAGGGGGCGCCTCGGGCCTCCATCTCCGCGATGATCCGGTCGCGGCTCCAGCCCGGGCGCAGCCGCTCCGGCTTGACGAAGGCGTAGAAGCGGTACCACGCATGCCGGGCTTCCGGCGGCGGCTCGGGCGCGCGCAGCGCCGGCAGCGATCGCACGGCGTTGTGCATGATACCGGCGTTCCTGGCCCGGAGCGCGGTCCATTCCGTCAGGCGGTCCAGCTGACCCAGCCCAAGGGCGGCCTGAACGCCGGTCATGCGCCAGTTGGTGCCCAACCCGTCATGCAACCATCGGAAGCCCGGCGGGTGGTCCCGCTCGAACACCGCCTCATAGGACTTGCCGTGATCCTTCCAGCTCCAGGCTCGGCGAAAGGCGGCCTCGTCGTCGAGAGCGATCAGCCCGCCCTCTCCGCCGGTGGTGATGATCTTGTCCTGACAGAACGAGAAGGCGGCGACGTCCCCGAAGGAGCCGACGGGCCGCCCCTCCAGCGTCGCGCCATGGGCCTGGGCGCAATCCTCGATCACGGCGACGCCGCGGCGCCGGCAGAGCGCGAGGATGCCCGGCATGTCCGCGGGCCAGCCGGCCAGATGGACGACGATGACGGCGCGCGTGCGCTCGGTCATGGCCGCGGCGATGGACGCGGCCGTCATGTTCTGGCTGTCGGGGTCCACATCGGCGAAGACGGGCCGTGCGCCCGAGAGCGCCACGCAGCTTGCGGAGGCGACGAAACTGCGAGGGGTGACGATCACGTCGTCCCCCGGCCCGATCTCGAGCGCGCGCAGCGCAAGCTCGAGCGCGAGGGTTCCGTTGGCGAGGGCGATGGCATGCCGCCGTCCGAGCCGATCGGCATAGGCGCGCTCGAAGCGCCCGACCTCGGGCCCCGTCCAGGCGTTCACGCGGCCCGAGCGGAGGACCTCCGCCGCCTGAGCGATGAGCGCTTCGTCGTAGACCGGCCAACGTTTCATCTGATCCACCTCGCCGTTGTTCAAAGCACTTGCCTGATCTGCACGAACGCTTCCGCCGCCGGACGATGCACCGTCGCCCCCCGCAGCGTCGCCAGCGCGCGAATGGCGGCGACGGAGCGTTCATGCGGGGGATCGCGGAGCTGGCTCTCGAAGCGCTGCATCGCCGCGATCTTGCGCTCCAGCGTCGGGGTCACGTCGACGAAGAGGGTCGGCGCGAAGGCCGGCGTGAGATAGGGCGCGTTCCAGTTGGTTTCGGAGAGCGTCTCGTAGGCGAGCACGCGCGCGGGGTAGTCGGCCTGATGCGGACGCGCCGCGACGAGCGCCGACTCGAAGACCGCCCCGTGATCGCGATGGATGTCGCCGGGAAAGGGCGCGAGAAGGGTATCGGGGCGCACCTGTCGGACCAGATCGCCGATGGCCCGGTTGAGTTCCGAGTGCGGCACCTCCGAGAGGCCCGCCGCGGGCTGGCCCAGCCAGAACGTCTCCCGCACGCCGAGATCGCTGTGGGCGGCCAAGGCCTCCGCACGCACCCGCGAGACCATGCAGGGGGGGAAATGGGGCGGGCGGCCCACGGTGACCACGCCGACGAACACGTCCGCGCCTTCCTCGGCGCAGCGGGCCATGAGGCCGCCGGCGCCGAGGATCTCGTCGTCCGGGTGCGGCGCGAGGACGAGAACCCGTCCGAGGCAGGCGGTCCGCAGGCTCATGCCGGAAGCTCTCCCAACTTGTCGTGCAGCTTCGGCCTGCGGCCCGAGGCCGAACGCCATTCGGTCGCCTCGATGCACATGCCGTCGCCGCACAGAACGGCGAAACCGTAGGCGGTATGCGCCTGGACCTGCGCGGGAAGCCCGACATATCGGTGCCAGTCGGGAATGGCCGGCGCCGCCCGGAGCGCGATGCGGCCGTGCCGATCGTCGGTGAAGGCGCCGGGATAGGGGTCGCCCGTCGCCCGGATGAGGCGCAGCACGTCCGCGGCGGGCGCATGCCAGTCGATGCGCCCGTCTTCCGCCGTGCGCCTGGCGCACCAGGTTGCGGAGGCGTGGTCCTGAAGGAGCCGGGGCGCCACGCCGTCCCCGATGCGCCGGACGGCTTCCGGCAGCATCTCCGAAAGCGCCCGCAGGTGACGGTCGTAAAGGTCGCGCGCCGTGTCTTGGGACGCCACGGCGAAGCGGTGCTGAAGCAGCACGTCCCCGGTATCGAGGCCCTCGTCGAGCCAGAACAGGGTCGAGCCCGTCTCCCGCTCGCCGAGCAGGATCGTCCAGGGGATCACCGCGCGACCTCGCAGGCGCGGGAGAGCGGAGGGATGGAAGCCGACGGCGCCGAAACGGGCCGCCTCACGGAAGGGCGCGCGGCAGATCTCGGACCAGCCGATGACCAGGCACAGGTCCGGCGCCGCGGCGCGGATCGCGGTCAGGGTCTCCTCCGAGTTGACGCTGGCGGTGCGGTGAACGGCGATGCCCGCCAGGCATGCCGGCCCCGCCAGGTCGACGAAATCAGAATGACGCGCGGCGCGCTCCGCTGGAAGCGTGGCGATCATGACCGGGGGGAGGCCGGCCGCCACGAGCGAGTCGAGCGCCGCGCGGGTCGAACTCGACGGCGCCGACCAGCACGGTGCGCAGGCTTTCGTTCATGAGGAGGCCTCCAGCGTCGCGAGGTGAGCCATCGCGGCGGCGACCCTTTCCGGACGGATCCGCTCCCCGAAGAGGAGCGTGGCCGCCGTCTCCAGCAGGATACGGGCGTCCAGCATCGGGCTGCGATGGTCGAGATACCAGATGTCGAGAGCCAGCTTCTCCGCGTCGTCCAGCAGGGTGTTGCCGCTGACCTGCGCCCAGCCGGTGAGCCCGGGCCGAACCGCGCCGCGCCGCCGTCCGGATTCGCCGAAGCCGGCGACGGTCGCCGGCAGAAGCGGCCGGGGCCCCACGAGCCCCATGTCGCCGCGCAGGATGGCGAGCAGTTGCGGGGTCTCGTCCAGCCGGAGGCGCCGGATGACGCGCCCGACCGCCGTCGTGCGCGCCCCGTCGGGCAGCGGCCGGCCGGCCGCATCGCGGAGGTTCCGCATGGAGCGGAACTTGAGAATCTCGAAGCTTCGGCCGTCGAGCCCCGCCCGCGCCTGCCGATAGAAGACGGGCGAGCCGAGGTCCAACCGGACCAGCGCGGCGGTGACGAGCATCAGCGGCGAGGCGAGGATGAGCCCGGCGGCTGCGACCAGTTGCAGACCCCGCCCCGGTTGCGGCGCTTCACGCCTGGCAGCCGCGGGAGCGATGGGGCGGGCGATCGTCACAGCCCTTGCCCCTGCGCATCGAGATCGACGGAGACGTGGACCACGTCGCCCGGCCGGAGAATGGTCAGCGGCGTCGCGGCAAGCAGCACCGTCTCCTCGCCCTCCCGCCGCCGAACCCTCAGGCCGATGATCGGCTCGGGCGCCGGCCCGCTCCCGGGCGCCATGAAGTTCGCAACCAGGACGAGCTGGCGCGCCAGAGCCTTGCGGCGCGAGGACAGCGCGTCGATCTGCACCCGGCGCTCCTGAAGGTCCTGCAGGATCTGCTCGTGCCGGTCGCTGTCCAGCCGCGCGAGATCGCCGCGCCGCGAGCCGAGCCTGCTGCGCGCCTGCGATATCTGCGTCAGGATCGCGAGATAGACGCCTTCCTCGGCCACGACCTGTCGCTGCATTCGGGAGGAGTCGGACGCGGTCCGGTAGCCACGCTCGATGAGGGCCTCGACCCGCTCGGCCTCCTCGTTGCTGAAGGACATGGCCTTGTCCTGGTTCCCCAGCCGCTCGTCGAGCAGGGAGAGCTCTTTTTCAATCTCCGAGATCTCCGCCTCGAGCACCGAACGCTGAAGGTCCAGGGCGTCGAGCCGGACGGTGAGGATCTCGTTCTCTATGGGCCGGAGGGCCTCCAGGAAATCGGCGTCCAGGAAGGGACGCGCGGCGGCGGGAAGATCCTCGTCCCGAAGGCTTCGACGTCCCTCGAGCTCCGCATCGAGACGCGCAGCCCAGATCGCCTCGCGGGCGAGGTCGGCGGCGAGAGCGTCCATCTGGCCTTCCAGCTGCGCCCTGAGCTCCACCCGCGCTTCGGGCGGCAGAGACGAAGCGACCGCGGGGCCGCCGGCGAGCCCAACAGCCTGCTCGACGGTCATCAGAGGCTTGAACGGCAAGGCGGCGGGGGCGCGAACGTCTCCGATGACGTAGACGTCGCGATAGTCGGCGATGGAGAGGCCGATCCGAGGCTCGATCAGGAAGCCCCCGTCGCTCAGCACGCGGCGGAGTTCGTCCCTGGCGGCGGCGAGATCGAGGCCCGCGATGCGCACGTCGCCCGCCAGGGGCACGGATATGGCGCCGTCGGCTCCGATGACCAGCCGGCGGGGAGGGTCCGCGTCGGTCAGCAGGTCGAACTCGACCGCATCCCCGGGGGCGAGCCGGTACGCTTCGCTCCCCGTCTCCACTGCGCGCGCTGGCGCGGCCGAGCCGGCGCCGGCCATGAGCGCCAGGAGCCAGCCGGCCACCATGGCGGCGCGGACGGCGCCGAGGCGAAGCGAACCGAATCGAGGCGAGCGAACTCCGTTGCAGATCGACAACCCGCAGATGCGTGTGTTCTCGTAGTAGAATTCCACTTAAACACCCTCATTTGAGTACAATCTCTCGATGAACAAATTATTTGATTGATTATGGTCGATTCTATCTGCAAGTTTCAATCAGAATTTGAAGGAAGAATTTAGTAAGCAAGCATCTACATATTGCTGCACAGTGGGGTTGTTGACATGAAGGCGATACTTCTTGCCGGCGGACTCGGCACACGTCTCTCCGAAGAGACCGTGAGAATTCCGAAGCCTATGGTCGAGATTGACGGTCGACCGATCATGACCCATGTTATGGACATCTACAGTCGCTTTGGAATTAAGGATTTCATAGTTGCAGCCGGCTACAAGGGGACTATGATCAAGGAGTATTTTAGCAAATATAATTTAGTGATAAACGATATTACGGTTGATCTTTCAACGGGAAGCCAGTCGATGGAGCCGTGCGGCTCCATCGACTGGCGGGTTTCCGTCGTCGACACGGGCCAGACGACGATGACCGGCGGCCGTTTGCTCAGGCTTCGCGAGTGGATCGGCCGCGACACCTTCATGGTCACCTATTCCGATGGCGTCGGAAACATCGACATCGATGCGCTGCTGGCTTTCCACCGAAGCCACGGCGGGCTCGCCACCGTGACCGCAGTCCAGCCGCCCGCGCGCTTCGGCAATCTCGAGATGGAGGGCGACCGCGTCGCCGAATTCACCGAGAAGGTCCTGAAGCACGAGACCTGGATCAACGGCGGCTTCTTCGTCTTCGAGCGCGGGGCGCTCGACTACATGGTCGGCGACGACGAGCCGCTGGAGCAGGCGCCTCTCGCCAATCTCGCACGCGACCGGCAGCTTTTCGCCTACAGGCATCGCGGCTTCTGGCATCCCATGGACACGGTGAGGGACCGCGATCAGCTCCGCGCCCTTGCGAAGAGGACCCCGCCCCCTGGCTCGACTTCGGCAACCTGCAGGCGGCGAAGATGGCGGATCTCGAAGCGGCGAAGGTGACGGCGCAATGAACGTCGGGCAAGCCACCGAAGCGAAGCTTCGCGCTGCTCTGGGCGGGCGCCGGATCCTTCTGACCGGCCACACCGGCTTCAAGGGCGGCTGGATCGCACTCTGGTTGCACCGTCTCGGGGCCGAGGTCGTCGGCGTCGCGCTGCCGCCGCCTCCGGGCCCGGGCTTCTGCACGGCGGCGGGCGTCCTTGACCTCGTGGACTCGCGCTTCGCCGACATCCGCAACGCGCGGGCCTACGCCAGAGCCACGCGGGACATCGACGCCGATGTGCTCATCCACATGGCGGCGCAGCCGATCGTGCGCCGATCCTACCTCGAGCCCGCGGAAACCTTCGCGACGAACGTCGCCGGAACGGCAGTGGTGCTGGAGGCGGCGCGGCGGATGCCGTCGCTCAAGGCCGCGATCGTCGTGACGAGCGACAAGTGCTACGAGAACGAGGAGCAGGTCTGGAGCTACCGGGAGATCGACCGGCTCGGCGGCTCCGATCCCTACAGCGCCTCCAAGGCCGGAACCGAACTGGTCGTCGCCTCGTTCGCCCGGTCCTTCTTCGCCGGGCCGGGGACGGCGGCGCTCGCGAGCGTGCGCGCCGGCAACGTCTTCGGCGGCGGCGACTGGGGCGAGGACCGCCTCGTCCCCGACATCATGCGCGCGGCGGCGGAGGGCGGGCGCGTCCGCATCCGCAATCCGCAAGCCGTGAGGCCGTGGCAGCATGTGCTGGAGCCGTTGCTCGGGTACCTGACGCTCGCGGCGGCGCTCCTGGACAAGGGCCGCGCCTTTTCCGGGCCATGGAATCTGGGCCCCGCCGACGACGGCGCCGTGGCGGTCGGCCGTCTGGCGCGCATGGTCTGCGAGGCGCTGGGCTCGCACGCCCCGCACCTGCGCATGGAGCCTTCCGCAGATGATTTCCGGGAGGCGTCGGTCCTGCGGCTCGACAGCGCGAAAGCGCGCGCCCGGCTCGGCTGGCGGCCTCGGCTGGATCTGGCGGAGGCGGTGGAGATGACGGCCGCCTGGCATCTCCGGCACATGGCAGGCGACGCCGATCTGAGGGCGTTCAGCTTGGCGCAAATCGAACGGTTCATGGATGAGCGACGCGGCCTCGCCGCCGAACTCGAGGTTGCAGAGTCTAACGGGGGGTTGGAATGATGCGCGTCAACTATGGTCAGACCGTGCACGGTGAAGCCGAAATCGAAGCAGTCGTCCGCGTATTGCGTACATCGACCCAGATGGGCGCCAATGTGCGCAAGTTTGAAGAGCGCGTGGCCGAGCTGTTCGCCAAGCATCACGGCCTCATGGTGAACTCCGGGTCCTCGGCCAACTTTCTTGCGGTCGAGCTTCTGGCGCTGCCGGAGGGATCGGAGATCATCACGCCGGCGCTCACCTTCGCCACCACCGTGGCGCCGATCGTGAAGAACCGGCTCGTTCCCGCCTTCGTCGACGCCGTCGAAGCCACCTACAACATCGACGCGGATGCGATCGAGGCGATGATCGGACCGAAAACCCGGGCGTTGATGATCCCGTCGCTCATCGGCAACCTGCCCGACTGGGCCCGCATCCGGGAGATCGCGGACGCCCACGGCCTGAAGGTCATCGAGGACAGCGCCGACACGCTCGGGGCCGTCATCGACGGGCACAGCACCGGCATCCACTCCGACATCAGCACGACGAGCTTCTACGGCTCGCACGTGATCAACGCCGGCGGCAACGGCGGCATGCTCTGCATGAACGACCCGGAACTGGCCTACCGCGCGCGTCTGCTGCGTTCCTGGGGGCGCACGTCCTCCCTCTTCGTCAACTCCGAGAGCATCGAGCAACGGTTCAGGTTCTCGCTGGACGGTTTCGAATACGACGCGAAGTTCGTCTTCGAGGAGCTCGGCTACAATGTCGAGCCGTCGGAGATGGGCGCGGCCTTCGGCCTCGTGCAGCTCGACTAGCTGGCGCGCAACATCGAGGCGCGGCAGCGCAACTTCACCCGGCAGCTCGACTTCTTCTGCGGCTACGAAGAGTGGTTCGTGCTGCCGCGCCAGCTGCCCGGCTCGCTCACCGGCTGGCTCGCCTTCCCGCTCACCATCCGCGCCGACGCCCCCTTCACGCGGCGCGAGCTGCAGATCTGGTTCGAAGAGCGCGACATCCAGACCCGGCCGGTCTTCACCGGCAACGTGCTGCGCCAGCCGGCCATGCGCGGGGTGCAGACGAGGACGAGGCCGGAGGGCTACCCCGTCGCGGACGACGTGATGCGGGGCGGGATCATGCTGGCCTGCCACCACGGGCTGCAGGACCCCGAGATCGACTACATCCACGAGGTCTTCAGCGACTTCGCGTCGATGCACGGTCCGGCGCGCCGGGCAGCGGCCCGCGGCTGAGGAGCGCGGAGATGTCGGGCAGTTTCCGAGCGCCGCTCGCGGGCGCGTCGAGGGTTGGCCTCGACGCCCCGCGCCGCGGTCGGGGGGCGCGGGCCGGGGAAGCCTCTTCATGAGACGCATCGCCATAATCGGCGGGACAGGGTTCGTCGGAGCCCGCCTCGCGGCGCGCCGCGAGGCCGTCGGACAGGAGGTCCACGTGCTGGCGCGGCCCGGATCCTCCACCTGGCGGCTGGAAGCGCTGGGCGCGGCGCCGACGGTGCACCGGGTCGCTTCGGCGGATGTCGGCGCGTATGCGGAGGCGCTCGCGGCGATCCGGCCGCATGAGATCATTCATCTGGCGGCGCAGACCCGGCGGGCTCGGGAAGGCGATCTCTCCGACGCCGCCTCCAGCGCGAAGGAGGACCTCGCCAACCTCCTCGCCGCCGTCGCGGCCGCGGCCTCGCTGCGGCCTGCTCCGGAGGTGCTGCTGCGAGGCGGTTCCCTGGCCGAATATGGCCCGGTCGCATCTCCGCCGCATGAGGGGCGGCGCGAAGCGCCGGCGGATCCGTATGCCGCGGCCGCGGTCGCGGGAACCCACTACCTGCAGATGCTTCAGCCGCGCCTTCCGTTCCCAGCAATGACGGCGCGCTTCGGCCTCGTCTACGGGCCGCTGCAATCGGACCGGTTCTTCGTGGCGGAGCTGATCGACCGGATCGTCGAGGGCATGCCCATGACGATCCGCCGTCCGCTGGACCTGCGGGATGCGATCTTCGTCGACGACGCGCTCGATGCGCTCGACGTGCTGGCCGCGGCGCCCCTCGGCGGCGGCGTCGTCAACATCGGAAGCGGCCGGGCCGTCTCGACCGCATGGATCGCCGCTGTGGCGATCGAGGCGGCGGGGGGCGATCCCGCGTGGCTTAGTTTCGCGCAGCAGGCGCCGACGGATGCGCGGCACCTGATGCTGGACTGCAGTCTTGCTCGGCGGTCCTGGGGCTGGTCGGCGCGCACGCGGCTGCGCGACGGTCTCTCGTTGACGGCCGAGCGGCAGCGCGCGCTTAGGGCCGAATGCAAGCCGGAGGAGCGGGTCCGTGCAGCGCAGTAACGTCCATGTCTCCGTCCTCGTCCCCGTGTTCAACGAGGAGGAGAACGTCGCCCGCGCCTACGACCGGATCGTCGCCGTGTTCAAGGAGCTTCCGGGGGTAGACTACGAGATCCTGTTCACCGACAATCATTCCTCGGACGGGACCTATCGCCTGGTCGAGGCGCTCTGCGCGGCCGACCCGAACGTCAGGGTGATCCGCTTCTCCCGCAACATCGGCTATCAGCGCTCGGTGCTGGTCGCCTACCAGAACGCCGCCGGTCACTGCGCGGTGCAGCTCGACTGCGACCTTCAGGATCCCCCCGAGCTCATCCCCCGGATGCTCGAACTCTGGCGAAGCGGTCACCAAGTGGTCTACGGAGTTCGTCGCCGGCTGCCGGACGGGCCGGTGAAGGCGGGGCTTCGCCGGGCTTTCTACCGGGTGGTCAATGCGCTGAGCGAAGACGACCTGCCCGAGAACGCCGGGGAATTCCGGCTGGTGGACCGCAGAATCCTGGACGAACTCCGCGACGTCGAGGACGCTTCGCCCTATGTCCGCGGGCTGATCAGCTCCCTCGGCTTCTCGCAGGTCGGGTTCGAGTACGACCGGGATCCCCGCGTGGCGGGCGAGAGCAAGTTTCCCCTGAAGGCGATGCTGGGCCTCGCGGTGGACGGGATCCTGAACCATTCGCTCATCCCGCTGCGCCTCGCTTCGGCGATCAGCCTGGTTCTGGGGGTCCTGACCTTCGCGGTGATCTTCGCCTACATCATCGGCCGTCTGCTCTTCGGTCAGGACTGGCCCTCGGGCTTCGCGACCACGACGGTTCTGCTGCTCGCGTCGATCACGCTGAACGCGATGTTCCTCGGGATCATGGGCGAGTATCTCGGCCGGATCTTCATGCAGTCGAAGCGCCGTCCCAGGCCGATCGTGGAGCGGGAGCTGAATTCCGCGGGAGCGCGGCGTCCGGCGACGCCGAAGGTCGCGCTGGTCAGCGAGACCGAAAGCGCGCGCGCATGACCAACGCGCCGAACCGTCCCCGCGCCGGAAGCGGCGGCGCGCCGTCAAGCCTCGACGCCACGCTCGTGCGCTTCGCCGTCGTCGGCGCGATCACCACGTCGCTCGACCTTGCGCTGTTCGCAGGGCTGACGCACGGAGGGTCTGCGGCGCCGGTCGCGGCCAACCTCGCTTCCTACTCCTGCGGAATCCTGACGAGCTTCGCGCTCAACCACTGGTGGACGTTCGGCAGCGGAGCGCGCGGACGATCCGTCCCGACGACGCTGATCCGCTTCCTGATGTCGAACCTGGCTGGACTAGGGCTCTCGACCTTGCTGGTCGGCACGCTTGCGCTGCATCTTCCTCCCGCGCTCGCCAAGGCGACGAGCGTCCCGGTCGTGTTCGTCTGGAACTACGCCGTCGCCCGCTACCTGGTGTTCCGTTGAACGCGCGCCCGGCCGACGCGCACCGGCCGCCCCGCATCGCAGTGATCGCAAGTTTCGCGCCATCCCTGACGCGATTCCGCCTGGATCTGCTGCGCGAGATGGTCGCCCGAGGCTGCGAGGTTCACGCCCTCGCGCCGGAAGCCGACGACGCCGTCGCGGCGGAGCTCTCCGGGATCGGCGTACGCTACGAAGCCGTCCCGATGGCGCGCGCGGGCCTGAACCCCGCCGGGGACCTCAGAACGTTGCGCGCTCTCAGGAGGGCGCTGCGCCGCATCGGCCCCGACCTCGTCCTGCCGTATACGGCGAAACCCATCATCTATGGCCTGATCGCGGCGCGGCTGGAGGGCGTCCCCAGGCGCTTTGCCCTCGTGACCGGGCTCGGCTACGCTTTCGGCGACGATGGCGTCTCCCTCCGCCGATGGCTCGTGCGGCGCCTCTCCGTCCTCCTCTATCGCATCGCGCTTCGCGGCGTGATGCGCATCTTCGTCTACAACGAAGCCGACGAGAGGGACGTGAAGACGGAGCGCCTCGTCCCGGATCCGGCGCTCGTCGAGCGCGTCGCGGGCACCGGGATCAACCTCTCGCGCTTTCCCTTCACGTCGCCGCCGGTGGGTCCTCCAGTCTTCCTCATGATCGCCCGCCTTCTCACGGAGAAGGGGGTGCTGGACTACGTCGAGGCCGCGCGCGTCCTGCGGCCGCGCGCGCCCGGCGCGCGTTTTCAGCTTCTCGGGCCGCTCGACCCCAATCCCAGCGGGATCGGCCGCGCGCAGGTCGAGCGATGGCGGTCGGCGGGCGTGGTGGAGTATCTGGGCGAGACCGAGGACGTCAGGCCGCACCTTGCGGCATGCAGCGTCTTCGTCCTTCCGACCTACTACCGCGAGGGCGTTCCCCGGACCATCCAGGAAGCGCTCGCCACCGGGCGCGCGGTGGTCACGACTGACGTGGCGGGCTGCCGGGAGACGATACAGCCGGGCGTCTCAGGGTTCGTCGTCCCGCCCCGGGATCCGTCGGCGCTGGCCGAAGCCCTGGAGCGTTTCATCCGGGACGAGGGGCTGGCGCCCCGGATGTCGGCCGCGGCTCGGAGCCGGGCGGAGCTGATCTATGACGTGGATGCCGTGAACCGTCAGCTCATGACCGGTCTCGGGCTTGCCCGGCCGCCTGCAGAGCGCGCGCTTCCGCCCTCCTGTGCGGCCGAGGCCTGAAACGCCTGAGCGTCGTGAAGGAGTTCAGGCGAATAGGAAGTCGGACGCCGAGAAGTCGGATGCGTCGAGGGCGCCGTCGTGATCCGTCACCTCGATCACGAACCTGTCGCCACCGCCTGTCACCACCTCCAGGGCAACGTCGCCGGAATGCGTGTCCAGGGCCCGGACCGTTCCCGGCCCCGAGCCCCCGAACTCCCGGACGCCCAGCTTCTCCAGCACGATCCTGTCGACGGAATCCTCGAAGTCCTCGATGACGTCGGAGCCGACGATGGCGCCTGCGCCCTTGAAGATGAACCAGTCGGCCCCCGCGTCTCCCCAGAGCCGTTCGGATCCCGCGCCGGTGACCAGCTTGTCGAAGCCGCGGCCGCCATGAACTTCGGAAGAGCCGTAGCCGACGTAGACGAGATCGTTCCCGTCGCCGCCCCAGATGCGGTCGTTCCCGCCCTCGCCGTCGATCACGTCGTCGCCGGCGCCGCCATAGACGAGATCGTCGCCATTCCCGGCCTCGATGCGGTCATGGCCGGCGCCGCCGTAGAGCACGTCCGACCCGTCCTCCGCATCTAGGATGTCGCTTCCGGCATCGCCATAGAGAACGTTGTTCCCGTCGCCCCCGTCCACAATGTCGGCGCCGTCGCCGCCGTACATCAGGTCGTTCCCGCTCTGGCCCTTGAGCAGATCGGCGCCTCGCCCGCCGTAGATGCGATCGTCGCCGGCGCCCCCGCCGACGGCCTGGGTGAGCGTGCCGCCCCCTGCAGGACTTTCCGCGTCGTGAAATCCGTCGTCGCCATCGCCGGCGTAGATCGTGTCGTTTCCCTCGCCGGCGTCGATGTAATCGGGGCCGGCGCCCCCGTATATGACGTCGTCGCCGAGGCCTCCGATGATCTGGTCGAAACCGTCGCCGCCGTCGATCAGGTCATCGCCGTCGTTGCCCTCGAAACGGTCCTGACCCGCGCCGCCGAACAGCGCGTCGGCGCCTTCGCCGCCGACGAGGCGATCATCTCCATCGTGCCCGCGCAGCTCGTCGTCGCCCGATCCGCCGATAAGGTGATCGTCGCCGTCTCCGCCCGTGAGAACGTCGTTCCCGTCGCCGCCTTCGACGAGGTCGTCGCCGGCGCCGCCGTTGAGGTGGTCGTCACCACCCTCGCCGCGCAGCAGATCGTCATCATCGCCACCGTCGATTTGGTCGTCGCCGTCGCCGCCGAGAACGGTGTCGTCGCCGTCCCCCGCATAGACGGCGTCGTCGCCCGCGCCCGCGGCGATGTAGTCATCGCCCGAATAGCCGATGAGCACGTCATCGCCATTCGTTCCCAGAAGATGGTCCGGGCCGATGCCCCCTAAGATCCACATGGCTTCCTCCGCTGGTCCGCTCGGTCAAGCTACGGCCGCGGGGCGCCTGCCCCGAGCATCGCCACGAGTTCGGCCTGCCGCCGCGCGCCGGTCTTGGCGTAGATGTTCTGCAGATACTTCCGGGCGGTGTGATAGGAAACCCTCATCTGTTGCGAAGCCTCCCGTACCGTTCTCCCGGCCGCGAGCTGACTGACCAGCGTTTTTTCGACGGGTGACAGGGAAGTTGTCGGCCCGGGCTGCTGGGGGGCTTCGGGCTCTCGGTCTTCGGACATGATGACCAGGATGCGGTCCCGCGGACTGATCTCCCCGTTCGACATCAGGGCCATCGTGCGCCGCTGGATCGCGACGACCTGCCACATCCTCCGGTCGCACGGCGCCGTCGTTCGGGCCTGGCCTCCGGCCTCGGCCACGGAGGTCAGCAGTCCCGCCACTCGCCGCTCGAAGGCCGAATCGCGGAACGCGAAGCGTTCGTCGCCGATCCCGGTGGACTCGATGAACTCCTTCTCGCGCGACGCAGCGTTTCGCCAGATTATCGTGCGATCGCCCGAGAGCAGGAAGAGCGGCTCGCTCACCGCCTCGATGAGCGCAGCCTCGGCTCCGGTGATCTCCACCGGAAATGCAGCTGTTGCGGCCGGCCTGTGGCCAATCGGACTCCGATCCATCGATCGCCCCCCGAACTTGACCCCGCCGGCGTGCCTGACGCCACGCACACGCCGTACGGGGTCGTGAAGATGGAACGCACAAAACCCCCTTGTCCGGTTCGCCCGCTGGTTCGACGCCTCGCCGCCAAACGCGCCTCCGCGAGGCCCACAACCCGACCAGGGTCCAGCAGGAGCCGACGCATCGAAGGCAGCGGGCCCTTCACCTCAGATGAAGCTCACAGGACAATCTCCCCGATCCGCCCAAATTATGAACGTACAATAAATAAGATATTAACAATTCGTTAAGGCTAGGTCTAAAAAACCCCTGCCCTTCGTCATGCTTATACTCTTAGCCAAATGAGGGGTTTCCGCAAGGTGAATTTTCCCCATAATCCACAAACGATTGGTGAGGCCTTCGCGACCAAATTTTCTATTGGGATATTTTTGATGCGTCCGAAATATTCGGGCCGCGTCCCCAAGTTTTCCGGATTCGGAATTGGAGGCTCGGTCATGTTTTATGCGGTGGGGCTTTCTCGACCGCGCAGATCGAGCAAGTCGCTTCCGAGCGCCTTCCTCGTCGATTTCGCGGCCAAGGTGGGAAACCGCTACGTCAGAACCTTCACCTGCCGCTCGTCCCTCGGCTTGCTTGCGGCGGACGTCTTGCTTGCCGCAGCGGCCATGTCGCTGAGTCACTTCCTGCGGTTCGGCATGCAGATGAACGAGGCGCAGCTGGGCCGGCTCCTGATGAGCGCCCCGCTCTACGCCGCGATCTGCCTGGCGACGTTTCCGGCGCTCGGCATGTATGCCGCGCACTGGCGCTATCCGACGCTGCTCGACCTGGTGAGGATCCCGCGGGCGGTGCTGGCCGCGTCCTGCCTGCATATCGTGGCGGTCTTCTTCCTGATCCAGCCGGACGGCGCTTCGCGCCTTGCGGTCGTCATCGCCACGTTCATCCTCACCACGCTGCTCTTCGCCGCAAGGTTCTGGTTCCGGCTGGATGACCTGCTCTCGGACGCGCGCGCTGCGGCAGGGAACCGAGGCGGAACGGAGGAGATCCCGGTCCTGCTGGTGGGCGTGGGAAACGCCGCGGACGATTTCATCCGCGCGCTGCGCCGCGATCCGGAGGAAGCCTACCAGCCGGTCGGGCTGATCGGCGGCGGGACGGCGCAAGTCGGGATGACGGTGCGGGGGGTGCCGATCCTCGGCCCCATCGAGGACGCACACCGAATCATCGACTCCCTGAGATTGCGCCACCAGCAGCCACGCCATCTGTTCTTCACCGAGCAGATCTCGGAATTCGGAGAGGCGGCGGCGACGCTGGTCGAGCTTGCGGATCGCCAGGGGATCGCCGTGTCGCGCCTGCCACGCGCGACTGAACTGCAGCGACCGGGAGATGGAACGCGCAACCTGCGGCCGATCGAGCTCTGCGATCTGCTTGAGCGTCCGCAGGCGGTTTTCGACCGCGGCTCGGTCGAAGCGATGGCGCGGGGACGGCGCGTGCTGGTCACCGGCGCCGGCGGCTCGATCGGCAGCGAGATGTCTCTCCAGCTCGCCGCCTGCGCGCCGGCGGAGATCGTTCTCGTCGACAACTGCGAGTTCAACCTCTACCGGATCGACATGGAACTGCGCGAGACGCGGCCGGCCGTGCGCTGCACTCCCGTGCTGTGCGATGTGCGGGACTCGGCGCGGGTCGAAGCGCTTTTCCGCCGCTGTCTCCCCGAACTCGTGTTCCACGCGGCGGCGCTCAAGCACGTCCCGATGGTGGAACTCAATCCTGCCGAAGGCGCGCTGACCAACGTCGTCGGCAGCCGGAACGTGGCCGACGCCGCTCTGGCGTCCGGGGCGCGGGCCATGGTCCAGGTCTCCACCGACAAGGCGGTGAACGCGACGAGCGTGATGGGCGCCACGAAGCGCATGGCGGAGCTTTATTGTCAGACGCTCGACGGCTCCGGGCGCGGACGGTCGCAGACCCGGTTCATGACGGTGCGATTCGGCAATGTGCTCGGGTCGAGCGGCTCGCTGGTGCCTCTCTTCCAGCGCCAGATCGCGGCCGGCGGCCCTCTCACCGTCACCCACCCGGAGATGACGCGCTTCTTCATGACGATCAGGGAGGCGGTGCAGCTCACGCTGCAGACCTCCGCGCACGGCCTGCAGCGCAGCATCGGGCGCGGCGACGTCTTCGTCCTCGACATGGGCAAGCCGGTTCGGATCCTCGACATCGCCCGGCGGATGATCCGCCTGAGCGGGATGCGGCCCGACGAAGACATCTCCATCGAGATCATCGGGTGCAGGCCCGGCGAGAAGCTGTTCGAGGAGCTCTTCGACGAGATCGAGGAGGTCGCGCCGTCCGGGATACCGGGCGTGCGTTCCGCAAAGTCGGTCTCAGGCAATCTCGAGGTGCTGCGTACGGCGATCGACTCCGTGGCCTCCGCGGCGCACCGTGGCGACGCCGAAGCGGTTGTGCGCGTGCTTGAGGAGACGGTCCGCGGCTACAGGCGCTCCGCTCCCGCAGATGGGAGCGGCGCTGTCCGGCAGAGCAGGCCCCGGCCGCGGCTTGCCGCCGGCGGCGACGCGGCTCTCGCATGAGCGCGGTCGCCGATCACGCGGCGGGCGGCTCCGCTGCGCCGCGGGCGTCGGGTCGGATCGGGGCCTGGACGCTCACGGTGGCCGCCACGGGCGCGGTGATCCTGCTTGGCATCTTCGCGCGGTCAATGAACTACGAGGTGCGTCGCGACGAGCATCTATATGCGCCCCCCGCCGTGCTTCTGGAGAAGCAGTCGCCCTACGCCGACTTCTTCTACAATCACGTCACGGGTTCCGCCTGGCTGTTCAGGGCTTCCTACGGCGTGTTCGGCGACGCGCTTCTGCTAAGCGCGCGCCTCGCCGTCTTCGCCGGGTGGATCCTGCTGCTCGTCGGCGGCTTCGTCCTGGTCCTGCGCCTGACGCGCTCGACCGCCTGCGCAGCCAGCGTCGCGGCGACGCTGGCCGCGAGCGAGGTCCTTCTCGGCTCGGCCGGAATGGCCGCTTCCAACAACCTGCTATGGCTCAGCTTCGGCTTCGTCGGCGTTGCCCTCTTCCTCGTCGGCGCCTGCCGGGAGCGGACCTCGGTCCCGCTCATCTTCGCGTCGGGAGCGGCCCTCGGCCTCGGAGTGTGGATGAAGGCGAGCGGCATCGCCTTCGTGGCGCCGGTCGCGGGGGCTGCGTTCCTCGTCCCCGCCGCGCTTCGCTTTCGACTGCGGCTCCTGCGTTGCGTTCTGCCGCTGGCCGCCGGGGGACTGCTCGGCGGCGCCTGGCTGCTCCACGATTTTCTTGCGGATCCGGCGCTCTTCCTGGCCCACGTCGTCCAGTTCCACACCGGGCCCCATGCCGCCTACTGGGCTGAGACCGGCGGCGCGGAGGATGAGGTGGCGTTCTCCCTCGCGGAGCGCGCGGCGCTCTTCGTCGAGCTGATGTCTTCCGGATCGGCGGTGCTTGCGCTGACGCTCGTGGTTTTCCTCCCCACGCTCGCCTTCATGCGCGGCGGCTCCGGCGCCGCGTTTCGCCTCGCCACGCGCGCGCCGGTCGCCGTCGTCGTTGCCGCGCTGCTCTGCGCCATGCTCGTGGGCTTTGCGCCGAGGCCGGCGTTTCCGCAGTATTTCGGAGGCGCCGTCGTCATGCTGCCGCTGCTCTCAGCCGCGCTCTTCGCCGGGCTAGAGCGACGCCTGCGTCAGGAGGCGACTCCCGTGATGGCGGCCGCCGCGATCGCGGCCGTGGCGCTGGCGATGCCGCGCCTCGGCCCCGACCTTCCCAAGCTCGCAGCGCCCGACCGCTGGCAGGTGCTGCGCGTGCACGCCGCGGGGCAGGAGATGCGCCGCCGCCTCGACACCCTCGGCGCCGCGGGCCCGGTCGCGACGCTGGCCCCCATCTATCCTCTCGAGGGAGGGCTCGCGGTTTATCCGGAGTTCGCCACCGGACAGTTCGCCTACCGCTCGGCGCCCTTTGCGGATGACGAACTGCTGGCGCGCTACCGCACCACCTCGCCCGACGACGTGGAGGCGATGCTCGCCGCCGCTCCGCCGGCCGCGCTCCTCCTCGGCTTCGAGCCGCTCCTCGAGGCGCCGCTGCTGCGCTTCGCTGAAGCGCGCGGCTACGCGCCCCTGCCCGGTTTCGAAGTCGTGGACCGCTACGGGACGGGCCGGCTCTACGTCGCTCCCCCCGTTTCCGGCGGGCCCTCCACCGGAGGCGAAGACCTGCAGTGAGGAGAATCTCGTGAAGGTGGTTGTGACAGGCGCCGGGGCTCTGCTGGGTCAGGGCATCATCCGCGCGATCCGCGCAGCGGAGGCGGACTGGCGGACCGTGGGGGTGGACCCGAGCCCGCTCTCGGCCGGCCTCTACTGGTGCGACGCGGCCTACCGCGGACCGAGTGCGGCCGACCCGCGCTTCGTGCCCGAGATCATGCGGATCCTCGAGGCCGAGTTGCCCGAGATCCTCATCCCCGGCACCGACCTCGAACTCGCGATACTTGCCGCCCATCGGGAAAGGATTTTAGTCGAGACCGGGTGCAACGTCATAGTCGCCGGGCCCGAGGCCGTCGCCATCGCCGATGACAAGCTGGCCACCAGCCGGTTCCTCGCACGCAACGGCTTTCCCTTTCCGAAGACGGCGCTCGCATCCGACCGCGAGGCGGTCGACTCGCTCGTATCTGAGTTCGGATTCCCGCTGATCGCCAAGCCGCGCGTCGGGGCCCGCTCCGTCGGGCTGCGACTCCTGAAGAGCCTCTCCGATCTCGAGGCTCTCCCGCGCGTCGACGACTTGATCGTGCAGGAGCACATCGGCGACGCCGAGCATGAGTACACCGCGAGCGGCCTCTACGCCGACGGCGACTGCCGGGCCGCCATCGTCATGCGTCGCGACCTGCGGGACGGCAACACGTATCGGGCGTTCGTGGAGGACGACCCGGGCCTCGACCGCTGGGTCAGGCGATGGACCGCCGCGCTGGCGGCGTTCGGTCCCGCGAACTTCCAGTTTCGCCTCCGGGAGGATGGTTCGCCGGTGGTGTTCGAGATCAACGCGCGCTTCTCGGGGACGACGCCGCTCAGGGCGCATGCAGGCTTCAATGAGGTGATGATGATGCTCGACTTCGTGGCGAGCGGTCGGCCCATCGTCCAGCCAAGGATCCAGCCCTGCATCCTCCTCCGTCACTGGAGCGAGACCCTGGTCTCGACGTCCATGATGGAATTCGGTAGGTTAGATGGAGCGCGCGCCCCGCGTCGCGATCACAGGCGCCGACGGCTTTCTCGGCTCGGCTCTGACGCACGCGCTGCACGGAAAGGGCGCCCGGCTGGCGCCCCTCCGTCGCAATGGCGGCGGCTCCGACCTTCTCTCCCGTCCCTGGCGCGCGGAATGGCCAGTGGAACGGACGGCCGAGGTTCTCGCGGACGTCGACGTGGTCGTCCACGCCGCTGCGCACGTCCCCGTCGACATGCTCGACCCAGCCGAGGCCGAACGATGCCTGTCGGTCAACGCGCTCGGGACGCTGCGGCTGGCTCAGGCCGCAAGATCCGCGGGTGTGCGGCGCTTCGTGCTCCTGTCCACCTCCGCCTTCCTCGAGCGGAGCGACGCGCCGCTTCCGGACGACGCCTTTCCCACCGCTCCGTTCCGCTCCGCGCCCTACTACGCGGCGAGCAAGCTGCTGGCGGAGGCGTGGCTCTACGCGGTCGCGGCCGACAAGATGGAGACCTTGGTCGTGCGTCCCGGTTCGGTCTACGGTCCCGGCATGAAGGGCGGGGTCGTGTCGGTCCTGCTCGAGAGGGCGCAGAGGGGGGCGCCCATTCTTCTCCGCGATGGCGGGCGGCACGCGGCCGACTACGTCCATGTCGATGATGTGGCCGAACTGACGGCGCGTGGAGCGCTGTCGGACATGACCGGAAGCCTGAACGCCGGAACCGGCGTCTCCACGGACCTCCTGGGCCTCTCGAAGGCGGTGCTGGCTCTGTTCCCGCGGGGCTTGTCGGCGATCACGGTGGATCCGCCCGATCCGGACCGTCCAGCCTCGGGCCTCCCCGCCCTCGATCCGCAACGTGCGCGGCGCGACCTCGGCTGGTCGCCCCGGACGCTGCGCCAGGGGCTCACGGACATGCTGGCGGGGGCCGCGTCATGAGAATTGCAGTGATCGGCGACATCCACGCAAATGCGGCCGCCCTGGACGCCGCGCTCATGGCCACGCGCAAGCGCGGGTACGATCTGCGGGTGCTGCTGGGCGATCTGCTCACCTACGGGGTCGAGGTCAAGCGCACGCTCGATACGGTGCACGAAGCGCTTTCCGAAGGCGACACGGTGCTCCTCGCCGGCAACCATGACGCGATTTATTCGAACCTGCTGCGCGGCCGGCGGGATCTGATCCCCACGCTTCCCGCGTGGATCCGCCGCCAGGTCGATTGGACGCTTCCGCTGATATCGAACGCCGCCTGGGTCGCCTTGCCCTTTCAGGAGTCCCTGCGCATCGAGCGGGTCTTCCTTGCGCACGCCAACCCGTTCGGCCATGGGCACTGGGTCTATCTCGACCGGTGCGACGCCAACGTGGCCGCCGTGCAGGCGCTGAAAGCGATGGACGCGGACTGCGGCGTTTTTGGGCACACTCACAGGGCTCGGCGCTTCGTCGAGCCGCTCGGCGGCGCCTCCGCCGGCTATCGGCCCTTCGACTTCGAGGAAACGCCCCTCGAGCGCGGCTGCGTGCATCTGCTCAACGCCGGCAGCATAGGACAGCCGAGGACGGAGCACCCGCGGGAGGTCATTCTATGGCTGGACCTGCAGGGATCGGCGATCACGCACCGGTTCGAGCCGATCGCCTACGACCTCTGCAGGCACAGGCAGGCCGTGCTCTCAAGCAATCTGCCGGAGGACGTGAAGCTTCAGTGCCTGCGCTACCACGCAACGGCCTTCGCCTGAAGCGCCGCCGCCGGAAGCCTTCCGGGTCAGCTTGGCATGCCGCCCCCCCGGGTGCGTTCCGGCGCCGCCGCCGCGGCGATGTCCGCCTCTCCGGCGCGGGGACGAAGGGTCGCACCGAACAGGATCAGGGCGCAGCTCGCCACCCAGAAGGCGTTGAATGCAACATGCAGCCAGCCGGCGCCGAGAATGCCGAATTTTCCCACCACGGGAACGAGCGCTGCGAAAAAGACGCCGGCGGCGACCATGGTGGTCGCCATCAGCGCCGCGTCTCGGCCGGCGGCGAGGAGCGCGGGGGTGAGCGCGGCGCCCGCCAGGAATATCGCCACGGCGAGCACCTGGAGGAAGACCAGAGGGGCGGCGGGCGCGAAGTCGGCGCCGAAGACGATCGTCACCAACGTCTCGGAGAGCAGATAGACGGCGACCGCCGCCGCTGCGCCGGCCAGCGCCATCACTCCGTTCACGAGCGCGACGAGCCGGAGCATCCGCGTGGCGGCGCCCTGCGCCCATAGCCGCGCGAGCGCCGGAAGGAGCACGGACTGCACAGGCCGCGATAGCCTGAGGGCGGCGATCCCGATGCGCTTGGCGATCTGGTAGAAGCCCATGTCGGAGACGCTGACAAGGCCGCCGAGGAAGATCGTATCGAACTGCCGCGTCGCGCTGCGGGCGACGACGTTGGCGTTCGCGTTGAAGATGAAGCGAAGCAGCTTCGGATTCTCGGCCATCAGGCCGCGGAGCGGGACGCCGAGGATCGACTCGCCGCCGCGCCGGAGCAGCCTGCGCCAGGCGAGGCCCAGGGGGATGAGGTGCTCCATCACCGAATAGATCGCCAGCACGACCACGAACGCCGCGAGGTCCGCCCCGACGAGCCACAACAAGGCCACGAGCGTGAGCCGCAACAGGGCGACGCCGACCAGGAACCGCGAATAGAGCTTGAACAGGGACAAGAGCTGGAGCAGCGCGATCGGCGTTGCCGACACCGCGAACCCAAGAGACAGGAGGTAGAAGCCCGCGAGCTTCGCGGCCTCCTCGGTAAGATCGAACCATTCGGCGGCCACGCTCAACAGAGCGAGCGCGAGGCTCATCGAGAGGAGCGCGCCGCCGATGTCGACAAGGGTGGCGAACTTGACGAGCCGGCGGAAAGCGAGCTCGTCTCCCTGTTCGAGATGGGCGGCGCCGTAGCGGATGACCGCCTGCGAGGGTTCGAAACGCACCAACTGGTCAACCGACCGGCCATAGGCCTCGATCAGAGCGATGACCCCGACCCCGGCCGGACCCAGCGCCTGCGCCATCAGCGCGAGCGACCCCAACCCGCAGATGGCGACGGCCGCGTTGGCCGAGAACAGCAGGCCGACGTTCCGGGCCAGGCCGCCCAGAAGCGCCTCTCCCGGCGGCGCCACGTCGAGGAGCCTGGCCGAGATCCGCTTCATCGGATAACGCCCCGAGCGCCCCGTCACAGCGGCGCCCGGGCCTCAGCCGATCCGGCCCACGGGGCGAGGTCGAGCCCGAGCAGAGACCCGAGGCGCTCGTTCTCGGGCGCATAGTGCTCCGCGAGCCGCGCGCGCAGGTCGGCGGGCAGCGGCGGGTACCGGACCTCCCGTGCGATCAGGCTGCGCGCTCGCTCGAAAACGGGGTTGCCGCGCAGCGGTCCCACCAGCGGCTTGACGCCGGTCAGCGCGCGGGAGACGCCCCGGGGCACCATCTTCGCCTGCCGATCCTTGGTTCGGCTCGAGGGAGGGGCGATGCCCGTCTCCCTCGGGAGGCCGAGGAAGACGCGCACGTGCCCGAGAGTCACGGGCGGCGCCGCCTTCATCTTCTCGTACAGCGTGACCAGAACGCGGTCCGACCCGTAGGCCTCGTAGAAAGGCAGGAGCTGCCTGAGGTAGAGACCGCCGACAAGACAGCGCTCCTGCGCCGCCCATCTCGGATCGAGGTGGCGGCGGACGTCGCCGTCGACCTCCCCCCGACGGTAGAGCATGCAATAGTCCGAGTAGGCCCGCTCCACCGGGTCGCGGAGCTGCGCGACGATCCGGATGCGGGGCAGCGCCGCGCGGATTCGCGCCGCCGCTTCGGGCGACTGCATGTAGGAGTTGGACTTCTCGCCCACCGCCGCAGCGCCAGCCGGGTCGGGAAAGGCGGCCAGATACCAGTGGTCTCCCCGGCCGCTCTCGCGGCTGAAGTAGTGCAGCTCCGGATCCGGCATGCGCACCGCCGGATCGGCCTGAAGAGCGCGCTGCAGCCAGGTGGTGGCGCTCTTGGCGGCGCCGACGATCAGGAAATCGATTCTGTTCATGGTCATCATCGTCATCTTGCTCCTGACAATGCGGGCGAAGACCGTCCGGGAAATCCTCCTGCTCGGCTCCCTCCCGCCCTCCTCGCGCGCGCGCTCGGCGCGGCGCCGTAACGGAGGAAGCAGCTCGCAACCGCCGCGGCGAGCATGAGCGGCGCGATCCAGAAGCGCGCGTACACATGGGGGGCCGCATTGATGAGGAGCGCGAAGGTGACGAGGATGCACAGCAGCGGCGACCCGTGGATCCGTCCTTGGGGGCGCGCGAGGGCGGCCACCACGACGGCCCAAGCGGCGATCAGCGTCGCGACGAAGCCCGCAAGCGCGATGAGGCCGCCCTCCGTCCAGATCAGCAGGTAGGTGTTGTGCACGGGCGCCCCCCACCAGCTCTCCTCCCGGTATCGGTCGGCGCCGAGCCCGAACAGCATGGTGCGCCGCGCGACCTCCAGGCTCTCGGTCATCAGCGCCAGCCGATGATCGAAGGTCCCCGCCTCAGAGAGGTCTCCGTCCTCGATCGCCGCCAGCACCCGGCGTTGAAAGATCTCCGGCAGATACTGCTGCCCGGCGGTGAAGAGCGTGCCGAGAAGCACGGCTGCGGCCGCCGTACCCACGATCATGCGGCCAGCGCTCGCGTTGAGCAGGAAGAAGGCGGCGAGGGCGGCGCAAAGGGCGATGAGGCCGGTATTGGATCCCGTGAGGAGCGTCCCGTAGATCAACATCGCCACGCCGACGACCGCCCCGACCAGGCTCAAGCGTCGTGCCGCGCGAAGCCAGAGCATAAGCGGCGTCGTCATGGCGAACAGGCTCGCGCAGGCGTTCTCCCGCTCCACGAACGACATCAGCCGCCCGTTGCCGCTGACGAACGCCGTGTTCCTCTCGCCGTCGATGTGGATCAAGTAGATCCCGAACAAGCCCGCGAGGAAGATGGAGAAGGCGAACGTCTTCACCAGAAGGGCCGTGCCTTGCCAGGTTCGCCCGAAGATCACGAGCGGCAAGAGCAGAAACGAGAAAAGGTACTGAAAACTGACGACGACGCCCCGCACCATGTCTCCATTGACGAGACTGCTTGCCAGAAGGCCGAAGGCGAGCGCGAGCGTTCCGCCGGCCCATAGCGGAGTCGCCGAGCCGACCGGACGGATCGGCAGGGTTCCGCAACGCAGGCGGAGCGCCACGCTCACGAGGCACAGAAGATCCGACAGCGTGAAATACGCGATGTCGAGCCGCATGATATTTATCGGGAGAAAGAACACCGCTGCGGCCGCGATCTGCAACTCGATGCTCGCCAAACGCGAGACGCATTCAGACGGCGCCATAAAATGGCTATTTGGGCTGTGGTCATTCATGTTTGAATGGCTGTCTGCAAATCGTCGAATCAAATTGTTCCCCGAGCTTAGGGGGTTTCACGATTTCAGGCGAGCGCCATGACCCGAACGTTGAGAAAAAAGTAGTTGAAGCGTGAGGTTGGAACTCCTGTACGCTTTCGGTGATTTTATTGGGCGTTTGACACACCTATGAGTGTTTCTATTTCATGAACAGTCAGCTGGGCGAGTTCCTGCTGGCCTCTCGCCAGCAATCCGATGGCCCGCACGAAGATGCTTCGGGGTCGGCGGGATTCGGCGACATGGTCCGCTTTCTCAGGCGGCGGCGCTGGTTTCTTCTAGGGTGGACCGGGACGGCGCTTGTGCTCGCCAGCCTGATTTCCCCGTTGATCCCCGAACGCTACAGAGCCGAATCAGTCCTCGTGTTCGAGCGAAGCGACACGCGGCTGCTTCAGGATGCCGCCTCCTTCGAGCGCGAGGAGTTCGATCTCAGCGCGATCGAAACCGAGATGGACGTCATAGAGACACGGCTCTTCGTGGGCATGCTCGTCGATTCGCTGGGACTCGCAGAGGATAGTTTCCTGTTGGACGAAGACGGGGGTGTCCTCGGATCGCTGAAGACCCTGATCGGCATGGGCGCGGAGGCCACCGCCCCCGTGGCGGTCGTGAAGACGGAGAAGCCGCAGGGCGGCGGCGAGTCGCCGGCGAACAGCGAGGTTCCGGAGCAGGCCACGCCTGGCGGCGGCGACAGGAAGGTTCGCGACCGCGTGATCACGGCGCTCATCTCCCATATGGAAGTCATCCGCAACTCCGAGAGCCTCGCGGTCGCCATCCGCGTCACGCATCCCGATCCTGCCCGTGCAGCCGAGATCGCCAACGCCGTGGGCCACCTCTACATCGAGTGGTCGCTCGATCTGAAGCGGGAGGCGGCGGAGCAGGCCTACCGCTTCTTCAGCGTCCGGGCGGAGCGATTGGCGAAGAAGATCGCCGAGCTGGAGCGCGAGGTGCTGGACTTTGCGGACGCCAATGACCTGGCCAGTTCGGGCGAGGGGGACGTCCTGCGCAAGCAGATCTCCGCCATCGGAGACAGGCTGGCGACCGCAGTCGCGGAGCGGGCCGTCGCGAAAGCGAACCTCGAGCAGGCGATGGCAGGCCTCGAGGCAGGAACCTACGCCGATGCGGGTGAGACGAGCCCGCTGCTCCTCTCGCTCCGCGCCGAGGTCTCGGCATTCCAGCGGAGCCTCGACGACCTCTCGGTCGCCTACGGGCCTCAGCATCCGGAGGTCCGCGCCTTGGTTGCGCGCGGCCAGCGCGCGCAACGGCAGGTAGACGAGGAGGTGCGCAGGATCGTCGACGAACACCGGCACGCGATCGACGTCTCCTCGGCGAGGGTCGACGCCCTCACGGCTGAACTTAGCCAACTCGAGGCTCGGCAGCGCACCCGCAGGATCGCGGAGATCCAGCAGCGGGAGACGGAGGGCCGTCTGCTGTTCGAGCGTCGCCGCTATGAGGAACTGGTCCAGAGCCTCGGCTCGCTCGGCCGCCAGATCGAGACGCTGGCGCCAAGCGCGCGCTTCCTGTCCGAGGCGGAGACGCCGCAGTTCCCGTCGCGCCCGAACCGTCCGGTGCTGATCGCCGGCGCGACGCTCGGCGCCGCGGCAGTCGCGTTTGCGCTGGCGCTTCTGCTTGAGGGGTTCGACACGAGGATCCGCAGCGTCGCCAGGATCCGCGAGATCCTCGGCGCGCCGGGAATCGCCCAGATCCCAAGGCTGCAACGACGGCTCTTCGGCGCTCGGCCCTGCCCGGTGACGTTCGCGACGGCGCGGCCCGGGTCCCCCTTCGCCGATGAACTGCGCGCGCTGCTCAGGGGCGTCCTGCGGTATCGAGAGGGGCGACCGGTTCAGGTGGTTCTCGTCGGATCGAGCCTGCCCGGCGAATGCGCGCCGACGGTGGCCGCCGGGCTTGCCGCGACCGCCACGATGGATGGCCGCCGCACCATTCTGGTCGACCTCACCCTGGCCCAGGAAACCGTCGCGGGGGCGCTGGGCCTGGATGCCGCGAAGTCCCGGGCTGACGCCGCGCTCGACGCCCAATGTCGGCTCGACGAATGCATCGTCGCCCACCCTGGCCTGGACGATCTCGATATTCTTCTGGCCGGTCCGCAGGCACGGCGGCAGGTAGGGATGCTGAGCGACAGGGGCATCAAGGAACTCTTCGCCGAGCTCAGGGGTCGCTACGACATGATCGTCGTCCACGGCACGCCGCTGCTGATCTCGAACGATGCCGAGCTTCTGGCCGGAGAGGCCGACGCGCTCGTCCTTGCGGTGCGCTGGGGCGTCGCGCGGGAGGAGACGCTTCGCGACGTTCGCGCCTATCTCCGGGACCATCCCATGCCGCTCGCAGGGGCGGCTATCTGCGATACGGACGAGGTTCGTCATGCTTCTCGCCACTACGGCGGGCGCCCGCAATACCGCCGCACCGCCGCCTGACCCTAGCGGGGGGCCGCGCTTCCGGACGGCACGCACCTCACGGCTGCTGGCCGCCTGCGTCGCCATGGCGATTTCGCCGAACGAGGGCCGGTCCGAGGCCTTTCCCGGAGCCATGGGTTACGGACGGCACGCCGACGGATGGCGAGGCGGCGAAGTCGTCCGGATCGACACGCTCGCCGACGACGGTCCGGGTTCCCTTCGCGCCTGCGCCGAGGGAGGCGCGCACGGGCGCGTCTGCGTCTTCGCGATCGGCGGCGACATCGTCGTCGATCGGCCGATCCGGGTCGGCTCGAACGTCTACATCGCCGGTCAGACGGCGCCGGGGCAAGGTGTCCAGCTGCGCCTCGGACAAGCGTGGCGCAGTCCCCTGATGGTGATCGGTTCCCACGACGTTCTGATCCGGTTCCTCAAGCTGCGTCCGGGGCCGGGCGCGAGGCCGGGTCCGTCCGTCAGCGGGATTCTCGTCGAGGGATCTCGCGACGTCTATCTCGACCGCCTCTCGATCGCCTTCGCCACCGACCAGAACCTCAGCGTCCACGCGGCCGCGGAGCCTGCCCGGGACATCACCATCGCCCGCAGCATCGCCGCCTGGGGGCTGGAACGGTCGAATCATCCGAAGGGAGCGCATTCGAAGGGCGCGCTGATCTGCTCGTCCGAGTTCGCCGGCGGCGAGTGCGGGCGCGTGTCGATGCTCTTCAACCTCTTCGCAAACAACCGGGACCGGAACCCGGAGATCAAGGCGACGGTCCTCGGGCCGGTGGAGATCCTGGGCAACGTCATGTACAATGGCGGCAGCGCTTTCGCCGAAATCGCCAACGACCGCGGAGATGTCTTCGTGACCTTCGCCGGGAACGTGGCCGTCGCCGGCCCCGCGACCCGCGTCGGCCCCAAACGCCCGCCGACGCTTCGGGCGGAGCGCAGGCGGGAGGACGCGGCGTTCGTGATCCATGCGTCGGACAACCTCGCCGTCACGGGGCGAGGGTGCGCGGGACCGCCGCCGGCCGAGGTGCAGGCGTCCGACCGGGAGATCCTCTCGCCCTCGCCACCGGAGGCGACCACCATTCCGATCCCGAAACCGGAGGACGCGCTCATTCAGGTGCTCTCGACCGCCGGCGCGCGGTCGGCGGCCATGCCTGCCGACGCCCTCGACTCCCGCCTTCTTGAAGAGATCGCGCGCTGCGACGGCCGCATCGTCGATGCGCCCCACGAGGCGGGCGGCTGGCCGACGCTCCCGCTCGTCGTCGCCCCCCCGGACGGCGACGGCGACGGCATGCCCGACCACTGGGAGCGCGGACGTCCCGGCCACGACCCCGCCGACTCCTCCGACGCCTGGGCCGACGCCGATGGCGACGGCTGGAGCAACCTCGAAGGCTACCTTTCGCACCTCGCCGGCGATGTCGGCGCGCGGGCGCAGTCGGCGCGCGGTCTCCCCTGACGGCGCGCGGGCAAGGCCGCTTCCCCGCCTGATGGCCGTCGCCGCCCCGGCCTATCCGGGAGAGGCTGGCGCCGCACCGGCTTGAGCGCGCCGGGAGGTCCTGAACCGTCTCGATCGTGGCGCCCAGCACCGTCGCCAACGCGGGCGCCGGGCTTGCCGCCTCTCCTCCGGCCGCGCCTGCCAGCCTGAGCTTCGCCTCGCGAGCCCGAATTCGCTGGTTGCTCGAATTTGAGTTGCGCGCCTCAGCGATTCGCGTAGGCTATTTCAAGGACACGCATTTATTCTGGTGTCGTCGAAGTGATTATGTTCAGCGCTAAGTATAGCGGCCGGCAAGGCTGCGCGTGGCTTTCAGCCATTGTCGGCGGGCTGTCATTCACGGCCGCCCCGCTTCATGGCGTACTCGCCGAGGAGTGCGCCTCCACCGAACCGGCATCGCAGGAGGCCATCGATTCGGCGGAAATGGCCGGGACGTTCCTCCTCGACCATGCCTCCGTCGCCGGCGGCTACGTCTATGCGTGGTCCGAAGATCTCTCCGTTCGCAGCGGCGAAGGGGGCGTCGTCGAGGACGGCGTCGTCTGGAACCAGTCGCCCGGCACCCCGGCCGTCGGCGCCGCCTATCTCGTGCTCAACAAGCTGACGGGCGATCCGCGCTGGGCGAACGCGGCCGCGACCGTGGCGGAGTCGCTCCGGTCCGGCCAGCTCGCCTCCGGCGGCTGGTTCAACTTCACCGAGACCGAGCCGGACGCGCGCAAGCGCTGGTGCTACCGGCAGGACGGGACGACCGGCGGCGCCTGCGCGAGCATCGGGGGCAACGAGCCGCGCAACAGGGGCTCGCTTGACGACAACATCACGCAGGGCATCCTGGGCTTTCTGCTGTGGTACGTCTCAACGGCCGGCGTCGAGGACGCCGCCGCGCAGGAAACGATAGACTACGCCCTCGAGCATCTTCTCGCGGCGCAGTATCCGAACGGCGCCTGGCCCGTGTTCCTGGACCGGGTCTACCCGCACCGGGAATTCGCGGCCGCCTGGCGCGCGCGCAGCGCGGGCATCCTCGCGAAGATCCCGGAGAACGCGAAGGATCCGACTTACCTGCTCGACCGCGATGCGGTGGAAGCCCCCTATCTCGTCGTCAACGACCACGTGGTGAGGGATGTGATCCGCCTGCTGCTGGCTGCCGAAAGGCGCCTGGGCCGGCCCGATCTGCTCGCCTCGGCGATGCGAAGCGGCGACTTTCTGCTCGCCGCGCAGCTTCCCGAGCCGCAGCGCGGCTGGGCCCAGACCTATGACGCGGACCTGAAGCCGGTTTGGGGCCGGGCGTTCGAGCCGCCGGCGGTGGCCTCGCGCGAGACTGCGGGCGCCATGGAAGCGCTTCTCCAACTCTACGTCCGGACCTCCAGGCCGCGCTACCTGGAGGGCGCACTGGAGGCGGCGAAATGGCTGGAGAAGAGCCGGCTGCCGTCCGGCCTCTGGGCGCGCTTCTACGAGATCGGCGCCGGCCGCCCGGTCTACGTCCGCGCGAACGGAGACCTGAGCTACGACGACGACGATCTCTGGCAGGGCTACTCGCTCGTCGGCGGCTTCGGGATCGACGGGTCGCTCGACCTCGCGCGCCGCGTTGCGGCCGGAGAGAAGCCGAGCGTCTTCGACAGCTGGGACTGGGTGTTCGAACCGCTTGCCTGCCCGGGCGATGCCCTGCGCCGCCTGGTGGAGCTGCAGGACGAGGCGGGCCGGGTGGTCGAAGACGGCTGGATCCGCAGCGAGACGTTCGTCTCGGCCGTGCGCGATCTTGCGCGGCGGTCCGAGGGGGCGCGGCCATGAACGGGCGGACCGAGCGCCTCCAGGCCGTGGTCGAGGTGGCGCTCGACGCGGCGGGCCGCGTGCCGGCGGCGCTGCTTCATCGCGCTTACGGGGCCAGTCGAAGCGGACGCGTCGCTCTTTGCCTGACCGACGTCGACGCAAGGATGGTGGACGCCTCCATGGACGCGATCGTCCCGCAGTTTCCCCTCGACATCCTGGGCGTCGATTACATCCGGACCTCCGACACGACCGCGCTTTCCCGCGCCGTTTCGATCTGCGGAGACGTCTTCGGGGACAGTCCCGCCTTCCTCGAAGCCATGCGCGCTCTTGCGCCGCGCATGTGCGTGCGTCCCACCTGGGCCTTCCCGAGGCGCGGGCTCGGCGGCCGGCTCCAGCCTGACGCCGCAGGCCTCGGGAACGGTCCCGCCCTCGCGGCCGCGGCTGAGCGCCATTTCGTCCCCGCCGATCCTGGAGGAGAACCGCGATGACCATCGACCATCACGAACGAGCCGGGGCGATAGGCGGACCACCGGCCGGACCGTCGGACCGCAGCTTCGGCCTGACCGTCGGCGGCATCCTCATCGCGATCGGAGCTATTCGCATTGGGCTGCACGGTTTCGTCGGCGACGTCTCCGTCGCGCTTTTCGCCGTCGGCGGCGTTCTCGTGGCGCTGGCGCTGGTTCGGCCCTCGAGCCTGAAACGTGTGAACCGGCTTTGGATGCGCCTGGGCGAGCTCATGGCCCGGATCATGAACCCGGTGATCCTGTTTCTGGTCTTCATCATCGCGTTCGTCCCGATCGGCCTCTTCCTCCGGCTGCGGGGCCACGACCCGCTGCAATTGAAAGCGGGGGCCTCCGCAGGCTCCCACTGGATCCGGCGGCCCTCGCCGGACCCGATGATCAGCAATATCCACCATCAGTTTTAAGGGATACGGACATGGACATGATTTCAGAGATCTGGGCGTTCATCAGGGCTCGCAAGGCGTATTGGCTGGTGCCCATCCTCATCGTCCTTGGCGTGTTCGGGGGCCTTCTCGTTCTGACGCAGGGCACCGCGGTCGCTCCCTTCGTCTACACCCTGTTCTGAGGGGGCGGTCGGCGATGCGCGTGCTTGGCATCTCCGCCCTCTACCACGACAGCGCCGCGGCGTTGGTGGAGGACGGCAAAGTGATCGCCGCTGCCCAGGAGGAGCGGTTCACTCGAAAGAAGCATGATGCGGGGTTCCCGCGTCATGCCCTCGCCTATTGCCTCGAGGAGGCGGGAGTTGGCCTCGAGGCCGTGGATCACGTGGTGTTTTACGACAAGCCGCTGCTCAAGTTCGAGCGGCTGCTCGAAACCTATCTCGCCACCGCGCCGCGCGGATTCCGCTCCTTTCAGGCGTCGATGCCGGTCTGGGTCAAGGAGAAGCTGTTCCAGAAAGGCGCCCTGCGCAAGGAACTGCGAAAGCTCGACGGGGGGGAGGGCTGGAATGGCTCGCTTCTGTTCACCGAGCACCACCATTCGCATGCCGCGAGCGCCTACTTCCCCTCGCCATTCGACAGCGCCGCCGTGCTGACGCTGGACGGCGTCGGCGAGTGGTGCACCACGTCCGTCGGATGGGGCCGGGGGCGCGAGCTGGACATTCTGCAGGAGATCCACTTCCCGCACTCGCTGGGCCTGCTCTACTCGGCCTTCACCTACTACACCGGCTTCAAGGTGAACTCGGGCGAGTACAAGGTCATGGGTCTGGCCCCGTACGGGGAGCCGCGCTACGCGCAGACGATCCTCGACAACCTGATGGACCTGCGGCCCGACGGCTCCTTCCGCCTCAACCAGGAGTATTTCGACTACTGCACCGGCCTGACCATGACCGGACCGAAGTTCGACGCGCTCTTCGGCGGTCCGCCGCGGAAGGCCGAGGCGCCCCTGACGCAGCGGGAGATGGACCTCGCCGCCTCCGTCCAGCAGGTGACGGAGGAGGCGGTTCTCCGCCTCGCCCGCTTCGCACGGGAGGCCACCGGCGAGCGGCGGCTGTGCATGGCCGGCGGCGTCGCGCTGAACTGCGTGGCCAACGGCCGGCTGCTCCGCGAGGAGGTCTTCGACGAGATCTGGATCCAGCCCGCGGCAGGCGACGCCGGGGGGGCGCTGGGCGCCGCGCTCGCGGTGAGCCACCAGCACGAAAGCGTGCCGCGCCCGGCCCTGAACGGCTATCTCGATCACATGAAGGGCGCCTATCTCGGGCCTGAATTCTCGGGCGAGCAGATCAGGGCCGGCCTCGACGCCGTCGGCGGACGCTACGAGGTGCTCCAGCCGGAGGAGGTCGTCTCCGTGACCGCGGACCTGCTGGCTCAGGGTCAGGCCGTCGGCTGGATGCAGGGGCGGATGGAATTCGGGCCGCGCGCGCTCGGGGCCCGCTCCATCCTCGGCGACCCGAGGTCTCCGACGATGCAGAAGATGCTGAACCTGAAGGTCAAGTACCGGGAGAGCTTCCGGCCTTTCGCTCCTTCGGTGCTGCGCGAGGAAGTCTCCGACTGGTTCGATATCGACGTGCGACAGCCCCTACATGCTGCTGGTCGCCGAAGTCGCGGAGGCCAAGCGGCGGGACATGACGGAAGACGAGCGCGCGCTGTTCGGCATCGACAAGCTGAACATTCCACGGTCCGAGATCCCCGCCGTCACGCATGTCGACTACTCGGCGCGGGTCCAGACGGTCCACCGCGAGACGAACCCGCGCTACTGGGCGCTCCTCTCCGCCTTCAAGCAGCGCACCGGCTGTCCCGTGCTGGTCAACACCAGCTTCAACGTGCGCGGCGAACCCATCGTCTGCACACCGCAGGACGCATTCCGGTGCTTCATGGGAACGGAGATCGAGTGCCTCGTGGTCGGCGACCACCTGCTCCGCAAGGAGAAGCAGGATCCGGAGCTTGCCCGCGACTACAAGGACGGGTTCGACCTCGACTGAGCCCGGATCCCGCTGAGGCGGCGGTCCCGCGGAGACGCCCGGTCCGGTCGCGGGGCCGCCTTCCCGGTGGAGCATGAGAATGGACGAAAGCTGTTCCAACGTCGGTTCATCCGGCGATCCCCGTCCGCTCCGCGGGCGGCTGCGGCGCGCCCGCTTTCCGGTCCTGCGCGCCGTGGCCTCGAGGCTGGCCGCCGTCGTCGCGGCCTGCGCCATCGGGCTTCTGTCGATCGAGCTTCTGCTCTACGCCTTTCCGCATCTGCAGCCGGTGGGACTGCGGGAGCAACGTTTCTGCGAGGGTGAGGCCGCCGCCGTCGTCCCCTCGGACGCCTTCGGGTTCACCGAACCGGCGAGCGCGCTGTTCTACGAACGCCTGCACGAGTACGAGGGCTGGAAGCTGACCCTCACGAACCCGCTCGGCTTCCGGGACATGCGGGACAGCGGGCGGATCGACGCTCTCGTATTCGGGGGACTCCTTCACGCGCGGCTCCCTGGTCAACAGCAGCGAGTCCTATCCTGCGCTCCTGGACGAATGGACCGCCGACGAAGGTTTCCGCACCTACGCCCTCGGAGGTTGGGGGACGGGCGACGCGCTCCGGGCCTACCGCGCCGTCGCGTCGGACGTTCCCCATCGCCTCGTCGTCCTCGGCTACTTCGTCGGCAACGACCTCACGGACAATGCGAAGGCGGGATGGATGCTCAAGGACGGCGAAGTTCTCAAGGGCCCGCCGCGCCCGGAGGTCAGGCCCGAGCCATCCGCCCTCAAGGTCTTCCTGCACGACAACTCGCGCGCCTATCGCTTCTTTGGCGAGATGAGGCGAAGGCTCCGGCCTGCCGCCTCCGCCCCCGATCCGGAGGCGCGCCGAGAACTCGTTCTGCTTGCCGAGGCGCTCCTCGCCCAGTTCGCGGAGGAGACCGGCCGCCGCCGATCCGCCCTGCTGATCGTCGTGATCCCCGACGTCAACGAGTGGGCGTCGCCGGAGGCGCGCGAGGTGGCCGACGTCCAGCGCGCGCTGCTGGAGGATCTGGCCAAGCGGCGGGCCCATGTCCACGTCCTCGATCTCCGCCCCGCCCTAGAGGCCGGCGGCGTCGCGGACGCCTACGGCGCGGACGGACACCTCAACCGCTTCGGCCAATACCTGGTCGCCAAGGCGGTGGCGGCCTCGATCGGCGTCGACGCGCCGGAATTCGACCCCCGGGCCGATCTCGAGATCACCCCGGACTGCGCCCTGGCCGACAGCTATCGCGCGCGGCTCGGGCTAGCGGGCCGGTAGACGGCAGCTTCCGCGGCCGGGTCCGGGGCCTTCCGCTCGCCCACGAAGGCCGCGATCCGGGCGCAGACCGCATCGATGCCGTAGCGCGCCTCCACCCTCTCCCTCGCGGCGCGGCCGAGCGCCGCCCACGCCTCGGGCGCGATCCGGGCGAAATCCTCCATCGCGGCCGCCAGCGCATCCGGGTCGCCGGCAGGCACGACCCGCCCCGCATCGCCGACCACCGCCGCAGCGTCGCCGACATCCGTCGTCACCACGGGCCGACCCCAACTCATCGCCTCGCCGACCACGTTCGGAAACCCTTCGGTCCGCGACGAGAGCACCAGCGCGTCGATCTCCTGGTAGAAGGAGGACAGATCGGGCAACTCCCCGCGCAACGACAGGCGATCGCGCCCGATCCCGCTCTCCGCGATCAAGCGCTCGATCTTCGGCGCCCCGGCTTCCGTTCCGCGCCCGGCAAGGACGAAGCGCGCCTCCGGGAGGCTCCTGGCCACGCGCGCCGCCGCCGCCAGGAAGGTGACGTGGTCCTTCTGCGGGTGCACCCTTGCAGCGATCCCGAACACCTGCGGCGAGCGATCCCGCGCCGGCACGATCTCCGGCATGAGGAAGCCGTTCGGTATCATCGCGTCGTTGCGGGCGGAGAAGCCCCGCCGCCGGTGAAGGCCGCGCGCACGCTCGGAATTGTAGAGGATGCCGTCCGCGCGCCCCGAGAGTCGCGCTGCGGCGAGGATCGCGAGGCGGGAGCTGCGGGACAGCGAAGCCGGGTCGTCGAGCGACTGGCGGACCATCCAGAAGGTCGGGATCCGCCGGCCCGAGGCGCAGACCGCCAGCGAGCCGACCACCATCGCGTGATACATCCAGCACACGAGACGGTCCGGCGGCGCCGCCCTGAAGCGTCCGGCGAGCCTCGCTATGGCGCCGGCCAGCCCTGCCGGGCTTCGGGCGCCGAGGCTCCGGAAGGTCACGTCGCCGTTCCCGACCAGCGTCCGGTTGACCGCTGAGATCTGGCGCAGGGAGACCAGTTCGGCGCCCTGCTCGGGGCTGTGCGCGAGATAGCGGGCGAGCATGCTCTCCGCCCCCGCCCGAGCCTCGAAGTTTGTGATCAGATGCATGGACATGCCGCCTCCCGCTCCCGACCCGGCCGCGCGCTCAGGCCGACGCCGCGGCCGCGGCGACGCGCCCGCGATGGGCGAGGACGATGGGCTCGATCTCCGTAGCGGCGCCGAAATGCTCCAGCGCCAGCAACCGTCCGTCCCGGCCCATCTCGAACAGGGTGGCCGCGTTCTCCGCCGTCCGGGTCGAGGTCCGGCACGCGAGAAACAGCGACCCCGGCCCCTTCAGATAGGCGGCGACGTTGCCCACGGCCCGGGCCAGCTGCTCTTCGGTGAAGTAGTCCCGATGCAGGATGTTGGCGGCGCGCACGAAATCGAAGCGGCGCTCGAACTCCTGCCGACGGATGAGGATGTCGTCCCGGATCAGCGTCATGTTCGGAGAGGTCTCGAAGCGCCGGGTCACGAGCGTCGCGCGACGGCCTGCCCTCTCGCGCGCCAGCCGGGCGAGACGAGGCGCGAGAAGCCGCCGCAGCGCCGCGCGCGGCGCTGCGGCGAGCGTCACGTAGTCCAGCCGGCGGATCCAGGGACGCGCCGGCAGGCCGAGGATCTCGTACTGGAGCGGCCAGCCCTTTTCGTCGATCAGGGCGCGCAGGCCGGGCATGACTTCGACCAGCCTCGCCTCCACGAAAAGGTCGGTGGCGGTGACGCGGGGCGCCGCCCCTGCCGCCAGAAGCGCCTCGAGCAGCTGCACCGAGCTTGCGCCCGACGAGGCGCCGACATCGAGGATCTCGAAGGAGGGTCCCAGCCGCGCTCTCAGCGCTTCGACCAGTCGTGGCGCAAGGTCGTCGAAGCGGTCCCGCCTGGTGGTCTTGAAGGTGCCGTTGCGCATCTTCAGGGAGTTGAAGAAGGCGGCCTCGTCGGCTTCGTCGGCAGCGCCGTCTCCAAAGAAGAAGTCGCGGGCGGTGAGCATGGAGCCTCCTGGCCACGCCGGCTCCCTGTCGGAAGGGCGTGGTGACGTTGAAATGAATTTCAGGTTCATTCTGAGTTAATATTAATTCTATATTATCGAGTCTGATTAAGTTGCCTGCCTGCATAATTGTCAAAGAGAATTTTGTAACTCGGCAAGCGCGCCGGTCGAGACAGTGCTTTCGTCTGACCAAGCGCATGAACAAAAGGCAGCTGGGAAAGCAGCACGCCTTGCATCGAAGTGAATTTCCGCTTTTTGATGGGGAACAGTTTTTTGCTCAAGGTCATTTATATCGCTGGTTACGGTCGCAGCGGCTCAACGATCCTCGACGTGGCCATCGGCGCGGATCCCAAGGTCTTCGGCGCCGGGGAACTCGCGGCGCTCTCCCGCCACGTCTGGCGCAATCATGAATACTGCGCCTGCGGCAAGCCTATCCGCTGCTGCACCCTCTGGCGCGCAATAATGGCGCGCTGGGAGGCCGAGGGTCTGGACGACCTTGACCACTACCATGCGCTGCAGCGGCGGTTCGAGGCCCTCGGCTCAGTGCTGGGCGGTGGCGCGCCGGCAGGCGACGCATTCGAGCGCTACGCCCATCTCACCCGCGCCCTGTTCCGCGCCGTGGCCGAGGAGACGGGCTGCGCCGCCATCGTCGAACTCCTCGAAGCTGCCCGGCCGCGCGCTCGCGCTGTCGCGGATCGAAGGGATCGATCTGCGCGTCGTCCACCTCATCCGGGACGGCCGCGGCGTGGCCTGGTCGCTTCTCCAGCCCTACCGGAGGGACGTCGCGGTCGGCCTGCAGAAGGAGATCCGGCCGAAATCGCCTGCGCGCACAGCCGTTCGCTGGAGCCTCGTCAACATCGCCACGGAGCGTGCCTGCCGCCGTGTCGGTCGAGAACGCTTCCTGCGGCTGCGCTACGAGGACTTCGTCCGCGACCCCGAAGGGGCCTTGCGCAGGATCGGCGCGATGTCCGGCGTCGATCTGGCCGCCACGGCCGCCGCGCTTGGCCGCGGCGACCCCGTGGCGGCGGAGCACCAGATGGCCGGCAACCGCAGCCGGATGAAGGGCGCGCGGCCGCTCTCCCAGGACGCGGCCTGGCGATTGCGCATGCCGGCGGTCCAGCAGCAGACGGTGCGGCGGCTCGGCGGCTGGATGCTCAGGCGCTACGGCTACCTGCCCGACCCTGCGCGCAGCGACGCCGAAGCATGATCGCCGAAGATCGCCGCCCGATCATCCCGGATCCGGCGACAGCCGCGCCGGCCCCGGAGGAGGACGGGCGGGCCCGGGTCCTGTTCCCCTATGTCGGCGGAGACGGCCCCACAGGCGGCAGCCATCTGTCCTCGCTTAAGCTCGCCGCCGCCCTGGCCGGGCACGACCGGTACCGCCCGATCGTCGGGATCCACCGCGACGGCGGCCCCCTCGTGCGCCTGATCCACGAGCTCGGCCTCGAGTACGAACTTCTGCCCGCGCCGGAGATCCTGCAGCCTGTGGGCGCTGTGGGGACCCGGCTCCACGGCGCCGGCGACGTGGCACGCTACCTCGCGAGCGCGCTCCCCCGGATGACGGGCTACCTCCGTCGGCGCGGCATCGACCTCGTCCACACCAATGACGGCCGCATCCATGTCAGGTGGGCGGTCGCCGCCGCGCTCGCGCGGACGCCGTTGATCTGGCACCACCGAAGCGATCCCGACGCGCAGGGCGTGAACCTGCTCGCGCCGTTGCTCGCGGACCGGATCGTTGCCGTCTCCGAATTCGCACGGCCCAGAAAGCCGATCGCGTCCATCGAAAGCAGGTTCCGCGTCGTCCGCTCGCCCTTTGAAGTTCCGCCGCCCGTGGACGCCGCCGAGGCGCGCGCCGCGCTGGTCCGGGAGGTCGGCTGCGACCCGCGGACGCGGTTCGTCGGCATCGTCGGCACGCTGGTCGAGCGCAAGCGCCCGGTCGATCTGGTCGAAGCCATTGCGCATCTGAAGGCGGCGGCGCCGGACCTGCCGGTGATGGGCCTCGCGTATGGCACGCCGCGCGAAGGCGGACCGCCGCTGGATGAGGCGATGCTGCGCCGGGCGGCGGAACTCGGGGTCTCCGATCGCATCCGCCTCATGGGGTTCCGCCGCCCGATCGAGCGCCACATCGCCGCGCTCGACGTCCTCGCCGTGCCGGCGATGAACGAGCCATTCGGGCGGACGCTCGTCGAGGCGATGCTGCTGGGGACGGTGGTGGTCGCCTACCGTCACGGCGGAAATCCGGAGGCGATCGAGGACGGCCGGACCGGCTATCTGATCGACCCCGGGCGCCCGGAGAGCTTCGTCTCTCCGATCCTGCGGCTTCTGCGCCATGAGGACGAGCGCGCGCGAATGGCCGAGGCGGCGAAGCGACACGCGCTCCACGCCTTCTCAGGCGACCGCCATGTCAAGGAGATCGTCTCGGTCTACGACGACCTGCGCCGTTCGACCTGAGCCCCGCATTCTTTCGGGCGATCGGGCTCGTCTGTTGTAGCCCGCAAAAGATGTTGGCGCGTTCGCGCAAGAACCTGTCAGCCCTTTCGAGCCGGTTGAAGGGCGCCTGAATCGCAGATCCCGCCAACATCCTCCTCCTGAAGCACCTCCGCGTCGCCCGGCGCCGCGGCGAGGACCTTCCGGGCCGCAAGATCGACCGCCGCCCCATCGGCCGTGGCCTACCCGGCCGCCAGCCTGCGCACCGCCGTCAGGGCCGCCGCCTGACCAGAGGCGATCATCCCCGCGGGGACGGCCGAGAGGACGCGCAGGGCCTGCTTCGAGGGTTCAGGTGGTGGCCCCGCTGTCGCCCCACAGCATCGGCAGAAGCGCAGGCGAGGGGCGGAGCATGACGAAGGGATCGGCGGCGACATGCCGGTGCTCTTCAGCGCTGAGCCTCCGGATCCAGAGCCCCAGAACATCAGGTCGACGTCAGCCGAGTCCGATGCGTCCGCCAGCTCCCGCCCCAGCGTGACGCTGCCGACGAAGGGCGGTCGGCTGGCGGAGGAGTTGGCGTCGATCAGCTGGCCGTCGCGGTAGGTCCTGACGGTTTCGTCCACATCGTGCGAGTATCCGAAGACGGCCGTGTCCCCCGCCGAGACGACGCCCCAGCCGACATTCGCCGGCGTGTCGCTGTTGGTCCGCAGCGCGCGCCCCGAGTTGATGGATGCGGACCCTTCGTCGTCACGCCCAAATCGACCGGCCGCTCGAAGCCCGTGCGGTTCGCCTGACTGCGCCAGGCAGCACCCAGGAACGCTGCGTCTGCGTCAGCGCGGGAAGACCGGAGCGCGTCGGTCCTTGACCCGATGAGGCCACACATCGGACGGCGGGGCCTCTCGTGCCCACCGTCGTCGTCGGAGAGCCCGGTCTGGTCCAGGTCGCGGCGTCGACGGCATCCGTCTCTTGCGGGCTCCTCAACGCCAGCGCCGACACGCAGCCCCGCCACAGGTCCGGCGCCGCCGTCAGCTCCGGGCGAACCGGCCACGGCCCGTGGCCTGACCGGCGAGAGCCCGAAGTCCAGCGCCATGGATCCGGCTCCGTTGAGCGCGCCGATGGCGTGCTTGATGACCACCGTGGGCTGGTTGGAACCCGCGCTCGACTTGACCCCGATGCGGAACAGCTTTCCCGGAACCGGCGGCCCGATGGGCTTGGGCGGAGCATCCCCCGCGGCGACGGTGAACGTGTTGCAGGCCACCCGGGTCGAGCCCGCGTCGAGGCTATGGTAGATCGTGACGGTCAGGGTCTCGGCAGCGCGCGTTCCGGGGTGGAAATGGGCCGGCGCCGCCTGGCCAAAGCGATGCCCGCCGAATACTGCCCGGTGGTCGTCACGGCGGTCAGCGTGTCGGTGACGGTCGAGGTCCAGGCGAGGATCCATCGGTCCCGGGCCTCCTTGACGTCGAGTTCGGTGACCTCGCCCCGGCCACCCCCTCATCCCGCCAGGCGCCTCTCCCCCGCGCCTGCGTCTTCGCCCTTCCCCCGGCCCTCCATTCCCCGCATTGTCGCCGCAGCCGGAGGACCCCCATGACGCCGCCCCGACAAGCCGCGCTGGACGCCAACCGCCGCCGGGACGCGCGGGCGCGGATCGCTGCCCGGGACCGGATGCGCTTCTGCGGCACGGAGGCGTTCCTCGCGAGCCGCGACCGGCTGGAGGGGATCGAGGAGGACCTGCCCGATCCGGTCGCGGGGCGAAGGGTCGCGCATCTCCGGCGCCGTTTCGGTCCCGCCACCGAGCGTCGGGGCGGCGGGGCTGGGCGTCCCGCCCGTCGCGGCGGCGTCGATGGACCTCGCGGCGCGGGCCGGCCTGCAGGCGGCCTCCCATGAGGCGGGCGTGCTGGACGCGGCGCGGACCCTCGGCGCCGACCGCTTCGGCCTCGTCCACGTCGCCTGGGGCGTGTTCAACCGGCTCCCCGATCTCGAGGGCCGGGCGCGGCAGGCCGCGGCGCGGCTCGGGCCGGGCGGACGGCTGTCCCTCCAGGACGCGCCCCCGACCACTCAGGCGATGGACCCGACGCCCACCGGCCTCGCCCCCCGTTTCACCCGGCGCACGCCCGATCGGCCGCCGACCTTCAGGGCCGCCGAAACCGGCGCCGGCGATCCGGAGGCGCTCCCCGACCTCGCCGACCACAAGCGGGTCCGCCCGATCTCCCCGCTGGTCGCGGCGCTCCCCGCCGCCGGCCTGCGGATCGAGGCGGTGCGGGAGGGCGAGCATCCGGTCCGGGACAATCGGCCCGGCCTGGCCGAGGAGCGGGGCGCCCCCCCGGCGTCCGCCTCAGAACCACCTCCGCCCGCCCGTGAACCTCTGCATCACGGCGAAGGCGTGAAGGCGCTCGTCCTCGCCGCGCTCGCATGGGCCGTCGCCTCCGCCGCCATGGCCTGCGAGGCGCCGCAGATCCCCTGCCCCGTCCGCGGTCCGTTCGGAGAGGGCGACTACCGCCTCTCCCTGCCCGACGGCGAAGGCCCCTTCCCCGCCGTCATCGCGCTGCACGGCTGGGGAGGCCGCGCCGGGGACCTGATCGCCTCGCCCGCCATGGCCGCCCCCTTCCTCGCGCGCGGCTGGGCGGTGATCGCCCCGCAGGGCCTGCCGCGGCGGCCGGGCGACGCCGGCGGAACCTGGAACTCCCGCGGCGCCGCCGGAACCCGCGACGACGTCGCCTTCCTCCGGGCCGTCGCCGAGGACGCCGCCGCCCGCGCGCCGCTCGACCGCGCCAGGATGCTGCTCTCGGGCTTCTCCGGCGGCGGGATGATGGTCTGGCGGATCGCCTGCGACGCGCCCGGAATCTTCGCCGCCTACGCGCCCGTGGCCGGGCTCCTGTGGCGGCCCCTGCCCGACCGCTGCTCGGGCGGGTTCAGGATGCTCCACACCCACGGCTGGGCGGACGACGTCGTCCCGCTGGAGGGCCGCACCGTCGGCGGCGGCGCGGCCACGCAGGGAGACCTGTTCCAGGGCCTCGACCTGCTGCGCGACGTCCTCGGCTGCCCGGCCGAAGCCCCCACCGACAGCCGCGCCCGCGGCCCCTTCCTGATCCGCGAGTGGGACTGCCCGGACGGAGACCTCGCCTTCGCCCTCCACCCCGGCGGGCACCTCGTCCCCGAAGGCTGGGCGGACCTGACCCTCGACTGGATCGACCGACGGTGAGCCCGCGCGTCCCCCTCCTGACGCTGACCGCGCTCATCGCCTTCGCCGCGAACTCGGTGCTCTGCCGGGCCGCGCTGACCGGCGCCCATCCCGACCCCGCCGCCTTCACCGCCCTGCGCCTCGGCTCGGGCGCCGCCGCGCTCGCCGGGCTGATGGCGCTGCGCGGGGCGAGGATCCGCCCCCCCTCCCCGGTCTCCGCGCTGGCGCTGCTCGCCTATGCCGGCCTCTTCTCCGTCGCCTATCTCGGCCTGCCGGCGGGGCTCGGCGCGCTGATCCTCTTCGGCGCCGTCCAGATCGCGATGTTCGCGGGCGGCCTCATGGGCGGAGAGCGTCCCGCCCCCCTGCGCTGGTTCGGGGCCGCCTGCGGGCTGGCGGGCCTTGGCGTGCTGGCGGCGCCGGGGGCGCAGGCGCCGGACCTCGTCTCCGCGCTTCTGATGGCGGGCGCGGGCGCGGCCTGGGGCGTCTATTCCCTGCGCGGCCGCGGCTCGGCGCACCCGCTCGCCGACACCGCCTCGGCCTTCGTCGCGGCTGCCCCCGCCGCGGTCGCGCTCTGGCTCGCGGCGCTGGCCCTCGGCGCGGCGCCCGGCCTCGGCGCGCGCGAGGCGGCGCTCGCCATCGCCTCGGGCGCGCTGGCCTCCGGCTGCGGCTACGCCGTCTGGTACGCGGTCCTGCCGCGGCTCGAGGCCTCGATGGCCGCCGTCGCCCAGCTCGCCGTCCCGCTGATCGCGCTCGCCGGCGGGCTCCTCTTCCTCCACGAGACGCCCACCCCGCGCTTCGCCGTCGCCGCCGCGCTGATCCTGGGCGGGCTCGGCGCCGCCGCGCTCGCCTCGCGGTCCGCGCGATGACGACGCCTGCGCGCAGCCGCGCGCGATGACGACGCTCGCGTGCGGCCCACGCGACGACGACGCTTGCGTGCGGCCGCCGCGGCGCATAATTTCCGCCCCATGTCCGGACCTCTCGTCATGACCGACCGCGCCCGCCTGCCGTGGCGCTTCTTCGGGCTCCTCGCGGAGCTGCCGGCAGCCGTCTGAGCCGCCCGCCCCGACGACGACCCCGACGACCTCTTATTCCGGAGACCTCCGATGTCCGCCCCCAAGACCCTCTACGACAAGATCTGGGACACCCACCTGGTGCACGAGGCCGAGGACGGCACCTGCCTGATCTACATCGACCGCCACCTGGTCCATGAAGTCACCAGCCCCCAAGCGTTCGAGGGCCTGCGCATGACCGGCCGCAAGGTCCGCCGCCCCGACGCCACCGTCGCCGTCCCCGACCACAACGTCCCCACCGACGAGGGCCGCGCCAAGGGCATCGAGAACGAGGAATCCCGCATTCAGGTCGACACCCTCAAGTCGAACGCGGAATCCAACGGGATCACCTATTACGGCGTCGACGACGTGCGTCAGGGCATCGTCCACATCATCGGGCCCGAGCAGGGCTGGACCCAGCCCGGCATGACCATCGTCTGCGGCGACAGCCACACCGCCACCCACGGCGCCTTCGGGGCGCTCGCCCACGGCATCGGCACCTCGGAGGTGGAGCACGTCCTCGCCACCCAGACGCTGATCCAGAACAAGTCGAAGAACATGCTGGTGAAGGTCGAGGGCAAGCTCCCCCTCGGCGTCACCGCCAAGGACATCACGCTGACCGTCATCGGCCGCACCGGCACGGCGGGCGGCACCGGCCACGTCATCGAATACGCCGGCTCCGCGATCCGGGAGCTGTCGATGGAAGGCCGCATGACCATCTGCAACATGGCGATCGAGGGCGGCGCCCGCGCCGGTCTCATCGCCCCCGACGAAAAGACCTTCGCCTACGTGAAGGGCCGCCCCCACGCCCCGAAAGGCGCCGCCTGGGAGATGGCCGAGGCCCAGTGGCGCACCCTCTTCTCCGACGAGGGCGCCCATTACGACAAGGTCGTGGAGATCGACGCCGCCGAGATCGAGCCCGTGGTCACCTGGGGAACCTCGCCCGAGGACGTGCTCCCCATCTCCGCCATCGTCCCGCGGCCGGAGGATTTCACCGGCGGCAAGCAGGCGGCGGCCAAGCGGTCGCTCGACTACATGGGCCTGATCCCCGGCACCCCCCTCAAGGACGTGCAGATCGACACCGTCTTCATCGGCTCGTGCACCAACGGCCGGATCGAGGATCTGCGCGAGGTCGCCAAGGTCATGGAGGGCCGCCGCGTCAAGGAGGGCCTGCGCGCCATGATCGTCCCCGGCTCCGGCCTCGTGCGCGCCCAGGCGGAGGAGGAGGGCATCGCCCAGAAGCTGATCGAGGCCGGGCTTCGAGTGGCGCATGGCCGGCTGCTCCATGTGCCTCGGCATGAACCCCGACCAGCTCGCGCCCGGGGAGCGCTGCGCCTCCACCTCCAACCGCAACTTCGAGGGCCGTCAGGGCCGCGGCGGCCGCACCCACCTCCTCAGCCCCGCCATGGCGGCGGCGGCGGCGGTCACCGGCCGCCTGACGGACGTCCGGGAACTCGGCTGACGCCCTTTCCCTGATCGTGGAGCTGGCGGGCCATCTCGCATGGCCCGCCAGCTCCTGATCCTTGCGCTGATCTTCGCCCCCACGCTCCGCCGCATGGCGGAGCGTGTCCTGCATCTGGAGGCGGGCCTGCGCCTGCTGATGCGGCGCTCCCTCCCGATGCGGCGCTCACTCTCCGCGCGCCCTCGCCTACCCTGTCGCAGCCGCCCCACCCGTTCCCCCCCGGCCAGGCAAATCGCGCGCGGGGGGGGCCTGGCCGTTTGGGTCCGGTCACCGGACGAGGCGCGGGGCGACTCCGTCCGCTCGGCGCTGGACCGCTCGCTCGACTACATCGTCGACACGCTCGACAAGGTGGAGCGTCGGGTGACCGGCATCGCCTCCCGCGACCTCGGGCGGCAGGTGGACCTCGCCGCCGCCGTCGCTCACCTGCGCCGCCGGGACGTGCTCGGTTCCCGGATCTTCCTGCTCGGCGAATCGCTCCGCCTCATCCGCGCCGCCCCGCCCGAGGCAGGCCGCGCCCGATTCGACCGAAGGAGGCGGCCGACCGGGGCCAACCTCCGCCCAACGCCCACCCGGCGGGTCGAAGAGCGCGCCCGGATGCCCGGCGTCCTGGCGGATGCGTCCGGCGGCTAGCGGCGCAGTCGCCGCGCATTCGCCTGCGCCCGGTCGGAGATCGGCTCCGCCGCCTCCATGAACGCGTCATGGGGCGACGCGCCCGCGACGAAGGCCCGCGCGCCAGCCTCCATCCCCTTGGCCATGGCGGCCGGCTTCTCCATCACCATGCGGGTCGCCTCCTCCGCCGTAAGGGCGCCGGTGGCGAACAGATGCACCCGCCGCGCCACCACCTCGGAGGCGGCAAGCGTCATCTCCGTCTGGAAGCGCATCATCTCGCTCCACATTCGCCAGGGGCCGAAGGGGTCCGTGCCCCCCCAGCTTCCGCCCTTGCCCTTACGGCTCATACCATTTCCCTTCGCTCCAGCGCGGGCGCGGCCCGCCGCATCGCCCACATGAACACGCCCGACATCGCAAGACCATAGAACGCCATTCCTGAAAGCTGGGTTTCAAATCCAACCCCAAGATCCAGCAGCCATCCCGACAGCCCCGGGCCCAGCGCCGTCGCGAACACCATCGCCGAGGACGCCGTCGCCCGGATCGCGCCCAGGTGGCGCGTCCCGTACATCTCCGGCCAGAACGCCCCCGAGAGCGCCGAGCCCGCGCCCTGCATCGCCCCCAGCAGCGCCATCGCCAGCGCCGCGGCCGGCAGCGTCTCCCCCACCGCCGCCACGCCCAGCCCGCAGGCCAGCAGCAGCGGCCAGACCGGCAGCGCCCGCCCCGCGCCGAAGCGGTCCGCCGCCCAGCCCGCGAGGAACGTCGAGGGGATCAGGCACGCCACATAAAGCGGGAACAGCGCCGCGAACTCCGCCAGCGTCCAGCCCTTGATCTCGGCCATATGCGCCTGCTGGAACATGAAGGCCGTCCCGAACACCGGCGCCGCGAGGAACCCCGGAAACGTCGCCCAGAACAGCCAGTGGCGCAGCGCCTCGGGCCGGGTCCAGTGCCGCCCCTCCATCCCCGGCGAGGCGTCGGTCTCCGCGTGGCTTTGCGGCGTCCGCTCCCGCCTCAGCAGCAGGGGCGCGAGCGGCGCGAGCGCCAGCGCGCAGACCGCCGCCGCCCCCCAGGCGCCCCGCCACCCCAGCACCCCGATCAGCGACACGAAGACCAGCGGCAGCACCGCCTCTCCGGCCGCGATGCCCATGCCCGCGACCGCCACCGCCCGTCCCCGATGGGCCGAGAACCAGCGCCCCATCGACACGACCGCCGTGTGATACAGCATCCCCTGCCCGCAGAAGCGCAGCGCGAAGATCGCCCCCACCAGCGCCGCCCCGGACCAGACCGAGGCCGCCAGCAGGCACGCCCCCGACAGAAGCGCCAGCAGCACCGCCGCCAGCGTGCGCGTGCGGAACCGGTCCGTCAGCGCGCCCGCCCACAGCATCAGCGCCGCCGACATCAGCGTGCCCGCCGTGTAGATCCCGCCCCAGGCCCCGTGCGACAACCCGAACTCCGCCCGGATCTCTCCGGCGAACAGCGCGATGAAGAAGGTCTGCCCGAAGGACGACGCCAGCGTCAGCAGCGCCCCCGCGCCAAGCCACGGGGCGTTGGCGCGCAGAAAGGCGGGAAAGCTGGCGGGGGCTGCGACAGTCAAGAAAATCTCCGGGAGGCCTGAACATAGCGCTCCGGCACGGATTGCGAACGGCGCCCCCCGTGGCGCGGTGTCGCCTCAGGCGCGCCGCCAGGAGCCGTGGCCGCCGCAGCCGCGCCGCTCGCCTCGCGCCGAAGACCCGCGTCGCCATCGCTCCCGGTCGGCGAGCCTTTCAAGCGGACGCCTCCGCCGACGCCACGCCCGCACAACCTCGCCCCGCAAGGCTCAGGCCCCGGACGCCTCCCGCAGCCTCGGCCGCAGGCGCACCGGCTGGCGCGTGCGCAGCGTGATCTTGCCCAGCGGCTCCGGCGGCGCGCCCACCGGCTCCAGCCGGAACCGCGGCAGCGTGCGCGCGAGCGTCATCAGCCCTTCCAGCCGCGCCAGCGCCAGCCCCACGCAGATGCGCGGGCCGCCCCCGAAGGGGATATGCGCGAACGGATGCCGCCCCGCCCGCCCCTCGGGCAGGAAGCGCGCGGGGTCGAACCGCCCCGGCTCGGCCCAGTATCTCGGATTGCGGTGAATGTAGCCGATCACGATCTGGAAGCGCGCCCCCCGCTTGATCTCCAGATCCTCGAACCGGTCCGCCTCCAGCGCCTGCCGCCCGATGTTGAAGGCCGGCGGATAAAGCCGCAGCATCTCGTCATAGGCGGCGGGGATCAGCGGAACCGCCTTCGCCTGCGCGGGCTCCAGCGGCCCGTCCGCCTGCGCCTCGATCGCCGCCTCGGCCAGCCGGTCCTGCCATTCGGGCTCCCGCGCCAGCCGGTCCAGCCCCCACGCGAGCGACAGGGCCGTGGTCTCGTGCCCCGCCGCGAACAGGGTCAGCACCTCGTTGCGGATCGCCTCCCGGTCCAGCAGGGCCCCGGTCTCCTCGTCCCGCGCATGGACAAGGATATCCAGCAGGTCCGGGCTCGCCGGCTCCCCCTCCCCCCGCCGCGAAAGCCGCTCGTCGATCAGCGCGAACAGCCACGCATCCAGCTCCGCCTTCGCCGCCAGCCCCTTGCGCCGGGACCGGCGCGGCGCCCAGCGCCCCAGCCCCATGATGTCCGCGAAGGGCGGCGAGCCCGCATCGGTGATGGTCAGGTCCATCAGCCGCCCGATGCGCGCCGTCTCCTCCCCCATGTCCGAGGAGAAGAACGCCTCCATCGCCACCCGCATGGCGAGCGCCGAGACCGCCTCGGTGAGGTCCACGTCCCGCTCCTCGCGCGCCGCGCGCTCCCAGTCCGCCAGCATCGCCTCCACATGGCGAACGACGATCCCCTCGCAGGACTTGATGGCGCGGGCGTTGAACGCGGGCGAGATCAGCCGCCGCCGCTGCCGCCAGTCCGGCCCGTCCATGGTCAACGAGGACCGCCCCAGGAACAGCGAGAACACGATCTCGTAGAACCGCCCCTTGATGTAATTGTCGGCGTTGCCCTGCATGACATGACGCGCGAGGTCCGCGTCGTTGACCGTGATCACCGTCTCCGGCCCGACGCGGGACACGATCCACCGCCGGTCCGCGAGGTCCGGGTGGACCATGTCCAGCAGGTTGCGGCTGGACCGCACGATGGTGCGGATCATGTTGATCCTGCGCAGGAGGGGCGAGCGCTCCAGCCGCTCCACCGACGGCGGCGGGTTCTTCGGAACGTAGAGCTGGTCCGGCGCGCGCTCGAACTCGACGGGGGCGGCGGGCTTCATCTTGGCGGCTCCTTCTGCGGACCGGCGCAGGATGCATGGTCGTCCGGCGTCGGGCAAAGCCCGAGACGCCGCAGGGTGCGGAACAAAGGTTACCAAAGCGGTTAATTCTACAAACCCGCTCCAGCAACCCTTTGATCGACCTGCATGTCCGTATCCGCAGGGGGGCGCTTCGCTGCGAAACGCCCCGCTGCGAAACGCGTTACAGCACGTAGCGGCTCATGTCGGTGGACTTCGCCAGCTCCGCCACCCGGGCCTCCACATAGGCGCGGTCGATCTCCACGGCCTGGCCCGAGCGGTCGGGCGCCTCGAAGGACAGGTCCTCGAACACCCGCTCCAGGATGGTGTGGAGCCGCCGGGCGCCGATGTTCTCCACCGTCCGGTTCACCTCCGCCGCGATCTCGGCCAGCGCCGCCACCCCGTCCTCGGTGAAGCTCACGGCCACCCCTTCGGTCTTGAGCAGCGCCGCGTACTGGCCGGTCAGCGCATTGTCGGTGTCGGTCAGGATGCGCACGAAGTCCGCTTCCGTCAGCGGCTTCAGCTCCACCCGGATCGGCAGGCGCCCCTGCAACTCCGGCAGCAGGTCCGAGGGCTTGGACACATGGAACGCGCCCGAGGCGATGAACAGGATGTGGTCCGTCTTCACCGCGCCGTGCTTGGTGGTGACCGTGGTGCCCTCGATCAGCGGCAGCAGGTCCCGCTGCACCCCCTCGCGGCTCACGTCCGCCCCCCGAGCGCCTTCCCGCGCGCAGACCTTGTCGATCTCGTCGAGGAACACGATCCCCGACTGCTCCACCGCATGGACCGCGTCGCGGGCGAGGCTCTCCTGATCCACCAGCTTGTCCGCCTCCTCGGCGATCAGCGCCTCGTAGCTCTCGCGGACCTTCAGGCGGCGTTTCTTCGTCCGCCCGCCCATGGCCTTCCCGAAGATGGACCCGATGTCGATGGCCTGCCCCGGCTGCTGTCCGGGGATGTCCAGCATGGCGAAGGGATTGCTCTGGTCCTGAAGGTCCAGCTCGATCTCGGTGTCGTCCAGCTCCCCGGACCGCAGCTTGCGGCGGAACATGTCCCGCGTGGAATCGCGCGACGACGAGCCGGCGAGCGCGTCCAGCACCCGCTCCTCGGCGGCCCCGTGGGCGCGGGCCTTCATCTCCTCGCGCCGCTGGTCGCGCAGCATGACGATGGCGGCCTCCACCAGGTCGCGCACGATCTGCTCCACGTCGCGGCCCACATAGCCCACCTCGGTGAACTTGGTGGCCTCGACCTTGAGGAACGGCGCCTTGGCGAGCTTCGCGAGCCGGCGGGAGATCTCGGTCTTGCCCACGCCGGTCGGGCCGATCATCAGGATGTTCTTGGGGGTCACCTCCGCCTGCATCTCGGAGGGAAGCTGCCGGCGCCGCCAGCGGGACCGCAGCGCCACGGCGACGGCGCGCTTGGCCTCCTGCTGGCCGACGATGAAGCGGTCGAGCTCGGAGACGATCTCGCGGGGGGTGAGGTCGGTCATGGGATCCTCGTGTTGACCGCGCGGGCGCCGCGCGGGGTCCAGGGAGGGAGACGGTCCTTGCCGGGGAAGTCCGGCAGGACGGTCAGAAGCGAGGCGCGCAGCGCGGTCCACCCGGCGCCGAGCGCGATCACCAGGGCGCCCAGCGCCAGAAGCGCGCCGGAGACGCCCAGATCGGCGGCGTCCGTGGCGCTCCAGACGATGGAGCCGAGATAGGCCGCCGCCGCCATCAGGAACGACCGCCGGTCGATGACCAGCGCCGCCGCCACGATCAGCGCGAGGAACAGGCCGAGCCCGAGGCTCGCCCCCATCCCCTGCTGGCGCAGGAGGCTCAGCGCCACCGTGTTCACGATGGCCGGCCCCGCGGCGAGGTGCAGCCAGAACCCGCAGGCCGACAGCCGCGAAACCCGGTGCGGATCGCGCAGGTCGAAGGCCAGCGCCGCCGCGAAGCAGGCGAGGCCGAAGACCAGCGTGGCGATGGCGAAGGTGGAGGAGGCGCCGAGATCGAAGACCGCCCCCAGCCCGCCGCCCGCCAGCATCTGCGCCGCGACCTCCGCCTCGCCGGGCCAGAGCAGCGCGATCAGCGCGCCGTAGAGGCTCAGCGCCAGCAGGAACAGCGCGAAGGGCAGCCGGAAGCGCAGGTGGAAGACCAGCGCCGCCGCGGCGCCGGCGAGGAACACGACCAGCGGATCCGGCGCCGCCCGCAGGCTCGCGCCCGGAACCTGCATCGCCGTCGCCAGCGCGGTGGCCGAGAGCGTGAAGCCGAGCGCGAGCAGCAGGCTCGGCAGCGTCATGCGCCGGATGCGGGTCAGATACTCCGCCAGCAGCCAGCAGCCGGCCAGCCCCGCCGCCGCCGCCGGCCCGATCCCGAGGATCAGCGCGAGGCCCGAGAGCCCCGCCCCCAGAAGGAACACGCCCAGTGCGACGAACACGTCGTTGAGGCCGCGGAACAGCTCGAACGGCTCGTCCCCCTGCGCGCGCGCCCCGCGGCGGGAGAGGGCGAGCGCCGAGAGCGACGCCGCCTGCGCCTCGGAGACGACGCCCGCCGAGACGGCGGCGCGGAGGTCCGTGGCGTCCAGCTCAGCCGTCAATGGTTTCGACCGTGAGCGCGCCGTTGGTGAAGACGCAGATCTCGGCGGCGATGGCCATGGCGCGGCGCGCGACGGTCTCGGCGTCCAGGTCCGTCTCCATCAGCCCGCGGGCGGCGGCGAGCGCGAAGTTGCCGCCCGAGCCGATGGCGGCCACGTCATGCTCGGGCTCCAGCACGTCGCCGGCGCCGGTGATGACGAACAGGTCCTTGCCGTCGGTCACGATCAGCATGGCCTCGAGGTTGCGCAGGTACTTGTCCATCCGCCAGTCCTTGGCGAGGTCCACGCAGGCGCGCATGAGCTGGCCGGGCTGGGCCTCGAGCTTGGTCTCCAGCCGCTCCAGCAGGGTGAAGGCGTCGGCGGTGGAGCCGGCGAAGCCGCAGACCACCTCGGCGCCGCCGGGGGCGATGCGACGGACCTTGCGGGCGGTTCCCTTGATGACGGTGTTGCCGAGGCTGACCTGGCCGTCGCCTGCCACGACCACGCGGCCGCCGCGGCGCACGGCGAGGATGGTGGTGCCGTGCCAGCCGGGGAATTTCTCGTCGCTCATGGGGCCTCCGGGATGCGTTCGGGGGCTATGTAGGCGCGGGGCGGGCGCGACGCCACCCGAGGCGGGCGCCGCGCCGGCCGTCGCGCCTCCGGGGAGGGGGCGCCCGCGGCGCGCGGCAGGCGGCGGCGCCTGTGGCCGGCGCGGGACCCCCGGCGCTTGCGCGGGGCGGCGGGGCGGGCGAGGCTGCGGCCGTTCCACGGAGGGCGAGACATGGACGGACGGGCGCTGCTTATGGACCTCTTCCGCGCGGCGCTGAACGCCGCGGGGCCGGAGGGGCGGTTCGATCCCCTGCCCGAGGCGCCGGAGGGTCGGGTGCTGGTCCTGGGCGCCGGCAAGGCCGCGGCGCGGATGGCGGCGGCCTTCGAGGACGCCTGGGAGGCGCGCTACGGGCGCCTGCCGGAAGGGCTGGTGGTCACCCGCTATGGACATGGCTGCGCGACGCGGGCGGTTGAGGTGGTGGAGGCGGCGCATCCCGTTCCCGACGCTGCCGGCGAAGCGGCGGCACGACGGATGCTGGAGATGGCGAGCGGCGGGGAGGCGCGGGATCTCGTGGTCTTCCTGATTTCGGGCGGCGCCTCCGCGCTTCTGGCGGCGCCGGCGGAGGGGGTGACGCTGGCGGACAAGCAGGCGGTGGGGCGGGCGCTGCTGCGCTCGGGCGCGCCGATCCGGGAGATGAACCGGGTGCGGCAGGCGCTCTCGGCCGTGAAGGGCGGACGGCTGGCGGCGGCCTGCGGGCGGGCGCGCCGGGTGACCTGGGCCATCTCGGACGTGCCGGGGGATGCGCCCGAGGTGATCGGCTCCGGCCCCACCGTCGCCCTGCCGGAGGGCGAGGCGCCGGAGGCGATCCTGCGCAGGCGAGGGGTGGCGCTGGAGCCGCGGCTGCTGGAGGCGATCCGGGCGAACCCCGCGCCCGGTCTGGGGGCGGAGGATTACCGGCTGATCGCCACGCCCCAGATGGCGCTGGAGGCGGCGGCGCAGGCGGCGCGGGCTGCGGGCGTGACGCCCCTGATCCTCGGCGACGCCATCGAGGGCGAGGCGCGGGAGGTGGCGACCGTGATGGCCGGCATCGCCCGGCAGGTCCTGCGCCATGGCCAGCCCGCGGCGCGGCCCTGCGTGCTGCTCTCGGGCGGCGAGACCACGGTGACGGTGAAGGGCGAAGGGCGCGGGGGGCGGAACACGGAGTTCCTGCTGGCCCTCGCGCTGGCGCTCGGCGACGATCTGGGGCGGGTCCATGCGTTGGCGGCGGACACCGACGGCATCGACGGGGTGGAGACCAACGCCGGGGCGCTGATCGGGCCGGGGACGCCGGAGCGGGCGGCGGCGCTTGGCCTCGACCTGCGGGCGAGGCTCGACGACAACGACGCCTTCGCAGCGTTCGAGGCGCTGGGCGATCTGGTCGTCACCGGGCCGACGCTCACCAACGTCAATGACTTTCGGGCGGTCCTGATCCTCTGACCGCGGCCAAGGAGCCCCCACGCGCCGTCCCGCCCGGGCAGGGCCGGGCGCCCGAGGCCACGGCCTCGGGTTGCGAGCGCCAAGGCGCTCGCGGGACGGCTTCCGCCGGGGGCGACCGTCGCCAAGGCGACCCAGCGGCGCTTCCAAGTCCCGGCCGTCGCCGCTATACCGCGGTCCGCAGCCGGAGGGTCAGGCCATGCGCAAGGCGAGCGTCGCGCGGAAGACGAACGAGACGGACATCACGGTGGAGGTCGCCCTCGACGGGACCGGCCGGCATGACTGCGCCACCGGGATCGGCTTCATCGACCACATGCTGGACCAGCTCTCGCGCCATTCGCTGATCGACATGACCGTGCGCTGCGCGGGCGACCGGCATATCGACGACCACCACTCGGTGGAGGACGTGGGCATCGCGCTTGGCCAGGCGGTGGCGGAGGCCGTGGGGGACAAGCGCGGCATCCGGCGTTACGGATCGTGCCTCCTTCCCATGGACGAGGCGCTGGTCCGCGCGGCGCTGGACCTGTCTGGGCGCCCGTTCCTGGTGTGGAAGGTGGATTTTCGCAGCGAAAAGATCGGCGCCTTCGACACCGAGCTGGTGCGGGAGTTCTTCACCGCCTTCGCCATGAACGCCCGCATGACCCTGCATGTGGAGCGGCTGGACGGCCTCAACAGCCACCACGTCGCCGAGGCCTGCTTCAAGGCGGTTGCGCGCGCCCTGCGCGAGGCGGTGGAGGAGGACCCGCGGCAGGCGGGCGCCCTGCCCTCCACCAAGGGGGCGCTGTGACCACGGCCATCGTCGACTACGGGTCGGGCAACCTGCACTCCGCCGCCAAGTCGTTCGAGCGGATGGCGCGGGAGAATGGGCGCGGCGGGCCGATCCTCGTGACCTCCGACGCCGACGCGGTTCGCCGGGCCGAGCGGATCGTGCTCCCCGGCGTCGGCGCCTTCGGCGACTGCCGCGACGGGCTGCGCGCCGTGCCGGGGATGTGGGAGACGCTGGAGGAGCAGGTGGCGGCGGGCGTCCCGTTCCTGGGGATCTGCGTCGGTCAGCAGCTCATGGCCGAGCGGGGGCTGGAGCACGGGGCGCATGACGGCTTCGGCTGGATCAAGGGGGAGGTGGGGCTGATCCTCCCCTCGGACCCCGCGCTGAAGGTCCCGCACATGGGCTGGAACCAGCTCGTGATCGACCGGCCGCATCCGCTGCTGGAGGGCATCCAGGACGGCGACCACGCCTATTTCGTGCATTCCTACCACCTGGAGCCGGGGTTGCCGTCGCAGCGCCTCGCGTGGGTCGAGCACGGGGGGCGCATCACCGCGGCCATCGGGCGGGACAACATCTTCGGGACCCAGTTCCACCCGGAGAAGAGCCAGACCACCGGCCTGCGCCTGATCGCCAATTTCCTCGGCTGGCGGCCCTGACTTGCCTCCGCCGCGCGGGCACGGCATCACCTGCCCGCCGCCGGGGCGCGGCATGACCTGCGCCCGCAAGACAGGAGGCCCGGCCATGATCCTCTACCCCGCCATCGACCTGAAGGAGGGGCGCTGCGTGCGCCTCCTGCGCGGCGACATGGCCGCGGCGACGGTGTTCAACGACGACCCCGCCGCGCAGGCCCGCGCGTTCCAGGACGCGGGCTGCGGCTGGCTGCACATCGTGGACCTCGACGGCGCCTTCGCCGGCCAGTCCGCCAACGGCGCGGCGGTGGAGGGGATCCTGGGCGCGGTCACGATCCCCGTGCAGCTCGGCGGCGGCATCCGCGACATGGCGGCGGCCGAGGCGTGGCTCTCCAGGGGCGTGCGGCGCGTGATCCTCGGAACCGCGGCCGTGCGGGACCCGGACTTCGTGAAGGCGGCCGCCCGCGCCTTCCCCGACCGCATCGCCGTGGGCATCGACGCGCGGGACGGCAAGGCGGCGGTCGAGGGCTGGGCGGAAACCACCGAGATCGACGCGCTCGACCTCGCCCGCCGGTTCGAGGATGCGGGCGTGGCCGCGATCATCCACACCGACATCGACCGCGACGGCGCCATGCAGGGCCCGAACATCGAGGCGACGGCGGCGTTGGCGCGCGCGGTCTCGATCCCGGTGATCGCCTCGGGCGGCGTGTCCTCCATGGACGACCTCCGGGCGCTCAAGGCCTGCGGCGCGCCGCTCGATGGGATCATATCCGGCCGCGCGCTCTATGACGGGCGGCTCGATCCGGCGGAGGCGGCGTCCTTCCTCGCCGCCTGATCCGCCGCCGGGCCGGGGAGACGGCCGCAACCGGCGCGCCGGCTGCCGCGCGCCGCGGGCGCCCCGGCTCCCAACGGGCGCGACTTCGGCGCGGCGCCCCTCGCCACCCTCGCGCCGCCCGACTATGGTGCGCCCGCGCGCAGCCCGGAGGCCCCGATGCTCAAGACCCGCGTGATCCCCTGCCTGGACGTCAAGGACGGCCGCGTGGTCAAGGGCGTCAACTTCGTGGACCTGATCGACGCCGGCGATCCGGTGGAAGCCGCCCGCGCCTATGACGCGGCAGGCGCCGACGAACTCTGCTTCCTCGACATCTCGGCCAGCCACGAGGGTCGCGGCACGCTCCTCGACATCGCCTCCCGCACCGCCGAGCAGTGCTTCATGCCGCTCACCATCGGCGGCGGCGTGCGCACGCCCGAGGACGTGCGCCAGCTCCTGCTCGCGGGCGCCGACAAGGTCTCCTTCAACACCGCCGCCGTCGCCCATCCCGACGTCGTCTCCCGCGCGTCCGAGAAATTCGGCGCCCAGTGCATCACGGTGGCCATCGACGCGAAGACGGTGGAGGACGGCCGATGGGAGATCTTCACCCATGGCGGCCGTCGCCCCACCGGCATCGACGCCGTGGAGTTCGCCACGCTGATGGAGCGGAAGGGCGCGGGGGAGATCCTGCTCACCTCCATGGACCGGGACGGCACGCGGTCGGGCTACAACCTGCCCCTGACCCGCGCCATCGCCGACGCGGTCTCGATCCCCGTCATCGCTTCGGGCGGGGTGGGAACGCTGGAGCATCTGGTCGAAGGGGTGACCGAGGGCCACGCTTCGGCCGTGCTCGCCGCCTCGATCTTCCATTTCGGGAGCCACACGATCGCGGAGGCGAAGGCCGCCATGGCCGCGGCGGGCATCCCCGTGCGACCTGTCTGATACGCGGGGGAGGAGCCGATGACCGACCAGCCCGACCTCTCCGTCCTCGAGCGGCTCGACGTCCTGATCCGCGCCCGCCGCGGCGCCGATCCGGAGACCAGCCATACGGCGCGCCTGCTCTCCCGCGGCCCTCTGAAATGCGCCGAGAAGTTCGGCGAGGAAGCGGTGGAAGCCATCGTCGCCGCCGCCGCCGACGACCGTGCGGGCCTTCGCGCGGAGACGGCGGACGTCCTCTACCACCTTCTGGTGATGCTGGCCGCACGCGACGTATCCCTTTCAGAGGTGATGGAGGAGCTGGCCCGCAGGGAGGGCGTCTCGGGGATCGACGAGAAGGCGTCGCGGCCGCGCTGAGCCTTTCCTGCGTTGCGCCGTTGCTCCGGGTCCGCTATAGACCGGCCCCGAAGCACCCGTAGCTCAGCTGGATAGAGCGCTGCCCTCCGAAGGCAGAGGTCACAGGTTCGAATCCTGTCGGGTGCACCACCTGAAACCCCTTTAGCATCAGCTGCTTAAGCTGAGCTGGGGATGGCTCGGAAAGCTGCTGAACTTCAGCCTGTCACGCCTGGGGCACAGTGACAGGAGTTCGGCATGGCGACCCTTCGGAATCGCAACGGGAAGTGGCAGGTGCAAGTGCGCCGCCTCGGGCACCCTCCGCGGTCCAAATCCTTCCTAATGAAACGCGACGCAGAGCGCTGGGCGCGGCAGGTGGAGGCGGAACTGGACGCCTCTCTGGTCGCGCGCGATCCCCGGGTGCTTGAGCGGACGACGATGCGGGAGCTTCTGCTCCGCTACCGGGAGAGCGTCACCGCGAACAAGCGGGGACGGGACCCCGAGAACAAGCGGATCGACGGCTTCCTACGCCAAGCTTGGGCCGACATGCCGTTGTCCAGGCTTACTGCGCAGGTCTTCAGTCGCTACAGGGACGAGCGCCTGACGAAGGTGAAGGCTGGCACAGTGATCCGCGATCTGGGGCTGCTCCGCGCGATCATGGAAGTGGCCATGCGCGAGTGGGACGTGCCCCTTCCGGAGAACCCGGTTGCCAACGTTCGGAAGCCGAAGGCTGCTGCTTCGAGGGAGAGGCGCTTGCAGGCCGATGAGTTGGACAGGCTACTGCTAGCGTCCAGCGGCATGCGCAACGTTTGGCTGCGCCCTGGCATTCTGCTGGCGGTGGAAACCGGGATGCGGCGCGGCGAACTGCTGAACCTTCGCTGGAACGACATCGACTTCAGGACTTCCACGCTCACGATTCGGGAAGCGAAGAACGGGCACGCGAGGCGCATCCCGCTAACGAGCTTGGCGTGCGGTCTGCTGGCGGAGAGGCAGCGCGAGAACCGGCCAGAGGACTTTGTGCTGCCGGTAAGCGCCAACGCCTTCCGGCTCGGTTGGGAGCGCTGCAAGGCAGCTGTCGCGCGAGAACACCCCGCTATAAAAGGCCTTCAATTCCACGACCTCCGACATGAAGCAGTCAGCCGGTTCTTCGAACTGGGCCTCAGCGTCCCTGAAGTCGCGCTGATCAGCGGGCACAGGGACCCGCGCATGCTCTTTCGCTACACCCACCTACGAGCAGAAGACCTTGTCGGCAAGCTGAGTGAAATGGGGGCCTCTCACTGATGCTTAACAGGAAACCAAGGGTATTGAAGATGCCTCTCGGAATGAAGGAGTGGCTTGGCCTTCATCTATGTCGCTTCGAGGGATATCTAGAATTGGACGAGGAAGACATACTTGGATATCGCTTCGAGTATGAGAGCAGCCTACAATTCGGCGTGCTTGTGCTGTTCGTTGCGAAGCCGAGGCTCCTCCTACCTCCATCACCTCAGATTTGCGTAGGTGTGGTCGAGGCAGACGAGAGCTTCCGGACGAGGAGGCACTACCTCATGGAGTACGTGCAGGCTCCTGCCAACGCCGTCGACACGGAAGCAGGAGTGCGCGTCATGGCCTCGGTGGCATCCTCTACTCGGGCGGTAGCTGATCTGTTTCGGGCCGGCGCCCTGCTTGCGAGGTAGGCAGCTTTGCGCTGATCGGCTCCAATGGGTCCCCAGCGAGTCCGAGACAGGGCTTGCTGCACGCCGCGGCACTTGGCGCGGAGGCCCCTACTTTTTAGTCCGTGCCTCCGTCCAACTGGGGAGGCCCTTCTGCATGAGAGGTCTCCTCAGAAGCTGTCCCCGCGCGTGCTGCGGCTGCTTCTCTCCTCGGTCTCATATGATATGCAACCGCTCGGTGACGACCGCAGCTGCCGGTCAGGCGACGGCTCGGGTATCTCTTCGGCTCCCGCCGCCGACGCTCGCCCCCCCAGCACCTCGACCCTCATGAACCCTCCGGCAAGGCACGTCGCAGACGACGTCGCTATGCACGTGTCCTAGCTCGTCAGGCGAAAGCCCGGCAGGCGGTCCACGCACGGCGCTTGCTGTGAAATTCTGGGCCAGCCTCGGATGAGCTTGAAGCGTCCGTTGAACCTGCCGGCGGCAGTGGGAACTTTCGAAAAGCGGCCTCTTAGAGAAGCAGCGTCGAGCGGCCCCTTCTGCGGGGACGAAGCACGACAAGCCGGCGCAAAGACCCAAGAAACTCCCTTTGGGAATCTGCGCCGACGGCAGCCTCTCGACCCCTGCATTCAGATCATGGAGGCCGACCTGATCAATCATCCCATCTATAAGCACGCATGCGCTCTACAGGAGCAGCACTTCCACGTCGAGCAGAGCCACTTTCGGCAGCAGTGCAACGAAGCCCTCTTCCGAGCGGCGCAGCTGGCAGCGCACGACTGTGACGAGGACAAGGGTACTGGCCCTGTCCAGGTAGTTCCGGCTGGGACAGGAACCGGGAAAAGCACCTTCACGCTGTGCTTGATCGCGGCGAACCTTTCCGCTGACCCCAGATATACGGCCGCCATGGCCACCGGGACAGTGCGGGAAGCGCAAGCCCACTTCGACAACCTCGCAAAGATCGTCGCCATTTATAACTTGGGGATCTACAGCGCTGCGCACGCGGGTCTCCGCGCTTCTGCCGATCCGAACGCACATGGAGATGAGGTAGCTCGTCACCTCCGGACGCTTGGACCCAGCAGGCGCGAATCGCTTCGTAGCGCCCGCGTCGTCATCTGCACCCACGAACTCTGGTTTAAGGAGGAGCAGGACGGGGAAGACTACGGCGTCCGCAGGTTCGGCGACGCCCATCGTCGCACACACGTCTTCCTAGACGAGCAGCCAGAGGCTTACGTCGAGTTGGCTGGGCGAGCGTGTGATCTCGACTACCTCGCCGACGAGTTGGGCCGGCTGCCGATGTACGACGAGCAGGCGGCGCTGGTGCGCCGAGCGGCGGATGCGGTTCGCGAGCGACACGCGCTGACGCAAGGCCGAGTAGCCCACGCTCGCTTCTTTTCACCAGCGGACCTCCCGCTTCTAGAGCAGGTCGACGCAGCTGCGTTCCCTGACGCGGACGAACCAGACAAGCTGAAGACGATGCTTCACCTCGCCAAGTGCGACGCGTCAGGTCGGGCGTTTACTCGCCAGATCGGCTCTGCAGTCAAAGACGGACCTGAAAAGCTGCTACAAATCTGTGCCTACTATGACAGATTCCGTTCACATCCCGGTCTAGTCGTACTGGATGCCACCGCGAAACATGACCCGCGTTGGTCGAATCCCATTATCCCTAAAATCGGGGTGCCTTCTATCAACCATGTCAACCTTATCGCTACGCATATCGCTCAGCCCAAAGCATTTTCTGGGATAGCTTCCAGAGCTGCAAGTCGCCTGATACTTGACGAGTTCTTTTCTTGGGCCAAAGATGTCGTCCTCCAGCACACTGAGAGGGGCGAGAGTGTGCTTGTGGTGCTCCCCAAGAAGGTGCGCATGGCAGGGGGTCCGTCGATGATCGAGAAGCTTACGCTGGCTGGTCGAACTGTCCACTTCGCCAACTGGGGCATGGGTATCGGCTCTAATGCGTGGCGTCTTTGCTCCGTAGTATTTCTGTTCTCGGAGCACCATCTTCCTCGGCATGTCTACTTGGGCCAGGACCTCGCCCTAACGGGTGTCGCCATTGGCGATGCCGCTTTGCAGTCAACGAACGGCCAAACAAGCGCGGGAAGCGTCCGGCTTATGGAGATGAGTCACCGGCTACGGTGGCTGAAGCAGATGGCCTGCCGCGGGTCCATCCGGAACCTCGATCAACAGGGTGTGGCGAGTGCGATGCGCTTGTACACCACGATGGACCGAACCGTATTCGCAGCCGCCTTCGATAGTCTCTTCCCAGGCGCACCGCCACCGACCTTCATCGGAGAGATTAGCGCATCTAGAACTCAGGGCGATCACCTTGCCCAACTACTTGAGAAACGGATGAAGCCAAGGATCGAAGTAGAGTTGGCGGCTGACGACATCCAAAGCCATACAGGTATCTCCCCTAAGGATATCAAGCGGGTATGGAAGTCGGCAAAGTGCTTGGACTACCACTATCGGGGATGGGCGTTTCAACCGGGTCAGGGAAATAGGGCCAAGCCGTCGCTCATATACAGGCCTGTAGTCGTGCCCTTGCCGGGGGGCTTTCGGAGCATCACCCTGTGAGCAGCTGTTCCGAGCGAACCTCATGGTCCGACGCCGCAGCGAAAGGGTTCAGGCGCTTCTTCACTGGTCGCCCCTGCCGCGCTGGGCACTTAGCCGACCGCTACGTTTCCAACCGCCAGTGCGTAGCCTGCAATCGCGAGAAGGCGGTCAGCCGCGAGCACGCCAAGGGGCTGAGAGACCCAGCGTACCGGATGTACAGATCCGTCCAGCGAAGGTCGGGTCAGGCGCTCAGGGGCCGCGCCAGCCCCTCAGAGGCGCTAGGTTGCGACCGTGAACGGTTGAAGGCGCACATCGAATCTCGGTTCTCTGAGGGGATGAACTGGGACGCATACGGGTGCTGGGAGGTGGATCACATCGCGCCCTTGTCGTCGGCTAGCAGCATCGGGGACCTTGCCCGCCTGTGTCACTACGAGAACCTGCAACCGCTGTGGAAGCGTGAGAACCAGATGAAGGGCGGGGCGTAAGCCTCGCCCGCACTTCCTATGGCTGACGCCTATGGCCGGCACGCGGCCAGGTATCTATCGTTTCACGCACGGGACTAGAGCGACCGGACCGCTTCCGTTCGGACCGCGCAGACGATAGGCTGGACAAAAAGCTGAGTGGGCAGAAAGACTTCGATGGCCGGGAAATATGACGACCTGACGCACGCGCAACTTGTCGAACTGCTGGAGAAGCGCGACCGAACCAAGAAGCTGGGGCTGGTGTGGGAGCGAGACGAGATCGAGGCCGACCGGGCGGTGGATGCGAACTTCGTCGCCTGCCGGATCGTGCCCGACCTGTCGGACAAGCCCGCGCCGTGGGACAATCTGGTGATCGAGGGCGACAACTTCGACGCGCTGCGCTGGCTGCGCATGACCCATGCGGGCCGGGTGAAGTGCATCTACATCGACCCGCCCTACAACACGGGCAATAAGGATTGGGTCTATAACGACCGCTACATGAACACCGAGGACCGGTTTCGCCAGTCCACTTGGCTTGAGTTCCTGTATCGCCGCCTGACTTTGGCGCGGGACTTGCTGGCCGAGGACGGGGTACTGTTGGTGTCGATCAATGACGACCAGCGGGCGCTTTTGGAATTGATGATGGACGAAGCAATGCCGGGCATGCGACTAGGGTCGCTGGTTTGGCGGACTAGGTCAGGCGGAAACGATACCCGAGGTGCCTTTCTAACCAACAATCACGAACACGTTCTGGTTTTTGGAAAGCCGGGTTTTCGCTTTGGGGTACGGAGAGGTATGAGGACGCATACGCAAATCCAGATAACGATCCACGAGGCGATTGGACCAAAGACACCATTACTAAGGCGCACGACATGCATCGAGCGCGCAAACACCTATTACCCTATCAATGACCCTGCGACTGATACTTGGTATCCCTGCAACCCCGATCAGGTCTGGCGGTACTCCACGAAGGCAAAGCTCAAACCTGGACAGAGGCTGAGAGCGGCGCCCATCGAAGACTTGATTGAAGATAAGCAGGATCGTCTTCCCGGATAAAGAGCGCGTGAAAGTCTGGGAGACTAAGGAGGAACTGCTTGCGGCGATAAATGCCGGGGACGTGCCGAGTAGAGGGCGTTCGCCGTTGCTAAGCGAGAGACCTTCCCGACATTGACTTCTGGGTCGGAAAGAGAGTCGGGATTCGGCAGCACCGTCGCTAAAGACGTTCAGGGCGGACCTGAAGAATCGCGACTAAGCCGTTATCAAGCTGGATCACTCCAAGCAGCGAGACCGATACACTCGGCGATGATGACGATAACAGTATTGTTTCGGGCACTTACGATGAAGCGGCTAACGGCGAGATTAAGTCCGTCTTCGGCTCGAAGGCCTTCAACTACGCCAAGCCGGTTTCCCTGATCCGCGAACTGGTGCGCCAGTCCGCCGGCCCGGACGATCTGGTGCTCGACTTCTTCGCAGGCTCCGCCACCACGGCGCAAGCAGTCATGGAACTGAACGCCGAGGACGGGGGCAGCCGCCGCTTCATCATGGTGTCGTCCACCGAGGCCACCGAGGAAGACCCCGACAAGAACCTGTGCCGCGACGTGACGGCGGAACGCATCCGCCGCCTGAACGCCAGCGAAGACCCGAAGTACGCCGACCTTGCCGCAGGTTTCGCCTATCTGCGCACGCATGAGATCGCCTTCGAAGACCTCGACTACGATCTGACGCCCGCCGATGCATGGACGGCGCTTGAGGCCATGCACGACCTGCCCCTGACGCCCTACGACCCCGCCCGCCCGTGGAACCTGCACGAAGGCGAGGGCGTGGCGCTGGTGCTGGTGGACCGCTTCGACCCCGCGCTGCTGGATGGCTGCGGGGCCGCGACCGGCAGAACCTGTTCGTCTATGCCTGGGCTCCGGGCCAGATCGCGCAGCACCTCGACGGAACCCATGTCGATATCCGCCCGGTGCGCGACACGCTGGTGAAGCGGTTCCAGCAATGACTGCGCACCGAAGCCCCTGCGCCTGTCGCTCGCCGCCTATCAGACCCGCGCGGTGGACGCGCTGTCGGGCGTGATCCGCAAGGTGGCGGAGTTGCACGACCGCGACCCGGCGCACCGGCAGGCCATCGCCCTGAAAAGCGGCGTGACGCTGCTGCAAAGCCCCACGGGCTCGGGCAAGACGCTGGTGCTGGGCCGGGTGCTGGAAGGGCTGCGGGGCGGGCTGTCGCGGCCCGTGGTGTGGCTGTGGTTCGCCCCCTATGCGGGCCTGGTGACGCAGACGCGCGAGGCGCTGGTGGAGCAGTGCGGAGGCCTGCGCATCCGCGACGTGGCCAAGGACCGCGAGCCCACGGGCACCCGCGACGGCGACGTGTTCATCCAGACATGGGCCACCGTCGCCGCCAGCAACAAGGACGCCCGCAAGGTGCGCCGCACCAGCGAAGCCGCCCTGTCCTTCGACGACATGATCGCAGCCTGCGCGATGCGGGCTTCTTCGTCGGCGTGGTGATCGACGAGGCGCACCTGAACTTCGGCGCGTCCGCCAAGGTGGCGGCGGAGTTCTATCTTGAGCATATCCGCCCGGACTTCACGATCCTCGCCACCGCCACGCCGAACGACGACAAGCTGGACGCCTTCGAACGCACCGCCGGTATCGAGGTGGCGAGCCGCGTTGTCGTGCCCCGTTCCGAGGTGGTGGAGGCCGGGCTGAACAAGGTGGGCCTGAAGCTGGGCGTGATCCGCTTCAGCGACGGCGACCGCGACCTGATCGACCACGAACAGGCCACGCTTCAGGCCGGGTGGACCCAGCACTGCCGCGTCCGCGCCCGGCTAGCAGGAACGCGGGCTGGCGGTGTCGCCCCTGATGCTGGTGCAGGTGGAGGACCAAGCCAAGGGCGGGAAGACCCGGTGAAGCGGGTGCGCGACAAGCTGGTGGAGATCGGCGTGGATGACGCCGCCATCGCCACGCACACCTCGGGCGAACCCGACCCGGATTTCCACAGCCTCGCCTACGACCCCGACAAGCATGTGCTGATGGAGGTGATGCGCAAAGCCTCGGCTTTTTTCGCGCAGTGGGCGGCGAAACAATGAACGCGAAGCTCGCCTTCATCGCCGCCCATGTCGCGGAGCACGCCGTCCGGCTGATGTGCCGGGTTCTGTCGGTGAGCCCGAGCTGGTTTCACGCCTGGCGCGCGGCCACCCCCGACAGGGCGGCGAGCCGGGCGGCGCAGGACACGATGGCAGCCCGGATCCGCACGATCTTTGAAGACAGCCGCGCACGCTACGGCGCGCCGCGCATCCACGCCGAGCTGGTCGCCCAAGGCGAGCGCATCGCCCGGAAGACGGTGGCCAGGCTCATGAAGCAAAACGGCATCCGGCCGCCGCGGCGGGGCCGCCGCGTGCCGCGCACGACCGACAGCCGACACGATCTCGGCATCGCGCCGAACCTGCTGGCGCGCAACTTCAAGGTAGGGACGCCAGACACGGTCTGGCTCGCCGACATCAGCTACGTGCCCACCGATGAAAGCTGGCTCTATCAGGGGGTTGTGCTCATCTTCAAGGTGGCGGTGGCGACGGGCTTCGACGCGCCCCGCGCATGGACGCTGGTTTCCGTGCGCCCGAACCGGGGACGGGACTTCGGCTTGCAGATCGTGGGCCGGATCATGCGCGTGCACCCGTCCGTGCGGCCGATCCACGGCCAAGACGCGCTGCTTGGACAGCGGCTATGTCCTGCTGACCGACCCCGAGATGCAGGCTGGGCTACAGGCGGCGGTGGACGAGTTGAAGGCGGTGCGCGAGAGCATCGAACTGATAACCGACAATCTGGACGTCTACGAGTTCGGCAACGCCGACGCGCCAACCGGCATGGCGGACGTGCAGCCGACAGCCGACCTTCACGCCGCCCCCGCCGCAGACCGCGGACGAACGCCAGCAACGCCTGTCGGACCTGATCGACCAAGGCGTGGTGCGCCCGGACGTGCAGGACATGCCCGAAGCCGAACAGGACCGGGCGATTGTCGCGGGCGAGACATGGCGGCACCAAATCAGCGATACGCCGCTGTTCGGAGACCTGCCCGAAGCCCCCAAGCCCGACAGCGGGGCGCAGCCCGCCAAGCCGAACTTCCGCCCCTATCCCCTGCGGCGGGACTTGGACCTGCCCGAAGGCGCTGATCCGCGAACTGCCGCCCGACCCGTCGAAGCTGAACGATCTTGTGCAAGACATCGCACGCGAGTTCTGCCGCGACAGCCGATGTGACGGGCCTGCTGCAACGTCGCCTGACGAAGGCGCATCTGGACCTGCGCGACCTGTTCGCTGCGGAGTTGCAGGAGACGGTGGACCTGCGCCTGCGCCTATCGAATGCGCGCGTGGCCGAGAAGGCGCAATTGGCCTTCAACTTCAACGAACTCCATCGACCCGCGCCTGTTGAAGCGCGCGCTGGTGGAGGAACTGCGCGGCATCGTGGACGAAAAGGGCATCGAAGCCGACGAACGCGACCTGCGCCGCGCCATCGACCTTGCCGGGATGATGGAACCCGAGAAGCTGAAAGAGGCGATCAAGACCACGCAGTCCCGCAATGTACGAACCGATGCCAGCGAACCTGTCCCAGAACAATATTTTGGACCTGACGGGCTGAGCGCAGCCGAGAAAGTCCGCCTATGGAGTGTTCCCGCATCGCCTGAACAAGGAGGAGCAGGACTTCGCCGCGTTCCTCGATGCAGACCGCACCGGCACCGTGAAATGGTGGATGCGCAACCCAGAAAACGAGACTTGGGCCACGCGGCTGATCCTGCCTTCCGGACACCGCTTCTTCCCCGACTTCGTGGTAGGCGTGAGCGGGCGCACGACCCCGGACGCAATAGCGCTGGTGGAGATCAAGGACGATGGCGAAACCGGGCGGCTGCAATCGGATCGGAACGCTGAGAAAATCCGCGTCCAGCACCGCGAGTATCGCAACGTTTTCTGGACTTACCGGACGGACGGCACTTGGATACGCGCTCGCTACGCTGAGGGATTACACAAAATAGTTCCCGTGGATCGCTTCACATTATCGGAGCTAGTCTATCTTAGCTAGGCGAGGCAGTCAGGATTTCCGGCACATTTTTTCGCGCAGGTATCCATTCTCACTCCTGCCGAATGCCCCCCCGTGCCCCCCCTTCCCGTCACAGCACCGTCCCTTCCATCGTGACAGGCGCGATGCGCATCCGTTGACCTTAGGAAGTGCTTCCTCTACCTATGCCTCTGTAACAGGCTGAACTAAGGCCACTTTCGAAGCCATAACCCCGTTCGACCTCGGCAACTGATCGCTTAAACTGCGGTCAAGCTGCCCTCCGAAGGCAGAGGTCACAGGTTCGAATCCTGTCGGGTGCACCACCGATCTTCCTAAGCCGTTGTCATACCTCAGCTTTTGTCGCGGGACAGAGCGGGCGTAGGACATGGTGGAGAACTTTTCGCGCCTTCATTGCTTCCAAAAGAATGGCATCTGGTATTTCGCCAGGCGCGTTCCGACGGACTTGCAAGGGCACTACACCTCGGGTCGCATCTCATACTCGCTGCGAACGCGATCCCATGCCGTGGCGGCTTCCAGAGCGAGCCGGGCGGCTCAGCAGCTGGACGAGTATTGGTATCATACCGGCGCGCCTAACCAATGACCTTCTCGATCCACGGCTGGAGGCAGAGGGAGCGGATGCGGGAGGGGTCGTTGGCGAAGGCGTTCCAGGCGCGACAGCAGGCGTCCACGATGGCGTCGAAGTCCGCGAACACGCGCAGGCTGAGGAAGCGCTCGCGCAGCCACAGCCAGACGCGCTCCATCGGATTGAGTTGGGGCGAGTAGGGCGGCAGCGGGACCAGGGTGACGTTCGGCGGGACCTGGAGCGCCTTCGCGCCGTGCCAGCCGGCGCGGTCCAGCACCATGATGGCGTGCTCGTCGTCGGGGATCGTGGCGGCGAAGGCGTCGAGGAAGATCTGCATCGCCTGGCCGCCGACCTCGGGCATGACGAGGCCGAAGGCGGCCTCCCCGTCGGGGCGGGCGGCGCCGAAGACGTAGGTCCATTCGAAGCGCTGGTCCTGGCGGCCAGGCGGGCGGCGGCCGCGGCTCCACCAGCGATGGCAGAGCCGGCCCTTCTGGCCGACCCGCATCTCGTCCTGGAACCACAGCGCGATCCGCTTGCCCGGATGCGCCTCGGCCGCAATCTTCAGCGCCGCCCGCAGCCCCCTTTTTCGAAGCGACGCTGCGCCGCCTCGTCCGTCCTCGGGTGCGTGGGGCGGACCTTCTGCCGTGAGACCCCCTCGCGCCGCAGGATCCGCGACAGGCTCTGCGGGGCCAGGCGCTTGTCGAAGCGAGCCTCGATCCAGCGGCAGAGGTCCGACAGGGTCCAGCTGCTCACCCCGTCCATCTCAGGGTCGGGCCCGCGGAAGATGCGGTCGAAGAGCAGCGCCAGCTCCGCTTCGCTCAGCGCCGGCGGCCGGCCTGGCAGCGGCCGGTCCCGCACGCCCTCCGGTCCTTCGGCGTTGTAGCGCAGCACCGCGTCGCGCAGCGCCTGCCGCTCCATCCCCGCAGCTTTCGCCGCCTCCGCCCGGCTCATGCCGTCGAGCGCGTTGGCGATCGCCAGCAGCCGTCGTGCGGCCCGGTTGCTCGTCTCCCGCGCCGCCCGTGCGCGAAGCTCCTTCGACGTCAGGTCGTCCCGGATCTCCAACGCTCCACCCATGTCTGCTCCACCTCCCTGCTTTCGGGGACGGAATCACAGATCAAGCCGGACGGGAATCCTTCGGCAGAGTCAGAGCTTTCGGTCGCCGGTATCACCTGAGGCTTCAGAGGACGGACCTGCCGGGAAGGCATCTTCTGCGGATGGCCGACGCCTCATTGAAGCCGGCCCATGTTCCGCCCGCCGCAAATGATGATGCGGTCAAACTCTCCGAAGCCGTGGCTGTCTATCTGCGGCTCAAGGGGTCGGATCGCCCCGCCTCCTACCGGTTGGCTGCCGAGCGGGCCTGCGGGTATGTCATCGATGTCTGCGAAGACCGGGACATCACCAGCTACACGCGACGGGACGCAAACGCCTTCCGAGATGCCTTGCTGGCGAAAGGGTTGGCTGGCAGCAGCATAACGCGGATATTCGCAGCCGTGCGGGCGATCATCAACTTTGCGGCTGCGGAAGCCGGGATCGAACTGAACAACCCCTTCTCGGGCGTCTACTATGATCGACAGGCCGGGGTGGAGGGTCGGAACCCTATCCCTGTGCCGGTCATCCAGAGCGTGCAGGCGGAGTGCCGCAGGCTGGATGATGACGTTCGTTGGCTGGTGGCGCTGGTGTCCGACACCGGAATGCGGCTGGCCGAGGCTGCGGGGGCGCTGAAGGAGGACTTTCGGCTTGATGATCCGAACCCGCATGTCGTGATCCAAGAGCACCCATGGCGTCGTCTGAAGACATCGGGTAGCGCAAGGCTCGTTCCGCTGGTCGGTGCCTCCCTCTGGGCCGCTCAACGGATCGTGGGTCAGGCGGACGCCAGTAAGTTCGCGTTCCCTCGCTACAACCGGACCGACACCACGTCCGCCAACTCCGCCAGCGCCGCCCTCAACAAATGGCTTAAGCCTCGCGTCCCTGATCGCTGCACGATGCACAGCTTCAGGCACTCGATGCGGGATCGCCTCCGGGCGGTGGAGTGCCCATCCGACATCGTGGACCAGATCGGCGGCTGGCGATCCGAAGGCGTTGGCCAGAGCTACGGCAACGGCTACCCGCTGGATGTGCTGGCGAAGTGGTTGAAGGCGGCCATCTAGCCTACCGCGGCCACGGGGACGGGCGCGGGATCGCGCATGATGTAGCCCCGTCCCCAGACGGTTTCGATGTAGTTCTCTCCGCCAGTCGCCTCCGTCAGCTTCTTGCGGAGCTTGCAGATGAAGACGTCGATGATCTTCATCTCCGGCTCGTCCATGCCGCCGTAGAGGTTGTTCAGGATGACGTCCTTTGTGAGCGTCGTCCCTTTCCGCACAGCCAAGACCTCAAGGAGCTGATACTCCTTCCCCGTCAGGTGCACCTGCTTGCCATCGACCTCAACCGCCTTGGCGTCGATGTTGATCCGCAGCTTGCCGGTTTCGATGATCGAAGCCGCGTGCCCCTGCGACCGCCGCACGATCGAGTTGATCCTGGCCACCAGTTCGGCGCGATTGAACGGCTTCACCACGTAGTCATCTGCGCCGACGCCGAAGCCTTTGATCTTGTGGGTCGTGTCATCAAGGCCGGACAGGATCAGGACCGGCGTTTTGATCTTCGACGTGCGAAGCTTCTTCAGCACGTCGTAGCCGCTCATGTCCGGCAGGTTCAGATCGAGCAGGATCAGGTCGTAGTCGTAACGCGTGGCCAGCTCCATGCCCTCTTCCCCGAGGTCCGTGGCGTAGACGCTCATTCCGGCGCCTTGCAGCATCATCTCGACGCTCTGCGAGGTGGTGGCGTCGTCTTCGATCATCAGGATACGCATGAGATCGGCTCCCAAAGGCAATGGTTGAAGGTCTCTACAGGTTAAATGGTTAACAACACATTTCAACCTCAGGGAGAGCGGCGGGCCACCCTCGGGACCCGCGATGCGAAAGCGCCCTCATCCAGCCTCGGCTACGCGCCCCAGGTTCGAAGAGAGCCGCTGTCGACGTGGACGAAGCCGGAGGCCGAGTAGCGCCCGACCCCGCCGCCCTGACATGCTCGGGCCGCACGATAGATCTGGGACACGCTCCGGTCTTCGACGCACCAGTCGACGGCCATCCCCTCAAGATGCAGGCTGTTGCGCGCCACGCCGGCGCTGCGCTGTCGCAGCATCCGGTTGGTCTCGGGGGAACGGTAGGCGCCGAGCACGTGGACAGGGGCCGTCGTCTCAAGCAGGCGGTGCGCCTCCCACAGAACGTCCCGAACCTTCACGTCCATCTTGTGGACTTCGTCTCGCCGCCAGTCGCGGAAGAAGACATCCAGTTGATCGAGCACCGCACGGTCATGGCCGGCATCGGAACGATACGTCGCGCGAAGTTCCTCGCCGGTGTGGACGTTGACCAGGTTCAGCGTGCGGTCTTCCCGAGAGGGCTGACCCTTGGCAGCTTCGTCGGCCTGCGCGGGTCGAGACGCCGTGCTGCGGTTGAACAGGGAGGCCCCCTCCCGCCCTCGAAACAGGGAGGGCGATGCCATGGCGGCCGCGGCAGGCGACGGAACGAGCGGAAGGGCGGCCAACGCAAGGAGGCTCAGGACAGCCTAGCGTCGGCCCGGAGCGGGTTTCGGCATAGGTTCTCACAGCAGGTCTGGCAAACAGCGGCTTCGGCATGTTCGTGCCAGGCAATTGACCCCACCTGCTCTAAGACATTGTTAATGCGAGCTTTGCTCTGCCTTAGGTGCCCCGCCTGAGAGGAAGTTGCAGTTCGACCTTTTTTTGGGGAACCGGTGAGGCGCTTCCGGGTTTTCCACTGATGTTTTCGGGACTAGAAGTGAGCGGCCACACTCACGCGCTTCATAGCCGCCATTCCGCAACGATCCAGCGAGGTCCCCTGTGGAGCGGGCACGACGAATGATCCAAGACCTTCTCGGCGACGAGGGTGGGGTGGAGACGCCGCGTAGCGACCGGGAAGCCAAGCTGCTGATGCAGGCCTTGGAGAGGGTTCAGGCGCTTTGCAACAGCATGCCCCGTTTGCCCGAGGATGTGGCGAGGAACAGGGACCAGTTCTCCACCGACATCATGGAGGCGCTTGACCGCTACTATGACACGAGGCGCTGAGCAGGAACAGCACCGACAGGGGAGCTTCCGGCCGAACCGACGGTTTCGTTAAAGTCGCGAACGAAGTCTTCCAGCCTGTCCGCGACCATTGACATGCCATTGGAGCGGAGGCTCCCAAGGAGCGCACGGATCTCCTGCTGCGTCTGGTTCATCTTTTCCTCCCTCACGATGGCCTCGGACAGCTTTTTCAGCGTTAGCGGTGCATTCACTTAAGATACATCCAGAAGGCGAGGTCAGGGCGATGTTCTCCCCATTTGTGGATAATCGGCCACATACCCCCTCCGGGGATCCACATACCCCCTCCGAGGATACAGCGAAGCGCGGGGGAGCAACCTGCTCCACCCGCTCTTGCTCGGTGGTTTGAGTGTTGGTTTGATGGGTTTAGTGCGTGATCTTCTCACGACGGCGGTTGATCCCGGTGTCCGCCCACCGTGTAGTCGCCTCTCCCTGTCGCGACGAACAAGGCGTAGCTCCTTAGGGTAAAGGGTCTATGGACGCCGTCGCCGCAGGTCCGGAGGGCGCCCGCTCTGTCCCGCGACAAAAGCTGAGGTATGACAACGGCTTAGGAAGATCGGTGGTGCACCCGACAGGGGTTGTAATCCTGCTCCATGCGCCTCGCCCTTGCCGAGCCTCAGCGATTTCAATGACTAAGCAGCTTTCAGGCTGAGATCAACATGCACGTTTTGTGCTACGATCCGCACTACGGGAGCGGACTTGCTGGAAGCCGGGCGTTCAGAGCCGGGCGGTGTCGCACGAACCTGGGCGCGACAGCCGACGCTAACCCTTCGGACTGAGGGGGTGGGGCTTCGCACGAGGGTAGGAGGCAGGCTCCGTTGATCCTGGCGACCTTCATCGATGGGAGGCGCTGAGGCCGGGTCTGGAGGGCATGTCGTCGTTCGCTACGGCATCGGTGGCCGGACCAGCTTCTAGCCTCTTGGTGGCTGTCCTGGTGGGTCTGCTGCGGTGCGAGCCGGGAGCTGCAGGAAAGCTTGTCGGCAGGGGGCGTAGGGCTGGACCGACCCCACCCCCTCGGTAGCGTGTATATGGCTTCCCTCAAAAATTCCTGTTGAGAGTTCGTTAACCAGTTCTGATATAATACGGCCCTAGGGAACGTTCGGAACCAACCTGCGCACCGTCGGCCAAGGCAGACGGATATGCGTGGGATCGCGAGGCAGGCAGGTCATCCGGTTCCCGTCCAGCTGCGCCGGCTTCACGATCTGAAGCCACGCTTCCCCAGATAGTGCCGTGACAGGCTGAAGCGCGGGCACCCCCATGTGCGGGGTCATGCGGTTGAGCCTGCACCACGCCAGACGAAGGCAAGTCCACGCGAAAAGTGGGACTGTCGCCATACGCGGGAGAATGGTGTCATTATCCTATAAGTATATAATAGGTATCTGACGCCAAACTCACGCGCCAACCGATCGTCGCCCGGGCGGCAGTAGCGCGAACGGCGCAACCGGCGCTCCTGCGCGGGTTGATCTTCACGGAGACCGGCGCCGCCATGACCCCGCACCACACCAAGCGGAAGGGCAAACGCTACTGACGTTGCCCCCTGATCCCGGACTGGGTGCGTGTTCACTATGCGGCCATGGCTCGGGTCATGTCGATCCTCGCCTGCTCTGGCGTCCTGTAGCCGATGCTCGAGTGCCTGCGCCGGCGGTTGTAGAAGATGGCGATGTACTCGAAAAGGGCGGCCTTGGCCTCACGGCGAGAGGCGAACCGGGTTCGGTGGACCAGTTCCGTCTTCAACGAGCCGAAGAAGCTCTCCATCGGCGCGTTGTCGAGGCAATTGCCCTTGCCGCTCATCGAGGCGAGCGCCCCATGCGCCTTCAGCAGCCTCCGATAGTCGCCGCAGGCGTATTGAACACCACGATCGGAGTGGCAGATCAGGCCCGGCGTCGGCCTTCGATTCCGCAACGCCATGCGCATGGCGTCGACCGCGAGGCTCCCTTTCAGCCGATCGGACATCGACCAGCCGACGATCTCCATCGTGGCCAGGTCCTTGACCGCGGCGAGATAGAGCCAGCTTTCATCGGTGGGCACGTAGCTGATGTCGGCGAGCCAGACCGTGTCTGGCGTCCCTACCTTGAAGTTGCGCGCCAGCAGGTTCGGCGCGATGCCGAGATCGTGTCGGCTGTCGGTCGTGCGCGGCACGCGGCGGCCCCGCCGCGGCGGCCGGATGCCGTTTTGCTTCATGAGCCTGGCCACCGTCTTCCGGGCGATGCGCTCGCCTTGGGCGACCAGCTCGGCGTGGATGCGCGGCGCGCCGTAGCGTGCGCGGCTGTCTTCAAAGATCGTGCGGATCCGGGCTGCCATCGTGTCCTGCGCCGCCCGGCTCGCCGCCCTGTCGGGGGTGGCCGCGCGCCAGGCGTGAAACCAGCTCGGGCTCACCGACAGAACCCGGCACATCAGCCGGACGGCGTGCTCCGCGACATGGGCGGCGATGAAGGCGAGCTTCGCGTTCATTGTTTCGCCGCCCACTGCGCGAAAAAAGCCGAGGCTTTGCGCATCACCTCCACTTCTTCCTTCAGACGGCGGTTCTCGCGCCGCAATTCGGCAAGCTCCGCCGCCTCGACCTTCTGACGCCGGCTGGCCTCGGCCGAACCTGCCGCCTCCACTTCAAGCCGCCAGCCCTTGAGCTGCGAGGAGGCGACCCCCAGCTCCCTGGCCACGCCGGCCTGCGTGGCGCCCGGCGCCGACAGGCGCGCGACAGCCTGCTCCTTGAACTCCGTCGTGAAACGACGGCGCGGTTCCTTGCTCATCATCCCATCCTCCGTCCCGGGGGTACTTTACCTCCCAGTCCGGGATCAGGGGGCAACGTCAGGTTGCCTGATGCCCGAACCCGAGACCCTTCGCATCCACATCCCGCTCGAACTGCGCCGCCGCGGCGGTCGCCCCCGGATCTTGCCACCGAAGCATATCGAGGCCGCCATGAACCGCGGGCAGGATCCCCACCTGCTGCGCGCCATTGGCCGCGCATGGGGCTGGCGGCAGCGGCTGGAACGTGGCGATGTCGCCACGCTCGCCGACCTCGCCGCCGACGAGGGCCTGTCCGACCGCTACGTCAGTCGCCTCCTGCGCCTCGCATGGCTCGCGCCTGACGTCCTCGAGCGGCTGGTCGTCCACCGCGAGCCTTCGACAATAAGCATCTACGACCTGTGCTTCGTGGCATCCCTGCCGTGGGACGAGCAGCCGGGGCGGGTTTTCGACTGAGGTGCTGCGCTGATCCGGAACGGAAACGTGCGTTCTCCTGATCCAGGTCAACGGCAACCGCTTCCGGTCATGCGCACATGCGCATGAAGTGGAGGCCCCATGATTCTCACTGTCCTGTCTGCCCTTGCCGAGCCCACGCGTCTGTCGGCTGTCCGGATGCTCCGTGACGGCTCGGAACTCTGTGTCTGTGACCTGATGCGCGCGCTAGGCGCCACGCAAAGCCGGATGTCCCGTCACATGCAGGTGCTGAAGCAGGCCGGGCTGGTGGTGGACCGGCGTGACGCGCAATGGGTCCGCTACCGCCTCAACCCCGACATGCCGGAAAATGTCCGCATCCTGATCGACGCAGCCCTGATGGAAGAGGTCGAGGCATGAGCATCTTCGGCTGGCTCAACGACCAATTGCTCCGGATGCAATGGCTGTCCGACCTGGTGACCGCCGGCGTCACGGCCGTGGGGCTCGATCCGGCATCTCGCGTCGGCGGCTCGGTGCAGTTCTTCGTCTACGACGTCATCAAGATCTTCATTCTGCTGTCGGTGCTGATCTTCGCCGTCTCGTGGATTCAGAGCTTCTTTCCGCCCGAGCGCACCCGCCGCATCCTCGGCGGGCGTTCGGGGCTCTGGGCGAACACGCTTGCCGCCCTTCTCGGGACGATCACGCCCTTCTGTTCGTGTTCCTCGATCCCGATCTTCATCGGGTTCACGGCGGCCGGACTGCCGCTCGCCATCACGTTCTCTTTTCTCATCTCGTCGCCGCTGGTCGATCTGGCCTCGGTCATCCTGCTGGCGTCGATTTTCAACTGGCCCATAGCGCTGGCCTACGTCGTAGTCGGGCTGGCTGTGGCCATCGTCGGCGGCACGCTGATCGGGCGGGCTGGGATGGAAGACCAGGTGGCCGCCTTCGTGCGCAACGTCCCCGTCCAGGACATCGATCATGCCCTGACGCGGGGCGAACGGCTGGCCTTCGCGCGCGATCAGGTGGTCGAGATCGTCCACCGGGTCTGGCCCTATGTGCTGATCGGCGTGGGCATCGGGGCCGCGATCCACAATTGGGTGCCGGCCGAAATCATCACGGCGCTATTGGGGCAGGACAACTGGTGGTCGGTGCCGCTGGCGACGCTGATCGGCATCCCCATGTATGCCGACATCTTCGGAACCCTGCCGATTGCAGAGGCGCTGGTCGGCAAGGGTGTCGGGCTCGGCACGGTGCTGGCCTTCATGATGGCAGTCACGGCGCTGTCCTTGCCCTCGATCATCATGCTCAAACGCGTGGTGAGCATGCGCCTTCTCATGCTGTTCCTCGCGGTCGTGACGGGCGGCATCCTCGGCATCGGCGTGCTGTTCAACGCCATCACCCATTGGTTCATCTGAAAGGAACATCATCATGATCATCAAGATCCTCGGGTCGGGTTGCCGGAAATGCGTGACCCTGGGCGAGAACGCCAAGGCCGCCGCAGCCGCGGCCGGGAAGGACGCGGAGATCGTCAAGGTCACCGACATCGCCCAAATCGCCGGTTACGGCGTCATGTCGACGCCCGGCCTCGTAATCGATGAAAAGCTGGTTTCAGCGGGCAAGGTACTGACAGCCGAGGAGATCGGGAGGCTCCTGTGACCGAGTATCGCGTTACGGCTCGCCGGATCGACAGCCACGGCAGCCTCGCAACGGCCAAGAGGGCCGAGGTGGTTCTGGACACAGATCTGGCCGGCCGGCAGGATGCCATGAATCCGGTCGAGCTTCTGTTGTCGGCGCTGGCCGCCTGTATGCTCAAGGGCATCGAACGGGTGACGCCGATGCTGAAGTTCCGGATCGACGGCGCCGAGGTATCGCTCGAGGCGGTCCGCCAGGACGCCCCGCCGAAGCTGACCCTGATCCGCTACGAGATCGTCGTGGACAGTGACGAAAGCGACCAGCGGCTCGACCTGCTGCATCGCAATATCCTGAAGTACGGCACGATCTCGAACACGCTGGGCGGTGCCGTGCCGCTCGAGGGAACCCTGCGGCGCAGGTGATCAACCACCGCCACCGCTACGCGCCATTCGGCCAACGCACCCAGCGGCTGCGCCTCTTGCGTGTTGCGGCTCTGTTCCGCTCGAAGGCGATTGACACAAGGCCCGAAGTTTTGGCGGTGTTGAGAGACAGGTTATTGGAAAGACGCCGAAAAATCCGACCGAACCGAATTCGGCGAGGTTCGCCCGAACAGAGACGTAGCGCCGTTCAGAGCCCGGAACGGGCCCGGCGCACAGTCTCAGAGGTTCGCATGGGGGAGGCAAAGCCCTTTGAAAACACGACTATTTCCGCTCCGCTATGGGCGCCTGTCCGTGTTCGCAACAGGGATGATGGCGGAGTGGAAGGGATTCGAACCCTCGAGACGGTTTCCCGCCTACTCCCTTAGCAGGGGAGCGCCTTCGACCACTCGGCCACCACTCCAAGGCCGGTCCTATCGGGCGGAGCCCCAGAAAACAAGGGGAAAACCGCCATCTTTATCGTTCCCCCCTGCCGGCGGAGCAAATGCGTCCGGCGGTCCGGGTCGCACCGCTGCGAACCTGCTTCCGGCAAGGTTCGGTCAATTGAGTTCCTTCTTTGTTCCGTGCAGAAATCCAGACCAAGCCATGGCGGGAGTTCGTCGCTCTACGCGGCCTCTCGTCTGCCGAAAGTGCTGACGTCCCGGCGAAGCGCGTGAGCCGGACGCCGCCAAGAATAGTCTTAATGACGCATGAATGCTCTTGTGCGTCAAGGCGACAACCGGTTGAGTTCCCGCCGTAGATCCCGCCCGATGCTGGCGGGCGTGCCGCCTGACTGACCTACAAGGGACGACCTCGTGCCCGACGAGATGGAGCCGCTTCACCAACCGCCTGAAGCTGGTCAACGTCGAGGCGAACCCTGAGTTGTTCCGCCTAGCCCTCAAGCTCGCGACCGGAGCCGGCAAGACTACCGTGATGGGCGTGCTGATCGCGTGGCAGACGCTCAACGCCGTCCAGCGGCCGAACTCGCGCAGCTACAGCAAGGGCTTTCTGATCGTCGCGCCGGGCATCACCACCCGAGAGCGACTGCGCGTTCGCGCCGGGAGCGCGGGTCTGCCTCGCGGGCCGGGTGACGGATATGCGCCGCGGCATGCCGGGACTGGCACCGATGGTGCGAGGCAGGAGCTGAAGCGCGACCCGCACGCAGGCCGACGTCTTCGTCTTCCGCGGGCGCGGCGGGTCGCTTCTCAAGATCCTCTGGCACGACGGCGTCGGCATGTCGCTCTACGCCAAGCGGCTGGAGAGGGGGCGCTTCATCTGGCCCACGCCGGCCGACGGCGCGGTGTCGGTGTCGGCCGGCGCGGCTGAGCTGCCTTCTCGACGGCATCGACTGGCGCAACCCGCGCCACACCTGACGACCGGCTGCGGCAGGCTGACTCAGGGGCGGCCGCCGATGCGATGGCGCTCCACCGCGCCGACGGGGGCCGCTAAGCTCGGCGCATGGTCGACGCCGACACCGAGATCGCCACCCTGCGCGCCCTCCTCGCCGCCTCCGGGGCGCGGGCCGACGCGATGGCGGCCGAGGCGGCGCATGCCAGGGCGGTCGTCTCGGGCGGCGAGCCGCTGATCGCCCATCTGCGGCTGGAGATCGAGAAGCTGCGCCGCGCGCTCTACGGCCATCGCTCCGAGCGCAGGGAACCGCTGCTCGACCAGCTCGAGTTGCACCTGGAAGAGCTGGAGGCGGCGGCGTCCGAGGACGAGGCGCTTGCCGAAGCGGCGGCGGCGAAGGCGGCGACGGAGGTCGCCGCCTTCGATCGGCGCACCGCTGCACGCGCTGATCGAGGCGCATGTCATGGCGGCCGGGCGGCTCCACGGCGACGACACCCCCGTGCCGTTGCTCGCAAAGGGAAAGACGAGGACGGCGCGGCTATGGACCTGTGTGCGCGACGAGCCCCGCATCCTCCTCCAATTTGCTTAGGGTCCGCTCCAGGAGGCCGGAATGTCGACGGCCGATGTCTGCCGAAGCACGCTGTCAGCTCGACGACGTTCTATAAGTTCAAGGCGCGCTGGGGGGCTGGAGGTGTCGGATACGCGGCGGCTGAAGGCGCAAGGATGTCGCGGCAAGAAAATGGTGACGCCCGGTGCGAAGCGGGAGGCGGTGGCGCAGGTCTTGGCGATCCGCGGGGTGAGCCAGCGCGGGGCGTGCCAGGCGCTGGCGGTGGATCGGTCCAGCGGGCGCTATCGCAGGGCTCGCCCGGACGACGCCGAGGCGCGAACCGCGATGAAGGCCGTGGCGGTCGAGCGGCGGCGATTCGGCTGCCGGCGCATCCATGTCATGCTGGAGCGGCAGGGGATCGTGATGAACCTCAAGAAGCTGAGGCGGCTCTATCGCGAGGAGCGGCTCCAGGCGCGGCGGCGCGGAGGGCGCAAGCGGGCGCTCGGCACGCGTCGGCCGATGCTGGCGCCGGACGCTCCGAACATGCGCTGGAGCCTCGACTTAGCGACGCGCTGGCCTACGGGCGCCGCATCAGGGTGCTGGCGGTGGTCGACGACTACGGCCGCGAGCGCCTGGCGCTGGTGGCTTGCACGTCGCTCTCCGGCCACCGCGTCGTCCGCGAACTAGACACGGTGATCACCCGGCGCGGCAAGCCCGCATCGCGGTCAGCGCCAACGTCCTATGTCGGCAGGAGCAGGGGGAGCGGGGGCGAGAGATCTCTTCGCGCCGAAGCGTTCCGGCGCGGCTTTCAGCGCGATCCAAGCGGCTTCCGCCGTCAAGGAAGCGGTCTCGACCATAGCAAACCCGGGGTCCGGCCGAGCGGCCCCGACCGTCCTCAACACGAGATCCAGATCCAGGCGGAAGACCCGAACATTATCTACGGGATCGCGAGGCGTCCCGACGGCTCTGTCAGAGAGGGGTCCTCCCGCCTGGCGCCGCCCCTTCGAAGAAGGGAGGGTGGTCGACGCCGCGTTTGACGACCGCGTGCGCGGTGCGCGCCATCTTGGCGGCGATCGCGGTGAGCGCCTTTCGGCGGAGATCAGCGTTGTCCCGGTCCCGCGCGATGTACCGCTCGAACTTGGATCTGAAGCTGTTGTCGCGTTGGCGGATCGCGATCTGCCCGGCCATCCAGAGGGCCCGGCGCAGGCGCGCGTTCCCGAACTTGGAGAGCTTCGTCTGACCGCGGAACTGGCCGGACTGCTGGGTCGAGAGATCGAGGCCGCAGCACTTCAGGAACTGGCGATGATGGGCGAAGCGTCGAAGATCGCCAGCCTCCGCGAGGATGGTCAGCGCGTTGATCGGCCCGACGCCGGGGATGGTGCGGAGCAGCCGGTAGTGCCGATCGTCCGCGAGCATGGCTTCCGCCCGCCGCTCGATCTCGTTGCGCTGCCGGATCAGGCTTCGGCCCTCGGCGGGCGCCATGCGGAACATGACGACGGCGTCGGAGGATGGGTCGACCGGCAGGCCGATCGACGCCTGCGCCGTCTCGTGGATATCCGAGAGCAGGCGGTGCTTGGACACCTTGCGCCCCGCCACCTCCCAGGCGGCCGCTATGAAGGCGTCCTTCTCGTGCGCGGTGATCATCGCCGGGACCGGGAACATCTCGAGGAAGGCGAGGAACCAGTCGCTGCGGGCATTGCCGTGGAACCGCTCGGCCTCGGGGAAGTAGAGCGGCAGGTAGTGGGTGAGGAGCCGATGCCAGAGCTCGGTCTTCGCCTTCGAGATCGCCTCGTGGGTCTTCGAGAGCTCCTGGATGTCGACGAGCCCATGCGCGAGCGGATCGCAGCAGCGCTGGACATGTCCGATCCGCAGCATGTGCAGGATGATCCGGGCATCCTTCGGATCGTTCTTGTCCCAGCCGCCCGTGATCGCCTCGCGGGTGCGCGCAAGGGCGAGCGAGGAGATCAGCCTCAGGTCGACGCCCTCGGAGAGCAGCCGGTGCGCCAGCGGCCGATGGTAGTTGCCGGTCGCCTCGAAGCCGGCGACGACGGGAGCTTCGAACGCCGCGAGCGTCTCCACCAGACGGTCGTGGTCAGCCCGCGTGTTCAGCACCGTGAGGCGCCGTCGGCGGACCCGTCCGGGCGCCTCGATCAGGATCTCGTTGCGGTGCTTGGCGATGTCGATCGCTACCAGGACGGCGTGTTCGGGCATATTCTTGGCCAAGGTCATGGTCGGTCTCCTCTGCGGTGGCGTCTGGCCACATCACCGTAAGAGACCTCGAGCCCCGCCATGGCCGACTGCTGCGCTGCGTGGGGGCTACGCAGCCGGACATGGCCTCCTCAACCGACCGCTTCCCGATGTGCTACGGCACGGAGCTCACCTCGAACGCCATGCTGACCTTCGCGCAGGCGGAGAAGCTGGACTGGCGATACATCGCGGCGGGAAAGCCGACCCGAGACACGCCTTCGCCGAGAGCTTTCAGGGCCGGATGCGGGACGAACTGCTCAATGAAACGCTGTTCTCATCGCTCCGCGACGCCCGCGAGCGGATCTGCGTCTGGCAGCATGACTTCAACCGCTACCGCCCGCACTCCGGCCTCCGGGAACATCCCGCCCGCCGAATGCGCCGAGAAGAACAGGCTGGAAATGCAAGCGGCATCGCCCCGGAAATCATGCCCCGCCCCCTGAGAACTGCATCGCGATAGCTGGAGTTTCCCGCTACGATTTTCCTGGTTGGGAGAGGAGCGGAGACGACGAAGGCATTGAGGTTCGGTGCAGGTCATGACCGAATGAGCGACCTTCGGGCTGCCGCTTGTCCCCGGCGCGCCCGTTCCCCTGCGCCCGCCCGTCAGCTGGCCTTAGGCCCGAGACCCGCACGCCCCGAGTGCGTCCTCGTCCTCAACCGCCGGGCAAGCCGCGCCCGCACGGGTCGCAGCGTCCGCCGGGGTCGCGCGGTTCATGATCTCGTCCGGGGTCGCCGGGGTCCTCGGCGCGATGGCTTCTCGCCTCTCAAGGATCAGCGGGGGCTGCGCTTGGCCAGTATCCGCTGAAGCGTGCGGCGGTGCATGTTCAACCGACGGGCCGTCTCGGAGACGTTGCGGTCGCAGAGTTCGAACACCCGCTGGATATGCTCCCACCGTACGCGATCGGCGGACATGGGGTTCTCGGGCGGGGGGGGCTTCACCTCGCCATTGGCCAGCAGCGCCGACTCCACGTCGTCGGCATCCGCCGGCTTGGCGAGGTAATCGGTGGCGCCGATCTTCACCGCGGCCACCGCCGTGGCGATGGCGCCGTAGCCCGTAAGGACCACGATGCGGCTGTCGGGGCGCGCCTCACGCAGGGCCTCCACCACGTCGAGGCCGTTGCCGTCCTCCAGCCGCAGGTCCACCACCGCGTAGGCGGGCGGCGTGCGGCGGACCATGGCCATCCCTTCGGCCACGCTCTCGGCCATCGTCACCTCGAAGCCGCGCCGCTCCATGGCGCGGGCGAGGCGGCGGCGGAAGGGCTCGTCGTCGTCCAGCACCAGCAGGGAGCGGTCGGGGCCCAGGTCCCGCGGCTCGCGGATGTCGTCATCCTCGGTCATGGCGCGCGTCTCTCCGATCCGCTTCTTGCGTTGCGCGGGACACTATGGAATTTCGCGACCTTGTCAAAGGCCTGCGACGATTCGCGGCCTTTTCCGGCGTCCATCCCGAACCGTTGCGAGGCGGGACTCAGAGCCGCTCCGCGAAGCACTGGACCGAGTCCGCCATCTGCTCGGGGGTCGTGTCCCTTCGGTACACCTCCAGAAAGCCCTCGCCGGGGGCGGCGAGGTAGGTGAAGGTCGAGTGGTCCATCAGGTAGGTGTCGGGGTCGTCGCCGGCCTTGGCGTAGTAGACCTTCCAGGCCTGCGCGATGCGCTCCACGTCCTCGGCCGAGCCGGTGAGGCCGATCATCTTCGGATGCACCGCCTCCACATAATCCCCGAGCGCCTCGACCGTGTCCCGTTCCGGGTCGACGGTCACGAACACCGGCTTCACGTCGATGCCCCGCTCGGCGAGGATGTCCGTCGCCATGGCCATGTCGGCCGTGTCGAATGGGCAGACGTCGGGGCAGAAGGTGTAGCCGAAATAGAGAAGCGTGGGGCGGTCGATCACCTCGGCCTCGGTCACCCGCTCGCCGGTTCCGGCCTTCGTCATCTCGAAGGGGCCGCCGATCGTCATGGAGCCGCCGGCGACGCGGGCGGCGCGGCATCCGGCGAACCGGTCGTCGGGGCCGGTCGAAGGCGAGAAGGCGAACCAGACGGCGGCGCCGAGGCCGAGGACGACGGCGGCGAGGCCGAGGCCTGCGGCGTACTGGACGGTCGAAGCGCGGGCCATGGGGCGTCCTCCTCTTCCCTATCGGGCAGGATATGCGCCGGAAAGGACAGCCGGGGGAACCCCCTCGCGACGCCGGGTCGCGGAGGGGGCCGCCGCGCCGGTGGGGCGGAGTCGCCCGATCCGGGCGGAAGGGGTCAGCGGACCGTCGGGCGCCCGGAGGGAACGCGAAGGCGGACCGGAGGTCTGGCGCAGGCCCGGCAACGCGCCTCGGACGAAGGCCCGCAGCACGGCGGGTGCAAGCCGAGCGCCGCTGAAGAACGCACGGAGGCGCCGACGACGCTTCCCCGCACCCAGCCCCGGTGCTATCGAGGCGGCATGGCGGATCGGCTGCAGTTCAGCGGCGCGGCGGCGGCGCGCGGAGACTGGGTCCGGCTCAGGACCCTGACCACCCTGCGCTGGCTGGCCGCGGCGGGTCAGGCGGCCGCGCTTCTGGTCGCGGACCTGTGGCTGGGTATGGAGCTGCCGACGGGGCTATGCTTCGGGGCCATCGCCGCCTCGGTCTGCCTGAACATCGTGGCGCAGGCGATCCATCCCCACAACAAGCGGCTGTCGGAGCGGGGGACGGCGCTGACGCAGCTGTTCGACCTCGCCCAGCTCGGGGTGCTGCTTTTCCTGACGGGCGGGCTGACCAACCCGTTCGCGGTGCTGGTGCTGGCGCCGGTGATCGTCTCGGCCACCGCGCTGACGCTGCGCTCCACGCTGATCCTGGGCGGGTTCGCGGCGGCGGAGGTGTCGCTGCTGGCGCTGGTCTACGTGCCGCTGCGCTTCGCGGACGGCTCGCCGGTGGATCCGCCGGACCTGATCGTCGCCGGGAGCTGGGCGGCGCTGGCCATCGCCATCGTGTTCCTCGCGGGCTACGCGCGGCGGGTGACGGCCGAGATGTGGACCATGACCCAGGCGCTCGCGGCCGCGCAGGACGCGCTGGGGCGGGAGCAGCGGCTGACCGCCATCGGGGGCCTGGCGGCTGCGGCGGCGCATGAGCTGGGCACGCCGCTCGCCACCATCAAGCTGGTGTCCGGCGAGCTGGCGCGGGAGCTGAAGGACGACCCCGAACTCGCCGAGGACGTGGCGCTGATCCGCGCCCAGGCCGAGCGGTGCCGGGAGATCCTGCGCGAGTTGTCGGCCAGCGGCAAGGACGACCGGCAGGTCAGGACCACGCCGGTCTATCAGCTGGTGGAGGAGGCCGCGGGGCCGCACCGCCGGCGGGGCAAGAGCGTGATCCTGCGGCTGCAGGGAGAGCCGATGGGAGATCCTCCGCCCCCGCAGCCGGAGGTGCAGCGCCGCCCCGAGGTGATCCACGGGCTCAGGAACCTGGTGCAGAACGCGGTGGATTTCGCCGAGGACAAGGTCTGGATCGACGTCGACTGGAACGAGAAGCAGATCCGGATCGCGGTGGGCGACGACGGTCCGGGCTTCGGGTCCGACATGCTGGGGCGTCTGGGCGATCCGTTCGTGCGCGACCGCATGCGCCGCCATCCCCGCGGCGGCGACGCAGCCGAAACCCCGCCCGAGGCGCGCGCGGGCTATGAAGGGATGGGCCTCGGCCTCTTCATCGCCAAGACGTTGCTGGAGCGGACCGGCGCCCGGGTGAGCTTCGCCAACGGCGCCGACGCCTTGGGGCGTGCGGAGGCCGACGCTTCGCCCGAGGCGGCGCGGCCCACCGGCGCGGTGGTGGAGGCGGTATGGCCCCGTGGCGCGCTGGACCTGCCGGAGGGGCGGCCGAAAGGGGGGCTGGGACGCAACGACGCCTTCTCGCTCGGAAGCGTTTGAGCCTAACGGGATCGCATATAGGTTGAAGTGCACGACCGCCTCGGGGGTGAGGCGGGATGACGCTTTCTGGGAGTGAGCCATTGGTCGAGGCGACGGGAGCCGGCGCGGCGGAGCTTGCGATGCAGATGCAGGCCGCCTCCGTCGACTGGACGTGGATGCCGCTGCTGAGCGGACTGGCCGGCGGGCTGGCGGCGGCGGCGCTGGTGGGACTGCTGCGCCGCCGACGGTCCGCGGCGGGAGGCGCAACCGCGGCGCCTGACGGCGCAGCGTTCCGGCTGTCCGACGGACGTCTGGTCCCGGCGGGAAGGCGCGGCGCGCAAGGCGCGGCGGAGGCCGTCGCCGCAGGCCTGAGCGCGGTCGAAGGTCCCGAACGCCTGGAGACGGCGCTGAGGGCGCTGGAGAATGAGGGGCTGGGCTTCCGCCTGCTCGCGGATGATCCGCAGGGAGGGGCGTGGGAGGTTTCGGGCGTAACGGAGGGGGGCGAGGCGCGGGTGCTCATCGCGCCCGCAGGCCCAGCGCGGCGGGAGCTGGCGCGGCTTCGGGCGGAGATCGGGCGGATGGCGCAGGAGCGCGACGCGGCGCTGGAAGCGCTGGAGGCCGCGCCGATCCTAGCCTGGCGGCGGGACGGCGAGGGCCAGGTCGTCTGGGGCAACGCCCGCTACCGGCGCATGGCGGGCGCGAGGGAGGACGCTCCCGCCGGGGCCGAGGCCGACCCCCTGCCCGAGCTGCGCCGCGGCGAGGCCGGAGAGACCGGGAGCGGCGAGCGTCCCGAGGGCCGGCAGGCGGTGTTCGACGCCCGGACCGGCGAGCGCCGCTGGTTCGATCTGCGCCGCACCCCCTCCGCCTCCGGGGGGACGCTCGGCTTCGGCGCCGACGCCTCCGCCGCCGTCCACGCGGAGGGCGCGCTGCGGCGCTTCGTGGAGACGCTGACCGAGACCTTCGCCCACCTGCGCATCGGCCTCGCGATCTTCGACCGGGAGATGCGGCTCGGCCTGTTCAACCCCGCCTTCGCCGAGATGATGCGGCTGGAGCCCCCCTGGCTTGCCGGCCGCCCCACGCTGCCGGACGTGCTGGAGCGGCTGCGGGAGAACCGCAGGATCCCCGACCAACTCGACTACGCAGGCTGGCGGCAGGGCCTCCTGAGCCTGCACGACCCGTCGGACGCCGCCGGGCGGCGGGAGCGGACGGAACTGTGGCACCTGCCGGGCGAGGAGCAGATCCGCATGGTCGCCCGCCCCCATACGCAGGGTGCGGTGGCCTTCCTGTTCGAGGACGTCTCGGAGGCGGCGCGGCTGGAGCGGCGCTGGCTGACGGAGACGGAAATCCGCCGCGCGGTCATGGACCGGCTGGAGGAGGGCGTCGCCGCCTTCGGGCCTGACGGGGTGGCGCGCTTCGCCAACCCCGCCTTCGCCGCCATGTGGGGCTTCCATCCGGGCGCCGAGCCCGAGGGGCTGCGGCTTGACGAGGCGCTGGAGCGGTTCCGCGCCCGGAGCAGGGCGAGCCCCGTCTGGGAGCGGCTGTCGGAGTTCTTCCACCAGACCGGACTGCGCGCCGCCTGGTCCGAGGAGGCGACGCTGACGGACGGGCGGCGGCTGCGCGCGCGCGTCGCGGCGCTGCCCGACGGATCGGTGCTGGTGGCGTTTTCGGACGTGACGGACGCCATGCGGCTGGAGACCGCGACGCGGGAGCGGATCGCGGCGCTGGAGGCGATGGACGCCATCCGCGCGGGGCTCGTGGAACAGGTCGCGGAACGCCTCTCGGAGCCGCTCGCGATCGCGGCGGAGGCGGCGCGGGCGCTGCAAGCCGGAGAGCGGGAGGCGGCGGAGACGGCGACCGAGATCTCGGCCGCCCTGGCGGAGGTGCGGGAGGCGATGGAGGGCGCGGCCGAGCTGCGCCTGCCGCGGCCGTCGCAGGAGACGATCGGACCCGCAAGCCTGCGCGGGGCGCTGACGTCGGCGCTGGAGGTGGCCCAGAGTCGCGCGCGCGCGCGCGGCGTGACCCTGACGCTGGAGGCGGGGGACGAGGCGGCGGGGGACGAGGCCTCGTCCGAGGACGCCGCGCGGGTGCGCCAGCTTTTGTTCAACCTGGTGGCGGACGCGATCCACCGCGCGCCGCCGGGGGCGGAGGTGCGGGCGGGCGCGCGGCGCCGGGGAAGTGGGATGGAGATCTGGACGGACGAGCCGGCGGGGGGCGGCGCAGCCTCGGTCGGGCGAGGGCTGGCGCACGCGCTGGTGCGGCGCTTCGCGGAGCTGCACGGGGGCGAGCTGCGGGTCGAGACCCCTGAAAACGGGCGACTTCGCGTGGTGTTCGCGCTGCCGGATGCGGCGCTGTCGGAGGTGGAGGGAGACGAAGGCGCGGGCGAGCCTTAGGCGGGCGGAGCCGCCGCGCGCCGGTTCCGCCTGGAGCGGCCCGGTCGCCCGCGGCGGCCTGCGACGGACGGCGCGCCTAGCCACGGCCGCGGGGACCGGAGCGCCCGCTCGGTGGCCGGCGCCCGCGGCGCCGAGGCTCCGCGAAAGCGGAGTCCAGCTCTCCCGCTGATCGGCGAGGGGCGGGGCGCGCCGGGCAGCCGCCCCTCGCTACGCGCCTCATACCGGCACGCGAAAGCTCTGACTCGGCTGAAGGGTTCCCCTGCGGCCTGATCTCCGATTCCATCTCCCGAAGCGGCGAGATGGAGGGGAGATGGGTCGGGCGCTCAAGATCCGGGACGATCTGACGGCGGAGGAGCTGCGGAGGATGGCTTCGCGGGAGCGGAGCAACCGTGCGGCGCGGCGACTGCCGGCGATCGCGAACGCGCTGGACGCCATGAGCCGGGCGGACGCGGCGACGGCCGCGGGCATGGAGCGGCAGGCGCTGCGCGACGCGGTGCTGCGCTGCAACGCCGACGGACCGGAGGGCGTGCGCGACCGGCCGCTGCCGGGCCGGCCGCCGGCGCTGCACCCCTTCTTCGACCGGATCTTCCGCGGTCCGGACCCTGAGAAGGACGCGGTGAGCAGCTGGACCCTTCCGGACCTCTGTCGCTGGGTCGAGGCTCGCTTGGACAAGCGCCTGACCCCGCAGAGCCTGTCGCGGATCCTGCGGCGCGAGGGGGTCTCACGGCAGAAGGTCCGCCCCACGCCTCCGAAGAGCGACGAGGCGGCGCAGCGTCGCTTCGAAAAAGCGGGCTGCGGGCTGCGCTGAAGACCGCGGCCGAGGCGCATCCGGGCAAGCGGATCACGCTGTGGTTCCAGGACGAGATGCGGGTCGGCCAGAAGGGCCGGCTCTGCCATCGCTGGTGGAGCCGAGGCCGCCGCCCGCCGGGCCGCCAGGACCAGCGCTTCGAGTGGACCTATGTCTTCGGCGCCGCCCGCCCCGATGGGGAGGCCGCCTTCGGTCTCGTCCTGCCCGAGGTCGGCACGCAGGCGATGCGGATCTTCCTCGATGCCTTCGCGGCCACGATCCCCGATGACGAGCACGCCGTCATGATCCTCGACCGCGCCGGCTGGCACGACGCCAAGGCGCTCCGGGTCCCGCCGAACGTCAGCCTCGTCCCGCTGCCGCCGCATTCGCCCCAGCTCAACCCGATGGAGCGCGTCTGGCTATGGCTCCGCGAGCGCTTCCCGAGCCTGCGCGTCTTCGAGGGCCTCGACGCCATCGTCGACGCCTGCTGTCGCGCCTGGAACGCCTTCGCCGACGATCCGTCCCGCATCCGCTCCCCGTGCCTCCAGCCGTGGATCAAGAGGGTCATCGGTTAGGCGCGGCGGTATTACTTGCTGGCAGGCGACGCGACGCGCCTTCTTCCGGCGGGCCGGTCCGGGCGAGGGGCATTGCTCCGGAGCCGGGGGCGGGCCATGGTGAGGGTCCGCTCGCACCGCCCGGAAATCCGACGTGACGTCAGACGCTTCGCCCTCTCTGCGCCGCCTCCTGCCGGACCCCGAGGCCACTGCCGCGGCCGGCGCCGCGCTGGGCCTTGCGCTGCACGCGGGAGACGCTGTGATGCTGCACGGGGACCTTGGGGCGGGGAAATCCGCGCTCGCGCGCGCCGCGATCCTCGCGATGCTGGCGGAGGAGGGGCGGGCGGAGGACGTCCCCTCCCCGACCTTCACGCTGGTGCAGGTCTACGAGACCGCGCGGGGCGAGGTGTGGCACGCCGACCTCCACCGGCTGGGCGGACCGGAGGGCGTGGCGGAGCTGGGGCTGGAGGAGGCGTTCGAGGACGCCGTCTGCTTCGTGGAATGGCCGGAGCGGCTGGGGGACCTGGCCCCGGCCCGGCGGCTGGAGATTGCGCTGGCCTTCGCCGGTGCGGACGAGGCGGAGGGACGCGTGCTGGAGGCGACGCCCGTGGGCGAGGGATGGGAGGCCGCGCTGGCGGTCCTGGCGCCATGAGCCGCGTGGCGGAGCGGGACGCGTTCCTGGCGCAGGCCGGGTGGGCGGGGGCCTCGGTGCGCCCGCTGGCGGGGGACGCCTCGAACCGGCGGTACGACCGGCTGACCGGCGGACCGGAGGGCTGGGGCGCGGTGCTGATGGACGCCCCGACCGAGAAGGGCGAGGACGTGGGTCCGTTCCTCGGCGTGACCGAGGCGCTCAGGGCGCGCGGCTTCTCGGCGCCCGAGGTGCTGGCGGCGGACCCGGAGCGGGGGTTCCTGCTTCTGGAGGATCTGGGAGACGCGCTCTTCGCCCGGGTCTGCGCGGCGGAGCCTGCGCGGGAGCGGGAGCTCTACCTGACCGCCGCCGAACTGCTGGCCGAGCTGCACGCGGCCCCGGTCGCCTACGACGCCGATCCCTATGACGAGGCGGCGCTGCTGCGCGAGGCGATGCTGCTGCCGGAGTGGTACATGTGGGGCCTCGGGAAGTCGTCGCCGGACCTCGCGGAGGAGTTCGCGGGGCTGGTGGCGGAGGCGGCGGCGCCGGTGGCGGGCGCGCGATCCGCGCTGGCGCTGCGGGACTACCACGCCGAGAACCTCGTCTGGCTGCCGGCGCGCGAGGGGATCCGGCGGGTCGGCCTGCTGGATTACCAGGACGCGCTGCTCGGGCACCCGTCCTACGATCTGGTCTCGCTGACCGAGGATGCGCGGCGCGACACCTCGCCCGAGCTGCGGACGGCGGCCGAGGCGCGCTACCTGGAGGCCTCGGGCGCCGAGCCCGAGGGGTTCAGGGAGGCGGCGGCGATCCTCGCGGCCCAGCGCAACCTGAAGATCGTGGGGATCTTCGCGCGCCTCAGGCTGCGGGACGAGAAGGCGCAGTACCTCGCGATGATCCCGCGGGTCTGGTCGCATCTGATGCGGGACCTGTCCCATCCCTCGCTGGCGCCGCTGAAGGCGTGGGTGGAGGCGCGGGTTCCGGCGCCGACCCCGCAGGCGCTGGCGCGGCTGAAGGAGGGGCGGACGTGACCCCCGGGCGGGCGATGGCGCGGGACGCGGATCCCGCGAGCGGTGCGCCGGCGAAGGAGCCGTCGGACGGATGCGCGAGGTCGGCGGGGGCCGCGGCGGCGACGGGTCGGGAGGCGGATCCGACGCAGCGGCCGGACCGGGCGCGCGGGCGGTCGGCGGAGGGGCGCAGGTGACGCCGCGGCTGGAACGGGCGATGGTCATGGCCGCCGGGCTGGGGACGAGGATGGGGGCGCTGACGAAGACGCGCCCCAAGCCCTTGCTGCCGGTGGCCGGGCGCGCGCTGCTGGACCATGCGCTGGACCGCGCCGCCGAAGGGGGCGTGCGGCTGGCGGTCGTGAACGTGCACCACCTCGCCGACCAGGTGGAGGCGCATCTGGCGGGACGGACCGCCCCGGAGGTGAGAATTTCTGACGAGCGGGAGGCGCTGCTCGACACCGGCGGCGGGCTGCGCAAGGCGCTGCCATTGCTCGGCACGGGGCCCGTGGCGTCCCTCAACTCGGACGCGGTGTGGACGGGGGCCGCGCCGGTTCCGACGCTGGCGGCCGCGTGGGACGAGGAACGGATGGACGGCCTCCTGCACCTGGTGCGGCGCGAGGATGCGCTGGCCTACACGCGCGCGGGCGACTTCTTCCTCGAGCCCGACGGGCGGCTGCGCCGGCGGGGCGAGGCGGCGGAGGCCCCTTACGTCTTCACCGGCGCGCAGATCGTGCGGGCGGGGGCCTTCGCCGACGGGCCGGAAGGGCCGTTCTCCACCAACGTGATCTGGGACAGGATGCTGGAGGCGGGGCGGCTCCACGGCGTGGTGCATGAGGGCGCATGGGTGGATGTGGGCACGCCCGCCGGGCTGGACGCGGCGGAGGCGGCGCTGAGCGCAGGGGCGTGACGCCGCCGCCGCGGACGGGCGCGATGCGGCGGAGGCCGGCGGCGGAGCGGGACGCGGTCCGAAGCGCGTCGAAACGGAGGAGCGTGGGAGCGGGCGAGGGACAAGTCCGACGCAACGGCGGCGGCGGCCCGCCCACGGATGACGCCCGGACCACGGAGGCCCGGCTGGTGGGCGAGGACGCGGAGGCGTGATGTTCGAGGGCGACGGGCCGCGGGTGTTCTTCGTGCCGGCGGGAGTGGATTTCTCGCAGGCGCTGGCGCGGGGGCTGCGGGCGCGCGTCCAGGCGCCGGAGGGGCTGGCGCGCGTGCGGCTCCATCTCAACACGCGGCGCACCGGCCGCGCGGTGACCGAGGCGCTGGAGGCGGAGGGGGCGACGTGGCTCCCGCGCATCGGGTTTGTCGGAGAGCTGGCGGAGGAGGCGCTGCTGGCCGGGCTGCCCGGGGGCCGGGGGACGATGACCCGGACGCTGGCGCTGATGCGGCTGGTGGAGGCGTTCCTGCGCAGGAACCCGGGGTTCGGGGATTTGGCCTCGGCGCCCTCGCTGGCGGTGTCGCTGCAGGGGCTGATGGACGAGCTGCAGGCGGCCGGCGCGCGGGCCGAGGATCTGCGGGCGCTGGACCTGGCGGAGCACGCCCGCCACTGGGCGTTGACCGCCGAGTTCCTGACGATCCTGACCGAGGCGTGGCCCGCCTACATCGAGCAGGAGGAGGGCGGCGCGCTGGACGCCGAGGCGCGCAGGCGCGAGGCGGTGCGGGCGACGGCGCAGAGGTGGGCCGCGCGCCCTCCGGTGCATCCCGTGATAGCGGCGGGATCCACGGCCTCGACCCCCGCCACGGCGGAGCTGCTGTCGACGGTGGCGAAGGCGCCGCAGGGGGCGGTGGTGCTGCCGGGCTGGGATCCGGAGATCCCCCATGACGTCTGGCAGGCGCTGACCGGCGACGAGCCGCGGCCCGAGCATCCGCATCACCATCTCGCGCAGTTCCTCAAGGGGTTGGGGCTGGGCCCCACCGACGTGCGGCCCTGGGTGGCGGCGGAGGCGCCCTGCCCCGCGCGCCGCCGGCTGCTGACCCAGGCGCTGCGGCCGGCGCCGGTGACGGATGCATGGCTGGAGGGGCTCTCGGCGCTCACCGCCGATGCCGGGCCGGCGGCGGAGGGGGTGGCGTGGCTGGAGGCCGAGACCCCGCGGGACGAGGCGGCTTCCATCGCGGCGGCCCTGGCGCAGGAGGCGGCGCGGGGCGGCGAGGCGGCGCTGGTGACGCCGGACAAGGTGCTCTCGCGCCGGGTGACGGCGGAGCTGACGCGCTGGGGGATCGTGCCCGACGACAGCGCGGGGCGGCCGCTGGGGCTGACGCCGCCCGGCGTGCTGCTGGGGCTGGTCGCGGGCCGCATCGGGCGGGCGATGACCGCCGAGACGCTGGCCGCGATCCTGCGCCATCCGCTGGCGGGGGCCGGGGAGCGGCGGGGCGAGCATCTGGGCCACCTGCGCCGGCTGGAGCGGGACGGGCTGCGCGGCGGCCCGCGGGAGGTGGCGTGGGAGACGCTGGAGGCGCGCGTCCGCGAGGCGCGCGCGCGACGGACGGCGCAGGACGCGGAGAGCGGGTTCTGGGAGTGGGTGGCGTGGGCGCGGGGGGTGACGGAGCCTCTGGCGCAGGCGCCGGCGGACCTCGCCGATTGCGCGGCGCTGCACGTTGCGACGGCGGAGGCCTTGGCCTGGGGCGCCTGGAAAGGCGAGGGGACCCTCTGGGACGAGGAGGCGGGACGCGACGTGCGCGCCTTCGTCGACGAGTTCATGGCGGCGGCGCCCGCCCATGGCGGGGCGCTGGTTCCGGGCGGGTACGGCGCGCTCTGGACGGCGCTGATCAAATCGGCGACCTCGCGCGCCGGCGCATGGGAGGCGGATGCGCGGGTGCGGATTCTCGGCGCGCTGGAGGCGCGGGCGGAGACGGCGGGGCTGATGGTGCTGGGCGGGCTGAACGAGGGGACGTGGCCCGCGCATCCCTCCCCCGATCCGTGGCTGAACCGTCAGACGCGGGAGCGGCTGGGGCTCGCCTCGGCCGAGCGGCGGATCGGGCTCTCGGCGCATGACTTCCTGCAGGCGGCCAATGCGCCGCGGGTGGTGCTGAGCCGGGCGAAGCGGGACGACGGAGGCCCGACGGTGCCCTCGCGCTGGCTGGTGAGGCTGGAGAATCTGCTGAAGGGGGCCGATCCGGCGGCGCTGGAGGGGGCGAAGGCGCGGGGCGCGGCGCTGGCGCGGGCGGCGGACGCGCTGGATGCGGGCGCGGTGCTGGAGCCGGTCAGGCGGCCGAACCCGAAGCCGCCGGTGGAGGCGCGGCCGCGCCGGCTCTCGGTCACGCGGGTGGAGACGCTGATCCGCGACCCCTACGCGATCTACGCCGAGCGGGTGCTCGGCCTGCGGGCGCTGGAGCCGCTGGGCCGCGCGCCCGATGCGCGCGACATGGGCATGGCGCTGCACGCGGCGATGGAGGCGTTCGCGGCGCGGACCGGGGCGCTGGGGCGGGACGCCTCGGTCGAGGCGCTGCGCGCGGCGGCCGTGGAGGCGGCGGAGGTCGCGCTGCGGGACCTGCCGTGGCCGGCGCTGCGGCGGCTGTGGCTGAAGCGGCTGCACCGGGCGGCGGACTGGCTCGCGCAGGGCGAGGCGGAGCGGCGGGCGCAGGGGCGCATCGCGGCGGTGGAGGCGAAGGGGGCGCGGACGTGGCTCGGCGCCCCGGGCGGGGCGTTCGAACTGACGGCGACCGCCGACCGGATCGACGCGCTGGAGGACGGGGGGCTGGCGATCTTCGACTACAAGTCAGGTTCGGTGCCTTCGAAGGACCAGATCGGGGTGTTTCACCTCCAGTTGCTGCTGGAGGCCGCGATCGCCGAGGCCGGCGGCTTCGAGGGGGCCCCGCAAGAAAAGGTCCGCTGGCTGGAATATCTCGGGCTGTCCGGCTCGGGCGACGGGGGCAAGTCTCAGGCGGCGGATCTGGCGAAGAACCCGGCGGCGGAGGTCTGGGCGCAGTTCGGGGCGCTGGCGGCCGCCTATGACGAACCGGGCCAGGGGTATCTCAGCCGGATGCGGCCGGAGCGGATGGTCTGGGGCGGGGACTACGACCAGCTTGCGCGGTACGGCGAGTGGGGGGAGGACGAGGAATGATCCTGCATGAGGCGACGGTCGCGCAGATCGCGGCCTCGGCGCCGGGGGTCTCGGCGTGGGTGGCGGCGAATGCGGGGTCGGGCAAGACCTCGGTGCTGACGCGCAGGGTGGCGCGGCTGCTGCTGGAGGGCTGCCGGCCCGAGCGGATCCTGTGCCTGACCTACACCCGCGCCGCGGCCGCCGAGATGCAGAGCCGGCTGTTCGAGATGCTGGGCGAGTGGGCCCTGCAGGAGGACGCCAAGCTGGCGGGCACGCTTGCCGGCCTGGGGCTGGAGGGGACGCCGGAGCTGGCCCGCGCCCGCCGGCTGTTCGCGCAGGCGCTGGAGACGCCGGGCGGGCTGAAGATCCAGACCATCCACGCCTTCTGCGCCTCCCTCCTGCGGCGGTTCCCGCTGGAGGCCGGCGCGCCCCCGGACTTCCGGGAGCTGGACGACCGCACCCAGGCGCAGATCGTGGAGGAGATGCGCGACCGCATGGCCGAGGCCGCCGAGCGCGGCGAGGGTCCGTTCGACGCGGTGGCGGACCGGGCGACCGAGATGGGCATGGGCTCCGTCATCCGCGGGATCTTCGGGCATCGGGACTGGTTCCCCGAGGATGCCGAGGAGGCGCTTCGCGGGGCGTTCGGGATCGCGGCGGGGGAGACCTTCGCGGGGGCGGCGCGGCGGGAGTTCTCGCATGCCACGCCCGACGACTATCGGCGGCTGGCCGAGGCGCTGGACGCGGGCGGCGCCACGGACGGGAAGTTCGCGGCGGAGGTGCGCGGGATCGCGGCCGCGCTGGAAGCCGAGGAATTCGCCGCGGCGGCGGAGGCGCTGATCGCCGCCGGGCACACCAAGGCGGGGGAGCCGCGCAAGTGGGGGAAGCTGCCCTCGGTCAAGGTCAAGAAGGCGGCGCCCTGGGCGGAGGAGCGGATCCTGACGCTGGGCGAGCAGGCGGTGGAGCTGAAGGCCCTGCGCAACGCGCATGAGTGCCTGTCCAAATCGCTGGACCTCCACCGCTTCGCGCGGGACCTGCTGGCGCGCTATGCGGCCGAGAAGTCCCGGCGCGGCGCGCTGGATTTCGAGGATCTGGTTCGCATCGCCGGCCGCCTGCTGACCACCGGAGAGATGGCGGCCTGGGCGCTGTGGAAGCTGGACGGCGGGCTGGACCACATCCTGATCGACGAGGCGCAGGACACCTCGCCTGACCAGTGGCGGCTGATCCGGGCGCTGGCGGAGGAGTTCCTGGCCGGCGAGGGCGCGCGGGATGCAAGGCGCACGGTGTTCGCGGTGGGAGACGAGAAGCAGTCGATCTACTCTTTCCAGGGCGCCGAGCCGCGGGAGTTCGGGCGGATGCGCGACCATTTCCGCGCGCGGCTCGCGCAGGCGGAGGGGCTGACCGAGGGCTCGCTCGCCTGGTCCTTCCGCTCCGCCCCCGCGATCCTGCGGCTGGTGGACGAGGCCTTCGCCGACGCGCCCGAGGGGTTGAGCGCCGACGGCGCCGCCCCCGCGCACCGGGCCTTCCAGGCGCAGGCGCCCGGGCGGGTGGAGCTGTGGCCCCTCCTGCCCCACCGCGATCCGCCCGAGGAGCCGGAGTGGTTCCGGCCGGTGGACCTCCAGCCCCCCACGGCGCCGGTGCGCAGGCTTGCGCAGGCGGTGGCCGCGCGGGTGGAGGCGATGATCCAAGGCGGCGAGCCGATCCCTGACCCGAAGGCCGAGGGCGGCTGGCGGGCGATGCGGCCCGGCGACGTGATGATCCTGCTGCGCAAGCGCAAGGCGCTGGCCAAGGCCCTGGTGGACGAGCTGAAGGCGCGCGGCGTGGCGGTGGCGGGCGCGGACCGGCTGCAGCTGATGGAGTCGCTCGCGGTCCGGGACCTGATGTCTCTGCTGCGGGTGGCGCTCGACCCGGGCGACGATCTCTCGGCGGCGGAGGTGATGCGCTCCCCGCTGGGGCTGGTCTCGGAGGAGGGGCTGTACGAGCTGGCGCACGCGCGGGGGCGCATGCCGCTGGTGACGCGGCTGAAGGAGCGGACGGAAGCCTTCCCCGTGGCCGCCGCCCTGCTGGACGACGTGGTGGCGCAGGCGGATTACGAGCGCCCGTTCGAGCTGCTGGTCCGGGCGCTGGCCAAACACGGCGGGCGCGCGCGGATCAGGGCGCGGATGAGCCCGGAGGAGGAGGACGCCGCCGACGAGCTGCTGGCCCAGGCGCTGGCCTACGAGCAGGTGGAGACGCCGACGCTGGCCGGGTTCCTCGCCTGGATGGAGGCGGCGGGGGACCTGCCGCTGAAGCGCGACCTCGGGGCCGCGGGGGACGCGGTGCGGGTGATGACGGTGCACGGGGCGAAGGGACTGGAGGCGCCTTTCGTGATCCTGGCGGACGCCGGGCCCGGCAAGGGCGCCGGGCCGGGGGAGATCCTGGCGCACCCGCGGGAGGGAGACGCTCCGGTGGCGCTGTGGTCGGCCCCCAGGGCGCAGGAGGCGGATTGCGTCTCGGCCGCCAAGGGCGACGCGGCGGCGCGGGAGGAGGAGGAGGCGCTACGGCTCCTCTACGTCGCGCTGACGCGGGCGCGCAGCCGGCTGCTGGTCTGCGGCGTGCTGCCCAAGCGCGGCGGGACCGAAGGCTGCTGGCACGAGCGGATCGAGGCGGCGATGGACCGGCTTGGGGCCGAGGAGGCGTTTCCCCCCGAGGCGCTGGCGGGAGAGGAGGGCCTGCCCCCCCCGCTGGAGCTGGAGGAGCGGTGGACGCCCCCTGCGACGCAGCGGGCGCGCGGCGAGGCGCCTGTTGCGGAAGCGGCGGCGCCGCCCTCGGGCCCCCTCCCCCGCTCCGGCGGCTCGGCCGCGGCGGGTGTCGGCGAGCGCGCTGGACAGGGAGGGGGAGGCCGCGCCCTTCGCGGCCCACGCTCCGGCCGCCTGGGACCGGGAGACGGCGCGGCGGCGGGGCGATGCGATCCACCTCCTGCTGGAGGTTCTCCCCGAGGAGGCGGCGCACGACCCGCGGGCCCTGCTCGCGACGGCCTTCCCCGAGCTCGGCGCGCTGGCGCAAGGCTGCGTGGAGGAAGCCCTGGCGGCGCTCGCGCATCCCGACGTGCAGCCGTTCCTGGCGCCGGAGGCGCTGGCCGAGGCGGGGCTCTCGGCCCCCCTGCCCGGCGGGCTGCGGTTGACGGGCCGGATCGACCGCCTGCTGATCGGGGCGGACCGCATCCGCCTGCTGGACTGGAAGACCGGCTCCGCCCCCGACACCCCTCCGGAAGCCTATCTGCGCCAGATGGCGGGCTATCGCGAAGCCCTGCGCCTGCTGCATCCCGGCCTGCCCGTGGAGGCGCACCTGTTCTGGACCGCCGCCGGACGCCTCGATGTCCTTGAGGACCAGGCGCTTGACGATGCGCTGGCGCGGCTCCTCGCGAACCCCGCCGCCGAGACGCGGGAGGCGCGCATCCCTTGACCGGGCCATCAGGCGTCCATAGCTTCCTCGTCCGGCCGGCGCGCAACCGCCGCCACGAGACAAGGAGAGGCGACATGGCCACGACCCCCGTCACCGACGCGACCTTCGAGTCGGACGTGATCCAGTCCTCGACCCCCGTGGTCGTCGATTTCTGGGCCGAGTGGTGCGGCCCCTGCAAGCAGATCGGCCCGTCGCTGGAGGAGCTTTCCGGCGAGCTCGGCGACAAGGTCAAGATCGTGAAGCTGAACGTGGACGAGAACCCCAACGCCGCCTCGCGCTACGGGGTCCGCGGGATCCCGACGCTGCTGGTGTTCAAGGACGGCAAGGTGGCCTCCTCCAAGGTCGGCGCGGCGCCCAAGTCCGCGCTTCAGCAGTGGATCGAGAGCGCGCTCTGAGCGTGCCCTCCGAGCCGAAGTTCGAGACGCCCGCGCCGGGGACCGGCGCGGGCGTCTTCGCATGGGCCAGGGTCGCGGACTGGGACGACGCCTACGCCAATCGGGCGCATATCCCGGAGGCCGAGCGGTTCATCACCCACTGGTCGGAGGCCGCGCCTGCCTTCCGCGCGCAGGCCCGGGCGCGGCTGGACCTGCCCTACGGCGACGGCGAGCGGGAGCGGTTCGACCTGTTCCTGCCGGAGGGAGAGCCGCGCGGCCTCGCGGTCTTCGTCCACGGCGGCTACTGGATGGCGTTCGGGCGGGAGACTTGGTCCCACCTCGCCGCCGGTCCCTTGGCGCGGGGCTGGGCGGTCGCCCTCCCCTCCTACACGCTCGCGCCCGAGGCGCGGGTGTCGGAGATGACGCGCCGGATCGCCGTCTTCCTGCCCGTCGCCGCGGCCGAGATCCCCGGCCCGATCGCGCTGGCGGGACACTCGGCGGGTGGGCACCTGATCTCGCGGCTGCTCTGCGCCGGCGCCCTGCCCGGCGCCGTGGCGTCGCGGATCGCGCGCGGCGTCTCCATCTCCGGCCTGCATGACCTGCGGCCCCTTCTGCGAACGCAGATGAACGCCACCCTGCGGCTGGACGCGCCCGAGGCGGCGGCCGAGAGCGCGGCGCTCCTCGCCCCCGCCGACGGCGCCCGCCTCCTCGCCTGGGTCGGAGGCGCCGAGCGGCCCGAATTCATCCGCCAGTCCGTCCTGATCGCCCAGGCCTGGGGCGGAACCGCCGAGACCGCGCTGGTCATCGAGCCCGAACGCCACCATTTCGACGTCATCGCCGGGCTGGAGCGGCCGGATTCGCCGCTTACCGAGGCGCTGCTCGGCTGGTAGGACGGAACCGACAAGGGAGGGATCCGATGCAGTGCTTCTTCGTGCAGATCAAGACGAAGCTCGGCCGCGCCTATGACGTGGCGGACCAGCTCGCGCGCCGGGAGGTGGCCTCGGAGATCTACTCGACCTCCGGCGAATACGACCTCCTCGCCAAGTTCTACGTGGACGACGAGGCCGACATCGGCCACTTCGTGAACGAGAATCTCCACGACCTCGACGGGCTTGAGCGGACCTTCACCACGCTGACCTTCAAGGCGTTCTGAGGGGCCGTTGACACCGCCCCGGCGGGGCGATAATCCCCCGCCCCAAGGGCGCGTAGCTCAGCGGGAGAGCACTACGTTGACATCGTAGGGGTCGCTGGTTCAATCCCAGCCGCGCCCACCATATTTTCCAATACGTTAGGCGAGCCGCCGGGCTCGCCTTTCTTGTTTTTGGCGACGTTCTGACGACGCTTCAGCAGCTGTAGCGCGCAAAAAATGTGCGTCAGCGCGGGAAGACCGGAGCGCGTCGGTCCCTGACCCGACGAGGCCACGCATCGGACGGCGGGGCCTCTCGTGCCCACCGTCGTCGTCGGAGAGCCCGGTCTGGTCCAGGTCGCGGCGTCGACGGCATCCGTCTCTTGCGGGCTCCTCAACGCCAGCGCCGACACGCAGCCCCGCCACAGGTCCGGCGCCGCCGTCAGCTGCGGGCGAACCGGCCACGGCCCGTGGCCTGACCGGCGAGAGCCCGAAGTCCAGCGCCATGGATCCGGCTCCGTTGAGCGCGCCGATGGCGTGCTTGATGACCACCGTGGGCTGGTTGGAACCCGCGCTCGACTTGACCCCGATGCGGAACAGCTTTCCCGGAACCGGCGGCCCGATGGGCTTGGGCGGAGCATCCCCCGCGGCGACGGTGAACGTGTTGCAGGCCACCCGGGTCGAGCCCGCGTCGAGGCTATGGTAGATCGTGACGGTCAGGGTCTCGGCAGCGCGCGTTCCGGGGTGGAAATGGACCGACGCCGCCTGGCCAAAGCGATGCCCGCTGAATACTGCCCGGTGGTCGTCACGGCGGTCAGCGTGTCGGTGACGGTCGAGTTCCAGGCGAGGATCCATCGGTCCCGGGCCTCCTTGACGTCGAGTTCGGTGACCTCGCCCAGCCCGATTGCCTGAGCCCGCGAGCCGGTGTAGGAGCCGAGGGAGCGCAATGTCGCGGCGTCGTCGGCCGTGATGGTCCCCACCGCCTCGCGCGGTGCGGCTGGTTCCGGACGATGAGAGCCGGCATGGCTCGCAGGCAGGCGATCCTGTCGGTGTCGGCGAAGATCGGCTGCACGGCGCAGACGCTGAACGAGTGGATCAAGCGCGCCGGGATCGACGGCGACCGCCGCGCCGGCGTCCCCGCGGAGATGGTCGAGAAGATGAAGGCGCTGGAGCGGGAGAGCCGCGCGCTGCGCCAGGCCAACGAGATCCTGCGCAAGGCCAGCGCCTGTTTCGCGCAGGCGGAGCTCGACCGCCGGTCGAAGACATGATCGCCTTCATCGACGAGTTCGGCACGAGGCCGCCATCGGTCCGAGGCCCATGCCGGACGGATGGAGCATGGGATCGAGCCGATCTGCCGGATGCCGCCGATCGCCCCCTCCACCTGCCGCGATCATCGGGCCAAACGGGCGGAGCCGTCCCGCAGGTCCGAGGGGGCGCGGCGCGACGAGGCCCTGCGCCCGGAGATCCGGGGCGTCTTCGAGGAGAACTTCGGCGTCTACGGCGTCCGCAAGGTCTGGCGGCAGCTGAAGCGCGAAGGCTTCGACGTCGCCCGGATCGCACCGTGGCGCGGCCGATGAAAGACCTCGGCCTCCAGGGCGTGATCCGCGGCAGGCGGATCAGGACCACGGTTCCGGACAAGTCGTCATGCGCGCTGGACCGTGCGAACCGGCGGCTCCGGGCTCCGGCCCCGAACATGCTCTCGATGAGCGACTTCGCTTTCGTCGCGACGTGGCAAGGCTTCGTGCACGTCGACTTCGTCACCGACGCCTTCGCCCGTCGCATCGTCGGCTGGCGCGTCAGCCGGACCGCCCATGCCGGGTCCGTTCTCGCGCCCTGGAACAGGCCGTCCGACAGCGGCGGCCCGGAGCGGGGCTGGTCCATCCCTCGGACAGGGGCTTGCGATACCTGTCCATCCGCTGCACCGGGCGGCTTGCGGAGGCGGGGACCGAGCCCTCCGCGGCCAGCGTCGGCGACAGCTGCGACACCGCCTTGGCCGAGACCGTCAACGGCCTGTTCAAGGCCGAAGTCATCGATCGGCGCGGACCATGGCGAAGCTTCGAGGCGGTGGAGTTTGCCGCCCTGGAACGGGCCGACCGGTTCAACAACCGCCGCCTGCCGGAGCCGATCGGCCACATGCCGCCCGCAGAGGCCGAAGCCCGGTTCCACGCTGCGCTGGAAACGCGCGACGTGGCCGCATGGCCAACGAACATCAGCCTCCGGCAGACCCGGTGCGGTTCAGTTCGATGTCTGCGGACGCCGGGCTTCCGGCTCTGCGGGAGGTGGAGCGGCGGCTCGACGTGGCGGGGCGGCTCGCGGCCAGCATCGACGGACCGCGCGATCCGACGCGCATCGTGCATGGCGTGGCGGACATTCCGCGGTTCCGGATGCTGATGATCGCCGCAGGCTGCGAGGACGGGATCGACGCCAATGCGCTGCGCGCCGACCCGGGGTTCAAGGTGGCGTTGGAGCGGCTGCCGGGGGCGGGATCTCCGCTCGCAGTCCGCCGTGAGCCGGCTGGAGAACTTGTCCGACCGACGGATGCTGCCGCGGATGGGGCGGGCGATGGTCGAGCTCTGCTGCGCCTCCTTCGCGCAGGTCCCGAAGCGGATCGTGCTCGACATCGACGACACCTTCGACGCCGTCCATGGCGCCCAGCAGCTGCGGCTCTTCAACGCCCGCCACGACGACTACGGCTTCCGGCCGATCGTCGCGTTCGACGGCGCCGAGCGGTTCGTGACCGCCGCGCTGCGTCCGGCGAAGCGGCCGAAAGGCCGTGAGATCGCCGCCCGCCTGCGCCGCCTGATCCGGGAGATCCGCGAGATCCGCAGCCGCTGGCCGCGGGTGGAGACCATGATCCGCGGCGACGGCCGCTACTGCGCTCCCGAGGGGCCTGACCTGTGCCGCGCCAGAGGCGTGGCCTTCGTCTTCGGCCTGCCGGCCACCAGCGTGCTGCACCGCCATGTGGCCGCGCTCGAGGCTTCCACCGCGTCGCGCGCCGCGGCGGCCGAAGGCGGCACGGTCCGTCGGTTCACAGAGTTCCAAGACGCCGCCGCGTCTCGGAGCCGGGTGGAGCGCATCGTCGCCCGCGTCGAGGCCGGGCCTCTCGGCTGCGACACCCGCTTCGTCGTCACCAGCCTCGCCGGCGGGACCGGCAAGGCGATCTACGAAAAGCTCCGCTGCGCCCGCGGTCAGGCCGAGAACCACATCAAGGCGTGGAACGCCCACCTCGCCGCCGACCGCACCTCCTGCACCAATGCCACCGCCAACCAGCTCGGGCTGTGTCTCCACGCGGGCGCCTGTCGGATGATGTGGACGCTCCGCGCCGCGCTGCCGAAGCGCTCGCCCTGGCGGCGCGACCAGTTCGACACGTTCCGCCTCCGGCTCGTGAAGATCGCCGCCCGCGTCGTCGAAATGTAGATCCGCATCGCCGTCCACCTGCCGAGCGACCGACGTCGCCGCCCGCCAACCGAACGCAACCCCGGAACTCAAACCGCCCCACTGCGCCGCGCGGCCAGCGCCGCCAGCCCGCTTCACCGCAAGAACCCGCCCAGTCCCGAGATCTCTGCGCGCCGGGGTGCATGAAGCGGCTGGATCGTGCTTTTCAAGCAGTGCGTTGGCCTGAAGCCGCTTGAACCCGACGTCTTCGCCCTCGATGCCTTTAGCCGGACCGCGCCGGACGCGTTCATATCGCGTACTTCGGGATATGTCGCTGGGCGCCTCTCTTTTTGTTGATCGAGTCGCTGTTCGCAGAGAAGGTCTTTCTGCGGGCATTCATGCGCGGTTGCGGTCGCCGTGATATCAGCAAGTTTCTTCGGGTTAATTCTAGACGTATCTGGCGAGATTATTGGAGAACTACCGTGCGCCCCCCTATTTTTACCGAATACGCCGACACCATTGATCTGAATGATTTCGACCTCGACGCGCTGCAAGACGAAGGCGTCGAGACCCGGAACGCCGGTCATGGAAATGATCGCGTAATCCTGTCGGAAACGCAGAACTTGGGCGAGGACTTCTACGCCGGCAACGGCCGGGACGTCGTGTTCGGCTCCAGTTACGGCGACAAAATCTACGGCGGCTTAGGGAAAGACGAACTGTACGGGCTTGATGGCGACGACTATCTCAGCGGCGGCAATGACACGGACTGGCTGTACGGTGGGAAGGGCGCCGATACCCTGCATGGAAACGCCGACCGCGACTTCCTGTACGGGGAGGACGGGAACGACGCCCTTTTCGGAGGCGACGGTGGGGACTTTCTCTACGGCGGCGACGGCGCCGACGTCCTTTCCGGAGGTGACGGATGGGACTTTCTTTTCGGGGGAGCCGGCGCCGACCTGCTCAATGGCAACACCGGCGATGATCTGCTCGCAGGCAGCGGCGGGGCCGACACTCTCTTCGGCGGGCGTGGCGCGGACGTGTTCCTTTTTCAGGCCGCCGACCTCGATGGAAGCGCCGATCTCGTCGCGGATTTCGAGCGTGGCATCGATCTGCTCCGATTCGAGGGCATCCTAGGCGCCGGAGGTGTTGCACTCAGCGGCTTCGCTGATCTCGACACCAACAGTGACGGCGTACTGAACGCCTTCGACTTCAGCGTCCACGTTGGCGTCGGAGAGCCTCAACTGACCCTCGAGTTGGGCGGCGGTTCGGTGGTGTTCCGCGGCCTCGAAGAGCTGGATGCCAACGATTTCGAAATCCTCGCGCCGAGCTTGCTGGCCTGAACAACATTGGCGAGCGGCGTCCCCGCCAGATCCCTGCTGACCCGCGCCCCATATCTTCCTCCAGGTCCAAGCGGAGGCCGCTTCAACAAGGACACGGACGATGAAGCGGTCGACGTTCACGGAAGAACAGAGCATCGGGGCCCTGAGGAGCAGGAGGCCGGGACGCCCACGGCCGATTTCTGCCGCAGTCGGAGAGTTCTGCGTACCTCTCCGGTACGAACCGCAGCTTTGCGCTGGGAATCGACGCCATTCAGCTTTGCGGTGACAATCAGGGTGCACATGAAGGCGGCGTGCTTGCCGCCCCGCTCGCGGCCGGCGAGGAGCCAAGCTTTGCGACCGAGGGCGCCGCCGCGGAGCGAGCGCTCGGCCGCGTTGTTGGTGAGGCAGATCCTGCCCTCGTCGAGGAACCCGGCGAAGCCTTCCCAGCAAGCGAGCACTGGGACTGTCAGGAATTTCGTGTGCGGGCGGGCATGATGGGAAAGAAGGAGATCTCCCATGGCCCGACGGAAAGCCCCGCACATCCCTGACGCGCTGCTGGACCAGCTTCTGGCTGGCGCGGACGCCAGGACCGCCTTCGAGGCCGACGGCCTGCTCGACAGCCTGAAGAAGGCGCTGGCCGAGCGGGCGCTGAACGCCGGGATGGACCTCCACCTGGCCGGAGCCGAGAGCTGCAACAGCCGCAACGGCTACGGCCGCAAGACGGTGACCACGGACGGCGCCAAGATGGAGCTGGCGATCCCCCGCGACCGGCAGGCCCGCTTCGACCCGCAGCTGATCGCGAAGTGCCAGCGGCGCCTTCCCGGCTTCGACGAGAAGATCATCTCGATGTACGCCCGGGGCATGAGCGTGCGCGAGATCGTCGGGCATTTGCGGGATCTCTACGGCGTCGACGTCTCGCCCGACCTGATCAGCACCGTCGCCGACGCGGTGCTGGAGGAGGTCGCGGCCTGGCAGGCCCGGCCGCTGGAGTAGGCGTATCCGCTGGTGTTCCGCGACGCCTTGCGGGTCAAGATCCGCGACGAAGGCCTGGTCCGGAACAAGGCCGTGCACATCGCCTTGGGCGTCCGCGCCGACGGGAGCAAGGAGTTGCTCGGCCTCTGGCTGGAGCAGAACGAGGGGGCCAGGTTCTGGCTGAAGGTCATGAACGAGCTTCGAAATCGCGGGATGGAGGACATCCTGCTCGCCGTCGTCGACAGCCTGAAGGGTTCCCGGAGGCCATCGCCGCGACTTTCCCGACGCCCTCGTGCAGACCTGCATCATGCATCCGATGCGCCACAGCCTGGACTTCGTGTCCTGCAAGGATCGGAGGCTCGTGGCCGACGCCCTGAAGGACATCCACCGGGCCCGTGGATGCCGACGCCGGCGAGGCCGCCCTGACGGCCTTCGAGGCGGGCGACTGGGGCCGGAAGCACCCCCGATCGGCCAGAGCCGGCGCCGCGCCTGGCCCGAGGTCATCCCGCCTCTCGGCGTTCGTCGACGAGGTCAGGCGGATCCTCTACCCCACGAATTCCATAGAGGCGCTCAACGCCAGGCTGCGCCGCGCCGTCCGCGCCAGGGGCCGCTTCCCCGGCGACGACGCCGCCCTGAAGCTGCTGTTTCTCGTCTTGAACCGCGCCGAGAAGGAGCGGACCATGCCGCAGCCCGCGTGGTCCATGGCCAAGACCCGGTTCGCCGCCCTCTTCGGAGAGCGATTCATTCGGGCCATGGCCTGAGAATGTTCATCCGCCCGTCCGCACACGAATTTCCTGACAGGCCCTGAGTTGCCGCGCCGCAGCCGATCCGGCGACCGCCGGACGACGCACCCGGCGGGCATGCACCCTCCGCCAGTCGCGCCCTTCGAACAGGGCGGCGAACTTTCCCTCGTCCAGCCGCTTCGCGATCAGCACCATCCCCGCGCCGTCCCACACCAGAATCTTCGCCCGGTCGGCGCGCCTGGCGCGAAACGCCAGCGCCGCCCCAGAGAAGGGGTCGAGCCGCAGCTCCTGCTGGACCAGCGCCGCCAAGCCGCCATCGGCCGGGACGGGGCCTTCTGCGTCTCGGACCATGGAATCTCGGAAACCGACGGGCGGGTGGCGAGGGTCTCGCTGGCGCCGCTGCTTGCTGCACTGCCGCTCCTCGCCTGCGGGCTCGTTGCACTCGCCGGCGGCTGCGCAGGACCAGCGGCGCCTGAGGCGGCTGCGCGGGGGGCATTGGCTTCATTCCGACAGCAGTCGTGCGGCGAGGGGCCGCGCCGACCATTTCAGGACCGGGTGCGGATGGTCATGCAACGCCCTTTCCACCGGGAACGCCGACGGGGCGGGAACGTCCCGCGTTCAGGAGCGAATGGGGGCCGGAGCGAACGCCCGGCCCCCGTTGCGTCAGACCGACGGGCCCATGGGGAGGGACCGCCGCCGCTCGCCGGTCGCGTGGTAGAGCGCGTTGGCGATGGCCGGGGCCACGGGGGGGACGCCGGGCTCGCCCACCCCGGTCGCATGGACCGAGAACGGGTGCGGGATGATGTGCGAAACCACCTTCATTGGGAAATTGTCCGCACGCACCATCGGATAGTCGTAGAAGTTCGACTGATCCACGGCCCCGTCGGTGTAGGTGATGCCCGAGTGCAGCGCGAGGGTCATGCCCATGACCGCCGCCCCTTCCATCTGGCTGCGGATCCGCTCCGGGTTCGCGGGGAAGCCGCAGTCGATGGCGAGGTGAAGCTCCGGCACCATGATCCGCCCGTCCGCCACCTTCACATGCGCCGCGCAGGCGACGTAGGAGGCGAAGCTGCGGTGGACCGAGAGGCCGAGGCCCTCGCCCTTCGGCATCTCCTTTCCCCAGCCCACCGCGTCGGCGGCCACGTCGAGGACATGGCGCAGGCGGCCGGTCTCGATGGGGAACTCCGCGTAGGGCTCGCCGTAGTTCCAGTATTCGGCGAAGCCCTGAGCGGCCGGGTCCAGGGTGCGGGCCGGGCCGATGAGCTGGCGCCACATCTCCAGCTCGTCCTCGCCCGTCTCGGCCGCGAGATCCGAGACGAAGGAGCCGATCGCCCAGGCGTGAGGCACGTTCGACACCGACCGCCACCACCCGATGCGGGTGTGGGCCATGGCCTCGCCGTTCTCGCAGCGCACGTTGGCGATGTCGAAGGGCATGTCGATATGGCCCATCGCGCTTTCCAGCGGCATGTGGTGGCCGGAATCCGGGGCGAAGGTGCTGAGGATGGAGGGGGCCACGGAGTTGTGCCGCCAGGCGGTCACCTTGCCGTCCGCGTCCAGCGCCGCCTCGATCCGTTCGGCCGAGGTGGTGTGGTAGAACGAGTGCTTGATGTCGTCCTCCCGCGTCCACTGCACCCGCACGGGATGGCCGGTCGCCTTGGCGAGGATCGCGGCCTCGATGGCATAGTCATGCTTGGACTTCCGGCCGAAGCCGCCGCCCAGCAGCGTGACATGGACGGTGACCTTGGAGGGGTCCACGCCCAGCGTCGTCGCGACGTCGTTGAGGCAGGTCCACGGGCTCTGGACAGGAGCCCAGATCTCCATGGCGCCGTCGGGGCCGGGTCGGGCGAGGGCCACGGGCGGCTCCATCGGCGCATGGGCCATGTGCTGTTGCGTGTAGGTATGGCCCACCTTCTTCGCGGCCGAGGCGAAGGCCGCGTCCAAGTCGCCCTGATTGCGCAGCACGGCGCCCGGCGCTTCGCAGGTCTTCTCCATCTGCGCCATGTAGGGGGTGGAGTTGTAGCCGCCGTGAGGCCCGGCCTCCCACTCGATCTTCAGCGCCTCGCGGCCCTGGATCGCCGCCCAGGTGTCGTTCGCGATCACCGCCACGCCGCCGAGAGGGGCGAACTTCGCGGGCGGGATGGAGCCGGGGATCTCCTCGACCGCGATCACGCCGGGCATGGCGAGGGCGGCGGAGGCGTCGAGGCTTTTCACCTTGCCGCCGACCACAGGCGGGCGGGCGACCACGGCTACCTTCATGTCCGGCACGCTCACGTCCGCGCCGTAGACGGCCTTGCCGACGGTGATGTCGCGCAGATCGTAGATCTGGACCTCGCCCTTGCCGATGTAGCGGAACTGGTCCTCGGTCTTGAAGGCTAGGGCCTCGCGCTCGGGCACGGGCTGGGACATGGCGGCCTCGGCCAGATCTCCGAAGCCGAGGGATTTGCCGTCATGCGTGACCTGGTGGTTCTCCACCGTCACCTCGGAGGCGGGAACGCCCCACTTGTCCGCGGCCGCCTGGGCCAGCATGTGGCGCACCGAGGCCCCGATCTGGCGGGCCGCCTGGATGTGGTGGCGCAAGGAGCGGGAGCCGTCGGTGTCCTGGTTGCCGTATTTCGGCTCGTTGCCGTCGGCCTGCTCGATGGTCACGCGGGCCCAGTCGGCTTCCATCTCGTCGGCCATGACCATGGGCAGCGAGGTGCGGGAGCCGGTGCCCATCTCGGAGCGGTGGGCCATCAGGGTCACCTGCCCGTCCGGCGCGATGCGCACGAACACCATCGGGTCGGTGACGAGGCCGTTGGGCATGGCCTCGCCGCCCGTGGGGTAGCTGGGGAAGGCTTTGGCGCCGGAGGCGTAGATCGCGACCGCGAGGCCCGCGGAGGTTCCGGCGAGGAAGCCGCGGCGGGTCAGCTTGACCACCTTCAGCGCGGCGCGCGGCGCAGCGGCCGCCTGTTCGAGGAAGTGAAGCATGATCCTCAGGCTCCCGTGCTGGCGTGGCGGACGGCGGCGACGATGCGCTGGTAGCAGCCGCAGCGGCAGATGTTCCCGGCCATGGCGTCCAGGATCTCCTGGTCCGAGGGCTTGGGGTTCTCCTTCAGCAGCGAGGCGGCCTGCATGATCTGGCCGGCCTGACAGAAGCCGCACTGGGGAACGCTCAGCTCCCGCCATGCGACCTGCACGGGATGGTCGCCCTCGGGGTGCAGGCCTTCGATGGTGGTGATGGCGGCGCCCGCGGCTTCGCCGACCGTGGACTGGCAGGAGCGGACGGCCACCCCGTCCACATGCACGGTGCAGGCCCCGCAGAGGCCGACGCCGCAGCCGTACTTGGTGCCCGGAAGGCCCGCGAGATCGCGGATCGCCCAGAGCAGCGGCATGTCGTCGGGCGCATCGAGCTCGTGCGCGGTTCCGTTGATGGTGAGCTTGGCCATCGGCGTCTTCTCCCTGTGGCTCGGGCCGCGGCGGCCCTTGGCTTCGGCGTCTTTCGCGCCCTGGTTGATGATCCTGCGCCCGATCGGCGAGAATCGCAATTGTCCCTGCGTCAGCCGGCGGGACCGCCGCGGCGCGCGGTCAGTCCGCGGCGCGGGTCGTAGCCCCAGATCGAGGCGGCGCCGAAGACGGCGAGGGCGAGCAGGGTCCAGCCCAGCGGCTCGGGCGCGAGGCGGGCGTAGAGCGAGAAGCGGATCAGCTCGACCGCCTGGCTGAAGGGATTGACGGCGCAGAGGTCGCGCAGCAGCGGCGACGCCTCGGCCATCTTCCACAGCGGATAGAGGGCGGTGGAGAGGAAGAACATCGGGAAGATCACGAAATTCATCACGCCGGCGAAGTTCTCGAGTTGCCGGATGGTGGAGCTGAGCAGGAGCCCGAGCGCCCCCAGCATGAGCCCCGAGACGATCAGCGCCGGCAGCGCCGCGAGGTAGCCCTGCCACGGCATGACGATGCCGTAGACCGCCGCGGCGCCGAGGAAGGCGTAGACTTGAAGGAGCGAGATCAGGCAGCCCGCCAGCAGCTTGGCGAAGAGCAGCCACCAGCGCGGCAGCGGCGCGGTGAGCATCAGGCGCATCGACCCCATCTCGCGGTCGTAGACGAGGGAGAGGGAGGACTGCATGCCGTTGAACAGCTGGATCATCCCGCAGAGGCCCGGGATGATGTAGGTCTCGTAGCGGATGTAGGTCTCGTAGGGGGGCGTGATCGACAGGCCCAGCGCGGCGCGGAAGCCGGCGGCGAAGACCAGCAGCCACACCAGCGGGCGGACGAGGGCGGCGATGAAGCGCTCCCGCTGGTTGAGGAAGCGCAGCGCCTCGCGGGTGGAGACGGCGAGGAGGGAGGACAGCCAGATGTTCACGCCGTGCCCCCCGTGAGGCGGGCGAAGGCGGGGGCGAGGCCGTCCGGGCCGGAGATGTCCGCGGCGCGGCCCTCGGCGATCAGGCGGCCGCGATGGAGGATGAGGACGTCATCGTCAGGGCGGACCTCGTCGGTGAGGTGCGTCGCCCAGAGGACGCAGACGCCATCGGCCGCCAGCGCGTGGACATGAGCCACCAGCGCGGTGCGGGTGGGGGCGTCGAGGCCGACGGTGGGTTCGTCCAGCAGCAGCACATCCGGGGAGTGCAGCAGGGCGCGGGCGATCTCCATGCGCCGGCGGTGGCCGCCATTGAGGTTGCGCACGGGCTCGCGCGCGCGCTCGGCCATGCCGAGGCGGGTCAGCGCGTCTTCGATCCGCCGGCGCGCGTCGGCGCCGGTAACGCCGTGCAGGGCCGCGAAATAGCGCATGTTGGCCTGGACCGAGAGGTCGAGGTCCAGCGTCGGCTGCTGGAACACCACGCCGAGACGGGCCATCGCGGCTCGGGGCTGGCGCGAGAGGTCGTGGCCGGCGATCTCGATCCGCCCCTCGCGCGCGGCGTAGAGGCGGGTGAGCAGGTTGAAGAGCGTGGTCTTGCCGGCGCCGTTGGGGCCCAGCAGCGCGGTGAAGCGGCCGGGAGCCGCCGTGAAGCCGACGTCGTCGAGGGCGAGCCTGTCGCCGAAGCGCCAGCTCAGGCCCGAGACGCGCAGGCCCGAGGCGAGCGCGGCGGGGGTCGCCGGGGCGGCGTCGAAGGCGATGTCGCTCACGGCCGCCATGCGGCGCCCCAGGGATAGCGGCCGACCTTGACCGACTTGATCGGCTCGCGGTCCGCCACGTCGATGACGGTGACGTCGCCCGAGACGCCGTTGGTGGTGAAGAGGCGGCTCTCGTCGCCGGTCAACGCCAGGTGCCAGACGCGCTTGCCGACGAGGAGGTAGTCCTCGACCTCGAAGCTCCGCGCATCGACGACGGCGACGTGGTTGGCCGGGCCCAGCGCCACGAAGGCGGTGGCGCCGTCGCCGGTCAGCGCAATGCCGACGGGCTGGATCCGGTCCGGCGAGACGCCGGGGAGGGAGAAGCGGATCTCGGCGATCCTGGCGCGCGTGGCGACGTCGAGGATCGAGACCACGCTCCCGATCTCCGAGCTGACCCAGAGGCGGGCGCCGTCGGCGGAGAACTTCGCCTCACGCGGGCGCTGGCCGACCAGGGTGTTGGCGACAAGCCGGTGTTCCTGCGTGTCGATCCAGTGGACCATGTTCGTGGTCTCGGATGTGACCACCGCCAGCGCGCCGTCGGGCGAGACGGCCATCCCCTCGGGCTCCACGCCCACGGGGATCTGGGCGACGGCCTCTCCGGTCTCGACGTCGAGGACGGTGGCGAGGGCGTCCTCCTCGTTGGCGATGTAGAGGTGGCGGTCGTCGGGATGCAGGGCGAACTGCTCGGGGTCGGCGCCGGAGGGGAGGCGGCGGAGGACTTCGCCTGAGTCGGGGTCCATAACCTCCACCACGTCGTCGTCGGAGGCGCAGATGTAGAGGACCGAATGATCGTGGGCAAAGGTGATGCCGCGGGGTCGCAGGCCGGTGGGGTAGGTCGCCACCACCTCCAGCGATTGGTCGTCGATCACCGAGACGGTGTGGTCCTTCTCGTTCGTCACCCAGACCTGACCGGCGAAGGCCGGGGCGGCGAGGAGCAGCAGGGGCAGCGTCAGGCGGATCATCGGAAGGCCTCGCAGCGGCTCTCGGGTTCGTCGAGGCCGATCGTGTCGAGCTCGGTTCGCGCGTGGAGGAACCCCTCCAGCGGGGCGGTGTCCACCATTGCGCCGCGGGTGACGAGGGGGACCGGCTGGCGCATCTGGCCGTTCCAGGGGCGGAAGCTGGCGGGCCGGCCCTTGAAGACGGCGAGCGCGAAGTCCGGGGACAGCAGCGCCGCGCGGATGGCGGCGGGGTCGGCGGATCCGGCGCGGGTGGCGGCTTCGGCGATGGCGCGGAGGGCGGCCCAGGCGGACCAGTCCTCGGCGCGCATGTCGCGATGGGCCAGCGCTTCGAACCGGGCGTTGAGCTGGGCGGCGCCCCATTGCTCCACCACGCGGGACCAGGCCGCGGGGACCAGCCCCTCGGAGCCCGCGATGGGCCGGGGACGCCAGGTGTTGTAGGGGAGGTAGCGGGCGAAGTCGTTCGGCTCGTCCGCCACCACCAGAACGTCATGGTCGGCGCCCTGCGTGAAAACCGGCGCCTCCGATCCCGCCGAGCGGCGCATGTCGGCGTCGAAGGGCCAGGTCTTGTCCTCGCGGATGCGGGCGCCGAACTTGTCGGCGGACCGGCGCAGGGCGGCGGCGAAGGCGCCGTCCCGGTCCCGCTGGCCGACCACGAGGAACCAGTCCGTCCACCGCTTCTTCACCAGCGCCTGCGTCAGCGCGTCGGCGAGCATCGCGCGCGAGGGGGCGACGTGCAGGACATTCGCGCGGCACTCCGAATCGCGCAGCGAGTTGTCCGCGGCGCGGGCGTTCAGGATCAGGACGCCCTGCGCCTCCGGCAGGTCCGCGAGCGCCAGAAGGTCGGCGGCCGCGAGGTTCGCCACGATCAGCCCGCCGCCCGGGGCCGCGAGGGCGGCGCGGACGGCCGGGAGGAACGGAACGCCCTCGTCCACGATCAGCTCGGTCAGCCCGTGCGTCTGGTCGAGGAACCGTCCCGTCGCGGCGTTGTCCTCCAGCGCCAGACGAGCGCCGGCGAGCCCGAGATCCTGCGGAGGGCGATCCAGGTTCGAGAGCGTGGCCGGCGGGGGCGCCGACCGCTCGACATAGAGCGCCTCCACCTCGAGCTCGGCCGCCGCCGACGGCGAGGCCAGCGCCGCCGCAAGCGCCAGGGCGCGGAGCCGGGCTCCGGGCATCGTCTTCTCCTCCCATGCCGCGACGTTCGGGCGCCGCGGGCGTCTCGTCTCCGGCTCGCCGGCCGGTTGTTCTGCCGTTCGGTCAGCAAAACGGTTGATTGCCGACCGGAACTGGATCAGCCTAGTCGGGCAAGAAAGACCCGCAAAGCGCAATCTGCGGGCAACAAATGAAAACGACTCTCTGGGAGGAGAACATCATGGTGCTGAGGATCGCGTCTCTGGCCGCGGGCCTGGGGCTGCTCGCGGCGTTCGGGCTTCAGGCCCAGACGCTGGAAGACCTGAAGAACGACGCCTCGACACCGGGCGACGTGCTCACCTACGGCATGGGCTACGACCTGAAGCGGTTCAGTCCGCTCAAGTCGGTCGACGCGCAGAACGTCAAGAACCTCGTGCCGGTGTGGGCCTACAGCCTCGCCGATACGCGCGGGCAGGAGACGTTTCCCATCATCCATGACGGCACGATGTACGTGACCACCCACGCCGCGACGATGGCGCTGGACGCGGTCACGGGCGAGCAGAAGTGGAAGTCGGTCATCGAGTATCCGGCCGAGACCCCGCGCATGGCCTGCTGCGGCATCACCAACCGCGGCGTCGCGATCCTGGACGGCAAGCTGTTCCGCACCACGCTGGACGCGCATGTCATCGCACTGGACGCCGAGTCCGGAGAGGAACTCTGGCGGACCCAGTCCATCGACTTCAAGGACGGCTACTCGATGACCGTCGCGCCGCTGATCGCGGACGGGGTGGTGATCGTCGGCATCTCGGGCGGCGAGTACGGCATCCGCGGCTATATCGAGGGCTACGACCCCGACACCGGCGAGCGGCTGTGGCGGACCTACACCGTGCCCGCGCCGGGCGAGAAGGGATCGGAGACCTGGAAGGACGAGGGGCAGGACGCCTACAAGCACGGCGGCGCGCCCGCCTGGCTGACCGGCTCCTACGACCCCGAACTGAACACGGTCTACTGGGGCGCCGGCAATGGCGGCCCGTGGAACGTGGCGAAGCGGCCGGGCGACAACCTCTATGTCGGCTCGATGCTGGCGCTCGACCCGAAGTCCGGCGAGATCAAGTGGCACTACCAGTTCTCGCCCAACGATCCGTTCGACTATGACGGCACCAACGAGCTTGTGCTCGCGGACGTGGATGGCCGGAAGGTGGTCATGCAGGCCAACCGCAACGGCTTCTTCTATGTGCTGGACCGCGAGAGCGGAGAGCTGCTGGCCGCCAACAAGTTCGTGGACAAGGTGAACTGGGCGGACAAGGTGGACCTCGAGACCGGCCGGCCCGTGTGGACCGAAACCGCGAAGAAGGCCGCTGCCGGCGAGGCGGAAGAGATCTGGCCCTCGGCGCTCGGCGGCAAGAACTGGGCGCCCATGGCCTACAGCCCCGACACGGGCGCGGCCTACGTCAACACGCTCAACATCGGCATGAGCTACAAGGCGGTGGAGCCGCAGTATCGCGCCGGGACGTGGTACACGGGCGTGGACCTCGGCTTCGTCTGGCCCGACGGGGATCGCGGGTCGCTGCGCGCCATCGAGCCGATGACGGGCAAGATCCTGTGGCAGGCCTCCTCGGGCGTGCCGCGGCAGGCGGGCGTGCTGGCCACGGCCGGGGGGCTCGTGTTCACCGGCGCCCAGACCGGCGAGTTCGAGGCCTTCGACGCCAGCTCCGGCGACAAGCTTTGGCAGTTCCAGACAGGGTCGGGCATCGTCGGTCAGCCGATCACCTGGGAGCATGACGGGCGCCAGTACGTCACCGTCGCGAACGGGGGCGGCGCCGTCTACGTGCTGTTCTCGGGCGACGAGCGGCTGGCGGCGGTGCCGCCGGGGGGCTCGATCTGGACCTTCGCGCTGCCGCAGGAGTGATCGGAAGCATGAGGCTCGGACGAGGGATCGGGGGGCTGGCGCGCATCGCGCCGGCCCTTTTCGCGCTTCTGCCGCCGGTCGCGGCGGGGGCGGAGGATCTGGTGGAGGCGGGACGCACCGCCTACGACCATTTCTGCAAGCAGTGCCACGGCGACAACCTGATCAATCCGGGGACGGGATCCTACGACCTGCGCCGCTTCCCGCAGGACGACAAGGCCCGGTTCCTGAACTCGGTGACCCACGGCAAGGGGAACATGCCCGCCTGGGGCGGGACCCTGTACCCCGAGGAGCTGGAGGCGCTGTGGGCCTACATCGCCACCCGCGGCGGCTCCGAGCCGATGCCGGGGCCCCATGCCGAGGCGCCGCCGCCCACGCCAGGGGGGCTGGTGGAGGAGGGGACGCTCACCGTCTGCCTCGCCCGCAACGGGGGCGCGATGTCCGGCTGGCGGGCCGGCGGCGGCGCGGGGCTCGACTACCGGGTGGCCGAGGCGGTCGCCGGCAAGCTGGGCCTGCCGCTGGACGTCGCCTGGTTCGAAACCGAGCCGGAGGAGGAGAGCGACCCGGTGCGCGAGACCTATGCCATGCTGGCGATGGGGCTGTGCGACCTCGCGCCCGCCCATCCGCTTTATGCGAGCGCGCTCGGCCCGCCGCCATCCAAGACCGCCGCGCCGCCGCGCTGGGACGACAAGCCGGACTGGTGGGGAACGAAGCAGGTGAAGCTGGAGCCGGTGGCCGCGACGCATCCCTACATGCGGTCCGAGTTCGGGCTGGTGCTCGGGCCGGCCGCCGAGGGGCGGACGGTCCGCGGGCTGAAGGACCTGGCCGGGCTGCGGCTGGGGATCCAGCAGGGCACGCTGTCGAGCGCGCTGGCGGAGGCGCAGGCGCCGACGGCGAAGCTCGCCTCGGTGGAGACGCGCAACCCGGGACCGGGCTTTCTGTGGCTGATGGAGCAGGGCGAGTTCGACGCCGCCCTGGTGGATGTGGCGGCCTGGGACTTCCACCGCCGCCAGAACCCGGTGACGGCCCTGCGGCTGTCGGACTGGCGGCACCCGATGGGGTTCAACATCGGCGCGGCGGCGCTCGCCTCGCATGAGGCGCTGATCGCCGTCGCCGACGCCGCCATCGACGGGCTGCTCGCCAGCGGCGAGATCGCGCGGATGGCGCAGGAGGAGGGCGTGACCTGGGCCGCCCCTCAGCCGCCCTGGGTGCATCCGCCGATCACGCCGCGGGACATCCTCGGCCTGGCCGACTAGCGCGCGGGGGGCGTCCGGTAGTCGAGCCGGGCGCCCTCGGCCCCGGCCATGGCGTCCTCGATCAGCGCGTCCACGCGCGGGCGATCCGGGGATTTGACGCAGACAGGGTCGGCCGCCGTCGCGTCTCCCGCCAGCGCCAGCGCCTGGCAGCGGCAGCCGCCGAAATCGCGGGTGCGGCGGTCGCAGGAGGTGCAGGGCTCCTGCATCCAGTCCGTGCCGCGGAAGGCGTTGAAGGCGGGGCTGTCGGCCCAGATTTCGGACAGCGGACGGTCGCGGACCGACTCGAAGGTCAGGCCGGGGATGGTGTCGGCCGCGTGGCACGGCATCACCCGCCCGTCGGGCGCGACCACGAGCCCGGTGGAGCCCCAGCCGCCCATGCAGGCCTTGGGCAGCTCGGCGTAGTAGTCCGGCGGCACGAAATCGACGGCGAGGCGGCCGCGCAGGCGGGTCCGCGCCCCGGCGACCGTGCGCGCCGCCTGCTGCGCCTGCTCCCGCGTCGGCAGGAGGGCGGCGCGGTTGCGGGTGGCCCAGCCGTGCATCTGCACGCAGGCGACCTCCAGCCTCCGGGCGCCGAGGGCCAGCGCGAGGTCGATGGTCTCCTCCAGCCGGTCGAGGTTGCGGCGGTGCATCACCGCGTTCAGCGTCAGGGGGAAGCCGATCTCCGACACCAGCCGCGCCACCTCCATCTTCCGGGCGAACCCGCCGGCATAGCCGCCGATCTCGTCCGCCGAGGCCGCATCCACGCCCTGAACCGAGAGCTGGACATGATCCAGCCCCGCCGCCTCCAGCGCGCGCAGCCGCCGTTCCGTCAGCCCGACGCCGGAGGTGATGAGATTGGTGTAGAGCCCGGCCTCCGACGCCGCGCGGGTGATCTCCTCCAGATCCCGGCGCGACGCGGGCTCTCCGCCCGAGAGGTGCAGTTGCAGGACCCCGAGCGCCGCCGCCTGCCGGAAGGTCTCGGCCCAGGTCGCGGCGTCCAGCTCCGCGGAGCCGCGGGCCAACTCCAGCGGGTTCGAGCAATAGGGGCAGGCGAGCGGACACCGATGCGTCAACTCGGCCAGCATGGCGATGGGGGGCGCAGAGGTCATGCGTCCAGCATCCTCCGCGCCCAGAGCCCGTCGAGGAACGCCGTCGCGTCCTTCGTCACCTGCGCCTCGGGCGCGCCGTAACGGTCGGCCAGACGGCGGCAGATCTCGGCGAGCGTCGCCTCCCCGTCGATCTCGTTGAGGATCGCGAGGCCGATCGGGTCGAGCCGCAGCGCCCGTTCCGGCGCCAGCAGGACCCAGGCGTCGCGCACCGCGTCACGGCGGACGCGGACGCCGCGCGGCAGGGCCGGCCGGCTGTCGGGAGTCACGCTCACGCCATCCCCTCCCCCGGCCGCCAAGCGCCCGGCGGGATCAGGCCGGGCGAGACATAGGCCGCATGAATCGCATCGAGCTGGGCCCAGAGCACGTCCGTCTTGAACTCCAGCGCCGCGGCGGCGGCGTCCTGCCGCTCCTGCGTGTCGGCGTGGTCCAGCACCCAGCCGAGCCCGAAGGCCACGTCCTTCGGGGCCTGCCCGAGGCGGGTGCGGAAGTAGCTCAGCGCCGAGTCGTCGGCGAAGTCGTAGTGCGCAATCAGCCCGGCGATGCGGCGCTCATGCAGGGCCGGCGCGAACAGCTCGGTCAGCGAGGACGCCACCGCCTCCAACAGCGACCGCTCCCGCACGAAGCGGACATAGGCGTCGACCGCGAAACGGCAGGCCGGCAGCACGCCGCGGCCGGAGGCGACGTAGGCCGGATCCAGCCCCACCGCCTCGGCGAGCTTCAGCCAACGCGCTATGCCGCCCTCGTCACCGTCCTTCCCGTCATGATCCTCCATGCGCGAGCGCCAGGCGCGCCGCAGGGCGGGGTCCTCCACCCGGCTCATGAAGGCCGCGTCCTTCATGGGGATGCGGGACTGGTACTGCCAGCGGTTCACGACCCATGCGCGCACCTCGTCGGGGGTGCAGTCGCCCCCGTGCAGCCGCTGGTGGAACGGATGTCTGTCGTGGTAGCGCGCCGCGCCGATGGCGCGCAGGCGGGCCTCGAAATCGTCTCGCGAGAGGGTCAAAGCGCGATCTCCATGCCGTTGCGGCCAGGGTCGCAGCCAGCCGCCTCCAGCGCCCCGCGGTGCGGACCGTCGGGGTCGAGCACCGGGTTGGTGTTGTTGATGTGGATGAAGATGCGGCGCCCGACCCTCGTCGCCATTGGCCAGCAGGGCCGCCTTGATCGGCGTGTTGCGCGCAGCCCGAAGATCCCTCTTAGCCTGCAGCGGAGCGTGGACGTGGGGGAGACGTTCAGCACAGCCCAATCCTCGTCCGCCGAAACTGCGACCGAGGATTGGGGCATGGACGGGATCCGGCCCGCGCGGACCGCATCGCAGTTCGGACGGGCGCAGTTCCACTGGAGAAACCCGCCTCCGGCTCCCGCGCCGCCGTCAGAACAGCGCGTCGCCGTCGTCGTCGGCGGGAAAGTACATGTTGATCTCCATGCCGCAGGAGATCTCCTCAAGCTTCGGAGTTGCCCAGGCCATCGTTCTTCCTCCCTTTGAAGCGACGCTTGCACGCCGTCGTCTGGAGGTTAGCCCACGCCCCTGAGGCGCGCAACAACTGCGCGCCGGTGAGGCGCGTGAGGCGGTCCCCACTTCCCGGACAGGCGGCCAAGCCTGGTTCGTCGACGAACGAGGACGAACGGGACGACGGGCAAGGGGCCGCGCTGCAGCGCCGAATTCAAGTCGAAGGTGGCGCTCGAGGCGCTTGAGGGCGACCTGACGGCGGCCGGGCTGGTGGCGAAGCACAGGTTGCACCAGACGCTGATCCACACATGGGCGCTACGAGCCGTCGAAGGCATGGTGGCCTGCCGCCGGTTCCGTGGACGCGAAGATAGGATCGTCACCACGTATCTTGAGAGCGGACATGGCGGGACGAACGTTCAATCGGGGGTTCAGGATCGAGGCGGTGAAGCCGGTGACGGAGCGGAGCGTATCGGTCCCGCAGGCGAGCCAGGACCTTGATCCGGCGGAGAGCGTCTTGCGGCGCTGGATACGGGAAGCTGCGGCGGCGGCGAACTCCGCCTTCCCCGGCCACGGCCAGCAACGTGCCGAGCTGGCCGGGCTCGCAGCCCTGAAGAAAGAGGTCCCAAGCTCAGGGCGGAGCGTGACATCCGAAGAAAGGCCGCGGCGTTCTTCGCGCGGGAAGCGACATGACGTTCGCCTTAATCGCGAAGCGCAGAGGCATCCGGCCCGTCGCCCGGATGCGCGACGCGCCGGCCGTCTCACGCTGGCGCTTACATGCCTGGCTCGGCCGACCGCCCAGCGATCCAGGACGCGAAGCTCGCCGCGGCCATCGACAGGAGCTTCAAGGCCAGCGACCGGACCTACGGCGCCCGCCGCATCTGGCGTGACGTGCTCGAAACCAATACTCGTCCAGCTGCTGTGCGGCCCGGCTGGCTCTGGAAGCCGCCACAGCACGGGTTCGCGTTCGCAGGGAATACGAGATGCGCCCTGAAACGTAACGCCCCCGCAGATCGCTCGGAACGCGCCTGGCGAGATACCAGATGCCGTTCTTTTGGAAGCTTGGAAGCAATGAAGGCGCGAAATGTTCTCCGCCATGTCCTACGCTCGCTCTGTCTCACGACAAACGCTGAGGCATGACAACGGCTTGAGGAGAGAGGTGGCGCACCTCGCAGGAGAAAGTTCGAACACTCTCTTCGAGGTGCTGGATGAATGGGAGCGCCATCTCGCGCAGCTAGACCCTAAGGGTCTGCGGTGCGGCGATGACACCATTTAAGCCGTAAACTTTAATGCCTTAGGCACAGCCAAGGCGGCGGAAAAGAAGTACCCGCCGCCGTTCTCCCTGCGCCTCACCCATGAGGAACGGGCGCGGCTGGACGCTGAACGCGGGCGGCAAGCCGCTTGAGCGTGCCTATATCCGCGAGCGGCTGTTCGGCGACGATGCCGCCCGCGCAAGAAGAGCGGCAACAGCCCGGTCAAGCGACCATGAGGCGCTTGGGCGCGTCCTGGGTGCCCTGGGCCAGTCCCGGCTTTCCTCCAACCTGAACCAGCTCGCCAAGGCCGTGAACACGGGCTCGCTGCCCGTCACGCCGGAAACCGAGGCCGATCTCAAGGAAGCCTGCCGCGAAGTCTCGGCCCTGCGGGCCGAGCTTCTTCGCGCGCTCGGCAAGTCGCCGGGGGACGGGCCATGATCCTGAAAGGCCAAAGAGCGCGGCGGCGGGCAGCAGCTTGCCCGCTATCTTCTGGCGATGCGCGACAACGATCATGTCGAGCTGCATGAGGTGCGCGGCTTTGCCAGCGATGATCTTGCGCGGCGCCTTCAGCGAGGCGGACGCCATCGCCGTTGGCACGCGCTGCGAGAAGCACCTGTTCTCGATGAGCCTGAACCCGCCGAAGGGGCGAATGCCAGCATCGAGGCCTTCGAGCAGGCCATCGACGAAATCGAGCGCAAGCTCGGTCTGGAAAACCAGCCGCGCGCCATCGTCTTCCACGAAAAGGACGGGCGGCGGCATGCCCATGCCGTCTGGTCGCGGATCGACGCGGAGCGCATGCGCGCGATCAACCTGCCCCACTACAAGATCAAGCTGCGGGACGTGTCCCGCAAGCTCTACCTGGAACATGGCTGGGACATGCCGCGCGGCCTTCAGGACCGCAGCCTGCGCGACCCGCTGACCTTCACGCGCGAAGAATGGCAACAGGCAAAGCGCGCCGGGCTCGATCCGCGCGAACTCAAGGCGGTGTTCCAGCAGTGCTGGGACAGCGTCCGACAACAAGGCGGCCTTCGAACGGGCGCTCAGGGAGCGCGGCTTCTGGCTCGCCAGAGGCGACCGGCGCGGCTTTGTCGCCGTCGATTATCGTGGCGAGGTCTATTCGCTTTCCCGCTATGCGGGGGTGAAGACGAAAGACATTGAGGCAAGGCTCGGCGATCGCGCGCGCAGCTGCGCTCGGTTCGATGAGGTCAAAGCCGAGATCGCGGGCGGAATGACCGCGAAGCTCGCAAGCCTACATCAAAGATGTGGAGCGGGACGCTGCAGCGTCGGCTCGGCTGTCATCGACTTCCGCAAGGCGGACCTGGTTGGCGCGCCACCAGGAAGAACGGCAAAAGCCTGGCCGCGCCCATGAACAGCGCTGGCAGGCCGAGACCAAGGCACGCGCGCGCAGCGTCTGCCGAAGCGGCTTTTCCGGCATCTGGCATCGCCTGACCGGGCGCTATGCCAAGGTGAAGTGACCTGACCCCTTGCGCTCATCCGCGGGCGGCCGGAATCGTGGGTTGAGATTTGCCCGTCAGGGCGGCGTGAGCAATGGGCAGCGGCGCGGAGCCTTCGAGGTCGTGCAGCGGCGATGCCCATTGCGGTTTCAGGGAGGCTGCGTAGGCGGCCGGCGTCATGTAGCCGATCGCCGAGTGCGGCCTCACGGTGTTGTAGTCGTCGACCCATCCGCGGAGGATCGCCCGGACGTGGTTCATCGAGAAAAACAGGTGCTCGTTGAGGCATTCGTCCCGCATCCGGCCCTGAAAGCTCTCGGCGAAGGCGTTTTGGGTCGGCTTTCCCGGCGCGATGTATCGCCAGTCCAGCTTCTCCGCCTGCGCGAAGGTCAGGACGGCCGTCGAGGTGAACTCCGTCCCGTTGTCGCTGACCACGATGCGTGGCTTGCCGCGGGTCTCGATGAGGACCTTCAGCTCCCGGACGACCCGTCTGCCGGAGATCGAGGCGTCCGGGATCGCCGCCAGACACTCCTTCGTCACGTCGTCGATGATGTTCAGCACGCGGAACCTGCCTCCGCCGGCCAGTTGGTCATGCACGAAGTCCATCGACCAGCGGCTGTTCGGTCCGTCCGGCGCCGGTATCGGCGTGCGCGCGACCGCGATCCGGCGGCGGGATCTGCGCCGCCGCACAGCCAGCCCCTCCTCACCGTAGAGCCGCTGGGTCTTCTTGCGGTTCATGGCCCAGCCCTCCGCACGCAACAGCACATGCAGCCGGCGATAGCCGAACCGCCGGCGCTGCTCCGCCAGCTCGCGCAGGCGCCGGCGCAGGCCAGCATCGTCGGGGCGCCGGCTTCGGTAGCGGACCGAGCTGCGGTCCGCCGAGATCAAGGTGCACGCCCGCCGCTCGCTCATCCCGTGCAGGCACGGAGATGCGCGACCGCCTCCCGCTTCACGGCGGGCGTCACCATTTTTTTGACAGCAGATCCTTCAACCCGGCGTTGTCGAGCATCGCGTCGGCCTAGAGCCGCTTCAGCCGGGCGTTCTCGTCCTCGAGGGCCTTCAGCCGCTTCGCGTCGGAGACGTCCATCCCGCCGTACTTCGCCTTCCACGCGTAGAACGTCGCCGATGACATCCCGTGCTTGCGGCATAGGTCCGCCACCGTGGCCCCGGCCTCCTGCTCCCGCAGAACGCCGATGATCTGCTCTTCCGTGAACCTGCTGCGCTTCATCGTCCGGTCCCTTCCAGTCTGCTCTGCCCCCTGAGAACTGGACCGCGGAAGCTGGAGTTTTCGGCTACGCTTTCCTGGCTGGGAGAGGAGCGGAGAACGATGAAGGCATCGAGGTTCACGGAGGCGCAGAAGGCGTTCGTGCTGAAGCAGGGCGAGGAAGGCACGCCGGTCGCGGAGATCTGCCGCAAGGCGGGGATCAGCCAGGCGACCTACTTCAACTGGAAGAAGCGAGTACGGCGGGCTGCTGCCGGACGAGATGCGGCGGCTGAAGGCGCTCGAGGACGAGAACGCGCGGCTGAAGAAGATCGTCGCCGACCTGACGCTCGACCGGGAGATGTTGCAGGACGTCATCCGCCGAAAGCTCTGAAGCCTGGCCGGATGCGCGAGCTGGTTCGCGGGATGTGCATCGATTGGGGCGTGTCGATCCGGCGGGGCTTGTGGGGCCCTCTCGCTTCGACACGCTCCACGTTACCACTACAAGTCCCGGCGCACCGACCAGGCTGGCCGTCGAGAGACGGATCAAGGAGATCTGCGAGACGCGCGTGCGCTACGGCTACCGCCGCGTGCATGTGCTGCTGCGCCGCGAGGGCTGGGTGATCAACATGAAGAAGACCCGCAGGATTTACAACGAGTTGGGGCTTCAGCTGCGCAACAAGCACCCGAAGCGCCGGGTGAAGGCGAAGCTGCGGGAGGACCGCCAGGAAGCCGTCGGGCCGAACGATGTCTGGGCGATGGACTTCGTCCACGACCAGCTCGCCACGGGCAAGAAGCTCCGGATCCTGACCGTCGTCGACACCCATTCCCGGCTCTGCCCGGCGGCCGATCCCCGGTTCGCCTATCGCGGCGAGGACGTGGTGCAGACGCTGGAACGGGTCTGCCGCCAGATCGGCTATCCGCAGACGATCCGGGTCGACAACGGCAGCGAGTTCATCTCCCGCGACCTCGACCTCTGGGCCTATGCCAACGACGTCACCCTGGACTTCTCGCGGCCCGGCAAGCCGACCGACAACGGGTTCATCGAGGCTTCAACAGCAAGCTCCGGGCGGAGTGCCTGAACGCCCACTGGTTCATGAGCCTTGCCGACGCCCGCGAAAAGCTGGAAGATTGGCGCAGAGACTACAACGAGGACCGACCCCACAGCGCGATCGGATACAACGTCCCGATCGCCATGCATTATCCCGATGGCGCAGCCAGCCCGTCATCGTGAAGAGCCGGAAAACTCCAGCTTCCGGCGGTCCAGACCAAGGGCTCAGAGCACAGTCGGTCGGGATCCCAGCACGCCGTGGAGGAGAAACAAGGGGTCAGGTCAAGTTCGATCCCGGCTTCAGCGGCTGCAAAGTTGGTGATCGCCCGCACCGCCGCAAAGATCCTCGTTATGCTGCTGCCGGCCAGCCCTTTCGCCAGCAGGGCATCCCGAAAGGCATTCGCGTCCCGTCGCGTGTAGCTGGTTATCTCGCGGTCGCCGCAAACGTCGATGACATACCCGCACGCCCGTTCCGCAGCCAACCGATAGGAGGCGGGGCGGTCAGATCCCTTGAGCCGAAGATAGACGGCCACGGCTTCGGAAAGCTTGACCACATCGTCATTTGCGGCGGGCGGAACATGGGCTGGTTTCACTGAGGCATCGACCATCCGCAGAAGATGCCTTCCCGGCAGGTCGGTCCGCTGAAGCCTCAGGTGATACCAGTACTCGTCCAGCTGCTGAGCCGCCCGGCTGGCCCTGGATGCAGCCACGGCACGCGATCGGGTCCGCAGGGAGTATGAGATACGACCCGACACGTAGTGCCCCTGCAAGTCCGTGGGAACGCGCCTGGCGAAGTACCAGATCCCGTTTTTCTGGAAGCAATGAAGGCGCGAAATGTTCTCCGCCATGTCCTACGCTCGCTCTGTCCCGCGACAAACGCTGAGGCATGACAACGGCTTGAGGAGAGAGGTGGCGCACCGGGGAGGATTCGAACCCCCGACCCCCAGATTCGTAGTCTGGTGCTCTATCCAGCTGAGCTACCGGTGCAGGGCGCGGCGGCCTCGACCGCGGCGCGTGCGGGGTCTTTAGCGGCCCGCGTCGGGCGTTGCAAGGCCCCCGTCCAGGATCATCCGAGGTCCCGCCATGCCGGCCGCCCCCCCGCGTCCGACACCGCCAGATACGCCCCCCGCGCCACCGACCGCGCCACGCAGTCCGCCGCCGCGGAGCCCAGCGCCGCCAGCCGCCGCGCCCGCACAGGCCCCTCGCCCAGCGGACGCCGCCCGGTCGCCAGGGCGAAGATCGTGTCGCCGTCCATCGGCGTGTGCGCGGGCCGGATCGCGCGGGCGAGACCGTCCTGCGCCATCATCGCGAACCTCCGGCACTCCGCCGTGGTCAGGTCCGCATCCGTGGCCGCGACCCCGATGGCCGTCGCGGCGCCGGGGGGCGCGAGGCGGCATTCGGGCGGAAAGGGCTCGCTGACCGGCGCCATGGCGGGGTTCGGGCGCAGGCCGCCGAACTCCCACGCCCCGTCCACCTGCTGCTCGAACGGCCAGGCCCAGAAGACGCGGGCGCCGGGAAGCACCACGCCGCCCACGGGGTTGGCGGCCACCAGCGCCGCGACCGTCGCCTCGCGCCCCGTCCTCCGCCGCGCCCGGCACGGCCATGGAGGCCGAGCCCAGCCCCCCCTTCATCGTCCCGCAATTCGCCCCCCTGCCCGCGCCGGCGCAGCCCAGCGCGAAGTCCGCCGCCGCCGCCTCCAGCGCCTCCCGCCCCAGCCGCCCATAGGGAGGCCCCGAGGCGAAGGCCGCCTGCGAGCGCTCGGTCAGGTCATAGAGGATCGCCGAGGGCACGATCGGCGCCGGCGGGTGCCCCGGATGCACCGCAAGCCCCACGCCCCGCGCCGACAGCGCCGCCGTCACCGCATCCGCCGCCCCGAGCCCCAGCACCGAGCCCCCCGCAAGCACCACCGCATGCGCCCGCCCCACCAGGTTCTCGGGCGACAGCACGTCCACCTCCCGCGTCCCCGGCCCGCCGCCGCGCACGTCGGCGCCGGCGCAGACCAGTCCGTCGGCCAGCACCACGGTGACGCCGGTGCGGGCGTCCTCGTCCTCGGCGTTGCCGACCCGCAGCCCGGCCACGTCGGTCAGCAGGTTGCGCGCCCCCGGCCGCGCGCCGCTCATGCCGCGTCCTCGCGTCCGCGTCCGGCCGGCAGGCCGGCGGGCAGGTGAACCCGGAAGGCCGCGCCCTCGGTGGTGGACCGCGCCAGCTCCACCCGCCCCCCGTTCGCCCGCGCCAGCTCCGCGGCGATGGCGAGGCCCAGCCCCGCCCCCCCGCGCCGCGCCCCGCCCTTGAAGGGCGTGAACAGGTTGGCGCGCGCCTGCTCCGGCAGGCCCGGCCCCTGGTCCGTCACGTCTATGACCACGGTCTCTCCTTCCCGCTTCGCCTCGATCCTGACCTCTCCCGCGGCGCCCGCCCCGTCCATCGCCTGACGGGCGTTGCGCGCGAGGTTCACAAGCACGCGCAGCAGCTGGTCGGGGTCGGCCAGCGCCGTCAGCCCCTCCGGCGCCGCGTTGGCGAAGCGCACGCCCCCTGCCCGGCGCGCATCCTCCTCCTCATGGCGGTCGGGGAAGACGCTGTCGCCCACCTCCTCCACCAGCGCCCGCAGGGCCACGTTGCGGATCACCGGCGCCGGCTCCTCCGCCTTGCCGTAGTCCAGCGTCGAGGCGCACAGCGCCGCCGCCCGGTCCAGCGAGCGGATGATCTTCGGCCCGATCCGCGCCACCCGCGGGTCCTCCGATCCCTCCAGCCGGTCCGCCAGAAGCTGCGCGGTCTGGAGCAGGTTGCGCAGGTCATGGCTCACCTTGGCCAGCGCCTCCCCCATCGCCGCCAGCCGCGCCCGCTGGCGCAGCGCCGCGCGCAGGTCGGTCTGCATCCGCGCCAGCGTCGCCTCCGCCTCCGCGATCTCCGCAATGCCGGAGGACGGCGCGATCACCCGCGACGGGTCTTCCGGGTCCTCGGCGAAGCGGCGCATGTTGCCGATCACCCGCGTCATCGGCCGCACCAGGAAGCGCCGCAGCGCCAGCGCGATCAGCACCCCCGTGATCGCCGAGATCACCAGCGACAGCCCCAGCACCCTGAGCCCGTAGGCGATCATCGCCTCGCGCAGGCGCCCCTCCTCCATCGTCGCCTCGATGGCCACGCCCCCGCCCCGCACCGGCACGCCGATCACCCGGATCACCCGGTCCGCCGGCCCGGCCAGCGCCGCCAGCCCGTCCGCCAGCAGCTCCCACGCGCTGGCGTCGCGCAGGTCGTAGGTCTCGTCCACCATGTCCTGCATGGGCATCGCCAGGATCAGCTCCCGCGCCTCGTCGCGGCGCAGCACGATGTTGAGCACCTCGGCGGTCCTCAGCAGCTCCTTCGCCAGCTCCGGCGTCACCATGTCGTCCGGCGTCGCCAGCAGCGCGAGCGACGCGATCTGCGCCCTCTCCAGCCGCTCCTGCAGATAGGACTCGCGGAAGCTCGCGACCGAGGGCGCGAAGATCAGCACCTCCGCCAGCATGACGAACAGCACGGTCAGCAGCAGCAGGCGTCCGGACAGGCTTCGTATCAGCAGCATCCCGCAAGGGCCCGCAGGCCCGCCCTTTTCCGGGAGGCGGCCGGAGGATGCCGGCCGCCGCCCTCGGGGAGGATTCTAGTGATGCCGGGGGCGCCGCGCCAGTGGCGGGCGGCCGCGCCCCTGTCCCCCGGGCGGAGCGGCGCGGGCGGCGGCCCGCCCCACCGCCTCGCCCGCGCGGACGCCGCTCCTCCGCCGCGAGGCGCCTCCGCCGCCACGGACGGAACCGCCCCGGCAGCCCGGCCCCGCCGACGCCCGCAGCGACGCCGCCCCCCGCCACGGGCTCCGCCCTCCGCAGCCCGCCGCGGGCGCCCGCGCCGCCACAGGCGGGACCGCGGCGCGGCGGCCCCCTCAGCCCAGCTTCGCCAGCGCCCGGACCCCGCGCTTCACCCACGGGCTCCCGAACAGCTTCGGCGAGTAATACCGCCCCGCCGCCTGCTTGTTCAGCTCCCCCAGCGTCGGATAGGGCGCCACCATCCCCGCCACCGCCGACAGCCTGATCCCGGCCGAGATCGCCAGCGTCCAGAGCGAGATCAGCTCTCCCGCCTGCGCGCCCACGATCCCCGCGCCCACCGGCTTCCCCCCCACGGCCATCAGCTTCACCATCCCCTCCTCCAGCCCCTCGGCCCGGGCCCGGTCGCTCTCGTCATAGCCGACCCGGATGACCTCCAGCCGGCGCCCGTGCGCCTTGCGCGCCTCCGCCTCGGTCAGCCCCACCTGCGCCAGCTCGGGATTGGTGTAGGTCACCCGCGGCACGGCGCCTTCGGCCTTCACCGGCAGCCGGAACAGGGCGTTGCGCACCACCAGCCCCCCGTGCCAGCCCGCGACATGGGTGAACTGCATCCCCCCCGCCGCATCCCCCACCGCATAGACCCGCCGGTTGGAGGCGCGCAGCCCCGCATCCACCTTCACCCCCGCCTTGTTCCGGCGCACCCCCGCCGCCTTCAGGTCCAGCCGGTCCAGGTTCGGCGTCCGCCCCGCCGCCACCAGCAGATGGGTGCCGGTCCAGCTCCGCCCGTCCTCGGCCTCCAGCGTCACCGCCCCCGCCTCGCCCGAGGCGCGGGCGATCTTCGCCCCCTCCACGATCTCCACCCCCTCGGCCCGAAGGCGCGAGAGGACCACGCCCACCAGCTCCGGGTCCTCCTTGCCCAGCGCGGCGCCCCCCTCCAGCACCGTGACCTCGCACCCCAGCCGCCGGTGCGCCTGCGCCATCTCCAGCCCGATGGGGCCGCCGCCCAGGATCAGCAGGCGCTCGGGCCGCTCGCGCAGATCGAACAGCGTCTCGTTGGTCAGGTACGGCAGCTCCGCCAGCCCCGGGACGGGCGGCACGGCGGGCGAGGAGCCGGTCGCGATCACGAAGCGCCGGGCGCGGATGCGCACGCCCTCCGCCTCCACCTCCTCCGGCCCGGTGAAGCGCGCCCAGCCGCGGATCACGGTGACGCCCAGCCCCTCGAACCGCGCCTGCGAATCGTGGGGGGCGATGCTCTCGATCACCCGGCGCACATGGGCCTGCACGGCGGCGAAATCCGCCTCCGCCCGGCCGTGGACGCCCAGCCTCTCCCCAAGCTCCGGCGCATGGGCGGCCTTCGCGGCCGCGATCAGGGACTTGGAGGGGATGCAGCCGTAGTTGAGGCAGTCCCCCCCATCTCGCCGCCCTCGATCAGGACCACCTCCGCTCCCATCTGGGCCGCCCCCGCGGCGACCGAGAGGCCCCCGGAGCCCGCCCCGATCACGCAAAGATCCGGTGTCAGCACGCTCATGCCCCTCTCCTCCGCCAGGCCTTCAGGATCATCGGCAGGGCCGCGAGCGCGCACAGCGCCAGCAGCGGCCCCAAGATCTGCGGCTCGAAGATCAGCCCGAGATCCGGGGTCCCCCCGGCCTCGAACACCGCGCCCAGCCCGTCGCCGACCCAGGTGTAGACCGCCGTGCCCGGCGCGATGCCCACGAAGGTGGTCCACACGAAGGTCGGCAAAGCCACCCCGAGGAAGGCCGGCGCCAGGTTGGCCAGGAAGAACGGCACCGCCGGCACCAGCCGCATCAGCAGCAGGACCGAGGCCTGGTTCTCCTCCACCCCGCGCCTCAGGCGAGCCATCCAGCCGCCCCGCCCCTCCAGCTTGGCGCCCAGCCGGTCCCCAAGCGAGGTCCTGGCCGCGAGGAAGATCGCCGTCGCCCCCAGCGTCGCCGCGAAGAGGGTCAGAAGCGTCCCCCACACCAGCCCGAACAGGAACCCCCCCGTCAGCGTCATCGCCAGCGCGCCGGGGATGGAGAACGCCACCGCGCCCGCATAGGCCAGGAAGTAGGCCCCGGCGGCGAGCGCCCAGTTGCGGTCCCGCCAGTCCAGCAGCGCCTCGCGGTTCTCGCGCAGGGTCTCGAAGCTGAGGCTGTCGCCGAACAGCCACCAGGCGCAGACCGCCCCCGCGGCGACGAGCGCCAGCGGCCACCAGCGCCGCCATCCGGCGCGCGGCTCCTCTTGCCTGGGGCTCATGCGAGGGGTCCTTCTGCGGCTGCCGGGCCTCTGGTATGTCAGGCGCGGCGGGCGCAGGGAAAGCCGCCTCACGGGCCATTGATCTGGGCCCGGGCATTGACAGACGGCCCCCCCGGCCTTATCCGACGCGCTCCGGATTTTCAGACGTCCGCGCGGCCGCCCCACGGGCGCGGCGCGGAGGGGGCGCGAGGCCCCAGCCCAAGGAGACCGAGCGATGTCCAAGCGCACCTTCCAGCCGAGCCGGCTCGTCCGCGCCCGCCGCCACGGCTTCCGGGCCCGCATGGCGACGAAGAACGGCCGCGCGGTGATCAACCGCCGCCGCGCCAAGGGCCGGAAGAACCTGACGGCCTGATCCGCCGCGGGCCTCCTCGGCCCGCCGCACGGGAGCCAGCCGCATGAGCGCCGCCGCGCCTCCGACGTCCGCCGCAGCCTCCTCCGGGGCCGCAGAGCGGCCGGACGAGGCCGGCGGCGCCGGCGTTGCGGGCCCCTCCATCGGTCGCCTGCTCAAGCGCCGGGACTTCGTCGCCGCCTCCCAGAGGGGCGCGCGCTACGGCACGGCCTCGATGATGACCCAGGGAAGGGTGCGCACGGGCGAGGAGCCCGCGGCGCCGCAGGTCCGGGTCGGGTTCACCTGTTCCAAGAAGGTCGGCAACGCCGTGGCGCGGAACCGGGCCAAGCGGCGCCTGCGCGCGGCGGCGGCCGAGGTGATGCCCGGGCGGGCGCGGCCCGGCTGGGACTATGTGCTTATCGGGCGCAGGGACGACACGGCCGGCAGAGCCTGGCCGGACCTGCTGCGGGACCTCGAGAGGGCTATCGACAAGCTGCATGAGCGGGCCGACGGGAGGCGGGGGTGAACCCGCTGGCGGACGTCCCCGCCCTGCCCGGCCGGGGCTTTCGTCCCCGTGAGCGGGCCGAGGGGAAGCCCTTCGCGCACGCCCTGTCCGGTCGAAGCCGCCGCCGGCGCCGATGGGAGGCTGCCGCAAACCCCGTCGCGCACGCGCCCGCCCTGCCCGACCGTCTGCGTGGTCGGGCCGGAGGGAGGCCCGAATGAGGCCGCTGGCTCGTGTTCTCGCCCTGCCCGTTCGGGGCTACCGGCTGCTGATCTCGCCGTGGCTCGGGCGGAATTGCCGGTTCGCGCCCACCTGCTCGGAATACGCGCTGGAGGCGCTGGAGCGGCATGGGGCGGCGCGGGGCGGGTGGCTGGCCCTCAGGCGCATCTGCCGGTGCCATCCCTGGGGCGGCGAGGGCTTCGATCCGGTGCCGCCGAAACGCGACCGCTAGCGTTTCGCTGCGAAACGCCCCTCGGGTACCGCTGTGCAGAACGGAGGGCGCAGGAGGTTGGAGACGTTGGGGCAATCCAGGCCGCTCGCCTTGATTTCGCCGCAGATAAGCCCGCTTCCGCCCGATTTCCGCCGCGAAGGGCGCCGTTTCGCCGTCTTGCACCATAGTTCACAACCCCGGAGCGGGGACGGCGAGGGGGCGCAGGCGCACCGCATCCGCCACGCCGGGGACCAGCGCCTCGGCGTCGGCGCGGGCCTGTTCGGGGGAGAGGCCGAGGCCCTCGGCCTGCGCGCCCGCGGGGGAGAAGCGCCAGAGGGGGCGGCCCAGATGCAGGACCTCGCCCGCCTCGACCCGCAGGGAGGGGCCCGAGAGCGGCGCGAGGCGCGGGTCGCCGCGCAGCGCCAGCAGGGACACCGCCCGCCACTCCCCCGCCGGAAGCACCCCCCAGGACACCACGCCGTCCTCCCGCCGGTCGAGGCAGGCGAGGCGGATGGCGCGCTCCCCCGCCGGGTCTTCCAGCGTCACCGCGACGGGGACCACGCCCGCGCCGTCCTCGGCCGCGGCCTCCACCAGCAGGAGCGCCATGCCGCGTTCGGCCAGAAGGGCCGGGGTCGCCTCGGCCGCGGCGCCCTCGCAGGCCGTGGGTTCCGTCACCGGGCCGCCGGCGCAGCCCGCGAGCGCGACGGCCGCCGCCGCCATGAGGATCCTGAGCATGTCCCGCCTCCGGTTCTTGGTGCTTTCCCTGCAAGCTAGGTCGCCGCGCCCCTGCCGCCCAGCCTTTCCGGTTGCGCGGGCCGGCGCCTTCGCCTAGCCCTGCCGTCATGTCCGACACGCTCACCGACCTGCCGCCCCTGCTGACCGGCGCCCCCGAGGCGACCGAGTTCCGCAAGCTGCGCAAACGCATCGTGCGCGAGACGCGCGAGGCGATCGAGACCTACGGCATGGCGCGGCGCGGCGACCGCTGGCTGGTGTGCCTGTCCGGGGGGAAGGACAGCTACACGCTGCTCGCCGCGCTGACCGAGCTGCGGTGGCGGGGGCTGCTGCCGGTGGAGCTGCTGGCCTGCAATCTCGACCAGGGGCAGCCGGGGTTTCCATCCACCGTGCTGCCGGAGTTCCTGACGGCGCGGCAGGTGCCGCACAGAATTCGAGTATCGCGACACCTACTCCATCGTCATGGAGAAGGTGCCGCAGGGGCGGACATATTGCTCCCTGTGCTCGCGGCTCAGGCGCGGCAACCTCTACCGCATCGCGCGGGAGGAGGGGTGCAGCGCGGTGGTGCTGGGCCATCACCGGGACGACATCCTGGAGACGTTCTTCATGAACCTGTTCCACGGCGGGCGCCTGGCGGCGATGCCGCCGAAGCTTTTGAACGAGGACGGGGACCTGACGGTGCTGCGGCCGCTCGCGTTCGTGGCGGAGGCGGATTGCGAGCGGTTCGCCCGTGGCATGGGGTATCCGATCATCCCCTGCGACCTGTGCGGGTCGCAGGAGGGGCTGCAACGCCAGCAGGTCAAAGCGATGATCGACGAGTGGGAGCGGCGCACGCCCGGCCGCCGGCAGATCATGTTCCGGGCGCTGACCAACGCCAACGCCTCGCATCTCGCGGATCCGGCGCTGTTCGATTTCGCGGGGCTGGAACCGCCGCGGGCGGCGGGGGCTTCCTCCGACGAGGACGCGGCCTGACGGGCCGCCCGTGCCACGCTTGCCGGAGGATGCCATGACCCCGCCCCGCGTGCTGGAGACCTGCCTCTACGCCGAGGATCTGGAGGCCGCCGAGCGGTTCTACCGGGAGGTGGTGGGGCTGGAGCTGGTGATGTCGGAGGAGGACCGGCATCGCTTCTTCCGCGCCTCGGGCGGGATGCTGTTCGTGTTCAACCCGCTGGAGACGCCGATCCCGGCGCCGGAGGGCGCCCTGCCCGTCCCGCCGCATGGCGCGCATGGGCCGGGGCATGTCTGCTTCTCGGCAGAAGGTCCTGGGATCGACGGCTGGCGGACGCGGCTGGAGGCGGCGGGCATCGGGATCGAGAGCCGCGTGGACTGGCCCAACGGCGCGGTCTCGATCTATGTGCGCGACCCGGCCGGCAATTCGGTCGAGTTCGCGGAGCCGAAGCTGTGGGGGCTGGAGGGCTGAGGGCCGCTCAGCGCCCGCGGCGGACGCGGACGAGAGAGCCCTCGGGCAGCTCCGCCAGATAGACGGCGAGCTTCGCCGCGGTGATGAGGCTGACCGTCACGAAGATCATCGAGGACCAGAATCCGGGGTCGGGCATCTGCGGCAACTCCTATGGTTTCATCTTTAAACGTCGCTGGCGGGAATTCCGTTCCTGCGGGCCGGCCTTATCCCGAACATTTTTCAACGTCTTCCGGCGCCGATCAAGAGGCGAGATCGCGCTCCAGCTTCGCGCGGAGGTTGTCGGGCAGCGCCTCCACCGGGCGGCGGCTCTGCGCGTCCACGTAGACGTGGATGAAATGGCCGTGGGCGGCGGCCTGTTCCTCGTCGTTGCGGAAGATGGCGAAGTCGTAGGTGACGGAGCTGCGGCCGATGCGGCCCGCGCGCAGGCCCACCGTGAGCCGGTCCGGGAAGCCGACCGAGGCCGCGTAGCCCATGCGCGTCTCCACCACGAGGCCCACCACCGGGGAATGAGGCACGTCGAGGGCGCCGGTCTCGATCATCCAGCGGTTCACCGCGCTGTCGACGTATTCGTAGAAGACCACGTTGTTCATGTGGCCGTAGACGTCATTGTCGTTCCAGCGGGTCGTGAAGGGGAGGTGGGCGCGGTAGGCGCCTCGGGTCGGTCTTTCGGCGGGCATTTCGGGTTCCCTCGGGTTTCGCGGCGGGCAGAGTGGGGGAATAGGCGGGCGGTGAACAGCCTTTCGCGGCGCGGGAGGGGCGGGTAGGAAGACCGCCTGCAAGGGAGGCGCCGATGATCCGCGGGATCCTGTTCGACAAGGACGGCACGCTGCTGGACTTCGAGGCGACGTGGCGGGGGTTCGTGTCGGACCTGCTGGACGATCTGGCGCCGGGGGATTCCGGCCTGCGGGCGCGGCTGGCGGACGTGGCGGGGGTGGACCCGAAGACGCATCGCTTCCGGCCGGGCTCGCCCATCGTGGCGGGGACCACTGCGGAGGTGGCGGCGCTATGGGCCCCGCATCTGGCGGGCCGGTCGGCGGCGCAGATCGAAGCGGAGGCGAACCGGCGGGCGGCGGAGGCGGCCTCGCGCGGGCCCGCGGCGGCGGCGGCGGACCTGGCGGGGCTGCTGGACGGGTTCCTGGCGGGGGGGATGGCGCTGGGGATCGCCACGCATGACTCGGAGGCGGCGGCGCGGGCGCATATGCGGGCGCTGGGTGTCGGGGACCGGTTCGGGTTCGTGGCAGGCTACGACAGCGGGCACGGGCTGAAGCCGGGGCCGGGGATGGTGGAGGCCTTCGCCCGCCATGCCGGGCTGCGCCCCTCGGAGGTGGCGATGATCGGGGACAGCCTGCATGACCTGGGCGCGGGGCGCGCCGCGGGGGCGGGGCTGGTGGTGGGGGTGCTGACCGGACCCGCGGGCGAGGCGGAGCTGGCGCCCCACGCGGACCGGGTGATCGGCTCGATCGAGGATCTGCCGGCGCTGCTGGCGGAGGCGACGCAGGCCTGACGGGGCCGCCCTGGCGGAGGCGGCGCGGGCCTGACGGGGCCGCCCTGGCGCAGGCGGCTCGGGCGCGACGGGTCACCCTCGCGGAGGCGGCGCGGGCCTGAGGGGCCGGGGCGCGCGAAGGCCCCGGCCCGGTCCGGTTCAGCGGACGTAGAGGCGGTAGAGGATCACGGGCACGCCCTGCTCGTCGCCGCCGCCGGTCGCCTCATCCCATGCGGCGTCCTGGGCGGCGCGGTATTCCTGCACGCTCACCCGGCCGTCGTCGTTGCGGTCGAGCTTCTGGAAGCCGGCGGAGAAGCCGGGGCCGGTGATCTCGGCCGGGCCCTCGTCGAATTCCTCGCGGGAGACGCGGCCGTCGCGGTTGCGGTCATGGGCGAGGAAGCTGAGCGCGGCGCGGCGGCCCGCGCGCTCGGCGTCGGCGGCGGAGGAGAAGATCACCACGCGACGGCTGCCGGACTGCGCCTCGCCGGACGCGGCGGCGTCGGCGTCGGCCTTGCCCGACCCGGCCTTATCGTCGGTTGGGTAGCTCGGGTTCTCCTCGCCGAAACGGTTGCCGGCGGGGGATTCGTCGCCGAAGCGGACGCCGGGGCCGCTGATGCTCGCCTGCGTGTCGCCGGAGGTCCTGGCCTGCGCTTCACCGGATCCGTCGGTCGGGGCGTCACCGGAGCCATTGGCCTGCGCGTGCTTCGAGGCGTCAGCCTGCGCGTCGCCGGAGCCGCTGGGCTGCGCATCGCCGGAGCCGCTGAGCTGCGCGTCGCCGGAGCCGTTGGCCTGCGCGTGCTTCGCGGCGTTCGCCTGCGCGTCCGAGGCGCCGGACTTGCCGGCCTTCGACTTGCCGGAGGCGGCGGGCTCGGCGCCGGCGGCGCGGGCGGGTGCGTTGGCCGTGGCCTCGGCCGAGCGGCGGGCGGGGGCGTAGGCCGCGGCGGCGGCGTTCGCCCATTCCTTGCGGCTCAGGGAGCCGTCGTCGTCGATGTCCACCGCGTCGAACGCCATGCCGCGGGCGGCTTCAACTTCTGACTTCGCGCCGCCGGAGGCGTTGGAGCCGCCCGAGGCGTCGCCCAGAACCCGGTCCATCGCGGCCTCGGTGCGCGCCTCGATGCAGGCGCCGTATTCGTCATGCGAGATCGCGCCGTCGCCGTCGGCGTCGTAGCGGCCGAATTCCGCGTCCATGAAGGCCGTCGCCTCGGCGCGCGTGATCCGCGCGTCCCCGTTGGCGTCGGCGGCTCCGTAGCCGCAGCCGGCGGCGAAGGCGGGCGCGGCGGCGAGAAGGGTGGTGGTCGTGAGCGCCAGAGCGGCGCCGGTGATGCGTGCGGTCATGAGGGACCTCCCGGTATCCGGCCGGGTTCGGAGCTCCTGACTACGCGGGCCGCCGGCGCCCGGCCGGATTCGGCGCCGGTCGTCGGGGGAACGGAGCGGCTGCGGCAGGGAGTTCCACGAGCGCTTCGCATTCGGCGGCGCGAGCGCCTGCGGGCGCAGGATTTCCCGGCGGCCGGGACGAGGCGCCGCGCAGCGATGCGGCCGGGACCGGGCGCGGCCGGCGGCTCAGCGAACCTCCGGCGAGCCCATCGACGGGGCGAGGGAGCCGAAGGCCGAGACGAGGCCCGCCAGCGCGCCGCCGTTCCCACCCAGCAGCGGCTCGGCCGTGAAGCCCGAATCGGGCGGCGCGATGGAAACGTCGGCGAAGGCGACCGCGGGGGCGCGCTGCGCCTCCAGCCGCTCCACCGGGGCGCCGGCCAGCGCGGGAAGGTCCGCGCCGCGCGCCACGACGCGGAGCGACACCTCGGCGCCCGGGCAGTCGTCGCCGCGGGCGACGCAGTAGGACAGCCGCTGCACCCCTTCGCAGGCGGCGCCGCCCTGGTAGAAGATCCGGCCGTCGCGCCGGTAGGCGGCGCCGCAGGCCGGCGCGGTCATGACGAGGATGCGGCCTCCGTCGCCGGCCCGCGCGCCGCGATCGTTGGCCACCACGTCGATCAGGTAGCCGCCGCCGGCCTCCAGCGCGACCATGTCGTCGCGCGGCTCCAGCCCCGGGCCCATACCGATGTTGTCGAAGAAGTCTCCGCGCTGCGCCACTGCGCCAAGCGCGATCGTCAGGACGACCCCGGTGAGGATCGTCATCAACCTGTCATCGCCACGCACGCCACACACTCCGGCAAATACACGAACACGCATGCCCTACACGCAGACACATTAACGGCAGGCTCGCTTTGCGGGCAACAGCAACGTTCAGCGAAGCTTCACCGGGCCGGCCCAAGCCTGAACGAAGCCGAATGATTGCACGGGGGCCGCGGGCCGGGGTAACCTTGCGCCCGACAGCGTCAGGCCGCCTGCGGCCGCCTCCCCAACACCCGGAGATTGCAATGAAATTCGGTCTTGGCCAGCCCGTGCGCCGCAAGGAGGACATCCGCTTCCTGAAGGGGGAGGGCCGCTATGTGGACGACATGGCCGCGGGAGGCGACCTCTTCGGCTATGTGTTCCGCTCGGCGGTCGGCCACGGGCGAATCACTGCGCTGGACGTTTCGGAGGCGCGCGCGGCGCCGGGCGTGCGGGTGGTGCTGACCCATGCCGAGATCGAGGGGCGGCTGAACGAGCTGACCAACGACTTCCCGCTGGAATTGGTGGGGGGCGACCCGGCCGCGCCGGTGACGATGCCGCATCTCGCCTCCGGCAAGGTGCGTTTCGCGGGCCAGCCGGTCGCCTTCATCGCCGCCGACAGCTACGAGCAGGCCCGCGACGCCGCCGAGCTGATCGTTCTGGAAACCGAGGATCTGCCGGTGACGATCGGCTCGCGCCAGGCGCTGGAGGCGGGGGCGCCGCAGCTCCATGACCAGGCGCCGGGGAACGAGGCTTATCGCTGGTCCATCGGCGACGAGGCGGAGACCGAGGCCGCCTTCGCCCGCGCCGCGAAGACGGTGAGCGTGGAGGTGGTGAACCAGCGCGTGATCGTGGCCTCCATGGAGCCGCGCGCCTGCCGGGCGGAATATGACGGGGAGCGGTGGCTGGTCTGGGCGGGCACGCAGGGCTCGCACAACCTGCGCGGCAAGCTCTCGAAGCAGATGGGGGTGGAGCCGGGGCGGATCCGGGTGCGGACGCCGGACGTGGGCGGGGGCTTCGGGATGAAGCTGCAGGCCCACCCGGAGGATGCGCTGTGCTGCCTCGCCGCGCAGGATGCGGGCAAGCCGGTGCGCTGGACGGCGGACCGGTCGGAGTCCTTCCTGTCCGACGCGCAGGCGCGGGACCTGCTGACCACCGCGGAGGGCGCGTTCGACGCCGAGGGCCGGGTGCTGGCGATGCGGATGCGGTCGGTGTCCAACCTCGGCGCGTATTATTCGACCTTCGGGGCGGGGATTCACACGTTCTTCTCGGCGCCGATCACGGGGGGGATGTACGATCTGCCGGTGTTCTTCCACGAGATCCGCGGCGCCTTCACCAACACCACCCCGACCGACGCCTATCGCGGCGCCGGGCGGCCGGAGATGATCCACGTCACCGAGCAGCTCATGGAGCAGGCGGCGCGGGAGTTCGGCATGGACCGGGCGGAGTTCCGGCGCCTGAACCTGATCAAGGCGGATCAGGTGCCGTACACGACGCATGGCGGGTGCGTGTTCGACAGCGCGGACACGCACCGCAACCTCGACGACGTGCTGGCGGCCTCGGACTGGGCGAGGTTTCCCGCGCGGCGGGAGGCGGCGAAGGCGCGGGGCAAGCTCGCGGGGATCGGGCTCGCGTATTACTTCGAGCGCACGGGCGGCGGGCCGGTGGAGCGGGCGTTCCTCAAGGTGAAGGGGCGCAAGGTGGAGGCGGCGGTGGGCACGCAGTCCACCGGCCAGGGGCATGAGACCGCCTGGGCGCAGGTGATCCACGACAAGCTGGGGATCCCGCTGGAGGCGGTGGAGCTGCTGGCGGGGGATTCGGACCTGCTGGAGGCGGGCGGCGGCACCGGCGGCTCGCGGTCGCTGATCATGGCGAGCCGGGTGTTCATTCAGGCCGCCGAGGAAGTGATCGAGAAGGCGATGGACGGCGCGGCGGAGCTGCTGGAGGCGGCGAAGGGGGACATCGAGTACTCGGTGGACGAGGGCGGCGTGTTTCGCATCAAGGGCACGGACCGGCAGGTGACGCTGTTCGACGCCGCCGATGCTTTGGGCGGCGTGCTGGGCGAGGGCGGCGTGGACGACCGCACCAACACCTTCCCCAACGGCTGCCACGTGGCGGAGGTGGAGGTGGACCCGGAGACGGGGCGCGTGGACCTGGTGGGGTACTCCATCGTCGACGATTTCGGCGTGGTGGTGAACCCGCTGCTGGTCGAGGGCCAGGTGCATGGCGGCGTGGTGCAGGGCGCGGGCCAGGCGCTGGGCGAGGTCATGGCCTGGGACCCGGAAACCGCGCAGCCGCTGTCGGGGACGTTCATGGACTACCAGATGCCGCGGGCTTCGGACTTCCCGGAGTTCTCGTTCAAGCTCAACGAGGTGCCCTGCACCACGAACCCGGTGGGGGTGAAGGGCTGCGGCGAGGCGGGCTGCGTGGGGGGCATTCCGTCGGTGTCGCTGGCGGTGCAGGACGCGCTGGTCTCGGCCGGGGTGGAGCGGGCGACGCCGCCGTTTACGCCGGTACGGGTCTGGACGGCGCTGCACGCGGCCTGAGCGGGGGTCTCCCGCCCGTCGGCTTCGGGCTGACGCCCTCGCCTCCCGTTGGGCCGGGCCGCGGCGCGGAGGTCGCGTCGGCTGGACCGGGGCGCCCGCCGCGGGTTGCAGGCGGGGCGCCCCGGGGCCAGCGGCCGAGGGCTTCGCGGTCGCGCGAGGCCCAGCGGCGGGGTCGGGGTCGGACGGCGATCCCCGGCCCTCCGCCGTGTCTTCGGGAGGGGGAGCCCCGTGGCGGCGGATCCACGGAGATTGGCGCGTGAGCCAGCGCCGCCTGCGGAACGCGGGCCGCGCGGGCGGAGGCGCCTCCCGGTCAGGCGCGGGCGGGCATCCGCAGGCGGAAGGCGCCGTCGCCTGCAACCCGCCGCTCGGCGGCCTGCCAGGCGGTCTCGGCGCAGGCCTGGGCGCGGGCGCGGGAGGGGTCGCCGTCGGCCACCAGCTCGAACGCCAGCTCCCCTTCGTCGTCGCTCAGGGCCAGCATCGCCTTGGGCGAGCCCGGACCCCGCTTCGCGCAGTCGAACGCCGCGACCGCGGCGCGGACGCCGTCCGAGAGGCGGTGCGCGGCCTGCGCGGCCTCTCCCTCCGGCACGCCCGCCTTCGCCAGCGCGGCCTGCGCCCACGTCTCGGCCTGCGCCGGCGCCTCGCGCCCGCAGTCGATGAACATCAATTCGCGCATCCCTTGCGCCCCCTCGATTCGCATACCCGTGTCCGAACCTGCATCTGAAAGGCGAATGAGGCGCAAACCGGGCGTGCGCGGGGCAAGTCGCGTTCGACGGAAATTCATGGCAACGTCGCCGCTCTTCCCCTCCAACGTCCCCTCCCGCCCATGACCGATCCCCGCCCGCCCCGCACGCTCGTCTACATCGTGGACGGCACCCTCAGCTCGCTGGAGCCGGGGCGCGAGACCCATGCGGGGCGGCTGTTCCACCTGCTGGAGGAGGGCGGCCACCGGGCCTCGCTGGCGCTGGGGTATCATCCCGGCGTGCAGGGGGAGGGCTGGCGGCGCTGGCTGCGCGCGGCCGTGGGGCTCGGGCTGAACGACGCGATCCTGGAGGGCTACGCCCGCCTCGCCTCCTGGCACCATCCGGGGGACCGGATCTTCCTGTTCGGCTATTCCCGCGGGGCCTATGCGGTGCGCTCGCTTGCGGGGTTGATCGGGCGGGTGGGCCTGCTGCGCCCCGAGGCGGCCATCCATCGGCGGCGTGGAGCGGGCCTTCCGCCTCTACGAATCCGGGCGCCCGAGGCCATCGCCGCCTTCCGCGCCGCCCATTGCCTGCCGCAGACGCCGCGGATCGAGATGATCGGGGTTTGGGACACGGTGAAGGCGCTCGGCATCCCCTGGCCGATCCTGTCCTTCATCCACCCCATGGCGACCGAGTTCCATGACCACGACCTCGGCCCCCATGTCCGCCACGGCTTCCATGCGCTGGCGCTGGACGAGGACCGGGTCGCCTTCCGGCCGGAGCTGTGGGACCCCTCGGGCGACTGGCCGGGCCATGTGCGCCAGCTCTGGTTTCCGGGCGCCCATGGCGACGTGGGGGGCGATCTCGGCGGGTTCGACGCGGCCCTGCCGTTGGCGCATGCGCCGCTCCTGTGGATGCTGGAGCAGGCGGAGGCGGTGGGCCTCGCCCTGCCCCCCGGCTGGCGGGATCGCTTCCCCGCCGACCCCACGGCGCCGATGCTGGGTCCGCGCCGCGGCATCGGCCGGATGTTCGTGATCCGCACCCCGCGCGAGGTGCGGACGCGCGAGGGGGAGGACCTGCACCCCTCCGTCGCCCGCCGCATGGAGGCGCTTCCCTACCACCCCCGCGCCCGTGGCCTCGCGCCCTGATCGCCCTAGGCGGGCGCCGCCGGGGTTGCTATCGTTGCGCCACCGAGCCCGGGACGGAGACCATGAGCGAGCCGCTGGAGCCGCTTCAGATCACGCCGACGCTGCTGCTGCGCGCCTACGCGGCGGGGGTGTTTCCCATGGCGCAGTCCGCCGACGCCGCCGACATCTTCTGGGTGGACCCCAAGCGCCGCGGGATCCTGCCGCTGGAGGGGCTGCACGTGCCCCGCTCGCTGGCCAAGCGCATGCGCAGGCCGGACCACCAAGTGCGGATCGACCACGATTTCGAGGGCGTGCTGGACGGCTGCGCCGCGCGGGACGAGACCTGGATCAACCCCGAGATCCGCGAGCTTTACGGGACCCTCCACCGCCTCGGCTACGCGCACTCGGTCGAGGTGTGGATGGACGGCGCGCTGGCGGGGGGGCTTTACGGGGTGCAGCTCGGCTCGGCCTTCTTCGGCGAGTTGATGTTCTCCTTCCGCCCGGATGCGTCCAAGATCGCGCTGGTGTGGCTGGTGGCGCGGCTGCGCGCGGGGGGGTTCAGCCTGCTCGACACCCAGTTCGTGACCGAGCATCTGCGCAAGCTGGGCGCGGTGGAGATCGCGCGCGCCCGCTACCACGCCATGCTGGAGCAGGCGCTGAAGACGCCGGCGGATTTCTACTCCTTGCCCGCCGACGCCTCGCCCGAGGCGGTGCTGCAACTCTCGACCCATACGTCGTATCTGGCGTGATCCAGCGCCGACAGCGCGGGGGTCGAGGCGAACATCCAGCCGGAGAAGCGCGGCAGATCCTCCCGCAGGTCGCGGATCTCCAGATAGGCGTAGGCGTCGCTGCGCTCGTCCTCCTCGGGCACGCGGCAGATGCGGAGCGCGACCTCCAGACGGTCCACGTCCCGGGTCTCGCCGACCCGCATCTCGATCGTCTCCACCTGGCCCGTCATCTTGTCGAGGATGGCGAGACGCGCGGCCTGCGCCACCACCGAGGGCGGCTGCGGGATCGCGGGGGGTTCGTATTCGCGGGGGCGGCCCTGCGCGTCGCGGGGCACGCCCTGAAAGTTCTCGGCCACCGTGCCCCGGTCTCCGGGCCGCAGCCCGTCGAGGCTCAGGGGGTCGGTCGCCCCCTCCGCCTGCGCCAGCGCGAAGGCCGGGGCCACCGCCAGCGCCGCCAGAAGGGCGCCGCGCCTGCGCGTCCGCTTCTTCATTCGACCGTCTCCCGCAGCCGCGCGAGGAAGCGCAGCCGCATGTAGTCCGCCGTCCAGTTCCCCGCCTCGTCGCGCAGCGCGGGGGCCGCGAGGGCGGCGACCTGTGCCCGGGCCGCCTCGCGCCGCGCCTCCGGCAGGAGCGCGAGCGCAGGGGCGGCGAGGGTGGCGAGCCAAGCCTCCATGCCCGCGGTCACCGGGGTCGGCCGGGGGATCAGCTCCATGCGTTCCACCTCGAAGCCCGCCCGCTCCAGCCGCGCCGTCTGCTCGGCCGGAGTGGGGAAGGACCAGATCTCGTGCAGCGTCGTCGCGACGCCCTCCCCGGCCAATACGGCGACGAGGGCGGTGCGGATCGCCGCGACGTTGCCGTGCCCGCCCTGCTCGGCCGCGAAGCGCCCGCCGGGGACCAGCGCGCGGGCGACGCCGGCGAAGACCGCGTCGGGGTCCGTCATCCAGTGCAGGGCGGCGTTGGAGAAGACGGCCTCGAATTCCGACTCGAAAGGCAGGGCGTGGGCGTCGGCGACCTCCGCCTCCAGCCCGCGGCCCTTGCGCGGCGGCGACCATGTCGGGCGAGGCGTCCACGCCCGCGCACCTCCGCGCCCGCCGCGCGGATCGCCTCCGTGAGCGCGCCGTCGCCGCAGCCGAGGTCGAGGATCCGCTCCCCGGGCTTCGGCGCCAGAAGCTCCATCACCGGACCGCCGAGGTCCGACACGAACCGGGCGTTGGCCGCGTAGTCCCGCGCGCTCCAGGCGTCGGCGGTCACTCGGACCCGCCAACCGAGGAGATGGCCTTGCCCACGAGGTCCAGCAGGTTCACCGAGCCCTGCGTGTAGAGGATCTCCTCGCCGGGCGCGAGCATGAGGTCCGAGCCGCCGGGGGTCAGCGCCACGTAGTTGCCGCCCAGCAGGCCCTCGGACTGGATGGAGGCGCTGGAATTGTCCGGCAGCTTGACCGCGTCGTCGATCGCGAAGCGCGCGACCGCCTGATAGGTCTGCGGGTTGAGGTCCAGTCCGGCGACCGAGCCGACCTTGATGCCGGAGACGCGCACGTCCGCGCCGACCGCGATCCCCTCGGCCTTGCGGAAGGCGGCCTTCAGTTCATAACGGTCGCCGCCGGTTCCGAGGTCCGCGGTCTGCCCCGCAAAGACGATGAAGCCGGCCGCGGCCGCCAGGACCGCCGCGCCGATCAGGGTTTCGGCCGCATTGCTCGCCATCGCCGTGTCTCCTGTCTCATGGCCCGCGATCCGGCCGGGGCCTGGGCGCCTCCCCCGCCTGCGGGGAAAGGGTGGGGGCTCGGGCCGACTTGCGCAGCCTGCCGCAGGAAGACGGCCGAACCCGGACCGTTCCGCGGCCGCGCGCCGGTCTATTCCGGCCGCCACGCCTCGTAATCGCCTGTCACGCGCGGCCGGGTGGCCGGCGTCAGCACGCTGCCGGGAGGATGGTAGGCGCCCGCGGTCCCCGTCAGGTTGGGGATATGGGGCTTCTCCCAGCTCTTCTTCGGCAGGGGCGCGACGGTCGGCGGCTCGTCCCAGGTGTGGTGGAGCCAGCCGTGCCAGTCGGGCGACACGGACGAGGCATCGACCTGGCCCTTGTAGAGCACCCAGCGCTTCTTGCCGTCCGCGTTCTGCCAGTAGGTGTTGCCCAGCTCGTCCTCGCCGACGCGCTTGTGGCGCGAGATGGCGATCCGGCTCACGATGGGCGCGCCGTTCCACCAGGTGAAGATGCTCTTGAGGGTCTCGATCATCCGCCGCCTCGGTCCTTCGTTCGGGCCCGGTTCTACCACGAAACGCCGCCCCGTCCAGCGGCCGCGCCGCCGCGGCCCGGGCGGCGTGCGCGCCATACGCCCGCCAGACGCTTTCCAGACCGTTCGCAGACGCGGATATTCCGTTCGCCATCCCGCTTCCGCCGGGGCATAACGCCCGCGTCGCGCGTCGCAGATCCCGGAGCCCGCCCCGATGAACAGCCCCCTCCCCGCCGTGTCCCGCAACACCTGGGAGGAGCTGTCGGAGCCCATGATCGTCCCCACCGGCTTCCGCGAATACGACGCGCGCTGGCGGTTTCCGGACGACATCAACCTCCCCGGGGTGCAGGCGCTCGGCCTCGGGATCGGCACGCAGATGCACGAGGCGGGAGTTCCTCTGCGCATCGCGGTGGCGAACGACTACCGGAGCTATTCGCTCTCCATCAAGCAGGCGCTGACGCTGGGGCTGATGCAGGCGGGGGTGGAGGTGCTGGACATCGGGCCGGCCATCACCCCGATGGCCTATTTCGCGCAGTTCCACCTGGATTGCGCGGTGGCCATGGTGACGGCCTCCCACAACCCCAACGGCTGGACGGGGGTGAAGATGGGCTTCCACCGGCCGCTGACCCACGGGCCGGAGGAGATGGCGCGCCTGCGCGACATCGTGCTGGGCGGCGAGGGGGGGAGCGGCCCGGAGGCTCCCTGCTCCGGGTCGAGGGGGTGCGGGAGGCATATCTGGATGATCTTGTGGGGGATTTCCGCCTGTCGCGCCCGCTGCGCGTGGTTTGCGCCTGCGGGAACGGCACCGCCTCGCATTTCGCGCCGGAGGTGCTGTCGCGGCTCGGGGCCGAGGTGATCCCGCTGCATTGCGGGCTGGACTACGACTTCCCCAACTACAACCCCAACCCCGAGGCGATGGAGATGCTCCACGACATGGCCCGCGCGGTGCAGGAGGCGGGGGCCGACCTCGCCCTCGGCTTCGACGGGGACGGGGACCGCTGCGGCGTGGTGGACGACGAGGGGGAGGAGATCTTCGCCGACAAGGTGGGGGTGATCATGGCCCGCGACCTCGCGCCCCTGCATCCCGGGCGCGACCTTCGTGGCGGACGTGAAGTCCACCGGGCTCTTCGCCTCGGACCCGGTGCTGCGGGAGCACGGGATCAAGGCGGACTACTGGAAGACCGGGCACAGCCACATGAAGCGGCGGGTGCATGAGCTGGGGGCGCTCGCGGGGTTCGAGAAGTCCGGCCACTACTTCCTCGCCGATCCCATCGGGCGGGGCTACGACGACGGGATGCGCGTGGCGGTGGAGATCTGCCGGATGCTCGACCGCAACCCGGACCGGTCAATGTCGGACCTGCGGCGCGCCCTCCCCCGGACGTGGTCCACGCCGACCATGTCGCCCTTCTGCCCGGACGGGCAGAAATACGGCGTGATCGACCGGCTTCAGGCGAAGCTGGTGGACCTTGCCTACAGCGGCGGGCGGCTCGCGGGGCGCGCGATCACGGAGGTGGTGACGGTGAACGGAGCGCGCCTGATGCTGGAGAACGGCGCCTGGGGGCTGGTGCGGGCATCCTCCAACACCCCCAACCTCGTGGTGGTGTGCGAGAGCCCCGAGTCGGAGGAAGAGATGCGCGCCATCTTCAACGAACTGGACGCCGTGATCCGCACCGAGCCGTCCGTCGGCGACTACGACCAGACGATCTGATGGGCACGGTTCTGATCACCGGCGCCTCCCGCGGGATCGGGGCGGAGATGGCGCGGCAGGCGCTGGCGCGCGGCGATGCGGTCATCGCCTGCGCGCGACGGCCGGAGACGGCTCCCGAGGGGACCGAGGGCCACGCGCTGGACGTGGCGGACCCCGCCTCCCACGCGCGGCTGGCCGAGGCGCTGGCGGGGCGGCGGATCGACCTCGTGGTCTGCAACGCGGGGGTGCTGCTGGGCCGGGGGCGGCTCGGGGATCCGTTTCCGGCGGAGGCGTGGGCGGAGACGTTCGCGGTCAACGTCACCGGCGTGTTCCTGACGGTGGAGGCGCTGAGGGAGAACCTGGGCCCGGGCTCGAAGATCGCGGTGATCTCCAGCCGGATGGGCTCCAGCGCCATCGCGCCGGGAGGCGGCTACATCTACCGCGCGTCCAAGGCGGCGGCGACGAACCTCGTCCGCAACCTCGCGGTGGACCTCGCCCCGGCGGGCATCGCCGTGGGCGCCTACCATCCGGGCTGGGTGCGGACGGACATGGGCGGCGCCTCGGCGGACGTGGACGTGCGCGACAGCGCCGCCGGGCTGCTCGCCCGCTTCGAGGCGCTCAGCGTGGAGACCGCGGGCGTGTTCGAGACCTGGGACGGCGCGGCGATCCCGTTCTGAGCGCAAGGGCGAGGGGGGCGCGCCGCCGGACCGGGCGCAAGGCGCCCCCGCGGAACCCGAGGGAGCCCGAGATGAGGGCATCCGGCGACCGCCAAGCGCGGCGAGCGGCTGAGCGACGTGGGCTGCTCCGCCGGCCCTGACCGCCGGCGCGCCTGTCACGCGCTGCCGGCCGGGCTGCGCACGCTGCGCGCCTGCATGGCGGTGGACGAGACGGCGCAGCTCCCTACCTTCGTGCGCCGCATCTGTTTCGAAGGGTGGGCCCCCTCCCGCACCCCCGCGACGGAGCGGGCGTTCCTCCACGCCGTCGCCGCGAAGCCGCCGCCGCTGGACGCCGAGGCGGCGGTGAAGGGCATGTTCTACGCGCGCCCCGTTGACCCCGCCGAGCCGACCGGGCCCACCCGCCGAGGCGAAGGGCGCCGATGGAGGCCCGAGTCCCCTCGGCGGCGCGGTCAGGCCGCGCCGCCCTTCGCCGAGAGCATGGCGGGATCCACGCCGATCTTCCTGAGCGCGGCCCGCCACTTCGCATCGTCGTCCCCGCCGAACAGGATCTCCTCGTCCGCGGGGCAGGTGAGCCAGCCGTTGGCCTGGAGCTCGTCCTCCAGCTGCCCCGGCCCCCATCCCGCATAGCCCAGCGCCAGCACCGCCTGCCGCGGTCCCTTCCCGGCCGAGATGTCGCGCAGGATCTCCACCGTCGCCGTCAGCGCGAAGCCCTGCGTCAGCGGCCGGGTGGCGCCCGGCGCCTCCCAGTCGTCGGAGTGGAGCACGAAGCCGCGCCCCACCTCCACAGGACCGCCGAAATGCACGTCGAATTGCTCGGCGCCCTCGCCGGGGGGAACGCCCACCTGCTTGAGAAGCTCCGCGAAGCTCAGCTCCCGCGCGGGCTTGTTGACGATCAGGCCCATGGCGCCGGCGGAGCCGTGGGCGCACATGAAGATCACGGTCTGGAAAAATCGCGGATCGCCCATGCCGGGCATGGCGACCAGCAGCTCCCCTTCGAGGGGGCCGCCGGTCTCGTCCTCTCCCCAGTCGGGGGCGTCTTCGGGATCTGGTGGGGTCATGGGGGAGATGATGGCGCTGCGTCCGGCCCGCATCAACGGGGGCCGCGTGAAATCTCGCGCCGCTACCGCAGGCGTCGCCGCATCGTGACTTCGGCTCCCCGCGTAGGCAGGCTATGTGAACGTCATGACTTGCATGCTGAACCTCCGCCGGGCGCTGCCGAAGGCCGCGCTGATCCTCGCGCTTGTCGCGCCGCCGGTGGCGGCGCGGGCGGACCTGCATTTCGGCTCGCTCTGGAAGACGCCGGCGCATGCCGAGGGCGGCGTCGCGGACCATGCCGAGGGGCAGCGTTCGCGCATCGACCTTCTGCCGGGCTGGCGGATGGACGACGGGGCGCGGATGGCGGGTCTTCGGATCGCGCTCGACGACGGGTGGAAGACCTACTGGCGCGTGCCGGGCGAGGCGGGGATCCCGCCGACCTTCGACTGGTCGGGCTCGGAGAACGTGGCCTCGGTCGAAGTGCTGTGGCCGCGCCCGGTGGCGTTCGAGAGCTACGGGCTGGTGACGCTGGGCTACAAGCGCGAGGTGGTGCTGCCGCTGCGGGTGATTCCGGCCGATCCCGCCCTCCCTGCGCGCCTGTCGCTCTCGCTCGCCTACGGCGTCTGCTCCGACATCTGCATGCCGGAGATGGAGCAGGTGGAGCTGCGCCTGCCCGTCGGGGCCGAAGGTCCGCGCGAGGCGGTGGAGGCCGCGATGGCGGCCGTGCCGGCGTCTCCCGCGGAGGCGGGAGCGGAGGTGCTGCGCTGCAGCCTGACCGGCACGGGCGAGGACCGGCGGCTGGAGGCGCTGCTGCGCCTGCCCGCGCCGCCGGTGGGCCCGCCCCTGGCGGTCGTGGAGGCGCCGGAGCCGCTCTGGTTCGGCCCCGCGGAGGCGGAGGCGGACGGCGCGCTGGTGCGGGTGACCGCCCCGCTCGACCCGATCTCGACCGTTCCCGCCTGGCTCGACCGCGGCTCGGTGCGCCTCACGCTGCTTCACGGCGGCGGCGCAGTGGACTTCCGCGGCTGCGGTGGCTGAGACGGTCGCGCAACAAAGTTCCCCCCTCCGCCCAGCGAAAAGTCCATTTGTTGCGCGACGATGTTGCCGAGCCCGCCCGGATGCGCTAGGTGCGGTGCAGCGCCAGCCTCCGTGGAGATCTTGAAGATGCTCGACAACATGCCCCGGGGCACGATCGTCATCGAGGATATCGAGATCGGCATGACCCGCCACGTGCGGAAGACGATCACCGACCTCGACATCGAACTCTTCGCCAAGGTCTCCACCGACCATAACCCGGTGCATCTGGACGAATCCTATGCCCAGGACACGATCTTCGGCGGGCGCATCGCGCACGGGATGCTCACCGCGGGGCTGATCTCGGCCGTGATCGGCGAGCAGTTGCCCGGCCACGGATCGGTGTACATGGGGCAGACGCTGAAGTTCCTCGGCCCCGTCCGGCCCGGCGACACGGTGGAGGCGCGGGTCACGGTTCGCGAGATAGACCATGCCAAGCGCCGCGTGACCCTTGATTGCGTCTGCACGGTGGGCGAGAAGGTCGTCCTCAAGGGAGAGGCGCTGGTTCTCGCGCCCTCCGCCAAGTTCGACTGAGCCCGGCGCCCGCGCGGCGGCGGGCGACAATCCGGGAAAGCGATGCGGATCATCCACTCCGTGGCCGAAGTGCGGCCCGAGGACCGCGGCGCCTCAGCCGCCATGGGCAATTTCGACGGCGTCCACCGGGGCCACGCCTCGGTGATCTCGCTTGCGCGCCGGGAGGGGGCGCCGCTGGGCGTGGTGACGTTCGAGCCGCATCCCCGCCGCTTCTTCGCGCCCGATGCGCCCCCCTTCCGGCTGATGAACGCCGCCGCCCGCGCGCACAGGCTGGAGAAGCTGGGCGTGGACGTGCTGTTCTCCCTGCCCTTCGACAAGGCGCTGGCGGGGCTGGAGCCGGAGGCATTCGCGCGGGACATCCTCTCGGACGGCCTCGGCCTGAGCCACGTGGTGGTGGGGGACGATTTCCGCTTCGGCAAGGCCCGCGCCGGCGACGTGGCCGCCCTGCGCGCCTTCGGGGATCGGTTCGGCTTCGACGTCACCGTCGCGCCCATGCTGGCGGGAGAGGCGGGTCGCGTCAGCTCCACCGCCATCCGCGAAGCGCTGGCGCGGGGGGAGCCCGAGGCCGCGGCCCGGATGCTCGGCCACCGGCACCGGATCGAGGGCACGGTCTGCCACGGGGACAAGCGGGGACGGGACCTGGGCTTCCCGACCGCCAACCTGCTGCTGGAGGATCTGCTGCTGCCGAAGTTCGGCGTCTACGCGGTGGAGGTCGACGTGCTCGACGGTCCGCAGGCCGGCCGGTACGACGGGGCGGCCAGCCTCGGCGTCCGGCCCACCTTCGGGGTCAACGCGCCGAACCTGGAGATCTACCTGTTCGATTTCTCCGCCGACCTCTACGGGCGGGAGCTGTCGGTCGCGCTGGTGTCCTTCCTGCGGGGGGAGGAGCGATTCGACGACGTGCGAGGCCCTGATCCACCAGATGCACGCGGACTGCGATCTCGCGCGCACGCGGCTCGCGGACCGGAGCGATCCCGGCGCCTGATTTCATCCATCACAATATTCTTTGTATCGCGACTCGCGCATCGGGACTTACGTTCGGGTCTCACGAAAGGTGAAAGGCACCCCAACATGAGCATCGGCGCAGCCATAATCGTCGCCATCGCCCTGGGCGCCGTTCTGTGGGGCGGCGGCGTCATCCTGAGAGAGCGCCGGCTGGCGCAGCGGCAGAGATGCACCGAACGCCCAGACTGGCGGGTCTATGGATGAGACGGACGCGCCGGCCTGACCGGGCTGCGTCCTCTCGCCGTGGTCGGGGCGCCCAGATTCGAACTGGGGGCCTCCGGTACCCAAAACCGACGCGCTACCAGACTGCGCTACGCCCCGACGCGACCCCGATAGCGCATCGGACGCAGGCGCGGCAAGCGGCCATCACCCGCAGGGCCACGCGGCCTGATCGCCGAAGGCGGGGTGGCGCGCCTCGGTCCCTTCCTCCAGCCCGTAGCGCCGCATCAGGCCGGCGTTGACCTCCAGCACCGCCCGCGCCACGCCGTCGGACGGAATTGGCGCGTCGGAGAACGGCTCTCCCTGGAGGACGTTCAGCACGCGCCCCTGCGGATCGATGAAGATCAGGTCCAGCGGCAGGGGCGTGTTGCGCATCCAGAAGGACACCGGCCGGGGCGGGTCGAACAGGAACAGCATCCCGTGCCCCTCGGCCATCTCCTCCCGGAACATCAGGCCGCGGGACCGCTCCGCGTCATCGTCGGCGATCTCGACCGAGAAACGGGCGGAGCCGCCGTGGTCGCGCAGGTCGATCCGGTCGTTGCGGCACTGCGCCCAGGCGCCCTGCGCCATCGAGAGGCCGAGGACGAATCCCAGCGCGACGCGAATCGAATCGCGTCCCGCACGCCGCGCCACGGCCGCCGTCATGTGCGGACGACTTCTTCCCAGCGGCAGATCTCGCCCGCCATCTGGCCGCGCGGCCCGGCCACGAGGCGCACGCAAAGCGCCTCCCCGGGCTCCAGGTCCTGAAAGCCGTGGCGGCGCAGCGTCTCCATGTGGACGAACACGTCCGCGGGATCCCCGAACACGTTGAGGAAGCCGAATCCCTTCTGCTTGTTGAACCACTTGACGCGAGCCGGGAGGAATTCCCCTTCCGGCTCGGCCTCGGCGGCGATCTCGGTCGGCCGCGCGTCCTTCGTATCCTCGACGGCTTCGGCTTCGGCGACGCTGACCAGTTCGGTCGCCTGCAGCCCACGGTCCCCGCGCACGACCGTCAGGGACACGACGGCCCCTTCGTCGAGAGAGGACATGCCCGCCGATCGAACGCAGGCTGCATGGACCATCACATCCGGTCCGCCTTCGTTCGGGACGACGAAGCCATATCCCTTCTCTGCGTCGTACCACTTGACCCGACCGGTCACGAAGCGGGACACCTTGACGACTTCCCCAGTCAAACAACCTAACCCCAGACTCTTGAACATGTCTTACCCGTGATGTCGATATACGTCATTGATGTGACGTGCAGCAACAAAATGCGAGTTTAAGTTGTTAGAAACATGCGCCCAACGCCTCCCGGCGGAAAAACCGTGACGGCTCCGCGGTTTCGCGCAGCCGCCGTTCTCGCTTCCCTCCTCGTCTCCGCCTGCGCTTCCGTTCAGATTGAAGAGGCCGGGAAGGCGTCTCCCCACAGGTTCAGATTCGCGCCGGTCTCCGCCCGCGCCGTCGCGCAGAGCCCGTCCGACATAGCGGAAACAGCCGAGGTCGCGCTTAGGATCGCCGCGGAGCACCGCGAGGGTCCGAGACCGCCCCGCCCCGCCGAGCCCGCTGCGATGCCGATCCTGCACGGCTCTCCCGAGGGGCGCGGCTTCCTGGCCCTCCCCAACCCGCGCGCCTTCGCGATGGGAGAACCGACCGGGAGCTGCCCCGCCCGCGCGGCCGCCCCGGGCGCAACCCGGCGGGAGGCCGCTGAGACGGCCCTCGCCGCCTGCCACGCGCAGCTCGCCGCCCGCGACGGAGCGGCCGACTGCGGGTGCCGCGTGCTGCTGCTCGACGACGTGGCGCTGGCCGAGCCCGCGGCCTACGCTTACGCGCCCGGCGTCTACGCCCGCCTCTCCGCGCCCGCGCTGGGGCTCGACCTCGACCTTTCGGCGCGGGAGGCCGCGGCTCCGGGCGGCGTCCGCCGCCTGCTGCTGAGCCCCATCATGGCCGAGGGCGCCATCGGTCCGGACGGCGCGGCCGAACTCCGCCTCGGCCCCGACATCTGGCGCGGCCGCAGCGTGGTGGAGGGCCTGTCCCGCGGCCGCCTGAAGGAGCGGATGTTCCTGACGCGCGACGACGGCGCCTCCCTGACCCTGATCGTGGGATGGGAGCCGCTGGCCTTCGCGATGGAGCGGGAGCGGCTGCTGACCCCGCCCTGACCGGGCTTCCATCGGCGGCCCTTCCGCCCTAGCTTCCGCCGGACTCTGCAGAAGGGCCCCGCATGTTCCAGAGCTTCGAGACCCAGGGCGACCGCGACGCCGGCCCCGCCCGCCTCGCCGCGCTGCGCGAGGAGCTGGCGCGCCGCGACCTCCACGGCTTCCTCGTCCCCCGCGGCGACGCGCATATGGGCGAGACCGTCGCCCCCCGAGACCAGCGCCTGCTGTGGCTGACCGGGTTCTCCGGCTCGGCCGGCCTGTGCATCGCGCTGGAGGATCGCGCGGCCCTGTTCATCGACGGGCGCTACACGCTCCAGGCGAAGGCCCAGGTCGCGGAGACGTTCGAGCGGGTGCAGATCGAGAAGACCCGGCCCGAGGACTGGCTGCGCGAGGCGCTGCGCCCCGGACAGCGGATCGCCTATGACCCGTGGCTGCATGGCCGCGAGGGGCTGGAGCCGCTGCGTCGCGCCGCCGAGGAGGCGGGCGCGGAGCTGATCCCCTCCGACAACCTGATCGACGCTGTCTGGCCCGATCAGCCCGGCCCGCCGCTCGGCGCCGTGGTCCCGCACCCGGACGAGTTGGCGGGCGACTCCTCCGCCGCCAAGCGCGCCCGGCTCGGGCGCGGGCTGGCGGAGGCCGGGCAGGACGCCGCCGTCATCACCCTGCCCGACAGCCTTGCCTGGCTGCTCAACGTCCGCGGCTCGGACGTGGCCCGGATGCCCGCCCCCCACGCCTTCGGCGTGCTGCGCCCGGACGGGCAAGTCTCGCTCTTCATCGCGCCGGAGAAGCTGACGGCCGAGACCCGCGCCCATCTGGGCAACGAGGTGGAGACGGCCGAGCCCGCCGCCTTCGGCCCGGCGCTGGATGCGCTGTCGGGCGCCAAGGTGCTGGTGGACAAGGGCGCCGCCCCCCTCTGGGTCGCGCAGCGGCTTGAGGGCGCGGGCGCCGAGATCGTCTGGGGTCAGGACCCCTGCACCCTCCCCAAGGCCCACAAGTCCGCGGCCGAGCTCGCCGGCGCGCGGGAGGCGCATCTGCGCGACGGCGCGGCGCTGGTCCGCTTCCTCAGATGGCTGGAGATGACCGCCCCCGAGGGCGGCCTGACCGAGATCGACGTCGTGCAGGCGCTGGAGGGCTACCGGCGCGAGACCGGCCTCCTGCGCGACATCTCCTTCGACACCATCTGCGGCGCGGGCCCCAACGGCGCCATCGTCCACTACCGCGTGACGAAGGAGACGGACCGGCCCATCGCGCCGGGCGACCTCGTGCTGGTGGATTCCGGCGCGCAGTACCAGGACGGCACCACCGACGTGACCCGCACGGTCGCGACCGGCCCCGTCCCGCCGGAGGCCGCGCGCGCCTTCACGCTGGTCCTCAAGGGGATGATCGCCGTCTCGCGCGCCCGGTGGCCCGCCGGCCTTGCGGGCCGGGACCTCGACGCGCTCGCCCGCGCCGCCCTCTGGCGCGGCGGGCTCGACTACGACCACGGCACCGGCCACGGCGTCGGCTCCTATCTCGGCGTCCACGAAGGCCCCGCCGGCCTCTCCCGCCGCTCCGTCACCCCGCTGGAGCCCGGCATGATCCTGTCGAACGAGCCCGGCTGCTATCGCGAGGGCGCCTGGGGCATTCGGATCGAGAACCTGATCCACGTGACGCCCCCCTCGGTCCCCGAGGGCGGCGAGCGGGAGATGCTGGGCTTCGAGACCCTGACCCTCTGCCCCATCGACCGCCGCCTGATCCGCCCCGAGCTGCTGGACGCGGACGAGGCGGCGTGGCTCGACGCCTACCACGCCCGCGTGGCGGCGGCGCTGACGGCCCGCCTCTCCGACCCCGAGGACCGCGCCTGGCTGCAAGCCGCCTGCGCGCCCCTGACCGACCGAGCCCCCGAAAGGAGCCTCGCATGACCGACGAAGACGCGACCCCGTCGATCCGCCCCGCCGAGGGCGTCCGCGTGATCCGCGCCGGCGGCGCCGTCCTGGGCGAAAGCGCCGAGGCGCTGGAGGTGAGCCTGCCCGGCGACGAGGCGCCCGCCATCTACTTCCCCTTCGCCGACGCGGGCGAGCCCTTCCTGGAGGCCACGGACACGGTCTTCCGCATCCCCGGCCTCGGCGAGGCGCGCCAGCACGACATCATCGCCAAGAGCGGCCCGATCCAGGCCGCCGCCTGGGTGATCGAATCCCCCGCCTTGGGCGCCGAGACGCTCAAGGGCTGCATCTCCTTCGACGAGGAGCGGGTGACGATCGAGCGTCTCTGACGCCCGGCAGGAACCTGACGCCCGCCCCGGCGTTCCCTCCCCTTCAGCTTCAGGAGGGGAAGATGTCGACTTCAAGAGACATGGGCTGGGCGATCCCGGTCATGCAGGCGGGGTATGCCGGGCGCGGGCTCGTGTACCTGATCGTCGCCGGCATCTCGCTTTACTCCCTCTGGCGGGGCGGCCAGGCGATGGACACGCAGTCCGCCCTGGGCTGGCTCGAGGACACTCTATGGGGCGGCGTCCTCCTGGTGCTGATCCTGCTGGGGATGGTGTCCTACGCCCTCTGGCGGGCCGTGGACTCGTTCTACGACCTCGAAGCCTACGGGACCGACGGCAAGGGCCTCGTGGCCCGCACAGGCATGCTGGTGACGGGCCTCATCCACCTGGGCATCGGCGCGCTGGCCTTCTCGCTGCTGTTCAGCTCCAGCGGGGGCGGCGGCGGCTCCTCCATCCCTAAATACGTCGCCACGGTGATGGAATGGCCGGGCGGGCGCTGGATTATCGGGATCGCGGCGCTGCTGATCCTCGGGGCGGCGGTCTACTACATCGACAAGGGCTGGAAGGGGAAGTTCCGCCGCAACCTGCGCGCCAACGAGGTCACGCTGCGCTGGAACTGGGTCCTCGAGGCCGGGCTGATCGCGCAGGGCGTGGTGGTGGCCATCATCGGGTTCCTGTTCCTCTACGCCGCCCTTCAGGCGGATCCGCAGGAGGCCGGCGGCGTCGGCGCCGCGTTCTCGTGGCTCTCGCAGCAGATCTACGGGCAGGTGCTGGTGGCGATCATCTGCGTGGGCCTTCTGGCGTTCTCGCTGTTCTGCTTCGTGAACGCCCGCTACCGCATCGTGCCGCGCGCCTCGGGCCCGGACGTGGAGACGCTCGCTTCCCGCCTGAGTTGACGGGCGGCGCGCAGCGCCCTGGAACGGAAACGCGCCGGCCCCCTCGGGCCGGCGCGCTTCGTTTCAGGCCCGCGAGGCCCCGTCAGGCGTAGTGGTTGCGCACCACCGCGCCCGCGATCTCCCGCGCCTCGATCACGCCCACCACGTCCTCGGGCCGCGGCACCCCGCCATCCACCCGCACCACGATGGCGAAGCTGCGCCGGCGCTTGCTCATGCGCGTCACGATGGTGTTGAGGATGCTCGCCTCCGGCGCCACCACGTAGTCGTCCGACAGGATGTCGTGCAGCGTCTGCTCCCCCAGCCCCTCCGAGGGCGTGTAGGGCACCGTCCCGAACCGCACGTAGCCCGCGATGCGCCCGCCGTCCGAGACGATGATGTGCTTCTCGCCGCCCTCGGCCAGCGTCTGCAGCGCGTCCCGGATCGTGGTGGTCTCGGGCAGGATCACGAAGTCCCGGCTCATCAGGTCCCGCGCCTGCTGGACGAGGTACATGTTGGTGTGCCGGTCGTTCGGGATCGGCCGCCCGCGCCGACGCAGCTTCACGGTGTAGATGTTGTCCGTCGTCAGCCAGCGCCGCACGCCAACCGCCAGCGCCACCGCCAGCACCAGCGGCACGATGACGTTGTAGTCGCGCGTCATCTCGAAGATCATCACGATGGCGGTCATCGAGGCGCCCGTGGCCCCGCCCACCAGCGCGCCCATCCCCACCACCGCGAAGGCCGCGACCGAGAAGCCCTGCCCCGGGAACAGCCAGTCCGCAAAGCCCCCGAGCGCGCCCCCCAGCGTCGCCCCGATGAAGAGCGAGGGGGAGAACACGCCCCCCGACGCCCCCGCCCCGAGGCTGATGGAGGTCGCCAGCAGCTTGCCCGCCAGCAGCGCCACCAGCAGCAGGACCGAGTAGTCCGCGCCCGAAACGATGGCCTGGATCGAGGCGTAGCCCACCCCCATCACGTGGTAGTGCCCGGTGTAGACCATGAAGCCGTAGCCCAGCAGGCCGACCAGCGTCATGCCGATGATGTTCTGCACGTAGGGGCCGCCCGGCAGCTTGGGGAACAGGTCCTCCGCCCAGGCGAGGAAGCGCACGAAGGCCCAGGAGGCGACGCCGCACAGAAGTCCCAGCACCGCGAACAGCAGCAGCTCCGGCACGTTGACCGGCGCCTCCGGGTCGAGCGCCGAGAGCGGCACGTCGAAGGCCGGGTCGAGCCCGAAGGCGATCCGCCCCAGATAGGTCGCCGTGGCCGTCGCCACGACCACCGGCAGGAAGGTCCGCCCGCTCACCTCGGGCAGCAGCAGCTCCACCGCGAACAGCACGCCGCCGAGCGGGGTGTTGAACGTCGCCGCGATGCCTGCGCCCGCGCCGGCCGCCAGCATGGTGATCTTCTGCCAGGCGGGCAGGTTCAGCTTCCGCGCGATGGTGGACCCGAACGAGGCCCCGATCTGGATGATCGGCCCCTCGCGCCCCACCGACGCGCCCGAGCCGATGGAGATGGCCGAGGCCATCGACTTCACGATCGCCACCACGCCCCGCACGTCGCCCTTGTTGTGATAGACGGCGTACATGACCTCGGGCACCCCGTGGCCCTTGGCCTCGGGCGCGAAGGTCTTGACCAGCCACACCACGATCAGGCCGCCGATCACGGGCGCGAGGATGATGCCGACGCCCCACGGGCTCTCGGCCTCGAACAGGTTGGCGTCGTAGTGGAAGTTGATCGTGCCGCTGAAGAACAGGTTGTGCACGAAGGAGATCATGTAGCGGAAGATCACCGCCCCGATGGCCGCCACCACGCCGATGGACAGCGCCACCAGGCACAGCGCCGGCACCGACAGCACCCGCTCGGCGGGCTCTTCGGCGAAGGGGAGGGGTTCCGTTTCTGCGGTCTTGCCGCCCGCGCTTCCGTCGCTCACTGACCCGCCTTCCTGTTGCATCCGAGTGACCCGGAGGAAGGTGCAGGTGGGATCGGGATCCGCGCCGACTCCGGGCGTCGCGGACTTGTGAACCGGGCGTCAGGCGAGGTCAAGGCGGCCCGCCCGCGCCCCTGCGTCACCCCTTGCGGCGGATGCCGATGACCGCCCCTGCCCGCTCGGGCCGCGGCAGGCCGGCATGGGCCTCCGCCAGCGCCCGGATCCGCGCCTGCGCCCAGTCGGGATAATCCGCGGACTTCCGGGCGGTGAGGTCCACGTTCATGGTCAGCGTCTCGGAGGTCGCGCACAGCGCCCCGTCGGACATCTTCCGCATCTCGCCGAAGAAGTGCAGCCGCTTACGGTCCCAGTCCAGAAGCTGGTATTCGCAGCGGAACGCCTCGCCCTCCAGCAGCTCCCCGATATAGTGGAGCTGCTGCTGGATCACGTAGGGGCCCATGCGCAGGGTGGTGGCGTATTCCTCGCCGATCCCCAGCACGTCGTCGAAGATCTGGTCGGAGCTCTTGTCGAACGCCATCGTGTAGTAGGCGACGTTCATGTGCCCGTTGTAGTCGATCCACTCGGGCGGCACGGTCCGCGGCGCGGTCTTGAGCAGCGCCTTGTCGAACTGCGGAACGGGCGCGTCGGCGGCGGGCACGGGCATCTCGGATCTCCTCCCCTTTTCTCGGCTTGGGGAATGTATGCGACAGGCGGTCCGCGGCGTCGAGGGGCCGCTTCCCCTCTCCCTGCCGCTTGGCTAGTCTCGCGACCCAAGGGAGGATCTCCATGACCATCGAAGCCGCCATCAAGACCCTCCGGCCGCTGTTCGGCGACCGGCTCTCGACCGCCGATATCATCCGCGAGCATCACGGCCACGACGAGAGCTGGCACCCCGACGCCCTCCCCGACGCCGTGGTCTTCCCCGAGACCGCCGAGGAGATCTCGGAGATCGTGAAGGTCTGCGCCGCCGAGCGCTGTCCCATCGTGCCCTGGGGCGTCGGCACCTCGCTCGAGGGTCACGCGCTGGCGGTGCAGGGGGGGATCTCGCTCGACACCAGCCGCATGAACCGGGTTCTGGAGGTCCACCAGGACGACATGGACGCCGTGGTCCAGCCCGGCGTGACGCGGGAGGCGCTGAACGAGCATCTGCGCGACACCGGCCTGTTCTTCTCGGTCGACCCCGGCGCCAACGCCACGCTGGGGGGCATGGCCGCGACCCGCGCCTCGGGCACCAACGCCGTGCGCTACGGCACCATGCGCGACAACGTGCTGGCCGCTGCAGGCGGTGATGGCGGACGGGCGGATCATCCGCACCGGCAGCCGGGCGCGGAAGTCCTCCACCGGCTATGACCTGCGCGGCCTGCTGGTGGGCTCCGAAGGGACGCTGGGGATCATCACCGAGCTGACCGTCCGCCTCTTCGGCACGCCTGAGGGGATCTCGGCCGCCACCTGCGCCTTCGAGACGGTGGAGGGCGCGGTGGACGCCGTGATCCAGACCATCCAGATGGGCATCCCCATGGCGCGGATCGAGTTCGTGGACGAGAACTCCATCGTCGCCGTCAACAACTGGGGCAAGCTGGACCTGCCCGAGAAGCCTCACCTCTTCGTCGAGTTCCACGGCACGCCCGAGGGGGTGAAGGAGCAGGCCGAGATGTTCGGCGAGATCGCGGCCGACCACGGGGGCGAGGACTTCAAGTGGACCACCAACGCCGCCGAGCGCACGAACCTCTGGAAGGCCCGGCACAACTTCTTCTACGCCTCGCGCGCCCGTTATCCGGGCAAGAAGGGCATCTCGACTGACGTCTGCGTCCCCATCTCCCACCTCGCGGAGGCGCTGCTGGCCGCGCGCAGGGACATGCAGGCATCGGGCGTCGAGGGCGGGCTGATCGGCCATGTGGGCGACGGCAACTTCCACGCCGGCCTCCTGTTCGACCCCGAGAGCCCCGAGGAGATCGCGCGCGTGAAGGAGGTCTCGGCCCGCATGGCGGAGCTGGCCCTGTCGCTCGGCGGCACCGTCTCGGGCGAGCATGGCATCGGGGTCGGCAAGAAGCGCTTCATGCAGGCCGAGCATGGCGAGGCGCTGGCGGTCATGGCCGCCATCAAGCGCACGCTCGACCCGCACGGCATCTTCAATCCGGGCAAGATGCTGGAGCTGAATTGACCCCTGGAGGGGGGACGCCGGGAGGGGGCATCGAGCCCCCTCCCGGCGTCTCGCGCGCCCGAGGGCCGCTCGGGGCGCATCCTTGACGGCGGAGGCGGAGGCCGAGCGGCTCGCCCGCGCCTTCCTCGCCGCGTGGTCCTCCCATGATGCGGCGGCGCTTGGGGCGCTGTTCGCGCCGGACGCGGATTTCGTGAACGTCACGGGGCTGTGGTGGCACGGGGCGGAGCGGATCGCGCGGGTCCACGGGGTGGCGTTCCAGACCTGGTTCGCCGGAGCGGTGCTGACGGAGGAGCGGCTGGAGACCCGGGGTCTGGGCGCGGAGGCGGCCCTCGCCCGGGTCCGTGCTCGCATGGAGGGCCAGCGCGCCCCCGACGGAAGCCTTGCGCAGCCGCGCCGGACCATGCTCCTCCTCGCCTGCCGCGAGGGGCCCGAGGGCTGGCGCATCGCGGCGGCCCAGAACACCGACATCGTCCCCGGCGCCGAGACGATGCTCGCCTCGGATGGCGGGCTCTCGCCCACGCGCTACGTCTAGAAAGGAAACGAACATGGGAGGAGACGACATGCCCGGCGAATACAGCATCGACCCCAAACGCCCGCAGTTCGAGGCCTTCAAGGCCCTGCCCCGCGACCAGCCGGTGGAGATGCTGAACCTCGTCCGCTTCAAGGAGACGGCCGCCTACCCCGCCGACCATCCCCGCGCGTCCGAGACCCTCACCGGCGCCGAGGCCTACGCGCTCTACGGCAAGGAAAGCGCCCCGGTCTTCACCCGCGTGGGCGGCGAGATCATCTGGCGCGGGCGGTTCGAGACGGTGCTGATCGGCCCCGAGACCGAGCGGTGGGACGAGTGCTTCATCGCCCGCTACCCCAGGGCCGCAGCGTTCCTGGAGATGGTCACCGACCCGGTCTACCAGAAGGCGGTGGTGAACCGGCAGGCGGCGGTCCTGACCTCCCGCCTGATCCGCCACGCCCCGGCGGAGGGGGGCGGCAGCTTCGGCTGACGCCCACGGAGCGAGGCGACGTCCGCGGAACGGCGCGGGCGTTTCGCTGCGAAACGGGCGCTTGCGTACTATATCGCAGCCTCTTGGGTTCGGCGGCGGGAGGGTCCTGAAGACCTTGCGTCATGGTTAAGGAGGGGTTGGGGTTTCACCCCCTCCGGCGGCGTGAAGCGCCGCGCGGGCGGCGGCGCGACTGCGGAACGGGACGGGCGGCGGCGCGGCGCCTCCGTCAGAGGACCCTGCATCGGGGCCGCCGCTCGTCGCAGCGCCCCGAAAGGGGCCGCCGTGCGCTTCACGCCTCGTCATGGCGCCCCGCACCGAGGCTGCCGCACGCTTCGTCGGCGCGCCCCCGCGCCGGGTTGGCGCGCCCTTCGTCGGAGCGCCCCTCACCGGGGGCCGACGCACCCTCCGTCAGGGCGTCCTCGCCGGGGCCGCGTGGTCTTCATTGGTGCGGCGCCGCCCGGGCCGGCGCGCCGGACGCGGCGTGGCGGTTCCGTGTGCATCCGGCGCAGCGGCGTCGGGCGCGCCGCGCCTGCGGGCACGCCCGCAGGCCCGCGCGTCCCGCGCGGGCGCCTCCGCGGGGGCGGTGGCGCGCGGGCGGTGGCGCGAGGCTCGGAGGGACGGTTGCGCGCGCCCGCAGGGCGCGGGCGGGGCGGCGCCCCTCGGGGCGGGGACGCGCCGCGGCGGGCGTCCCGCGCCTCCCTCCCCCGCTCGCGGGGGAGGGCCGGGGTGGGGGCCGGCCGCAAGCGCGCGCTAGTCCTTCAGCAGCGCCCGCGCCGCCTCGCGGGCCGCTTCGGTGACGGTTTCGCCGGCGAGCATGCGGGCGATCTCGTCCTCGCGCGCCGGGGCGTCGAGGGGGGTGACCCGGGTGCGGGTGGTCCCTTCCGACACCTGCTTCTCGATGCGGAACTGGCGGCGGGCGCGAGCGGCCACCTGGGGGGAGTGGGTGACCACCAGCACCTGCGCCGAGGCCGAGAGGGTTTCGAGGCGGCGGCCCACGGCCGCGGCGGTGGCGCCGCCGACGCCGCGGTCGATCTCGTCGAAGATCAGGGTGCGGGCCTCGGCGGCGCCGCCCGCGAGGCGGACCTTCAAGGCCAGCAGGAAGCGGGAGAGCTCGCCGCCGGAGGCCACTTTCGCCAAGGGGGCCGGGGGGGAGCCGGGGTTGGCGGCGATCAGGAATTCCACGCGGTCGCGGCCCTCGGGGCCGGAATCGGCGGCGGTGACGTCCGTCACGAAGACGGCGCGCTCCAGCTTGAGGGGGGGGAGTTCCTCCGTCACCGCGGCGTCGAGGCGGCCGGCGGCCTCGGCGCGGACCTGCCGAGAGGCGCGCGGCGGCCTCGTCGTAGGCGCGGGCGGCGGCGGTCTCGGCGGTTTCCAGCTCGGCGATGCGGGTCTCGGCGCCTTCCAGCGCCTCCACCTTCGCGGCGAAGTCGGCGGCGAGGGTCGGGCAGCTCCTCGGGCGTCACGCGGTGCTTGCGGGCGAGGCCGCGCAGGGCGAAGAGGCGTTCTTCCACCGTCTCCAGGCGGAGGGGGTCGTAGGCGAGGGCGTCGAGCGCGTCCTCGACGCCGGATTGCGCGTCGCCGAGGGCGTCGAGCGCGCGGCCCAGGGCGGCGACGGGGGCCTCGAGGCGGCCCTCCGCGTTGGCGGCGGCGTCTTCGAGCCAGCGCAGCGCGTCGCCCATGCGGCCCTCGGCGCCCTGGTCGGGGCCCATGCGCCTGGAGGGCGCGGGCGACGGTCTCGCGGATGCCCTCGGCGGATTTGATGAGGCGGCGCTCGGCGTCCAGCGCGGCGTCCTCCTCGGGCCGGGGGTCGGCCTCCGCCAGCTCGGCGGCGGCGTGGCGGAGGAAGTCGGCGTCGCGCTGCGCGGCTTCGGCGGCGGCGCGGGCTTCGGCGACCGCGCGGGAGGCGGCGCGCCAGGCGTCCCAGGCGGCGCGGGTTTCGGCGGCCGCGGGGGCGGCGTTGGCGAAGGCGTCGAGGATGGCGCGGTGGCCGCGGGGGTTCATCAGGCCGCGGTCGTCATGCTGGCCATGGATCTCCACCAGCGCCTCGCCGATCCGGCGCATGGCCTCGGCGGAGGCGCGCTGGTCGTTCACGAAGCCCGAGGCGCGGGCGCCGGAGACGCGGCGGCGCAGGATCAGCTCCTCCCCCTCGATGGAGAGGCCGGCCTCCTCCAGCGCGGCGCGGGCGGGGTGGCCTTCGGGGCAGTCGAAGATCGCGGCGACGGAGCCTTCCTTCGCGCCGGCGCGGAGCAGGTCCGCGCCGCCCGCGGAGCCGAGCGCGAGGCCGAGCGCGTCGAGGAGGATGGATTTGCCGGCGCCGGTTTCGCCGGTCAGGGCGTTGAGGCCGGGCCCAAGATCGAGCGTCAGACGCTCGATCAGCACGATGTCGCGGATTTCGAGGCTGCGGAGCACGGGGGGCCCCCGCCTAGAGGGTGTCCCCGGTGGTCACGCGGCGGAAGACCTTGGAGATCCAGCTCTCGCGGTCCTCGAACGGGGCCACGTCGGCGCCCTGCATCATGGCGTAGGAGGCCTCGTACCAGGGCGAGCCGGGGAAGTTCTCGCCCAGCACGGCGGCGGCGGTGCGGGCTTCGGATTCGATGCCGAGGCTGAGGTAGGCCTCCACCAGGCGGTGCAGCGCCTCCGGGGTGTGTGAGGTGGTCTGGTACTGGCTGAGCACCGTCTTGAAGCGGTTGATGGCGGCGATGTTGTTGCCCTGACCGAGATAGTAGCGGCCGATCTGCATCTCCTTGCCGGCGAGCTGGTCTCGGGCGAGGTCGATCTTCAGGCGCGCCTCGCGGGCGTAGTCGGAGGCGGGGTAGCGGCGGACCACCTCCTGAAGCTCCTGCAGGGCGCGGCGGGTGTTGTCCTGGTCCCGCTCCACGTCCACGATCCGGTCGTAGTAGGACATGCCGACGATGTACTGGGCGTAGGCGGCGTCGGGGTCGGAGGGGAAGAAGGAGATGTAGCGCTGGGCGGCGGAGACGGCGTCGTCGTACTCGGCGCCCTGGTAGTAGGAGTAGGCGGCCATGATCATGGCGCGCTTGGACCACTCGGAATAGGGGTGGACGCGCTCCAGCTCCTCGAACGCGTGGGCGGCTTCGACTTCGGAGCCGTCGTTGAGGAGCTGCTCGCCCTCCGCGTAGATGTCGGCGGCGGAGCGGTTGGCGTAGGGGTCCGCGTAGGGATCGGAGTTGCCGGAGCAGGCGGCCAGGCTGGCCAGGGCGAGGGCGGCGAAGGCGAAGCGGATCATCGCGGTCCTGTCTCTCGGGCATGGGCCGTAGGGCGGGGGTGGGCCCGCTCATAGGGTTTACGCTGTTCCGCGGGGGGCCTGCAAGGGCGGGCGGCCGGGACGGCCCTCGCGGCTGCGCCGCATCGCCCCGCCCGGCCGTCCCCGCCCGGGCTGGGCGCGCTTCCGGCGTCCGCAGGACGACGGCGGGGACGGGAGGGCTCGATGCCCTCCCGGACCCGGTTCCCTCGGGGATCAGGCGGCGGCGCGCAGGCCCATGAGGTCCCGGGCCGGGCGGCCGGCCACGTCGAAGCGCCAGGCGTCGGGCTGGGCGAAGAGGGCGCGCAGGACGCGGTTGTTCATCTCGTGCCCCGCGCGGCGGCCCACGTAGCGGCCCACGATCGGCGCGCCGGCGAGGGCGAGGTCCCCGACCGCGTCCAGCATCTTGTGGCGCACGAACTCGTCCGGGCGGCGGAGGCCGCCGGGGTTCAGGATTTCGGCGCCGTCCACGACGATGGCGTTCTCCAGCGAGCCGCCCAGCGCGAGGCCCACGGCCTGCATCGCCTCCACCTCCGCCTTGCGGCAGAAGGTCCGGCAGTCGGCGAGCTGGTCGAGGAAGGCGCCGTTGGCGAGCGTCATGCGCAGGGACTGGGCGCCGATGGCGGCGTCCTCGAACTCGATCCCGAAGTCGATCTCGAAGCGGGGGGCGGGCTCGAGGCGGGCGATGACGGCCGCCGTCCTCCACCTCCACCGGGCGCAGGATGCGGATGGAGCGCGCCTCGCCCTGAGTGGCGCAAAGGCCCACGGCGCGGATCCCCTCGGCGAAGGCGCGGGAGGAGCCGTCCATGATCGGGATCTCCGGCCCGTCCAGCTCCACCAGCGCGTTGGTCACGCCGCAGCCGGCCAGCGCCGCCATCACATGCTCCACCGTCGAGACGGTGACGCCGTCCCGGTTGCGCAGCACGGTGCAGAGGCGGGTGTCCGACACCAGATCCCAGCGCGCCTGGACCATCGCGTCGCGGCCGGTCACGTCCAGACGCTTGAACCAGATGCCGTAGTTGCCGGATGCGGGAAGTATGCGGAGGCGCGCGGCACGCCCTGAGTGGAGACCGTGTCCGCGAATCTCGACGGATGACCTGACGGTGGACTGCACGGGGAAACCTCGCTCGCCTGCTCGTATGCTTTTTGCTTGCCATGGAGGTAAAACCGGGCGGACGCATGCGCAAATCAAGGTTTGCTACGCTTTGCAACATACGCTCACGTCACGCTGCAAGGCGTTGGCCGGAAACGGAAACCGCCCGGCGCGGTGAGCGCCGGGCGGGTGGAGAAATTCAGCCGTGGACGGGCTGGATCAGTTCGCCTGACGCCGCAGGAAGGCCGGGATCTCCCGCTGGCGGTCGGCCTCGGCCGGATCGTCGGAGCGCAGGTTCGGCTCCCGGCCCGGGGCGCGCGGGGCTTCGGCCGCGCCCGTCATGCGGTGGATCAGGCTGTTGATGCCGAAGCGGCTGCGGTCGGCGTGGGCGCCCTGGGGCGCCGCGGGCTGCGGCGCCTCGCGGGGCGCGGCGGGCACGGCCTGCGGGGCCGGACGGCGCGCCTCGGACGCGGCCGGGTGGGAGACCGCGGCCTGGAGACGGCGCAGCGTCTCGGGCGAGGGCTCGCCGGGGGCGCGGGCGGCCTCGGCCGGGGTCTGCGCGGCCGGGGCGATGAAGGCGCCGCCCTGCTCGTAGACGCTGGCGGGGGCCTCGGGCTGGGGCTGGGCCTGCACGCGGTCGTCGTCCATGTCGAAGAGCGGCGTGGGCTGGGCCGCGTGGACCGCCGCGGGGGCGGGCTCCGGCGCGGGGGCCGGCGCGGGCTGAGGGGCTGCGACCGCCTCGGGCTCGGCGTGGCGGGCGGGGCGCGGGGCCTCGCGGGTCACGTCCTCGGCCTCGATGCCGGTGGCCACGACCGAGACGCGCATCACGCCCTCGATGTCCGGGTCCAGCGTGGAGCCGACGATGATGTTCGCGTCCGGGTCCACTTCCTGGCGGATGCGGTTGGCGGCCTCGTCCAGCTCGAACAGGGTGAGGTCGTAGCCGCCGGTGATGTTGATGAGCACGCCCTTGGCGCCCTTGAGGCTGATCTCGTCCAGCAGCGGGTTGGCGATGGCCTTTTCGGCGGCCTGGACGGCGCGGTCCTCGCCCTCGGCCTCGCCGGTGCCCATCATGGCCTTGCCCATCTCGTCCATCACCGAGCGGACGTCGGCGAAGTCGAGGTTGATGAGGCCCGGGCGGACCATCAGGTCCGTCACGCCCTTCACGCCCTGGTAGAGAACGTCGTCGGCCATCATGAAGGCCTCGGCGAAGGTGGTGCGCTCGTTCGCCAGCCGGAACAGGTTCTGGTTGGGGATGATGATGAGGGTGTCGACCACGCGCTGCAGATCGTCGATGCCCTGCTCGGCCTGACGCATGCGCTTGGCGCCCTCGAACTGGAAGGGCTTGGTGACGACGCCGACGGTCAGGACGCCCATCTCGCGCGCCGCGCGGGCGATGACGGGGGCCGCGCCGGTGCCGGTGCCGCCGCCCATGCCGGCGGTGATGAAGCACATGTGGGCGCCGTGGAGGGACTCGACGATCTCCTCGATCGATTCCTCGGCGGCGGAGCAGCCGACGGTGGGCTTGGCGCCCGCGCCGAGGCCCTGGGTCACGGTGGCGCCGAGCTGGATGCACCGGGTGGCCTTGGACTGGTGCAGGGCCTGGTTGTCGGTGTTGGCGGCCACGAAGTCGACGCCGTCGAGGGCCTTGTCGATCATGTTGTTGACGGCGTTGCCGCCGGCGCCGCCGACGCCGAACACGGTGATCCGCGGCCGAAGCTCGGTCTGCTCCGGAATCATCAGAGTGAGGGACATGTTACCGCCTGTATCGTTATGGACCCGCCTCGTGGATCCGCCTTCGGGTCTGCCGCCCGGGTCGGAACTCTGAGGGGATGGGTCCGCTGCCGCTCGATTTATGTTCTATTGGGAATAGCAAAATAAACGATGAAGGCCCGGCGGTCACGCGAAAACCGGTTAATTTCTATACATTTAGAGGCATTTCTTTAGAGGGCGGGGGTTGGGGAGAAAATCGTTCTGGCGGAGGGGGATGCAGGCTGACGCTGAGACGGCGAATCAAGTGGAGGCACCGCGGATCGGGCGCGCGTTCCACGCTGCGCCGCGCCATCTCGCCGCGGAACGGGGGCGCGGAGAGACGGGGGCGGCCGTCCTGAGGGCGCGGCCTGCCGGCGGGGGGCGGGGGATTTCGCGCTTCGGGGGATCCTGGAAGGCCGGCCGTTCCGGGGCCGGAGACCCTTGCGTCGCCCTCGCCGGCGGTCCTTGCGGGACTGCGGAACATTCCGCTAACTGCGGGTCATGAACGCACACGCCTCCGCCTGCGATCACGCCTTCGCCTTCGACGGGGCGGCGCTGATCGCCCGCCCCTCCGGCGCCCTGTGGTGGCCGGAGCGGGGGCTGCTGACGGTGTCGGACCTGCATCTGGGCAAGTCCGAGCGGCTGGCCCGGCGCGGCGGCGCGCTGCTGCCGCCCTACGAGACGACGGAGACGCTCGCGCGGCTCGCGGCCGAGATCGCGGCGCTGCGGCCGGCCTGCGTGCTGTGCCTGGGCGACAGCTTCGACGATCTGGACGCGGAGGCGGGGCTGGACGCCGACGCGCAGGCGCGGCTTGCGGCGATGAATGCGGGGCGGCGCTGGATCTGGATCGAGGGGAACCACGATCCGGGGCCCACGTCCCTCGCGGGCGCGCATCTGGCGGAGCTGCGGGAGGGGCCGCTGGTGTTCCGGCACGAGGCGGCGGCGGCGGGGGGCGAGGTCTCGGGCCACTGGCATCCGAAGATGCGGCTGGCGACGCGGGGGCGCGCGGTCTCCCGCCCGTGCTTCGTGCTGGCGCCCGGGAGGCTGATCCTGCCGGCCTTCGGCTGCTACACGGGCGGGCTGGACGTGCGGGCGGCGCCGTTGCGGCGGCTGGCGCCCACGGGGCTCGCGCTGCTGACGGGGCGGAGGGTGACGCCGGCGCCGCTGGGGTGACGCAGGGGCGCCTCTTGCCGGCGCGGCGGCTCCCGGCTCAACTGACGCGCAGGGAAGCGGGGGAGGAGCGCATGGAGCCGAGAGACCCGGACTGGAAGGCCCGCGTCCATCGCGCCTTCGCCGGACAGGCGATGATGCGGCATCTGGGGATCGAGCTGGTGGAGGCGGCGCCCGGCGCCTCGGTCCTGCGCGCCGCGATCCGGCCCGAGGTCGGCCAGCACCACGGCTACGCGCACGCGGCGCTGGCCTTCGCGTGCGGGGACACCGCGGCGGGAATGGCGGCGCAGTCGCTGATGGCGGCCGATGAGGGGGTGCTGACCATCGAGATGAAGATCAACCTCCTCGCGCCCGCCAAGGGGGAGGCGCTGGTCGCGCGGGGGCGGGTGGAGCGCGCGGGGCGCACCGTGACGGTGGTGCGCGCCGACGTCTATGCGGAGGACGCGGGGGTCGAGCGGCATGTGGCGACGATGCTGGGCACCATGGCGGTGATCCGGGGGCTCGGCTGATCCGGCGGGATTGTCTCTGGTCTCGATACCGATTGTCTCGGAACACTTATTCAATAGTGACGTTGCATCAGGGACCGCGGCGTGGCCCGGCGCGAATTCGCGCGATCGGAGCGGCGTTGCAGACAGACGCTTTCGAAAGGAGCAATCCCCATGAAAGGCACCCTGATCGCCGCCGTTCTGCTGGTTCCCGGCATCGCCATGGCCCAGGTCGCGAAGACCGATCCGAAGGACGCCGACGGCACGGACGTGCAGCCCGTGATCTCGGGCAGCGCCGAGATGACCGAGGGCGACCCCTCCGTCGAGAACGAGGTCGACCCCGCCGCCGGCGACGCCGCGTCGTCGGTGCAGGTCGGCCAGGGCTTCGAGGGCGAAGAGGATGGCGCGAAGGAGGCGGACGACATCGCCAACCGCACCGTCGCGCCCTCGCCCGCCGGCGACACCGCCGCGGACATGGACCAGTACGAGACGGGCGTGCAGACCGACGCCAAGGACGCCGACGGCGAGGTCGAGGAGCGCACGCTGACCGACGGCTGAGCGTTCCGCGACGCAGTTTCGCGCAAGTGGATGGCCGGCGCCCGGAAATTCCGGGCGCCGCTTTTCGTTCTCGTCGGGTTCACGTCGTCGCCCGCCTCCCGCACCGTCTCCGCGCCGTCGCCTGGCCCATCCTGTCGAACATGCGGCCCACGGACCTCGTCCCGCGGAGGTCGCCGCCGGGCTTCGCGAACAGCGGGCGCACGTCGGAGGCCGTGTTTCGGGAGACAGGGAGCGGCGGCCATGCCTGCGGGCGCCGGCCGCTTTCCAGCGGCCGCGTGGAGCCGGGTCGGCGAGACCCCGCGCAGAGCGGGAGCGGACTTTCACGCGCCCCAAAGACGTTCCGGGGACGCTCCGCCCCGAAAAGCGTTGGCGTGCCTGCGCCGCATCGGGCCGCCTCACGCGCCCTGCGCCGCATCGGGGGCGAGCCCTCCTCGCCTTGCGCCGAAGCGGGGGCGAAACTAGGGTCGGGCGCCCGGCAGGGAGCGGAGGATCGTCGTTTGGCTGGTGAGATCGGACGAACCCCCACGCCTGCTCCGCCGGAGCTGGCGGAGGCGGTCGTCGAGGGGATCCAGGACGCCGAACTGGTCCAGACCCGGCGGGACCAGATCTGCGACGCGGCGCTCGACCTGTTCCTGGAGAAGGGCTTCGCCTCCACCACCATCCGGGACATCTGCGCCCGGTCGGGCGTCAACCAGGCCAGCCTCTACGACTATGTAGCCAACAAGCACGACATCCTGCGCCGGCTGCTGAACAAGCTCTGGTTCCGCACCGACGTGCCCACATTGCCCGAGCAGCTCGACCGCGCCGGGGAGGCGGATCTGGAGGAGACGGTCGCGGCCTATCTGCGCGAGCTGTGGGGCGCCAAGCGGCTGGGCATCCTGCTGTCCTACCGCGCCGTCCCCCACCTGCGCGACGAGGACCGGCGCGCGCTGCATGAGCGGGAGAGGCGGATGCTGGACGACCTCGCCGCCCATCTGCGCCGCCGCGCGGGGCTTGCGAAGGACGATCCGCGGGCGGAGATCGTGTCGAACCTCATCATCTTCAACACGGCGTTCGGGCCGATGCGGGACTGGCTGCTGAAGGGCGTGGACCAGGAGCTCCTGCTGCGGACCGTGGCCGGGTCCATCGTGGCGATGGTGGACCGGCTCGGCCTGCAGCCCTCGGGTGCTTCGGGCGGCTGAGCATCGCCGGCCGGCTGGCGGGGGCGGGTATGACGGGAACTTCGGCCGCCGATCCGGCTTCCACTTCAGCATCACGAGGGAGGGGGACATAACCGACGCCGCGAGGGACGCCGCTGGAGGGCCTGCGCTTCGTGGCCGGGCGACGCGCGCGGGGGCGTGCGCGGCCGCCTTTGCGCTGGCGGGATGCGACGGGCCGCAATCCGCGCTTTCGCCGGGCGGGGCCGAGGCGGACCGGCTCGCGGACCTGTTCTTCTGGATGGTGAGCGGTGCGGCGCTCGTCTGGATCATCGTCATCGGCGCGGCGGTGGTCGCGGTGCTGCGTTCCGCGCCCGAGGGGGGCGCCTCGCGCGCCGGGGCGATCATCATCGGGGGCGGGGTCATCTTCCCCACGGTCTGCCTCGCGGCGCTGCTCGCCACCGGGCTGGGGCTGCTGCCCGACTGGCAGGGGAACCCGGCGCGGGTGCGCATCCATGTGCAGGGCGAGCAATGGTGGTGGCGGGTGGAGTATGAGGTGGACGGCCGGCGCGTGACCTCGGCCAACGAGGTGCACCTGCCGGCCGGGGAGCCGGTGGAGATCGTGCTCACGGCGGACACCGTGATCCATTCGTTCTGGATCCCGTCGCTCGGGGGGAAGATGGACATGATCCCGGGGCGCAGCAACCGGATGCTGCTGACCGGGGCCCGCCCGGGCCGGTATCGCGGGGTCTGCGCGGAATATTGCGGGACGTCGCATGCGCTGATGGCCTTCGAGGCGGTGGTCCATGAAGGGGGGGATTTCGACCGCTGGCTGGCAGCCGAGGCGGCCCCCGCCGATCCCGGGCCTGCGCGCGGGCGGGAGCTGTTCCTCGCGAACGGCTGCGCGGCCTGCCACCGTGTGGGCGGGGTGGCGGAGCTGGGCTCGGTCGGCCCGGACCTCACGCATTTCGCCTCCCGCCGGATGCTGGCGGCGGGCGCGGAGGAGGTGAGCCATAGAGACCGTCGCCGCCTGGATCGCCGCGCCCGACCTGATGAAGCCCGAGGCGCGGATGCCCGGCTACGGGATGCTGCCGGCCGGGGAGATCGACGCCATGGCCGACTGGCTGATGAGCCTGCGATGACCCGGTACGCCGATCCTCAGGACGACCCGGAGGTCCGCCGCGCGCAGGAGGAGCGGCTGATCCGCGTCTGGGACAGCCCGAAGGGGCTCCGCTACTGGACCGCGGTGAACAACACCGAGGTCGGGCTCTGGTACACCGCCTGCGCCCTCTTCTTCATGCTGTTCGCGGGCGTGCTGGCGCTGATCATGCGCACGCAGCTCGCGGTCCCGGAGAACGGCCTGATCTCGGCCGACCTCTACAACCAGGCCTTCACGCTGCACGGCACGGCGATGATGTTCCTGTTCGCCGTGCCGATCTTCGAGGCGGTGGCGATCCTGATCCTCCCCGCCCTGCTGGGGGCGCGGGACCTGCCGTTCCCGCGGCTCTCGGCCTTCGGGTTCTGGTGCTACCTGATCGGGGGCGTGTTCGTCTGCGGGTCGATCCTGTTCGGCGCGGCGCCGTCCTCGGGGTGGTTCATGTACCCGCCTCTGGCGACCGAGCAGGGGGGGATCGGGGCCGACATCTGGCTTCTGGGGCTGAGCTTCATCGAGGTCGCCTCCATCGCCGCGGCGGTGGAGCTGATCGTGGGGGTGCTCAAGTGCCGGCCGCCGGGGATGCGGATGAACCTCACGCCGCTTTACGCGTGGTACGTGCTGATCGTGGGGGGGATGATCCTGTTCGCCTTCCCGCCGCTGATCGCCGGCGACCTGCTGTTCGAGCTGGAGAAGGCGTTCGACTGGCCGTTCTTCGACCCGGCGCGCGGCGGCGATCCGCTGCTGTGGCAGCACCTGTTCTGGATCTTCGGGCACCCCGAGGTCTACATCGTGTTCCTGCCCTCCATCGCGCTGCTGGCGATGATGATCCCGACCTTCGCGCGGCGGCCGATCGCGGGCTATTCGTGGATCGTGCTGTCGGCGATGGGCACGGGGTTCATCAGCTTCGGGCTGTGGGTCCACCACATGTTCACGACGGGGCTGCCGTCGATCATCGCTCGGCTTCTTCTCGGCGGCGTCGGAGGCGGTGGCGATCCCCACCGGCATCCAGATCTTCGTGTTCATCGCCACGCTGCTGGCTGGGGACGGTGCGGCGGTCCGTGCCGATGCTGTGGGCGATGGGGGCGCTGGCGATCTTCGTGGCCGGTGGGCTGACGGGGGTGATGGTCGCCGTGGCGCCCTTCGACTTCCAGGCGCACGACACCTATTTCGTGGTGGCGCACCTGCATTTCACCCTGTTCGGCGGGATGCTGTTCCCGCTGGTGGCGGGGATCCACTACTATTACCCGCTCATCGACCGGGAACATGCTGTGCCGGCGGCTGGGCATATGGTCCTTCTGGATGTGCTTCGCGGGGTTCTGGATCTGCTTCTTGCCCATGCACCTCACCGGCCTGAAGGGGATGCCGCGGCGGGTCTTCACCTATCCGGGGGAGGCTGGGGTGGGACTGGCTGAACCTGATCTCCACCTGCGGGGCGTTCCTGTTCGCGGCCGGGTTCCTCGTGTTCATCTGGGACATCGTGCGGCCGAAGGGGGAGGCGGAGGCGGCCAAGCGCAACCCGTGGGGCGCGGGCGCGGTGGAGTGGATGCTGGACATGCCGCCCAGGGACTGGGGCGCCCGCACCGTGCCGCGCGTGACCTCCCGCTATCCGCTGTGGGACGACCCGGACTTCCTGCGCAAGTACGACGAGGGCCGCTTCTACCTGCCCGACGCCGAGGAGGGCCGGCGCGAGGCCATCGTCACCTCCGTGCTGGACGCCGAGCCCATCCAGGTGCTGCGGGTGGCGGGGCCGACCTCCATCACCATCTGGGCGGCTTGCACGCTGGGCGCGGCCTTCATCTTCGCCACCTTCCACTGGTGGTGGCTGACGGGGCTCGGCGCGGTGGCGGCGCTGGTCTCGATCGTCTGGTGGCACTGGACCGGCACGTCCGAGCACCCGGAGAAGCCCGAGAAGGACATCGGGCTGGGCGTGAGCGTGCCGCTCTACATCTCGGGCCCGCGGTCCACCGGGTGGTGGGCGATGTTCATCACCATGACGGGAGATTTGACGGCGTTCCTCGGCCTCGTCTTCGGGCTGTTCTTCTTCTGGACCGTCCACCCGGAGTTCCCGCCTGCGGGCGCCCCGATCCCCGGCCTCGGCTGGCCGCTGGCGGCGGGGGCGCTGCTGCTGGCCGCCTGGGGGCTGACCTGGGGGGGCCGGGCGGTGAACCGGCGCGGGGGCGTGGGCGCGTTCCGGGCGATGCTGGTCGGGGCCGTTCTTTGCGCCTGCGGAGGGGTCGCTGCGCTTTGCGCGGGGCCGTGGACCGCGGGCATGGACCCGACCGCCCATTCCTGGCCCGCCATCGTCTGGGCGCTGGTGCTGTGGACCGGGCGCGCATGCGGGCGTGGGCGTGGTGATGCAGCTCTTCTGCCTCGCGGGCAGCCTCTCGGGCCGGCTGACGCCGCGCCATGACGCCGACATCTGGAACGTCGAGCTCTACTGGCACTTCATGGCCTTCACCGCGGCGGCGACCGCGCTCTGCCTCGCGCTTTTCCCGGAGGCCATGCCATGACCAACCCCGTGGAACGCACGACCGAGCGTGGCACGGACCTGTGGCGCGTGGTGCTCGGCGCCCGTGATCTGGGCCGGGCATTTCCTGGTCTGCTACATCGGCGCCGCCGTCTGGTGCGCCAAGCTGGGGCGCGAGGCGGGGCTCGACCCCGTGCGCTGGGGGATCGGCGCCGTGACCCTCGCCGCCGCGGTCGCCATCGGGCTCCTCTTCCGGTCTCTGTGGAAGGTCGGGGGCCTCAGCGTCACCGGCGACGACCTGGTCTACGAGCACGACACGCCCGAGGAGCGCCACCGCTTCCTCTCGCACATCGCCATGATGATGTGCGTGCTGTCGCTCGCAGGGGTGATCTACGTCTCCATCCCCGCCATGCTGGTGGAGACCTGCCGGTGACCCCGCCCGCGGCGCCTGCAGGCGCCCGCCTCTCCGCCCTCCCCGGGCGCGCGGCCCTCCCCCTCCTCGGCGGCCTCGTCCTCGCGGCCGCCTGGCTCGGGCCCCTGCCCCGGCTGGCCGAGGGCAGCTTCCTCGCGCATATGACGCTGCATATGATCGTGGTGGCAGGCGCGGCGCCGCTGCTGGCGCTCGGCCTGCGCGCGCGCCTGCCGGTGTGGGCCGCCATCGTAGCGAGCCTCATCGAGATGGCGGTGATCTGGGCCTGGCACGCACCCGGCCCCCATGCGGCGGCGCGGACCACCGATCTCGGGCTTGTCGCGGAACAGGCGAGCTTCCTCGGGGCGGCGTTCCTCGTCTGGCTGGCGGCGCTTTCGGCCCCGGCGCTGGCGGGCGCGGGGGCGCTGTTCTTCACCTCGATGCACATGACGCTGCTGGGGGTGGTCGTCGCGCTCGCGCAGTCCCCCATCTGCCGCGTCCCGACCTCGGGCGGGCCGCTCCTCGGCCTCGCCCCGCTGGCGGATCAGGAGGCGGGCGGGATCCTGATGCTGGCGCTCGGAGGGGCGGTCTATGCGGGGGCGGGGCTCGCGCTCGCGGGCCGGGCGCTGAAGCTGGAGCCGCAGCCATGAAGATCCAAGTCCGCACCCTGCTGACGGCGCTGGTCGCGGGCGGCGCGCTCGCCACCGCCATCTATTCCGTCGGTCTGGTCAATATCGGCGCGAGCGGCGGGCACACCTGGGCGACCACGCTGTTCCTCCATACCGCCATGCGCAATTCGGTCTGGTTCCAGTCGTTGGACGTTGCGGTCCCCGAGGATCTGTCGCGCCCCGACCGCATCCGCCTCGGCGCCGGCGCCTACGAGTCCGGCTGCGCGGCCTGTCATGGCAGCCCGGCGCAGGAGCGCGGCGCGGTCGCGCTGCACATGGTCCCCCACCCGCCCGACCTCGCTTCCCGGATCGACGAATGGGCGCCGGAGGAGCTGTTCTGGATCGTGCGCAACGGCGTGATGATGACCGGGATGCCCGCCTGGCCCGCCCATATGCGCGAGGACGAGGTCTGGGCCGTGACCGCCTTCCTGCTGGAATACCCGACGCTTTCGGCGCAGGACTACCGCGCGCTGGCCTTCGGCGGGGCCGAGCGCGCCCGCGCCGCCTCCATCCCCGCCACTCCGGTGGTCGCCGACTGCGTGCGCTGCCACGGCGAGGACGGGGCGGGCGACGGGACCGGCGCCTTCCCGCGGCTCGACATCCAGCCGCGCGAGGTGCTGCTCGACGCGCTTCAGGCCTATGAGGACGGGCGGCGCGCCAGCGGGGTGATGCAGACCGCGGCGATGGGGCTGACGGGGGCGGAGCTGGAGGCGCTCGCGGAGTTCTATGCGCGCGGGGAGACGCGGCCGATGTCCCCCCTTGCCGAAGCCGAGATCGCGCCCGAGGTCCTCGCCCGCGGCCGCCTCATCGCGGGCTCCGGCCTTCCGCAGGACGACGTGGCCGCCTGCGCCGGTTGCCATGCGCCCGAGGCCCGCGCCGGCCGGCCGGAGTTTCCGCGCCTCGCGGGCCAGCATCCGGGGTATCTGGAGGCCCAGCTCGACCTCTTCGCGCAGGAGGACGCGCGCCGGGGCGGCGGCCGGTTCGCGCATTTGATGGAGGCGGCGTCCCATCACCTGAGGCCCGGGGACCGGGAGGCCGTGGCCGCCTGGTACGCCTCCCGGCCCCCCGCCCCGCGCGCGCCGGCGGACTGATCCTCCGCACGTTCAGGAACGATCCCTCCCCGAGCCCGTTCCACGGAAGGCGCTTCCGCCAGCTCACGCAGACGCGAGGCCCGATGCCTGCCACCGAGATCATCCGCAACCGCCTGCTCGCCGTCATCGCCACGGTGCTGGCCATCGGCGCGCTGAAGCTCAGCTATCCCGTCACCATGCCGCTCGCGGTCGCGGCCTTCGTGATGTGCGTGGCCTGGCCGCTGAAGCCCCGGCTGGACCGCGTGCTGCCCCCGACGGCGAGCTACGCGGTCACCATCCTCGTGATCTTCGCGGTGTTCCTGATCTCCATCGGCATCGTCTACTGGGCGACGCAGGACGTGATCGCCACGGTGACGCGCGAGGAAGGCAACATCCGCACCACCATCGACCGCTATCTGGAATGGGCGGACCGGCGCGGCCTGCCCACCTTCGACGGCGAGCAGGGCTATGAGCGGCTCGTCGCCATGGCGCGGATGTTCCTGGGCTGGGCCTACACGGCGCTGGGGTATCTCGGCATCATCGCGGTGCTGGTGATCCTGGGCCTGCCGGAGATCCCGCCGATGGCCGGGCGCCTGCGCGAGCAGCTCGACCGGGAGGAGCGCAGCGAGGTCTTCGAGGTGATCTCCGAGATCGCGGAGAAGTGCCGCCTCTACATGGGCGTCTCGGTCATCACCAGCCTGATGACGGGCGCGGCCTCGGCGGCCTGGGCCTTCGCGCTGGGGCTCGACCTCGCGCTGATCTGGGGGGTGCTGAACTTCCTGCTGAACTTCATTCCGGTGATCGGCAACATCGTGGGGATCGTGCCCCCGAGCCTCTACGCCTTCGTGCAGTTCCAGAGCTGGACGATGGTGATCGTGACCTTCGTGGGCTACGCCGTGATCCAGATCGTGATCTCGAACTTCATATACCCGATGCTTCAGGGCAAGGGCATGGCCCTGCCCTCCGTGGGCATCATCCTGGCGCTGTCGTTCTGGGGCTGGATCTGGGGGATCGCGGGGGCGCTGCTGGCGGTGCCGCTGACCGCGGGCGTGGTGATCGGCTGCCAGCACTTCGAGGCGACGCGCCGGATCGCGGAGATCTTCGTGCGGAAAGAGGACTGACGGGGCGCTCTCAACCCCAGGTTGCGTTTCGCAGCGAAACAGGCGGCGCCCCACAGGGCGCCGCCTGAAGGCGTCAGGCGGCGGCGAGGCCGCCCATGCGGTCAAGCTCGGACAGGTGGAAGTCCGTGTCGCCATAGGTCCGGTCGATGATCGACAGCCGCTTGAAGTAGTGGCCGATGGCGTACTCCATGGTCATGCCGACGCCGCCGTGAAGCTGGATCGCCTTCTCGCCCAGCGACTTCAGCGACCGCCCGATCTGGAGCTTGGCGGCCGAGATGGCGCGCGAACGCTCCTTCGGGTCCTCCTCCCGCGTCGCCATGGCGGCGTACATCATCATGGAGCGCGCAAGCTCGAGGGCCACGAACATCTCCGAGGCCTGGAACTGCAGCCCCTGGAACGACCCGATGGGCCGGCCGAACTGCTCGCGCTCCTTGATGTACTGGACCGTGAGGTCGAGCGACTTCTGCATCGCCCCCACCGCCTCGGCGCAGAGCGCGGCGATGGCCTCGTCCACGGCCTGCCGGATTGCGCCCATGGCGTCGGGCTTGTCGCCCAGCAGCTCGGCCTTGGCGCCCTCGAAGGTGATCTCGGCGGCGCGAAGCCCGTCCTGGGTCGGGTAGTCCCGCACCGACACGCCGTCCGCCTTCGGGTCCACGAGGAACAGGCCGACGCCGGCCTCATCCCCCGCCGAGCCGGAGACGCGCGCGGACACGATCAGCTTGTCCGCCGCGCCCCCGTACATCACCAGCGTCTTGGCGCCGTCGAGCGTCCAGGCGTCGCCCGACTGGGTGGCCTTCGTGCCCACATAGGCGATGTTGTAGCGCGCATCGGCCTCGGTGTGCGCGAAGGCCAGCTTGCAGGCGCCGCCGATGATCTCCTCCGCCAGCCGCGAGCGCTGCTCGGCGCTGGCGGTGGTGCGCAGGATCGACCCGCCGATGACGACGGTGGGCATGTAGGGTTCGAGCGCGAGGCCCTTGCCCATCTCCTCCATCACGATCATCAGGTCCACCGGGCCGCCGCCGATGCCGCCATCCTCCTCGGCGAACGGCACGGCCAGAAGGCCCTGCTCGGCGTAGCCCGCCCACATCTCGTCCGAGAAACCCATGGGCTCGGCCATGTACTTCTTGCGCTTCTCGAACTCGTAGCGGTCCTGCATCAGGCGCGAGACCATGTCCTTGAGAAGCTGCTGCTCCTCGCTCAGCTCGAAATCCATATGCCCCTCACAGTCCCAGGATGGCTTTGGCGATGATGCCCTTCTGAACCTCGGAAGAGCCGCCGTAGATCGAAACCTTGCGGTAGTTGAAGTAGCCCGGCGCGATGGCGTCGGCCCACTCGGGCCCCACGGACGGCTCGTTCGAGCCTTCCTGACCGGAGGCGCGCGGGATGGCGTAGGGGCCGACCACGTCCATCAGCAGGTGCGTGATGGTCTGCTGGATCTCCGAGCCCTTGAGCTTCAGCACCGAGGAGGCCGGGTGGGGCTTCTGCCCGCCCCGCACCGCGATGTCCGACAGGACGCGGAGCTGGGTCATCTCCAGCGCCTTCAGCTCCACCTCGGTCTCCCACAGCTTCTCGCGGAAGCGGCGGTCGTCCATCAGGGTGGCGTCGCCGTCCTTCACCGAACCCGCAAGCTCCTTGATCCGGTTCAGCTTGGCCTTGGAAGCGCCGACCCGGGCGATGCCGATGCGCTCGTTGCCCAGCAGGAACTTGGCGTAGTCCCAGCCCTTGTTCTCCTCGCCCACGAGGTTCTCCACCGGCACCTTCACGTCGGCGAAGAACACCTCGTTGACCTCGACGCCGCCGTCGATGGTCTGGATCGGGCGGACCTCGATGCCGGGGGTCTTCATGTCGATCAGCAGGTAGGAGATGCCCATCTGCTTCTTCGGCGCGTCAGGGTCGGTCCGCACCAGGCAGAAGATCCAGTCCGCGTGCTGGGCGAAGGTGGTCCAGGTCTTCTGACCGTTGACGATGTAGTGGTCGCCCTCGCGCACCGCCTTGGTCTTGAGCGAGGCGAGGTCCGAGCCCGCGCCCGGCTCCGAGAAGCCCTGGCACCACCAGACCGAGCAGTCGAGGATCGAAGGCAGGTACTTCTCCTTCTGCTCGTCCGATCCGAAGGTGTAGATCACCGGCCCGACCATGGAGATGTTGAAGCCCTGCGGCTCCGGCGCGTGGCACATCTGCAGCTCTTCGGTGAAGATGTACTGCTGGATCGCGTTCCAGCCGGGGCCGCCGTACTGCTTGGGCCAGCGCGGCGCGCTCCAGCCCTTGGCGGCCAGGATCTTCATCCAGTCCACCATCTCCTGCTTGGAGGTGCCGCGGCCTTCCTTGACCTTGCGGGCCGTCTCCTCGGGGAGGTTCTGCTTGATGAAGTCGCGGACTTCCTTGCGGAAGGCCTTCTCTTCGGGAGTGAATTCGAGATCCACGGCGTGTCCTCTCCTGTTTGCGCGCGACGCGCGATCAGCGGGTCTTGAGCGCTTCGTCCCGCAGCATCTTGCGGGAGTATTTTCCGACCGAGGTGCGGGGCAGCGTCTCCCGGAAATGCAGCGCCACGGGCAGCTCGTGCCGCCCGAGGCGGGTCTCCAGGAAGGCGCGCAGGGCGTCCAGCGTCATCGGCTCCGCCCCCGGCTTCAGCACCACGTAGGCCTCGGCGGCCTCTCCTCGATAGGCGTCGGGAACCCCGATCGCCATGACCTCGGCGACGTCCGGGTGTTCATGGATCGCCTGCTCGATGGCCTGCGGGTATACGTTGTAGCCGCCCGACAGGATCAGATCCTTCTTGCGGTCCACGAGCCACAGGAACCCGTCCTCGTCGATCCGGCCGATATCGCCGGTGAGGAACCAGCCGTCCACGAAGACGCGGGCCGTCTCCTCGGGGTTGGCGTGGTAGCCGCGCATGACGGCCGTGGAGCGGATGCGGAATTCGCCCGTCTCTCCGTGGGGCAGGACGCGGGCGGGGTCGTCCACGTCCACCACCTGCATCTCCACGCCCGGAAGCGGGATGCCGATGGAGCCGCGCTTGTCCTCGGGCGCGTTGGCGGGGATGGAGGTGCCGGCGGCGCCGCTCTCGGTCATCCCCCAGCCGCCGCGCAGGCGCTGGCCGGTGAGCGTCTGGATCTTGCGCGCGATCTCCACCGGCAGGGGCGCCCCGCCCGAGCCGATGTTGCGCAGGCGACGAGAGGTCCCGCGTCTCGATGCCCGGCATGTTGGCGATGGCGATCCACATGGTGGGCACGCCGGCCATGGCGGCGATGCGCTTGCGCCTCGATGTCGGCGACCACGCGCTCGGCGTCGAAGCGCTGGTGCAGGACGATGGCGCCGCCGGTCTTGAGGCGCCGCATGAGGATCGAGCTCAGGCCCATGATGTGGAAGAAGGGCGCGACCACGAGCGCGGCCTCGCCCTCCTGCCGCTCGGGGTCCTGGAGCCAGGAATATTCGTAGATCTGCGTGGCCGCGGTCAGGTTGGCATGGCTGAGGATCGCGGCCTTGGGCAGCCCCGTGGTGCCGCCGGTATACTGGAGGAGCGCCACGTCGTCCGGCTGCGCCTCATGCGCGGGCGCCGAGGCGTCGGCGCCGGCGATGAAGTCCTCATAGCGCGTGACCCGCGGATCGTCGGACGGCGCGCCGGAGGGCCCGCCCCAGACCGCGTCGTCGCACAGGATCGCGGCGGGCAGCGCCCCGGTCTCCAGCAGCTCGTGGATGCGGGGGGCGAAGGGGGGCATGGTGACCGAGACCACCACCTTCGCGCCCGAGTCCCGGACCTTGTGCTCCAGCTCCCGCAGGGCGTCGAGCGGGCTCAGATGCGTGACCGTCGCCCCCGCCAGCAGGGCGCCGTAGAAGAAGATCGGGTGGAAGACGGTGTTGGGGAGGTAGAGCCCCACCACGTCGCCGGGGGCCAGGCCGCGCCGGCGCAGGGCATCGGCGACGCGCAGGCAGGCGTCGCCGAACGCGGGCGTAGGTCAGGACGTGACCGTTGTAGTCGAAGGCCGTTCGCCCGGCGTAATCCGCGACGAACCGCGCGAAGTGGCGGTTGACCGTGGTCCGCTCGGGGACGAACGCGGGGTCCGTCCCCTCGGAGTACCACTTCGCCCAGGGCGCCGCGGAGTCGAGCATCAGGCCGCCTTCTTCACGTCCGCGAACCGGCCCTGCTTGTCCGCCAGCTCCTGCAGGAGGCGGCAGGGACGCAGGCTCTCGTCGTTGGTCATCTCCGCGTAGTGGTTGAGCTTGCGGGCGATGTAGTCGGCGCCGATCTGGTCGGCGTAGAACATCGGGCCGCCCTTCCCCACGGGGAAGCCGTAGCCGTAGAGGTAGATCACGTCGATGTCGGAGGAGCGCATGGCGATCCCCTCGTCCAGGATCTTCGCGCCCTCGTTGATGAGGGGGAACATCAGGCGCTCGAAGATCTCCTGCTCGTCGATCTCGCGGCGCTTGACGCCCTGCTCCTTGGCGACGTTGGCGATGAGCTGGTCGATCTCCGGGTCCGGGATCGGGCGGCGGGAGCCCTCTTCATAGAGGTAGTAGCCCTTGCCGGTCTTCTGCCCGAAGCGCCCCAGCTCGCAGATCGCGTCGGCCACCGGCGCCTTGCGGCCCGACTCCTTGCGGATGCGCCAGCCGACGTCGAGGCCCGCGAGGTCGCCCATCGCGCAGGGCCCCATGGCCATGCCGAACCTGGTCAGCGCCCCGTCCACCTCGGCCGGCGAGGCGCCCTCGATCAGCAGCCGCTCCACCTGCGCGCCGCGGGCATGCAGCATGCGGTTGCCCACGAAGCCGTAGCAGACGCCGACGATGGCCGGGACCTTGCCCGCCTTCTTGCCGGCGTCGATGGCGGTCTTCAGCACCTCCGGCGAGGTCTTGTCGCCGCGCACGATCTCCAGCAGCTTCATGACGTTGGCGGGGGAGAAGAAGTGCATCCCCACCACGTCCTCGGGCCGCTTGGTGGCCTGCGCGATCTCGTTCACGTCGAGCGTAGAGGTGTTGGTCGCCAGCACCGCGCCCGGTTTGCACTTGGCGTCGAGGTCGGCGAAGATCTTCTTCTTCAGCCCCATCTCCTCGAACACCGCCTCGATCACCATGTCGGCGTCGGCCACCGAGTCGAAGTCCGAGGACCCGCTGATCCGGGCGATGGCGGCATCCGCCTCGGCCTCGGTCATGCCGCCCCGCTTCTGGGTGGCGCGGTAGTTCTTCTCGATGATCCCGAGGCCCTTCTGGAGCGCCTCCGGGTTCAGGTCGATGATGGTCACCGGAATGCCGGCCGAGGCGAAGGACATCGAGATCCCGCCCCCCATGGTCCCCGCGCCCAGCACCGCGATCTTCTTCACCGGGCGGGACTTGGTCTCCTTGCCGATCCCCGGCACCTTCAGCGCCTCGCGCTCCGAGAAGAAGGCGTGGCGCTGCGCGGCCGACTCGGGGCCCGAGACCAGTTCGTTGAAATACTCCCGCTCCATGCGCGAGCCTTCCTCGAAGCTCATGCTCATGGTGTTCTTCACGGACTGCGCGCAGACCGCCGGGGCCTGGAGCCCGCGGGTCCGGCGCAGGAGGTTCGCCATCTCCTCGTCGAAGGCCTTGGCGTCCTCCTTGGGCACGTCCATGCGGCTGATGACGCGCAGCGCCTCGCCCACGCGGGCCTTGGCGAACTCCACGGCGCCGGCGACCAGCTCTCCGTCGATGATCTCGTCGATCACGCCGATGCGCTTGCCCTCGGCCGCGTCGATCGGGTTGCCGGTCACGATGGGCTTCAGCGCCGCCGTCGGCCCCACGATGCGCGGCAGCCGCTGCGTGCCGCCGGCGCCGGGGATCAGGCCCAGCTTCACCTCCGGCAGGCCGACCTTCGCGGAAGGCACGGCCACGCGGTAGTGGCAGGCGAGCGCCAGCTCCAGCCCGCCGCCGAGCGCGGTGCCGTGGATCGCGGCCACCACCGGCTTCTCCACGCCCTCGATCAGGTCGATCACCGTGTGCAGGCCGGGGGTCTTCGGGGGCTTGCCGAATTCGGTGATGTCGGCGCCGGCATGGAAGGTGCGACCCTTGCAGGCGATGACGATGGCGTCCACGCCCTCGTCCGCCGCGGCCTCGGAGATGCAGTCGAACAGCCCCTCGCGCACCGCATGGCCGAGCGCGTTCACGGGCTGGTTGTCGGATTCGACGATGGCGACGCGGCCCTCGCGACGCAGGGCGACTTTCTTCTCCACGAGCGGTTACCTCCCGGCTCTCTGAACACCTGCTCCGCCTGCATCTTCTGCAATGCGGAAATTTATTTTGCAGTTTGACGGGGAGGCTAGGAAGTGCTGAATTCCAAGTCAACACGAATTCGGCCGCCGCCGCCGGGGCTTTCCGCCTGCGCGGCGCGGCCGGGCCGCAGAGACGGACAGGGGAGGGAGACGAGGCGCATGACCCACAGGCGCGGCGAAACCGCATGAGCGCGGACGAGATCCCCACCAACGCCCAGCCGGGCGTCAAGACGGATACCGACGCCCAAGCGGGCGGCAGGACGAACACCGACGCCCCCGCCGGCGTCCATCCGGCGAACGAAGCGCCCTACGCGCTGATGCGCACGCTGGGCTACCGCTCCACCTACTGGGGCCCGGACAAGGCGCTGGTGGAGATGGACATCGACGAGGACGTCCACGCCAACCGCGGCGGCATCCCCCACGGCGGCGTCTACGCGACCCTGCTGGACACCGCCTGCGCCTTCGCCGCCGCGTGGCGGGAGGCGCCGGAGCCCCCCGCCCGCCCCATCACCCTCTCGCTGACGGTCAACTTCGTCTCGATCCCCAAGGGCAGGCGCCTGATCGCGGAGGGGCGCGTCACCGGCGGCGGGCGCAGGACCTTCTTCTCGAAGGGCGAGCTGCGGGACGAACTGGGGACGCTGGTCTGCACCGCCTCGGCCACCCTGGCGGTGCGCCCCGGAAAACCCGCCTCGTGACGGCCCGCACCGCCATCGCCGCGACGCAGCGGATCGGGTTCCAGGACCGCATCGGCCTCGTGCTGACCGAGCGGACCGAGACCGAGATCTGGGGTCGCCTCGACGTCCAGCCGGACCATCTCAACCGCTCCGGCATCGTGCATGGCGGCGTCTACTGCACGGCGCTGGACGCGACGCTCACCGGCTCGGGCCTGTGGTGCCCGCATCCGGGGCGGGTGCGGCGGGCGCTGACCCTGTCGCTGACCGTGAAGTTCACCGGGCGCGCCAATGGCGGGCGGATCCTGCTGCACGCGACCAAGGTGGCCTCGGGCCGGCGCATCTACACCGCCGTCGGCGAGGCGACGTCGGAGGACGGAGACGTCCTCGCCCACGCCGTGGGCAGCTTCCAGTACCATCCCGGCTCGGTGGACCCTGAAGGGGAATCCGAGGCGGAACTGCGCGCGGCCGCGGCCGCCGCCAATTCATAAAGAGGAGGAGACGCATGTTCGACATCAGCGGCAAGGTGGCGATCGTCACAGGGTCCACCAAGGGGATCGGGCTCGCCATCGCCTGGCAGTTCGCCCGCTCGGGCGCCAAGGTGGTGATCAGCTCGCGCAAGCAGGACGTCTGCGAGGCCGTGGCCAAGGAGATGACCGACGCGGGCCATGAGGTCATCGCCATCCCCTGCCATATCGGGGAGCGGTCTCAGCTCGAGAACCTTGTGCAGAAGACCATGGACAAGTGGGGCCGCATCGACATCCTGGTGTGCAACGCGGCCTCCAACCCCGTCTACGGCCCCATCGCCGAGCTGCCCGAGGCGGCGTGGGACAAGGTCATGGACAACAACGTCAAGTCCAACTACGTGCTCGCCAACAACATCGTCTGCCCGATCATGGAGAAGCAGGGCGGCGGCGTGGTCATCATGGTCAGCTCCATCGCGGCCCTTCGCGCGTCGGACACGCTCAGCTTCTACTCCATCTCCAAGGCCGCCGAGGCGCATCTGGCGAAGAACCTGGCGCTGCACTGGGGCCCCAAGGGCATCCGCATCAACGCGATCGCGCCCGGCCTCATCAAGACCGACTTCGCCAAGGCCCTGTGGGAGGACCCCGAGCGCCTGCAGCGCATCGAGACCAAGACCCCCCTGCGCCGGATCGGGGAGCCGGACGACATCGCCGGCGTCGCCCACTTCCTGGCCTCCGACGCCTCGGCCTACATGACCGGGCAGCTCGTCGTCGCCGACGGCGGCGAGACCATCTGAGATCCCGCGTCCCGGAACCCCACGGGGCCCGGGACGCCCAACCCCGAAGGGAGGAGAAAGACATGCGGGAAGCCGTCATCGTCTCCACCGCGCGCACGCCGATCGGCAAGGCCTATCGCGGCGCGTTCAACAACACCCAGGCGCAGGAGCTGATCGGCCACGCCGTGAAGCACGCGGTCGAACGCTCCAGGGTCGATCCGTCCGAGATCGAGGATTGCGTGGTCGGCGCCGCCCTGCAGCAGGGCTCCACCGGCGGCAATATCGGCCGTCAGGCCGCGATCCGTGCCGGGCTGCCGGACACGGTCGCCGGCATGTCCATGGATCGGCAGTGCGCGTCGGGCATGATGGCCATCGCCACCGCCGCCAAGCAGATCATCGACGACGGCATGAAGATCGCCGTCGGCGGCGGCGTGGAGTTCTATCTCGCTGGTTCAGAACGAGCATCGCAACGCCTACCGGGCCGGCGATCCCTGGATCAAGGAGCATGTCCCCGCGCTCTACATGTCCATGCTGGAGACGGCCGAGGTGGTGGGCGAGCGCTACAACGTCAGCCGCGACTATCAGGACGAATACGCCCTGCGCTCCCAGCAGCGCACGGCGGCCGCCCAGCAGCGCGGCGCCTTCGACGACGAGATCGTGCCCCTGCCCTCGAAGATGATGGTCAAGGACAAGGAGACAGGCGAGGTCTCCGAGAAGGCGGTCACGCTGGACAGGGACGAGGGCAACCGTCCCTCGACCACGCTCGAGAGCCTCCAGGGCCTCGGCCCTGTGTTCAAGGACGGGATGCGGATCAAGGAGGGCAAGTACATCACGGCGGGCAACGCCTCGCAGCTGTCCGACGGCGCCTCGGCCTCGGTGCTGATGGAGGCGAAGGAGGCCGAGCGTCGCGGGCTGCAGCCGCTGGGCTACTACCGCGGCATCGCGGTGGCGGGGCTGAACCCCGACGAGATGGGCATCGGGCCGGTCTACGCCGTGCCGCGGCTGCTGGAGCGCCATGGCCTGAAGGTCGAGGACATCGGCCTGTGGGAGCTGAACGAGGCCTTCGCGGTGCAGGTCCTCTACTCCAAGGACCAGCTCGGGATCCCGGACGAGCTGCTGAACGTCAACGGCGGCGCGATCTCGGTGGGGCATCCCTACGGGATGTCGGGCGCCCGGATGGTCGGCCACGCACTGATCGAGGGCAAGCGTCGGGGCGCCAAGTACGTCGTCTGCACCATGTGCGTGGGCGGCGGCATGGGCGCGGCGGGGCTGTTCGAGGTCGCCTGAGCCGCGAGGCTGGAGAGATGCAGGGGGGCGCGGGCGGAGACGCCCGCGCCCCTTCGCGTTCCGCAGGGGGTGTTTCGCAGCGAAACGCGAAAATCCAGGGGTGTGATGAACCTGCGGTGAACTCTTCCCGATCTTAACGCTTGTGAACGGGCGGAGGCGCGGACCCCGCGGAGGCGCCGCGCCGAGGGCCCGCCTCTCGCGGCGCTTCCGCCCGCGGCGCGTGGCGGGCCGGTCGGGGTCTGGCGACCGTCGCCAGAGGCCACGTCCTGCGAACGCGCCGCGGGCGCGCGGGCCGCAAGCGGCGGGACGGCCGGCGCGGCGCCTTCGTCAGGGGCCCTTGCGCCGCCGGGCGGTCAGGGCCGCGAAACGCGAAGGGCGCGGGCGTTTCCGCCCGCGCCCTCTTCCGGCTTCCGTCCCCGTGCGGGGAGGCGGAAGCTCAGGCGTTCTTCAGGTTCACGGCCGAGGACTTGCCGCGGCGCTGATCGACCTCGATCTCGTAGTTGACCTTCTGGCCCTCATCGAGGGAACCGAGGCCCGACCGCTCGACGGCCGAGATGTGCACGAACACGTCCGCGCCGCCCTGATCGGGGCTGATGAAACCGTAACCCTTGGTCCCGTTGAACCACTTGACCGTACCCGTCGGCATCGAGATGTCTCCTCTATTCGGGTCTTGGCGCAACGGGACCGGTCATGATCCGCGCTGCGAGGGGGGAGCGGGGCCGGCCGACCCGATAGGGGAGCGCGCGTTCCGGGCCCTTTTGGGCCGGGAGTGTCTGCGCTGCGTGGCCGGAAGCCGCGTGTGACTGCAAGTTGGGGGGTCTTTCGTCCGTCGTCGTCGCGCCTCTCAGGCCGCTGTGACGACCAAGTTCATCTTGTCGCGGAGGGCTTGCCCCCCGCATCGCTCGGGCTGCGTCTGCCTGAGGCATCGCCGTGGGACGCTCCGGGCGGTCGTCCTGCCGCGGCGCGCGTCGCCTTGGCCGGATCGCCGGGCGCCGCTTCGCCTATCCAGCGATAACCAGAAAACGGGGCAGGACGCAAACGGAATTACGCGCAGGACGCCGCAGGGGCGCGAAATCCCGGCGCCGTTCCACCTTCGGGCGAGCGGCAGGCGCGCGGGATCGCCTCTGCGCCCGCCCTGGAGCGCGCTGATTCGGGTCAGGGCCGCGCCGCCGCCAGCGCCGCCCACACCCGCTGGGGGGTGGCGGGCATGTCGAACCCGCGCACCCCCGCCTGCGCGAGCGCGTCGCAGACGGCGTTCACCCCGGCGGCGAGGGCGCCGACCGTGCCGGCCTCGCCCACCCCCTTCACGCCGAGCGGGTTCAGTTTCGTGGGCGCCCCCTCGGAGAAGCCGCAGGAATAGTCCGGGAGGCGGTCCGCGCGGGGCATGGCGTAGTCCATGAAGGTGGCCGAGAGGAGCTGGCCGTCGCCCTCGCCGTAGCGCACCTGCTCCATCAGCACCTGGCCGAGGCCCTGGGCGACGCCGCCGTGGATCTGGCCTTCGGCCATCTGGGGGTAGAGGACGGTCCCGATATCCTCCACGGCGGCGTAGGAGACGATGTCGGTGCGGCCGGTCTCGGGGTCCACCTCCACCTCGCAGATGTGGCAGCCGTTGGGGTAGGTGGCGGCCTCGGGCTTGAACTCGCCCTGGGCGGAGAGGGCCTCGGCCTTCGCCTCGGCGATGCGGGCGATCTCGGCGAGGGGCAAGGCGCGGTCGGTGCCCGCGATGCGGATCTCGCCGGCGTGGTATTCGAGGTCGGCCTCGGAGACTTCGAGCTGGTCGGCGGCGAGGGCTTTCGCCTTCTCCAGCATCTTGCGGAGGCTTTCCTGCACCGCGGGGGCGCAGGTGGTCATGGCGGCCGAGCCGCCCATGCCCTTGCCCTCGGCCATGATGCCGGTGTCGCCCTGGACGTAGTCGAAGAGGTCCTCGGGGAGGCCGAGCTGGACGGCGGCGAGGCCGACCATGGCGGTGCCGATGCCCTGCCCCGCCGACATGGCGCCGGCGGCGAGGCGGATGCGGCCGTCGGTTCCCACGTCCACCTGCGCGTAGTCGGCGCCTGGGTTGGCGAAGGGACCGCCGGCGACCTCGATGCAGTTGGCGACGCCGAGGCCGCGGAGGAGGCCCTTCGCGCGGGAGGCTTCTCGGCGGGCGGGGAAGCCTGCGAGGTCGGCGCGTTCGGCCGCGCGGTCCATGACGGCGGCGAAGTCGCCGCTGTCGTAGGTGAAGATGAAGCGGGTGTCCCAGGGCATGGCGGAGGCGGGGACGAGGTTGCGGCGGCGAAGCTCCACCGGGTCGAGGCCGATCTCGCGCGCCGCCTCGTCGATGGCGCGTTCGATGGCGAAGGTGGCCTCGGGGCGGCCGGCGCCGCGATAGGGGGCGGTGGGGGTGGTGTGGGTGAAGAGGCCGACGGCCTCGCCGGCCGTGGCGGGGATGTCGTAGACGCCGGAGACGCCGCCGAAGTTCATCACCGCCACCAGCGAGCGGGCGGAGGCGTAGGCGCCGACGTTCACCGTGACGCGCACGCGGAGCGCGGTGAAGCGGGCGTCGTCGTCGAGGCCGAGTTCGACTTCGGCGCGCATGTCGCGGCCGGGCTCGTCGGTCAGCATCGCCTCCTGACGGTCGGCGACCCATTTGACGGGGCGGTTCAGGCGGCGGGCGGCCCAGAAGGTCAGGATCTCTTCGCGGAGCGGACCGGACTTCATGCCGAAGGAGCCGCCGACGTCGGGGGCGATGACGCGGATTTCTTCCGAGGGGACGCCGAGGGCCTTGGAGAGGGCGCCGCGCATGGCGGGGGCGTTCTGGAGGGAGGCGTGGAGGGTGGTCCGCTCGCCGGGGACGGCGAGGGCGGCGCGGGGCTCCATCGTGACGGCGGCGACGCGGGTGATGCGGGCGGTCAGGCGGGTGACGCGGGCGGAGGCTTCGAGGGCCTCGCCGACCGCGTCCCAGTCGTTCTTGCGCCAGCGCCAGGCGACGTTGCCGGGGCGGGTTTCGTGGACGAGGGGGGCGTCCTCGCGCTCGGCCTCGGCGAGGTCGGTGATGGCGGGGGCGTCGGCGTAGTCGGCCTCCACCGCGTCGGCGGCGTCGAGGGCTTGGGCGTGGGTTTCGGCGAGCACCATCGCCACGGGTTCGCCGGTGAAGCGGGCGCGGTCGGAGACGAGGAGTTCGCGCGGGGTCTGCGTCCACTCATGCCCGTCGGGGCCGGCGAGCTTCATGGGGGCGACGAAGGGGAGGGCGCCGTCGGCCTTCAGGTCTTCGGGCGTGAGGATTGCGGCGACGCCGGGCATCTCGCGGGCGGCGTCCGCGTCCAGCGAAACGAGGCGGGCGTTGGCGAAGGGGCTGCGCACGAAGACGGCGTGGAGCATGCCCGGGACGTTCAGGTCGGCGGTGTAGCGGCCGTGGCCGGACGTGAAGCGCACGTCCTCGTGCCGGCCCCTGCGGTGGTCGGTCATGGGGGTCCCCCTGTCAGAACGCGAGATCGAGGATCTGCTCGATATCCTTGGGCGACCGCACCGGCCGCGGGTTGCGCTTCATGGGCGGGTAGGCGAACGCCAGCTCCGCGAGGCGGGGCAGGTCTGTGCGCGCGATGCCCTTGTCGCTGAGGCGGCCGGGGACGCCGAGGGTCGCGACCAGCTCCGACATCAGCTCCCAGGCGGGGCGGGAGGCGTCTCCCAGCGCCTCGGCCAGCGCCTGCTGGCGGTCGGCGTTGACCTCGGCGTTCCAGCGCAGCGTGGCGGGGAGCATGATGCAGGACGTCTCGCCGTGGGGGACGTGGAAGGCGGCGCCCAGCGCGTAGCCGACCGCGTGGCTCGCGCCCGAGCCGGCGCCGGAGGTGAGGGCGGAGATGCCCTGCCACATGCCGAACTGGGCGGACTGGCGGGCGGGGAGGTCGTCGGGGTTCGCCTTGATGGCCGCGAGGGACTGCGAGAGCCTGCGCGCGGCCCCGAGCGCGTAGAGGTCCGACATCGGGTTGGCGGCGGGAGAGCAATAGGCCTCCGCCGCGTGGTCCATGGCGCGCATCCCCGTGGAGAGGAGCAGGCCGAGCGGCGTGGTCAGCGTCGCCTCCGGGTCCAGCACCACCGCACGGGGGACGAAGAACGGGTTGGAGTAGCCGGTCTTGGCGCCGGCGTCGGGGTTGGTGATCCCGGCGTTGGGGGTGAACTCGGCCGCCGAGAGGGTGGTGGGGACGGCGAGGATGCGGATCTCGCCCCCCTGCGGCGCGAGCCCGCCGCGGCCGTAGCGGTCCGCGAGCGCGCGCATCTGGGGGACGGTCGCCGCGCCCTCCCACAGGCACATCTGCACGGCCTTGGTGGCGTCGATCACCGAGCCGCCGCCGACCGCGACCAGCACGTCCGCCTCGGCGTCGCGGGCGGCGTTGGCCGCGTCCACCACGTCCTGCTCGGGCGAGTGGGCGCCGATGCGGTCGAAGACGCCCACGCAGGTTCCGCCCAGCCGCGCGAGGATCTTCTGGAGGGGCCCGTCCTGCATCCGCGCCAGCGAGGCGGTGGAGGTCACGAAGGCGCGGCCGGCGCCGGTGCGGGCCAGCTCCTCGGCCACGGCCCCGGCGGCCGGCTGGCCGAAGATCACCCGCTCCTGCGGATGAAGCGTCAAATGACCGGTTGCGATCCCGCCTGCATTCATCACGATGGCTCCATCCTCCCGTCGCCGCAGGACGCGCCCATGCCCCGCAAGCTTCCGCAAAACCTACCGATCGCAAGGTTCCGCGCAAGCGGGGCGCGCGGTCGATTCGCGGGCGGGGGCGGCGCATGACCCGCGCCGAGGCCCCCGCCGCGCCGCGACGTTCGCCCAAAGGGGACCGCCGGCGCAAGGAGTTGGTGGACATCGCCGCCCGCCTCTTCGCCACGCACGGCTTCGAGCGGACGTCGCTTCAGGACATCGCGGACGAGGCGCAACTGACCAAGGCGGCGGTCTATTACCACTTCCCGGACAAGGCGCGGCTCTACGAGGCGGTGGTGGTGGCGCGGCTGGCAGAGAGCTATGCGCAGGTGCTGGGGGCGGTGGATCTGGCCTCCACGCCGCTGGAGAAGGTGCGCGCCTTCGCCCGCGCCTCGGCGCAGCGGATCGACGAGGACCGGGTGGGGTGGCTCGCGGCCTCGCATCTCACCTGGTCGCTGGGGGCGCAGAACCGGACGCCCGCGATCATCGCGGCGCGGGACCGGCTGGAGCGGCTGCTGCGCGGGCTGATCGCCGAGGCGATCGAGGCGGGGGAGCTGCGGGCGGTGGATCCGGCGATGCTGTCGCGGCTGATCTTCTCGGGCATCAACCAGATCCCGCGCTGGCACCGGCCGGAGGGACGGCTCTCGGCGCGGATGGTGGCGGACCAGTATCTCGAGATGATCGTGGAGGGGGTGCGGGCCTGAGCGGGCGGGGGACGGGGGGCGGGCGACGGCGGCGGGGCGGCTCCCGGCGAGGACGGCGGCGGGCCGGTCTCGCGACATGATCGTGGAGGGGGTGCGGCCTGAGCGGGCGGCGGGCGACGCCTATGCGGCTGATCTTTGCCGGCGCCTGATGGAGGGGCGGCTCGTGGCTCGGAGGACCAGTATCTGGAGATGATCGTGGAGGGGGTGCGCCTTGGGGGCGCCTGCCGGCGGGAACCAGCGTCGCGGGCGAGCGCCGTGCTACGCAGGGCGGCGGCGCCGACCAGCGGACGGCGACGTCCCCCGCGCCCTGCCCCGCGGCGGCGCCAGCGGGCGGATATCAACCTCCGGGCAACTTGCCGGGCGTAAGAATTCGCTGACATCGTGGACGGGCGTGGAGCGTCCTTCCGCGCTCCATCTCCCCCGACCGCTTCCCGCCCCTTCCTGAACGGCGACGGCTGCGGCCGGCCCCGCGCAGAGACCTCATGGACTGGCGAAAGATCCGATACCGCAACGCCGAGGTCCATCCCCTCACCGCGGTCATCACCTTCCTGATCGGCGCCTGCGGGGGCTTCGGGGCGAAGTTCCTCGGGCTGCCGCTGCCGATGCTGCTGGGTTCGGTGGTGGCGGTGGGGACGGCGGCCTATGCGGGGGTGCGTCCGGGCGGACGCGACCCCGCGATCCCGCTCGGGCTGCGGCTGTTCTTCATCCCGATCATCGGGCTCTCCATCGGCGGGGCGTTCAGGCCGGAGGTGTTCGAGGAGGCGCTGGCGTGGTGGCCCTCGCTGCTGGCGCTGCTGCTCTACATCCCGCTCGCGCATTGGGTGGGCTACCGGAGCTACCGGCTGATCGGGCGGCTCGACAAGTGCACGGCCTATTACTCCGCGGTGCCGGGGGGCCTGCTGGAGGTCATCATGATGGGGGAGGAGTTGGGCGCCGACCGGCAGATGCTCACCGTCCTCCAGTTCATGCGGCTGATCCTGTGCATCATGCTGGTGCCGGTGGGGTTCCAGCTGTTCGAGGGGATGGCGGTGGGCTCCTCGGCGGGCGCTTCCATCGGGGCGCCGGGGGCGACGCTGGGGGCGGCGGACCTTGCGGTGCTGGCGGCGGCGGGGGTGGCGGGGTTCGTCGCGGGGCGGCAGCTGAGGCTGCCGGCGGGGATCATCACGGGGCCGATCCTCGCGTCGGGGATCGTGCATCTGGCGGGGCTGACGCAGGCGGTGCCGCCGGGCTGGGCGATCCAGCTCACGCAGCTGGTGATCGGGACCACGCTGGGATGCCGCTTCGTGGGGCTGAGGCCTTCGGTGCTGTGGAAGGCGTTCCACCTCGCGCTGCTCAACATCATGTTCACGCTGATCCTGGCCCTTGCGGCGGGGCTGTCGCTGGCGGGGCTGGTGGGGGAGAACTGGGAGGCGGTGGTGCTGGCCTTCGCGCCCGGAGGGCTGGCGGAGATGTCGCTGGTGGCGGTGTCGCTGCATATCTCGGTGATCTACGTGAGCGCGCATCACGTGCTGCGGATCGTGCTGGCGGTGACGGTGGCGCGGATGTTCGCGCGCCGCATCCCGCCGGGGCCGCACCAGGCGCCGGGGGAGATCCGGCCGGTCTAGGCGGGGGGGCCGCGTTGCGGAGCATCGGGAGGATGGGGGCGGCAGCCGGGGTCGCGCGCCGCCGCGTGGGAGGGCGACGATGAACCTGGCGGTCGGGAGCCGCCTTGGAGCGGGGCCCGAGCGTCTCGGTCAGGCGCGGGCGGGCGGCTCTCAGCGGCCCCGGAACTCGGGCTTGCGCTTTTCAACGAAGGCGCGGAAGCCCTCCTTGCGGTCCTCGGAGTTGACGAGGATCGAGGCGGCGTAGCGCTCGTAGATCAGCCCTGCGTCGATGCCCACCTGCATCCCGGCGTTCATGGTCTGCTTGCAGAAGGCCACCGCCATGGGAGGCTGCTGCGCGATCTTTCGGGCGGTCTCCAAGGCGGCTTCGCGCAGGGCCGGGAGGGGGACGACCTTCGACACGAGGCCCTTCGCCAGCGCCTCCTCGGCCGGGAGCATGGCGGAGGTGTAGACCATCTCCTTGGCCGCCGACTCGCCGATCAGGCGGGTGAGGCGCTGGGTGCCGCCTGCGGCCGGGAGGGCGCCGAGGCGGACTTCGGTGAGGCCCAGGCGGGCGTGGTCGGCGGCGTAGCGGATGTCGGCGCACATGGCGATTTCCAGCCCCCCGCCCAGCGCCACGCCGTTGATGGCGCAGATCACGGGACGCTCGAAGGTCTCGATCCGGCGGAAGAGGTCGTGCGTGTATTCCTGGGCGACGAAGTAGTCGAAGGTCGAGATCTCGCGGCCGTTGCGCTCCTTGATGTCGGCGCCGGCGCAGAAGGCGCGGTCGCCCACGGCGGTCAGGACCACGGCGCGGACCCGCTCGTCGGCGCGGGCGTACTGGAAGAACGCGGTTTCGAGGTCGGGCTTCAGGGTTCCGCCCAGCGTGTTCATGCGGTCGGGGCGGTTGATCTCGATGATCGCGACCCCGTCCTCGACCGAGTAGTTGACCGTCTCCAGCGGCTTCACGTCCATGTCTCTCTCCCTCATTCGCGCCGCAGGATGTGGGCGATGGCGACGGAGCCCAGCCCGATCATGTGCGCCATGCCGACCTCCGCCCCCGGCTGCTGGCGGACGCCGTTCTCGTGGCGAAGCTGGCGGACGATCTCGTGGATCTGGCCGATGCCGGTGGGGCCCAGCGGATGCCCCTGCGCGATCAGCCCGCCGGAGGAGTTGATGGCGCAGTCGCCCCCGACCTCGGAGCGGCCCTCGCGCAGGTAGCGATGGCCCTCGCCTTTCGGGCAGAGGCCGAAGGCTTCGGTGTAGAGCAGCTCCTCGATCGAGAAGGCGTCGTGGAGTTCCACCACGTCGAGATCCGCGGGGGCGATGCCGGCCTCCTCGTAGGTCTTCAGCGCCACGTTGCGGGCGGCGGTCACGGAGCCGGGCTCGCGGCCCTGCGGCAGACCCTCGGAGCCTGCGGTGGAGGAGACCACCCGGACCGCCCGCGCGCGGTCGAGGCCGTGGGCGCGGATGGCCTCTTCGGAGACGACGAGGGCCGCGGCGGCGCCCTCGCCGCGAGGGGTGCATTGCAGGGAGGTCAGGTCGCCCGCCACGTTGGTGGAGGCCATCACCTGCGCCAGCGTGCGGGGCTTCTGGAACTGGGCGAAGGGGTTGGTGGCGGCGTTGTTGTGGTTCTTGACCGCGACGCCCGCGAGATCCTCCGCCGCCAGCCCGTTCTCGCGCTTCAGGGTCCGGCAGAGGAGCGCGTATTTCACCAGCGGCACATGGGCGGTGTCGGAGAGGCGGGCGATCCCCTCCTTCAGCACGGCCCGCTTCTGGTCGCCGTACTTGTCCACGCCGACGGCGAGCGAGATGTCCGTGCGGCCCGAGGCCACCTCCAGGCAGGCGTCGGCGAAGGCGAAGGAGCCGGAGGCGGAGGCGTTCTCCACCTGCTGAACCGCCAGCCCGGTGGAGCCGATGTGGCGGAACATCACCCGGCCCGCCGCCATGCCGAGGCCGGTGGTTCCGACATAGGCGGAATCGACCGCGGGGAACTCCACGCCCGCATCGGCCAGCGCGGCGCGAACGGCGGTCAGCCCCATGTGGATGTAGGGGGTGTCCGAGGCGAACTGGTAGCGGTGCATCCCCACGCCCATCACGTAGACCGGGCGCAGGTCCTTGAGGGGGCGGATCATCGCAGGTCCTCCGCCGGGACGAAACGGATCGCGGCGAGGCGGGCGCCGTCCTTCTCGATCTCCACCGGGACCGCCTGCACCTCCATGCCCAGCGTCAGGCGGTCCTCGCTCACGCCCAGCTCGATCTCCTCCACGATGCCGGGGGCGATCTCGGCCTCGCCCACCACCACGGGGGGCTTGAGGCCGGGGGCGATGCGGGTGTGGATGGTGATGAACTCCAGCAGGGTGGCGCGGCCCGGCAGCGCCTCCTCCGCCAGCCGGTCGGGCGCGGCGCCGCAGCGGGGGCAGCCGTAGGGGGCGTGCGGGAAGCTCAGCCCCCCGCAGGCCCCGCAGCGCGAGGCCCTCAGGCGCAGCGTGCGCCCGTCCTCGGACAGGCGGCACAGGTCGGGCTTCTCCAGCTCCATCGGACGTTCTCCCTCGTGCGTTTTTACCTCAGAGTAGAATCGGGATGCGATTTTCCGGTTGGACCCTTTGCAGGGTTCCGATTCATCCTCCGGGCCGATATTGAATCATGGGTAAGATGAGGCTCATCAAGGGAGGATGCATCATGGACCTCGGGCTCGCCGGCAAGGTCGTCGCCATCACCGGAGGGGGGGGCGCCATCGGCTCCGCCACCGCGCGGCTGTTCGCGCAGGAGGGGGCGACGGTCGCGCTGCTGGACCTCGACGAGGCGGCCGCGAAGGCCGTGGCCGAAGAGCTGGCGGCGACGGGCGCGCTGGGGCTCGGGGCGGATGTCACCGACAGGGCGGCCGTGGGCTCGGCCGTCGCGCGGGTGGAGGCCGAGCTGGGGCCCATCGACGTGCTGGTAAACAACGCCGGCTTCTCGCGCGACAGATACCTCACGAAGATGGAGGAGGCGGACTGGGACATCGTCCACGACACGGTGCTGAAGGGGGCCTTCCACTGCTGCCGCGCCGTGCTGCCGGGGATGATGGAGCGGCGCTGGGGGCGCATCGTCAACATCGCGTCGATGTCCTACCAGGGCAATGCGGGGCAGACGAACTACTCCTCGGCCAAGGCGGGGCTGGTGGGCATGACCGCGGCGCTGGCGCGCGAGGCGGGGGCGTTCAACATCACCGTCAACGCGGTGGCGCCGGGGCTGGTGGCGACGCCCCGCCTGCGCGCGCGCAAGGATTTCGAGAAGCTGGAGCAGCGATCCAAGGCGCAGACCCCCCTGCCCCGGCTGGCCGAGCCGGAGGATATCGCCAGGGCGGTGGTGTTCCACGCCTCGACGCTGGCGGATTTCGTGTCGGCGCAGGTGATGCACGTTTCTGGCGGGCGCTGAGGCGGAGGGCGGGCGCGCCCCCGGGTGGCGGGCCGTCGGATGCGCCGGGGTGAGGCCGGCGATCATGGCCGGGCGCCTCTCGGGCGCGGAGGTCATGCGCTGCGGTCCCCGAGGGCGGGCGCGTCCGGCGGCGTCTCCTGCATGCCGGCCATGCGGACCGGAAACGGGGTCAGCCGCCCCGCGCAGGTCTCGGCCGCCAGCCCGCGGGCGGCGTAGTGGGCGGAGGCGTCCGCCTCCACGACCGTCAGCACCGGGGCCGCGGGGATGTCCTGCGACAGCAGGAGCGCCAGCGCCTCCTCCCGCCTCATGGGCGCGAGGCGGGCGGCGATGGCGGCGTTGATCTCCTCGGCCCGCGCGGTGCGGGCGGAGACCGCGTCGAACTCCGGGCCCTGGAACTCGTCCAGCGCCAGCAGGGCGGCGAGCGATTTCCAGAAATGCCCCTCCAGCGCCGCGATGGTCACGGCGCCGTCCATGCAGGCGTAGACGCCGTAGGCGGGGCGCCTCAGCGCCGTCGCCCGCTGCGCCTCCAGCGTCTCCAGCCCGTTGGCGTGGAACACCCCGCGGCGCGCGTTCATCCAGTGCGCCATGCAGTCGGTGAGGCTGAGATCGAGGTGCTGGCCCACGCCCTGACGCTCCCGCTGGAAGAGGGCGGCCAGCACCGCCGAAAGGCCGTAGACCGCGCCGCCGAGATCCGCCACCGGGAGCCCGACGCCGTGAGACGGCCCCTCCCCCGGCGCCCCGCAGAGCGAGGTCATCCCGGCGTTGGCGAGGTAGTTGAGGTCATGCCCCGGCACGTCCCGCAGCGGCCCGTCCTGCCCGTAGCCGGTGAGCGACAGGTAGATCGCCTTGGGGTTGCGCGCGGCCACCGCCTCGTAGCCGAGCCCGAGCCGGTCCATCACGCCGGGGCGGTAGCCCTCCACCACCACGTCGGCGGCGGCGGCGTGCTCCATGGCCTCGGCGACCCCTTCGGCGGTCTTGAGGTCCACGCAGAGGCTTCGCTTGCCCCGGTTCACGGCGCCGAAGAGGCCGGGGGAGACGGTGCGGACGAGATCGCCGCGCGGACGCTCCAGCTTCAGGACTTCGGCGCCCATCTCCACGAGGCACTGGGTGAGGAACGGGCCCGGCAGCAGTTCGGTGAAGTCGGCGACGCGGACGCCTGCGAGCGGAGCGCTCATGCCCGCACCACCAGCACGGCGTCGAGCGCGAGGGCGCCCTCGCCTTCCGCGCCGACCCATACGGGGTTGAGGTCCAGCTCCTCGACGCTCCCCGCGTTGGCGACGACGTAGTCGGAGACCGCGCAGATGAGGGCGGCCAGCGCGTCGAGATCCCGCGGCGCCTGCCCGCGCATCCCCGTCAGGAGGGGGGCGCTTCTCAGCTCCCCCACCATCTCCCGCGCCATGCGGGGCGTCACCGGCAGCATCCGGCGGGTGACGTCCTTGAAAAGCTCCACGTAGATGCCGCCGAGCCCGAAGGTCATCAAGTGCCCGAAGACCGGATCGCGGGAGACGCCCACGAAGGCCTCCACGCCGCCCGGCCCCGCCATCGGCTCCACCAGCACGCCCTCCAGCGTCGCCTCGGGGGCCGCGCGGGCGACGGCGGCCATGATCCCGTCGTAGGCGGACGCGGCGCAGTCGGCGGCGACGCCGAGCTTCACGCCGCCCACGTCCGACTTGTGGGTGATCTGCGGGCTCACGATCTTCATGGCGACCGCGCCGCCCATCTCGTGCGCCGCGGCCGTCGCCTCCTCGGGCGAGCGCGCCACCTTCGGGCGCGTCACCGGCACGCCGGCGGCGGCGAGAAGCCCCTTGCCCTCGGCCTCCGACAGCGTGCGGGTCGCCTCGGCGGCCGGGCGCCAGGCGTCCAGCAGCGCGGGGCGCCAGTCGAGGTCGGCGGAGGTGCGCCACTTGCCGTAGTCCACCCAGCGGCGCACCGCCTTGCCCATGTTGCGCAGGGACCGGAAAGGGGTGATGCCGGCGCGGTTGAACACCTGGAAGCCCTCGCCCAGCCGGTCCGACATCCAGATCGGGACCATGGGCGTGTCGGTCGCCTTCTGCGCCTCCACCATCAGGCCGGCGGTGTGGCCGGTGAAGCGGTGGTAGTCCATCGGGATCGGCAGCAGGACGATCCCCACCGCAGGGTCCTTCGCCACGGGGATCAGGCTGTCGGAGAACGCCGAGGGGTTGGAGATGGTCACCGAGGTCGTGTCCACCGGGTTTCCGAAGGCCGCGTAATCCGGCAGCACCGCCCGCATCGCCCGGTCCGTCTCCGGCGCGAACGTCGCCAGCTTCAGCCCCACCGCGCCCACGTTGTCCGCGCAGAGCGACGCGGCGCCGCCGGAGGAGGCGAAGACCGCGACCTCCTCCGTTCCGTCGGGGATCTTGCGCGCCAGCAGGGAGGCGAGGTCGATCACCTCGTCGAGGTCATCGACCTCGATCACCCCGAACTGGCGGAGGACGGCCGAATTGACCTCGGCCGAGCCGGTGATGGAGGCGGTGTGCGACGCCGCGGCGCGGGCGCCGTATTCGGAGCGGCCGACCTTCACGCCCACCACCGGCTTGCCCATCTTCGCCGCGTGCGCCACGGCGGCGGCGAACCTCGGCCCGTCCTTGATCCCCTCGATCAGGGTGCAGATCACGCGCACGCCAGGATCGCCCGCCATGTGGTGGATGAAGTCCGCCACCTGCAGGTCGCACTCGTTGCCCGAGGAGGACCACATGGCGATCCCCGCCCCCCGCTCCATCCCCTGCATCATCGACCGCCCCAGGCCCCCGCCCTGGGTCGCGAGCCCGATGGGCCCCGCGCGCAGGTCGTTTTTGTAGGCGGGCGAGAACGTCATCCCGACGCGGGCGTTGATGTTCACCAGCCCCGGGCAGTTCGGCCCGTAGAGGCGGATGCCGGTGCGGCGCGCGATCTCCACCAGCTCGGCCTCGGCCGCGCGCCCCCAGTCGTCGGCCTCGGAGAAGCCGGAAGTCAGGATCACCGCGAAGGGGACGCCCTTGTCGCCGGCTTGCCGGACCGCCTCCACCACGCCGGCCGCGGGGATCACCACCAGCGCCACGTCCGGCGCCCGGGGCAGCGAGGCGACGTCAGGGTGGCACCTGATCCCCCGGATCTCCTCCTTCTTCGGGTTCACCAGGAACAGCTCCCCCCGGAAGTCCGAGTGGTCGAGCAGGTTCGAGAGCGCGTGCCCCCCGATGCTCCCCTCGCGGTCCGAGGCGCCGACGATCGCGATCGACCTCGGGTTGAACAGCGGCGTCAGGTCCTGGAACTGGCAAGGCATAAGGCTCCCTCCCGCGCGGGCGGCTCATCCGGCGGCGCGGCGCGCCGAGGCTCAGGCGATAGCGTTGATCCCCAGGATCTCCCTCCCCGCGATCAGGGTCTGGATCTCGGAGGTCCCCTCCGGGATCATCCCGCCGCGCGTGTCGCGGAAGATCCGCTCGATGGGGTAGCCGACCGCGTAGCCGAGCCCCCCGTGGACCTGAAGCGCCATGTCCGCGACCTCGAACGCCGCCTGCGTGGCGTAGAGCTTGGCGATGGAGCAGTCCTCCCGCGCCTCCATCCCCTGGTCGAGGCGCGCCGCCGCCGCGTAGCCCAGGGCGCGGGAGGCCTTCACCCGGATGGTCATGTCCACGATGTGCTTCTGCACGAGCTGGAAGGCGCCGATGGGCTTGCCGAACTGCCTGCGGGTCTTGGCGTAGTCGATGCTGAGGTCCAGCGCCGACTGCGCCGCCCCGACCGCGCCCATGGCGATGTTCACCCGGGCGGTGTTGAGACCCGCAAGCGTGCCGGCCAGCGCGCGCCCCTCCTCGCCCAGCCGGTTCTCCGCCGGGACCGCCACGTCCCGGAACTCCAGCTCCGAGGTGCCGGTGCAGCGCAGGACCATCTTCTCCACCGCACGGGACGAGAACCCCTCGGTCCCCTTCTCCACGATGAAGGTGGAAAGCGCGCCGTCCTCGCACTCGGGCGAGCCGAACACGCGGGCCACCACCTGCGCGATGTCGGCGTTGATCCCGTTGGTGATCCACAGCTTGCGCCCGTTGAGGATGTAATGGTCGCCCTTGAAGTCCGCGCGGGTCTGGATGCCCCGGACGTTGGAGCCGACGTCCGGTTCCGACAGGCCGGTGCAGCACTTGATCCGGTTCTCCAGCAGCGGCGCCAGCCAGCGGGCCTTCTGCTCGGGCGTGCCGAACCGGCTCAGCTTCTGGATCGTGCCGTTGGTGATGTTGACGATGGTGCGGAGCGAGCCCCAGCAGTAGCCCGCCTCCTCCATCAGCATGGCCCAGGTGACGAAAGGAAGGTCGAACCCTCCGTCCGCCTCGGGGATCCTGCCGCCGAGGTAGCCGAACTCCCGCAGGTCGCTCAGGATCTCGAACGGGAAGGTCCGCGCCGCCTCGTGCGCGTCGATCCGCGGCGTCACGTTCTCCTTCAGCCACCTGCGCACGTTGGCCTGGAGCAGCGACTGCTCCTCGTTCAGCACCACGCTCATGTCTCCTCCCGCCCTGCGCCTCTCCGGGCGCGTTGACCATTGAGAACACTCTCCTACTCGCCAGTCAACAACTCTCGCGGCGCCGCAACCGGGAACGCAAACGGCCCGGCGGATCGCTCCGCCGGGCCGCGTCGGGCCGCGCTGGCCTCGTCCCTAATTGAAGAACAGGTTCGGCAGGTAGAGCGCGATCTGCGGGAAGATGATGATCAGCGTCAGCCCCACCAGCGTGACCAGCACGTAGGGGATGACCGAGGCGTAGATCTCGCCCATCGTCGATATGCTTCGGCGCCACGCCCTTCAGGTAGAAGAGGTTGAAGCCGAAGGGCGGCGTCATGTAGCCGATCTCCATCATGATGATGAACAGGATGCCGAACCAGATCGGATCGAACCCGGCGGCGTCGACGATCGGCAGGAACACCGGCAGCGTGATCAGCATGATCCCGACCGGGTCCAGCACCATGCCCGAGGAAGAACAGCACCGACCATCATGAAGGCGAGCGCCCCCATAGGCGCCGCCGGGGATCAGCTCCACCACGTCCTGATCAGCGTCTGCGCCCCCAGCGCCGTGTAGGCGGCCGAGAAGGCGTGCGCGGCGAACAGGATCCACATGATCATCGCCGTCAGACGCAGCGTCTGCATCGCCGAGGCCTGGATGCATCGCCAACGTCAGCTGCCGGTTCGACCGCCGAGGCCAGCATCGCGCCGAACACGCCGATGGCCGCGGCCTCGGTGGGCGTGGCGAAGCCGCCGAAGATCGAGCCCAGCACCATGACCACGATCAGGATCGGCAGGATCACGGCGCGCAGCGCCCGGAACTTCTCGCGCCAGGTGCCCCGCTCCTCCGGCGGCAGGGCCGGCCCCGATCGACGGCTGCAGCGCAGCAGCGCACGACGATGTAGATCGAGACCAGCACGAACAGCAGGATCCCCGGCCCGATGCCGGCGGCGAACAGCCGGCCGACCGAGACCTCGGTGATCAGCGAGTAGAGCACCATCAGGATCGACGGCGGGATCAGGATGCCCCAGCCCCCGCCGGCGTTGATCGCGCCCAGCGCCATCTTGCGAGTCGTAGCCGCGCTCCAGCATGCGCGGCAGCGCGATGGTGCCCATGGTGACGACGGCCGCGCCGCTGATGCCGCACATGGCCGCGAAGATGCGCGCAGATCGCGACCGTGCCGATCGCCAGGCCGCCGCGCAGTCGCCCCGAACCACAGGTGCATCATGCGGTAGAGGTCGTTCGCCACGCCCGATCGTTCCAGCAGGATCATCGCCATGAACACGAACAGCGGGATGGCGACCAGCGTGAAGCTGGTCATGTTGTCCCACATCTTCGAGGCGACGATGTAGAGCCAGATCGGCCCCATCCGAAGTAGCAGGAAGATGCACCGACACGCCGCCCAGCACGAAGGCCAGCGGCACGCCCAGCATCAGGAAGACGAGCAGCGAGCCGAAGAACAGGATCGTCAGGATTTCGACGCTCATCGTGCGGCCCCCTCGGCCGTGCCCTCGCCGTCTTCCTCGTCGGGAAGCTTGCCGTAGGTGCGGTCATCGACGGGCAGGCCCATCAGACGCGGATGTCCGCGACCAGCCGCACCAGGCCCTGCAGCAGCAGAAGGATGGCGGCCACGGGGATGAAGACCTTGACCGGCCAGATGTACGGCTTCCAGACCGAGTTGGACCGCTCCAGCCGCCCGACGGACTTGGCCGCGAGCTGCCAGCCGTACCAGAGCAGCACGCCCACGAAGAAGAACATCAGGAAGCAGGTGGCGATGTCCGCCAGCGCCTTCCGTCTGGGCGAAAGGCGGCCGTAGAAGATGTCGACGTTCACGTGCCCGCGTTCGGCCAGCAGGAAGCCGCCGCGCGATGATGCGCGTAGATGCCGAACAGGAGCTGCGCGAGTCTCGGCGGACCAGACCATGGGCCGGCCCGCGAAGTAGCGCATGGCCACGTCGAAGAGAAGCAGGAGAAACAGCGGGATCACGATCCAGGCCGCGACCTTGCCGATCCCCCGGTTCAGCCCGGTGATCGTTCTGGCGAAGGTGGAGAGCATTCGTCCCTCGGGAAGTCGGGAATGGCCCGCTCGCGCGGGAGGGCGGTCCCTGCGTCGGACGGCGCCGCGCGGCCATCGCCGCGGGCGCCGCCTCGCCGGGTTCCGGGTTCGGGGCGCCGGCCCGCCGGGGCCGGCGCCGGGACGTCAGCCCCGCGCCTCAGACGTAGCCGAGGTCCTTCATCAGCAGCGTGAGCTGATCGGCGCACGTCGCCGCCTTCTCGGACTTCTCGCCTTCCTTCTTGAGGATCTCGGTCGAGGCCTTGGCGAACTGCTCCAGCACGTCCTCGGGGAACTGGCGCACCTCGACGCCCTGCTGCTCGATGCCCTCGCGGAGCGCGATGGCCTCCTTGTGCATGTATTCGGCCGACCGCAGGTAGAAGCGGTCCTCGAGCAGCGAGGTGAAGATCAGGCGGATGTCGTCCGGCAGATCCTCCAGCGCGGCGTTGTTCACGATCCAGGAGTCGGCGGTGAAGCCGAGCGGCGGCTTCATGTGGTACTTGCAGACCTCCCACAGGGACATGGACTGCGCGCCGATGGCCGCGCCCCAGTGGGCCCCGTCCACGACGCCCGAGCTGAGCGCCTGGTAAAGCTCGGAGCCCGCGATGTAGGACGGCGAGGCGCCGGCCGAGGCGAGGTAGTCCAGCATGGTGCCCGACGACCGCAGCTTCAGCGACTTGAAGTCCTCGACCGAGTTGACCTCCTTGGAGAGCACGAGCTCGGTCGGATACACCTTCTCCGAGGCGTAGTAGATGCCGTGCTCCATCAGCTCTTCCTTGAACAGGGCCTCGACGCCCATGTTCTTGAGGTAGTGCTCGTTCTCCCACGTCTCGCGCAGGGTGCCGGGGATGCCGTAGGCGAAGCCGGTCGTGGTCGCGTAGGACTTGTAGTAGGAGGGCGAGCCCGTGCCCATCTGCACCAGGCCGCGCGCGACGATGTCGAAGATCTCCGGACCCTTCGCGAACTCGCCGGCGCCGAACGCCTCGAGCTGCATGCGCCCGTCGGTCTTTTCCGCGAGCAGGGTGGCGAGCACGCCGAGGCTGTCGTCGAACGAGCCCGAGGCCTTGGGCCAATGGGACTGCACGCGCCAGGTCACCTCGCCCTTCGCGATGGCCTTGCCGATGAAGGCCGGGGCCGCGAGACCCGCCACCGCCACGCCGCCCAGCATGGAGCGTCGATTTACACCCTTGGTCATGTCCGTCATGGTCTCCTCCCTTGTCGCGCCCTGCGGCGTCTTGACGTAGCGCCACCGACGCTCGAACTACTGAGAACAGTTTGCTACCCGACAGTCAACTTCATGTTCCGTCTGTCGGGACGCGGCCGGCCCCACCTGCCGGCAACTATCTTGCGCGAGCGGCGCTCTTAATGGCCGAGGAAGTTCCCTCCCGCAACCCGCTTCCGCATCGTTCCGCAGCTTGAGCGACCGTGGCGGGCGCAGGCGGCCCGCATCTTCCTTGCGGTTGTACGGCCGCGTGCCCCGGCCGGCGGCTCGCGGTGGGCGCACGTCTTCGCGAGCGGCCGGCCCGCGCGCCGTCCGCGTCCGGGCCCGAATCGCGTGCGCTTCCCGACCGTATCAGGCGAAACCCCTCGCCCCCGACCGGCGGGCAGGCTAAGAGACTCCGGGGACAAGGGAGGGCGCCGCATGGCGAACTGGGACGGGGCCGTCGCCTCGCGCGAGGAGCTGCGGCAGCTCAAGCGCCGCGCGGCCCTGCGCGTCGCCTCGCGGATCTTCAACATCAAGGGCTATCACGGAACCTCGCTCGACGAGATCGCGGACGAGATCGGGGTGACCAAGACCGCCCTCTACTACTACTTCAAGAACAAGGAGCAGCTCCTGTTCGAGTGCCTCCAGCTCTCCTACGATTGCGGGATGACCGCGCGGCTGGAGAGCGAGGCGAAGGGCGGCACGGGATACGAGCGTCTGCGCCACCTCTACCGGCGCTTCATGCAGCTGCTGATGCAGGAGCGGGGCGCCTACACCACCCAGGCCAACCTCCACGCCCTGCCCGAGGACCGGCGCGAGCTGCTGCTGGAGCGTCGCCGCCAGCTCGACCGCTATTCGCGGATGCTGCTGACCAAGTCCATCGAGGAAGGCGCCATCCGCCCCGTGGACGTGCGCATCGCCTCCAACTACTTCCTCGGCGCGGTGAACTGGATCCTGCGCTGGTATGACGAGGATGACGATAAGACGCCGGAGGAGATCTCGGAAATCTTCCTCGACCTCCTGATGAACGGCATCTCCCGCCCCGAGCTGCGCCTGCCCGATCCCGAGATCTGACCTCCGATCACCAGTCCGCGAGCGGCACGCTTCTCGGCGATCCGGTCGCGTGGCGTGCGCGTTACGTCGTCTGCGCGGCCGTCATGAAACAGCCGCGCCGGCCGGACTCTCGATCCGCCGGCCGTCGCGCGGCGGAGCGGCGCCCGAAGCCCCGGCGCGCGAGAGACTGGCCCCGGGCGGCTCTCCTGGCCCGTCCGGGGCATTTCCGTCAGCGCAGGCCGTCCTCTCCGGTCACGTCCCAGACCTCCAGCCCGCCCATGCGGGAATGGACGCGGCCCCCCTGCGCCATGACCAGCGCGAACAGGATCTCGCCGGCGCGCGGCGAGTTCGGCAGCCCCACCTCCATCGCGTCGAAATGGGAGCGGACATAGGCGGCGTTCACATGCCCGAGCGGCACGTCGAGCCGCGCGCCCACGCCCCCCACCTTCATCGCGCTGGGCACGATGGCCCTGGAGGGGCTCACGAGCGCGCGCATCGCGTAGCCGCCGGGGACGTGCCACAGCGCGCCGTGCTCCACCTCCCCGCCCTCGCCCACGATGGCGCCCTTGCCGTAGGCGTCCACGTGGCGCGCGCCGCCCATGGCCTCCACCAGCCGCGCGGCCATCATGGCGCCCAGCGGCTCCAGCGCCTTCATGCCGGCCTGGATCTCCGGCTCATAGCGCCCCGCATAGGGGTTGCGCACCACCGCGAGCATGGCGGCGCGGCGCCTGGGCTCGCCCTCCGGCCCGCCCTCGTGGAGGATCTCCTCCACCACCAGCGCCGTGCGGCGCAGCCGGAACTCGGTCATCCCCGGTCCTCCCCCGATATCGTTTCCAGCGCGAGCGGCCCGCAGACCCTCGCCTCTCCGTTCAGAAACAGCGCGGCGGCCGCGATCAGGCCCTGCCCGCGCATCCGCTCCGCCGCCGCGAGGCCCGCCTCCAGCGCCTGCGCCGTCTCGGCGGGCGCGAGCGGGCCGACGGCGAGCGTCACCAGCCGGTCGCCGAGGTCGCTGTCCGGCTCCTCCGCCCGCGCCGGCCCCCGCCGGACGGCCGGATGCCCCGGCAGGTCCACCGCGTTCGCGATCAGTGTCGCCGCCGCATCCGCCGCCGCCGCGGACCGCGCCAGGACCGTCACCGCATCCGCGATCCCCAGCGACCAGCTCCGCCCCCGCCAGCCGGAGGTCGCCACCCCCCGCGCCGCATCCCCCGCCCGGATCACGGCGCGCCCGGCGTCGCCTTCGGCCCAGAGGGCGGCGGTCATGGTCTCGCCCTCGTGCAGGAAGAAGGCGGCGTCGCCGCCATCATTGACATAGGCCTTCGCCAGCCGCCGACCGGCGACCATCGCGGCCAGCACCTCGTCCGCCACCGCGCCCGCCACTGCGGCCATGGGGGTCACGAAGCCCTCGTGCGGGGCGGTCGCCGCCAGCATCCGCCGCGCCACCGGACCCGTCAGCGCGCCCGCCTCGGCCGCGGGGCGGCGCAGGAGGGGAAGCTCGGCCGTCAGCTCCTCAAGCAGCCCGTCGAAGCGGCGCGCGGCCTGGAGCAGCGCCTGCGCGGCCTCGCCCGCCTCGCCGAACGCCTCGGCGATCAGGTCGATGGGTCCGTGCTGGAGGTGCAGCCGCCGCCCGTCCTCCAGCATCGCGGCGACGGCGCTCACCCTTTCAACGTCCGCCAGGCGGCGCCGTATTCGCCCCCACGCTCCAGCACGTCCTCGACCGTGCGGATCGCGTCCAGATGACCGCCCATACGGGCGTAGGCCTCTCGCGGCATGGTGAATTCCAGCGGCGCCACCAGCGCCGGCGTGGGGACGTGGCCGAAGGACCGCTCCGGCATCCGGCTCACGTCCACCATGAAGGTGATCCCTCCGCCCGGCCAGACATGCACCGGGGCGCCCCCGCAGGTGAGGGAAGTCTCCCCCGCCTGCACCGACCGGGTGAGCCTGACGGGGTTGCGCGTGGCCCCGGCGCGCAGGCTGCCCCCGGCGCCGCCCATGAAGAGGACGGTGCAGAGCGCGGGCTCGCAGTTCTCTTCGATGATCCCCACGGGGTCCCGCAGCGCATCGGGCATCGGCATGGGGCGCGGGACCAGCGCCTCGTCCAGCACGTAGTATCCGCTCTGCTCGCCGGTGGTGGAGACCATCAGCAGCGTCAGGCCGGGCCGCGCCCCCTTCCGCGCCTGCCAGGGCCCCAGGATCTCCAGCGGGTCCTCGATATCCGCGCCGCCCCAGCCGAGCCCCGGCTCCGCCACCCGGAAGTATCGCCCCGGCGTGGACCGGCGCCCCTTGATGCGGATGCCCGTGTCCGGCCAGCCGAGGACCTTGCCCGCCTGGTGCTCGGACACCACCCCGGTGATGTGGTCGTCCACCACCACCACCTCGTCCACCAGCCCCTGCCACTGGGTGGCGAACATGCCGATGGTGGCGGACCCGCAGCCCACCCGCATCCGGGTCTCGGGGGCGCCGTCCACGACCGGGGGGGCGCCGGCCTGAACCGTGAGGCGGGAGCCGCCGTCGATCTCCAGCTCCACCGCCTCGCGGTTGCAGAGCGCCAGGAGGGTCTCGCAGGTGACGCGGCCCTCGGCCTTCTCGCCCCCCGTCAGGCGCCGCACGCCGCCGAGCGAGAGCATCTGGCTCCCGTATTCCGCGGTCGTGACGTGGCCGACGGCCTCGCCCTTCGCGCGCACGGTGGCGGTTTCGGAGCCGAGATGCCGGTCGGTGTCGATCTTCACCTTCGCGCCGCAGTAGGAGAAGATCGCTTCCGTCACCACGGTGACCAGATCCGCGCCCTCGACCTCGCGGGAGACGATGAAGGGCGCGGGCTTGTAGTCCGGGTAGGTGGTCCCGGACCCGATGCCGGTCACGAAGCGCGGGGGCGTGGCCTCGCCGTCCCATGCCGCGTTCAGGAACGGCGTGGCGGCCTCCCCCGCCTCCAGCCGGCGCTCCAGCACCACCAGCGGGTCGCAGCGCACGATACGGCCGCCCTCGTTGGCGTAGCGGTCGCAGGCGCCGGTCTTGCCCTCGGCCACGTAGCACATGACCGGGCAGGCGTCGCAGCGGACCTTCTCCGCCGCCCGGACCGTCCGCTCCCCTTCAGCTCCGTCCATGGCGCCCTCCCGCTTGCAGGTCCGCGCAAGCGGAGGCGCCTGTCGGAGTCCGGCCCGAGCGGGCCGGCATCGACGGCCCGGGCGCCTTCGTTCCGGCCGCCCCGCTCCCGGAGGACCGGGTGCTCCCGCCCGTCGGCGTCGCCCCCGCTGACGCGGGGCCTCGCCTCCCGTTGGGCGCAGGCGCCCTGCGGGCGGGCTTGCGCATGCGGCCGGGGTCACGCGCCCGGATCGCCGAAGGCGCATCCGCGGGTCCGGAGGGGCTCGATGCCCCTCCGGACCCGACTCCCTCGGGCAAGGGCGCGACGCCCGCCGCGCAGGCCCCGCCCGCGGCAGGATCCGGGGCGCGGGCGGCGCCGATCCCCCCCCGCGGGCCGTCCGCCGAGGCGCCGGGCGCACCCGGAGCCGTCGGCGCCCGGATCGCGACGCGATCCGCGGGGCCGAGGGGGCTCGATGCCCCCGAGGACCCGCCCCCGCCCGGGCTCGGCGCCTCCCCGCTCATCCCCTCCACCCCTCGGCCTTCGCCCGGTCGATCGCCGCCAGCACCCGGTCCGGCCGCGCCGGCAGCCGCGTGATCCGCGCGCCCGAGGCGTCCCGGATCGCATTCAGGATCGCCGGCGCCGTGGGGATCAGCGCGTGCTCCCCCAGCCCCTTGGCGCCGTAGGGGCCCTCCGGGTCCGGCTTCTCGATCAGGATCGAGCGGATCTGCGGCATGTCTCCGGTGGTGGGGATCAGGTAGTCGTGCAGGTTCTCGGTCCGGCCGGGGATGAACTCCTCCATCAGCGCCATGCCGAGCCCCTGCGCGATCCCCCCCTCGATCTGCCCCTCGGCCAGCAGCGGGTTGATGACGCGCCCGAGGTCATGCGCCGCCACCATCCGCGCCACCCGCACCGTCCCGAGCCGCATGTCCACCTCCACCTCCGCCATCTGCGCGCCGTAGCCGTAGACCGCGTAGGGGGAGCCCTGCCCGTCCGCGTCCAGCGGCAGGGTCGGGGGGTCGTAGGTCTCCTCCGCCGCAAGGACGTAGCCGTGAGCGTCTGGCGCACGGGCGCCGAGCTCCAGCCGCGCCTCCCGCCCCCGCTCATGCACCACCACGCCGTCGCCGAAGCGGATCTCCGCCGCCGGCCCCGCATTGGCGGCCCGCAGGATCGCGGCCCTGAGCGCCTCGCCCGCCATCTGCGCGGCCTTCCCCGTCACGTAGGTCTGGCGCGAGGCCGAGGTCTTGCCGCAATCCGGCGTCAGGGCCGTGTCCGGGCCAACCAGCTCGAACGCCTCCGGCCCCACCCCCAGCGCCTGCGCGCAGATCTGCGTGATGACGGTGTTGGACCCCTGGCCGATGTCCGTCGCCCCCTGGTGGAGCACCAGCCGCCCCTCCGCCGTCACCCCCACGCGCACGGTCGAGGGGTTGGGCAGCGAGGTGTTCCCGCACCCGTACCAGCAGGAGGCCACCCCCACGCCGCGCCGCACCGGGCCGCCCTGCGCATTCCACGCCGCCGCCCCCGCCAGCGCCTCCGCCCAGGGCCCCTCCAGCGCGTCGAGGCACTCCAGGATCCCGACCCCCTGCAGCACCTGCCCGCAGACCGTCGCCTCCCCGTCCTTCAGCGCGTTGCGGCGTCGGAACTCCAGCCGGTCGATCCCCAGCCGCAAGGCGAGATCGTCGTAGAGCGCCTCCTGCACGATCGCCGCCTGCGGCACCCCGAAGCCCCGGAAGGCGCCCGAGGGCGCCCCGTTGGTGTGGATCGCCCGCGCCTCCGCCCGGTAGTTGGGCGTGCGGTAGGGGCCCGAGGCGTGCACCGGCACCCGGTTCGCCACCGTCGGCCCCCAGCTCGCGTAGGCGCCGGTGTTGAAGTCCCCGTCGAACCACATGCCGGTCACCCGGCCGTCCGCCCCGGCCCCGATCCGCGCCCGCATCCGCGCCGGATGCCGCTTGGTGGTGGAGGCCATGCTCTCGGCCCGCGTGTAGGCGATCCGGCAGGGCCGCCCCGTCCTCAGCGCCACGAGCCCCAGGAACGGCTGCACCGAAAGGTCGAGCTTGGAGCCGAACCCCCCTCCCGCCGCCGTGGGGATGATCCTCACCCGCTCCGGCGGCAGGCCGAGGATCAGCGCCATGTCGTCCCGGTCCATCGCCGGCGCCTGCGTGCAGGCCGAGATCGCCACCCTGTCGCCCTCGAGCCACGCGGCCCCCGCCTCCGGCTCAATATAGGCGTGCTCCACATAGGCGGTCTCGATCTCCACCTCCGCCACCTCGGCGGCGGCGGCGAGGCCCGCCTCCCAGTCCCCCTGCCGCACGAAGCCCGCCACCAGCAGGTTGCCCTCGCGCGAGGGATGCACCAGCGGCGCCCCCTCGGCCCGCGCCTCGTCGGGCGTCAGCGCGTGGGGCCGCGGCTCCCACGTCACGGGGAGGTCCGAGAGGTCGAGCACAGCTATCGCCTCCGCCTCGCCGGCCACGATCGCCACCGCTTCGCCGCGAAACCGCGCCTCCCCCTCGGCCAGCGCCGGCTGGTCGGCGAAGGGCGGGATCACGCCGAAGCGGTTGCGCCCGGGGATGTCGGCGGCGGTGAAGACCTCCACCCCCCGCGCCCGCGCCCAGGCGCCGAGGTTCCCGAACCGGAACCCCGCCCGATGGTGAGGCGACCGCAGCACCCGCAGCACGAGCGCCCCCTCCGGCCAGGCGTCCGCCCCGAACCGCTCCCGCCCGTCCACCTTGGGCGCACCGTCCAGCCGCTCCAGCCGGGCGCCGACCGCGGCGCCCGCTTCGGCCCGGAGCGCGGGCGCGCCGTCCTCCCGCCACGCCTCGCACACCGCGTCGATGATCTTGGCGTAGCCTGTGCAACGGCAGAGCACGCCCGACAGCGCCGTCTCCGCCTCGGCGCGCGAGGGGCGGGGCGTCCGCGCCAGCAGCGCGGTGGCGGCGGTCAGCATCCCCGGCGTGCAGATCCCGCATTGCGCTGCCCCGTGGCGCAGGAAGGCGCGCTGGAGGGCCGAGCCGCCCAGCCCCTCCACGGTCGTCACCTCCCGCCCCGCCGCCTGCCCGACAGGGGTGAGGCAGCCGCAGACAGGCTCTCCGTCCAGCAGCACGGTGCAGGCGCCGCAATCGCCCGCGTCGCAGCCCGACTTGACGCCCCTGAGCCCCGCAACCTCGCGCAGCGCGTCTGACAGGCGCCGAGACGGCGCCGCGGCCAGCTCCATCGCCCGCCCGTTGACGGTCAGCGCCACCGCCGGCGTCGCATCGAGGCTCATGCCGCGCGCCCCTGCTCCCGATTCCAAATAGCCGGTTCGCCGCGCCGGCTCCGGGCCCGAGCGTTCGACGGATCCGAGCCACCGCCCGCCGCCGCTGGCCGCGACGCCCCGGCGCCGGCGCGAGCTCCACGCCCCTCTCCCCAGCCCGGCGCCGCGCCGCCTTGCCGCCGGCCTGCACCGATCTTCGCGCTTCCGACGATCCGGGTCCTCCCGCCCGTCGGCGTCGCCCCCGCTGACGCGGGGCCTCGCCTCCCGTTGGGCGCAGGCGCCCTGCGGGCGGGCTTTCCCGGGACGGCCCAGGCTCGCGCCCGGATCGCGCAGCGATCCGCGGGGCCGAGGGGGCTCGACGCCCCCGAGGACCCGCCCCCCTTCGGAGGCATGGCGCTCACGCCGCCGCCTCCTCGACCGTCAGCGCCTGCGCGAGCGCCCGCCGCGCCAGTTCCGCCGCCGCCCGGCGCCGGTAGCCCGCCTCCGCCCGGATGTCGTCGATGGGCGAAAGCCGCGCCGCCGCCGCCGCTTCGGTCACCGCCGCCGCGACCTCTCCAACCGGAACCCCCGCCAGCGCCGCCTCCACCTCGGGCATCCGCACCGCGACCGGCCCGCAGGCGCCCATGGCCAGCGCCGCCCGCGCCACCCGGCCGCCCTCCACCTCCACCCGCGCCGCGCACATGCCGATGGAGATCACCAGATGCCGCCGCGCCCCCAGCTTCGCGAACCCGCCGCGCCCCCGGCAACCGGCAGGCGGGGCATGCACCGCGACCATGAGTTCGTCCGCCTCAAGCGCCGTGCGCCGCGGGCCCAGCAGGAACGCCTCCAGCGCCAGCCGCCGCACGCCGCGCACCGACGCAAGCTCCACCTCCGCCCCCAGCGTCAGCAGCGCCGGAACCCCGTCCGCGGCCGGCGAGGCGTTGCACAGGTTCCCGGCCACCGTCCCGCGGTTCTGGATCTGGGCCGAGCCCACCTCCCGCGCCGCCGCCGCGAACCCGTGGAAGGCCGGCGGAAGCCCCGCCCGGATCACCTCGGTCCAGGTCGCCGCGGCGCCGATCCTCACGCCCTGCGGCCCCGCGCCGATCCCGCGCAGCTCCGCCACCGCGGTCACGTCCAGCACGTCGCCCGCCAGCTCCCGCCGGGCGGTCGCGGCGTAGAGGTCGGTGCCGCCCCCCAGCACCACCCTCGGCGCCTCCGCCAGCAGTTCCAGCGCGCGGTCCAGCCGCTCGGGCCTCTCCCAGGACATCCCTCGCCCCTTCGTTTGCATGCAAACGGAAGCCTGCGCCCGGCCGGGCCGCGCTGTCAACGGCGGCGTGGGACCTTGGGTCAACTCCGGGTTGCCCGCGCCCCCTGCGGCCTGCCACTGTCCTTCCCCGGCGCCCTGCGCTAGGCAGGACCGAAAGACCCACGGGAGGACAGCCCTTGACCGCGGCCCCCAACGCCAAGGCCCCGCCCCGCCCGCAGGCGGAGGAGGCCGCCCAGCGCTACCGCCTGCAGGCGCAGGTCGGCCACCTGCTGCGCCGGGCGAACCAGCGGCACCTGGCGCTCTTCGCCGCGAGGATGCCCGGCCTCACGCCCCGCCAGTTCGCGGCGCTGGCCAAGCTGCACGAGGAGGGGCCCGCCTCCCAGAACCAGCTCGGCCGCGCCACCGCCATGGACGCGGCCACCGTGAAGGGCGTGATCGACCGCCTGGTGCGCCGCGGGCTGGTTGAGACCCGCGCCTCGGAGGAGGACCGCCGCCGCCTCATCGTCTCGCTGACCGAGGCGGGCGAAACGGCGTTCGCCGACGCCGCCCCCGCCGCGCTGGAGATCACCGAGGAGACTCTGGCGCCCCTCGGCCCCGACGACCGCCGCCGGCTTCTGGCCCTGCTCGAACGGATCTCGTGAATGGACCTCGCCAAGCGCGTCTACGACCACCAGTGGAAGATCGACCCCATCGTGCGGTCCGTGCTGGATACCGATTTCTACAAGCTGTTGATGGCGCAGTCGGTTTTCCACAACCACCGCAACGTGAACGTGCGCTTCTCGCTGATCAACCGCTCGGCCGACGTGCCGCTGGCGAAGCTGATCGACGAGGGGGAGCTGCGCGAGCAGCTCGACCATGTGCGCGGGCTGCGGCTGACGCGGGGCGAGAGCACCTGGCTCAGGGGCAACACCTTCTACGGCAAGCGCTGGATGTTCTCCCCGGACTTCATGGAGTGGTACGAGAACTTCCGCTTCCCCGACTACAACCTCGAGCGCAAGGGCGACCAGTACGAGCTGACCTTCGAGGGGCCGTGGATCGACTCCATGATGTGGGAGATCCCCGCCCTGGCGATCCTGATGGAGCTGCGCTCCCGCGCCGTGCTGCGCGGCATGGGCAAGTTCGAGCTTCAGATCCTCTACGCCCGCGCCATGACCCGGGTGTGGGAGAAGATCGAGCGTCTTCAGGCGCTTGACGGTCTCGCCATCGCCGATTTCGGCGCCCGGCGCAGGCATTCCTACCTGTGGCAGGACTGGTGCGTGCAGGCGATGATCGAGGGGCTGGGGCCGCGCTTCACCGGCACCTCGAACTGCCTGATCGCCATGAAGCGGGACATCGAGGCCATCGGCACCAACGCCCATGAGCTGCCCATGGTCTACTGCGCGCTGGCGGGCGACGACGACCGGGCCCTGGCCCGCGCGCCTTACAAGGTGCTGGAGGACTGGCAGAAGGACTATGACGGCAACCTGCGCATCGTCCTGCCGGATACCATCGGTTCCGAAGGGTTTTTCGCCCACGCGCCCGAATGGGTGGCGCGCTGGACCGGCGTGCGGGTGGACTTGGGCGACCCGTTCGAGGGCGCCGAGCGGGCCGTCCGCTTCTGGCAGGACCACGGGCAGGACCCGGGCGACAAGCGCATCATCTTCTCGGACGGGCTGGATATCGACGTGATCGAGGCGCTGCACGCCCGCTTCGCCGGCCGGGTGAAGGTCAGCTACGGGTGGGGGACATTGTTGACCAACGATTTCCGGGGGTTGGCGCCGGGAGACGGGCTGGCGCCGTTCTCTCTCGTCTGCAAGGCGGTCAGCGCCGACGGGCGGCCCTGCGTCAAGCTCTCCGACAACCCCAGGAAGGCGACCGGCCCGGCCGAGGAGATCGAGCGCTACAAGCAGGTCTTCGGGGTCGGCGAGCAGCAGGCGCTGGAGGTCCGCGTCTGAGGCCGCCCGACGGCGCGGGGTCACGGAACCCGATGCCTTGAGTGATTGAATCAGATGATTCCGGCATGGGATCCGATGACTCCGGGAGGAGATCTATGACTGGAGTCGCCGGATTCGATGCCTCTCGCCCTAGGTCTGGCGGGCGGCGCCTTCCTCTTGCCGGCGCTCGCGCCGCAACTTCTCGGTCGCCGGGAAGTCGGGCTCGGGCGGCTCGCCGGACAGGACCACGCCGTAAAGGTCCCTCGCCTGCCCTAGCGTCACGCGGCCGAGGCGGACGTCCTCGGCCACCCGCTCGGGCGCCGGTCCAACGGATCTCCGTAGCCGCCGCCGCCGGGGGTGCGGACGTGGACGCGGTCTCCGGGGGCGAGGGGGATGTCCTGCTCCTTGGAGAGGTGCGGGGGGATGTGGACCTCCGATCCGCGGTGGACGCGGACCTCGTTCTTCGCCGCCGTCGTGGCCACCCAGCGCGCCCTGCGGGCCGGTGCGGCCGTGGTCCATGACGAAGCAGGCGCGGGCGTTGCCGCGGCGAAGCTCGATCTCGTAGTCGAGGCCGAGGCCGCCGCGGTGCGCCCCGGCGCCGCCGGAGCCCTCGCGCAGGGCGTAGCGGCGGTAGAGGATGGGGAACTGCTGCTCCATGATCTCCACCGGGGGGGCCTTGGAGATGCCGATGGTGGAGCAGCCGTTGGCCAGCCCGTCGGTGTCGGGCGTTGCCGCCGTAGCCGCCGCCCGAGAGCTGGTACATCACGAAGTCCCGGCCCGTTGGCGGGGTCGTGGCCGCCGAGGCCGAAATTGCCGGAGGTGCCGGCGGGGGCGGCGGTGACCTTGTCGGGGATGGCGTGGACGAGGGCGGCGAAGACCGCCTCGGCGATGCGCTGGCGAGGTCTCGGCGGCGCAGCCGGAGACCGGGCGGGGGTAGCGGGCGTCGAGGAAGGTGCCCTCGATGCCGGTGACGTGGAGCGGCTCGAACGCGCCGGCGGAGATCGGGACGTCGGGGAAGATGTGGCGGATGGCGAGATACACCGCGACTGAGGGTGGTGGCGCGGACCGAGTTCATCGGGCCGATGCAGGGGGCGGAGGAGCCGGCGAAGTCGAAATGTCAGGGCGTCGGGGGCGCGGTGACGGCGAGGCGGATGGTCAGGGGTTCGTTCACCACGCCGTCGGAGTCGATCTGCGCCTCGCCCTCGTAGCGGCCCTCGGGGATGTCGCGGATATGGGCGCGCATCTGGTCGGCGGCGCGGGCGCGAAGCTCGGCTATGGCCTCCGTGACGGTGGCGTCGCCGTAGCGGTCCAGCAGGCGGGTCAGGCGGTCGGCGCCGACCTGAAGCGCCGCGGCCTGCGCCTTCACGTCGCCGATGCGCTGCTCCGCGACGCGGATGTTGGAGCAGATGATGCCGTAGATCTCGGGGTCGAGGACGCCCTGCTTGAAGAGGCGGACGGGGGGGAGGCGCAGGCCCTCCTGCTCGACCGACGTGGCGGAGGCGGAGAAGCCGCCGGGCACCGCGCCGCCGGTGTCGGGCCAGTGGCCGGTGTTCGACAGCCAGCACCACAGGCGGCCCTGCCGGTAGAAGGGGCGGGCGAAGCGGACGTCCATCAGGTGGGTGCCGCCGAGATAGGGGTCGTTGACGATATAGACGTCGTCGGGCTGCGGGGCGGCGGTGAGGCCGTCCTTGATGCGCTGGACGAGGATGCGGGTGGATTCCTGCATGGCGCCGACGAAGACCGGCAGGCCGTTGGGCCCCTGCGCGATCAGGGATCCGTCGAGGCGCGTAGATGCCGTCGGCACGGTCGTTGGCCTCGGCGATGATGGGGGAGAAGGCGGCGCGGGTGAAGGCGAGGTCCATCTCCTCGCAGGCCTGCGACAGGCCGGCCTGGATGACCGAGAGGGTGATGGGGTCGATCATGGGGCGATCCTGGAGGTCCGGGCGGCGGGGCGCATGGTCAGGGCGGGGCGGGTCCGCAATGCCGGGCGCGGCACGGGCCGGAGGGCCGCGGCGCAGAGGCCGGGCGCGACGCGCGGTCTGCGGGCCGGGCGCGGGGCGAGGCCGGCGGCAGGGCGGCCTTCGGCGCCGAGGCTGGCGGCTACGGCGCTGCGGTGCGCCCTGCCCGACGCTGCGGTGGGGCGGGGTCCGGTCACGGGGCCACCTCGATCATCAGGTTGCCGTCCCGATCCTGCGTGGCGCGGCAGCCGGGCTCCATGACGAGCGTGGCATCGAGCTGCTCCACGATGGCGGGGCCGTGGAGGGTGGCGTCGGGGGGGAGATGCTCGCGCCGGTAGACGGGAGTGGCCTGCCAGCCGTCGGGGAAGAGGACGGGACGCTCGCCGGTCTGCGCGTCCGCGAGGGCGGGGCGGCGGCCGGCGGCGTCGATCAGGAGGGAGAGGTCGATCTCGGGGCGCACGCCGACGATGGAGGCGTTGACGTTGACGAGGGCGGGGCGGATCTCCGGCAGGTCCACGCGGAAACGGTCGCGATAGGCGCGCACGAAGCGGGTCTGGAGGTCCTCCAGCGTCGGGGTCGCGGTGTCGAGGGGCACGCGCAGGAGGTGGGTCTGGCCGATGAACTGCATGTCCACGGAGAGGGTCTCGTGGATGGCGTCCACGCGGATCCGCTCCTGCGCGATAAGGGCGCGGCCCTCGGCGATCTGGCGGGCGAAGAGGGCGTGGAGGGCGGGCAGGTCCACCGCGTCCAGCGGCCGGTTCACCGTGTTGACGAAGTCGTGCCGGATGTCGGCGACCACGCAGCCGAGCGCGTTGGTGATGCCGGGACGGGCGGGGACGAGGACGCGGGGCACGCCAAGCTCGCGCGCGATGGCGACGGCGTGGAGGGGGCCGGCGCCGCCGAAGGCGAAAAGGGCGAAGTCCCGGGGGTCCTCGCCCAAGCTGAGCGAGACCATGCGGATGGCGCCGGCCATCTTGGCGTTGGCGACGCGGAGGGTGGCGGCGGCGGCGTCCTCCGGGGTGAGGTTCAGGGGGGCGCCGAGGGCGGCGAACGCCTCGCGGACGGTCTGGAGGGGGACGCCGCCCTCGACGCGCAGGCGCGCGGGATCGAGACGGCCGAGCAGGAGGTTCGCGTCGGAGATGGTGGGGCGGGTTCCGCCGCGGCCGTAGCAGATTGGGCCGGGCTGGGCGCCGGCGCTCTCGGGGCCGACTTCGAGGAGCCCGGCGGGGGTCACCCGGGCGATGGAGCCGCCGCCGGCGCCCACGGTGCGCACGTCCACCATGGGGACGTGGATGGGCATGGCGTACTCGATCTCGATCTCGTTGGAGACGGCCGGCTGCGCGCCGCGGATCAGGGCCACGTCGGTGGAGGTGCCGCCCATGTCGTAGGTCAGCAGGTTGGGCACGCCCGCACGGCGGCCGGTGTAGGCGGCGGCCATGACGCCGGAGGCGGGGCCGGACATCACGGTTTTGGCGGCCTCGCGCGCCACCAGCCGGGCCGAGACCATGCCGCCGTTGCCGTTCATCACCAGCAGATCGTTGCGGTAGCCGCGGGCCGCCAGCTCGTCCGCCAGCCGGTCCACGTAACGTTGCAGGAGGGGCTGCACGGAGGCGTTGACGGCGGCGGTGACGCCGCGCTCGAACTCGCGGGATTCCGACAGCAGCGCGTGGCCGAGGGTGACGTAGGAGTTGGGCCAGAGGTCGCGCAGGATCTCGCCCGCGCGCAGTTCGTGGGCGGGGTTGGCGTAGGCGTGGAGAAAGTGGACGACCACCGCCTCGCAGCCTTGCGCGAGGAGGCGGGCGGCGGCCTCTCGCAGGGCGGCCTCGTCCAGGGGGGTGAGGACTTCGCCCGCGGCGTCCATCCGCTCGGGGATTTCGAGACGGAGGTCGCGGGGGATGACGGGGGTGAACTCGCCGGTCATGCCGTAGGCCTGGGGGCGGGTGCGGCGGCCAAGCTCCAGCACGTCGCGGAAGCCCTGGGTGGTGATCAGGCCGGTGCGGGCGAGGCGGCGCTCCAGCACCGCGTTGGTGGTGGCGGTGGTGCCGTGCACGATGAGGTCCAGGGCGGAGACGTCGGCGCCGGCCTGGTCCAGGGCCGCGAGCACGCCGGCCGCCTGATTGTCGGGCGTGGTGGGGGCCTTGGCCAGCCGCACGCCGCCGTGGGAAAGGTCCAGCAGCACGAGGTCGGTGAAGGTGCCGCCCACGTCGATGCCGGCGACGATGCTCATGAGGTTCTCCTGCGGGAGGGCGAAGGCGCCTCGTCGCCCTGCGACCCGGCGGGGGCGGCGTGCGTGGCGCGGAGGCGACCGGCCTCCATCGGTTTCTCCTGCGCGCGAGGCCGGTCGGCGATCGCCGCCGCGCCCTCGCCGTCGCGGAGAGGCTTCGCGGTCAGGAAGGAGGCCGCCGGCGTGGGGGAAATGTTGTCGGCGGCCATCGCGCCCCTGTCGCGGACGCGCTCGCAGGTGGTGAAGAGGCGGGGGTCCAACACGGAGACCGACACGAAGAAGTCCGGCGCGTCGGGCTCGTCGGCGGCGGCGTTTCCCGCAACCTTGAGGAGGGCCCCGCGCATTTGCGCCTCCGCGCCCTCGCGCACGCGGATCACGGCGGTGATGGTCTTCATCTCAGACGCCGACATGGTGGTGCAGCAACGCGGGGTCGTCGCGCAGTGTCTGGGCGGGGACGGTCTCGCGCACGCGACCGTTGTCGAGGAAGGTCACCCGGTCGGCGATGGAGAGGACGGCGTCGGCGCGCTGCTCGACCAGCAGGATGGCGACGCCCTGCCCCTTCATCTCCAGCGCCGCCTCGCGGATCAGGGCGATCATGGAGGGCTGGAGGCCCTCGGTCGGCTCGTCCATCAGCAGAACCGAGGGCTCCAGGCACAGGGCCCGGGCCATGGCCAGCATCTGCTGCTCGCCGCCCGAGAGGGAGCCGGAGCGCTGGCGCAGGCGGTCGCGGAGGCGTGGGAACATGGTCAGGAGGCGCTCGCGGGTGGCGGGGCCGCGGCGGCGGGTCATCAGGCCGATGTCCAGGTTCTCGGCGACCGTCAGCTCTCCGAAAAGGCGGCGGCCCTGGGGAACGTAGCCTATGCCGCGCCTGGGAACCTCGTGCGGGGGGAGGGTGTGGAGGGGTTGGCCGTCCAGCGAGACCTGCCCTGCGCGGACGGGGACGAGGCCCATGATCGCCTTCATCAGCGTGGTCTTGCCGGCGCCGTTGCGGCCCATGACGCAGTGGACCTCTCCGGGCGCCACGGTCAGGGAGACGGCGCGCAGAACCTGGACCTTGCCGTAGAAGGCGTCGATGCCGCGGATCTCCAGCATGGTCAGGCCTCCCCACGGGGACGACGCGAGGGGGTGTCGGGAGACGCCCGCCGGATCGGAGCACGGCGCGGGAAGACGGGGCGGAGGCGAGGTGTCGGCATCGCTCAGCCCCCCAGATAGGCGCGCTGCACGGCGGGGTTGGCGCGTATCGCCTCGGGCGGGCCCTCGGCGAGGATCGCGCCCATGTCGAGGACCGTGATCCGGTCGGCGAGGGACATGACCACGTCCATGTTGTGCTCGATCAGCAGGATCGTGGCCTCGGCGCGGACCTCGCGGATCAGGGCCTTGACGTTTTCGATCTCGGGGTCGGACAACCCCTGGGTCGGCTCGTCCAGGATCAGGAGGCTGGGCTTCTGGGCGAGGCCCATGGCGATCTCCAGCAGACGCTGGTGGCCGTAGCTGAGGTCTCCGGCGATCTGGCGGGCGCGGTCTTCAAGGCCTACGCGGGCGAGGGCGTGGAGGGTTTCGTCTTCCAGCCGGCCGTCGCGGAGGCGGCGCTGGACGGCGAGGGCCACGTTGTCGAAGAGCGTCAGGTTCGCGAAGATCGAGGTGATCTGGAAGGTGTAGGCCATGCCGCGGGACATGCGGACGTGGGCGGGAAGCCGGGTGACGTCCTGGCCGTCGAAGCTGACCGTGCCTGCGGTCGCAGGGATGCGGCCGCAAAGGAGGCTCACGAAGGTGGTCTTGCCGGCGCCGTTGGGGCCGATGATGGCGCGGATCTCGCCCGCGGGGAGCGCGAAGGTCACGTTGTCCACCGCATGCAGGCCGCCGAACCGACGGGAGAGGCCTTGGGTGGAGAGGAGCGCGGTCATGGCAGCCACGGGGCCGCGCGACGGCGCAGCTCTCCCAGCAGCCCGGCGGGTGCGAACAGCGTCAGGATCACCAGCGCCGCCCCGGCGATGAGCATGTAGGCGTCGGTGACGGCGGAGGAGAGGTCGATCAGGTAGTGCATGAAGGTCGCGCCCAGCAGCGGCCCGAGGACGGTGCCGGCGCCGCCGAGCAGGACCCACAGCAACGGCAGGATGGAATACTGCACCGACGCGAAGGTCGCGCCCACGTAGCCGAAGAGGAGCCCGTAGCCGGCCCCGGCGGCGCCGGCGAGGGCGCCGGAGATGACCACCGCCGCGAGCTTGTAGCGCCGGACGTCGTAGCCGAGCATCCGGGCGCGCTCCTCGTTCTCGCGGATCGCGATCAGGACCCGGCCGGCGGGGGAGCGGACGAGGGCGAGCACGGCCGTCATGGCGGCGAGGAACAGGGCGAGGGCGCAGAGGTAGCGCGTCTGCGGGTCGGTCAGGTCGAAGCCCAGCAGGCGGCGGGTCTCGGAGGCGAGGACGAAGCCCTCGTCGCCGCGGGTCCACTCGCCGAACCAGAGGATGGTGAGGTAGCCGGCCTGGGCGAACATCAGGGTGACGATCATGAAGGCGACGCCCTGGGTTCGGAGCGCCAGCGCGCCGACGAGGGCGGCGACGAGGGCGCCGGAGGCGATCCCGAGCAGGAAAGCGGGGCCTGCGGCGAGGCCGAGATGCTGCATGGGCAGGCCCGCGCCGTAGAGGCCGGCGGCGAAGAACAGCGCGTGGCCGAGGCTGAGGAGGCCGGTGTAGCCGAAGAGGACGTTGTAGCCGAGCGCGAAGGTGGCGAGGACCAGGATCCGGGCGAGGACGCCGTGGTGGTAGTCCGGCAGGACGAAGTTCGCGGCCAGCAGGAGCGCTGCGACCGCGAGGTGGAGCGCGGCGGATTTGGCGGAGGGGGTCATGCGGGCCTCCGGGGGCGTTCGGCCGGCCTTGCCGCTGCGGACCTCCTCCGCAAGCGGGAGAGGGAGGCGTGGCCAGCGGGCTCGGGGACAGGGCGCCGGTCGGCGGCGCGGGCCGGGCGAGAGAGGGCGCCGGCCGCGGTCGCGCAGAACGCCCGGCGAGGGGCGCGGGCGTGGGGCCGGCGCGCGCAATCTCTTGCGGAGGCGCCGCGATCACGGTTCCGCCCGTGGCGGAGCGGGCGCCCGCGGCGCGGCCGGAGGGGGCGCGCGCGTGGCCGGCGCGCAACGCAGGCGTGGCGCGGGCGTCATGCGGCGCGCGCCCCGTAGAGGCCGGTGGGGCGGAACACCAGCACCATCGCCACCAGCAGCGTTGCGAGGATCTTCGCGAGCGTCGGCGAGAAGAACACCGAGATGATCCCGTCGCTCATCCCGATCAGGATCGCCGCCACCACCGCCCCGCGCAGCGAGCCGAGGCCGCCGATGATGACCACGATGAAGCTCAGGAGCAGCGGATCCCCGCCCATCAGGTAGTGGGCCTGCTGGATGGGCACGATCAGCACCGCCGCGATGGCGGCGAGGCCCGCGCCCATGGCGAAGGTTGCGCCGTAGACGCGGGAGACGGGGATGCCGAAGGCCTGCGCCGTCTCCCGGTCGATCTGGGTGGCGCGCATCACCAGCCCGAGGCGGGTGCGCGCGAGGATCGCCCACACCGCCAGCAGCAGGACCGCCGCGGCGGCGATGACGAAGAGCTTGTAGGAGGTCGTGGCGAGGCCCCAGGGCCAGTACATCCGTAGGCCGCCGTCGGTCCATTCCCACCAGGGGATCGCGAGGCGCTGGTTGAAGGGGGGGGCGACGGGGCGGGCCTCGGGGCCGTAGGTCATCAGCGTCGCCTGCTGGAAGATGTAGAGCAGGCCGATGGTGGCGACGATGGTGCGTTCGGGATCGTAGGACACGCGCTCGAGGATAAGGCGGTCGGCGGCCCAGGCGAGGGCGGCCACCGCCAGCGGGGCGAGGACCAGGGCGAGCGCGAAGCCGAGCCAGGCGGGGCCTCCGGTCAGGTCGGCGAAGAGGGTGGTGACGAACCAGGCGGCGACCGCGCCGAGCATGAAGAACTCGCCATGCGCGACGTTCACGACGCGCATCACGCCGAAGACGAGGCCGAGGCCCAGCGCCGTCAGCGCGAGCGTGGCCGAGAGCACGGCGCCTTCCAGCGAGGCGAGCAGCAGGTAGGGGCCGAAGTCCAAGGGCGAGGTCCGGTCAGGGGGCGGTGCGAAGGGCGAAGGCGGGGTGGAGGTTCGCGCCGAGGGGCGGGGCGGAGCGGACGACGAAGACGCGGCGCGCGCAGGAGGCGGCGGCCGGCGGCGCGGCCATCCGCGGATGGGCGGCGAGCGGCGGGCGAAGGGCGGCGGCGGACAGGCGGCGCGCTTCGCGGGAGGCAGAGGCGAAGCGGGCGCGGGCGGTGGAGGCGGGCGGCCTGGACATCTGCGGATCGGAACCATGCTGCGGGTTGCGGCGGCCGGCGGGCGAGGGGCCCCGGGAGAGCGCCTCGGGGGATGAAGACGGAGAGGGCGGGCGCATCGGCGAGGCGGAGGCCCCCTCCCCCGCTGACGGGAGAGGGGGCGCGCGCCCGCCGGCTCAGAAGGACATGGAGGTGTAGTCGACCTCGTCGGGGTAGAGCGTGTCCTCGATGGAGGTCTGGTGCACCTTCTGGAGCGTCCCGTCCTTCACCTGGCTGATGTATTGGCGGCCGAACACCTGGTGCGTCTTGCCGTTGAAGCGCTTCGGGCCCTGCGGATGCTCGCGCCCCTCGTCCATGTCGGAGATCGCCTCGGTGGCCTCCACCAGCTTCCGGCGGTCGGCGGGGCCGGCGTAGTCGGCGGCCTCCATGGCCTGCTTGATGACGTGCAGCGTCTCCCAGCAGCCGAACATGTGGGCGTAGGTGGAGACGTCGTCAGGGTCCGAGACCGAGGCGCCGGAGGCGTCCACGCCCACCTTCTCGCGGTAGAACTTGTCGTATTCCGTCTGGTCGGCGCCGGCGTAGCGGGGGTTGCCCTCCCAGAAATGGGAGCCGTTCAGGTACTCGAGCCCCGGGTTCTTCAGCGACACGGCCTCAAGCGAGTCGATGAAGCCGAAGAGCTGCGGGCCCTGGCCGCCGAAGAACTCGCCCAGCTCCTTCACGAAGGTCAGGACGGCGGGGCCGACCATGATGTGGTAGAGGACCTCGGTATCCCGCGGGATGCGGGGGAAGTACTTGGTGAACGACGTCTCGGTCGGCGGGACGGCGATCAGCTCCAGCACCTGGCCGCCTGCGGCCTCCAGCGCGGGCTTGAAGAAATCCCGGTGGTCGTGGCCGAAGGCGTAGTCGGGGAAGATCATGGTGACCTTCTTGCCGAGCGTGTCGGCGACGAAGGGGGCCATGGCCTGCACCTGAGATTTCACGTCGGTGATGCCGGGTTGGAGCGTCCAGCGGTTCAGGAGCCCGCCGGCGACGTGATGACCCTCGGACACCACGTAGTAGGGCAGCTTCAGCTCGCCCGCGCGAGGGGCGGAGCCCATCACCACGTGAGAGAACAAGGTGCCGAAGCCCACGTCGCAATTGAGCTGCGTGGCGAATTTCTCGACCACCTCGGCGCCGCGCTTGGGGTCGGTGCCGTCATCCTCGGCCACGATCTCCACGGGGCGGCCGTTGATCCCGCCTTGGTCGTTGATGAGCTGGGCGGCGGCCTGGGTGGTGCGGTCGTACCAGCGGCCGTAGGCGGCGCCGATGCCGGTGCGGTGGACCTGGAAGCCGATGCGAATGGGGGCCGAGGACTGCGCCTGAATGTAGGGCACGAAGCCCGGCAGGGCGCCGAGGCCCGCCCCCGCGGCCCCTGCGGCGGCGAGGCCCTTCAGCGCGGTTCGGCGGGTGACGGACGCGGCGGGCTTCTTCACGGATTCGGACATGACGGCAGACCCTCCTTCTGCGGACCCCCCCCGGCCTCTTGTGCGCCGGCATGAGGCTCAGGCTGTATGTGTGCAAACAAGTTGTCCAGCTTTTTCATGTGGCACCATCTCAGGCGCCCGTCGGCTGGGCAAGAAGCCAGAGTCCGAAGAGGGTGTAGAGGATCATGAAACCCGCGAGAGGAACCTGCGAAAGGGCCGCACGGCGCGGGTCGCCCAGCAGGTCCAGCGCCACGGCATGGGCCGCGAGGACGCCGAGGATGTGGCCCAGCACGACGGCGCCGGCCTGCGCGAGCCAGATCAGCCGGACCGTGCGGTAGAGGTTGAAGAAGGACGTGGTGACGCGGAAAGGTCCGAGGCCGAGCAGGTCGGCCCCGGTGGCCAACGGATCGGTGGCCGCCGCGAGGGCGTACTGCGCGTTGACGAGGAACCCGGTGAGGTAGTGGGCGGCGTGGTAGCCCGCGAGGATCGGCGCCAGCGTCAGGGCGAAGCGGCCGAAGGCGCGGGGGAACAGCGCCGCCCGGCCTGCGAGCGCGAGGCCCGCAGCGACGCAGGCGGCGAAGACCGCGGTCAGGAGGGCGGCCGAGAGGATCAGCCCCCCCAGCGTCTGGGGGATGACCGCCGAGCGGCCGGGAAATTCCAGCGGGTTCACGCCGATGAGGGCGAGCCACCAGAAGGTCTCGTTCAACCCGTCGAAGGAGCCGGCGCCGAGCGCCGCCACGGTGAAGACGCCGAGCGAGGCGGAGGCGGGCGCGCGGACGAGCCGCGCGGCCGGGAGGGACAGCGCCAGGCGCCCGTTCCGCGCCCTGAGGGGCGCGAGCGCGGCGAAGAGGGAGAGCCAGACGGTGAAGCCCTCCACCCGCGGCAGCGCATCGCGCCCGAAGAGGGTCAGGAGGGCGAGGATCGCCGCCCAGTAGAACCCGACGGCGGCGGCGAGGTGGGCGGGGTCCGCGGGCGCCGGGTCCGCCAGCGCGAAGCCGGAGATGGCGAGCCAGGCGACGAGGGCGGGCCAGCGCCCGAGCCGGGGCGGGAGGCGCAGCGGCGGGGAGGCTCCTCCCATGAGGAGGCGGTGCGGGCCCGTCCAGGGGTTGAGCGCGCTCCAGAGGTCCCCGACCGCCGCCTGAAGCAGGGGAAAGGCCACGAAGAACAGCGTCCAGACGGTCAGCGGCAGCAGGTTGCCCAGCGGGTCCCGCGGACCGATCCAGCCGAGGACGACGAGCGCGAGGAGGAGGGCCGCGGAGGCGAGCGAGAATGCCTCGCCCGCCGATGGCGCGGGGATCCGCAGGGAGCGGACCGCGGACGCCCGACGCAGGAATGCGGCCGGGGTCAGCGCCACGAGCAGCGCTGTGGCGGCGACGGCGGCGACGCCCGCGGGGATCCAGATCTCGGTGGGCAGGAGCAGGACCAGCGCCCGCTCCGACACATGCGCCGCAGCGGGGGAGGCGGCGAGGCAGAGGAGGGCCGCAAGGCCGGCCGCGCGAGACGCGGCGCCTCGGGGGGCTTGAATGCCTGGCCGCGCCGGGCGGACGGCGAGGCCCGCGGGGGAAGACGAGGCCGGCCGGAGGCGCGGCGTGCCGGACTGGAGCGCCGCAAGGGCGCAGGGACGCGGATGATGCGCACGAACGGCGGTCGCGGGCGACCCGCCTGCCGCGGGGACCGCAGGCGGTGGCGCGGATGCGGAGGCCCGGGCCGCGTTCGGCCGCCGGGTCGCAGGCCCGTCGAGCCTCGCGGTCGGTCGTCTTGGCGCCGACCTGGCTCTCGCCGGAGCGGCGTCCTGCGCATCGGAAAGCCCTGCGAGAGGCGGTTGGCCTCCGAACCGGAAGGGGGAGGGACCCTTCCGGTTCGGAGGCGCCCGCCTGGGGCCCTCCCCGCCGGGCTCGTCCATGGGCGATGACGCCAACCTGCGGCCAACGCGGTTGAAGCGCGGCGGAGAGACGGCGTGGATCGGGAGGCTCGGCGGAGGTCATGGCGCCATCGGGGCGCCGGGGCGCGCAGAATTCAACGACCGCGTCGCCGCGGGCGCTTGCGCGGGGGCGCGGATCGGGGAACGGTCGGGGCCATGAGACGGGCGATCCTGATCCTCGCGTTCCTCGCGGCGGCGGCTGCGGCGGCGCTTTGGCTGCGGCCGCAGGGGCATGACCTGCTGGTGACCGACGCCACCGCGGCCGCGCTGGAGGGGCGGCCGGGGGAGGCGGCGGTGTTCTTCTCGGTGACGAATGCGGGCGGGCCGGACCGCCTGACGGCGGTGGAGAGCCCGGCGGCGGGATCGGCGCGTCTGGCCTCGCCCGAAGGCGGGGGCGCGCCGATCCCCGGCGGCGGGACGGTTTCGTTCGCCGCCGACGGGGCGCATGTGCGTCTCGCGGGCATCGAGGGCGGGCTGGAGGAGGGCCGCATCCTGCCGCTGGTCCTGCATTTCGAGCGGGGGGGCGAGGTCTCGGCCCGCGCGCGGTGGGCGCGGCCGTCGCGGTCGGGGAGGCGGAGGCGCTGGGGCTCGGCGGCATCGGCGACATCTGCCAGGTGGGCGAGGGGGAGCCGGCGCCGCGGATTTCGCTGAGCGCGGAGCCCTCGGAGGGCGGCGGCTGGCGCATCCGGGTCGAGGCCGAGGATTTCGCCTTCCGCAAGGACCTCGTGGACGGGCCGCATGTGCCCGGGACGGGGCACGGGCATCTTTACGTGGGCGGCGTGAAGGTGGGGCGGCTCTATGCGCCGGAGGCGGAGATCGGGCCGTTGCCGCCGGGGCGGCACGTGGTGCGGGTGACGCTCAACACCAACGACCACCGGGCCTATGTGGTGGACGGCGCCCCGGTGACGGCGGAGCTGTCGCTGGAGGCGGAGTAGGAACCGGAGGCCGCCTGGCCGCCCGGATGCAGGATCAGGGAGACGCGGATGCGGGCGCTGGTGGCGATCGACGTGCAGAACGACTTCTGCCCCGGGGGGCGGCTGGCGGTGGAGGCGGGCGACGCCGTGGTCGCCCCGATCAACGCCCTGATGGCGGGATTCGAGGCGGTGATCCTGACGCAGGACTGGCACCCGGCCGACCATTTCTCGTTCGCCGAGCAGCATGAGGGGAAGGCGCCGTTCCAGACGGTCGAGGCGCCTTACGGGACGCAGGTGCTGTGGCCCTCGCACTGCGTGCAGGGGACGGAGGGGGCGGCGTTCCATCCGGGGCTGGAGACGACGCGCGCGGACCTGATCGTGCGCAAGGGGTTCCGGCGGGGGATCGACAGCTACTCGGCCTTCTTCGAGAACGACCGGGACACGCCCACGGGCCTCGCGGGGTATCTGCGGGAGCGGGGGATCCACGAGTTGGTCTTCGCGGGCCTCGCCACCGACTTCTGCGTGGCGTGGTCGGCGCTGGATGCGGTGCGGCTGGGGTTCGACGCGAGCGTGCGGATGGAGGCGAGCCGGGCGATCGACCTGGAGGGGTCGCTGGCCGCGGCGGTGGAGGAGATGAAACGGGCCGGTGTGCAGGCGGCCTAGGCGCCGCGCCGAGGTCTCGCCTCCGGGGCCGGGGCGCCCGCGGCGCGCTGCCGGTCGAGGAGCGGGTTGCGGGGGGCGGCGGTGGGCCGGCGGAGCGAAGGGTGGCTTGCCCTGCCCCGCGGTGGGGGATAGCGCTCGTCACGCGCCATTTCGCGGGGTGTTTCGCATGCGAAACACGTCTCCGGAGGAGCCATATCTAACCGTTTCAACGGCTTGCTGGAGCAGGTTTGTAGAGTAGGGTGGTTCGTTAACCGCCCGCGCCCGCCACAGGCTCCCAACCTGCGACCGCGCCGCGGGCGCCCCGGCGGCCACGGGCGGGACCGCCGGCGCGGCGCCTGCGCCGGGGGCGCTTGAGCCGGGCGGGGTTTGGGCTTACGCCACGCACCGCAGCTTCCCGGGGGCCCCGATGGACCATTTCCTCTACCGAGACGGCGCGCTCCATGCCGAGGACGTCGCCGTCGCCGACATCGCCGCGGCGGTGGGGACGCCGGTCTACGTCTACTCGACCGCGACGCTGGCGCGGCACTACCGGGTGTTCGACGAGGCGCTCGCGGGCATGGACCACTTCATCGCCTATGCGGTGAAGGCGAACGGGAACCTCGCGGTGCTGAAGACCCTCGCGGATCTGGGCGCGGGCATGGACGTGGTATCGGAGGGGGAGTTCCGCCGGGCGCTCGCCGCCGGCGTGCCGGGGAGCCGGGTGGTGTTCTCGGGCGTGGGCAAGACCGCGGGAGAGATGCGCTTCGCGCTGGAGCAGGGGGTGCGCCAGCTCAACGTCGAATCGGCGGAGGAGCTGGAGCTGCTGTCGCAGGTCGCCTCCGGGATGGGGGCGACGGCGCCGGTGGCGCTGAGGGTGAACCCGGACGTGGACGCCAAGACCCACGCCAAGATCTCCACCGGGTTGTCGGAGAACAAGTTCGGCATCCCCATCGCGCGGTCGAGGGAGGTCTATGCGCGCGCCGCCGCCCTGCCCGGCATCGAGGTGGTGGGGGTGGACGTGCATATCGGCTCCCAGCTCACGGAGCTCGCGCCCTTCGAGGCGGCGTTCCTGAAGGTGGCGGAGCTGACGGAGGCCCTGCGCGCGGACGGGCATGACATCCGCCGGCTGGACCTCGGCGGCGGCCTGGGCATTCCCTACCGGCAGGCGAACGAGGCGCCGCCGCTGCCCTTCGACTACGGCGCGCTGATCCGGCGCACGGTCGGCCATCTGGGCTGCGAGATCGACATCGAGCCGGGGCGGCTGATCGTGGGGAACGCGGGGATCCTCGTCTCCCGCGTGATCTACCGCAAGTTGGGCGAGGGGCGGGTGTTCCTCGTGCTGGACGCGGCCATGAACGACCTGATCCGGCCCGCGATGTACGACGCCTGGCACGACGTCGTGCCGGTGCAGGAGCCGGCGCCGGGCATGGAACGGGCGGAGATCGACGTGGTCGGCCCCGTCTGCGAGACGGGCGACACCTTCGCCCGCGCGCGTCCCCTGCCCCCGCTGGGGCCGGGGGACCTGGTCGCGTTCCGGTCCGCGGGCGCCTATGGCGCGGCGATGGCGTCGGAGTACAATGGCCGCCTGCTGGTCCCCGAGGTGCTGGTGAACGGCGATCAATTCGCCGTGGTGCGGGCGCGTCCGACGTTTGAAGACATGCTTTCGCGCGATAGCATCCCGGAGTGGAACGGCTGACGCCGGGCGCAACCGCGTCCGGCCGCCCTCAGCGGCCCGAGACGACGGAGGCCCGCATGACGCTCGACCCCCACGAGACCGGCGCCGCGGCGGAGGAGATGTCCGCCGCTCGGAGGCGAATCGCGGCCGAGACGAAGCGGGCGCTGAGGGCGCTGTGGATCGAGCGGATCGTCGCCGCCGCCTGGCCCGTGTGGGCGGTGGTGGCGGGCTTCGTGGGGCTGGCGCTGGCGGGCGGGTTCGAGGCGATGCCGCGCTGGGCGCATGCGACGGGGCTGGTCCTGTTCGGCGCCGCCTTCGTCTTCGCCCTCTTCTGGGGTCTGCGCGGGTTCCGCCGGCCGGACGAGGCGCAGGCCCGCGCGGCGCTGGAGATCGAGGCGCCGGACCGGCCCCTTCGGGCGCTGGACGACGAGCTGGCGGTGGGCCGCGCCGATGCCGGCGCGCGCGCGGTCTGGGCCGCGCATCGGCGGCGGATGGCCGAGCAGGCGGGGCTGCTGCGCGCGCGGTCGGCGGAGCTGCGGGTCGCGCGGCGGGACCCGCTGGCGCTGCGGCTGATCGCGATGGTGCTGCTGATCTTCGGGATCCTCGCGGCCGCGGGAACGGGGGGCGACCGGGTGGTCGCGGCGCTCGATCCAGGGCGGAGCGGCTCGGCGGCCGGGGAGATCGGGCCATCGGTGGAGGCCTGGGCCTCGCCCCCCGCCTATACCGGCGCGCAGATGATCTACCTGACCGAGCGCATGGGGCAGGAGGTGACTCTGCCCGAGGGCTCGCGCCTCTCGATCCGGGTCTACAACGTGGACGGCCAGCCGGAGCTTGCCCAGGGGGTGACGGAGGACGAGGCCGTCGCCGCGCCCTTCGGCGAGGCGACGTGGGACGTGCAGATCGAGGCGAAGACCTCCGGGCCGGTCACGCTGACCGCGGAGGGGGAGGAGCTGGCCTCCTGGACCTTCGCGGTGGACGAGGACGCGGCCCCCGCGGTCGCCTTCGACGACGAGGAGGGGCCGGCGATCGGCGCGGCCGAGACCGGCGCGCTGCAGGTGAAGTTCCGGGCGACGGACGATCACGGGCTGTCGGCGGGCTGGGCGGTGATCGCGCTCGACCTCGCGGCGCTGGGCGCGGAGGGCATGGCCCCGCCGCCCCCGGGGCTGGAGGAGCCGGTGGAGATCGGCCTGCCCCTGCCGCTCACCGGCGCGGCCGAGGAGGTGCGCGAGGCGCTGATCGAGGACATGACCGAGCATCCGTGGGCGGGCCTGCCGGTGACGGTGACGCTCTACGCCGAGGATGCGCTGGGCCAGCAGGGCCAGGCGGGCCCGCGCAAGGCGGTGCTGCCGGGCCGGCCCTTCTACGAGCCGATGGCCCGCGCGCTGGTGGAGGAGCGAAGGGCGATGGCCTGGAGCCTCGACAACGCGCGCCCCGTCTCGCAGCGGCTGAAAGCGGCGACGGCCTATCCGGACGACTATTTCGAGAACCTCGCGGGGCCGTACCTGACCATCCGCTCCGCCATCCGGCGGCTGGACTACGCGCTGGACGAGGGGCGGCTGGCGGACGAGGCGCGGCCGGTCATGGACCAGCTCTGGCAGGCGGCGCTGATGCTGGAGGACGGGGACCTCGCCACCGCGGCCGAGCGGTTGCGGCGCGCCAAGGAGCGCCTGTCGGACGCCATGGAGCAGGGCGCGGACGAGCAGGAGGTCTCCCGCCTGATGGACGAGCTGCGGCAGGCGATGAACGAATACCTGCAGGAGATGGCGCGGCAGGCGATGGAGAACCTCGATCAGCTCGACCAGCAGGGCGAGCAGCGGGGCCAGCAGCTCCAGACGCAGGACCTGCAGGAGATGCTGGACGAGATCGAGCGCATGGCGAAGGAGGATCCCGCCACCGCCCAGCAGATGCTGGAGCAGCTGGCGCAGATGCTCCAGAACCTCCAGATGCAGATGCAGGCCGGGCGGGAGGGCCAGCAGGGGGAGGGCCAGGGGCAGCAGTCCATGGACCAGCTCAACGACATGCTGCGCCAGCAGCAGGACCTCGCGGACCGATCCTTCGACGAGATGCAGCGGCGGCAGGGCGGCGAGGGTCAGCCCGGCCAGCAGGGGCGGCAGGGCCAGCAGCAGGGTCAGGGCCAGCCGGGCCAGCCCGGCGGCCAGGGTCAGCAGGGGCGGCAGGGCCAGCCCGGTCAAGGCGGGAACCAGCCCGGCATGACGGGCGAGGCGCAGGAGCAGGAGGCGCTGCGCCAGCTGCTGGAGGACATGCGCAACGGCCTCCCCCGCGGCCTGAGCCCCGAGGCGGAGCAGGCGCTGCGCGATGCGGACGAGGCGATGCGCGGCGCGGGCGAGGCGCTGGAGGGCGACGAGCCCGGCGAGGCGCTGGACGACCAGGTGCAGGCGATGGAGCAGCTGCGGGAGGGCGCGCGCCAGCTCGGGCAGGCGATGCGCCAACAGGCCCGGCAGGGCCAGGGCGACCGCGCCGGCCAGGGCGACCCGCGCGCCGCGGATAGCGGGCGCGATCCGCTGGGGCGGCCGACCGGGGAGCGCGGCTCGCTGGAGGGGTCCGACGTCGAGGTGCCGGGCCAGGAGGCGCTGAAGCGCGCGCGGGAGCTGCTGGAGGAGATCCGACGCCGCTCGGGCGACCGGACGCGGCCGGAGCTGGAGCTGGACTATCTGCGGCGGCTGCTGGAGCGTTTCTGAGGCGGCGGGCGCCCGTCCGGGGCCGGCCCGACCTCCGACCCCGCGCGGCGTCGCCTGCCGGTCGAGCGATGCGCCGTGAGGCGACCGGAGCCGTCGCCCGCGCGCCCGGTGTCGGGAACCACAGGTGGAAGCGACGCGGCGCCGGCTCTTCGGGAGCTTCCCAAGCCGCGTCCACGACCGCGCGACGCGCATGGCTTCGAGAGCCGGGCGCAACTCGCCGCAGCCCGCTCGGCGCCTGCCATCGCGCAAGTCGGAGGGCGACGAGCGCCCGCCCGCCGTCCCGCCAAGCCCGCCCGCAGGGCGCCTGCGAACGGATGCGCTGGGCTCAGATGCCGTCAACCGCCTCGCGCACGGCGCCGGAGATGCGGTCGGCGCCCCGTTCCACCGCGAGGCGGGCGCTGTCCACGCTCCTTGCGTAGTCGTCGAGCCAGGGCGCGGCCTGCGGGGCCATCGCCGCCACGCGGTCGCGCTCGAGATAGGCGCCTGCGGCGGCGGCCCCGATCAGAAGCGCGATCACGAAGCCCACGGCGAAGCCGGCGCCGCCGCGGCGGCGGCCCCCGTCGTCGTCGTCGCGGGCGCGCAGTTCCTGCGACAGGCGCTCGGCGTCGATGGTGGCGGGGCGGCGGTGGGGGCGCTCGGGCTCCGCCGGGCGGGCCGGGCGCTGCGTCGGCTCAACCTCCCGCAGGCGGGAGGGCTGGGGCTCAGGTTCCGGGGCGGGCTGGGGTGCGGGTTCCGGCTCGGGGCGGTTGAGGTCGGCGATGCCGGCGGCGGCCTCGGACATGCCGGGCATGCGCGAGGGGCCCTCGGCGGCCGTCAGCTCGGGGCCCGGCTGGAACCACTGGTGGCTGCAGGCGCTGCACTCCACGCGGCGGCCGCCGGCGCCGATGGCCTCGTCCGGCGCCTCGTAGCTGGCCTCGCAGTTCGGGCAGGTGATGCGCATGGGACGGTCCTTCGGCAGAGGGCGCGACGCCCGAGGGAACGGTTGCGGGAGAGTCTCTTAGCGCGCCCCGCCGCTCCGGCCAAGCGGGCGCCGCCGCGGGGCGCCGATTGCGCCGCGCGCCCCCTTTTGCGATGGTCGCGCGCAGCGACGAAGCGGAGGCGCCATGGCGACGGTCGAGTTCCGGGAGGTGAGCCTGAGCCGCGCCGGACGTCCCGTGCTGGACCGCGCCGACTGGCGGCTGGAGGCGGGGGAGCTTCAGGTGATCTCGGGCGCGACCGGCGCGGGCAAGTCCACGCTGCTGGCGGTGGCGGGGCTGTCGCTGGCGCCGGAGGGCGGCGAGGTGGCGCTGTTCGCGGCCCCCCGGCCCGGCCCGGCGGAGGCGCCGGCCGCGCGGCGGCGGATCGGGATGGCCGAGCAGCGGCCGCGTTTCCTGGAGCATCTCAGCGTGCTGGAGAACGTGGCGATGCCGCTGCGGCTCGCCGGCGTCGGTCCCGAGGCGCGACGCGCGCAGGCGGCCGAACTGCTGGACTGGCTGGGGCTGGGCGAGCGGGCCCGGCACCTGCCCGGGGCGCTTTCGGGGGGCGAGCGGCGGCGGTCGGCGCTGGCACGGGCGGTGATCGCTTCGCCCGAGCTGATCCTGGCGGACGAGCCCTCGGCGGACCTTGACCGCGAGGGCTGCGCGCGGGCGCTGGAGATGCTGGCGGCGCTGGCCTCCCACGGGACGGCGGTGGCGGTGGCGAGCCGGGATGCGGAGCTGATCCGGCTGGCGCGACATCATTCGGACACGACGGTGCTGCGGCTGGAGGGCGGGCGGATCGCGCGGGGGGAGGCATGACGGCCGTGGAGGCGGAGAAGCAGGCGCCGAAGCGGCGGCGGCGCAAGCCGGGCAAGGCCGCGCGGCCGGAGGCGCTCCCCCCTGCGCCGGCCCCGGAGGCGGAGGCTCCGCCGCCGGATCTCCGCCCCTCCCGCGGCGCGCGGCGGCGGGCCGGGGCGGCGCGGCTCTGGGCGGAGCGGCGGAGGCCGGCGCTTGCGGCCTCGGCGGGCGCGGCGGGCCGGGCGCCGTGGGTCGCGGCCTTCGCGGCGGGCGCGCTGATGGCGGCGGGGATCGCGGCCGGCGTCTCGGGAGAGCGGCTGGCGCGGGCCTGGACGGCCGAGTTCGGGCAGGCGGCGACGCTGATGGCGCTGGGCCCGGCCGAGGCGCGGGCGCGGGATTTCGAAGCGGCGGTGCGGGCGCTGGAGAGCACGCCGGGGATCGCGGAGGTGCGGGTGATGACGGCGGAGGAACGTCGGGCGCTGCTCGCGCCCTGGCTGGGGCCCGAGCTGGCGGCGCCCGCCGACCCGCCCCCCATGGCGGCGGTGACGGTGGAGGGCGCGGGCCCGGACCCCGAGACGCTGGCCCTGCGCCTGCAGGGCGAGGCGCCGGGCGCCGTCTATGACGATCATTCAGGCTGGCGCGGGCCGCTGCTGTCGGCGGCGGGCGATGCGCGGGCGGCGGGCTGGGGGGCGGCGGGCGCGGCGGCGACGCTCGGCGGGCTCGCGGCGGGCTGGGCGGCGGCGGGCTGGACGGCGGCGGCGCGGGAGGATCAGCGGCTGCTGCGGCGGATGGGGGCCGAGGCGGGCCTCCTGCGCCGCGCCTGGCCCGGGCGCGCGGCGTGGCGCGGCCTCTGGGGCGGGCTGTGGGGCGCGGTCGCGGCGGCCGCGGCGCTGGCGGGGCCCGAGGCGATCTGGGGCGCGGCCGCGCGGGTTCCGGTCGCCCCGCGCGGGCCCGAGTGGCTGGCCTTGGCCGCCGCAGGCCCGTTCGCGGCGCTGGCCGCCTGGGCGGGGGCGCGGCTTGCGCTGCGCGCGGCCCTGCGCGGGGCGGCGGAGGGAAGGTCATGATCCCCGCCGGCCGGCCCAGATACGTGCGCGGGCTGCTGCTGGTGCTGTGGGTCTACGGGCTGATGGCGGTGATGGGCCTGACCTGCGCGCCGATCGTCGCGCTCCGGCCGCGGCGGGCGACGCTGGCGATCATCCATCTCTACGTGCGGATGGTGCTGGGGGCGGCGCGGATCCTGTGCGGGCTCAGGACCGAACTGCGCGGCGAGATCCCGCCCGAGGGCGTGATCGTCGCCGCCAAGCATCAGAGCTTCCTCGACATCCTGATCCTGGTGGACGCCCTGCCCCGGCCGCGCTTCGTGATGAAGAAGTCGCTCGTCTGGGCGCCGGTGCTCGGCTACTACGCCCGCAAGATCGGCTGCGTGGCGGTGGACCGCGGCGCGGGCGGCCGGGCGGTCCGGGAGATGGTGGCCGGAACCTCGGCGGACGGGGAACCGGGGCACCTGATCATCTATCCGCAGGGCACGCGGGTGCGGCCCGGCGCGAAGGCGCCCTACAAGGCGGGGGTGGCGGCGCTCCAGGGGGCGCTTCGCGCGCCGGTGGCGCCGGCCGCGACCAACGCGGGCGTATTCTGGCCGCGCAAGGGGATCTGGCGGCGGCCGGGGGTGGCGGTGGTGGAGTTCCTCGCGCCCATCGAGGCGGGCGCCCCGCGGGACGTGCTGATGGCCTCGCTGGAGGGGGAGGTGGAGGCGGCTTCGGACCGGCTGCTGGCGGAGGCCGAGGGGCGGGCGACGTGACCTCCCACGGAGGCGCCGCGACGGCGGGTCCGCCTCTGGCGGTCCGGGCGCCCGCGGCGCGGCCCGAGGGAAGCGCCTCTGGCCGGCCCGTCCCTTCCTGCCGTCGGGCCGAGACCCGCCGGTCAGGGCCGGGCGCCGGCCACAGGCCCCGCCGCCGGCAGCGCGCCGCGGGCGCCTCCGATCCCAGAGGCGGGACCGCAGGCGCGGCGCCTTCTGGGGGATCAGGCGCCGGCGATCATCTCCGACTGCTTCACGATCACCTCGGCCTGACGGATCGAGGCGAGGTCCACCAGCCGGCCCTTGTAGACCGCCGCGCCCTGGCCGGTGCGCTTGGCCTCGTCCATGGCGGCGAGGATCTCGCGCGCCTCCGAAACCGCCTCGTCCGACGGGGTGAAGACCTCGTTCGCCAGCGCCACCTGCTTGGGGTGGATCGCCCACTTGCCGACCATGCCCATGGTGGCCGAGCGGCGGGCCTGGGCGCGGTAGCCCTCGTCGTCGGAGAAGTCGCCGTAAGGGCCATCCACCGGCAGGATGCCGTGGGTCCGGCAGGCGGCGACGATGGTCGAGGTCACGTGATGCCAGGGGTCGGGGTAGGAGACGGCCCGGTCCTCGCCGTCCGAGAGCATGTAGTAGTTCTTCTGCGTCCCGCCGATGCCGGTGGTGGACATGCCCATGGAGGCCGCGAAATCCGCCGCCCCGAGGCTCATGGCCTGGAGGCGGGGGGAGGAGGCGGCGATCTCCTCGCAATGGGCGAGGCCGGCGGCGGTCTCGATGATCAGCTCCAAGCCGACGCGCTTCTGGGCGCCCTTCGCCATCTCGATGGCGGAGATCAGCGCGTCCACGGCGTAGACGTCCGAGGCGCAGCCGACCTTGGGGATCATGATGAGGTCGAGGCGGCCGTTGGTGCCCTCCAGCACCTCCACCAGGTCGCGGTACCAGTAGGGGGTGTCCAGGCCGTTGATGCGGACCGAGAGGGTCTTCTTCCCCCAGTCGATGTCGTTCACCGCCTCGATGATGTTCTTGCGGGCCTGGGGCTTGTCGTCCGGCGCCACCGCGTCCTCAAGGTCGAGGTTGATCACGTCCGCGGCCGAGGTCGCCATCTTCTCGAAGATCTGGGGCCGGGAGCCCGGGCCGAAGAGCTGGCAGCGGTTGGGGCGGGCGGGCGGCTGGGGCTGGACCTTGAAGCTCATGGGGCCTCTCCTTCGGCGCAAGGATCTGTCGGGAAGCGTCCGCGCAGGGGCTAGGATATTGCCGCGCCCGCGTCAACGCGGGTGCGGTCCCGCGACGTTCCGCAGGCGTTTCGCTGCGAAACGTTCGCTTGCGTACCGAATTGCGGCCTTGGGGGTTCGGCGGCCGGAAACGCCTGGGGACGTTGCGTCATGGTTAAGGAAGGGTTGAAGTTCCCCCCTCCGGCGGGCGGGATGCGCGGCGGCGCGACCGCAGGGCGGGGGCCTCAGACCCCGTCGCCCAACACGCCGCGGGCGCAGCGCATGCGCCAGGTGACGCCCTGCGGCCGGTAGTCGAGGCGCACCTCCGCCTCCAGCGTCCGGCGCACCATCTGCTCCACCACGCGCGTTCCGAAGCCCGGGCGCGGCGGCTGCGAGACCGGAGGGCCGCCCCGCTCCACCCACGCCATCCGGAAGCCGCCGTCGCGGCCGCCCCGCACGTCCCATGACAGGCGCACCCGGCCGCGGTCGTTGGAAAGGGCGCCGTACTTGCCGGCGTTGGTCGCAAGCTCGTGGATCGCCATGCCCAGCGTCTGCGCCGCATCGGCCGAGATGCGCAGCGGCGGGCCGCGCAGCAGGATCCGGTCGTCCACCAGATCCCCGAAATGCGCGAGCTGGCCGCGCGCCAGCTCCTCCAGCGAGATGCCGCGCCAGCCGTCGTTCACCAGCAGATCGTGCGCCGAGGCCATCGCCTGGAGCCGCGTCTCGAACCGGGAGAGGAAATCCTCCGGCGCGCCGCTGCGGGCGGTCTGGCGCGCCACCGCCTGCACCAGCGCCATCAGGTTCTTGGAGCGGTGGCTGACCTCGCGCATCATCATCTCGGCGCGATCGGCGGCCTCGCGGCTGTCGGTGACGTCCAGCAGCACGCCCACCACCCGCTCCACCCGGCCGGTGAGGCTGTCGACCGGGCCGAAGCTCTCGCCCCGGTCGAGCATCCAGCGCGCGTCGCCCTCGGGGGTCATCAGGCGGTAGCTCAGCTCGAACCGGCCGGGGGCATGGAGCGCGCGCTCCATCGCCGCCGCCGCCGCCGCGCGGTCGTCGGGATGGATGGTGGCGGCGATCTCGCCGAAAGGCAGGCCGCCGCGGGTGTTGTCCGGGTCCACGAGGCGCAGAAGCTCCGGCGACCAGCGCGACCAGCCGGCGCGGACGTCCAGGTCGTAGATCCCCACCGCCGCCGCGAGATGGGCGAGGCGCGCCCGGTCGTCCAGCGAGGGCAGGCGGTGGCGGGAGACGTCCACGTTGATGCCGCGCATCGCCAGCGCCGAGCCGGAGGCCGAGCGTTCGATGGAGCCGCGGTCATGCACCCAGCGCACCTCGCCGTCCGGGCGCAGGATGCGGAACTCGTGCTCGTAGAAATCCCCGCCGTCGAGAAAGGCGGAGGTTTCGGCCTCCACGCGCGTCCGGTCCTCCGGGTGGACGAGGCCGATGAAACCGTCCTCCCCGCCCGGCGCGCGGTCGAGGCCGTAGATCTCCACGAGCGAGGGGGACCAGATCAGTTGGTCCTCGGCGATGCGCCATTCGTAGGCGCCCACGCCGGGGACCGCGTCGCGTGCCGTCCAGGCGGCGGTATCGGAGGAATGGCGCATGGCGAAGAAGATAACTTTCGGCGGCTGATTCGAGCGAGTCTGCGCCTATTGCATGTCCGAGAAGGCCTTTTGGAGGCGCTCCACCGCCTCCTGCACCCGCGCGCGGGGGAGGGCGAAGTTGAAGCGCAGGAAGCTCTCGCCGCCGATGCCGAAGTTGGGGCCGTGATTGGCCGCGATCTTCGCCTGCTTCTCCACCCGGGCGGTGAACTCCTCGGGGGTCATGCCGGTGCCCTCGAAGTCGACCCAGGCGAGGTAGGTGGATTCGAGCGGCATCGACCGGACGCCGGGGATGGCGTTCACGCCCGCATCGAACAGGCGCCGGTTGCCGTCGAGATACGCGAGCAGCGCGTCCAGCCACTCCGCCCCGCCGGAATAGGCGGCGGTGGTCATCAGCATCCCCATCGAGTTGGGGGAGGCGCCGGCGGTGGCGTGCTTGGCGGCGAAGCGGGCCCGCAGCTCGGGGTTGGGGATGAACACGCCGCCGGTCATGCCGCCCGCGAGGTTGAAGGTCTTGGAGGCGGCGGCGCAGATCACCATGCGGTCGGCATGCTCGGGCGCGGCGAGCATCGCCACCGTATGGGTCGCGCCGGGGAAGACGAGGTCGTGGTGAACCTCGTCCGAGACCAGGATCAGGTCGTGGTCGGCGCAGAATTGGGCGACGGCGCGGAGCTCGTCGCGCGTCCAGACGCGGCCGCCGGGATTGTGGGGGGAGCAGAAGATCAGGATCTTCTCGGACCCGTCGAGGGCGAGGGCGAGGGATTCGAGGTCCAGGTCGTAGCGACCCTCGTTCAGATTCATCTCGGACTGCACGATCTTGCGGCCGTTGGCGGAGATGATCTTGTGGAAGGCGTGGTAGACGGGGGTGAACAGGATCACGCCGTCGCCGGGCCGGGAGAAGGCGCGGATGCAGTGGGAGACGCCGGCCACGAGGCCGTGGGTGGTCGAGAGCCAGTCGGGCTCGATCTCCCAGCCGTGGCGGGTCTTCATCCAGTCGGCCACGGCGGCCTTGTAGTCCGCGTCGTCGCCGAAATAGCCGAAGACGCCGTGGTCCACCGCGGCCGCGAGGGCCTCGCGCACCGCGGGGGGCGCCTGGAAGTCCATGTCGGCGACCCACATGGGGATGCCGTCTTCGGGGCTGACGCCGAAGAGGGATTCCATCTTGTCCCACTTGCCGCAATGGGTGCCGCGGCGGTCGATGGCTCGGTCGAAGTCGAACGGGGCGTGGGCGCTGTCGGGCATGGGGCGACTCTCCGGTCTGCGAACGGCCAGACGCTAGGGCGCGGGCGCGGGCGCGGCAACCGTCTTGACCCTTCGGGATGGGTCGCATACCTGCGGCGGATCATGGCCATCCGACCGATCCTGATCCATCCCGACCCGCGCCTGAAGAAGGCGGCCGAGCCCGTCGAGGGCGTGGACGACGACCTGCGCCGCCTGATCGACGACATGATCGACACCATGTACGACGCGCCGGGGGTGGGGCTTGCGGGCCCCCAGATCGGGGCGATGCGGCGGGTGCTGGTGATGGACGTCTCCGGCCAGGACGACCCGCCGGACCCGCTGGCGGTGGTGAACCCCGAGATCCTGTGGCGGTCCGAGGACACCTCGACCTACGAGGAGGGGTGCCTCTCGATCCCCGAGATCTACGAGGACGTGACCCGGCCTGCGAAGGTGCGGGTGCGGTTCCTCGACCGGGACGGGGAGGTCCGGGAGGCGGAGTTCGAGGGGCTGGGCGCGACCTGCGTGCAGCACGAGATCGACCACCTCGATGGCAGGCTTTTCATCGACTATCTCGGGTCGGTGAAGCGGGGGCTGATCACCCAGAAGATGAAGAAGCTGAAGCGGGAGCGGGCGAAGGCGTCCGACTGAGGCGCCCCCTGCGGAAGCGCCGCGCCGACCGTCGCGCCCGTGGCTGCGCGGACGACCGCGGCGCGTGGCGGAGGTCGCCGCGTCTGGTTGAGGCCGCCTGACCGTCCTCGCGGGCCTCCAACGGTTGGACGGCGCGCCTGCATGCGAACCAGGGGGGCTTCGAGGTCTCGCCGAGCGTGCGCAGGGGGCACGGGCGCGACCTTCGCCGCGCGCCGCGGGCGGGACGTCCCCGGAGGCGGGCGCTTCGCGCGGCGCCTCCGCGGGTTGACGGGGGCGCGCGGGCGGGCCACGCAGGCGACCCGCCCCGCCCTTTTCAGGAGCTTCCGATGCGCCTCGTCTTCATGGGCACGCCCGGGTTCTCGGTTCCCGTCCTCCGCGCGCTGGATGCTGCGGGACACGAGATCGCGGCGGTCTATTGCCAGCCCCCCCGCCCGGCGGGCCGGGGGAAGAAGCCGCGGCCCAGTCCGGTGCAGGCGGTGGCCGAGGCGCTGGAGCTGGAGGTGCGCACGCCCCTTTCGCTGAAGGGAGAGGACGAGCAGGCGGCGCTGCGCGCGCTTGAGGCCGACGCGGCGGTGGTCGTCGCCTACGGGCTGATCCTGCCGCGGGGGGCGCTGGAGGCGCCGCGGCTCGGGTGCTGGAACCTGCACGCCTCGCTCCTGCCCCGCTGGCGAGGGGCGGCGCCGATCCAGCGGGCGCTGATGGCGGGGGACGGGGAGACGGGGGTGGGGGTGATGCGCATGGAGCCGGGGCTCGACACCGGGCCGGTTCTGGCCGAGGCGCGCACCCCCATCGGGCCACAGGACACGGCCGGGACCTTGCATGACCGGCTGTCGGAGATGGCCGCCCGCCTGATCGTGGAGAGCCTGCCGCGGATCGAGGCGGGCGAGACGCCGACGCCCCAGCCGGAGGCGGGCGTGGAATACGCGCCCAAGATCGACAAGGCGGAGGCGAAGCTGGACTGGACCCTGCCGGCCGAGGCGCTGGACCGGCGCATCCGCGGCCTCTCGCCGTCGCCCGGGGCCTGGGCGGAGATCGGGGGGGAGCGGGTGAAGGTGCTGCTCGCGCGCCCGGAGGCGGGCGACGGAGAGGCCGGCGAGGCGCTGGACGCCCGCCTGCTGATGGCGTGCGGAAAGGGGGCGCTGAGGCTCCTCCGTCTCCAGCGGGCGGGAAGGGGGCCGATGGAGGCGGAGGAGTTCCTGCGCGGTTTTCAGGTCCCGGAGGGGGCCCGGCTGGGCTGAGGGGTCAGCCGCGGCGGCGCAGGCGCAGCGCGCCCAGGCCCGCCAGGCCCGAGACCAGCAGCGCCGCGGCCGCCGGCACGGGCACCACGCCGACCGCGTCCGCGCTGCCGATCGGCGAGAGCCCGCCGGGGCCGACCGGCACGGAGGGTCCGGCGACGGCGTTCGACAGCGCCTTGATCTCGTAGGAGAAGTTCGCGCCGTGCGTGAAGTCCAGCGCGAGATAGAGGGCGGAGTTGAACGTCTCCGGCAGGGACAGGGTCACGGTCCGGGTGCGGGTGTAATAGTCGAGCTGGACCTTCGACGCCTCCGTACCGTCCCAGCCCCAGCGGAACGGCTGCGTGGCCCAGAGGATGGAACCGCCGGCGGAATAGCTCCAGTCCACGGCGGAGGGGGCTTCGAACACCAGCTCCAGCGTCTGCGCCCCGAGGGGGAGCGAGGTGAACACGAAGTTGTCGTAGACGTTGCCGGCGCCCGTGCCGCGGATGGAGGTGAAGCCGGCCCCGACCGCGGTCGGCGAGGACCAGCTGGAAGAGAACGCGCCCGTGGGCGTCTCGGCCTCCCACAGCGTGGCGGCGGATGCGCCGGATGCGCCGACGACCGCAATGGCGGCCGCCGCCGCGATGCGGCGAACGAAATTGAACATGCCCTGATCACCCCGAATTGCGCCGGACCCCTCCGGCGCGGCGTCAGCCGGACCTCTCCGACTGACGCGGCGCGACGTACGCTCGCTCCGGGATTCGTGCAAGTTTGATTTAGGGAGCATTTTAGGCGTCTCGCGAAGCCGTGACGGCGCCTAGGGCAACAGCCGGGCGGCCTCCCGCGCCGCGAAGGGCTTCAGGCGCGCGCCGTGGGCGTCGAGGAAGGCGCGGACGCGGGCGGGATCGTGCTTCGACAGCGAGCGCAGCCACCAGGCGATGGCCTTCTGGATGAACCATTCACGGTCGTCGGCGTAGCTCGCGGCCCAGCCGAGGATCCGCTCCCGCCGGGCCTGGTCCTCGGGCGACAGGTGGCGGCCCCTGGCCCAGGGAAGGGTGAACACCAGCGCGGCGCGGCGGGTCCACAGATGCGGGGACGCGGTCCAGCCCTCGACCTCGTCGAGGCGGGAGGGATCCGCGGAGAGGCGGCGGGAGCCGGCCTCGGCCGCATGGTCCGCCAGCGCCCAGCCGTCGAACTGCGGAACCCAGGAGGCGACGAGCGTCCAGACGGGGCCGTCTCCGGGGATGCGGGCCTGCACCAGGAGCTTGGCGGCGGCGATGCGCGCCTCGAACGCCTCCGCGTCCCAGAGGGCGGAGGCGAGGGCGACGCGGGGGCCGATCTCCGGGTCCTCCGTCCGCCAGGCCTTGGCGAGGTCGGCGATCACCGGGACCGGGACGCCGAACGCCTCCCGGTCCGTCTTGTGGTAGGCGCGGGCGGTGGCCGCCCGCTCCGGGTCGCCCTCCGCCCGCAGCGCCGCCAGCGCGGCGTCGGCGGAGATCATCAGCCCTGCCGGGTCATGATGATGCGGTTGGTCTTCTCCCCGACATGCCGCTCGCCATAGAGCTGGCCGTCCTTGATGTAGTATTCGACCGTGGCCGGCCCCTTGCGCACGCGCAGGCGGCCGTCCTTGCCGATCTCGCCCTTGCGGGTGAAGGCGGTGGCTTCGGGGAAGAAGCCCGGGCCGTGGGCGTCGAACATCAGGACCGCGCCGTCGGCGGAAACCTCCATCACCCAGAGGTCGTGGCAGATGGACCCGTCCCAGGCGCCGCCGCCCCAGGCGCCCAGGAAGGCGGCCGAGGATTCCGGCACGTCTTTCTTCGGCTTGGAGATCGGGATGGGGTGATACGGATCGACGGTGTAGCAGTCCGGCTGGATCAGGCTGCTCTTGACCGCCTCCGGCTCCTTGTCGGCGCAGGCCGCAAGGCCGAGCGCCAGCGCGAGGGCCGCGGCCGACCGCGCACAGGTGGACGTCATGCGAAGCTCCTTCTCGCGCGCCGCCGAGGGAGAGCCGTCGCCCGGCGCGCCTGTTCCTCGTTCACGTCGCCGGGTCTGACGCCCGGATCGACGCGGAGCTTACTCCACCGTGACGGACTTCGCCAGATTCCGCGGCTGATCCACGTCCTTTCCGAGCCAGGCCGCCGCGTAGTAGGCCAGAAGCTGCGCGGCGGCGGCGTAGACGATGGGGGCGATGAGCGGGTCGCAGGCGGGCATGGTCACCACGCGGGCGACGCCTTCGGAGGCCTCGGCCGCGCCGGCGGCGTCGGTGAAGAGGATGATGCGGCCGCCGCGGGCCATCACCTCCTGCATGTTGGATACCGTCTTCTCGAAGAGCGCGTCCTTCGGGGCGAGGACCACCACGGGAACGGTCGAGTCCACCAGCGCGATGGGGCCGTGCTTCAGCTCGCCGGAGGCGTAGCCCTCGGCGTGGATGTAGCTGATCTCCTTGAGCTTCAGCGCGCCTTCGAGGGCCAGCGGGAAGAACGGGCCGCGCCCGAGATAGAGGACGTCCCGCGCCTCCGCCAGCTCCCGCGCCGCCTGCTCGATGGCGGGGGCCTCGGCGATGGCCTCGGCGAGGTGGCGCGGCGTCTCGGAGAGGATGCGCACGAGGCGGCGCTCCTCCTCCTCCGGCAGGTGGCCGCGCTGGCGGGCGGCGAGGATCGCCAGCGTCGCCAGCGTCACGAGCTGCGAGGTGAAGGCCTTGGTGGAGGCGACGCCGATCTCGGGCCCCGCGAGGATCGGCAGCGCGATCTTCGATTCGCGCGCGATGGAGCTGCCCTCCACGTTCACCACCGAGAGCACCGCGCCGACCCTGTCGCGGGCGTAACGCAGGGCCGCCAGCGTGTCCGCCGTCTCGCCGGACTGGGAGACGAAGACGGCGCAGTCGCGGGAGGTGAGCGGCGGCTCGCGGTAGCGGAACTCGGAGGCGATGTCGATTTCGACCGGCAGGCGGGCGAGCCGCTCGAACCAGTACTTCGCGACATGGGTGGCGAAATGGGCGGTGCCGCAGGCGACCAGCACGATCCGGTCCATCTGCGCGAAATCCACGGCCTCGGCCTCCGAGCGGATCAGGCCGGTCTCAGCGTCCACGTAATGCGAGAGCGCGTAGGCGGAGACGGTCGGCTGCTCGTGGATCTCCTTGGCCATGAAGTGCTTGTGGCCGCCCTTGTCGACCAGCACCGACTCCACGGGGATGTGGTGGAGCGCGCGGTTGGCGAGGGCCCCGTGCTCGTCATGGATGGTCGCGCCCTCGCGCGTGACGACGGCGTAGTCGCCCTCCTCCAGATAGGTGATCCGGCTGGTGAGGGGCGCGAGGGCCAGCGCGTCCGAGCCCACGAACATCTCACCGTCCCCGTGCCCGATGGCGAGCGGCGAGCCGCGGCGGGCGGCGACGATCAGGTCGTCCTCCCCCTCGAACAGGAAGGCGAGCGCGAAGGCGCCCTCCAGCCTGGCCAGCGTCGCCGCGGCGGCGTCGGCCGGGGCGAGACCGCGGTCGAGGAAGCTCTGGCACAGGTGGACGATGGTTTCGGTGTCGGTCTGGGTGGCGAAGACGTGACCCTCGGCGGTGAGGGCGGCGCGAAGCTCGCGGAAGTTCTCGATGATGCCGTTGTGGACGACCGCCACCTTGGCCGAGGCGTGGGGGTGGGCGTTCACCGTGGTCGCGGCGCCGTGGGTGGCCCAGCGGGTGTGGCCGATGCCGGCCGCACCGGCGATGGGGGTCTGCTCCAGCACCTTCGCCAGTTCCGACAGCTTGCCGGTGGCGCGGCGGCGGTCCAGCACGCCCTCATGGACGGTAGCGATGCCCGCGCTGTCGTAGCCGCGGTATTCCAGCCGCTTGAGCGCGTCGAGAAGGACCGGCGCCGCGTCGCGCCCGGCGCCCAGAATACCGACGATGCCGCACATCTTTCCCGCCTCCTGCCTGCCGTTCCCGGCGCCTGCCCCTGCCGCTCGCCCGGCGGCGGCCTTCGCTTCGCCGCGGCCCCGGTCTTCGCCGGATCGACCGCCGCCCCGTCCGGCGGCCCCGTTTGGCGGCCCCGTCTCGCCGCCTTGTCTGGCGGTTCCGTCTAGCGGCCCCGTCTCAGGGCGGTTCAGGCCGCGTCGCCCCGCCCCGCCTTCCGCGCGGCCAGCTTCTCGCGCAGCCGCGCCGCGGCGCCGGGCCGCGTCTCCTGCGCGCCGCGGGCCACCGCCAGCGCATCCTCCGGCACGTCCTGCGTCACCACCGAACCCGCCCCGACCGAGGCGCCCCGGCCGACGCTGACCGGCGCGACGAGCGCCGTGTTGGAGCCGATGAAGGCGTCCTCGCCGATCTCGGTCCGGTGCTTGAGGTAGCCGTCGTAGTTGCAGGTGATGGTGCCCGCGCCGATGTTGGCGCGGGCGCCCACATGGGCGTCGCCCAGATAGGTCAGATGGTTGGCCTTCGCGCCAGCCTCGACGGTCGCGTTCTTCACCTCGACGAAGTTGCCGATATGAGCGCCCTCGCCGATCCGCGCGCCGGGGCGAAGCCGCGCGTAGGGGCCGACGATGGCCCCCGCCGCGACCTGCGCGCCTTCGAGATGGGAGAAGGCGCGGATCACCGCGCCGGGGGCGACGGTCACGCCGGGCGCGAAGACCACGTTGGGCTCCACCGTCACGTCGGCGCCCAGACGGGTGTCGAGCGACAGGAACACCGTCTCGGGCGCCGTCATGGTCACGCCCTGCGCCATCGCCTCGGCCCGCGCGCGCCGCTGGAACGAGGCCTCGGCGGCGGCCAGTTCGGAGCGGGAGTTCACGCCCAGCGTCTCGGCCTCCGGGCAGGCCACGGCGGCGGCGGCGCAGCCGTCGGCGCGGGCGAGCGCGATGATGTCGGTGAGGTAGAACTCCCCCTTGGCGTTGTCGTTGGAGACGCGGGAGAGCCACGCCCACAGGCGGCGGGCATCCACGCGCATCACGCCGGAATTGCAGAAGGTCACGGCGCGCTCGGTCTCGGTCGCCTCGCGCTGCTCGACGATGCGGGCCAGAACCCCGTCCTCGACGATCAGGCGGCCGTAGCCGGTGGGATCGGCGGCCTCGAAGCCCAGCACCACCGCCTCGGCCGAAGCCTCGCGCATCCGGGCGAGCGTTTCGGGGCGCACGAGGGGCGTGTCGCCGTAGAGGATCAGCACGTCGCCGTCGAAGCCCTCCAGCGCGGGCTTCGCCTGGAGCGCGGCGTGGGCGGTGCCCAGACGCTCCCGCTGCTCCGCCGCCTGCGCGTCCGGACGCAGCGCGCGGGCGGCGGCGGCCACCTCGGCGCCGCCCGCGCCCGTCACCACCACCACCCGTTCGGGCGAGAGCGCCCCCGCGGCGGCCATGACATGGGCGAGCATCGGGAAGCCGCCCACGGGATGCAGGCACTTGGGCCGCGCGGACTTCATGCGCGTGCCTTCGCCGGCGGCGAGGATCACGGCCGCGAGGGGCCGGGGCGAGTCGACTGGACGTTCCATGGGCCGACGCTTACCACCGGGATGCGGAGAAACGGAACGCCCCGGAGGCTCATATGTTGTTGCAGGCTGTTGCGAAGGGGCGGGGCCGGTGATCCGGGGGGCGCTGTTCGACCTGGACGGGACGCTGGCCGACACCTCCGCCGACCTGATCGCCGCCGCGAACCTGACGCTGGAGGAGATGGGCGCGGACGGCCGGCTGGACCTGACGGTGGACGCGGGGATCTCGGGCCGCGGGGGGCGGGCGATGCTGCGGCTGGGGCTCGCGCGGTCGGACCGAGATTGGACGGAGGCGGAGGTGGAGGCGGCCGTGCCCGGCTTCCTTCGGACCTATGAGGCCCGGATCGCCGTTCACAGCCGCATGTTCCCCGGCGCGGAGGCCGCGCTGGAGGCGCTGGCGGCCGACGGCTGGCGGCTCGCGGTCTGCACCAACAAGCCCGAGCGCCTGGCGCGGATCCTGCTGGAGGAACTGGGCGTGCTCGGCCGTTTCGCCGCGCTGGTGGGGGCGGACACGCTGCCGGTGCGCAAGCCGGACCCCCGCCCGGTCTGGGAAGCCGCCGACCGCGCCGGCGCCCCCCGCGCGGCCTGCGTTTTCGTGGGCGACACGGTGACGGACCGCGAGGCCGCGCGCGCCGCGGAGATGCCTTGCCTGCTGCTGGACCTCGGGCTGTCGGCGGACGCCCCGCGCTCGCTCGCGCCCGAGGCGGTCGCGGCCGCATGGTCCGACGTGCCGGCCCTGCTGGAGAACCTGCGCCCGAGGGGCATCGTCGCCTCTTGACCCCGTCCGCGCCCCCCTGTATCTGCCGCGTCACCGGGCGGTTAGCTCAGTTGGTAGAGCACAGTGTTCACATCGCTGGGGTCACTGGTTCGAGCCCAGTACCGCCCACCATCTCCTGAAAGATCAACGCCGATCATGTCCCGGGGCGTGGTGTAGGAGCGCCGGGCCTCGGAGAGAGATCCGAGGCTGATCAGGACGCCACGGCGGGCAGCCTGACTGTGGGAGTGTCGGTGACGCGGGCGAGGCTTTCAAGCGACATGTACCGGCGCGCCAGGGCCCATTCGTCGTTGGTCTCCAGCATCAGCGCGCCAACGAGCCGGACGATGGCCTCATCGTTCGGGAAGATGCCGACGACGTCTGACCGCCGCTTGACCTCGCGGTTGACGCGCTCGAGTGGGGTCGTCGACGCGATCTGAGCCCAATGCTCGCGAGGGAAGGACATGTAGGCCAGGACCTCGTCGCGGGAGGCGTCCATGAAGGCGCCGAGCTTCTCGTTCTTCTCGCGCAGCGCGTCGGCTACGGCGTCCCCCTGGGCTTCCGCACCTTCCTTGTTCTCCTGCGCGAAGATGGTCTTCAGCATCGCCGCGACCGCAGTGCGCTGCTTGGCCGGGGCGTGCGCCAGCGCGTTCCGCATCCAGTGGATCCGGCGCCTCTGACGGGTCGCGTTGAACACTCGCCGCGCGGCCGCCCGCAGGCCCTTGTGGTCGTCGGCGATCACCAGCTTCACGCCGCGCAGTCCGCGATCGGCGAGGGAGCGCAGGAAATCGGTCCAGAAGGTCTCGGCTTCCGAAGGCCCCGTGGCGACGCCCAGCACCTCGCGCTTGCCGTCCTCGTTCACCGCCGCAGCGATTATCACCGCGCGGCTGACGATGCGCCCGCCCTCGCGGACCTTGAGGTAGGTGGCATCCAGCCAGAGATAGGGCCACGCCCCCTCCAGGGGACGGGTGAGAAAGGCATTCACCCGCTCGTCGATCTCGACGCAGATGACGTTGCCCCCTGATCCCGGACTGGGAGGTAAAGTACCCCCGGGACGGAGGATGGGATGATGAGCAAGGAACCGCGCCGTCGTTTCACGACGGAGTTCAAGGAGCAGGCTGTCGCGCGCCTGTCGGCGCCGGGCGCCACGCAGGCCGGCGTGGCCAGGGAGCTGGGGGTCGCCTCCTCGCAGCTCAAGGGCTGGCGGCTTGAAGTGGAGGCGGCAGGTTCGGCCGAGGCCAGCCGGCGTCAGAAGGTCGAGGCGGCGGAGCTTGCCGAATTGCGGCGCGAGAACCGCCGTCTGAAGGAAGAAGTGGAGGTGATGCGCAAAGCCTCGGCTTTTTTCGCGCAGTGGGCGGCGAAACAATGAACGCGAAGCTCGCCTTCATCGCCGCCCATGTCGCGGAGCACGCCGTCCGGCTGATGTGCCGGGTTCTGTCGGTGAGCCCGAGCTGGTTTCACGCCTGGCGCGCGGCCACCCCCGACAGGGCGGCGAGCCGGGCGGCGCAGGACACGATGGCAGCCCGGATCCGCACGATCTTTGAAGACAGCCGCGCACGCTACGGCGCGCCGCGCATCCACGCCGAGCTGGTCGCCCAAGGCGAGCGCATCGCCCGGAAGACGGTGGCCAGGCTCATGAAGCAAAACGGCATCCGGCCGCCGCGGCGGGGCCGCCGCGTGCCGCGCACGACCGACAGCCGACACGATCTCGGCATCGCGCCGAACCTGCTGGCGCGCAACTTCAAGGTAGGGACGCCAGACACGGTCTGGCTCGCCGACATCAGCTACGTGCCCACCGATGAAAGCTGGCTCTATCTCGCCGCGGTCAAGGACCTGGCCACGATGGAGATCGTCGGCTGGTCGATGTCCGATCGGCTGAAAGGGAGCCTCGCGGTCGACGCCATGCGCATGGCGTTGCGGAATCGAAGGCCGACGCCGGGCCTGATCTGCCACTCCGATCGTGGTGTTCAATACGCCTGCGGCGACTATCGGAGGCTGCTGAAGGCGCATGGGGCGCTCGCCTCGATGAGCGGCAAGGGCAATTGCCTCGACAACGCGCCGATGGAGAGCTTCTTCGGCTCGTTGAAGACGGAACTGGTCCACCGAACCCGGTTCGCCTCTCGCCGTGAGGCCAAGGCCGCCCTTTTCGAGTACATCGCCATCTTCTACAACCGCCGGCGCAGGCACTCGAGCATCGGCTACAGGACGCCAGAGCAGGCGAGGATCGACATGACCCGAGCCATGGCCGCATAGTGAACACGCACCCAGTCCGGGATCAGGGGGCAACGTCACCTTCGTCTGGACGGAAAACCAGTCCCCTCCGGCGCGCCGTCGAAGACGGCGTGGAGGGGCGCACGGCAGGCGCCGGCGCGCCTGAGGGGCTGAACCGGGTCCATGGTCCGACCGGCGTTCACGGCTCTCCGCCCGACCTTCGAGAGCGCCGCCGACCTCTTCCTGTCGGCGGCTCTGCACCCGGCTGGATGGATGACGAAGCGCCGATCGCCAGCCGCGGGTCGGTGACGGCCAGCGGGCCTCGATCCTGACCTGGAATATCACGGCGCGGGATCCGGCGGCTGGTGCGTCAGAAGGACAATCACCTCATGGGGCGCTCGCGCCGGACGCTCTCTCCGTCTCGCGAGAGGCGGTCGGAGCGGGGCGCCGCTCCGATCCTCTTGCTCGAGGGCGCGTATTCCTGGCCTTGGCGGCGGGTCGCGAGCTGCGACGGCGCGCCCTGTTGGCGGACCTGCATCGGGCCATGCCTCCGGTGTCGGCGGAGCGGTCCGCCACCACGATCTTGGCTGTCCGGCGCAGGTTGCCGCGCCCGGTGCGGTCAGACAATGAGGCTCTCCAGCCGGATCGGGAAGCGCCGGATACGGACCCCGGTCGCGTGCCAGATGGCGTTGGCGATGGCGCCGGCCGAGCCGGTGATGGCGAGCTCGCCCACCCCCTTCACCCCCAGCGCGTTCACCTGGGCATCGTCCTCGTGCACCATCAGCACGTCCATCGCCGGAATGTCCGCATGAACCGGCACGTGGTAGCCGGCGAGGTCCGCGTTCAGGATCCTGCCGGTGCGGGGATCGTGCACCGCCTCCTCATGCAGGGCGAAGGACAGGCCCCAGATCATCCCGCCCTCGAGCTGGCTGCGCGCCAGCTTGGGGTTGATGATCCGGCCCGCGGCGAAGGCCCCGACCATGCGGGTGACGCGCACCTGCCCCAGTTCGGGGTCCACCGCCGCCTCGGCGAAGACCGCGCCGTGGGAGAACATGGCGAACGACCCGGCCGCCGAAGCGTCCCTCCGCCCGCCGCCCAGCCCGATCACGACCTCCCCGCCCGCTCGGGCGAGGATCTCGGCGTAGCTCTCGGACCGGCTCCCGTCGTCGCGACGGTGCAGGCGGCCGTCGCGCGCCACCACGCCGGAGTTGCCCGCGCCGAACAGGGGGGAACCCGCGTCCGCCGTGGCGATCTCGGCCAGACGGGCGATGGCGTCCGTGCCCGCCGCATGCAGGGCGGAGCCGGCGGTGGCCGTGTGGCCCGAGCCGCCGGCCATGCCCGCGTCCGGCAGTTCGGAGGAGCCGGAGCGGAACTCGACCCGGTCGATGTCCAGGCCAAGCCCGTCCGCGGCGATCTGGGCGAGCGCCGTCCAAGCCCCCTGCCCCATGTCCACGCCCGACGTCTCCACCAGTCCGGTGCCGTCGGGACGCAGCGTGGCGCGGGCCTGCCCCTCGAACATCACGGCGGGGAACTGGGCGGTGCCCATGCCCCAGCCGAGAAGCCTCCCCTGCGCGTCGCGCATCCGCCGCGGCTCCAGCGGCCGGTCGCCCCAGCCGAAGCGCTCCGCCCCCTCGGCGTAGCATTCGCGCAGCGCCTTCGAGGAGAAGGGAAGACCGCTGTCGGGGTCGGTCTCGGCATAGTTGCGCAGGCGGAACTCCAGCGGATCGAGCCCGGCGGCCTCGGCGGCCTCGTCGATGGCGCATTCCAGCGCGGCGGAGCCGGTGGCCTCTCCGGGCGCCCGCATCGGCCCCGGCGTGCCCGTATCGGCCCGCACGCCGCGATGCGCCACGTGGATCGCCGGCGCGGCGTAGAGGTTCTTGGAGACGTTGGCCGCGGGTTCCAGGAAGTCGTCGAAGCTGGAGGTGAGCGCGTCCGCCCTGTGCTCCAGCGCCGTGAGCCGGCCGTCCTCGGTCATGCCCAGGCGCAGGGTCTGGCGCGTGGCGCCGCGATGGCCCACGGGGCCGAACATCCCCTCCCGGCTAAAGGCGAGCTTCACCGGCCGGCCCAGCAGGCGCGCCGCCAGCATGGTCAGGATGTAGGCGCCGTTGGGAAAGGCCTTGGACCCGAAGCCGCCCCCGAGGAAGGGCGTGCGGATGGTCACGTTCTCCGGCGGGATCCCGAAGAAGGGGGCGTAGAACATGCGGCTGAGCGCCGGCGCCTGGTTGGGCATGTCGAGCGTCACCCGGTCGCCGTCCCAGGCGGCGACGATGGCGTGGGGCTCCATGGCGTTGTGATACTGGTCGGGCGTCTCGTAGCGCGCCTCCACCCGGGCATGGGCGCCGGAGAGGCCGGCCTCCACCTCGCCATGCATGACGAAGGCGGGCATGCCGAAGCCCACGCTCTGCGGCTCGTAGGCGCCCTCGCCGCCGTCGAAGCCGATGCGCGGCGGCTCGGGCTCATAGCGCGGGGCGAGGAGGCGGGCGCCTTCGACGGCGGCCTCCAGCGATTCCGCCACCACGAGGGCGATGGGCTGGCCCGCGTAGCGCACCCGGTCGTCCTGCAGCGCCTCGAACCGGAAGCTGTAGGGGGTGGGCTTGCCGTCGGGGTCGGCGGCGAGCGGGGGGCGGTTCTCGGGCGTCAGCACCTCCACAACGCCGGGATGGGCGCGCGCCGCGGCAACGTCGAGCGCGGCGACCCGGCCGCGGGCGATGGCGCTGGCGGCGACGACGGCGTGGAGCATCCCGTCGGGCCGGTTGTCGGCGGCGAAGGCGGCGGCGCCGGTGACCTTCAGCGCCCCGTCGCGGCGGGACATGGACTGGCCGCTGTTCGACCCGAATCGGGCCGGAGCGGCGGAGGAGAGCGCGTCAGACATGGGCGAGGGCTCCGGCATCCGCGGCGAAGGGGGAGGCGGGCAGCGCGGGCGTCCGTTCGGGCGTCCCGGCCGCGGCCATGGCGAGGGCCCGGGCGGCGACGCGCCGCGCAAGCTCGATCTTGAAGGCGTTGTCGCCGGAGGGGCGGGCGCCCTCCAGCGCGGCCTCGGCGGCCTTGCGGAAGGTCTCGGCCGCCGGGGCGGCGCCGACCAGGATCGTCTCGGCCCCGGAAGCGCGCCAGGGCCTGGCCGCGACCCCGCCCAGCGCGAGGCGCGCCTCGCGGATCGCGCCGTCCTCGATCCGCAGCGCCGCGGCGGCGGACACCAGGGCGAAGGCGTAGGAGGTCCGCTCCCGCAGCTTCAGGTAGCGGGCATTGCGGGCGAAGGCGGCCGCATCGCCCGGCAGACGCAGGGCGAGGATCAGCTCGCCGCGGGCCAGCGCGGTCTCCACCTCCGGCGTCTCGCCCGGCAGGCGGTGGAAGTCGACCAGCGGGACCTCGCGCCGGCCGTCGGGCCCGGCGATCTCCACCACCGCATCGAGCGCGGCGAGCGGCACGCAGAAATCCGAGGGATTGGTGGCGATGCAGCCCTCGCTCCAGCCCAGAACCGCGTGCTGGCGCAGCTCGGGCCCGCCCAGCGCGTCGCAGCCGGCGCCCGCCTCGCGGCGATTGCAGGCGGCGGTCGGATCGAAGAACCAGGCGCAGCGGGGGCGCTGCATCAGGTTGCCGCCCACGGTGGCGGCGTTGCGAAGCTGGGCGGAGGCGCCGGAGAGCAGCGCCTCGGCCACCATCGGAAAGTCGCGCAGGACGGACGGGTGGCGCGCAAGGTCGGAATTGCGCACCAGCGCGCCGATGCGCAGGCCGCCGTCGTCGGTCGCCTCCACGGCGTCGAGCCCCGGCAGGCGGGTCACGTCGATCACGCGGCCCGGCCGCGCGACGCCGACCTTCATCAGGTCGAGCAGGTTGGTGCCACCGGCGAGGAACGCGGCGCCGGGCTCGGACGCGGCGGCGACGGCGGCCTCGACCGTCTCGGGGCGGATGTAGTCGAAGCGGTTCATGCGGCTTTCCCCTCGGCCCCGGCCATTCGCGCCTGCGCGTCCAGCACCGCCTCCACGATCCCGCGATGCGCGCCGCAGCGGCAGATGTTGCCGCTCAGCGCCTCGCGGATGCGCTCGGGGTCGGTTCCGACCTCCCCTTCGGCGATCAGCGCCACGGCGCTCATGATCTGGCCCGGCGTGCAGAAGCCGCACTGGAAGCCGTCATGCTCGATGAAGGCGGCCTGCACGGGGTGCAGCTTCCCGTCCCTGGCCAGCCCCTCGATGGTCAGCACTTCGGCGCCGTTGAGTTGAACGGCGAGCGTCATGCAGGCGTTCACCCGACGGCCGTCCACCAGCACCGTGCAGGCGCCGCACTGACCGCGGTCGCAGCCCTTCTTGGTTCCGACGAGGGCGAGGCGCTCGCGCAGCAGGTCCAGCAGCGTGACGCGGGGATCGTCGAGCGCGATCTCCCGCTTCTCGCCGTTGACGGTGAGGCTGACCGGTACTGTCATGGGAAGCTCCGTTTGCCTTGAGGCGATCTGGATCGACCTTTGGGTGGGGCTGTGAGACGGATGCGTGGGGCGGTCTTCTCGCCACCCTGCCGAAGATATGCGGAGGCCGCCTCCGCTTTCAAGGGCGACGGATGGACGAACTCGAGGAATCGACCAGGAAGCCCCGCAAGCCGCGGGCGGATTCCCTGCGCAACCGGGAGCGGCTGCTCGAGGCCGCGCGCGGCCGTGTTCAGCGCGGGCGGGCCGGAGGCCAGCCTCGAGGCGGTGGCGCGGGCCGCGAATTTCGGCATAGGCACGCTCTATCGCCATTTTCCGACGCGGGATGCCCTGTTTCAGGCCGTCTATCGTCGGGAGGTGGATGAGCTGGTGGTGCTGGCCGAGAAACTGTCGGAGGAAGCGGAGCCCGTGGAGGCCTTGCGCAGATGGCTGCGGGCGAGCGTGCGGATGGTGGCGACGAAGAAGGGCATGCTGGCGGTGATCGCGCCGCCGCCCGGCGCCGCGGATGACCTCTATGCCGACTCTCAGGAGCGGCTGCTGGGGGCGGCGGGGAGACTGGTCGGGCGCGCGGCGCAAGCCGGCCTGATCCGCGACGACGTTCCGCCCGAGGACGTGATGCGCGCGCTGATGGGCTTCTGCTACACCCGCGATCAGGCCGACTGGCAGGAGGTGGTGTTGCGCCTGCTCGACGTGTTCGTGGACGGGCTGCGCCGGGACGCGCCCCTGAGGCGCGCATGACGGCGTTGCCGGAGCGATGGTCTCCCGGCGAACCGCGCCGGGTCCGCCGGAGGCTCCCACTCCTGGGCGGGAGGGGGCGCCTTGAGCAAGACGGCTGTATGGCTTTCCCAGACGATCTCGCGTTCCAAGGGCGGCAGGTTCCAGCCGTTCGACCGGCGCCGCCCTGTTCCAGTTTCCGAACCGCGTCAGGCCGAGAGGCCGGTCAGCAGTTCCCTGAGGAGAGGATTGGGGAACCGCCGCGACAGGGTCACGGCGTAGAAGGTCTCGTAAAGCTGCGGGAAGCTTCTCGCTTCGACCAGGCGCCCGCTCAGAAGCTCGTCCGTCACGACGATGGGGGGCACGATGGCGAGTCCGGCGCCCTCGCGCGCGAGGAGGCGGATCATCGCCATGTCGTCCACCTCCGCGGCGATGCGGGGACGAATCTGGAGCCGGTCGAAAAGCGCGTCGACGCCCGAGCGCAGGCTGCTCTCGACCGTCGGCAGGACGAGCGGCTCGCGCCCGAGCAGGACCTCGAAGGGGACGTCCCTGCCGATCCTTTCGGGCGTGCCTATCAGGCTGACGGGCTGTTCGGCGACCGCATGCGAGATCCAGGGCGTGGCGGCGTCGCGCGGCGGCGAGACATTGGCCAGGACCACGTCGAGCCGATGCGCCTCGAGGTTCCGGAGCAGTTCCCCCAGCGCGCCTGACCTGATGACGATCTCGACGTCGTCCCGGCCGAGCAGCGGCTTGAGAAAGCCGATCTGAAAGTTCCTCGAAAGCGTCGCGAGCGAGCCGACGCGGAGCACCTGCCGGCGACCGGACGGCCGCTCGACGAGGGTGTTCAGCAGCTCTTCCCCGGCTGCGAAGATGGCGTCGGCATGATCGAGCGCGATGCGGCCCGCTTCCGTCAGAAGGAGGGCTCTGCCGCGCCGTTCGAACAGCGGCTGGCCCAGACGATCTTCAAGCTGGCGGATCTGCGTCGAGACCGCGGACTGGGAAACGTTCAGCCGGGCCGCCGCGCGGGTCAGGTTCCCCTCGTGGGCCACGGTGTGGAAGTACCGCAGGTGGTGGAAGTTCAGGTCTCTCATGTCGTTCATTTAAGTGGAACGATAACCCCCGAACAATGTATTTTTCGTGATGTGTGTGGGGACGTAGAAGCGGGCGACCCTGAACCGTCTTGGAAAGAGCCTGCCCATGCTCGCGGACCTGCTCCCCCTGATCGCGCCCGCAATCCTGCTGCTGGCCGCCGCCGCCGCCTTTCTGCGCCCGGGCAGGCGCCCGCCGCTGGTTCCGAAGCTCGCCGAAGGCGCGGCGGTGGCCGCGCTTGCGGCGGCCATCGGGTCTGCGGCCGTGCTCGTGGCGGAAGGCGCGGCCAGCGCCCCCGTTCACGGCATCGGCCTCTCCACCCGTCTCGACGTCGTCAGCGCGACCATGCTGGTCCTCGTCGCCTTCGTCGGCTGGATCGTCGTGCGCTTCTCGGCGTCCTATCTCGACGGCGAGGAGCGGCAAGGCGCCTTCCTCGGCTGGCTCATGACGACGCTGGCGGCGGTCCTGCTGCTCGTCCAGGCGGGCGATCTGATCCTCTTCGTCCTCGCCTGGATCGCGACGAGCCTGTCCCTGCACCGGCTTCTTCTGTTCTACGGGGACCGCGTCCAGGCCGTTCGCGCCGCGCGTAAGAAGTTCATCGTGGCGCGGGTCGGCGACGCCGCGCTGACCGGCGCCGCCCTTCTCCTGTTCCTGGGCTACGGCTCCACGGACTTGGGAACGATCCTGGCCGCCGCGCGGGAGGGCGTGGCGCCGCCCTTCGCGACCTTGGCGGCCGGGCTGCTGGCGCTGGCCGCCATCTTCAAGTCCGCCCAGTTCCCCGTCCACGGCTGGCTCACCGAGGTGATGGAGACGCCCACGCCCGTCTCCGCCCTCCTGCACGCGGGCGTCATAAACGGCGGCGGCTTCCTGCTGATCCGCTTCGCCGACGTCATGCTGCTCAGCCCCGGCGTGCTTGCGGTCCTGGTGTGGGCCGGCGGCTTCACGGCGATCTTCGCCGCCCTCGCGATGCTCTCCCAGTCGGCGGTCAAGAACTCGCTCGCCTGGTCGACCATAGGCCAGATGGGCTTCATGATCATGCAGTGCGGACTGGCCCTGTTCCCGCTGGCGCTCCTGCACATCGTCGCGCACTCGCTCTACAAGGCGCACGCCTTCCTCTCCTCCGGCACGGCGGTCGAGCAGGTGGCGTCCATACGCCGGCCGGGGCCGGTCGCGGTTCCGGACGGCCGGGCGGTCGGCCGCGCGTTCGCGCTGGCGCTCGCGATCTACGCCGCGATCGGCTTCGCCTTCGGGTTCTGGACGAAGTCGCCGCAGGCGATCGCGCTCGGCGCGATCCTCATCTTCGGCGTCGCCTATCTCATCGCCCAGGGGCTCGCCGACGCGGCGCCGCGGGCCCTGACCCGGCGCACCGCGCTCTACGCGATCGCGGCTTCGATCAGCTACTTCGCCCTGCAGACGCTCGTAGAGCTGCTGACCGCCGGGACCTTGCCGGCGACGCCCGCGCCCGGACCGCTCGAATGGGCGTTGCTCTCGCTCGCCGTGATCAGCTTCGGCCTCGTCGCCGTGGCGCAGGCGATGTTCCCGCTCTGGTCGAACCACCCGGCCGCCGCAGGCCTGCGCGTGCACCTGTCGAACGGTCTCTACGTCAACGCGGTGTTCGACCGGCTCGTCGGCAACTGGTCCGCCCGGAGCCGGACCTGACGGAGGAGACGATCCGATGAACAGGAAGGCCGACATCATGTCCCTCGACACCTTGACGCTTGAAGCCGCCGCCGACGCCGCCGCGCGGCAGGTGCCGCCGCTCTGGCCGCTCGCCTCCTCGGTCGCGGTCAATCCGTTCCTGGGCCAGACAACGGCGACGTTGGCCGAGGCCGGCGCTAGGCTGGCCCGCGTGGGCGGGGCGCCCGTGACGATGCCGCGGACGTGGTATCGGGGCCGGATCGAGAGCGGAGAGATCGCGGCCGACGACCTCGCCGCCGCGCTCGACGCATCGCCTCATGCCTGCAAGCCCGCCGGACTCGCGGCGCTGAGGGCCGCAGCCGCGAAGGAACACCCCACGCCCGAGGCGCTTCCGACCGTCGCCGACCTGGCGGCGGCGGCAAGCGGGGTCGATTGGCCCGGCATCGTGGCCGACCGCATCGGGGCATGGGCGGGCGGGCATTTCGACCGCGGGCAGGCATTGTGGCCGGCGCCGCGCGGACGTTCCGCATGGGCTGCGTGGCGCGCCTTCGCCACCCACGATCTGACGCCCGAGATCATGGGCCTCAAGGGCTTCGCGGCCTTCGTGGCGAATGCGCCCGAACGGCCGGCCGACGCGATCGCCCGTGCGGCAAATAGGCTCGGTCTCGGCGCCGCCGCGCTCGACACCTGCTTCCATCAGCTCCTGCTCTCGCTCGGAGGGTGGGCTCAATATGCGCGCTACGAGCTGTGGCGCGCGGAACTTGCGGGGCGGACCGACGCCGCCGTCACCGACCTGCTGGCCATTCGGCTGATCTGGGAGGAGGCGCTGTTCGCGCGGCACGAGTCGGCCATCGCCGACGAATGGGCGGCCGTTCGGCTGGCTCACGAAGCTCCGCTCGCGCCCACCGAAGACGGGATCATCGACGAGATCCTCCAAGAGGCGGCCGACCGCGCGGCGCAGCGCGGCCTCGCCGCAACGCTCGCCGGGCCCGCGCCCGAGGCCGTTGGCGGGCGGCCCGCGCTGCACGCGATCTTCTGCATCGACGTCCGCTCCGAGGTGTTCCGCCGGACGCTCGAGAGCGTCGATCCCGCGATCCGCACATCGGGCTTCGCAGGGTTCTTCGGCGTGTTCGCCAGGCACCGCGGCTTCGCCTCCGACGTCGAGGAATTGCGGCTGCCGGTGCTGCTGAACCCGTCGCTGACATCGACCGCGGGCGGCGAGGATGGAGAAGCCGATTTCGCGGCCCGTTGCAGGGCGCGCGCCAGGCGGGCCTGGGGCCGCTTCAAGCTAGCGGCGGTCTCCTCCTTCGCCTTCGTCGAGGCGATGGGGCCGGTCTATGCCGGCAAGCTGGTGCGAGACGGCGTCGGCCTGAGCCCGAGGGCCGTCCCGAACGACCCTCCGCCCCGCCTCGACCCCGAGCCGGATCTGGAGAGCCGGGTCGCCGCGGCGGAGACCGTGCTGCGCGCAATGTCGCTGACGGAGGGCTTCGCCCGGGTCGTGCTTCTCGCGGGCCATGGCGCCAACGTCGTCAACAATGCGCATGCGAGCGCGCTGCATTGCGGCGCCTGCGGCGGCTATTCCGGCGAGGTCAACGCGCGTCTGCTGGCGCGTCTGCTGAACGAGCCTGCGGTGCGGGAGCATCTGGCCGGTCGCGGCATCTCCGTTCCGTACGACACGCTCTTCGTCGGCGCGCTGCACGACACGACCACCGATCTCGTCACCCTGTACGACCGCGACGCGGCGGCTGATGACCACGCGGCCGATCTGAAGCGGGTGCGGAAATGGCTTGAGGCCGCCGGCAAGGCGACGCGGAGCGAACGGGCGCTGCGTCTTCCCGGGGCGGCGGATGAGGGCGCGCTCCACCTGCGCGCGCGCAACTGGGCCGAGGTGCGTCCGGAATGGGCGCTCGCCGGCTGCAAGGCGTTCATCGCCGCCCCTCGCAGCCGCACGTCCGGCCGGAACCTGGAGGGCCGCGCCTTCCTTCACGACTATGACTGGCGCCAGGACGACGAGCGCGGCTTCGGCGTGCTGGAGCTCATCATGACCGCCCCGGTCGTGGTCGCGAGCTGGATCAGCCTGCAATACTACGGATCGGTCGTCGCGCCGGAGGCTTTCGGCTCGGGGAACAAGCTGCTGCACAACGTGGTCGGCGGCATCGGCGTGCTGGAGGGCAATGGCGGCGCGATGCGCGGGGGCTTGCCCTGGCAGTCGGTCCATGACGGCGAGCGCTTGATCCATGAACCCTTGCGTCTGTCGGTCTGCATCGAGGCGCCGCGGGAGGCGATGACCGATGTCCTGAGGCGCCACGAGGCGGTGCGCGCGCTGTTCGACAACCGGTGGCTGCACCTGTTCGCGATGGATTGCGAGGGTCGGCTCGCCTTCCGATATGCGGGGAACCTCGAATGGGAGCCGGTCGGCGCCGATCAACCCCGGCTGGAGGCGGTGGCGTGAGCGCCGCCGGGATTGGCGCGGCTCTCGCACTCGGGCCTGCCCGGACCGGATGCCACGCCATGAAAATCGAGGCCTGAGGCGGCGGTCGCCGCCGCGCCTCAGGATCCCGCGGGGTTCGCTCCGTCCGAGCGCCGGCATTTTCGCCGGTTGCGGGCGGACCCGCTCCGGGCAATGCCGTTGGCGGCGCCGAGGGGGAAAGTCGCCGGCGCACCGGACGCTCGACTTCGCGGCGTTCGACCTCCCGGGCGTCCGGCGGGACCGTAGGTCCTCTATGCGAACGATCCCGGTTCAGCGCGCTCCGGGGGCCTGCTCCGTCAATCGGGTCGGGCTTCGGAACGCCCCCCTCGGGCGCTTCGGCAGCCCTTTTTCAGCTATGGACACCATGCCCAGGAGCGTTCGGCGGACGGAGGCGACTTCCGGCCGCAGCCGCGTGCTCCGTCTGAAGCGTGCGCCGCAGCGACCGTCTCCGCCTCCGGCTGGACCCGCCGTTTCGACGCCCGTCCGGCCCTCAGTAGGTCGCTTCGTAGATCGCGCAGGTTTCGGGCCCCGTCCGCCCCTCCAGAGCCGCCAGCTCTGCAAGCTTGTGGGCCCGGTACACGTCCAGGAAGCGGCCCGGGAACCAGCAACGCGCCGTCTCGTCCGAAGCGAGGCGATCAAGCGCGGCGTCGAGCGAGCGGGGCAGAACCTCGACCCCCCCTTCGGCGAGCTGCCCGGGGTCGAGGAGGAACAGGTCCTCCTCCGTCGGGCGAGGCGTGGGCAGCGCCTCCTCCAGCCCCTGGGCCCCTGCAAGCAGGATGCCGGCCAGCGCCAGATGCGGGGAGGCGGCCGCATCCGCCACGCGGTATTCTAGGTTGAACTGCCGGGCGACGGAGGCCGGCTCGGCCGCTGTGACGGGGCAGATCCGCAGCGACGCCTCACGGTCGCGGAAGCCGAGGTTGTTCCACGTGGCGCTCCAGCGGTGCGGCGTCAGCCGCGCGTAGGATATCGAGGCCGGCGCCGTCAGCGCGCAGAGCGACGGCAGGTGGCGCAGGATCCCGGCGGCGAAGGAGCCTGCCGCGGCCGACAACCCGTGCGGACCGTCCTCGGCCCAGGTCGCCGGCTCCCCGTCCGCGTCCACGAGGCTCACATGCACATGCACGCCGTTGCCGACGCCGCCCTCGCGCCGCAGCGGCGTGAAGCTCGCCTCAAGGCCGTGGCGAACGGCGGTCGCGCGCGTCAGCTCCCGCAGGATGGCGGCCTCGTCAGCGGCGCGCAGCGCGTCCCTGGGGCCGACCGTCACCTCGTACTGGTCCGGCCCGTACTCCTTCATGAAGGTGTCGGGCTCCAGCCCCGCCTGGCGCAGGGCCGCCATCAGCGCCTGCCCGAACGCGGCGGCCGCGCGGTAGCCGCCGAGGGCGTAGGCGTCGCCCGTGGGCCGCTCCAACCCCCGGAGGTGGAACTCGTGCTCGAACGCCGCCACGGCGCGCAGCCCGGAGACCCGCTCGAGCCGCTCGATCGCGGACCTGAGGAGGGCGCGGGTGCAGCACTCCCAGGGCGCGCCGTCCAGTTCGCGGATGTCTCCAAGCATGAACCGCTCGCGCGGGGAGCCGTCGGCGAAGTCCACATTCGCCTCGGCCGCGGGGTCGGGGATCAGCAGCAGGTCGCCCAGCGCGCCGTAGGGGCTTTCGGCGATGACGTCGAAGCAGGTGATCAGCGCGTTTGTCGGCGTCCAGCCGACGCCCCGGCGGAGGCGGCGCTCCAGGTCCGCGGCCGGAAACGCCTTGCCCCGCAGCTTGCCGGCCAGGTCGGAGGTCGCGGCGAAGATCATCTCTTCCTGGATCATTCTCTCTCGCTTTCGTGGTGGAGGCGCAGGGCGTCCCAGCTCTCGATGCGCCTGCGGGTGGCGGCCCAGTCGCGGTCGGAGATGTCGGCGATCATCGCCTCGATCAGCGCCAGCGCGGCGACGGAGGTGTCCCAGGCGGTGCCCACCTCGGTCGGGACCGCCAGCACCTCGGCCGAGACGCCGGCGATGGGCGACAGCCAGCGGTCGGTGACGAGCACCACGGTCGCGCGGCGCTCGCGGGTCGCGAGGCGGGCGAGGTGCAGCAGGCTGGGCTGGTAGCGGCGGAAGTCGGTCAGCACCAGCACGTCGCGCGGGCGCATCCGCAGCAGGTATTCGGGCCACTGCTCCGGGTCGCTGGGCAGGTGCGTCACGCCGCGGCGGACCTGGCGCATGTGGCGCGACAGGTGCAGCGCCACCGCGTCGGAGATGCGCCCGCCCATGACGTGCAGGGTCCGCCCCTCGTCGGCGAGGAGGTCGCAGACCCGGCGGAACTGCGCCTCGGAGACGGAATCGGCCAGCAACTCCGCGGTCTGGGCGGTGCGGCGGCAGAAGCCGGCGAAGGAGCGGTCGTGCGTCCGGCGCCTCGTCGGCATGCAGCTCGATGGGGGAGCGGCGGCTTTCGCGAAGCTCCTCGATCAGGCGGCGCTGGAACTCCTGGTAGCCCTTGCAACCGAGCTTCTGGACGAAGCGGGAGATGGTGGGGGCGGAGATGTGGGTGCGGTCCGCCAGCGCCTGGATGGTATCGAGCCCGGCGAAGGGCCAGTCGGCGAGAAGCGCCGCCGCGAGCCGCCGCTCGGTCGCGGTCAGCTCTCGGGACATGGCCTCGATCCGGCGGCGCATCTGCGGCGTCTGGTTCATGGAGGCGGATCATGCGCGATGAAAAGACTTCGTCAATCCGCAATCAGATCTTGATTTTGACGATGATTCTCCGCTCGATTGCCGCGACGATGATCGGATTGGCGGCAGGCTGGCCGCTCGGGGGAAGACGTTGGCGAAAGATCCGGCATGCTGAGGGCCGCTTCGGGGGGTGCGCCGCTTTTGCGTGCGCCAGATCCCGCTCCGGTTGAGTCGATCGCGGCGACCGAGGGCGCGGCGGTGGTGGTGGTGTGCGAGCATGCCGGGCGGGCGATCCCGCAGGCGCTGGGCGCGCTGGGGCTGCCGCCGGGCGCGGTGGATCTGCATATCGGGTGGGACATCGGCGCAGCGGCGGTGGCGCGGGGCCTGGCGCGGCGGCTCGGGGCGGCGGCGATCCTGCAGCCTTACAGCCGGCTGGTGATCGACTGCAACCGGCCGCTGGGCGTGCGGGATTCGATCCCCGAGACGAGCGACGGGGTCGAGGCGCCGGGCAATCGCGGCCTGTCCCAACGGGACCGCGAAGCGCGGGAGCGGGAGATCTTCGCCCCCTTCCACGCGGCGGTGGCGGCGGAGCTGTCGCGCCTGAAGCCTCGGCTCGCGCTGTCGATCCACAGCTACACCGCCTCGCTGGGCGGGGTGGAGCGCCGCTGGGATGCGGGGCTCCTGTTCCGCAAGGACGAGCGGACCTCGGCGCTGCTGCTGGCGGCGCTGCGACGACGCAGGCCGGAGCTGGAGATCGGCTGCAACGTTCCCTACGACATCGACGACGAGAGCGACTATTTCGTGCCCGTTCATGGCGAAGGCCGGGGCATCCCGCATTCGCTCGTCGAGATCCGCAACGACCATCTCCGCGACGAGGCGGGCTGCGAGGGCTGGGCGGCTCTGCTGGCCGACTGCGTCAGGAGATCCTGCCGGAGCTTGCCGCATGACCCCATGGCCCGAGACGCGGGACGTTCCGCTGGTTCCCGCGCAATCCGCGATCCTGTTCATCGACGTGCAGAACTTCTGCGCCCGCCGCGACGGGCGGCGAGTGGCCGGACATGACCGACGCCGCGTTCGAGGCGAAGGCCGGCTATTCATTTCGACCGCCTGGAGAGCGAGGCCCTGCCCAACATGCAGCGCCTTCAGGCCGGCTGCCGGGACGGCCGGCATCGAGGTGATGTACACCACCATCGAGAGCCTCACGCAAGGACGGCCGCGACCGCAGCCTCGACTACAAGATCACCGGCTTCAACGTCGCCGAAGGGCTCGTGGGACGGCAAGGTGATCGACGCGCTCGCGCCGGGCGACGACGAGATCGTGCTGCCGAAATCTCGTCCAGCGTCTTCGTGTCCACCCATATCGACTACGTGCTGCGCAATCTCGGGGTGCGGCAGCTCGTGCTCTGCGGGGTGGTCACCGACCAGTGCGTGGAGGGCGCGGTCCGGGATGCCTGCGATCTCGGCTATCTGGTGACGCTCGTGACCGACGCCTGCGCCACCTACAGCCAGGAGCGTCACGACAATTCGCTTGCGCGCGATCGCGGGCTACTGCCGGCAGGTGACCACCGACGCGCTGCTGGCCGAGATCGGCGGCGCAAGGGCCGGCGGCGGCGCGCCGCGGCCGGAAACTGAAGGAGAACGAAGCATGGCTTCAGCTGAAGCCGCGACAAGGGCCGCATGGAAGGCGCTCGATGACGACAGGGCTTTGTGATCGAGCCTGACGCAGGATCTCGTGCGCATCCCCTCGGTCAACCCGAAATTCGTCAACCGACCCCGGAGATCAAGCGAGCAGGAGGTCCAGGACCGCATCCAGGCGAGACCGAGGCGATCGGCTTCAAGACCGAGCGCTGGGAGGTCTTCGCCGGCCGGCCGAACCTGATCTCGGCGACCTGCGCCGGCAACGAGGAAGCGAGCCTGATCCTGTGCGGCCATGTCGACGTGGTGCCGGTCGGCCGCGCTCCGAGCTGGAGCGTCGATCCGTTCGGCGGCGAGATCAAGAACGGCGGCTTCTACTGGCCGCGGCGCGGTGGACATGAAGGCGCGGCGTCGCGGCCTGCATCGCCGCCGCGCGCGCGATCCGCGAGTGCCGGGGATCGAGCTGGAGGGCCGCCTCTCGATCCACGCCGTGGTGGACGAGGAGGCCGGCGGCTTCGGCGCCATGGACGCGGTGCAAGCGCGGCAAGCTCGCCAAGAGACGCGATCATCGCCGAGCCGACCTGGGGCGACGTGATGCCGTCCGAGGGCGGCCTGTCCTGGGCGCGCGTCACGCTCCATCGGCAGGCAGGCCCATGCCGGGCATGCGCTACAACACCATCTAGCCGCAGGCGCATCTGCCGGGGCGCATCGAGCCGGGCGTGAACGCGATGGAGCTGGGCCAGCGCTTCCTCGCGGCGCTGCGCGACTTCGAGATGCAGCCGCTGCCGCACCAACTGCCACCCGCTGTGCCCGCCGGGGCTCACCACCATCAACCCGGGCGTGATCCTGGGCGGCGCCGGGCTGAAGCCGGACGGCACGCCGCAGATCATGACCAACCCGGCGATCATCCCGGACGTCTGCTCCATCGACCTCGACTACAAGTTCATGCCGGATGAGGATTTCGAGGACGTGAAGGCGGAGTTCGAGGCCTTCGTCCACCATTTCGCCCAGACCGATCCGTGGCTGCGGGAGAACCCGCCGCGGATCCAGTGGGACCTCTACGGCCTGAACTTCCCGCCGATGAACACGCCGACGGACCATCCGCTGGTGAAGTCCCTCATGGCGCGCGCGACGGCGGTGCAGGACCGGGCGCCGGTGGCGAAGGGCTTCGATGCGGTGACCGACGCGGCCCATTATGCGGGCGCGGGCGTCGATGCCCGCGATCTACGGGCCGTCGGGCGACGGCTTCCATGGCAACGACGAATGCGTGGAGGTCGAGAGCCTGGTGCGCACGGCCAAGGTGCTGGCCGCCGCGGCCATCGACTGCTGCGGAACCCGGTGAGGAGGAGGGGGCGATGACCGAGACCATGCTGCGCACGTCGGAGGTGGAGACGAGCGGCGCGAAGCTCGCGGTGGTCGAGAGCGGCGGCGACGGGCCCGCCGTGCTGATGATCCACGGCAATTCGTCCTGCAAGGAGGTGTTCCGAAACCAGATGCAGGGGGCCATCGGCGCCAAGTACCGCTGCATCGCCTTCGATCTGCCGGGCCACGGCGCGTCCTCCGACGCCTACGATCCGGAGAACGTCTACACCATCCCGGGCTACGCGGCGCTTGCGGTCGAGCTGATGGAGAAGCTCGGGGCGGAGCGGTATGCGGTGCTCGGCTGGTCGCTGGGGGGGCATGTGGGCATCGACATGCTGCCCAAGACCGACCGGATCGCCGGCCTGATGATCTCCGGCACGCCGCCGGTGGGGAAGGAGGACGGCGCGCTCGCCAAGGGGTTCCTGCCGTCCGAGCACATGGGCCTCGCCGGTCAGCTGGACTTCACCGACGCCGAGGCCGACGCCTACGCCCGCGCCACCGCCGGCGTGAACGCGCCCTACGAGGATTTCCTCGGGGCCGCCGTGCGCCGCACGGACGGGCGGGCGCGGGAGCGGATGATCGGCGCCTTCGGGGCGGGCTTCGGCGAGAGCCAGACCGAGATCGTGGCGACCAACCCCACGCCGCTCGCCATCGTCAACGGCGCCGACGAGCCCTTCGCCAACAACGAATTCACCAAGGCCGCCCCCTACGCGAACCTGTGGGAGGGGCAGGTGCACCTGCTCCCCGGCCTCGGCCACGCGCCGTTCTGGGAGGCGCCGAAGACCTTCGACCCGATCCTGGAGCGGTTCCTGGCCGACGTGCTGGGCTGACCGCTCCCACGTCCGCGGGCGCATGACCCGCATCCCACGCGGCGAGGCCGGCGCAGGCCTCGCAGCCGAACCGACAGGAAGGTGAAGACATGACCAGGACAGGACTTCGGCCGCTCGCCCTCGGCCTCGCGCTCGGCGCGGGCGTCGCGGGGCTTGCGGCCGCCGACGTGGTGAAGCTCGGGGTGCTCGCGCCGCTGACCGGGCCGGCCGCCGCCGACGGGCAGAAATACGTGAACGGCGTGCAGCTTGCGGTGGACGAGCTGAACGCGGAAGGGGGCGTGGCGGGCCACACGTTCGAGCTCGTCGGTCGCCGACGTGAAGGACCAGAGCGCGGATGCGGTGGCCACCGCCGTGGAGCGGCTGCTGGGCGACCGCGACATGGGCGCGATCTTCACCGGCTACGCCTCCGGCTCCAACTTCGAGATCGAGCGCATGGCCGAGATGGACATGCCCTACCTGATCGGCGCCAATTCGGCCCAGACGCGGGACATCATCGCGCCCTCGCCCGAGGACTTCCCGACGGTGTGGTCCTTCACCCCGTCCTTCGACGGCTACAACACCGAGATCGTGCCGGTGATCGAGGATCTGGCGTCCTCGGGCGCGCTGGACCTGCCGGCGAAGACGGTGGCGATCATCACCTCCGACAACCCCTATTCCAAGACCATCGCCGAAGGCATGGTCGAGAGCTTCGAGGGCGCCGGCTGGGAGGTCACCGCCTACGACACCGTCCCCTTCGGCGAGGTCAACGACTGGCGCAGCTTCCTCGCGCAGGTGCGGCAGAACCCGCCGGGCGTGCTGATCAACACCGACTACCTGCCGGGCAACGCCGCCACCTTCATGACCCAGTTCATGGAGGACCCGACCGACAGCCTGGTCTTCATCCAGTACGCCCCCTCGGTGCCCGAGTTCCTGGAGCTGACCAAGGAGGACTCCAGCGGGCGTGGTCTACAACATGCTCGGCGGCACGCTGAACACGCCCAAGGCGGAGCGCGCGCAGGAGGTGCTGAAGAAGTACGCGGACGCCTACGGCGCCGAGCCCGGGCCCTACGGCGCCGCGCTCTACGAGATGGTGATGCTCTACGCCGACGCGCTGCGCGAGGTGGGCGACCCGCAGGAGCGGCTCGCGATCGGCGAGGCCATGGGCAAGATGACCAAGACCATCGCCTCCGGCACGCTGGCCTTCGACCCCGAGACGCATCTGGCGGTGCAGGACGAGGATCACATCCCCATCCAGTTCTACCAGATCCGCGACGGCAAGCGCGTGCTGTTCTACCCGGAACAGTACGCCACCGGCGACTTCGTCGAACCCGACTGGATGAAGTGACCTCCCCGGCGCGGCCGGCGCCCCCGGCCGCGCCCCCTCTCGAAGGCGGATGCATGACCTCTCCAGTTCTGGAACTGCGCGGCGTGGGCAAGACCTTCGGCGGCCTGCGCGCCGTGGACGACGTCTCGATCTCGGTCGCGGCCGGCGAGATGCTGGGCGTCGCGGGGCCCAACGGCTCGGGCAAGAGCACGCTGTTCAACATCGTCACCGGCATCCCCTTCGGCCCCTCGGCCGGCGAAGTGCTGCTGGACGGGCGGCGCGATCGACCGCTGGCCCGCCCACCGCATCGCCCGGGCAGGGCTGGCGCGCACCTTCCAGAAGGACGCCGAGTTCCCCGACCTGACCGCCGCCGAGACCGCGACCCTCGGCGCCGCCTATGGCGGCGAGGCCACGGGCGCCGAGGCGCGGCGGCGGGGGCTGGCGGCGCTGGACCGGACCCGCTTCCCCGAAGACCGCCGGGATGCGCCCACCGCCGAGCTGTCCGTCTACCAGAAGAAGCAGCTCATGATCGCCTCCGCGCTCGCCGGGGAGCCGCGCATCCTGATGCTGGACGAGCCCGCCTCCGGCCTCACCCGGCCCGAGATCGCCGATCTCGACGCCCTGCTGGTGGAGGTGAACCGCGCCGGCGTCACCGTGGTGCTGATCGAGCACGTGCTCAGCCTGCTCCTCTCCATCTCCCAGCGCCTCGTGGTGCTCAACCAGGGCCGGGTGCTGGCGGAGGGCGACCCGCGGGAGGTGATCCGCGACCCGCAGGTGATCGAAGCCTATCTCGGAGGGCGCACGAAATGACCCGCCTGCTGGAGGTCCGGAACCTCACCGCCGGCTACGGCCCAGTCACCGTGCTGCGCGACGTGTCGCTGCACCTGGACGAGGGCGAGAGCCTCGGCCTGTTCGGCCCCAACGGCCACGGCAAGACCACGCTGCTCTCGACCATCTCGGGCCTGCTGAAGCCCGCGGCCGGAGAGATCGCCTTCGCCGGGAACGCCGATCGACGGGACCAAGCCGCTCGGTGATCGTCGCCGCCGGCCTCGTCCACGCGCCGCAGGGCAACGTGATGTTCCCCGACATGGGCGTCGCGGAGACGCTGGAGCTGTCGGCCTTCACCCCCCGCGCGCGAGCGAATGCGACGGAGACGCTGGAGCGGGTCTACGCCCTCTTCCCCCGCCTCGCCGAGCGTCGGGTGCAGCGCGCCAGGACCCTCTCGGGCGGCGAGCGGCAGATGCTGTCCATCGGCTGCGCGCTGATGTGCGCGCCGCGCCTGCTGATGCTGGACGAGCCGACGCTCGGCCTCTCGCCCCGCCTGAAGGAGGAGCTGGCCGCCGCCATCGGCCAGATCGCGACGCGACGGCACCCCCCTCGTGCTCGTGGAGCAGGACATCGAGTTCCTGCTCGCCCTCACCCACCGCCTGCTGATGATCGAGCACGGGGAGGTGGTGCGCGAGATCGACCGCGCCCACGCCCCCGACCACGGCGAGATCATGCGGCTCTACTTCGGAGACGAGGCCGCCTGATGGAGCTTCTGGTATCGACGCTCGTCTCGGGCCTCGTGCTCGGGTCGCTCTACGCGCTTATGGCGAGCGGACTGAGCCTGGTGTGGACCACGCTCGGCGTGTTCAACTTCGCCCACGGGGCGCTGATGACGGTGGGGGCGCTGGTCGCCTGGACCGTCTGCGATCCGTCCATGCTGGGGCTGGGCCTGCTGCCCGGGCTTGCGGCGGGCGCGCTGGTGGCGGCCATGCTCGGCGCGGTGATCGAGCGGACGCTGGTGCGCCCCTTCTACGGCCATCCGGCGATGCTGCTGATCACCGTGATGACCACCCTTTCGGCGATGATCGTGCTGGAGCGGGGGTCGCAGTTGATCTGGGGCGCGCGCCTCAAGCAGCTTCCGCGGCTGGTGGAGGGCGAGGTTCGATCCTCGGCGTCGCCATCTCGGCGCATGAGGCGCTGATCATCCTGATCGCGCCGGTGCTGCTGCTCGCGCTCTGGGCCTATGCGCAGCGGGCGCGGTCGGGGCGGTCGCTGCGCGCGGCGGGGCAGAACGCCACCTCGGCCTGGCTGATCGGCATCGACGTGCCGCGGGTGTTCCTGACCGCCTTCGCGCTGTCGGCGGCGCTCGCGGGGCTGACCGGCGGCCTGCTCGGCGCGATCCGCTTCATCACGCCGACCATCGGCGTCCGAGCCGCTGCTCAAGGCCATGATCGTCGTCATCTTCGGGGGGCTCGGCAGCCTCGGGGCCACGGCGGGCGCGGCCTATGCCATCGGGCATCCTGGAGGCGTTCCTGGTGCTGGCGGTCGGCCTCTACTGGGCGCCGTCGATCCTGTTCCTGATCATCATCCTCGGGCTGGTGCTGCGGCCGCAGGGCCTGTTCGGAGCGCGGGCATGATGCGGACGTTCCTGATCGCGACCGCTGGCGCTCGTGGCGCTGGCGCTGGTGCCGGCCTTCGTGGCGGACAGCTACATCCGGCACCTCTTCATCATCGCCTTCATCTACGCGGTGATCGCGTCGAACTGGGACCTGAGCCTCGGCTATGCCGGGCTGTTCAACTTCGGCCATCTCACCTTCTTCGGGGTGGGCGTCTACACGGCGGCCATCTGCGCGCGGCTGCTGGAGATCAATCCCTGGCTCGCCATCCTGCTGGCCGGCGTCGCGGCGGCGGCGACGGCGGTGGTGGTGGCGGCGCCGGTGGCGCGGCTCAAGGGCATCTATGTGGTGCTGGTGACCTTCGCGGTCAGCCAGCTCACCATGCAGATCGTGCTGAGCCAGAGCGACGTCACCGGCGGCGCCGGCGGCATCGTGCGCATCCCGGGGCTGGAGATCGGCGACTACCGCTTCGTGCGCGACTACAAGCTCGGCTACTATTACGCGGCGCTGGCGCTGCTCGCGCTCTCGACCCTGTTCCTGCGGGGGCTGGTGGCGACGCCCTTCGGAAAGTCCCTGCGCGGCGCTGCGCGACAACGAGGACTACGCCCGCGTCCCGCGGCGTGAACATCGCCCGGCAGCGCACCCTCGCGCTGGTGGCGAGCGCGGTGTTCACCGGCTTCGCGGGCGGGTTCTACGCGATCTACCTGCGCGTCGCCTCGCCCGGAGGTCTTCGGCTTCGGCACGCTGTCGCTCGCGCTCTCGATGGTGCTGGTCGGCGGCGTCGGGACGATCTGGGGGCCCGTGGTGGCCGCGCTCGCCATCACCTTCGCGACCGAGTCGCTCGCAGGCTACCCCTCCATGGCGGAGGGACGCTTCATCCTCGTCGCGCTGTGCATGATCGTGGTGCTGCGGGCGGCGCCGGGAGGGTTGATGTCCCTGCTGTCCCGCCTGCGCAAGGACATCGGCCTTCCGAGCGTCAAGGGATCTCCCGGCCGCTGAAGATCAAGACGATCCCGCCAAGATCCGCCGCGCGTGCGACGCGGTCCCTTCGGCATCGCGCAACGAAGTTTTGTGACGCCCTGTGGCCGGCAAGCGTGCGTTCGCCAGAGTGCACCGCGCCGCCGGTCCCGCCGAAGCGGCGCATGCGCCCTTCAGGCCCGGCGACAACGGCCGCCCCGAACGCTCACCGCTCCTTCACCGGCTGTACGATTTCGTTGCGCCGGTTCCACGGCGCCGTCCAGGGCGGATCGTAGTAATAGATCGCCGGAGCGCCGATGGGCTCCCAGTCCGTCGCGGCGATCCGCTTGCGAAGGCGCTCCTTGCGCGTCTCGGCGCGATAGTCGAGCGGCAGACCCGAATAGCGAAGGACCGCTTCTGTCCGGCCCTCGACGCCCACGAGGCGCACCGCCGGGTCCGTCGGCTTCGGCGCCGCGCCAAGAGCGTACCCGGCCGGGAGAAAGAAGCGCATGCGGACGCCGTCCGGGCCGGCGGGCGCGGTCTCGACCGGAGCGGTCATGGCGATCTCGGCGCCGAGATCCTGCGTCTCCACCGGCGCCGTCATCTCGATCCCAGATTCGCCAGCATTCGCGCCGCCGATATAGTCGAACAGGCGTCTGAACGCGGTCGAGGCCGAGTCCGCCTCCGTTTCGGCCGCGACGCGGGGCGCGTAGCGGCGGATCTCCACGTCGTCCGCCAGTCGGCCGACGACCTCGTAGGCCGGGGTCTCGATGTCCCGCCCGCCGCCGGAACACGCGGCGAGAACCGAGGCGGCGGCGAGCGCGAGCCCGCCGAGAGAACGGCGTATGAGCATCACGGCCTTCAAAACGGAGCGCCTGCGCATGGAGCGACAACCGAAGCATGTGACGCGGCCTGCGTTGCCGTCAAGGCGACGCCGGCAGGGCCGGATACGTTCCGCTCCCTGTCGGGGAGTGGGTGGAGGGGGACGGGCCATCAGCTGGAGGCTCCGCGGCACGCGTCCCGCCGGCGCGGCCGCATCGAGGATGCATGCCCGGAGGGCGGGCCTCGCGAAGTCGATGCTTCCTTGCGAGAACGCCGACCGGCCTCCGGAACGCGACAGCAATGGCGGACGTTTCTGAAACGACCGGGCGGGCGCCGAACCTATCCGATGTTCCGACCGCCCCGCCGGCGTGACGGGTGTTCGCCGACCGACCTGCGGGTCTCGCCCCCGCGCCTCCACGGCCAGTCTTCGAGGATGGATTCATGATCGCGATGCATCTCCGGAACGGACGGCAACTCCCGAGCCCTTTTCATGCCCCGCCGACGCTCGCGCCCGACCGGAGCCGCCCCCGCCGCGGCGGCCCGCGCCGCCCGATGCCGGCCGCGTCCGCATGAAGCGTCCGTTCCGTCTGCGGCAGGTCGTCCGGCAGATGTGGTTCCTGCCGGCCGTGTTCTGCCTGATCGCCATCGGCGTCGTGGCGGCGGCCCACTACGGCGCCTATCTGCTGCCGAAGGAGCTGCCCTTCGACGTCTCGGAACAGGCGATCGAGAACATCCTCACCATCGTCGCCACCAGCATGCTCGCCGTGACCACCTTCGCGCTGGCGACCATGGTCACCGCCCTCTCCAGCGCCTCCCAGATGACCACGCCGCGCGCCGTCCGCCTGATCGCCGAGGACCGGGCCGCGCAGGCGCCGATCTCGATCTTCATCGGCGCGTTCCTGTTCAGCGTGGTCGGCATCGTCGCCCTTTCCAGCGGGTTCTACAGCGCCTCGGGGCGGCTGATCCTGTTCGCCGCCACCATCCTGGTGCTGGTGATACTGATCGGCGCCCTGATCCGCTGGATCAACAAGATCACCTCCATCGGCCAGGTCGGCGAAACCATCGCCCGGGTGGAGACGGCCACCACGGCGGCGCTGCACGAGATGGCGCGCCGGCCCCTCGGCGGCTGCACAGAGGCCCCGGCCCCGCCGCCGGACGCCGTTCCGGTCCACTCCGCCTCGGTCCGCTACGTGCAGCAGATCCGCCCGGAGGCGCTTCAGCGGGTCGCCGAGGCGCATGACCTCCGCATTCATGTCGCCGCACGCGCGGGGACCTACGCGACGCCGGCCAGGCCGCTCGCCCGGGTGACGGGCCATGCCGACGAGGCCGCGAGGGCGAAGATCCGCGGCGCCTTCGTTCTCAGCCGCGACCGCACCTTCGACCACGACCCCCGTTTCGGCCTGATCGTCCTGAACGAGATCGCCGACCGCGCGCTCTCGCCCGGCGTGAACGACCCCGGGACGGCGATCAACGTGCTTCACACGCAGGTCCGCATCCTTCTCGAGTGGATCTCCGTCAGCACCGGGAAGATGCCGGAGCCTGAGTGGGACCGGGTGTTCATGGCCCCCATCGCGCCCTCGGACATCCTGGTCGACGCGTTCCGCCCCATCGCCCGCGACGGCGCCGACAACGTTGAGGTCTGCCTGAAGCTCCTGCGGTCGCTGGAGGCGGTGCGGGCCGCCGCGCCGGACCTGTTCGGGACCGAAATCGACGCCTTCGCCGCCGGCATGATGGAGCGGGTGCGGGCGAAGATGGCCCATCCCGCCGATCTCGCGGAGGTGGAGCGGACGGCGGCGCCCCTGCTGGCGCGGCGCGCCGCGGCGGACGGCGGCCGGGGCTGACGCGCCGGTCCGGGAACGGTCCCGGCAGCGCCGCGTTCCCCTCCCTTCGCAGGACGAGGACGCGCACATGGCCGGGACGGGCGGACGACGCAAGAAGCAGGACGAGCCGGCCGTGGATGCGGTTCCGCGGAAAGCCGGGGGCGCGGCGGAGGCGTTCGCCGACCTCGCCCGACGCGTCTCGGCCGGGGAACGCCTGGTCCCGCCGGCCCAGCTCAAGGGCCAGGCGCGGCGCGAGCATGTCCGCTCCACCATCCGCGAGGATCACGTCGGACGCATCGAGCAGCAGTCGCTGGGGGCCCGCGAGAAGTTCGACGCGCTGGCGAAGGACCTCTTCCGGTTCTTCCGCGGCACGGCCCTGCTTTTCTATCGCGACATGGCGGGCGAGGATGCGCGAATGCCCACGGTGATGGCGGTGGGAGACGTTCACCCCAAGAATTTCGGCGTGATGCCGGACCGGAACGGCGCGCCGATCTTCGGGATCAACGATTTCGACGAGACCATCTACGCCCCCTTCACCTGGGACCTGAAGCGCGGCGCGACCGGGTTCTGGATCGCCGCGCGGGAGGTGGGGGGGCTCGGCCGCAAGAAGCGCCGGCGCATCGTGGAGGCGTTCGCCGAGGGCTATCTGGATGCGATGCAGGACTATGCCGAGCACGCCACCGAAACCAACGAGAACTACCGGATCGACAACTCGCCCGACGTGATCCGCCGCCTGTTCCGCGAGGCGTGGGAGGAGCGGGCCGAGTGGCTCCGCGAAGACTACCTCGACCCATCCGGCCAGGGCTTCCGCGCCTCCGAGGAGCTTCAGCCGATCTCGGGCGAGCGGGCCAAGTTCCAGAAGGCGGTGGACGATCTCGCCGGCGGCAAAGGGTTCAAGGCCCCGAAGCGCGCCGGCAAGCTCAAGGTGAAGGACGTCTGCGTGCGCCACGGGCAGGGCACCGCCTCGCTCGGGCTGCCGCGCTACTACGTGCTGATCGAAGGCCCCTCCCGGGACGCCACGGACGACCTGATCGTCGAGTTCAAGCGCGCCCGCCGCTCCGCGCTCGAAGGCCTCACCCCCCCGACCGATTTCGACGCCGGGGACGAGGCGGACCGCATCCGCCACGGCCAGTCGGTGCAGCTTGCGGGCGGAGACGTGTTCTACGGGGCGGTCGAGATCGACGGCGAGAGCTTCATGAGCCGGGAGCGCGCGCCGTTCCGGGACGACATCGACCTCGACGAGCTGAGCTCGGGCACCTGGAAGCGTTACGCCCGCGTGTGCGGCGCGGCATTGGCGCAGTCTCATGCGCTCTCCGACGACCTGGGGCAGGTGGACTACGACGTGGAGCCGTCCATCGTGGCGGCGGCGAGTCCCCGCGCCCTGTTCGTGTCCGACATCCAGCGCTTCGCGGAGGAGGCCGCGGACCGGCTGGCCGCCGATCATGCGGCCTTCCGCGAGGACCATGCCCAGGGCGCTTTCGACAGCGTCGAGATGGTCTATCGCTGAACCCGGCGCGGCACGCTTCGCCCACGGCTCTCGCGGCATTGCCGCCCGCCGCTGGAACGGCCGCTCCGGCCGCAGATCTTGTGAGAACAGCCCCGCGAAGCGGTCCCCGAGCCCCGGGGACGCGGCAAAGCTGGTTCGTCTCGAGGCCGAACGCCTGAACCGGCACTGGTTCCTGATGCTTGCGAACGGCCGCGAAAAGCCGGAGGCTTGGCGTCGATGCTGCACGACGAGCGGCCCTATGGGGCCATCGGGGGCAAGCGCCAGATCCTCCTCATGAACCCGGGCGGGGCATCCGGCCAGCCGTCGTGAAGAAGCCCGGAAACTCCAACCCCGGCCGGCCAAGGTCCGGGTTCGGATCAACCTCGGTTCCTAGCTTCGCTCGGATGAGTTCGCGGAGATCACGTCGCTTTCCGACTTCAATCCGTCGAACCCTTCTTCCCCCCGACGCCGGCGCCGTCGCACAGAACCGGTTCAACTTCACGGACGCGAAGTTTCTGAAGAAGGGGAGGGCTCGTGAGAACGACTTGCCGGTCGAGCGGCCGGAGGATCCATTTCAGAGAGCCCGGCGCATGGTCGGGCTCGCTGACCTCGCAGCGCACCTCGGCAAGAAGGCGAAGGAAACGCGACGGGCGATGGGGGCTTGAGCGTGTTCAGGCGCCGGACATGCGGATCGGCCGTCAGCGGGACCGCAGGCATCCCCGTCGCAGTCGCCCGGGGTCGACGCCATCCTTCCCGACCTTGGCGGCATCCCGACCAGAAACCGTCGGGTCCCCACCTCGTTGGACCGAGCGTCTTCAGCCCAGCGCCTTGCGCTCCAGCTGATCGGCTCCTCAACCACTCGCGCGGAGACCCGCCGTACGGGAGCCGCTTGTCGATGCGGCGGCGCAGCCCATCTGACGCGGGATGATCCTCGCTCTCCGGCTCGCCCTTGTGATGTTGCTGTTCGCGGCGACCTGCCTCCCGGGGCGCGCCGACCCGGGTTCATCTGCATCCCGCGCGGTCGAGAATGCAGGATCCGGAATTCGCTGCACCTCCGACGGCCGCCACTGCATCAGCCTGCCAACCTACATCGCCGACGTCTGCACCACCATCCAAACGGCCGCCAGGGACGCGGGCCTCGACAGCGGCTTCCTCGCCCGGCTCCTGTGGAAGGAGAGCCTGTTCGACGCCTCCGCCGTCAGCCCCGTCGGCGCGCTCGGGATCGCGCAGTTCATGCCCGGCACCGCCCAACTGCGGGGCCTCCAGGACGCCTTCAACCCGGCGGACGCGATCTTCGCCTCGGCCGACTACCTCGCCGAGCTGATCCTGCGCTTCGGCAATCCCGGCCTCGCCGCCGCGGCCTACAACGGCGGCGAGAACCGGATGGAGCGCTACCTCGCGGAGGAGAACGCCGTCCTTCCCGCCGAGACCCTCGACTACGTCGCGGCTATCACCGGCCACCCGGCTCGAGTCTGGCGCGACGCCCCGCCCGACACGGTGGACTATCGCCTCGACGGGGAGACGCCCTTCCTGGAGGCCTGCCGCGAACAGGCGGCGGGCCGCGCGATCCGCGAGTTCCGCGATCCCGCCCCCCCCTGGGGCGTGGTCGTCGCCTCTGCGCGGCAGTGGGGGCTGGCGGAGCGGATGGCCGCGAAGGTCCGGCGCAGCTACGGCGGCATGTTGGCCGCATCCGAGCTCCGGGTGATCCGGGCGCCGGTTCCGGGGATCGCCAACTCGATGCGCTACACCGTGCAGGTCCCGGCGCAGAGCCGGGACGCCGCCCTCTCCCTCTGTCTGCGCCTGCGAACGAAAGGCGCGCTCTGCCGCATCCACCGGAACTGACCGCCCGGAGGCGTCACGGACCGGTCGACCCGGCCATGGGCGGCGCTACGGATCTGCGCGACAGGCGCCAGAAGGACGCGCCGAGGCGGGCGGACGTTCATGGATGGAACGAGATCGGATGACGGCGTGATCGAACGGCGCGATGCGGCCGGATGGAATGACGCGGAAGATCCGTGGCGGCTGGAGCTGTCCGGCGGCGGCGCCATCGCCTGCCGCCGGCTGTTCCTGTGCATCGGCGTGCTGTCGCGCCCCACCAAGCCGCGGATCGAGGGGATGGCGGAGTTCCGCGGCCCTCCTTCCACACCTACGACTGGCCGCACGAGGGGGTGGAACCGGCCGGCAGGCGCGTGGGGATCATCGGGACCGGGGAGACCGCCATCCAGATCATCCCGCAGATCGCGCCGGAGGTGGAGAGCCTCAGGTGGCGAACGGCTCTCCCAATCTCACGTTCGGCCGGTCCGTCACGGGCGAGGCGGCGGGGCCCGCATCCTGAAGAGTCGGATCGCCTCCTTCAGATCCCGCGTCGAACGAGGCGGAACCTGGGAGGTCGGCCCCTTCTCGCACGGCAAGGACGTACAAAGGGGCGGCTGAAACCTCCGCGCGCCACGGGTTCCCGTGGCGGATGTTCGGCGGGATCGGCGGGCCGCCCAGCTTGCGGTCCAAGCCCGCCCTTGGTGCGCGGCGCGCCTAACGTCTGCTCCGCGGCTCGGAGCGGAGAGGTCGTCGCCACCGAGTTTCGCAGATGCAGCCATCCGCTCGCCATCGGATACTGCCATCGTGGAGCTTCCGCCCTCTCGGTAGGCACGCCTGACCCCGACGCGGATCGTCGACGTGGACGCGCCTCGGAGCGATCCGGACCTCGGGACGGCGCTCCGAAGCATTGAACCGCACCGGGTCTGCCGGAGGCTGATGTTCGTTAGCCATGCGGCCACGTCGCGCGTTTCCAGCGCAGCGTGGAACCGGGCTTCGGCCTCTGCGGGCGGCATGTGGCCGATCGGCTCCGGCAGGCGACGGTTGTTGAACCGGTCGGCCCGTTCCAGGGCGGCAAACTCCACCGCCTCGAAGCTTCGCCATGGTCCGCGCCGATCGATGACTTCGGCCTTGAACAGGCCGTTGACGGTCTCGGCCAAGGCGGTGTCGCAGCTGTCGCCGACGCTGGCCGCGGAGGGCTCGGTCCCCGCCTCCGCAAGCCGCCCGGTGCAGCGGATGGACAGGTATCGCAAGCCCCTGTCCGAGGGATGGACCAGCCGCGCTCCGGGCCGCCGCTGTCGGACGGCCTGTTCCAGGGCGCGAGAACGGACCCGGCATGGGCGGTCCGGCTGACGCGCCAGCCGACGATGCGACGGGCGAAGGCGTCGGTGACGAAGGCGACGTGCACGAAGCCTTGCCACGTCGCGACGAAAGCGAAGTCGCTCATCCAGAGCATGTTCGGGGCCGGAGCCCGGAGCCGTCGGTTCGCACGGTCCAGCGCGCATGGCGACTTGTCCGGAACCGTGGTCCTGATCCGCCTGCCGCGGATCACGCCCTGGAGGCCGAGGTCTCGCGGTTCTCCCCAGCGATCGACGCCCGCTTCTCCTACCGGGGCGAGGACGTGGTCGCGATCTTGGAGCGGGTGTGCGCGGAGGTGGGGTTCCCGAAGTCGATCCGCGTCGACCAAGGCAGCGAGTTCGTCTCCCGCGACCTGGACCTGTGGGCGTACACGCATGGCGTGGTCATGGACTTCTCGCGGCCCGGGAAGCCGACCGACAACGCCTTCATCGAGGCGTTCAACGGCCGCTTTCGTGCGGAATGCCTGAACCAGCACTGGTTCCTGACGCTTGCGGATGCCCGCGAAAAGCCGGAGGCTTGGCGTCGATACTACAACGAGGAGCGGCCCCACGGGGCCATCGGGTACAAGCCCCCGATCCTCCTGATGAACCCCGACGGCGCCTCCGGCCCGCCGTCGTGAGGAAGCCCGGAAACTCCAACTCCGGGCGGTCCAAGGTTCGGGTTCGGGTTCGGGTTCGGGTTCGGGTTCGGGTTCGGGTCAAGCTGAACGGCAACATCCCTCCCGTCAATGCCGATCAGCTCATGGCCAGAACCAAGGAGGAAGACCAGATCACGTCACTCAAACCAAACCGCCTCCGGGGACAGACGGCGGTTCAGCAACACGATCCTCAGATCCTCGTTCGAGCTCCGGGCTGTGTCCCAGGTGGTGGTGTAGGAGGCCGCGCGCGGAGCCCCTGGCGTAGCGCAGCGCGCGGCCTGGGGTGACGCTGGCGGCCATCGCCGGTCTTCGGAGAAGGTTCGGGTTGCAAGACCTGGAACCTGAACGGAGACGACGATGACCGATGAGAGAATGGCGCTGGTCGAGCTGGTTGAGAAGCAGGCCGATGGCGATCTCGTGCGCGAGATGCTGGCCTTTGCGGCCGAGCGGATCATGGAGCTGGAAGTCGAGGCGCGGACGGGCGCCTCGAAGGGCGCGCGGTCGCCCCTGCGCGAGGTCCAGCGGAACGGATACCGGGATCGCGACTGGGACGCCCGCGCCGGACGGATCGCGCTGGAGATCCCGAAGCTGCGCAAGGGCAGCTACTTCCCCAGTTTCCTCGAGCCGCGCCGCACGGCCGAGAAGGCGCTCGTCGCGGTGATACAGGAGGCCTGCGTCCACGGCGTTTCGACCCGCTCCGTGGACGATCTGGTGAAGGCCATGGGCGCGGGCGGCCTGTCGAAGTCCCAGGTCAGCCGCCTCTGCGTCGAGATCGACGAGCGGGTGAATGCCTTCCTCACCCGTCCCCTGGAGGGGGCGTGGCCCTATCTCTGGCTGGATGCCACCTACCTCGAGGTCCGCGAGGGCGGGCGCATCGTCAGCCGCGCGGCGATAATCGCTGTCGCGGTGAACGAGGACGGCAAGCGCGAGGGGCTGGGCGTCGCCACGGGGCCCTCGGAAGCCGAGACCTTCTGGACCGATTTCCTGCGCTCCCTCGCCGATCGCGGACTGCGCGGCGTGAAGCTGGTGATCGCCGACGACCACAAGGGCCTGCGGGCGGCCGCGCGGCGAGTGTTCAACGCGACCCGTCAGAGGCGCCGGATCCACTGGATGCGGAACGCGTTGGCGCACGCCCCGGCCAAGCAGCGCACTGCGGTCGCGGCGATGCTGAAGACCATCTTCGCGCAGGAGAACAAGGAAGGTGCGGAAGCCCAGGGGGACGCCGTAGCCGACGCGCCGCGCGAGAAGAACGAGAAGCTCGGCGCCTTCATGGACGCCTCCCGCGACGAGGTCCTGGCCTACATGTCCTTCCCTCGCGAGCATCGGGCTCAGATCGCGTCGACGACCCCACTCGAGCGCGTCAACCGCGAGGTCAAGCGGCGGTCAGACGTCGTCGGCATCTTCCCGAACGATGAGGCCATCGTCCGGCTCGTTGGCGCGCTGATGCTGGAGACCAACGACGAATGGGCCGTGGCGCGCCGGTACATGTCGCTTGAAAGCCTCGCCCGCGTCACCGACACTCCCACAGTCAGGCTGCCCGCCGTGGCGTCCTGATCAGCCTCGGATCTCTCTCCGAGGGCCGGCGCTCCTACACCACGCCCCGGGACATGATCGAGCTCCGGCCTGCGTCGGGGAGATACTGACCGGCGAGCGAGGGCGGTCCGGACCTGTTCCGCTTCAACGGAAGCGGGATCGGATCAAGCTGGCATAGCTGCTCGATCCGGCTTGCAGCAGTGTGAGAGCCGTCGCACCAGGGGCCGCCGCTCCGAAGCCTTGTTGCGCATCTTGCCGAGCGACGTAGCGGCGAATGAGGTTCTCCACGTTGGATGAGTCTGCGAATACGGCGAGCGAGCTGCTCCCGAAGAGGCGGCTCGTTCGGTCGCGCAGGATCTCCCTCTGCCGATCCACGTCGAGCTTGGAGAAGGAGCTCGGAAGGCCGTAGGCCGTCTCCAGAACCTCGCGAAGCGGCTTGTCGCCCATCGCCTTGAACCAGGCTGTACCCTCCCCACTCTTGTTCTCGGCATCCGCGGCCAAGACGGCAAGGGTCCTGCGGGCGTTGAGCGCGAGGCGCAGCGCGGGGTCGGACTCGCCCACCGCAGCCTCGAACGCCCGTTCGCGATAGCGATCGGCGAGCTCCTTCGCAAAACCGGGCTTTTCGACGCGCGCGCCAAGGATGTCGCCATAGCCGAAAGCGCGCGCCAGCTCGCGATAGCGGGTGTCAACCAGCCGGTTGGCGAAGCTGTCCTTGTCGAGGGTGTCGCTCTCCAGGACTTTCCGGATGAAGGCGCGCTTGTCGATCTCGTCCTCGAGGCCGAAAGCTCCCAATGCGACCCCCAGAAGCCGCCGGTCTTTCACAAGATCGGCTGCGGTCTTCACCGAGCCGATCTCCTCCTCGAAACGTCGAGCTTCCCGCGCCACCACGGGGCTCTTGGCATGAGCCTCGCGAAGCGTCGATTCCACTCGCTGCAGCAGGATCCAGCCTGACACGCCCGAGCTGGGGAGGACCGGAGCGAAGGACATCGGTCGTCAGGCGCCGTGCGCCGACGCGGCGCAGAGGCCCATCAACCTCTCCTCGCGCGGAAGCAGGGTGCGGAGGGTTTTCAGCGCCTGATAGTAGCGGCCGTCCAGCGCGTGCTCGGTCGTCTCGGAGAGCCTCGCGCGGCTGTCCGGATCCGCGAAGACCTGACTCAGCTGCTCCACGCCGGCCAGGAGCTGGCGACGCGCTTCGCCCTCTTCGGCTTCACCGGCCAGGACCATCTGGGCGACGTAGCAGACGCGGCGGACCGGGGTGGTGACCTCATGGGGGTGGATCGCATCCCGAAGCCTCAGGACGTTCGCCTCCGGGGTGAGAATGTTTATCCGCGTCCGCCGGGGTCCGTTCTCCATGACGACGCCGTTGACCATGACGCGCTCGCCCGGGCCGAGCTTGAGGATCAATCCGGGCATCATGCAGGTTCCCTATGGCCGCGCAGGCCCTTCATCACCGCCGTGTTCACGTCGACGAGCCCCGCGACGGGGATCCGCCTCGCGATCACCTTCGGCGTCTCGCGCTCCACGAAGCCGGCGAGCGAGATCAGGCCCGCGCGCAGGGCGTCGGGCAGCCCATTCGCGTCTCCGACCAGATCCTCGGCCAAGGCGTACCACATCCGCAGGTTCTCATTGGCGGCGGCGGCCAGACGGGCGACGGCGCCCGGCTCTCCGGTCGATGCGGCCGCCTCGGCTTCCGCGAGCGCGTGGGTTACGCGGGCGAAGATCCGGTATTCGGCCTGGCGGGGCGTCAGGGCGGCATCCTGGGCGCTGCCGTAGGCTGGCCCACGGGCGGCGCCGCGGCCGAGACCTGAGCGTGAGGAAGCGGGCGCTGCGGCGATCATATCGGCTCCTGGGTCTTGCGGCGCGCCGGCCCGGCGCCCAGCGCCCGGAGCCCGGCCCGCACCGGAATTCATTCGCTTTCGCCTGCCGGCTGGAAGCGCGATCGCGCGACGCCGGCGAGCGGAGGGAGGAGGGCCGTCGCCGGCCCTCCCCGTTCCCGCGTCAGCGGAAGAGCGACATCAGGCTCTGCGGCGCCTGGTTGGCGATCGAGAGCGCCTGGGTGCCGAGCTGCTGCTGGACCTGCAGCGCCTGGAGGCGGGCCGAAGCCTCCTCGAGGTCGGCGTCCACCAGCGCGCCGATGCCGGACTTCAGCGCGTCAGTCAGCTTGCCCACGAAATCCGCCTGAATGTCGATCCGGCCTTCCACCGAACCGAAGGCGGAGGCGGAGTTGATCGAGGTCTGGATCAGGCTCTCGATGTTGGCGAGCGCGTTCTTCGCGCCGTCCTTCGTGCTCACGTCGATGCCTTCGAGACCGACCAGCCCGCCCGAGGCCGTGCCGCCGGAGGCGTCGTCCACCGTCACCGTCATGTCGTCGGTGTTGGAGTTGTCGAGCTGGATGGTCGGCGGCGAGGTCACCGGATCGTCCGACAGGTTGATCTTGACCTTCAGGCCGTCGATCTGCGCGGCGTCGATGATCCGCTTCATGCCGGTGGCCACGTCGTTGAGCGTGTCGCCCTCCTTCGCCACGTAGTCGAAGTTGGAGCCGCCCACGTTGATGCGCCAGCCGTCGCCCTCGGAAACCGCGCCGCCGGTGTTGCCAGCGCCGCCGAACGAGAGCGTCTCCGCCCGGGCCGTCAGAGTGGCGGCGTTGCCCGCGCCGGCCGCCGCCTGCGCGCCGCCGGCGTCAGGGTCGATATCCACCGTGGTGGAGCCGCCCGAAGAGCCCTGCATCGTGATCGCTTCGAAGCTGTTCTTCGAAGCGACGGTGACTTTGCCCGCGCCGTCATCGGTGGCCGAGACGCCCTCGACGCCCAGGTTGGTCAACCCGGCAGCGACGATCTTGCCGAGGTCGGCAACGGTGATGGCCGCGGCCGTGCTGTTTTTGTAAGTGAACTGCTCGTCGCCGAAATCGATGGTCAGCGTGTCGCCGATGCCGAGGTCGGTCGCGAGGGTCATTTCGGCGTTGTTGGCCGCGCTCGACAGAGTGGCGCCGGCGTTGACCGTGAACGTCCCGTCATCGGCCACGGAGCCGATGCGATCCAGCGCGTTGGCGGTGGAGCCCAGCTTGCCGCCGTCGGAGGCCAGGCTCTTGCCCTTGAAGTCGATGCTGGAGGAGGCGACGCCGGAGCCGGAGCGGTCGAGCGACGACAGCACCGAGGTCTCGTCGAAATTGTTGACCAGGTTCTTGCCGTTGAACTGCGCGGCGCCGACGACGGACGAGATCTGCTTCTTGAGGCTCTCGATGTCCGTCTGGATCTTGCCGCGGTCGACGTTGTCTTCCTGCGCGGAGACGACCTTGCCCTTCATCTCGACCAGCAGGTCCTTGACGGTCTCGGCGGCCTGACGGCCCACGGAGACGGTCGAGGCGCCCAGCGACAGCGACTTGGAGATGCCCTTGAAGCCCTTCACGTCCGACTGCATCACCGAGGAGATCGCCCACACGGCGGCGTTGTCCTTGGCGTTGCCGACCTTCTTGCCGGTGGAGATCTGCGACTGGACCTCGCTCAGGTTCTTGTTCGTGGACTGCAGGGTCTGCAGGGCCACCATCGCGCTGTTGTTGGTGAGAACGCTTGCCATTGCTCCGTCTTTCCCAAAGCTGTCGGCGCGCAAGGCGCCGGAATTTCGCAGACCGGTCGCGTTTATCGACCGGAGAGGACCGCCGTTCTGACGGAGCGCATCGGGCGTTCGACCCGCCGCGCCGGCCCTTCACCGGGGCCGCAAGAGGACATTGGCCCCGAAACTCATAACGGCTCGTTACCGCGCCGGCGGCTCGACGCCCGGCTCCTTTGCTAGAATTTTCAGCGTCTTGCGCAGAAGCCTCCTCCAGCGCGACCGCGAGCCGGCGGAAGCTGTCGGAGGCCCCCTCCGGCGCGCGGGCCGCGCAGAAGGCGTCGAGCGCCGGGTTCAGGCGGATGGCGCGGTCGGACTCCGGGTCGGCGCCGTGCCGCCACAGGCCCGCCTGGAGCATCGGCTCGGCTTTCTCGTAAAGTCCGATCGCGCGCCGCGCCGCGCCGATCAGCCGGTTCTCCTCGGCGGTGGCGCAGCCGGGCAGCGCGCGCGAGACGGACCGCCCCACATCCACCGCCGGAAACCGTCCGCGCTCGGCGATGGCGCGCTCCAGCACCACGTGCCCGTCCAGCAGGCCGCGCGTCATGTCGGCCACCGGCTCCTCCATGTCCGACCCCGCGACCAGCACCGAGAAGACCGCGGTCACGTCGCCCCGCAGACCGTCCAGCCGCTCCGGCCCCGGTCCGGCCCGCTCCACGAGGGCCGCGAGCATGGCGGCGGTGGAGGGGGGATAGGCGCGCAGGCTCGGGGGCTCTCCCGCCGTCAGCGCCACCTCGCGATGCGCCTCGGCGAAGCGGGTCAGCGAATCGACCAGCAGCAGGACATGGCGGCCGGCGTCGCGCAGATGTTCGGCCACCGCCATCGCCGTCCAGGCCGCCCGGCGCTTGACCAGCGGCGACTGGTCGGAGGTGGCGCAGACCACCACGGACCGCGCCATTCCATCCGGCCCCAGCACGCCTTCCACGAAATCCCTCAGCTCCCGCCCCCGCTCCCCGATCAGGGCGAAGACGACGCAATCGGCCTCCACCCCGCGCGCGAGCTGGCCCAGAAGGCTGGATTTGCCCACGCCCGACCCGGCGAAGAGGCCGATTCGCTGCCCCTGGACCAGCGGCAGCACGGTGTCGAAGACCGACACGCCGGTCGACAGCCGCGGCCCGAGCCGCGCGCGCTTCATCGGGTCCGGCGCCGCCTGCCGAAGCGCCGCCGCCGCCGCGCCTTGGCGCAAGGGCCGCCCGTCCATCGGCGCGCCGAAGGCGTCCACCACGCGCCCGATCCAGCTCTCGCACGGCCTCAGGCCCGGATCGGGCACCAGCGCCACCGAATCGCCCAGCCCGATCCCCTCCGACGGCCCGTAGGTCATGACCGTCGCCCGCCCGTCCCCGAGCGCGATGATCTCCCCTTCCAGCGCCGGCGCGCCCTCATGCAGCACCTCCACGCGGTCCCCCAGCCGCGCCCGCGGCGCAAGGCCCGCCGCGGTCAACGAGCCTCCGTCCACGCGCACGACGCGCCCGATCCGCCGCGGCGCGTAGGCCGCCCGCAGCTCCGCGCCCAGATGCTCGATGTCCATGCCGGCCTCCTGCCCGCTCCCTCGCTTACTTCTTGTCAACGAACGGGGGTTAATCCGCCGTTTCGAAAGCGCCTGCGGAGGAGAATCCCCGGCATGAGCAACGGTCTTCAGATCCTGTCCCTGGCGGAGGCGCTGGCGGAGCATTCCTCCGCCCGTCAAACGCTGATCTCCCGCAACGTCGCCCACGCGGACACGCCCGGCTACCGGGCGACCGATCTCTCCCCCTTCTCCCAGACCTGGCAGGCGCAGGACGCGGTGGACGACGAAGGCGCCTTCCGCCCCTCCGCGACGCGACCCGGCCATGCGACCCTCGGCGGCGGCATCTGGGGCCCCGAGCCGGAGGAAACGGAGGTGCTCGGCGCCTCCTCGCCCAACGGCAACTCCGTCTCGCTGGAGGACCAGATGGTCCGGGCGGCCGAAGTGAAGATGCAGCACGACCTCGCGCTGGGGGTCTGGAAGAAATCCCTCGACATCCTCCGCGCCTCCATGTCCGCGCCGCGCTGACGCGCGCGCCCCCTCCAGAACGGAGAGAGCCCATGTCCGACCTGCTGAACGCTATCGCCGCGTCGTCGAGCGGCATGCAGGCGCAGTCCGCGCGGCTGCGCACGAGCGCCGAGAACATCGCCAACGCCGACACGCCCGGCTACCGGCGCAAGACCCTGACCTTCGAGGAGCTGGCGGGCGAGGAGGCCGGGACCCCGGCCGTCCGCGCCGGCGAGGTGCTGCTCTACCGCGGCGAACTTCCGAAGATCCACGACCCGTCCCACCCGCTCGCCGACGAGAACGGAGACTACGAGGGCTCCAGCGTCCAGCTGATGGTTGAGATCGCCGATTCCCGCGAAGCGCAACGGAGCTACGAGGCCAACCTCAAGCTGCTCGACCAGGCCCGGAACATGGGCCGGGGGCTGCTCGAGCTGCTCCGTCGCTGATCCTTGACATGGAAGGAGACCCTTATGTCCGCCGCTGAAAGCCTCGCCGCCCGCTTTTACCAGGGCGCAGCGCCCGCCCTGCGCGCCCAGCCCGCCGAACAGTCCGGCTCCCCGCTCGGCGCAGCCGCCCGCTCGTTCATGGAGACGCTCCAGCGCGGCGAGGACACCGCCGTCCAGGGCCTCGCCGGCAAGGCGGACATGCAGTCCGTGGTCACCGCCCTCGCCTCCACCGAGATCGCGGTCCAGACCGCCGTGACCATGCGCGACAAGGTGGTGGAGGCGTACCAGGAAATCCTGCGCATGCCGGTCTGACGCCATGACCGAAGCCGAGATCCTCGACCTGATGCGCCAGGGGCTCTGGGCGGCCGTGGTCGCCTCGCTGCCCATCCTGTCGGTGGCGCTGGTCGCGGGCCTCGCCATCGGCCTAGTGCAGGCGCTCACCTCCATCCAGGAGATGACGCTGACCTTCGTGCCGAAGCTCGCGGCCATCGCCGCGACCTTCTGGATCGCCATGCAATTCATGGGCGCGGCCTTCGTGGACCTGTGGAAGGACGTGCTGATCCCCGTGATCGCCGGAGGCGGCCTGTGATCCCCCATGCTCCGTCCCCCCTTTGCCCGGACCGGGCTCCCCGGCGGCTCTTCTGCCTCGCATCGGTGAACGCCAGCTTAAGCAAGCTGCTGACATCTTTCGCGAAATTCGCAGGAGTTGCGGCCATGGCCGCGACGCTCGCCCTCCCCGCCGCAGCATCCCCCACCCCACCGGCAGACGCGGCGCGCGGCACCGCGAACCTGTGCGAGGCCGCGGCCCTCCGCGCCTCGCAGGCGGAGGGGGTGCCCCTCGATCTCCTGCGCGCCATCAGCCTCGCCGAATCGGGCCGCCGTCTGGACGGCGCCCTCGCCCCCTGGCCCTGGACCGTGAACATGGAGGGCGAGGGCCGCTGGTTCTCTGACCCCCAGTCCCTCCTGAAATGGGTCCGCTCCCGCCAGGCCGAGGGCGCGCGGTCCTTCGACCTCGGCTGCTTCCAGGTGAACCACCTCTGGCACGGCGAGAACTTCGCCGGGCTGGAGCAGATGCTCGACCCGGTCGAGAACGCCCTCTACGCCGCCCGCTTCCTCAAGGCCCTGATGGCCGAGACCGGATCGTGGGAGACCGCGGCCGGCCACTACCATTCCCGCACGCCGGAATTCGCGGACCGCTACCGCGCCCGCGTCCTCGCGCTGATGGACGACGCGCCGCCCGCGCCCGACCTCTCCGGCACGCGGCTCGCCGCCCTCCCGGCCGAGGCGCCGGACGCCCCGCGCCAGCCTCCGCAGTGGTTCCTCGCCTCCATCGCGCCGGGCGCCCGGACCTCCGGCCCCCGCGGCGGCGACTCGGCGATGGCGAGCCTCGCGCGCGCCTGGCTCTCCGCCTCGGCCGAGGAGTCCTCCGCCGCCCCCTCCGGCGGCGGCCTCCTGCGCCGGGCCCGCCCGCTCTTCGGATCGAACTGATGCCCGCCTGGAACATCCGCGCCTTCTACCAGCCGACGGTGCTGCTCTCGCTCGCGCTGATGGCGGTCATCGTGATGATGATCCTGCCGATGCCGTCCTGGGTGCTGGACGTGGGGCTCGCGGCCTCCTTCGGCCTCGCCATCCTGATCTTCACCAACACCCTCTTCATCCAGCGCCCGCTGGACTTCTCCGCCTTCCCCTCGATCCTGCTCGCCACGCTGATGCTGCGCCTGTCGCTCAACGTCAGCTCCACCAAGCTGATCATCGGCCAGGGCCACACCGGCACCGGCGCCGCCGGCGGGGTGATCGAGGGCTTCGCCATGTTCGTCATGGGCGGCTCCCTCTATCTCGGCCTCGTCGTGTTCGGCGTGCTGATGATCGTGAACTTCATCGTCATCACCAAGGGCGCGGGCCGCATGGCCGAGGTCGGCGCCCGCTTCGCCCTCGACGCCATGCCCGGCAAGCAGCTCGCCATCGACGCCGACATGGCCGCCGGCGCCATCACCCATGAGGAAGCCTCCTCCCGCCGCAAGATGGAGCAGGAGGAGACCACCTTCTTCGGCTCCCTCGACGGCGCCTCCAAGTTCGTGAAGGGCGACGCGGTCGCGGGCCTGCTCATCACGCTCCTGAACCTGCTGGTGGGCGTCTCGGTCGGCGTGATCGCCCATGACATGCCGCTGGGCGAGGCGTTCGAGACCTACGCGATCCTGACCGTCGGCGACGGCCTCGTCACTCAGATTCCCGCCGTTATCATCTCCATCGCCACCGCGCTGCTGCTCGCCAAGGGCGGGATGCTCGGCACGGTGGACTCGGCGCTGATGCGCCAGCTCGGCGGTTTTCCGGCCGCGCTCGGGACCGTCGCCGCGCTGATGGCGGCCTTCGCCTTCGCGCCCGGCCTGCCCTTCATCCCGTTCCTCGGCGGCGCGCTCCTGCTGGGCGCCGCCGCCTTCCTCGCCCACCGCACGGAGAAGGAGCGCAAGGCCGCCGAGGCGAAGGCCAGGACCCAGAAGCCCGCCGCATCCGCCAGCGCCGACCGCCCGCTGGGCGACGTGCTCGACCTCGACGAGATCCACGTCGAATTCGCGCCCGACCTGATCGGCACGGTGATGGACGACGCGACCGGCATCGGCGCCCGGATCGCCAACATGCGCAACCACATCGCGCAGGTCTACGGCGTGGTGATCCCCGAGATCCGCCTGACCGACGAGGGGTCCCTTCCCTCCGGGACCTACGCGATCCGCATCCAGGGCGTGGAGATCGCCCGCGCCCAGCTCGACCCGACGCGCACCCTCGTCCTCGTCGGCGACAACCCTGACGCCGCCCCCCCGGGCCGCGACGTGAAGGAGCCGGTCTATGGCGCCCCCGCCCGCTGGATCGACCCCGCCATGCAGGAGGATGCCGCCATCCTCGGCCTGCCGGTCGTCTCCGCCACCGAGGTCGTGGCCACCCACCTGCTGGAGACGATCAAGGAGAATTTCGGCCGCCTCTTCACCCGCCGAGCGCTTCGCAAGCTGCTCGACAGCTACGTGAAGGTGTCGGAGCCCGCGCGCGCCGAATTGAACCGCCGGATCCTCGACGAATTCATCCCCGACAAGGTCCCCGTGGACCTCCTCCAGACCATCCTGCGCCTGCTGCTGGAGGAGCGGGTCTCCATCCGAAACCTCCCCCTGATCCTGGAGGCCATCGCCGAGGCGCGCCCCACCATGACCGCCCCCGAACCCATCGCCGAGCATGTCCGCCAGCGCCTCGGCTTCCAGATCGTGGCCGAGATGCTGGAGGAGGACGGCGCCCTGCCTCTCATTCAGCTCTCGCCCGAGTGGGAGCAGACCTTCGCGACCCATGAGGCGCCCGACGGCCAGGACGTCGCGCTCCCGCCCTCGGAGTTCAACCGCCTCGCCGCCTCCGTGGCCGACCGCGTCTCCAAGGCGGGCGCGGACGGCCGCTACCCCGCCATCGTCACCTCCACCCGCCGCAGGCGCTTCCTGCGCACGGTCCTTTCCGCGAAGGGGGTCCGCAACCCGGTCATCAGCTTCGAGGAGATCGGCACCCTCGGCCGCCCCACCCTCCTGGGCCAGGCCTGAGATGGAGGAGCAGACGCTCCTCGCCATGGGCCGCCTCTTCGGGCCCATGACCGAGCTTGCGCAGCTCTCGGACGCGCCGCTCTACGCGGTCGCCGCGGTCTTCGTGCGGCTCGGCGCCATCGTGGCCCTTCTTCCGGGCGTGGGAGAGCGGTCGGTCCCCGCCCGCATCAAGCTCGCCGCCGTGATCGCCTTCACCCTCGCGCTCTGGCCCGCGATCCTGCCGCTGGCGCAGGCGGCGGCCGAGGGCGACCCCGGCCTCGGCGCCGGCGCCCCCGTCCCCTTCGTCCACGCCATCCTCGCCGAGGGCGCCGTGGGCCTGATGCTCGGCATCGCGGTGCGCCTGCTGGTGCTCGCCCTCCAGCTCGCGGGCACCATCGCGGCGCAGGCCACCTCCGTCTCCCAGGTCGGCGGCGCGCAGGTGACGCCGGACCCGATGCCGGCCATCGGCGCGATCCTGATGGTGGCGGGGGTGGCGCTCGCGCTGAACCTCGGGCTGCACGTCAAGGCGGCCATGCTCATCATCCGCTCCTACGAGATCGCGCCGCTGGGCCGCTTCCCGCTCGCGTCCGACGCCGTGGAATGGGGCGTCTCCCGCGTGGCCGACGCCTTCGCGCTGTCGGTCTCGCTCTCGGCGCCTTTCGTCGTCGCCTCCTTCGCCTACAACCTCGCGCTCGGCGCCCTGAACCGGGCGATGCCGCAGCTCATGGTGGCCTTCGTCGGCGCCCCCGCCATCACGGCCGGCGCGCTGCTCCTGCTCTGGATCGCCTCGCCCGAGATCCTGCTCCACTGGAACGACCAGCTCGACCTGACGCTGGCCGACCCCTTCCGGACCTGGTGAGATGTCCGAGGACGACGGCGAAAAGACCCACGAGCCGACGCCCGAGAAGCTCCGCCAGGCGCGGGAGAAGGGCGAGCTCGCCAAATCCGCCGACATCGGCGTGGCCGCCATCTACATCGCCATGCTGGTCTCCATCGGGGCCTTCGGCGCGGCCGCAGCCCAGGGGGCGGGGGCCGCGCTCTCCGGCATCCTCGGGGGCGTGGATCAGCTCCAGGGCCGCGTCCTCGGCCCCGGCGGCGTCTCGCTCGCCATGCACGCGGTCGGGGACGCGCTGGCGCCCCTGCTGCCGATCCTGCTCGCGCCCTTCGCGGCCGCCCTGCTCGCCTATGCCGGCCAGCAGGCCATCGTGGTCGCGCCCGACAAGCTCGCGCCCAAGCTCTCGCGCATCTCGATCCTGTCGAACGCGAAGAACAAGTTCGGCCCCACCGGCCTCGTTGAATTCGCCAAGTCGGCCGCGAAGCTGTGCGCGATCATGGCGGTCCTCGCCTGGTTCCTGCTCGCGGAGACGGACCGCATGACCGCCCTCGTGCGCGCCGACCCCCGCGTGATCGGGCCCGAGATGATGCGCGTGGGCGTGGCGCTCCTGTCGATCATCGCCGCCATCGCCGTGGTCATCGCCGCCGTAGACTACCTCTGGCAGCGCTTCGACCATGCCCGCAAGAACCGCATGTCCTATCAGGAGATGAAGGAGGAGGTGAAGAAGTCCGAAGGCGACCCCCACATGAAGGGGGAGCGCCGCCGCCGCGCCCAGGCCATCGCCATGAACCAGACGATCGCGGCCGTGCCCAAGGCCGACGTGATCATCGTGAACCCGACCCACTTCGCCGTGGCGCTCAAATGGTCCCGCCAGCCCGGCACGGCGCCGGAATGCGTGGCCAAGGGCGTGGACGAGATCGCGCTCGCCATCCGCCGCGTGGCCTCCGAGAACGCCATCCCCATCCGCCACGACCCGCCCACCGCCCGCGCCCTCCACGCCGCCGTGGAAGTCGGGCAGGAGATCCCGCCGGACCACTACAAGGCCGTCGCCGCCGCCATCCGCTATGCCGAGCAGATGCGCGACATCGCCCGCCAGAGAGGCCTCTGATGTCCAAGCCCAAGACCCTCGCTCGTCTCGCCGACCTCGCCCGCACGGCCGAGCTCGCCCGTCTCGCCGACCTCGCGGAGGAGAAGCGCCGCGCCGAAGACGCGATGGACGCGGCCCTCCTGCGCCAGGCCCGTGCGGCGGCCGAGGAGGCGCGCCTCGCCGCCGACCCCTCGCCTGCGCCTCAGGACCTCGCCGCCGCCGCCCGCTGGCGACAGGTGGAGCGCGCCCGCATCCGCGCCGCGGTGGAAGCCGCCGACCGCGCCGAGGCCGAGGCCGAGCGCGCCCGCGCCCACGCGGCCGAAGGCCTCGCCCGCCGCCGCGCCCTCGATGCGCTGGTGGACGCCGCCCATGCGGAACGCGCCGCCGCCCTCCAGCGCCGGCGCGAGCAGGACGGCCAACCCGGCTGACGCCGGCGCCGCGCCCACCCTCGCGCCCCTGGCTGCGGACCCGCCCGCGGCGCATCCCGATGCTCCGCCTCTGGCCGGCGCCCCGACCCGAGGGGCGGGCGGGTGGGCGAGAGCCGCGCCAGCGGCGCGAGTCCGGCCCGTCCGCCCTGCGGAACTCGCGCCCGCCCCGCACGTTCCTTCGACGTCAGACGCAACGCCGAAAGGACATTCACGTGGACATCGTCCGCATCATCGTCGCCATCCTGCTGCCGCCGCTGGGCGTGTTCCTCCAGGTGGGCATCGGCCTGCAGTTCTGGGTGAACATCCTGCTCACGCTGTTCGGCTACATCCCCGGCATCATCCACGCCATCTGGATCATCGCGCGCCGATGAGGGCCGACCACGAAGCCGAGCTCCGCCGGCTGGAGACGCTGGCCGACTGGCTCGACAGCCGCTTCCGCCTGCCCGGGACCAACTTCCGATTCGGGCTCGACGGCCTCCTCGGCCTCGTGCCCGGCGTCGGCGACACCGTGACCGGCGCGGCGGGCGCGTACGTGATCGTCACCGCCTACCGCCTCGGTGCGCCGACGCCGCTGCTGGCCCGCATGGGCGCCAACACCGCCATCGACTGGATCGTGGGCTCCATCCCGCTGGTGGGCGATCTGCTGGATTTCGGCTTCAAGGCCAACCGCCGCAACACCGCCCTCCTGCGCCGGCACCTCGAAACCTCCCACGACATCAAGGACGTCACCCCGCCCGCATGAACGGCTCCTCATGCGGGTCCACCTTCGTGCGGATCGCATAGACGGAGGTGCGCGCGGTGAAAAACAGCATCCGCCAGTCGTCCCCGCCCCACGCGAGGTTCGCCGCCGCCTCCGGCGTCGAAATCTCGCCGAGCTTCCGGCCGTCAGGCGCATAGCACCACACGCCCCCCGGCCCGGTGAGCCAGACGTTCCCCCGCGCGTCGGTCTTCATGCCGTCCGGCACGCCGGGACGGTCCGCCTCCTTGATCCCGTCGGCGAACACCTCGCCCCCCTCCAGGGCGCCGCCCTTCACGCGGAACGCCCGGATGTTCCCCTGCTGCGTATCGTTGACGTAGAGCAGCAACTCGTCCGGGGAGAAGCACAGCCCGTTCGGCCGGTCGAACAGCCCCTCCGGCACGACCAGCTCCGGCTCCGCCCCCGGCGCGTGCCCCGGCGCCATCCGATAGACCCCCGAGAAATCCAGCTCCGGCGCCCGGTCATACCCGTAGTCCTTCAGCCGCCCGTAAGGCGGATCCGTGAACCAGACCGCCCCTTCCCGCCCCACCACGATGTCGTTGGGCGAGTTCAGCTCCCTGCCCCGCCAATGGCTGGCCAGCACCTCCCGCCCCGCCTCCGTGAACCTCGCCACCACCGAGGAGGAATGCTCGCAGGCAAGCAGGTTCAGCTCCGCGTCCAGCGTCAGCCCGTTGCCGTTGTTGGTGCCGTCGAGGATCTCCACCACCCCCTCGCGCTCGCTCCACGTCCGCCGTTTCGAGCCCTTGATGTCGGAAAAAATCAGATGCCTCCGCACCGGGTGCCACACCGGCCCCTCGGTGAACACGAACCCCCCGCAGACTTTCCGGACCTGCTCCCCCTCGTCCACCAGCTCGCGGAACGCTTCGTCCATCACCGTCACGTCCATCGGTCATCCTCCCTTATGGTTGGCCGCGATCATGTCCCCGCCCCCGCGTCCCGTCACCCCCTCCCTGCGAAGAACCGCGCCGCCCGTCGCGCGAGGCGCCGGCCACCATCGCCCCGGCCCGGGCCGCGCCGCGGGCGAACCGGCCGCCACTGGCGGAACCGTCGTCGCGGCGCCTTCCCGGCGCAGCCCTCTGGACAGCTGCGCCGCGCTTCGCCAACCCTCCGACATGCAGCGCATCCTCATCATCGGCGGCGGCATCGTCGGCACGGCCGTCGCCTTCTTCCTGGCCGAGGCCGGCGGCGCCGAGATCACGGTCGTGGAGCGAGACCCCACATACGCCCGCGCCTCCACCGCCCTCTCGGCTTCGGGCCTGCGCCAGCAGTTCTCCACGCCCCTGAACATCGCCCTTTCCTGCTTCGGCGCCGAATTCCTGCGCGGCTTCCCCGAAGACCTGCACTTCCGCGAGAACGGCTACCTCTTCCTCGCTGCGACGGAGGCGCAGGAGGCCCGCATGCGCCACGCCCACGCCATTCAGCGCGAGGCCGGCGCCGAGGTCGCGCTCCTTTGACCCCGTCCGGATCGCCGCCCGCTTCCCCCACCTTCGCACCCATGACCTGCGCCTCGGCAGCCTCGGCCTCTCCTCCGAAGGGTGGTTCGACAACATGGGCCTGCTCTCGGCCCTCAAGCGCCGCGCCCGCGAACGCCGGCGCCCGCTTCCTGACCGCCGAGGTCTCGGCCCTCCGCCTCGCCGGCGCCCGCGTCACCGCCGCCCGCCTGACTTCCGCCGAGGAGATCCCCTGCGACATCGCCGTCAACGCCGCCGGCCCCCGTTCGGCGCAGATCGCCCGCATGGCCGGCCTCCCCCTGCCGGTCGAGCCGCGCAAGCGCACCGTCTTCACCTTCGCCTGCGCCGAGCCCCCCTCCAGACCCCCTCCCTCTGACCATCGACCCCAGCGGCGTCTACGTCCGCCCCGAGGGCGCGCTGTTCCTCTGCGGCGCCCCGCCCGTCCCGGACCCCGCCGTCGCCCATGACGACTTCGAGCCCCGCCACGAGGAATTCGAAGAGATCATCTGGCCCGCCCTCGCCGCCCGCTCCCCGGCCTTCGAGGCGCTCCGCCCCGGCCGCTTCTGGGCCGGCCACTACGAATGGTGCACGCTCGACCAGAACGGGATCGTCGGCCCCCACCCGGACCTCCCCAACCTGATCTTCGCCGCCGGCTTCTCCGGCCACGGCCTCCAGCACGCGCCCGGCATCGGCCGCGGGGTGGCCGAACTGATCGGCGCCGGCGGCTACCGGACCCTCGACCTCTCCCCCCTCGGGTGGGACCGCATCCTCGCCGGCCGCCCCCTGCGCGAGACGGAGGTGGTCTAGGCGCCATACGCCTGCCATACGTTCTGCAGACGTTTTGCAGACAGCGTCCGGCGGCCCCTGCGCCGCCCCGGCAGGCGCCGCGCCGCGGGTGACAAAGCTCATGGCCGCGCTAGCCTTTCCGCACGGCGGCGCCTCGGCCCACGAACGTCCGCCGCCGAAGACCGAACCCGGAGGCCCTCTTGTCCATCCCGCGCCTGCTCGCCCGGCTCCGCCCGATCCTCGCCGCCCTCGTCCTCGCCCTCGCCGCACAACCCGCCGCCGCGCAGCTTCCCGCGCCGGCCGCCGAGCCGCAGGCCGCCGCCTCCGGCGCGCCCGAGACCCGAGGCCCTGATCCGCCTCCTGCGCGACCCGCAAGCGCGGGAGGCGTTGATCCAGCAACTGGAATCCCGCGGGGCGCCCGCCGCCGACGCCGCGGCGACCGCCGAGACCGGCCAGTCCTCCCCCCCGCCCGACGCCACCGACACCCCCGTGGACGATGCCGCCGAGGCGGTGGCCGACGCCGTCGCCCCCGCGGCCGAGCCCGTCGCCCCCGCCCCCTCCTTCGGCCGCACGGTCGCCGAGGCGACGCAGGCCGCGGCCGAATCCATCGCCGGCGCCGCCATCGGCCTGTGGTCCAGCGTCTCTGCGGCGCCGGACCGGCTGAGGGATCTCGGCGGCGCGGTGGACCTGGACGTCATTCTCGGCGCGGTGCAGGAGCTGGCGATCGCCGTCCTCGTCACCTACGCCGTCTTCATCCTGCTGCGCCTTGCCGCCCGCCCGCTGCGCGTCCGGCTGGACGTCGCGGGCGCCGAGGCCGGCTGGTTGCGCACCCTGCTCCTCAGCCTCGCGGTCGCCGCGCTCGACGCGCTGGTGGTGCTGCTCGCCTGGGCGGCGGGTTACGCCATCGTCACCTTCGCCCTCGGCTCGGCCGGGTCCATCGGGATCCGCCAGACGCTATACCTCAACGCCTTCGTGGCGGTGGAGATCACCCGGATCATCGTGCGTCTGCTGCTGCGCCCGAACTCCGACAGCCTGCGCCTGATCGCGATCCCCAACGCGGGCGCGACCTACCTCTATTCACGGATCATGCTGGCGGCGGGCATCCTGGGCTACGGTCAGCTCCTCGCCGTGCCCATCGTCAACGCCGAGGCGGGCTGGGGCGCCGGCCAGGCGCTGGGCACCGCGCTGTCGCTGATCGTGGTCCTGATCGGCATCGTCGCCGTCATGCGCCACCGCCGCCAGGTCGCGCACTGGCTGACGCCGGACGATCCCGCGAGCCGGCGCTTCTTCGTGCGGCTCGCGCGGCTCTGGCACATCCCGGTGATGATCTACCTCGCGTTCCTGTTCGTGATCGTGCTGGCCCGCCCCGGCGACGTGCTCTGGCCGGTGCTGGAGGCGTCGGGCCGGATCGTCGCCGCCATCGTCGTGGGCATGATCGTCAACAACCTCCTGGGCCGACGGGCGCGCGCGGGCATCCATCTGCCCGAGCGGTGGAACGAGTCGATGCCCCTGCTGGAGCGGCGGCTCAACGGCTTCATTCCCAAGGCGCTGCTGTTGCTGCGCCTCGTGGTCGTGATCGCCGTCACGGCCGCCGCCCTGCATCTCGCGGGGATCATCGACATCAACGGCTGGCTGAACTCCGAGACCGGGCTTCGGATCACCGGCGGCTTCATCTCGGTGGCGCTGATCCTTCTGGGCGCGTTCCTGGTCTGGCTCGCCTTCTCCTCCTGGATCGACTGGCGCCTGAACCCCGAGGTCGGGCGCGCACCCACCTCGCGGGAGACGACGCTGCTCAGCCTGCTGCGCAACGCCGGCACCATCACGCTGGGGATCATCACGCTGATGTTCGCGCTCTCGGAGGTGGGCATCGACATCGCGCCGCTGATCGCCTCCGCCGGCGTGCTCGGCCTCGCCATCGGCTTCGGCGCGCAGAAGCTGGTGCAGGACGTGATCACCGGCGTGTTCATCCAGCTCGACAATGCCATGAACGTCGGGGACGTGGTGACGGCGGCGAGCATCACCGGCGTGGTGGAGAAGCTGACCATCCGCTCGGTCTCCCTCCGGGCGCTGGACGGGACCTACCACCTGATCCCGTTCTCCTCGGTGGACGCGGTGTCGAACCTGACGCGGGACTTCTCCTTCTGGGTGGCCGACATGGGCGTCGCCTATCGGGAGGATATCGAGGACGTGAAGCAGGCCATGCACGACGCGTTCGGAATGCTGAAGGCAGATCCCGCTCTCAGCCCGCAGATCACGGGACCGTTCGAATGGTTCGGCCTCAACGCGCTGGGCGACAGCGCGGTGGTGCTGCGGGGGCGGATCAAGACGCTGCCGGGCAAGCAGTGGGGCATCGGCCGGGCCTACAACGCGCTCTGCAAGAAGCTGTTCGACGAGCGTGGGATCGAAATCCCCTTCCCCCACCAGACCATCTACTTCGGCGAGAACAAGGACGGATCCGCTCCGCCCCTGCACCTCGTGCGCGAAGCGAAGGTGGTGCAGGACGAGGCCGGCTCCGCGCCCCCCGCCCCGCAGATAGAGGCGCAGACCGATCGGGCGGCCCGGCCGGACAGCGCGGCCATGTTGCACCGGGACATGCCGGACGACGACGACCGCTGAGGAAGGCGGCGCGCCGACCGGCGCGCCGCTGGCGGAGGTCGGGCCCGCGCCGCGCGGCTGGCGCGGGGCCTCTGGCCGGCACCTCTCAGGCGGCGCGGGCGCCCAGCCGCGCCCGCCACAGGCGCCCGGCCTCGTCCTCCGCCTCCGGCAGGGTCGCCGCCCGACCGGCGGCGAACAGCGCCGCGGCGGCGGTGGCGATCACCACGGCCTCCGCGAACGGATCATGGGTCGCACCCGACCACAGCGCGGGGAGCAGGGCGGGATCCGGCGCCTCGTCGCCCGCCAGCCGCCGCGTGTCCTCGACCATCGGGGGGGCGTCGGTTTCGAAGCGGCTCCCCATCGCCGCGCCCTCCAGCGTGACGACCTTGGCGGGGTTGCGCTCGAACTCGCCGCCCCCGCCCTTGAGCGCCATCTGCCGCGGCTGACCCAGCAGCAGCGCGGCCGAGACCTGGAGCGGGCGGTAGGGCGGATGGAACACCCCCTGCACCGAGGTCTCGGCGCCCGAGGGGTTCAGCACCCGCAGCGTCGTGTTCACCGCCGACCGCAGCCCCAGCACGTCGCGCAGCCTGAGCAGCCGGTAGAGCCCCGGCGACATCGCCTCCAGCGCCGCATAGGCGATCCCGCCCGAACGAAGCGCCTGCGCGGCGCCCTCCGGCGTCTCCACCACCGGCACCCCGAGCGGCGCCAGCGCCAGCCGCACGTCGGCGCCGGGCCGCATGTGGGAAGCCGAGTTCCAGCCGTGCATCAGCACCGGCAGCCCCGCCTGCGCCACGAGCTTCGCCGCCAGCAGAAACAAGGGCGCGCCCCGGGACCGGCCCGCCGCGTAGCTCGGCCAGTCCAGCGCGGGGCCGAGGTCCCTCCATCCCCGGAGACCCTCGCGCGCGCCGTCGGCGAAGCCCGCGATCTCCTCGGGGCTCTCGCCCCGGTAGCGCATCAGCATCAGGAGGGCGCCCACCGCCTCGGGCGCCGCGTCTCCGTGCAGCATCAGGCGCATGGCCTCGGCCGCCTCCTCGCGCGTCAGATTGCGGGACCGGCCCGGGCCGCGGCCAAGGGTTCGGACGAGGGCGGAGAGGTCGCTGCGGTCGGTCATCGCCCAATGCTGCGGCGCCCCCCCGCCTTGTCAAGCGGCGCCGCCCTGCTCGCCGCCGGCGTATTTACCAGAGACCGGGTGTGAATGACGTGCCCCGCCCAACTTGAACGCAATTTTCCGAAAGATGCCCAAGCTTCCGGCGCCGGACCGCCCTCCACGCCTCCGTCAGCCCCCTCGCCCTGCTTTCGCCCCACTTGGCCCGCCGCTTGCAACAACCCTCTCGGCCAAGAATGCCAACCAAGAGGGAGCTGCCTATGAAACTCGCGTCCAGAAACCTGGCCCTGTCGGCCGTCACCGCGCTGGCGACCCTCGCCGGCGCCGTTTCCGCCCAGGCGCAGGAGACCATCAAGGTCGGCATCCTGCACTCGCTCTCGGGCACCATGGCGATCTCCGAGACCACGCTCAAAGACGTCATGCTCATGCTGATCGACGAGCAGAACAAGAAGGGCGGCGTGCTGGGCAAGCAGCTCGAGGCCGTGGTGGTGGACCCCGCCTCCGACTGGCCGCTCTTCGCCGAGAAGGCGCGCGAGCTGATCTCGGGCAACGACGTCTCGGCGGTGTTCGGCTGCTGGACCTCGGTCTCCCGCAAGTCCGTGCTGCCGGTGTTCGAGGAGCTGAACTCGATCCTCTTCTACCCCGTCCAGTACGAGGGCGAGGAAAGCCAGCGCAACGTGTTCTACACCGGCGCCGCGCCGAACCAGCAGGCCATCCCCGCGGTGGACTACCTGATGAACGAGGAAGGCGTGGAGCGCTGGGTGCTCGCCGGCACCGACTACGTCTATCCGCGGACGACCAACAAGATCCTCGAGGCCTACCTGAAGTCCCACGGCGTCGCCGATGAGGACATCATGATCAACTACACGCCGTTCGGTCACTCCGACTGGCAGACGATCGTGTCCGACATCAAGACCTTCGGCTCCGCGGGCAAGAAGACGGCCGTGGTCTCCACCATCAACGGCGACGCCAACGTGCCGTTCTACAAGGAGCTCGGCAACCAGGGCGTGGACGCCGACCGACATCCCCGTCGTGGCCTTCTCGGTCGGCGAGGAGGAGCTCGCCGGCATCGACACCGCGCCGCTGGTCGGCCACCTCGCGGCCTGGAACTACTTCCAGTCCGTGGACACCGAGCAGAACGAGGAGTTCATCTCGGCCTGGAAGACCTTCATCGGCGATGAGAAGCGCGTAACCAACGATCCGATGGAGGCCCACTACATCGGGTTCAACATGTGGGTGAAGGCGGTCGAGGCGGCGGGCACCACCGATCCCGACGCGGTCATCGACGCGATGGTGGCGTGGCCGTGCCGAACCTCACCGGCGGCTATTCGGCGATGATGCCCAACCACCACATCACCAAGCCCGTGCTGATCGGCGAGATCCAGGACGACGGCCAGTTCGCCGTGGTGTGGGAGACGCCGGGCCTGGTGCCGGGCGACGCCTGGTCGGACTTCCTGCCCGAGTCGAAGCCGCTGATCTCCGATTGGCGCGCCCCGATGTCCTGCGGGAACTTCAACACCGAGACCGGCAAGTGCGGCGGCCAGGGCTCCTGACCTGACCCCGTTGGCGGGCGGCCTCGCGCCGCCCGCCGCTTCCGCGCCCCCTGCGGCGCCTCCGGACCCCGGACCCCGATGAAATTCCTGAGATTCCTCGCCCTGCCGCTCCTGCTGCTGACGGCCCTGCCCGTGCAGGCCCACGAAGCGCGGGTGCGCGAGATCATCCAGTCCTTCGCCCAGGCGGACGGCTTCGACGCGGTCGAGGACGTGATCGCCGAGCTGGGCGCCGAGGACGACCCGCTCGCCGTCCCCGCCCTGCGCGCGCTGGCCGAGCGCGAGCTGGTCGTCTCCCCCACGGGCCAGGTGGCGATCGAGCGCAACGGCGCGATCCTCGACCCCGTCTCGCTGGAGCCGACCGACGCCGCCGGCCGCCTGAAGGCCGTGCGGATCAAGAATTCGGTCCGCCGCCTGATCGACGAGACCATCTCCGGCCTCACCCTCCAGGCCGCGAACCCCGCGGTGCGCCTCTCGGCCGCCGACACGATCTTCTCCGCCCCCGACCCCGGCCAGCTGGAAGCCGTCGAGGCCGCGCTCGCCGAAGAGACCGACGCCACCGTCCGCACCCGGATGGAGCAGGCCCGCGCGGCGATCCTCCTCAACAGCTCCGACGACACCGCCGTGCAGCTCGAGGCGGTGGACGCCATCGCCGAGCGCGGCGACCAGACGGCGCTGGCGGTGCTCGCCTCCTTCGCCAACTCGGCCGAGGGCGAGGTGCGCGACGCCGCCCTCGAGGGCGTCGAGGAGATCCGCGCCCGCCTCGCCATTTGGGATGCGGGCCAGAACATCTGGTACGGGATCTCGCTCGGCTCGGTCCTGTTCCTCGCGGCCATCGGCCTCGCCATCACCTTCGGGGTGATGGGCGTCATCAACATGGCGCATGGCGAGATGGTGATGCTCGGCGCCTACACCACCTTCGTGGTGCAGGAGACCATCCGCACCTCCGCGCCGTGGCTGTTCGAGTTCTCGCTGCTGATCGCGCTGCCGCTGGCCTTCCTCGTCTCCGGCCTCGTGGGGCTGGTGATGGAGCGGGGCATCATCCGCCACCTCTACGGCCGCCCGCTGGAGACGCTGCTCGCCACCTGGGGCGTGTCGCTGATCCTGCAGCAGGCGGTCCGCACCATCTTCGGACCCAACAACCGCGAGGTCGGCAACCCCGACTGGATGTCCGGCGCCTTCCAGCTCGGCGAGCTTTCCATCACCTGGTCCCGCCTCTGGATCGTGGCCTTCGCCATCTTCGTGTTCGTGGCGCTGCTTCTGGCCTTCAACCGCACGTCTCTGGGCCTTCAGATGCGGGCGGTGACGCAGAACCGGCGCATGGCCTCGGCCATGGGCATCCGCACGCCGTGGGTGGACGCGATGACCTTCGCGCTCGGCTCCGGCATCGCAGGCATCGCGGGGGTGGCGCTGAGCCAGATCGACAACGTCTCCCCCAATCTCGGACGCAGCTACATCATCGACAGCTTCATGGTGGTGGTCTTCGGCGGCGTGGGGAACCTCTGGGGCACGCTGGTCGGCGGCCTGACGCTGGGCGTGGTCAACAAGTTCCTGGAGCCCTACGCCGGCGCGGTGCTGGGCAAGATCCTGATCCTCGTCTTCATCATCCTGTTCATCCAGCGGCGGCCCCGCGGGCTGTTCGCGCTGCGCGGAAGGGCGGTGGAATCATGATCCTCACCCGCTTCCTCGGCGGAGGGCTCAAGTCCCCCACCGTGGTCATCGGCATCCTCGTGATCGTGGCCATCGGCCTCGCGGTCCCGGCGCTGAACCTGTGGACCGAACCCGGCTCGGCGCTGCATGTGCCGGACCACATGGTCCCGCTCTTCGGCAAGTACCTCTGCTACGCCATGGCCGCCCTCGCGCTCGACCTGGTGTGGGGCTACTGCGGGATCCTGTCGCTCGGCCACGGCGCCTTCTTCGCGCTCGGCGGCTACGCCATGGGCATGCACCTGATGCGCGAGATCGGCTCCCGCGGCGTCTACGGCAACCCGGTGCTGCCGGACTTCATGGTGTTCCTGAACTGGCAGGAGCTGCCGTGGTTCTGGCACGGCTTCGACCAGTTCTGGTTCGCCGTGCTGATGGTGATGGCGGTCCCCGGCGCCCTCGCCTTCGTCTTCGGCTGGTTCGCCTTCCGCAGCCGCGTCACCGGCGTCTATCTCTCGATCATCACGCAGGCGATGACCTACGCCCTGCTGCTGGCCTTCTTCCGCAACGACATGGGCTTCGGCGGCAACAACGGGCTGACGGACTTCAAGGACGTGCTGGGCTTCTCGCTCTCGGACCAGGGCACGCGGGCGGCGCTGTTCCTGCTGACGGCCCTGTTCCTCGCGCTCAACCTGCTGATCGCCGCAGCCATCGTGGGCTCCAAGTACGGCAAGATCCTGCGCGCGGTCCGCGACGCGGAATCCCGCACCCGTTTCATCGGCTACCGGCCCGAGAACGTGAAGCTCTTCGCCTGGACCGTCTCGGCCGTCATGGCCGGCATCGCCGGCGCCCTCTACGTGCCGCAGGTGGGCATCATCAACCCCGGAGAGTTCGCGCCCGCCAACTCGATCGAGATGGTGGTCTGGACCGCCGTCGGCGGCCGCGGCACCCTCGTCGGCCCCATCGGCGGCGCGGTGCTGGTGAACGCCGCCAAGTCGTGGTTCACCGGCGTCATACCCGAATACTGGCTCTTCGCGCTCGGCGCCCTCTTCATCTTCGTCACCATCTTCCTGCCCGACGGCATCGCCGGCCTGATCCGCAAGGCGCTCGGTCGCCGCCGCCGCCTGGCCCGGGGCAAGGATGAGGAGACCGACCAGCCCCGCCAGGACTCCCCCCGCCAGGACCTGACCGCGGGCGAGGAGCGCACGACGTGAGCCGCATCCCCCAGAGCCTTCTCTACCTCGACGGCGTCTCCGTCTCCTTCGACGGGTTCAAGGCGATCAACGAGCTGAGCTTCGTCCTGCGCCCCGGCGAGATGCGCGCCATCATCGGCCCCAACGGCGCCGGCAAGACCACGATGATGGACATCATCACCGGCAAGACGCGGCCCGACAAAGGCGACGTCTACTTCATGGGCGAGGTGGACCTCACCAAACACGACGAGCCGACCATCGCCCAGATGGGCATCGGCCGGAAGTTCCAGAAGCCCACGGTGTTCGAGACCCAGACGGTGGAGGACAACATCCTCCTGTCGCTCAAGGGCGACCGCCGCGGCTGGCCCTCGCTGTTCTACCGCTCGAACCGCGACGACGCGGCGGAGATCACCCGCATCCTCGACAAGATCCGCCTGACCCATCGGCGGCGCGACCTCGCCGCCAACCTCTCCCACGGCCAGAAGCAGTGGCTGGAGATCGGGATGCTGCTCGCGCAGGACCCCAAGCTCCTGCTGGTGGACGAGCCGGTCGCCGGCATGACCGACGCCGAAACGGAGGAAACCGCCCGCCTCCTGCGGGAGATCGCCGTGGATCATTCCGTGGTGGTGGTGGAGCACGACATGGGCTTCGTGCGGGAGCTGGGCGTGAAGGTGACCTGCCTGCACGAGGGATCGGTCCTGTCGGAGGGCACGCTCGACCACGTCTCCTCCGACAGCCGCGTCATCGAAGTCTACCTGGGGCGCTGAGATGCTGAACGTCGAGAACGCCACCCTCCACTACGGCGCCGCCGCCGCGCTCCGGGGCGTGACGCTGGAGGTGGAGGAGAACCGGATCACCTGCCTGCTGGGCCGCAACGGCGTAGGCAAGACCTCGCTGATCCGCTCCATCGTCGGCCACCACCCGCTGACGGGCGGGACGATCAGCCTCGGCGGCGCGGCGCTGGGGCGGCGATCCTCCCATGATCGCGCCCGCTCCGGGATCGCGCTGGTGCCGCAGGGGCGGGAGATCTTCCCGCTGCTGACGGTGAGGGAGAACCTCCAGACCGGCTACGCCTGCCTCCCCCGCAGCCAGCGCCACATCCCCGACTACGTCTTCGACCTGTTCCCCGTGCTGAAGGAGATGCTGAACCGCCGCGGCGGCGACCTCTCCGGCGGCCAGCAGCAGCAGCTCGCCATCGGCCGGGCGCTGGTGATGCGCCCGAAGCTGCTGGCGCTGGACGAGCCGACGGAGGGCATCCAGCCCTCGATCATCAAGGACATCGGCCGGGCGATCCAGTACCTGCGCGACGAGCACAGCCTGACCATCCTGCTGGTCGAGCAGTATCTGGACTTCTGCCGCGAACTCGCCGACCGGATCTACATCATGGACCGCGGCGAGATCGTCCACACCGGCCCGGCCGAGAGCCTCGACCTGCCGGAGGTCCGCCGCCACCTCACGGTCTGACGCCCCTGCCCGAGGGCGCCGCGCCCGCCGTAGCGCCCTTGGCGATCGCTCCGCCCGCGGCGCGTTCCGAGGTTCCGCCTCTGGCGCACTCCGCCCCCGCCGGGCGCCCAGGTCGTTGCGCGCAGGCCCCGGCCCGCACGCCCGAGATCCCCTCGGGCGCCTGAGCGCCGCTCAGGCGGGACGGCATCCCCGGAGGTCCGAACCTGACCCGCCAGGTAATCGCTTCGACTCCCCTCCCCAACGCAGGATCGTCTCGTTCCAAGCGGAAGAAGGAGACAGACCATGACCCCGCACCCCCGGATCCGCCCGATCCTTCGGCTGGACGCCGCCGTCGGCCTCGTCGCCGGCCTCGCCATGGCGGGAGGCGCCGGCCTCCTCGCCGGGCCGCTCGGCCTGCCCCAGCCGCTGCTCCTCTGGGCCGGGCTCGCGCTCTTCCCCTGCGCGACGCTCATGCTGCTCGCCGCGGCTCGCCGCTCCGCCGCCCTCGCCTGGGTCGTCGTCATCGGCAACTGGGTCTGGGCCGCGGCCAGCCTCGGCGTGGTCGCACTGGCCTCTCCCACGCCGCTCGGCGCCGCCTTCATCCTGATCCAGGCGGCCGTGGTCGCCGGCTTCGCCTGGGCCGAGGGCCGCGCCCTTCGCCCCGCCCCCCTCCCCGCGTGACCTCAGCGGAGGAGGCGTCGAAGCGCCTCCTCCGTCCCCCGATCCGCTGGAAAGAAGCACTCCAGCGTCAGCTCCGACAGCGTCACGTCCACCGCCGTGCCGAACACCGTGGTGGTCGACAGGAGCGAAAGCGCCTCGCCCCCCGCTTCCAGCTCCATCGGCACCGCGATGCCCGCATGGACATCCGGGCCCCGCGGGACCGGCCGCGGCGCCGGATAATCCGCCAGCTCCGCCAGCAGCGCCTCCAGCTCCGGGTCCGCGGTCAGCGCGACCAGCCCGCGCAGCCGCTCCAGCAGGTGCCTCCGCCACTCCCCGAAATTGCGGATGCGCGGCGCCAGCCCCTCCGGGTGCAGGCTCAGCCGCAGCACGTTCACCGGCGGCGTCAGCAGCCGCTCCGCCGCCCCCGCGATCAGCGCGCCCACCGCGCGGTTGGCCGCCACCAGGTTCCACCGCCGATCCACCGTCAGCGCCGGGAACGGCTCGTGCGCCGCGAGGATCCGCTCCACCGCCGCCTTCGCCGCCGCCATTTCCGGCGCATCCAGCGCCCGCTCCGGGTAGACCGGCGCGAACCCGGCCGCGAGCAGCATGGCGTTGCGCTCCCGCAGCGGCGCCTCGAGCCGGTCCGCGAGGCGGATCACCATCTCCCGGCTCGGCCGCGCCCGCCCGCTTTCGATGAAACTCAGATGCCGCTGGGAAATCTCCGCCTCCAGCGCGCAGGCGAGTTGGCTGAGCCGCCGCCGCTTCCTCAACGCCCGCAGGTGATCCCCCAGGCTCGGCGCCGCCCGGGCGCTCCCGACCGCTTCCATGGCCGCCTCCTCCGCCGCAATGCGCCGAAGCCTACGTCCCCGCGCGCGCCGGCGCGACGACCTCTGAGGTAATCGGAACGCGGCGAGGGCCGCCCCACCACGCGCCTCCACGCCTGCAACGCGCCGCGGGCGCCCCCTCCACCGGAGGCGGGACCTGCGCGCGGCGCCTCGGCGAAACGTCTCCGCCCCGGACCGTCGTCCGCGCCGGCCGCCACGCGCCCCGTCGGCTCACTTCGTCAGGATCAGCTTGCGCAGCCGCGTGACGCGCAGCGTGTAGGCGACCCCGTCCAGCACGATCCGCGCCTCGGACCCGCCGCCGGTCAGCATCCGCGCATCATGGACCGGAGGCTCCGCCGCCATCCGCATCCGCGGGGCCGGCTCCGCCCGCTCGGCCTGCGCCGCGTCGGGGAAAGGTCGCATGTAGGTCATCTCAGGTCCTCCAGTCTGTCCAGCCACCGCTCCAGGCTGAATTCCAGCGGCGCGAGCCCGCC
>CAWFLE010000005.1:0-287930 GCA_963816545.1 uncultured Alphaproteobacteria bacterium | reverse complement strand
ACCGGCGCGCCTAACCAATGACCTTCTCGATCCACGGCTGGAGGCAGAGGGAGCGGACGCGGGAGGGGTCGTTGGCGAAGGCGTTCCAGGCGCGACAGCAGGCGTCCACGATGGCGTCGAAGTCCGCGAACACGCGCAGGCTGAGGAAGCGCTCGCGCAGCCACAGCCAGACGCGCTCCATCGGATTGAGTTGGGGCGAGTAGGGCGGCAGCGGGACCAGGGTGACGTTCGGCGGGACCTGGAGCGCCTTCGCGCCGTGCCAGCCGGCGCGGTCCAGCACCATGATGGCGTGCTCGTCGTCGGGGATCGTGGCGGCGAAGGCGTCGAGGAAGATCTGCATCGCCTGGCCGCCGACCTCGGGCATGACGAGGCCGAAGGCGGCCTCCCCGTCGGGGCGGGCGGCGCCGAAGACGTAGGTCCATTCGAAGCGCTGGTCCTGGCGGCCAGGCGGGCGGCGGCCGCGGCTCCACCAGCGATGGCAGAGCCGGCCCTTCTGGCCGACCCGCATCTCGTCCTGGAACCACAGCGCGATCCGCTTGCCTGGATGCGCCTCGGCCGCAATCTTCAGCGCCGCCCGCAGCCCCCTTTTTCGAAGCGACGCTGCGCCGCCTCGTCCGTCCTCGGGTGCGTGGGGCGGACCTTCTGCCGTGAGACCCCCTCGCGCCGCAGGATCCGCGACAGGCTCTGCGGGGCCAGGCGCTTGTCGAAGCGAGCCTCGATCCAGCGGCAGAGGTCCGACAGGGTCCAGCTGCTCACCCCGTCCATCTCAGGGTCGGGCCCGCGGAAGATGCGGTCGAAGAGCAGCGCCAGCTCCGCTTCGCTCAGCGCCGGCGGCCGGCCTGGCAGCGGCCGGTCCCGCACGCCCTCCGGTCCTTCGGCGTTGTAGCGCAGCACCGCGTCGCGCAGCGCCTGCCGCTCCATCCCCGCAGCTTTCGCCGCCTCCGCCCGGCTCATGCCGTCGAGCGCGTTGGCGATCGCCAGCAGCCGTCGTGCGGCCCGGTTGCTCGTCTCCCGCGCCGCCCGTGCGCGAAGCTCCTTCGACGTCAGGTCGTCCCGGATCTCCAACGCTCCACCCATGTCTGCTCCACCTCCCTGCTTTCGGGGACGGAATCACAGATCAAGCCGGACGGGAATCCTTCGGCAAAGTCAGAGCTTTCGGTCGCCGGTATAATGCGACTGAAGCTCCGCGAACAGCCTGGCGCGCTGGCGCGTCCCGTCGCCCAGGATCTTCGCCACCGCCAGCCGGGTGTTGTCGTACAGGATCGAAAGCGGCACGCCGCCGAAGACGTCGAACGCCGCCACATGGCCGTCGCACAGAGCCTCGGCCGTCTCGGCAAGGTAGGCCTTCAGGAAGATCGCATCGCTCTAGGGCAGGTCGACCACCAGCACGTGCACCTTCCGCCGGACGCCGCCCAGCACCGCCCACGCCTCCCCGAAGTCCGCCTGCGCGTGCCCGGCCGGGTGGACCAGCGGCACGAAGACCTCCTTCAAGGACAGCCTGCGCGGCCGGACGTAGTCACGTACCGTCGTGTAGCCGCCGTCGAACCCCCGCTCGTCGCGCAGGCGCTCGAAGATCCGCAGGATCGTGTGCCGCTGCTTCTTCGGCTCCGTCAGATCCGTCCTCAGGATCTCGTCGATGAACCCCGCATGCGCGTCCAGCCTGGGGCGCATGCGCGCCCCTGCCTGCCGGTATCCCGGCGGCGCCGAATGCCCCACCATCTTCGAAGCCGTGCCGCGGTCGATCCCGAACCGTCGCGCCGTCTCTCGCTGGCTCAGCCCGTCCCGCAGCACCGCCATGCTGACCTTCGAATACAGCTCCACGCCGTACATCCTTCCGCCCCCAGATCACTCTCGTGATCCAGAGACTGCCACTGGCAGGATTTTACACCGCCCCGGCCCGAAAAATCCGGGCGGTTCCGTGGCCGATTATTCCGGCGCCGTTCTCATACCGGCGACCGAAAGCTCTGACTTTGCCGAAGGATTCCCGTCCGGCTTGATCTGTGATTCCGTCCCCGAAAGCAGGGAGGTGGAGCAGACATGGGTGGAGCGTTGGAGATCCGGGACGACCTGACGTCGAAGGAGCTTCGCGCACGGGCGGCGCGGGAGACGAGCAACCGGGCCGCACGACGGCTGCTGGCGATCGCCAACGCGCTCGACGGCATGAGCCGGGCGGAGGCGGCGAAAGCTGCGGGGATGGAGCGGCAGGCGCTGCGCGACGCGGTGCTGCGCTACAACGCCGAAGGACCGGAGGGCGTGCGGGACCGGCCGCTGCCAGGCCGGCCGCCGGCGCTGAGCGAAGCGGAGCTGGCGCTGCTCTTCGACCGCATCTTCCGCGGGCCCGACCCTGAGATGGACGGGGTGAGCAGCTGGACCCTGTCGGACCTCTGCCGCTGGATCGAGGCTCGCTTCGACAAGCGCCTGGCCCCGCAGAGCCTGTCGCGGATCCTGCGGCGCGAGGGGGTCTCACGGCAGAAGGTCCGCCCCACGCACCCGAGGACGGACGAGGCGGCGCAGCGTCGCTTCGAAAAAGGGGGCTGCGGGCGGCGCTGAAGATTGCGGCCGAGGCGCATCCAGGCAAGCGGATCGCGCTGTGGTTCCAGGACGAGATGCGGGTCAGCCAGAAGGGCCGGCTCTGCCATCGCTGGTGGAGCCGCGGCCGCCGCCCGCCTGGCCGCCAGGACCAGCGCTTCGAATGGACCTACGTCTTCGGCGCCGCCCGCCCCGACGGGGAGGCCGCCTTCGGCCTCGTCATGCCCGAGGTCGGCGGCCAGGCGATGCAGATCTTCCTCGACGCCTTCGCCGCCACGATCCCCGACGACGAGCACGCCATCATGGTGCTGGACCGCGCCGGCTGGCACGGCGCGAAGGCGCTCCAGGTCCCGCCGAACGTCACCCTGGTCCCGCTGCCGCCCTACTCGCCCCAACTCAATCCGATGGAGCGCGTCTGGCTGTGGCTGCGCGAGCGCTTCCTCAGCCTGCGCGTGTTCGCGGACTTCGACGCCATCGTGGACGCCTGCTGTCGCGCCTGGAACGCCTTCGCCAACGACCCCTCCCGCATCCGCTCCCTCTGCCTCCAGTCGTGGATCGAGAAGGTCATTGGTTAGGCGCGCCGGTATTACGTTTGACTTTGGAAAAGGACGCGAAAACACCTTCCCAATAGAGGCGGAGGACAGCATGCTTGCCATAGGGAATTGGCAAAGCGGCGATGCGTTCGAGTTTATTAGGCGTTTTGCGGACTTCTGGAGTCTTATAATTCGGTTCCCACAAGGTGACGATTGGGAGGTAAGTCTCGCAGGCTCGAACCGCGCAGTAGCTTGGTGGGCGGATTGCGCTGCACGACTTCGAGAGATCTCGGCGCCGCGCTCCGACAACCCTTTCGGTAGCCCCACCAAGGCCAATCCATTCTGAGACGCCCTCAGAACATGAAATATCGCTGCGCCATCGGCAGGACCTCGGCCGGCTCGCAGGTCAGGAGTTCGCCGTCGGCGCGGACCTCGTAGGTCTCGGGGTGGACCTCGATCTTCGGGGTGGCGTCGTTCAGGCGCATGTCGGCCTTGCCGATCCGCCGCGTGTTCTTCACCGCCACGGTCCCCTTGCGCAGGCCTAGCGAAGCGCCGATGCCCGCCGCCTGGGCGGCCTCGGAGACGAAGGTGACGGAGCCCATTTCCATGCTCCGCCCCAGCGTCCCGAACATCGGACGGGAATAGACCGGCTGCGGCGTGGGGATCGAGGCGTTGGGGTCGCCCATCTGCGCCACCGCGATGGTCCCGCCCACCAGCACCATCTCGGGCTTCACGCCGAAGAAGGCGGGGTTCCACAGGACGAGGTCGGCGCGCTTGCCGACCTCGATGGAGCCGATCTCGTGCGACATGCCGTGCGCGATGGCCGGGTTGATCGTGTATTTCGCGATGTAGCGGCGCACGCGGAGGTTGTCGTTGTCGCCCTGCTCGTCCGGCAGCCTCCCGCGCTGGACCTTCATCTTGTGGGCGGTCTGCCAGGTGCGGATCAGGACCTCGCCCACCCGGCCCATCGCCTGGCTGTCCGAGGCGATGATCGAGAAGGCGCCGAGGTCGTGGAGGATGTCCTCGGCCGCGATGGTCTCCCGCCGGATGCGGGATTCGGCGAAGGCGACGTCCTCGGGGATGGATTTCGACAGGTGATGGCAGACCATCAGCATGTCGAGATGCTCGTCCAGCGTGTTGCGCGTGAAGGGGCGCGTGGGGTTGGTGGAGGAGGGGATCACGTTCGCCTCGCCGCACACCTTGATGATGTCGGGGGCATGACCGCCGCCCGCGCCCTCGGTGTGGAAGGCGTGGATGGTGCGGCCCTTGATCGCGCGCAGAGTGTTCTCCACGAAGCCGGATTCGTTGAGCGTGTCGGTGTGGATCATCACCTGCACGTCCATGTCGTCGGCGACCGAGAGGCAGCAGTCGATGGCGCCGGGGGTGGTGCCCCAGTCCTCGTGCAGCTTGAGGGCGCAGGCGCCGGCGTTCACCATCTCCACCAGCGCCTCGGGGCGGGAGGCGTTGCCCTTGCCCGAGAGGCCGAGGTTGATCGGCAGCCCGTCGAAGGCCTGAAGCATGCGCCCGATATGCCAGGAGCCCGGCGTGCAGGTGGTGGCGAGGGTGCCGTGGGCGGGGCCGGTGCCGCCGCCCAGCAGGGTGGTCACGCCGGAATGCAGCGCGTCCTCCACCTGCTGGGGGCAGATGAAGTGGATGTGCGCGTCGAAGGCGCCGGCGGTGAGGATGCGGCCCTCGGCGGCGATGACCTCGGTGCCGGGGCCGACGATGATGTCCACGTTCGGCTGCACGTCGGGGTTGCCGGCCTTGCCGATGGAATGGATGCGCCCGTCGCGCAGGCCCACGTCGGCCTTGTAGATGCCGGTGTGGTCCACGATCAGCGCGTTGGTGATGACCGTGTCCACCGAGCCCTCGGCCCGCGTCGCCTGGCTCTGGCCCATGCCGTCGCGGATCACCTTGCCGCCGCCGAACTTCACCTCCTCGCCATAGGTGGCGAGGTCCCGCTCCACCTCGATCACCAGGTCGGTGTCGGCGAGCCGGAGGCGGTCGCCGGTGGTGGGGCCGAACATGGCGGCGTAGTCGGCGCGGGAGATGCGGGCGGGCATGGTCAGGCCTCCTGAAACGGTCCGGCGTTGCAACGAACCCTCTGGACCGCGCCGCGGGCGCGGGAGTATTTACGCAACGTCCGCCTGTTGGATCCGGCGGGCTTGCGAGAGGGGACTTCATCTTGAAGATCAGTCAGGCATCGGTCCTGGCGGCGGCGGGCCTGATGGGCCTCGTCGGCGGAGCCATGGCCGAAACCCGGATCGAACGCGGCGAGTACCTCGTCCGCGGGCCGGCGGGCTGCGGCAACTGCCATACGCCGATCGGGCCGCAGGGCCCGGACATGAGCCGGGAGCTCGGCGGTCGGCTCACCGAGCAGAACGAGATGTTCACCGCCTGGGCGCCGAACATCACGCCCGACCCGGAGACGGGCATCGGCAAATGGACGGACGCCGAGCTGCGCCGCGCGATCCGCGAGGGCGTGCGCCCGGACGGCACGATCATCGGGCCGCCCATGCCCATCGGGCTCTATCGCGGGCTGTCGGACACCGACCTCGACGCGATGATCGCCTTCCTGCGCACCGTGGCGCCGGTGAGGAACGACACGCCGCCCAGCGAGTACCGCATCCCCCTGCCCCCGTCCTACGGGCCGCCGGTGGCGCATGTGGCCGACGCGCCCCGCGGGCCGACGGCGGAATACGGCGCCTATCTCGCCGGTCCGGTCGCGCATTGCATGGAGTGCCACACCACCTTTGGGCCGCAGGGGCCGATGCCGGATACGCATCTCGGCGCGGGGGGCAACGTGTTCCACGGGCCGTGGGGGGAGAGCGTCTCGGCCAACCTCACCCAGCATGAGGACGGGATCGCGGACTACACCGACGACGAGGTGAAGGCGATGATCCGGCAGGGGGTGCGCCCCTCGGGCCACCCGATGCTGCCGCCCATGGGCTACGGCTACTACGCCCGCATGACGGACGAGGATGTCACGGCCATCGTGGCCTATCTGCGCATGCTGCCGCCGCTGCCCGATCCGCAGTGACGGGCGCTTGGGGGCGGCGCGCGCCGCCCTCATCCCCGCGCCTTCCGCAAACGATGCAGGCGCACGGCGAAGACTGGAGGGATCGGCAGCTTGCAGGGGTTCGGCGCCGCCTCGAACTCCAGCCGAGGCGCCGCGCCCCGCAGGGCGGCCACGGCCTGCGCCAGCGTCCGGCAGATCGCGACGCCGTCGACCGGCGCCCTCGGGCCGCCGGCGATCAGACCGCCACGGCCGCCGCTTCGCGCCTGCCCGAGCCGCGGCCCATGCCGGCCGAGCGGCAGGATCGGGACAACCGCGAGGACGAGGGTCATGCGGCCCGCATGGTCAGAGCGGTCCCATGACCTGCTGGTTGAAGCCGTAGACCTTCCGGTCCCCGGCATAGGCCACCAGCGTCACGTCGCGGGTCTGGCCCGGCTCGAACCGCACGGCGGTGCCGGCGGCGATGTCGAGGCGCATGCCCCGCGCCAGCGCCCGGTCGAAGTCCAGCGCCGCGTTGGCTTCCGCGAAATGGTAGTGGGAGCCGACCTGCACGGGACGGTCGCCGGTGTTGGAGACGGTCAGCGAGACCGTCTCCCGTCCGGCGTTGAGCTCGATCTCGCCTGCGGCGGGGAAGAGCTCTCCAGGGATCAACGCAGCGCCCTCCGGGCGGCCCAGATGGCGGCCGCAGCGACGGCGCCGAGGGCAAGGACCTCGATCCCGTGGGGGTGGGCGTGGCCCGCCGGCCCCGCATGGGCGAAGGCGGCGGCGGGGGCGAGGATCGCGGCGAGGGCGAGGCGGGTCAGGGTCATGCGTGTCTCCTTCTGCATGGGTCAGGCCGGCGCTTGGGCCAGCCGGGTTTCAAGCCGCGCGGCCTCCGCGTCGAAGGCGGCGGCCAGCGCGGGGTCGGCGTCGCGGCAGGGCGCGGCCACGGCGCGCGCCCAGGCGAGATACTCCGCGCGGCGGTCATGGGGCCAGTCCGCGGGCGGATCGTCGGCCAGCGAGGCGAGGTTCGCCGCCTTGTCCGCGAGCGTCAGGCGCATGGCCTGCGGGCTCAGGGTCGGCGCGCGCTCGATCTGGAGGCGCTTGCGCTCGGCCTTGGGGAGGGTCTTGTCGTCGGAGACCTCGGCCACCAGCGCCGCGACCTCCGGGCCGAAGCGGGCGGAGAGATGGTCGTGGGTCGCCTCGGTGTCCTCCACCGCATCGTGCAGGAGGGCGGCGAGGCGCAAGGTCTCCTCCGCCCCGCCGAGACGTGCCGCGACCTCCAGCACATGGTTCACATAGGGCTCGCGCGCGGCGCCCTTGCGGGTCTGCGTCCCGTGCAGGCGCGCGGCGTGGAGGGCGGCGTCGAGGAATCGGAACCGCGCCTCCCCGGCCCGGTCCAGCGGGCCGGGGGCCGGGCCGGTCTCCAGCGGGCGGGGCTCCGGCGGGGCGCCTTCGTCCAGCGCCCGTTCCAGCGCGGCGGCGGCGTCGGCGAATTCGGCCTCCGCCAGCGGGCTCGCACCCTCGGCGGCCCGGGCGATGCGGCGGGCGCCTTCCAGGTAGTCGCGCAGGCAGCCCTCGGGCTGCGCGTCCACCGCCGCCCGCAAGTCCCGCAGGTTGCAGGTCTGGTCGCACAGCTTCAGGAGCCGACCCTCGGCCGAGATCCCCGCCACATGCGCCGCCTGCCGCGCCTTCTTCTCCGCGGTCGGCAGGCCGTCGAGGGAGGGGTCGTCGGTCAGCTCCCCCACCAGCCGCGCCGCGCCCTCGCCGAAGCGCAGCGCGAGGCCGTCCAGCGTCGTCTCCGAATCCTCCACCACGTCGTGCAGGACGGCCGCCCTCGCCGCATCCTCGGAGGCGCCGGCGGCGGCGGCCATGCGCGCCACCTCCAGCGGGTGCAGGATGTAGGGCAGCCGCGCGGAGCCCTTGCGCACCTGGTCCGCATGGGCGCGGGCGGCCACGAGGCACGCCTCCGCCAGCGAGGCGAGGGAGAGTTCGGTGGTCATCGGATCGGGTGGTGAACGGTGACGAGCTTGGTTCCGTCGGGGAACGTGGCCTCCACCTGCACCTCCTTTATCATCTCCGGCACCCCCTCCATGCACTGCTCCACGCTCACCACCGATGCGCCGGCGGACATCAGGTCCGACACCGTGCGCCCGTCGCGCGCCCCCTCCACCACGTAGTCGGTGATGAGCGCGATGGCCTCGGGGTGGTTGAGCTTCACCCCCCGCTCCAGCCGGCCGCGCGCGACCATGGCGGCGACCGAGACCAGCAGCTTGTCCTTCTCCCTGGGCGTCAGGTTCATGGCCCCTCCCTCACATCGTCCACACCCGCGGCAGGGCGGCCCCGCGCAGGCCCTCCAGCAGCGGGACCAGCGCCCGGCGCAGCGCCCGCCCGTCGCGCGCCACGATGCGCGCGCAGATCATCCCGTCGAAGGCGGAGGCCGCGGCCTCCACGCCCTCCCGGCCCTGAAGCAAGTTCCGGGCCGCTTCCAGCCGCGCCTCGGCCCCCGGGCCGGCGTGGACCACCGTGGCGGCGGCGATCCCGCCGTTCAGGCAGGCCGGGCGGGCGGCGATCCCGGCGACCGGACCCACGAGGCGGAGCTGGTCCGCCCAGATCAGCCGCCCCTCCCGGCGCAGGCGCCAGCCGTCGCGGAAGCTCGCCTCGCGCACCGTCTCGCCCATGGCGGCGCGGCCGAGGATCAGGGGCTCCACCCCGGTGAACGTCGCATCCTCCGCCATGTCGATCTCGATCCGCCGGCGCAGCGCCCCGCGGTCGAAGAGGATCGTCTCCTGCGGGAGCCAGTCTAGCCGCGCGCCCGCGCGCAGGGTCAGGCGGGTCGAGACCTGCGCCTCCTCGCCGGGCTGGGCGCGGTAGATCCGCTCCGCGGTCTGGGTGGCGAGGGCCAGGGTCGCGCCCTCCCCCGCCTCGGCCGACCACTCGAACCGGTCGCCCCCCGTGAGCCCGCCGGCGGTGTTGAGCAGCACCGCCTCGATTCGCCCCGGCGTGGAGGGAATCATGCACTTGGCCGAGCCGCGCTGGCGCAGCTCCGCGAGCCGGCTCTCGCCGCGCCGCTGCCGCACGGACACATGCGCCGCGCCCTCGGCCCGCGGCTGGCGGGCCTCCGCGGCGGGCCGGGGGCGGGCGGCGTCGAGCATGGCTCTCCCGGGCGGTGGGGGCGGCAACGGGGAGGCGGCGGGCGAAGCCCCCGCCCCGCCTTTCGCCGGTCACGATGCCCCGGCGCCCGCCCCGGCGCAAGCCTCGGCGGCGCCTGCGGAACGGGCGCCCGCGCCTATTTCCCGGGCGCCCCCTCCCCTCGCGCCCTGCGCGAGGGCGCCGAGGATCCCGCCCCGCGGGCGGGTCCGAGAGAAGGACTTGCCCGCGCCGGCGGGCGCCGAATCCGTCCCGCTCCGAAACGCCGCGGCCCGACCCCGGACCGCGAGGGTTGGCGCCGCCCTCGCCCCCCCATATTTTCGCGCGACCCCAGCCGAGTCGAATGGCTCCGCCGCGCCCCGCCCGCAGGCAAGGACACGCACATGCTGAGCAGCCTCTTCGGGATGTTCTCGGCCGACATGGCCATAGATCTCGGAACCGCCAACACTCTGGTTTACGTGAAGGGCCGCGGCATCGTCCTGAACGAACCCTCCGTGGTCGCCTTCGCCACCAAGAACGGCAAGAAGGAGGTCCTCGCGGTCGGCGAGGACGCCAAGCTCATGCTCGGCCGCACGCCGGGCTCGATCCAGGCGATCCGGCCCATGCGCGACGGCGTCATCGCCGATTTCGACGTGGCCGAGGAGATGATCAAGCACTTCATCCGCAAGGTGCACCGCCGCGGCTCCTTCGCCTCGCCCAAGATCATCGTCTGCGTCCCCTACGGCGCGACGCCGGTGGAGGAGCGCGCCATCCGCGAGAGCGTCATGGCCGCCGGCGCCCGCAAGGCGGCCCTGATCCCCGAGCCCATCGCCGCGGCCATCGGCGCCGGCATGCCGATCACCGAGGCCACCGGCTCCATGGTCGTCGACATCGGCGGCGGCACCACCGAGGTGGCGGTGCTCTCGCTCGGCGACATCGTCTACGCCCGCTCCATCCGGGTCGGCGGCGACAAGATGGACGAGGCGATCATCTCCTACCTGCGCCGCCAGCAGAACATCCTGATCGGCGAGAGCACCGCCGAGCGCATCAAGTGCACCATCGGCACCGCCCGCATGCCCGACGACGGCCGCGGCCGCTCCATCGAGATCCGGGGCCGGGACCTGCTCAACGGCATCCCCAAGGAGATCGAGGTCACGCAGGGCCAGATCGCCGAGGCGCTGGCCGAGCCGGTCATGCAGATCAAGGAGTCGGTGATGTCGGCGCTGGAGGCGACGCCCCCGGACCTCGCGGCCGACATCGTGGACCGCGGCGTGATGCTGACCGGCGGCGGCGCCCTGCTGGGGGACCTCGACCTCGCGCTGCGCGAGCAGACGGGGCTCGCGATCACCACCGCCGAGGATCCGCTGTCCTGCGTGGCGCTGGGCACCGGCAAGGCGCTGGAGCACGAGCGGGACCTGATGCACATCCTCAACTACGACCGTTGAGGCCCGCGCCCGACCGCTGACGCCCCGCCTTCGGCGGGGCCGGCGCCCCCGGCCGGACGATCCTGTCGGCCGGACGCCGGCGCCGGAGCCGGGCGTTGCGCGGGGTGTCGCCGCCGCGGTGCGGCCATCGGCGCCCTCCCGTCCCGGGGCACGGCGCGCTACCCGACCCGCCCGGCGGGGACGGGCGTTGACCGGGGCCGCGGCCTTCGTCACGCTGACCCACGGCCGAGGACCTCGCGACCCCCGACGGATACGGAAGACACCGCTCCATGGCCAGCAACGACGGCATCGCGGAAGGCGGCATGGGCCGGGCGCTCCGACGCATCCTGCTCGTCGGCCTGTGCCTCGCCTCGCTCGCCGTCTTCGCGCTGTGGCGCATGGACGGGCCGCGGGTGGAGCGGATGCGCATGTCGGTGGTCGACGCCCTGCGCCCGAGCCTCGAGTCGCTGGGCGGCCCGCTCGACTTCCTCGCCGACATGACCGCCGACTTCCGGGACTTCGTGCGGGTCTACGAACAGAACGAGGAGCTGCGGCGCGAGATCCAGCGCCTGCGCGTCTGGCGCGAATCGGCGCTGGCGCTGGAGCAGGAGAACGCCCGCCTGCGCGCGCTCAACAACGTGCGGCTCGCGCCCTCGCTGGGCTACGTCACCGGAGAGATCATCGGGGATTCTGGGCGGCCCGTTCCTCGCCACCGGCCTCGCCAATGTCGGGGAGCGCGACGGCGTGGCGGACGGGGCGGCGGTGATGGACGGCTCGGGCCTCGCGGGGCGCGTGGTGGGCATGGGGCGGCGGGCGTCGCGGGTGCTGTACGTGACCGACTATTCCTCGCGCATCCCGGTGCTGATCCGCCCCTCGGGCAAGCGGGCGATCCTGACGGGAGACGGCACGCCCTCGCCCCGGCTGGAGTTCCTGGAGGACCCGGAAGGGATCCGCCCCGGCGACCGGGTCGTGACCTCCGGCGACGGCGAGGTGTTGCCCGCCGACCTTCCCGTGGGCATCGCCGTCGTGGGGCCGGACGGGGCGCCGCGGGCGAGGCTCGCGGCCGATCTCCCCCGGCTCGAATTCGTGCGGATCCTGCGCTATCGCCCGGATACCGAGATCGACCGCCCCGGCGGCCTGATCCGTCGCCCCGCGCCGGAGGCCGAGCCCGCCCCCGATCCCGCGGCGGACACGGACGCCGCCCTGCCCGCGCCCGACCAGCCGGTGGCGACGCGATGAGCGGCCCCGTCTCCGCCCTGCGCGACGCCGCCGCCGTGGGCGCGCTGGCGCTCGGCACGCTGCTGGCGCTGGGCATCCAGCTCGCGCCCATGGGGCCCGCGCCGGACGCGCCGCTGCCGGACCTCTCGTGGTGCGTGCTCGCCTTCTTCGTGCTGCGCCGCCCCGATGCCGCGCCCCTCTGGCTGGTGTTCGCGCTGCTGGCGCTGCGCGACGCGCTGCTGGGCGGGCCGCCCGGCGCCGGCGCGCTGACGCTGCTGCTGGCGCTGGAGGCGCTGCGCCTGCGCGCGCGCCTCCTGCCCGCGCCCCGCTCCATCCTGGGGGACTGGGTCGCGGCCTCGCTGCTCTACGCCGCGGCGCTGATGGGACAATGGATGCTGATGCTGATCTCCTTCGCCGATCCGCCGGCGCTGACCGCGCTGGTCCCCCATGCGCTGACCACCGCGCTGGCCATTCCGCCGGTGGCGGCCTTCCTGCGCTACGTCCTGCGCCTCGGCGCCACGCCGCGGGAGCGGATGGCATGAGCCGCTGGCGCCCCGCCCCCTATGCCGGCCCGCGCATGAGCCGGCGCGGCCTGCTGCTGCTGGGCGGCCAGGCGGCGGTGATGGGCGCGCTCGGCTGGCGGATGCGCGCGCTCCAGGTGGAGGACGCGCCCCGCTACCGCCTGCTCGCGGAGGAGAACCGGATCAACATCCGCCTCCTCCCCCCCGCCCGCGGCCAGATCTTCGACCGGGACGGGGAGCCGGTGGCCCTCAACCGCCAGAACTACCGCGTGGTCCTGATCCGGGAGCAGGCGGGCGACGTGGAGGAGACGCTGGACCGCCTCGCCCGGCTCGTGCCCATCGCCGAGCACGAGCGGGAGCGGGTGCTGCGCGAGGCGGCGCGCAAGCCCTCCTTCGTGCCCGTCCCGGTGACCGAGCATCTGAGCTGGGAGGATTTCGCCCGCGTCAACGTCAACGCCCCCGCCCTGCCCGGCATCGACGTGGAGGTGGGCCTGACCCGCTTCTACCCGGAGGGCGACTTGCTCGCCCATATCGTGGGCTACGTGGGCCGCGTGTCGGAGCGCGACCTCCAGGCGGACGAGGGCCGCACGCCGCTGTTCCAGATCCCCGACTTCCAGATCGGCAAGTCCGGCGTGGAGGACCGCGAGGAGGACCGCCTGCGCGGCGCCGCCGGCCTGAGCCGGATCGAGGTCAACGCCCGCGGCCGCAAGGTGCGCGAGCTGAGCCGCGAGGATGGCCAGCCCGGCGCCGACCTCCAGCTCACGCTCGACCTCGACCTCCAGCGCTACGCCATGGAGCGGCTGGCGGGCGAGAGCGCGGCGGTGGTGGCCATGGACACGGCGACGGGGGACCTGCTCGCCTGCGCGTCCTCGCCGGGGTTCGACCCCAACCTCTTCGTGTTCGGCATCAGCTCCGGGAACTGGAACGCGCTGCTGAACGACCCTTACCGGCCGCTGTCGAACAAGACCGTCTCGGGCCTTTATCCGCCGGGCTCCACCTTCAAGATGGTGGTGGCGCTGGCGGCGCTGGAGGCCGGGCAGCTCGACCCTTCGGAGCGGATCTTCTGCAATGGCGGGCTCAAGGTCGGGGACCGGACCTTCCACTGCTGGCGCCGCGGCGGGCACGGCCACCTGCCGCTGCGCGATGCGCTGGGCCAGTCCTGCGACGTGTTCTTCTACGAGATCGCGCGCCGGGTGGGCGTGGACGCGATCTCCGACATGGCCAAGCGCCTCGGCATCGGCGTGCGCCATGACCTGCCGCTGCCGGCGGTGGCGGAGGGGCTCGCCCCCACCAAGGACTGGAAACGCGCGAGCTACGATCAGTCCTGGCTGGTGGGCGACACGCTCAACGTGGGCATCGGCCAGGGCTACGTGCTGGCCTCCCCCCTCCAGCTCGCGGTGATGGCGGCGCGGATCGCCACGGGGCGGGAGGTCTCGCCCCGCCTGATCCGGGCCGAGCGCGGCCGCCCCCTGCCCGACCCGGCGCCCGGCCTGCTGCCGGTCAACGGCGCGCATCTGCGCATGGTGCGCGAGGGGATGCTGGCCGTCACCTACGACCGCCGCGGCACCGCCCGCCGCGCCCGCATCGTGACCGACGGGATGGAGATGGCCGGCAAGACCGGCACCTCCCAGGTGCGCCGCATCACCATGGCCGAGCGCGCGGCCGGCGTCTTCCGCAACGAGGACCTGCCGTGGGAGCGGCGGGACCACGCCCTCTTCGTCAGCTTCGCCCCCTACGCCGCGCCGCGCTTCGCCGTCTCCTGCGTGGTGGAGCATGGGGGCGGCGGCTCCGCGGTGGCGGCGCCCATCGCGCGGGACGTGATGATGCGCGCGCTCTGGGGCGGCGAGGCGCCCGTCTCCGCCTACGCGCCCGAGGAGCGCGAGAAGATCCTGGAGCGGCGCATCCGTCCGCCCGCGCCCCGCCCCGAGGATCCCGCACCCGAGAATGTCGGCCCCGACGGCCCCCTGCCCCCGAGGCGCGCCTGATGGCCCGGCTGGTCCCGCCCGAGGCGCCGCTCTCGGCCCTCCAGAAGGTGCTGCGCTTCCACTGGGGGGTGGCGCTGCTGCTGGCGGCGGTGGCCTCGGTCGGGTTCCTGATGCTGTATTCGGTGGCGGGGGGGAGCTTCGATCCCTGGGCGTCGCGCCAGATGACCCGCTTCGGCGTCGGCTTCGCGCTGATGCTGGTGGTGGCGATGATCCACGTCCGGTTCTGGCGCACCCTCTCGCCGCTCGCCTATCTCGGGTCGCTGGGGCTGCTGATGGCGGTGGAGGTGATGGGCGAGACCGGCATGGGCGCCACCCGCTGGATCGACCTGGGGTTCATGCAGCTCCAGCCCTCCGAGCTGATGAAGGTCGGCCTCGTGCTGGCGCTGGCGCGGTATTACGACTGGCTCGATCCGCGGAAGACCTCGCGGCCGCTGTGGCTGGCGCCGCCTCTGCTGATGATCCTCCTGCCCATGGCGCTGGTGCTCAAGCAGCCGGATCTGGGGACGGCGCTGCTGCTGGGGATCGGGGGGGCCGCGGTGATGTGGCTCGCGGGCGTCCACTGGGCCTATTTCGCCACGGCCGCGGCGGCGGGGGCCGGGCTGGTGACGACGGTGCTGGAAAGCCGCGGCACGCCCTGGCAGCTGCTGCGGGACTACCAGTTCCGCCGGATCGACACCTTCCTGAACCCGGAGTCGGACCCGCTCGGCGCGGGCTACCACATCACCCAGTCCAAGATCGCCTTCGGGTCGGGCGGCGTCTCGGGGCGCGGCTTCATGCAGGGCACGCAGACCCGCCTCAACTTCCTGCCGGAGAAGCATACCGACTTCATCTTCACCACGCTGGCCGAGGAGTTCGGGCTGGTGGGCTCCCTCTCGCTGCTGACCCTCTATGCGCTGATCATCGTGTTCTGCATGGTGTCGATGATGCGCAACCGGGACCGCTACGGGGCGCTGATGACGGGGGGGCTGGCGACGACCTTCTTCCTGTTCTTCGCGGTGAACATGGCGATGGTCACGGGCCTCGCGCCCGTGGTGGGGGTGCCGCTGCCTCTGGTCTCCTATGGCGGCTCGGCGATGCTGGTGCTGCTGCTGGCCTTCGGGCTGGTGCAATCGGCGCATATCCACCGGCCGCGGTAGCGCTCCTGCCGCAGGGGCCGGGGCGCCCTGCGGGCGGGCATCCGCAGGTCGGCGGGCCGCAGGGCCTACAGCTCCACGATCGGGACGAAGCCGCCGAAGATCATGCGCTTCGTGTCGAAGGGCATGGCCGACATGTCCTTCGGCATGCGGTCGTCCGTCTCCATCTTCCGGTGGGCCGCATCGCAGACCTCGCGGGAGGGCCAGACGATCCAGGCGAAGACCACCGTCTCGTCGTCCGCCTTCTTCACCGCCATGGGGAAGGAGGTGAGCTGGCCGTCCGGCACGTCCTCGCCCCAGGCCTCCACAACCGAGAGCGCGCCCCACTCCCTGAAGATGCGGCCGAACCGCTCGGCCATGGCGCGGTATTCCTCCCGCTTCGCGGTGGGGACCGCCAACACGAACCCCTGCACGTAGCTCATCGCCCACTCCTCCGCCGGCGCGCGCCGGCGGATCCTGCACCCGGCCTGCCGCGGCGGCAAGCGCCTCCGTCCGAGCGTCGCGCAAGCCGTCCCGTTTCTCCGCCCACGGCGGAGAAATCCGCCCACGTCCCGCGGGCCCGCGCGGAGCCGCAGGCTCAGCGCGGGACGGCGCCCCCGCCGCAAGCCCCGGCCGCACCGCGGGTTGCAGGCGCAGCGCCGCCCCCTTACCCCTCGGCCTGCGCAGACCTGCAGGAGGCCGCCCATGACCGCCCAGCCCCTCATCGTCCTTTTCGGCGGCCCCGCCGCGGCGCGGGAGCGCTGGGGCGAGGCCCTCGCCGCCGCCGCCGCCCGCGCAAACCTCGTCATGGACCTGCGCCTCTCCCCGGGCGCCGTGGACCCCGAGGCGGTGGAGGCCATCGTCTACAGCCCCGACGGCCCGATCCAGGACTTCTCCCCCTACCCCCGCCTGAAGGCCGTCCTGAACATGTGGGCGGGCGTCGAGAAGATCGTCGGCAACCCGACCCTGACCGCCCCCCTCACCCGCATGGTCGAGCCCGGCCTGACCGAGGGCATGACCGACTGGGTCTGCGCCCATGTCCTGCGTCACCACACCGGCCTCGACCGCCACCTCGCGCTCAAGCCCGGCGAGTGGCCTCAGTGGCACCCGCCCCTCTCCCGCCACCGCAAGGTCGGCGTCCTCGGCCTGGGCGAGCTCGGCGCCGACGCCGCCCGCATGCTCGCCGCCCTGCGCTTCGACGTGGCCGGCTGGTCCCGCTCGCCCAAATCCGTGCCCGGCGTGAGCTGCCTGCACGGAGACGAGGGCCTCGCGGCGATCCTCTCCCGCTCCGAGATCCTGGTCCTCCTCCTCCCCTTCACCCCCCGGACCGAGACCCTGATGAACACGGACCGCCTCGCGCTGATGCCGCAGGGCGCGGTCCTCGTGAACCCCGGCCGCGGGCAGCTCATCGACGACGACGCCCTCCTCGCCGCGCTCGACGCAGGCCGCCTCTCCCACGCCACCCTCGACGTCTTCCGGCAGGAGCCGCTGCCCGACGACCATCCCTTCCGCACCCACCCGAAGGTGACCGTCACCCCCCACATCGCCTCGGTCACCCGCACGGAAACCGCCGCCGACGCGCTGATCGAGCAGATCGCCCGCCTGAGCCGGGGCGAGGCGCCGTTGCACATTGTGGACCGGGCCCGCGGCTACTAGCTTCCTTCGGTCCCGCTCGCCACCGGAGCCCCCATGGCCCCCACACCGCCCCGCCCGCGCCGACCCCGCCCCTCCCGGCGCCGCACCCTGCTGCAGCGCTGGCGGGCCGACTTCCTGACGGGCCTCGTCATCGTCGCGCCGGTGATGCTGACGATCTACCTGTCTGGACGATGATCGCCTTCGTGGACGACCGCGATCGTCCCGCTGGTGCCCTCGGCCTACAACCCCGCCACCTACCTGGGCGTGGCGATCCCGGGCTTCGGGCTGATCGTCTTCGTGCTCTTCACCGCGTTCGTGGGGGCGGCCACCAAGAACCTGTTCGGCCGCCAGCTGTGCTCTTCGGCGAGAGCATCGTTCGACCGGATGCCGGTCGTCCGCTCGATCTACAACGGCGTGAAGCAGATCATCGAGACGGTGCTGACCAGTCCAGGCGCCTCGTTCCAGAACGCCTGCCTGATCGAGTACCCGCGCCGGGGGCTCTGGGCGCTCGCCTTCATCTCCACCCAGACCCGGGGCGAGGTCTGCCCGGAAGATCGGCCGCCGACGAATGGTGAGCGTGTTCCTGCCCACGACGCCGAACCCCACCTCGGGCTTCCTGCTGTTCGTGCCGCGCGCACGACGTGGTGCTGCTGGACATGACCATCGAGGAGGCGGCCAAGCTCGTCATCTCCGCCGGCCTCGTGGTGCCCCCCACGGCCGAGGAGATGGCCGCCGGCGCGCCCGCCGCACGCCCTCGGGCCGGCCCGCCCCGCGCGCCCCCGCGCCCGGGCGGAGTGAGCCCGTGTCCTCTAAGGTCCCATGCCGTTCCCCGTCGCCCGCGCGCCCCCGCGCCCCGGCGGAGTGAGCCCGTGTCCTCGAAGGTCTCGTGCCATTCCCCGTCGCCTGCGCGCCGCCGCGCCCGGGCGGAGTGATCCTGACCGCCGGCGCGACGGGCCTCGCCACCTGCTTCAGCCTGATCCTCGCCATCGGCGCGCAGAACGCCTTCGTGCTGCGCCAGGGTCTGATGCGGCGCGCATGTCTTCGCGGTGTGCCTGCTCTGCGCGTCTAGGACGCGGTGCTGATCGCCGCCGGCGTCGCGGGCTTCGGCGCGGCTCTGCCGCCCGGTGGCCGTGGCTCGTCCGCCGGCCTGAGATGGGGCGGGGCCGCGTTCCTGCTCGCCTACGGCGCGCTGCGGCTGCGCGCCGCCCTGCGGCCCGGCGAGGCGCTGCGCGCGGGCGGCGGGCCGGCAGTCGCTGACCGCGGCGCTGGAGACCTGCCTCGCCCTCACCTGGCTCAACCCGCATGTCTATCTGGACACGCTGGGGCTGATCGGGGCCGTGTCGGCCGCCTTCGCGGGCGGCGGAGCGGCTGGCCTTCGCGCCTCGGCGCCGCCGCCGCCTCCTTCGTCTTCTTCTTCGCGCTGGGCTACGGCGCGCGGCTGCTGGCGCCGCTCTGCGCGCGCCCCTCCGCCTGGCGGGGCTCGATGCGGGCATCGCGCTGATGTGGGCGATCGCCGCGTCGCTGATCCTCTAGGGCCGCCTGCCGCCGCCGGGCGCCTCCCTCCCGCCGCCTGCGGGGGAGGGCCGGGGTCGGGGCGTCACCGCTCGCGCCACCACACATCGGGCAGCCAGCCCGTCCAGTCGCCGTAGAGCGGAAGCTGCTCGGGGAACGCCAGCCCCGCCTTGTAGGCGATCCGGCTGCGGCGCGTGCCACAGCGGCACCACGTAACGCCCCGCCAGTCAGCACCCGGTCGAGCGCCCGTGCCGCCGCCTCGGAACTCGTCCGGCTCCTCGGCCGTCAGCATCGCCTCGATCACCGCCTCCGCCGCGGGGCTGTCCACGCCCATGTAGTTGCGCGTCCCCGGCAGCCCGACCCCCTTGGCGCCCCAGTAGAGACCGCTGCTCGTTGCCCGGGGCTGAGCGACACGGCCCAGAGATTGACGATCATGTCGAAATCGTAGGCGTCGCGCCGCGCCTTGTACTGGGCGCGCGTCCACGATGTGACCCGCGCCCGATGCCCAGGCGCTCGAGCGACTTGGCGTAGAGGTTGGCGACCGCCTCGTGACCCGGCGCCGCCCACAGTGATGGCGAAGCGAAGGGATCGCCCGCCGCGTTGCGCAGCACGCCGTCCTGCACGGTCCATCCCGCCTCCTCCAGCAGCTTCGAGGCCTTGCGCAGGTTGGCGCGGTTGCGCCCGTCGCCCTCGGTCTCCGGCCAGCGAATCCCCCTCCAGCGTGCCGGGCGGAAGCTGGTCCGCGTAAGGTCTCAGGATCTCCTTCTCCCTACCCTCGGCCGCGCCGTGGTCATGCCGAGGAAGGAGTTGCCGAAATAGCTCGATCCGGCGCGGGAAGACGCCGCGGTTCAGCGGTCCGGTTGACCCACTCGAAATTGAAGGCCAGCGCTCAGCGCCTGGCGCACCCGGCAGTCCTGGAAGAGCGGCTTGCGGGTGTTGAAGACGAACCCGGTCATGCCCGAGGGGCGCTGGTGCGGGATCTCCGCCTTCACGATCTCGCCCGCGCTGGACCGCGGGGAAGTCGTAGCCCTCCGCCCAGCGCGCCGGGTCGCCCTCGCGGAACGTCGACAGCGCCGGCGCGGAACGCCTCGAACGAGCCGCGTCGTCGGCGAAATACTCGTAGCGGACCTGTCGAAGTTCTGCGGCCCGCGTTGAACGGCAGGTCCCTGCCCCCACCAGTCGGGATCTGCGGACGAACTCGATGTAGCGGCCCGGCTCGACATCGCCGACCACGTAGGGGCCGGAGCCGGCGGGCACGTCAAGGGAGCTTTCGGCGAATTCCCGGCTCTCGCAGTCGCGCGGGTTGAGGATCGGGCGCAGGCCGAGGATCAGCGGCAGCTCGTGGTCCGGCTCGGCGAAGGTGAAGCGGACCGCGCTCGCCCGTCCGCTCGTAGCCCTCGACCTTGTCCCACGCGTTGCGGTAGCGCGGCAGCCCCTCCTCGGCCAGCGTCTCGAAGGACCAGATCACGTCGTCGACCGTCACCGGCGTTGCCGTCGGAGAACCGCGCCTCCGGCCGCAGCCGGAACTCCACCCATCTCGCGATCCTCGGGCCGTCTCCACCGATCTCGGCCAGCAGGCCGTAGAGCGTGAAGGGCTCGTCCCAGTTGACCGGCCCAGCAAGATCTCGTACCATCAGCGACGCGCACCGCCCAGGGCGAGCGGCCCTTGAGGATGTAGGGATTGAGCGAATCGAAGCCGCCGCGCTCCCCGAAGCACGTCTGCCCGCCCTTGCGGCGCATCGGGGTTCGCGTAGGGCAGAGACACGAAATCCGGTGGCAGCGCCGGCGCGCCATGCATCGCTATCCCGTGTTGCGGCTCGGCGCGGGCGATGCCCGCCGCCAGGACCGCCAGATCACGCTCGCACGCCAGCCCGATGCCCATGCTGCCCGCTCTCGCAGTCCGGCGTCGGCCGGTTTTGGCTAGAACATCCGGCATGGGCCCGCCACCGAAATTTTCGTCTTGCCGGTCAGGCGGTTTTCCGTATACTGGCTCACTGCTCGATAGGTTTCTTGCCTGTATGAAACCTGCCTCAACACTTAGCGCCCTCCTCGTGAGGGCGCTTTTTTTCGCTTGCTGCGACCGCCGCCCTGCGCGCTGCCTTCGCGCGGCGCGACGGGCTAGACGCTGCCCGCATCCGAACGCAGCGGAGTCCCTAGCAGCACGAGGCCGACCCCATGTCACTTACGGGCAAGACCGCCATCGTCACCGGCTCCAACTCCGGCATCGGCCTCGGCATCGCCGAGCGCTGGCGCGCGAGGGCGCGAACGTCGCCCTCAACTCCTTCACCGACCGCGACGAGGACCACGCGCTGGCCGAGCGGATCGCCGACGAGACGCGGCGCGGGCGCGGTCTATGTCCAGGCCGACATGTCCGACGGCGCCGACCATGCCGCGCGGCTGGTCGACGGCGGCGGCCGAGCGCTCGGCTCCGTCGACATCCTGGTGAACAACGCCGGCATCCAGCATGTCGCGGCGATCGAGGACTTTCCCGTCGAGAAGTGGGACCGGATCATCGCGATCAACATGTCCTCGTCCTTCCACACCACCGCCGCCGCCCTGCCCCACATGCGCAAGGCCGGCTGGGGCCGGTCGTCAACATCGCCTCGGCCCACGGGCTGACCGCCTCGCCCTACAAGTCGGCCTATGTCACGGCCAAGCACGGCGTGGTCGGCTTCACCAAGGTCACCGCGCTGGAGACGGCGGAGGAGGCGATCACCTGCAACGCCGTCTGCCCCGGCTACGTGCTGACCCCGCTGGTCGAGGCGCAGATCCCCGACACGATGAAGCGAGTACGGCATGGACCGCGAACAGGTGATGCGCGAGGTGATGCTGGCGCGCCAGCCCTCCAAGCAGTTCGCGACGGTCGAGCAGATCGGCGGCACGGTCGGCTTCCTGTGCTCGCGACTCCGCGGACCAGATCACCGGCACGACGATCTCGGTGGACGGCGGCTGGACGGCGCTTTGACCCGTCCGCAATACGGGGACGCGCCATACGCCTGCCCTCGCTTTGCAGACGCTGCATACGGGGTTAACCGGCCATGGCGACTCGGAACCAGACTCAACCTCGCGCTCCAGGGCGGAGGCGCGCATGGCGCCTTCACCTGGGGCGTGCTCGACCGGCTGCTGGAGGAGGAGTGGCTGGAGATCGAGGCGGTCACCGCCACCTCCGCCGGGGCGATGAACGCGGCCGCCCTGAAGACGGGGCTGATCCGCGGCGGAGCGCGCCAGCGCGCGGGAAAAGCTGGATGCGTTTCTGGGAGCAGGTCTCGGCGCCACACGGTGGTGCCCAACCCGCTGCTGCAATGGCTGACAGCGTTCGCGCCCTCGCACCGAGACCCTCTCGCGGATCGAGGCCGGCGCCGGCTATGGGGCGATGGACGCGGCGGCGCGCATGTTCTCGCCCTACGAGATGAACCCGTTCAACATCAACCCGTTGCGCCCGCTGCTCGAGGATCGATGGATTTCGGCGCCGTGTGCCACGAGGGCCGCCGCACCTCTTCATCGGCGCGACCAACGTGCGCTCCGGCAAGGTCGGGTCTTCAGCGGGCCGGAGATCGCGGTCGGAGGCGATCCTCGCCTCCACCTGCCTGCCCACGCTCTTCCAGGCCGTGGAGATCGAGGACCCCGAGACCGGGCGGTCCGGAGGCCTACTGGGACGGCGGCTACACCGGCAACCCGCCCCTGTTCCCGCTGTTCTACGAGACCGAGGCGCGCGACATGCTGATCGTCCACATCAACCCGCTTCGAGCGCGACGAGCTGCCCCGCACGCGCCGCGATATCATGAACCGGGTCAACGAGATCAGCTTCAACGCTGCGCTGCTGGGCGAACTTCGCGCCATCGCCTTCGCCCGCCGCCTGATCGCCGAGAACCGCATCCCCGCGGGCGCGATGAAGGACGTTCTGATCCACTCGATCATGGATGACGTGACCATGCGCAAGCTTGGGGGCGCGACCAAGATGTCGCCGGACTGGACCTTCCTCCAGCACCTGAAGGCCGCGGGGCGCGAGGCGGCCGACAACTTCCTGCGCCAGCACTGGTCCACCATCGGCGAGGACGCGACCGTGGACCTCAGAGCGATCTACGGCGGAAGATGAAGAAGACCATCCACGTCCTTGAGCACATGGAATTTCCCGGCCCTGACGCCGGGCTCCAGCACCTCTCCGGTGCGGACCTCCGCCTGCACCGCCCGGACCTGGGAGGCCCCCTGCCGGCCCTCGAAGGCGCCTCGGGCCTGATGGTCATGGGCGGCCCGCAGATGGTCACCGACATCGCCGACCTCCCCTGGATGCAGGCCGAGGCGGCGCTCCTGCGCGAGGCGGTCTCCCGCGGGCTGCCGACGCTGTGCGTCTGCCTCGGCGCCCAGATCCTCGCCCACGCCTTCGGCGGCACGATCGCCCCGGACCCGGAGGGGCGGATCGCCTTCGGCTTCCACGCAGTCGCCTCCGCCGGCGGCCCGATCCCCAGCGGGCTCCACGTCCTTTCCGGCAACGCCCAGGGCTTCAACCTGCCCGAGGGCGCGCAGTCCCTCGCCACCGCCGTCGGCCCGTGGCCCAACCAGGCCTTCCGCCTCGGCCCCGCGCTCGCCCTCCAGTTCCACCCGGAGGTCACGCGCCCCATCCTCACCCAGTGGCAGGACGCGTGGCCCGAACTGCACGACCGCCCCGGCGCCCATCCCCGTTCACGGCAGGACGCGGACTTCGCCCGGCACGATCCGGCGCTCAAATCCTGGTATCGCGGGCAGCTCGATGCGCTCTTCGGGGTTTGACGCGGCGCCCGCCGCTCCCCATCTTGTCGCCATGATCACGCTGGACATCCTCTCCGACCCCATCTGCCCCTGGTGCTACATCGGGAAGGCGAAGCTCGACCGCGCGCTGGAAGCCGCGCCCGACCACCCGTTCGAGATCCGGTGGCGCCCCTTCCAGCTCAACCCCGAGATGCCGGCCGAGGGCATGGACCGCGCCTCCTACCTCGAGGCCAAGTTCGGCGGCCCCGACGGCGCGCAGAAGGTCTATGACCGCATCACGCAGGCCGCCGCCGAGGCGGGGCTGGAGGTGGACTTCTCCCGCATCGGCCGCACGCCTTCGACGCTCGACGCCCACCGCCTGATCCGCTGGGCGCGGATCGAGGGGCTCCAGCAGCGCGTGGTGGACATCCTCTTCCGCCGCTACTTCACCGAGGGGCAGGACATCTCCGACCGCCGGGTCCTCGCCGACGCGGCCGAGGAAGCCGGCCTCGACCGCGACCTCGTGCAGCGCCTGCTGGAATCGCGAGGCCGACCGCGAGGAGGTCCGCGCCGAGGACGCCGCCGCGCGCGACATCGGCGTCTCCGGCGTCCCCACCTTCCTGATCGACGGCAAATACGTGGTGCAGGGCGCGCAGGAGCCCGACCTCTGGGCCCGCGTGATCGACGAGCTCACGCAGGCCGCGGCGGCCGGCGCGCAGGAGGCGGAGGGACCCGCTTGAACGGCCTCGACAACATCCTGGAGGTGATCGCGCATCACCCCATGACCCGCTGGCTGCTGCTGGCCATGGCGCTCCGCGCCGTGTGGTCGGTGGTCTGCTGGCGCCGCTGCGCCGACAGCGCCCCCGCCTCCACCGAGGCCGCCGAGACGATCGAGGCCCGCCGCCAGGCCCGCTGGCGCCATTCGCACCGGTTCGCCGCGCTGATGGTGCTGGGGATAACCCTCGCCATCGTCGGCCTGTTCCGGCTGGCGAAGGAGGGCGACGGCGCCCCGTCGCTCTGCTGATGCTGGTGGTGGGCATCTACCTGTTCACCACCGAGCCCGTGCGCCACCAGCTCGCCGATTCCTCGGACCGCGTGGCCGCGACCGCCCTGCGCGGGGACGTGGAGGCCAACGCCCTCGCGCTCGCCATGCGGCGGGGCAACCACTTCAACCTGATGGCCATCGACGTGGCCGCGGCCTTGGCGCTCGGCCTTGCGGTGCTGGCGCTGAACGCCGGGATGGCGATGGGCTGAGGGCCGGCTCAGGCCGCCTGCTTGCGCCCCGCCTCCGCCACCTTCGCCAGATCCCGCGCGATCCCGAACGCGCCCTTCAGCCGGGCGGCATCGTCCGGCCATTCCTGCCGCAGCACCACCTTGTTGTCCCGGATCTTGGCGAACCTGGCATTGGACGACAGCCACTGCGCCAGCCCCGCGGGATTGGCGAACTTGTCCTCCCGGAACTGCACCGTCGCCCCCTTGGGCCCGCCGTCCAGCCGCGCGATGCCCGCGCGCCGGCACATGGCCTTCACCCGCACCACGCGCAGCAGCCACTCCACCTCCTTCGGCGGCTTGCCGAAGCGGTCATGCAGCTCGGCCGCGAAGCCCTCCAGCTCGGTCTTCGTCTCCAGCGACGACAGCCGGCGATAAAGCCCCAGCCGCACGTCGAGGTCCGGCACATATTCCTCGGGGATCATCACCGGCACGCCGAGATTGATGTTCGGCGACCAGTCCCCCTGCGTCTCCGGCGCGTCCATGTCGCCGGACTTCATGCGCTGGATCGCCTCCTCCAGCATGTGCTGGTAAAGCTCGAACCCCACCTCGCGGATATGGCCGGACTGCTCCTCGCCGATCAGGTTGCCCGCACCGCGGATGTCCAGGTCGTGGGAGGCCAGCGTGAACCCCGCCCCGAGGCTGTCGAGGCTCGCCAGCACCTTCAGCCGCTTCTCCGCGCCGTCGGTCATCCGCTTGCGCGGCTCGGTGGTGAAATAGGCGTAGGCGCGGGCCTTGGACCGCCCCACGCGCCCCCGGATCTGGTAGAGCTGCGCCAGCCCGAACATGTCCGCCCGGTGCACGATCAGCGTGTTGGCCGCGCGGGATGTCCAGCCCCGACTCCACGATGGTCGTCGCCAGCAGCACGTCGTAGCGTCCGTCGTAGAAGGCGTTCATGCGGTCGTCGAGCTCCCCGGCCGCCATCTGCCCGTTGGCGATGACGTAGCTCACCTCCGGCACGTCCTCCCGCAGGAACTCCTCGATCTCGGGCAGGTCCGAGATCCGCGGCACCACGAAGAAGGACTGCCCGCCGCGGAACCGCTCCCGCAGCAGCGCCTCGCGGACCGTGACGGGATCGAACTCGGTGATGTAGCTGCGTACCGCCAGCCGATCCACGGGAGGCGTGGCGATCACCGACAGCTCCCGCACCCCGGACATGGCGAGCTGCAGCGTCCGCGGGATCGGCGTCGCCGTCATGGTCAGCACATGGACGTCCGAGCGCAGCTCCTTCAGCCGCTCCTTGTGGCGGACGCCGAAATGCTGCTCCTCGTCGATGATCAGCAGCCCCAGGTCCTTGAACCGGATCCCCTGCGCCAGCAGCGAGTGGGTGCCGATCACGATGTCCACCGTCCCATCCGTGAGCCGCTTGCGCGTGTCCGCCGCCTCCTTGGCCGGCGTGAAGCGCGAGAGCTGGCGCACATGCACTGGAAAGCCCCGGAACCGCTCCTCGAAGGTCTTGGCGTGCTGGCGCGCGAGCAGCGTCGTCGGCGCCACCACCGCCACCTGCATCCCCGACATGGAAGCCGCGAAGGCCGCCCTCAGCGCCACCTCGGTCTTGCCGAAGCCCACGTCGCCGCAAATCAGCCGGTCCATGGGCTGCCCGGCCGCAAGGTCGTCCAGCACGTCGGCGATGGCCGAGAGCTGGTCGTCCGTCTCGGTATAGGGAAACCGCGCGCAGAACTCGTCCCACGACCCCTGCGGCGGCTCGAACTCCGGCGCCTTCCGCAGCGCCCGCTCGGCCGCGAGGCGGATGAGCCGGTCCGCCATCTCGCGGATCCGCTCCTTCATCCGCGCTTTCCGCGCCTGCCAGGCGCCGCCGCCCAGCTTGTCCAGCAGCCCCGCGTCCTGCCCGTAGCGGCTCAGGAGCTCGATGTTCTCCACCGGCAGGTACAGCTTGTCGCCGCCGGCATATTCCAGCATGGCGCAATCATGCGGCGCGCCCAGCGCCTGCACGGTCTCCAGCCCCAGGAACCGCCCGATCCCGTGCTCCACATGCACCACGAGATCGCCGGCCGAGAGGCTCGCGGCCTCCGTCAGGAAGTTCTCCCCCCGCTTCCTGCGCCGGGGCGCGCGCACCAGGCGGTCCCCGAGCACGTCCTGCTCGGCCACCACCGCCAGCCCTTCGGTCTCGAACCCCTGCTCCAGCGGCCAGACCGCGAGGTTCACCAGCCCCGCCTTCGCCTCCGCGAAGCGCGAGATCAGCCGCGACGCCGGCGCCTCGTGATCCTCCAGCAGGGTCTTCACCCGATCCCGCGCGCCTTCGGAATAGGTGGCGAAGATCACCTTCTTCTTCGCCTTCAGGAGCTTGCGCAGATGGTCGGCCAGCGCGTTGAAGAGGTTCACCCCCTCCTGCTGCCGCTCGGCCGCGAAGCTGCGCCCGATCCGCCCGCCCGCATCCACGCAGTCCGGCCCCGGCGGCTGCGGCAGGGGCGAGAAGCGCCGCACCGGACGGCCGGCCAGCGCCGCCTTCCACCCCGCCTCGTCCAGATACAAAAGCTCCGGCGGGGCGGGCTTGTAGACCGAGGCGCCCATGGAGGGCCGCTCCTTCGCCGCATCCGCCCGCGCGCGGTAGTGGTCGCGGATCATCTCGGCGCGCACCTCCCGCGCCTCCTCGATCTGGTGGTCGAGCGCCACGGGCGCGCCCGGCAGATAGTCGAACAGCGTCTCCATGCGGTCATGGAAGAATGGCAGCCAGTGCTCCATGCCCTGCTGCTTGCGCCCGACGCTGACCGCCTCGTAGAGCGGATCGTCGAGCCCCGCCGCCCCGAAGGTCGCGCGGTAGGCCGAGCGGAAGCGGGCGATCGCGTCCTCGTCGAGGATCACCTCCGAGACCGGCGCGAACTCGACCCGCTTGATCTTCTCGATGGTGCGCTGGCTCTCGGCGTCGAAGCGCCGGCGCCCCGTCCAGCACGTCGCCGAAGAGGTCGAGCCTGACCGGCGCCTCCGCCCCCGGCGGGAACACGTCCACCACGCCGCCCCGCACGGCGTAGTCGCCCGGCTCGGTCACCGTGGGCGCGCGGTTGAAGCCCATCCGCTCCAGATACGTCCTGCAGCGCGTCGAGATCGAGCGGCCGGCCCACCTCCGCCACGAAGGACGCGCTCGCGCACCGCCTCCCGCGCCGGCACCCGCTGCATGGCGGCCGAGAGCGTGGTGAGCAGGATCGACGCGCTCGGCGGACCCCGTCCGCCAGCGCCGCCAGCGTCGCCATGCGCGCGGCCGAGATCTCGGCGTTGGGGGACACCCGGTCATAGGGCAGGCAGTCCCAAGCGGGGAAGCGCAGCACCGGCAGTTCGGGCGCGTAGAAGGCGAGCGCCTCGGCCAGCGCCTCCATCCGGTGGCCGTCGCGGGCCACATGGATCAGGGGCGCGTCGGCGCGGGCCGACAGCTCGGAGACGAGGAACGCATCGTAGCCCTCCGGCGCGCCGCCGGCGAGCACGGAGCGCTTGGGGAGGGGCGCAGGATCAGCCATGCGCGCGAGGTAGCGCGGCCGGCGGGTCCGCGCAAGCAGGCGCGGCGGCAGGTCCCGGCAAGAGGCCGGGGGCGCCCTGCGGGCGGGCTTGGGCGGAACGGCGGGCCCTGGCGCAAGCGGCCCTGCCCGCGCAGGCGCGGGCGCGGAGGCGGACGCCTCCGCGCGCGTCCTCAGGACGCGCACGGCCGCGCCCGGCGGACCTCAGGCCACGCCGCCGGGTCGCCCCCGGCTCCCGCCTCGCCGTCGCCCGCGCCGCCCTACTCCGGCAGCAGCGCGACCATGCCCCCCGGTCGCCGGTCCAGCCGCCCCGCCAGCTCCAGCTCCAGCAGCACCTCCGCAAGCGCCGACCCGCCGGCGCCCGTCAGCCGGGCCAGCTCGTCCTCCTCCACCGGGTCCGCCCCCAGCAGCGACGCCACCTCGGCCCGCAGCCGCGCCAGATCCCGCAGAGGGCGCCCGAAGCCCGCCCCCGGCTCCGCGAACCCCTCCGCCTCCGGCCGCGCGCCCAGGACCGCCGCCTCCAGCGCCTCGATCACATCGGCGGCGGACCGCACCAGCACCGCCCCCTGCCGGATCAGCCCGTTCCCCCCCGAAGAGCGCGGATCGAGCGGCGAGCCCGGCACCGCCATCACCTCCCGCCCCTGTTCCAGCGCGAACTCCGCGGTGATGAGCGAGCCTGACCGCTCCGCCGCCTCGATCAGCACCACCGCGCGCGCAAGCCCCGCGATCACCCGGTTGCGCCGCGGGAAATGCCGCGCCTGCGGCTCCAGCCCCACCGGCGCCTCCGACAGCAGCGCCCCGCCCCCGGCCGCGATCCGGTCCGCGAGATCCGCATGTTCCGCTGGATAGACCGTCTTCACGCACCCCGCGAGCGCCGCGACCGTGCCCGTCGCCAGCGCCGCCTCATGCGCCGCCCCGTCCACCCCGCGCGCGAGGCCGGAGGCCACGACCAGCCCCGCCTCCCCCAGTTCCCCCGCCAGCAGCCGCGCCATGCGCAAGCCTACGGCGGAGGCGTTGCGCGCCCCCACCAGCGCCACCGCCGGCCTCGCCAGCGCCTCGGCGTCGCCGCGCATCCACAGGACGGGCGGCGGATCCCCGATCTCAGCCAGCGCCTTGGGATAGTCCGCCTCGCCCAGGATCAGCAGATGCGCGCCGGCCGCGGCGCCCGCCGCAAGCTCCCGCTCCGCCTGCGCGACGGAGCACGGCTCCAGCTTCGCGCCGCCGCGGTGAGCCAGCTCCGGCAGCGCCTCCAGCGCCCGCGCCGCGGACCCGAAGCGCCGCACCAGCCGCGTCCAGGTCGCGGGCCCGACATTGCGGCTGCGCGCAAGCCTCAGGGCATCCAGCGGGTCCTCCCGCCTCGGCCCCGCCGGGCGCGCCAAGTCCATCGTCAGGTCGAGACGCGCCTGCATGGGATCCTCCGGAACGTTCGGCCCCAGAGACGTCGGCCGAGGTAAAGCCGCGGTTAACCGGCCTTCTTCTTCGCGCCGATCTTCGGCTCCTCGCCGCGCATCAGCCGGCCGATGTTCTCGTGGTGCCGCGCCCAGACCAGCACGGCCATGATCGCCACCAGCACCACCGCCTCCAGCCGTCCGAAGGCCCACAGCCCCAGCGGCCCCGCCGCCGCCGCCGCCAGCCCCCCGACCGAGGAATAGCGCGTGACCAGCGCCGCCCCGATCCAGACCGCGAGGCACACGAGCCCCGCCGGCCAGCTCAGCGCCAGCACGATGCCCAGCAAGCGTCGCGACCCCCTTCCCGCCCCGGAACCCGAGCCACACCGGGAACATATGCCCGATCACCGCCCCGCAGCCGCGCAAGCACCGCCGCATCCGGCCCCCACCAGCCGCGCGCGAGCCAGACCGCCAGCGCCCCCTTCAGCGCATCCAGCACAAGCGTCGCAGCCGCCGCCCCCTTGTTCGCCGTGCGCAGCACGTTGGTCGCGCCGATATTGCCCGAGCCGACCTTGCGCAGGTCCCCCAGCCGGAAGACCCGGGCCATCAGCAACCCGAACGGGATCGCCCCCAGCAGATAGCCGATGGCCAGCGCGGCGACGAGATAAGGCGCCGCCGCCTCCAGCCCCGGCGCGGCCGCGCCCGGATCGAGCAGCGCCCTCAGCCATTCGGGGATGAACCGGATCATGCCGCCTCCCTCTCGATACACGCGCCGCCCGGCGACCCAGGTCGCCGCACACCTTCCCCTGCATCCGCCGCAGGTCGATAGGGCGTGTTCTTGGACCGCGAGCGCAGCGTGGCGCGGTCCAGCACCCAGGGCGCGTCCGGGTCGAACAGCACCAGGTCCGCCGGCGCGCCCGGCGCAAGCCGCCCGCCCTGCAGCCCCAGCAGCCGCGCGGGCGCCAGGCTCAGGCGCGCGAACAGCGTCGGCAGGTCCAGATGCGCCCCGCATGGACCAGCTGCATGCGCGGCCGGCAGCAGCGTCTCCAGCCCCACCGCGCCCGGCGCGGCCTGCTCATAGGGCAGGCGCTTGCGCTCCTCGTCCCGGGCAGTGGGCGGAGGTGATGACCTCCACCAGCCCCTCGGCCACCGCCTGCACCAGCGCGCCGCGGTCGTCCTCGGACCGGAGCGGCGGGTCGAGGCGGAAGAAGGTGCGGTAGTGCTCGATATCCAGCTCGTTCAGCGTCAGGTGGTGGATCGAGGCCCCGGCCGTGACCGCCAGCTCCCGCCGCCCTCGCCCGCTCCAGCGCCGTCGAGCGCGCCGGCGGTCGAGAGCTGGTCGGCATGCAGCCGCGCCCCCGTCAGTTCCGGCCAGCGCAGGTCCCGCTCCAGCATCGATCCGCTCGGCCATCGCGGGCATCGCCGGCAGCCCGAGCTTGGTGGCGAAGAACGACTCGGTCGCGCAGGTCGCCGCGCGCTCAAGGCCGGCTCCTGCGGGTGATGCACCACCAGCGCGCCCATGGCCTTCGCGTAGGCGAGGCAGCGGCGGAACACGACAGGCGTCCGCCACCGGCCGGTCCCCGTCGGTGAAGGCGACGGCGCCAGCGTCCTGCAGGAAGCCCATCTCGCGACATCCGCGCGCCGCCGGCAGCCCGCGGTCAGCGCGCCCATGACATGGACGCGGACCGGGCAGACCTCGGCGGCACGGCGGAGGACGAAGCCGACCAGCGCCGGATCGTCGACCGCCGGGTCCGTGCCCGGCTGAGCGACGATGGTGGTCACGCCCCCGGCCGCGGCCGCCTGCGCCGGCGGTGCGGTAGCTCTCGCGGTGCCGGGCGCCCGGCTCGCCGACGAAGACCTTGCATGTCCACGATGCCGGGCGCCAGCACGCGGCCGCGCGCAGTCCACCACCTCCGGCCCCGGCCGCGCCCTGCGCCGGCGCGGCGATCCCGTCCGTCCGCGACCAGCAGGTCCCGCCCGCCGCTCCCCCGTCCACGGGGTCCACCAGCCGCGCGTCGCGGAACAGGATCGGCCGCTCAGCCATCGGCCCGCCCCCTCGCCAGCAGCTCCAGCACCGCCATGCGCACCGCGACCCCCATCTCCACCTGCTCGGCGATCACCGACGCGCGCCGGATCGTCGGCCACCAGCGCGTCGATCTCCACGCCCCGGTTCATCGGCCCCGGATGCATCACGATGGCGTCCGGGCTTGGCGCGCGCGAGCTTCTGGTGATCGAGCCCGCAGCGATGGAAGTACTCCCGCTGGCGCGGCACGTAGGCGCCCTCCATCCGCTCCTGCTGGAGGCGCAGCATCATCACCACGTCGGCGCCCTCCAGCGCCGCCTCCATGTCGTGGAACACCTCGACCCCGTAGCGGTCGATCTCGGGCGGCAGCAGCGTCGGCGGGCGCGACCACCCGCACCCGGTTCTCCATCAGCCCCAGCAGGATCATGTTGGACCGCGCCACCCGGCGATGCGCCATGTCCCCGCAGATCGCCACCGTCAGCCGGTGCAGCCGCCCGCAGCGCCGCCGGATGGTCAGCGCGTCCAGCAGCGCCTGCGTGGGGTGCTCGTGCCGCCCGTCGCCGGCGTTGATGCACCGCCGCGTCCACCTTCTGCGCCAGCAGCGCCACCGCGCCCGAATGCTGGTGGCGCACCACGATCACGTCCGGGTGCATCGCGTTCAGCGTCGCGGCCGTGTCCAGCAGCGTCTCCCCCTTCGACATCGAGGACGTGCGCACCGACATGTTCATCACGTCGGCCCCGAGCCGCTTGCCGGCGATCTCGAAGCTCGCCTGCGTGCGGGTCGAATTCTCGAAGAACAGGTTGATCTGGGTGAGCCCCCGAAGCGTCGCCCGCTTCTTGTCCCGGCTCCGCCCCAGCGCGACGTACTCGTCCGCCAGGTCCAGAACCGCCCGAACGTCGCCGGGCGAAAGCCCCTCGATCCCGAGGAGATGACGATGAGCGAACACGTCCGCCACGCGGTCTTCCTTCCGCCAAGGGTGAGGGCGCGCCCCTTCTAGCCGCGGCGCCCCACCCCGGCAAGCGCCGCGCCGGCCGTCCCGCCTCTCGTGAAGGTCCGGCCCGCGGCGCGCTCCGGGCCGGGCGCTTCGTGGCTGGGCCCGCCCCCGCCCGGAACGCTCGACCGGAGGCCGGATCAGTTCTATCCTGCCACCACCGCAAAGACGAAGCAGGAGGCCACGTCCATGCGCGCCGCACCCCTCTCCCCCCTTCTCGCGATCCTTCTCGCAGCCCCCGCCGCCGCGCAGGACCGCGACCTCGGCAAGCTCGCCTACGACTCGGTCTGCTCGATCTGCCATGGCGACGAGGGGCGCGGCGACGGCCCCCTCGCCCCCGCCCTGAAGGTCCAGCCCGCGGACCTCACGGGCCTCGCCGCCGCCAACGGGGGCGTCTTCCCCGCCGAGGAGGTCGCCGCCGCGGTGGACGGCCGCCTCGCCATCCGCGGCCACGGCTCCCCGATGCCGGTCTGGGGCGAGATCTTCGACCTCAACCTCGCCCACCTCCCGGAGGCCGAGCGCGAGGCCGAGATCGACCGCCGCATCCGCGCCATCGTGGACCATCTCGCCACGCTCCAACGCTGAGCCGCCGATCCCGCTTGACCGCGGGCACGGCGGGGCGTCTCCTCCGCGCGAAACCGCGCCATGGGAGGAGAGCGCCATGTACACCGTCGTCGGACACCCTCAGAACCGCAGCCTGCGCGTGACCTGGATGCTGGAGGAGATCGGGGAGCCCTACGGGTTCGAGATCGCCAAGGCGCAATCCGAGCGTCTGCTGGCCCTCAACCCAACCGGCAAGGCGCCCGTGCTGCTGGTGGACGACGCGCCCATCGCGGACTCGGTCGCCATCCTCGCCTTCCTTGCAGACCGTCACGGCAAGCTCACCCACCCCGCCGGAACGGTGGAGCGCGCCCGCCAGGACGCCGCCACCCAGTTCTGCGTGGACGAGCTGGAAGGGGCCTGCTGGACCGCGGCCAAGAACCGCTTCATCCACCCCGAGGACAAGCGCGCGGCGGTGGAGCCCACCTGCAAGTTCGAGTTCGACCTCGCGTGCGAGCGCCTCGCCGTCCGCCTCGGCGACGGCCCCTGGCTCGCGGGCGAGACCTTCACCTTCGCGGACATCATCACCTCCCACACGCTGGGCTGGGGGGAGCGGATGTTCAAATGGGCGCTGCCCGAGGGTCCGGTCTCCGACTACGCCCGCCGCTGCCTCGACCGTCCCGCCCGCGCGGCGGCCATCGAGCGCGGCAAGGAGATCGTGGCGGCCGCCGAAGCCGCCTGAGCCTCCGCGGCGAGGCGTCTCGCCGCCGCCGGCGCATATCGCAGAGGACGGGCTCCGGCCCTGCCTCCACGCGGAGAAGCGGGCCGAAGCGCCTTGACTTGGAGACGAAGGGCCGGAGGCGGCCCTTCGGTTCGGAGCGAGGGGGGCCGGCGGCGCCTCCCCCGACTCCCGCGCGGCGAGACCCCTTCAGCTCCCGGCGCGGCGAAAACCCTCGGCATCCGGCGGGGCGAGAACCCGTCGCGTCCGCCCCGTTGAGCCGCCTTCGGCTCGCTGGCCGATCAAGCTCCGGTCGCGGCGCTCGCCCCCCCCACCGCTGCTCGCGGGGGAAGGGCCGGGGTGGGGTCCGGCCGTCCCGAACCGCCGCCCGAGCCCCGAGACGCGCGCCACCCGGCGCCTCCGCCCGACCCGTCGCGCAAGGCCGTCCCTTTCTCCGCCAAGGCGGAGAAAGCCGGCCGCGGACGCGGCCGGGCGCGGAGGTTCCCTCCGCGCGGACGGCCGCCCCCGCCAGGCTCCCCCGGCGCCGCCCCAGACCGGGGGGCGCCACGGAACTCTTCGCCTCAGGCCGCGAGCTTCGCCGCGATCCGCGCCACATGGGCGCCCTGCTGCCTGGCCATCGACAGCTCCTTGGCCGAGGGCATCCGCGACCCGTCCGGCCCGGCGATGGTGCTGGCCCCATAGGGCGTGCCGCCCCGAACCTCGGAGATGTCCGTCAGCTCCGGCGTCGAATAGGGCAGCCCCACGATCACCATGCCATGATGCTGAAGCGTGGTCTGGGTCGAGAGGATCGTCGTCTCCTCGCCCCCGCTCGTCGCGGTCGAGGTGAACACCGACCCCGCCTTGCCGATCAGCTTGCCCTGCCCCCATAGACCGCCGGTCTGATCCCAGAAGGTGCGCATCTGGCCGGCCATGTTGCCGAACCGGGTCGGGGTGCCGACGATGATGGCGTCGTACTCCTCCAGCTCCGCCGGCGTCGCATCGGGATGCGGGTGGTCGAGCTTCGCGCCCATCTGCTCCAGCGCCTCGCGCGGCATGGTTTCGGGGGCGCGCTTGATCGAGACCTCGGCGCCCGCCTCGCGCGCGCCCTCGGCCACCGCCTCGGCCATCTGCGCGATGTGGCCGTACATCGAGTAGTAGAGAACCAGAACCTTGGTCATCGCTCGCTCCGTGGATTGCTTCCGACCCCGAAGCATCCGGCCGCGGGGCGCGTTCCGAGGACCCTACCTATCGTCTCCACGACAGGATGCCAGACCGCGGATCCGCACGGACCGTTTCCACTCCACGCACGAAGGCCGCTACATCCGGTAGCGGCCTCCAATGCGCATACAAGCGCGTTTCGCTGCGAAACATCGCGCGCCGAAGGAGACGCCGTCAGACGAGCTCCGCCGCCCGGGCGACCGCGGCCCGCAGCCGCTCCGCCTCCGCCTTCGCCTCGGCGAGACGCTCGCGGTTCTCCTCCACCACCTCCTCCGGCGCCTTGGCGAGGAACCCCGGATTGCCGAGCTTGCGCTCGATCCCCTCGGCCTCCTTCTCCACCTTCCCGAGCGCCTTCTCCAGCCGCGCCTTCTCCGCTTTCCCGTCCACGATCCCCGCGAGCGGCAGGCAGACCGCGCCCCCCGGCACGGTCACGGTCGCCGCCCCCTTCGGCGCAGCCGTTTCGCGGCGAAAACCCTCGACGCGGGCGAGACGCTCCAGCAGCGGCAGGTCCTCGCGGATCATGCCTTCCAGACCTTCATCGCCCTCGATCAGCAGCAGCTCCAGCTTGGCGGAGGGGGGCACGTTCATCTCGGCGCGGACCGAGCGCACCGCCTCGATCAGCCCGATCAGGCGCTGGATCGCGCTGATCGCCTCCGGATCCGCCGCGAGGCCGACAGCGCCGGCCACTCCGCCAGGATCAGCATGTTCGGCCGCTCCGCGATCTGGCCCCACAGCTCCTCGGTCACGAAGGGCATGAACGGGTGCAGCAGCGACCAGCCGCTGGTCCAGCGCCCAGGCGGCGACGGCGCGGCGTCTCGGCCTTCGCGGCCTCGTCCTCGCCGGTCAGGAGCGGCTTGGCGAACTCCACGTACCAGTCGCAGAACACGCCCCAGACGTCCGCATAGAGGGCGCCGGCGGCGTCGTTGAAGCGGTAGTCCGAAGGGCCGCATCCACCGTCTCCCGCAGCCGGGCCGTCTCGCCCACGATCCAGCGGTTGACGGGCGCCTGCACGGAGGCGGGGTCGAAGCCCGCGACGGGTCGGCACTCGTTCATCTCGGCGAAGCGCGCGGCGTTCCAGAGCTTGGTGGCGAAGTTGCGGTAGCCCTCCGACCCGCGCCACCGCCAGCTTGATGTCGCGCCCCATCGCGGCCATCGAGGCCAGCGTGAACCGAACCGCGTCGGCGCCGTATTCGTCCACAAGCTCCAGCGGGTCGATAACGTTGCCCAGGGACTTGGACATCTTCTTGCCCTTTTCGTCGCGGACGAGGGCGTGGATATAGACGTCATGGAACGGGACTTGCGGCGCGCCGTTGTCGTCCTTCATGAAGTGCATGCCGAACATCATCATCCGGGCGACCCAGAAGAAGATGATGTCGAAGCCCGTCACCAGCACCGAACTCGGGTAGTAGCGCGCGAGGTCCGGCGTCTTCTCCGGCCAGCCCAGCGTGCCCATCGGCCAGAGGCCCGAGGAGAACCAGGTGTCGAGGACGTCCGGGTCGCGCATAATCAGGTCGCACTTCGCCGAAGTCGTTCCCGTCCAGCTGCTCGAGCCATTTGCGGAGCTCCGCCATCTGGACAACCATCTCGCCCGGATGCGCTCAGCGAGAACGGGCAGCTCTTCCAGCGTCGTGCGAGCGCAGACACCATGATCCGTTCGCCGCGCCGCAGCCATCGGCAGCGTTCCGGCGACGACCTTCGCAAAAGACATGGCCGTCCGGCCCGTACCAGACCGGGATCTGGTGGCCCCACCAGAGCTGGCGGGAAATGCACCAGGGCTCGATGTTCTCGAGCCAGTTGAAGTAGGTCTTCTCCCAGCTCTTCGGCGCGAACGCGGTGCGGCCCTCGCGCACCGCCGCCAGCGCCGGCTGCGGCCAGCGTCTTCGCGTCCACGAACCACTGGTCGGTCAGGTAGGGCTCGATCGGCGATCTTGGAGCGGTCGCCATGAGGGACGACGTGGACCTCCTCGTCGATGCCGTCGAGCCAGCCCTGCGCCTCCGCGAGCCAGCCACGATCCGCGTCGCGCGCCTCGAAGCGGTCGAGACCGTCAAGCGCCATCGCCTCGGGCATCCGGGTCGCAGCCTTCCAGGAAGTCGCGCGTTGCCCTCGAGCCACATCGCCGCCTGTCGGCGTCATCACGTTGACGACGCGCAGGTTCCGCGCGCTTGCCCGACCTCGAAGTCGTTGAAGTCGTGCGCGGGCGTCATCTTCACCGCGCCGGTGCCCTTGGCGGGGTCGGCGTACTCGTCCGCCACGATCTTCAGGCGCCGGCCGACCAGCGGCAGGACCGCGTCCTTGCCCACGAGGCCCTTGTAGCGCGGATCGTCGGGGTGGACCGCGACGCCGGTGTCGCCGAGCATCGTCTCCGGCCGCGTGGTGGCGACGACCAGATAGTCGCGCTCCTCCCAGGCGGAGGGCGCGTCATCCTCGGGCGTCCAGTCGCGGGTGACCGTCTCGCCGTCCGCCTCCTCGCGCACCACGGGATGGTCGTAGGTCAGACCGTCGGCGAGCTTGTAGCGGAAGCGCCAGAGATGGCCGCGCTCCTCGACCTGCTCGACCTCGAGGTCCGAGATCGCGGTCTCGAAATGCGGATCCCAGTTCACCAGCCGCTTGTCGCGGTAGATGAGCCCGTCCTTGTAAAGCCCGACGAACACGCGAAGAACCGCGTCGTGAAAGTTGCCGTCCTCGCCCCCGGGCGCGCCCGGGGCGCCCGACATGGTGAAGGCGTTGCGCGACCAATCGCAGGAGGCGCCGAGGCGGCGGAGCTGGTTCAGGATGGTCGAGCCCGACTCCCGCTTCCACTCCCAGATCTTCGCGGTGAAGGCCTCGCGCCCCATCTCGCGCCGGGAGGGCTGACCCTCGGCCGCGAGCTTGCGCTCCACCACCATCTGCGTGGCGATGCCGGCATGGTCCTGCCCCGGCTGCCACAGCGTGTCGAACCCCTGCATCCGCTTCCAGCGGATCAGGATGTCCTGCAGCGTGTTGTTCAGCGCGTGCCCGATATGGAGCGAGCCGGTGACGTTGGGCGGCGGGATCAGGATGGCGAAGGGCTCGGCCCCCGGCTTTGCGTTTGCGCCGGCGCGGAAGGCGCCCTCGTCTTCCCAGCGCGCGTAGATCTCGGGCTCGGCCGAAGCGGCGTCGAAGGTCTTGTCCATGCTCATGCTGAAGCGTCCGGTCTGCGCGAAAAACGGGGTTCGGGCGCTTCTAGCGCGCGAGGACGTCCTGGGAAAGACCGCGCGCGGACGCGAGAGGCGAAGCGCGCCCGCGCAACCGGGAAAGACCGCGCGCCCGCGCGAGGGGGGAAAGACCGCGCGCCCGCGCGAGGGGGTCGAAGCGCGCCCTCCCCGCCCCGCGGCGCCCGAGAACCGCGCGAAGGCGCGGATCGAGATAAGGTCTCGCCCGCGACGCGGGCTCCGCCGGATCACCAGCGGCGGTCGATCTTGGTGGAGACCTGCACCAGCGTCTCGATCCGGCGCACACCTGCGCCGCGAGATCGAACCGCCCGGAGGTCGTGTGCATCGATCCAAGCTCGCGCATCCGCGCAAGCTGCACGCCGACCGAGGCGGCGTTGCGCGGCTCCACCTGGATCAGCACGTAGGCGCGGATCATGGCCCCCGGCGCGGTCTCGGCGCGCATGGTTTAGCCGTTGATGACCAGGTGCGCTCCAGCTTTTCGATCCGCGCCTGAACGGTGGTCCGGGCGAAGTTCAGGCGGGGCGCAAGCTCGGACGCCGGGGCGGGGGCGTCGCGCGCCAGCAGACCGAGGAGCGCGCGCTCGGTCTCATCAAGAGATTCGGGTATCTTCGCGATCCGATGGTCGTTTCGTCGTATCGCAAGCGAGATGGATCATTTCGTCCGTTCCATCAGGTCGATTTCGACCGCCTTCCGCGCCAACTATCGCGGAGGGCGACTTCGTGATCTTCGAGGGCCTCGGCGCCTGCGGAACCACGACGGCGACCCGCTTCAATGGCTTCGGGCCCCGGAAGGTGGAGCCGGCGGAGACGCTGGCGAGGCCGGCGACGGGGGCGGCGCTCGCCGCCCGATCCTCGCCCGCTGCATGACCGGAGCGCCCGCCGGTAGACCCGGCGGGCGGCTTCGTCGCGCTCAGCGCGAGGCGTCGTCCTCGTCCCGCGCCAGCTGGGCGACGGCGCGGCGAACCTCCCGCTCGATCAGCAGCTTGATGTTCTGGGAGATGCGCTCGCCCAGGGGACCGGCCAACTCCTCGCGGATCGCCTCGCGGGTCAGGGCCAGAAGCTCCTCCCGGCTGCGGGGGAGGCCCGAGGCGGCGATCGGCCCGGGCGCGCTGTCGGAGGCGAAGGCGCGGCGGATGTCATGCGGCGCGGCCGCCCGACCGAAGGGCGCGCCGAATCTGCGGGATGCGCGCGGCGGCGATGCCGGGCGACGGCTCGGCCTTCCCTGCGGCGGGACGCGCAGGGGAAGGCTCGGCGCCCCGGCGCTCCGGGTCGCGGAGCGGCGGGTCGCCCGCTTCGTCGGCGGGAGGCGCGTCGGGGATCTCGGCGAAGACCTCCGGTTCGGGATCCTCGTCCCGCGGCTCGGGTGAGGCGGGCTCGGGCGCGCTCGTCGCCGGCCGGCGAAGACTCCTCGCCCCCCGACGCGGAGGCCGCGTGCGCCGGATCGGCCAGGGTCTCGTCCGCCGGCGCGGGGGCCGCGTGCGGAGGCGTCGACTTGGCTCGATCCGGTTCGAAGGCGGACGCCGGCGACGGCGCTTCGTCCTCCGGCGCGTGGAAGGCGGGCGGCCGGCCCTGGGACGGCGGCGTGCCGGCGGAGCCGGAGCCGAAGGGCTGCTCGGGCTGGTCCACGCGGCGGGTCAGGATCAGCGGGGGCTCCTCGTCCTCCGCCGGAGCGAGGGGCGCGCGGGGAGAGCCTGCGCCGAAGGGCGTGGCTCCGGCCCGCATGGCGGGGGTCAGGGCGAACACCCCGCCGGCGCTCGCCGGCTCGAACGCCGTGGGCGGGCGAGGGCGCCCCTCCTCCTCCACGATCCTGCGGATGTCGGCCATCAACCCGTCATCCTCTCCGGCGCGGCGGTCATCGTCCTGCATGGGCGTCCCCTCCCCTCTCCCGCGCCGTCACGGCTTCCAGCGGGAGGACCACTGCGTCGCCTCGCCGGGGAGGTAATCGTAGGGCGCCTCGTCCACCGACTCGCGGTAGTCCGTCGGATCGTAGCGCGCCACATCGAGCCCCAGATGCCCCACGCTCAGCGCGCCGACGGAAGCCAGCAGCGCGTAGCCCGCCACGTACTCGTCGCGGAGCGAGCTGATCAGCTCGGCCCGCGCGGACTGAAGCTCCTGCTCCGCGTCCAGCACGTCGAGCGTGGTGCGCGCCCCCAGCGTCGCCTCCTCCCGCACGCCCTCGAAGGCGATGCGCGCGGCCTCGATCTGCTGACGCGCCGCGGAGATCGACATGCGCGCGACCTCCAGCCCCGACCAGGCGTTCGATACCTGCTGGCGCACCAGCCGCGCCTGGTTGTGGATCAACGCCTGCGCCCGCGCGAGCTGCGCCTGCGTCTGCCGCACCACCGAGGCGTTGCGCCCCCCCGTCCAGAGCGGCATCGACGCCCGCACCCCGACCGAGGCGGAGTTGCCGTCCACGCCAGAGGCGCCCTCGTTGGTCAGGAGCGAGGCGTCGGTATACGCCACGTCCCCCTCCAGCGCGACGCTGGGCAGCGTGGCGCCGATGGCCCGCTTCACCTCGTACTCGGCCTGACGGGCGTCGAAACGGGCCGCGAGGATCAGGGGATGCTCGGCCTCGGCGAGCGCGAGGGCGGCCTCCTCCGATTCCGGCAGGGTCGGCAGAGGGGGCGGATCCTGGAGGTCTTCCGGCAGATCTCCGACCGTGGCGCGGTAGAACTGGCGCGACTGCGCGAGCTGGCCGGTGACGGCCGCGAGGTTGGAGCGCGCGGCCGAGAGGCGCGCGTCGGCCTGGCTCACGTCGGTGCGCGTGACCTCGCCGACCTCGAACCGGTCCTGCGCGGCGCGGAGCTGTTCGCCGATCACGCGCACGTTGCTGCGCGCCACCGCCACCAGCGCGATGTCGCGGCGCACGTTCTCATAGGCCGTCACCGCGTCGAGGAGCACGTCCTGCTCCACCGAGGCGAGGTTGGAGCGGCCGGACTGCACGCCGGCCTCGGCCGACTGGGTCCCGTTCTCGATCCGTCCGCCGGAATAGAGGGGGATGGAGCCGCCGATGCCCAGCGAGAACGGGTCGGTGTCGTTGCGGCTCCTGACCCGGACGCTGCGGCCCGTCGCGGGATCGAAACTCGTGCCGGCGCTGTCGGAGTTCTGGTACTGGTAGGTCGCGGACACGTCGGCGGAGCCGAACCGCGCCGCCCGCTCCTGATACTCGACCTCGTCGAGCGCCCTGAGCGTGGCGCGCTCCGCGGCCAGCGTGGGGTGGAACACGTAGGCCTTGGCCATCGCGTCGGCCAACGTTTCGGCCCCCGCAGGCGCCGTCCATGCGAGCGCCGCGCCGAGGGCCAGCGCCGCGTTCCGGGTTCTGTTGGTCATGCCGTTCATCCCGCCCTTGGAAGGTGGCGCTCCGTCCGCTCGAAGCCGATCGCCGCGCCGCGCGACGACCCTAGCCGAGAGGTCCGCGGCCGGAAAGTCGAAAGCGCCCGCAGGCTTCGGCCGCGATCTTGAGCCGCGGGAGCCTCAGAATTCGAATGCCGGAGCCTTGGCGAACCCGTCGAGAACGGGGGCGGTGGCGTCGAACGCGCGCCAGGGCGAGAGGATGCCGCCCGAGAGGGTCAGCACCTCGCAGCGCCCGCAGGCCGGAGTGGTCATGCGGATCGACACCAGCCGGCCGCCCTCGCGGAGCTGGTCGGTCAGGCTTTGCGGGATCTCCTCGACCCCGCCGTTGACGAAGATGACGTTGTAGGGGGCGTGGTCCTTCGCCCCGTCGGTCAGCGGACCCTCCACCACCTCGGCGTTGTGGACCTCCAGCTCGGTCAGGGCGGAGGAGGCGGCGCGGGCCATGTCGGGATCCGGTTCCACCGCGATCACCGCCGCCGCGAGGCGCGCGAGCACCGCCGTGGAGTAGCCGAGCCCGCAGGCCACGTCGAGCACGAGGTCGTCGGGGCCCACATCCGCGGCCTCCAGCATCTTGGCGAAGCTGCGGGGGTCGAGCATCACGCGGCCGGGGCCGAGAGGGAGGTGTTCGCCCAGATAGGCCACGGGCTTCAGGCCGACGGGGGCGAAACGCTCGCGCGGGACGTCCTGCAGGGCGTCGAGAATGGCGTAGCTGGTCACGTCGGCGGTGCGGATCTGGTTGTCCACCATCGCGAGGCGGGCTGCGGCGTAATCGGTCATCCGGGGCTCTCCGCGGGGTTCCTCGGCGGGCCATCGCGGGCCCTCCGGGGCGAAGTGCCACAATCGGGCGGCCCGCGCAATGCGGCCGCGCGGTCGCCTTCCGGCGGATTCGCGCCAGTTGTTCGGGAAACGCGGCTTCAGGAGGATCCGGGCATGAGCAAGGCCAAGGACGGAACGGCGGGCTACGAGGGGCCGAGCGGCGGCTGGGGCTCGCTCCAGGGCGTGGCGAAGATCCTGAAGACCGAGCGGCCGGACCCCGGCGTGATGGAGACGTTGATGCGGCAGAACAAGCCGGGGGGGCACATGTGCACCTCCTGCGCCTGGACGAAGCCGCCGTCCCCCCACCCGTTCGAGTTCTGCGAGAACGGCGCCAAGGCCACCATCTGGGACCTGACGCGAGACCGCTGCGGGCCGGAGTTCCTGGAGAGCCGCACGCTGACCGAGCTGCGCGGCTGGTCGGACCACGACCTGGAGATGGTCGGCCGGCTGACCCACCCGATGAAGTACGACGCGCAGAGCGACCGCTACCTCGCCTGCTCCTGGCAGGAGGCGTTCGACGGGATCGGAGCGGAGCTGAACCGGCTCGATCCGAAATCGGTGGTGTTCTACGCCTCCGGGCGGGCGGCGCTGGAGACGTCCTACCTCTACGCCCTGCTCGCGCGGCTCTACGGGAACAACAACCTCCCCGACAGCTCCAACATGTGCCACGAGACCACGAGCGTCGGGCTCAAGAAGGTGATCGGCGCCTCGGTGGGGACCTGCGTGCTCGATGATTTCGAGCATTGCGACATGATCCTGTTCTTCGGGCAGAACACGGGCACCAATTCGCCCCGGTTCCTGCACCCGCTTCAGGAGGCCTCGAAGCGGGGCTGCGACATCGTCACCTTCAACCCGCTGAAGGAGAAGGGGCTGCTGGAGTTCCGCAACCCGCAGAGCCCGAAGGAGATGCTGACCGGCGCCGACACCGAGATCTCGCGCAGCTATCTCCAGGTGCGGCCGGGCGGCGACATCGCGGCGATGACGGGCATGTGCAAGCGCCTGTTCGAATTGGACGACCGCGACGGCGGCGTGATCGACCGCGCCTTCGTGGAGGAACATACGGACGGGTTCGAGGAGTTCGAGGCCCGGATGCGCGGCGCCGACTGGGCGGAGGTCGAGCGGATCTCGGGCCTTGCGCGGGAGGCGCTGGAGGACATCGCCGACCGCTATGCGAAGGCCGAGCGGGTGATCGGCATCTACGGCATGGGGCTGACGCAGCATGTCCACGGCTGGCTCAACATCGCGATGCTGACCAACCTGCTGCTGATGCGCGGGAACATGGGGAGGAAGGGCGCCGGCATCTCTCCGGTCCGCGGCCATTCCAACGTGCAGGGGCAGCGCACGGTGGGCATCTCCGAAAAGCCGGAGCTGGTGCCGGTGGAGAAGCTGGAAGAGCTGTTCGGCTTCGAGGTTCCCAAGGAGACCGGCATGAACACCGTCGAGGCGGTGGAGGGGCTGCTGGACGGGCGGGTGAAGGGGTTCGTCAGCCTCGGCGGCAACTTCGCCCGCGCGATCCCCGACCAGGGTCGGACGGACGGCGCGTGGCAGGGGCTGGAGCTGAACGTCCAGATCGCCACCAAGCTTAACCGCTCCCACCTGCTGCCGGGGCGGGCGACGTGGCTCCTGCCCTGCCTCGTGCGCTCGGAGGAGGACGTGCAGGCGGCCGGCCCGCAGGCGGTGAGCATGGAGGACAGCCTGAGCTGCATCCACGGATCACAAGGCCGCCGCAAGCCCGCGAGCCCCGAGTTGAAGTCCGAAATCGCCATCGTGGCGGGCATCGCCAAGGCCGCCGTTTCCCCCAACCCGAAGGTGAAGTGGGACGAGTGGACCGGGGACTACGGCCTCGTGCGCGACCTGATCGAGGCGAGCTACCCCGACAAGTTCCGCGACTTCAACAAGCGCCTTTTCACCCCCGGCGGCTTCTACAAGGGCAACCCGGCGCGGGAGCGGGAGTGGAAGACCGACACCGGCCGCGCGCATTTCACCGCGCCCCACACCCTCTGCGCGCTGGGCGAGCCCCCGGAGGACGGGGAGCTGACGCTGGTGACCGTGCGCTCCAACGACCAGTTCAACACCACGATCTACGGCTATGACGACCGCCTGCGCGGGATCCGGGACCGACGGGATGTGCTGATGATCTCGCCGCGGGAGATGGAGCGGCGCGGGCTGGTGGCCGACCAGGTGGTGACGGTGGAGAGCGCGGTGGAGGACGGGGTGGAGCGGCTCTCGCCGCCGCTGCGGGTGACGCCCTACGACCTGCCCGACGGCTGCGTGACCGCCTACTACCCCGAAATCAACCCGGTGATCCCGCTCCACTACCACGAGGAGCTGTCCAAGACCCCCGCCTACAAGGGCGTCCCGGTCCGCATCCGGAGCTGAGCGCGCAGTCTCCTGCGGAGGCGCCGCGCCGGGCGTTCCGCCTCCGGTTGCGCGCCCGCCCGCGGCGCATGGCCGGCGGTCCGCCTCTGGCTCCGGCGCCCGGTGGTTCCCGGTCCGCCACGCGCCGCGGGCCGGTCGCCAACCAGAGGCGCGGCGGTGGGCGCTGCTCCGACGCAGGCCCTCCCTCGCCGCGCCCGGCGGATGCGGCTATGGAGGGCGCCATGAGCGATCCCTTCGACATCTTCCTCGCCGCCCCGCCGGGCCTGGAGCCGCTTCTGGCCGACGAGGCGCGGGAACGGGGCTTCGCCGAGCCCCTCGTCGAGCCCGGCGGCGTGCGCGTCCGCGGCGGCTGGTCGGAGGTCATGCGCGCGAACCTGGAGCTGCGCGGCGCCGGGCGCGTGCTGGTCCGCTTCGCGAGCTTCCGGGCCATGCATCTCGCCCAACTCGACAAGCGGGCGCGCAAGGTCCCGTGGGGAGAGGTCCTGCGCCCGGACATCCCCGTCCGCGTCGAGGCCGTCTGCCGCAAGTCCCGCATCTACCACGCCGGCGCCGCCGCGCAGCGGGTGGAGACCGCGATCCGCGAGACCCTGGGCGCCGGGACCGCCGAGGACGCCCCTCTGCGCATCCTCGTGCGCATCGAGGACGACCTCTGCACCCTGAGCCTCGATACCTCCGGCGCCCCCCTGCACCGCCGCGGCTTCAAGCAGGCCGTGGCCAAGGCCCCGATGCGGGAGACGATGGCCGCCCTGTTCCTGCGCGCCTGCGGCTTCGACGGGCGCGAGCCTGTCGCGGACCCGATGTGCGGCTCCGGCACCTTCCCTATCGAGGCCGCCGAGATCGCCGCCGGCCTCGAGCCCGGCCGCGCCCGCCCCTTCGCCTTCGAGCTTCTGGCCGGCCACGACCCCGCCGCCTGGGAGGCGATGCGCACGGCCCCGCCGCCCGCGGCGCCCGCGGCGCGCTTCCTCGGCTTCGACCGCGATGCCGGCGCCGTGCGGATGAGCGCCGAGAACGCAGCCCGCGCCGGGGTGGACGGCTGGACCGACTTCCTCCGCCGCCCGGTGGGCGAGCTGGCGCGGCCCCACGGCCCCCCGGGCCTTGTGATGGTGAACCCGCCCTATGGCGGGCGGATCGGCGAGCGCAAGCTGCTGCGCGCCGTCTACGCCACGCTGGGGGACCGCCTGCGCGAGGGCTTCTCCGGCTGGCGCGTCGGCCTCCTGACCGACGCGCCCGAGCTCGCCCGCGCCACGGGCCTGCCCTTCGATCCGCCGGGCCCGCCGATCCCACATGGCGGCCTGAAGATCCGCCTGCACCGCACCGGCGCCCTGCCCTGAGCCCCCGCTTTCCGCACACCCGGCGAGGTCCGTCTTCGCCCCGCGGACGACCTCGCCTCCTGCGCGAAAGCCGGCCCCCGGCGCGTCGGGCCCGGCCGTCGCCACCGAGATCCCAAGGCGAGGCCGAAGATAGAACGGATCCGGAACATGAATGCGACCACCGGGGGTGAAAACCGGGCGCGGGTCCGTTGACGAGGGCGGGGCGAATGGATAAGCACCGCAGCAGGTTGGCGACGTGGCGGAGTGGTTACGCAGCGGATTGCAAATCCGTGCACCCCGGTTCGATTCCGGGCGTCGCCTCCATCCCCTCCCCGGGAACACCTGTGAAGATCGTCGGGAAGGCCCCGCGCCTCAGGCGCGGACCAGCGCCTCCAGCGCCTCCTGCAGCGCGGCGGCCGAGAACGGTTTGCGCAGCAGCGGGCGAGCGGCGAATTCCGGCGACAGCGCCTCCTCGCCATAGGCGGTGGCGAAGAGGAAGGGGATGCGCCGCGCCTCCAGCGCCTCGGCCACCGGGAAGGACCGCCGGCCCGACAGGTTCACGTCCAGCAGCGCGCAGTCGAAGCGCTCCGTCGCGGCCATCCCCACCGCCGGTTCGAGCCGGGAGACCGGGCCCACCACCTCGTGCCCCATGTCGAGGAGATAATCCTCGATCATCATGGCGATGAGCGCCTCGTCCTCCACCACGAGCACCCGAAGCCGCTTTCGATCAGCCACCCGGCGCCTCCGCCGCCTCGAGCTGGGCGCGGAACTCGAAGGCCACGCCCTCGGGCAGGTAGTCGATCCGCGCGTCGCCGCCGAGTTCCATCGCCAGTCCCCGTTCGATCAGGGTCGCGCCGAACCCCCTGCGCCGCGGCGGGCTCACGGAAGGTCCGCCGCTCTCCCGCCAGACGAGCGAGAGGATGGGGCGCGCGCCGTCGTCCTCAAGGTCCCAGTGCAGCCGAACCCGCCCCGCCTCGCAGGACAACGCCCCATGCGCGAGCGCGTTGGCGCACAGCTCATGCAGCGCCAGCGACAGCGACAACGCCTCCCGTGGCGAGAGGCGCACGGGCGGGCCGCACAGCTCGATCCGCCCCGCAAGGCCCGAATGGCTCGCGAAGGCCGCCTCCGCCATCGACCGCAGGTCCGCCCCGTCCCAGCTTTCCCGCGTCAGCACGTCCTGCGCGCGTGCGAGCGCCATGATCCGCCGCCGCGCCTTCTCCGCCGCCTCCTCGGCCGGGATCCCCGGCCGCATCGTGCGCGACAGGATCGCGAGCACCGTCGCGAGCGTGTTCTTCACCCGGTGGTCCAGCTCGTTCATCAGCACCCGCTGGCGCATCTCGCCCTCGACCCGCTCGGTCACGTCGGAGCCCTGGACGAATATCTGCGAGATGTCGCCGGCGGCCTCGTGGATCGGCTGGAACACGAAATCGACGAACCGCGTCTCGGGCAGCGCGCCGGGCCTGCGCTGGAGGGCCACGCGGGTCGAGTGCTGCGTGACCGCCTCGCCCGTCCGGAACACTTCGTCGAGGATGTCCAGGAAGCCCTGCTCCGCCAGTTCTGGCAGCGCGTCGCGCACCGGGCGGCCGATCACCTCGCGGTCGCCCACGAGCTGCATGTAGCAGGGATTGGCCAGCCCGAAGACGTGGTCCCGGCCCCGCAGCATCGCCATGAAGGTCGGCGCCTGCTCGAACAGGCGCTTCAGCCGGTCCAGCTCGGCGTTCGCATGACGCTCCGCCAGCACACGCCCCGTCGTCTCCCGCACCAAGGCGAGCACGCCGGCCGGCCGGCCGTCCTCGTCGCGCACCGGCGAATAGTCGAGGTCGAACCACGCGCGCTGCTGCTCCCCGCAGCGTGCGAGCACCAGCTCCTTGTCGCGGTAGCTGAGCGTGCCGCCCGCCAGCACATGGCGCATGACGTGGTCGTTGAAGTCCGAGAGCTCCCCCCACCCCTTGCGCACCTCGGCGCCGAAGAGCTCCGGGTGGCGGTCGGCGGCGATCTCCCGGTAGGCGTCGTTGTAGAGCATCGCCCCGGCCTCGCCCCACAGCAGCACCATCGGGACGGGCGATTCCATCAGCAGAGAAACCGTGGTGCGCAGGCTCTGCGGCCAGCGGTCCCGGGGTCCGAGGGCGCTGGCGCTCCAGTCGCGGTCCCGCATGAGCGCGCCCATGGCGCCGCCCTCCGGGGCGCGCTCGCCCTTCGCGACCTGCCCTGCCGCCATTCCCGTCCCCCTAGTCGTTCGTGGCCGGAATGTTTAGCGTTGAAATTGCGTCAGGCAAGGTTCAGCAAGCGGTTCCGGGGCCCGCGCTTGACCTTTTTCTCGCGCGCCGTGTAGGTCGGGCCTCACGCCGCCCGCGCACCGCGAGGATCGCCATGCTCCGTCTCAGCGTCGTCATCGCCTCCACCCGCCCCGGCCGCGTCGGGCTTCCCGTGGGAACCTGGTTCGCGGAGGCCGCCCGCGCCCATGGCGGCTTCGACGTGACGCTGGAGGATCTGGCCGAGCGCGCCCTGCCCGTCTTCGACGAGCCGAAGCATCCGCGCCTTCGCCAGTACGAGCATGACCACACCAGGCGGTGGAGCGAGGCGGTGGAGGCCGCCGACGCCTTCGTCTTCGTGGCCCCCGAATACAATCACGGCCCGACGCCGGCGCTGGTCAACGCGCTGACCTACCTCGTGCAGGAATGGGCGCGGAAGCCCGCGGCCTTCGTGACCTATGGCGGCGTCTCGGGCGGCGTGCGGGGCGCGCAGTCCATGAAGGCGATCCTCACGACGTTCAAGATCATGCCCCTGCCCGAGAGCGTGACCATCCCCTTCGTGCAGCAGCACCTGGCCGAGGGCGCCTTCAAGCCGAACGAACAGCACGAGGCGGCGGTCGCCCCCATGCTGGACGAGCTCCGCCTCTGGGCCGAGGCGCTCAAGCCCCTGCGCGGCTGACCCGGTGACGGACCGAGAGACCCGGCGCGCCCGGAAGCTGGAGGCGGAGGGGGAGCGGCGCATGGCCCGGCGCCTCCGGGCCGAGGCGCTGTGGGAAACCGATCTCGCCCGGCCGGGCGCGCGCTTCCGCGCCTGGCTCAACATGATGGCGGTGGACCACGGGATCCTGCGGATCCTCTACCTGAACCTCCACCGGGTGGGAGACCGCGCCTGGCGCTCGGCCCAGCCCTCGCCCCGCCAGATCGCGCGGCTGGCGCGGCGCGGCCTGAAATCGGTGATCTTCCTGCGCGGCGGCGTGCTCTTCGGCTCTTATGCGCTGGAGCGGGACGTGTGCCAGCGGCTGGGAATCGAGTTCCACCGCACGGTCCTGCGCTCCCGCGGGTTGCCGAGCCGGGAGGAGCTTCGCGCCCTTCGCGCCCTGATGCAGGAGGTGGAGACTCCCGTGCTCTTCCACTGCAAGTCCGGGGCGGACCGCGCCGGCTTCATGGCCGCGCTCTGGATGATCTGGATGGAGGGCGCGAGCGTCGCGACCGCCTCGCGCCAGCTCTCGCTCCGCTACGGTCATTTCAGCCGCGGCCCGACCGGCGTGCTGGACCGCTTCTTCGCCGAAGCGACCGGGGCCGAGGCCCGGGGCCTGCCGTTCGACGCATGGGTGGAGACGGAATACGACCGCGACGCGATGCTCGCAGCCTTCAAGTCCCGCCCGCGCCGGCCGCTGGGGCGGATCGCCGGCTGGATCACCGATCGGCTGCTGAAGCGGGAGTGATCCGGCGCGCCTGGCCGCGCATCGCCAGCCGGTTCGGCGCCACCAGCCGCCAGAAGCCGAAGACCGAGACGCTCTGCGTGGGGCGCGAGACCTCCACCACCACCACCGGCCCGTCGATGACCGTGACCGCGATGTCGCCGCCATCCGCCTGCACCCGGCGCCGGGCGGCCGCCGCGGCCTCGGCGGGGGTGGCCGCCTCGCGGGCGATGGTCCGGGCGGCCTCCCGCGCCGCCGCCTCCATCTCCCACCGGGCGGCGACGATCAGGCTGAAATCCATCAGCGACAGCAGGATCAGCGCCGCCACCGGCACGAGGATGAGCTTCTCCGGCGTGGCCTTCGGCCGCCATCCGACCATGCGGGAGAACGCCGAGGGCAGCGGCCGCGGCCCGTCATGCGCCTCCGTTCCCTTCTGCGCACGGACCCTCAAACCCGCCCTCAGCCCGCGCGCATCCGACGCGCGCCGCCGGACCCCCTGTTGAATTTCATGGCGCTCCACCTCTTCCACCCGCCCGCATCGGACAGGCCGCCGTAAATCGCAGCGTCAACCGGAGATTACGCAGCGATGAACGCGCTGTCCAGCGGGCGGTCAGGTTCGGGGCGGACGCCGCCTCAGAACGGCAGCTTCATGCCCGGGGGCAGCGGCAGACCCTCCGTGGCCTTGGCCATCTCCTGCTGCGCCATCTCGGCGGCGCGCTCCTGGGCGGTCTTGATGGCGGCGACGATCAGGTCCTCCACCGCCTCCTTGTCCTGGGGCACGAACAGGCTGGGGTCGATCTCGACCCGCCGCACTTCGCCCTTGCCCGAGCACCAGGCCCGCACCAGCCCGCCGCCGGAATCGCCCTCGGCCTCCAGCGCCTCGATGCGCTCCTTGGCCTCCTCCATCTTGCCCTGAAGCTCCTGCGCCTTGGCCATCATCTTGGCCATGTCGCCGAAATTCCCAAGTCCCTTGAGCATGTTCGCGTCCTTTCCGGCGGCTCGCGCCTAGTCGTCGAAATCGTCCACGGGCTCCCACCCGTCCCAGTCCTCGTCCTCGGGCCGCTCCTGCCAGTCGGGGGCGGTCTGGGTTTCGGCCTCCGGCTGGGCGTCGAAGCTGCGGGTCGAGAGGATCTCCGCCTGCGGGAACGCCTCCAGCGCCGCGCGCACCAGCGGATGCTCCTTCAGCCGGGCGTGCAGGTCCTCGCGCTCGGCGTCCTCCCGCTCCCGCACCGTGGGGGCGCCGCCCTCCGCCTCGACCGAGATCATCCAGCGCGACCCGGTCCAGGCCTGCAGCTTCTGCCCCAGATCCGAGGCCAGCTCCCGCGACGCCTGCGGCGCGGGCTGGAACGCGATCCGCCCCGGCTGGTAGCTCACCAGCTTGAGCCCGGTCTCGACCTCCACCAGCAGCCGCGCGTCCCGCTTCTCCCGGATCAGGGCCACCACGTCCTCGAAGGCGCCGAGCCGCGCCACCGCCTCCGGCAGCGCCTCGGCCGCGGGCTTCGGCGCGGCGGACGAGGCGGCGAGCACCGGCCGCGGCGCCGCGGCCATCTGCGCCCGCGGCGCGGAGACCTGCGCCGGCGCGGCCCTGGCCATCGCCGCCCGCGCCGTGACCCCGCCGCCGCCCCCGCCCACGGGCGCAGGCCCCGCAGGCGCAGGCCCCGGCCCGCCCTGCGTGAGGTTGCGCACCAGTTCCTCCGGCGTCGGCAGGTCCGCCACATGGGTCAGCCGGATGATCGCCATCTCCGCGGCCATCATCGGGTTCGCCGCTTCCGCAGCCTCCTCCATCGCCTTGAGCAGCATCTGCCAGGCCCGCGACAGCGGCCTCAGCCCCAGCCGCCCCGCGTAATCCTTCGCCCGCGCGCGCGCATCCGGCCCGGCCGTCGGGTCATCCGCCGCCGCCGGCGTCACCTTGCACACCGAGATCCAGTGCACGACCTCCGCCAGATCCCGCAGCACCGCCAGTGGATCGGCCCCGGCCGCATACTGCTCCGACAGCTCCGCCAGCGCGCCCGCGCAATCCCCCCGCATCACCGTCTCGAACAGGTCCAGCACCCGCCCGCGGTCCGCGAGGCCCAGCATCGCGCGCACCTCCTCGGCCGTCGCCGCCCCGCCGCCATGCCCGATCGCCTGGTCCAGCAGCGACAGCGCATCGCGCGCCGACCCCTCCGCCGCCCGCGCGATCAGCGCCAGCGCGTCGGCGGCCACCTGCGCGCCCTCCAGCTCCGCCACCCGGTTGAGATGCGCCATCATCACCTCCGGCTCGATCCGCCGCAGGTCGAAGCGCTGGCACCGGCTCAGAACCGTCACCGGCACCTTCCGGATCTCGGTGGTCGCGAAGATGAACTTCACATGCTCGGGCGGCTCCTCCAGCGTCTTCAGCAGCGCGTTGAACGCGCTGGTGGACAGCATGTGGACCTCGTCGATGATGTAGACCTTGTAGCGCGCCGAGGCCGCCCGATACCGCACCGACTTCGATGATCTCGCGCACGTCCCCCACCCCGGTGCGCGAGGCCGCGTCCATTTCCAGCACGTCCACATGCCGCGACTCGGCGATGGCCCGGCACGGCTCGCACACCCCGCAGGGCGAGACCGTCGCCCCCCCCTGCCCGTCCGGCCCGATGCAGTTCAGCCCCTTGGCCACGATTCGCGCGGTCGTGGTCTTCCCCACCCCCCGCACGCCGGTGAGGATGAAGGCATGCGCGATCCGGTCCGCCTCGAACGCGTTGCGCAGCGTGCGGACCATCGCGTCCTGACCGATGAGGTCGGCGAATGTCTGGGGACGGTGCTTGCGCGCCAGAACCTGATAGGCGGGGCTCGCGGAGGCGTCTTCGGCCATGAGGCTCCCAAGCGGCGAGGATGCGGAGCCCCGAGGATAGGGGTCCGGGGAGGCCGCAGCAAGGCGCGCCTCCCCGGAGCCGGTCCGCCGTCAGGCGCCGTCGATGGCCGCGATCAGGCTCAGGCCCGCCATCCCCAGGACCCCGAGGCCCAGCAGGATCGCGGATCCCTTCGCCAGCATGCGTCCGGTGCGCGAGCCGGGCTCGCCCGCCAGCTCGTCGTCGCGCAACCCGCCCGCGTCGTCGCGCCAGGCGCGACCCGCATCCGGGCCGCCGAGGGCCACCGCAACGCCGACGACCACCACGCAGGCGATCAGCGCCGACAGCAGGATGTCGAGGGAGGTGAGGGTCATCGCCATCCTCCTTTCTCACCTGTTCCGTCGAGGGCGGCGCGGCCGCCCCATGAGAGGACGAACGCCCGACGCGGCGTCAGGTTGCAACCGCGAAGGTCGCAGCCCTTGACGGGCCCGTGAAAAAGGGGGGGTGAGAGGCTGGAACGCGACCCAGACGGGACTCGTTACGGCTGCTTCCTTCCGGATCTGACCGGGTTGGCGAGGCGCCTGCCCACGCCAACCTCTCGACGCGCCATCTATCGCGGGCCGCACCGGTTTTCAAGGGCCCGAATTCCCGCGGACGCGCCCGCCTTGGAAACGTCGGTTCTCCAGCGGCCCGCCGCCGCGCCTCCCCCGGCCCCCTCCGCGCCGGGGCGCCGCACAGCCCCGCCAGCCGCCGCGCCCGCGGCACGCCGGCGCCGGGCGGCGGGGCGTCGTCCGCGCCCCCTCCGCGCCGGGGGAGGCGCACGCCCCCCAGCCGCGCCGGGCGGCGGGGGCGTCTTGCGTCGTGGCTCCGGCCCCTCCCGGCCCTCCACGGCCGTCTCGGGGGGCCGCGCCTCGGCGGCCGCGCCGCCTTGCGTCTCCCGCGCGCCGGGGTCCATAGATGCCCGAAACCAATGACGGGGGACGCGCCGATGATCGAGGAAGCCGCCATCACCTTCGGGGGCGGGACGCGGGACCGCGCCGACCGCCTGCGCGGAGACGCGGCGCTGCTCCGGCGATTCTGGCAGGACGCGGCGGCGCGCGTCCTCCCTCTCTGGCGCGGCAAGCCCCTGATGGAGGAGACCGGGGACGGCCTTGTCCTCGGCTGGCTCCCCTCCGACTCGCCCGTCCTGAAGGACGCGATCGAGGCGCCGGTGTTCCTCGGCCTTCAGGACGACGACGGCCGCCTCTCGGGCCGCTTCGCACTCGACGTATCGTCGTGGGTGGACCCCGCCGCCCCCGACGGCCCGCCCCGCGGCTTCCGGGACGAAACCGCCAACGCCCACCCCCTCCTGCCCGAAAGCTTCGGCTACCAGGACCTGCGGCAGGCGATGGCGCGGCTGTCGGTACAGGATTCGGCGGATGCGGCCGCCGCCAAGGGCGTGTTGGAATGGCACCGCTCCCACCGGTTCTGCTCGAAATGCGGCTCCCGGTCCGAGATGAGCAACGCCGGCTGGCGGCGCGAATGTCCCGACTGCGGGGCGCATCACTTCCCGCGCACGGACCCCGTGGTCATCATGCTGGTGACGCGCGGCTCCCGCGTCCTCGTCGGGCGCCAGTCCATGTGGCCGCGCGGCATGTTCTCGCTCCTCGCGGGCTTCATGGAGCCCGGCGAGACGCTGGAGGCCGCCGTGCGCCGCGAGGTTGACGAGGAGACCGCCATCCGCGTGGGCCGCGTGCGCTATGTGGCCTCCCAGCCCTGGCCGTTCCCCGCGTCGCTGATGATGGGCTGCGCCGCCGAGGCGCTGACCGAAGACATCCGCATCGACGAGCATGAGCTGGACAGCGCGATGTGGGTGGAGCGGGACGAGATGCGCGAGGCGCTCGCCGGCCGCCATCCGGTCATCGCCCCCGCCCGCCACGGCGCCATCGCCCGCTCGGTGATCGAGGCATGGGTGGAGGGGCGCATCCCCGACTTCGACTAAAGGGGATTCCGCCTTCGGGATCAACCGCCTGCCCCCCGTGCGCCGCGCCGGGGGTTACGCGGCCGGCGTTTCGCCCTAGATTCGAGGCAACGGACGGCGGCCCCCGCTCCACCTTGCCGCCGCCGTCCCGCCTGACGCAGGACCCTGACGGGAGGATCGGACATGCGCATGGAAGACGTCGAACTCCAGGCGAACGCCCTCTTCGACGAGCTCGGCCCCCGGGCCATCGCCACCGCCGCCCAGCGCGCCGTGCGCCACGAGGAGGCCGGCGAGGCGGAGGAGGCCCGCAACTGGCGCCGCATCCAGGAGCGCCTCAAGGAGAAGCGCGGTGCAAGTCAGGGTTGAGTCACTTCAACTCGCCGTTGCGTTTCGCAGCGAAACATTCGCCGCCGCGTCTCGCTGCGAAACGCCGTCCCGGCGTCCGCCGCGGGACGGGCAGGTTTCAGGCGGCGACCTTGACCTGCTCCCGGTACGGATGCGCCGGGTAGACGCCGAGGATCTTGCGGAAGTTGGTGAAGAAGCCGAGCTCCTCCAGCGCGAGACGCACGGAGCGGTCCTCGGGATGCCCCTCGATATCCGCGAGGAACTGGGTGGCGGTGAAGGATCCGCCGACCATGTAGCTTTCCAGCTTCACCATGTTCACGCCGTTGGTGGCGAACCCGCCCATAGCCTTGTAGAGCGCGGCCGGAACGTTGCGGACCTCGAAGACGAAGGTGGTGAGGACCTTGGGCGTCTGCGGCTCCGCCTCGATCTTCTGGCGGCTCATCACCAGGAAGCGGGTGGCGTTGTGCTTGTTGTCCTGGATGTCGCGCGCGAGGATCCTCAGCCCGTTGATCTCGGCGGCCAGCTCGGAGGCGAGGGCCGCCATCGCCGGGTCCCCGTCCTCGGACACCTGCCGGGCCGAGCCGGCCGTGTCGGTGCCGGTGATCGCCCGGATCCCGTGGCGGCCGAGGAACTCGCGGCACTGGCCCAGCAGGACGGTGTGGCTCATGGCGGCCTTCACCCCCTCCAGCGTCGCGCCCTCCGGGCCCATGAGCTGGATGGCGACGGGCACGAAGGTCTCGCCGATGATGAAGAGGCCGGAGCCCGGCAGAAGGGCGTGGATGTCCGCCACGCGCCCGTAGGTGGAGTTCTCCACCGGCAGCATCGCGAGCTTCGCCTCGCCCGAGCGCACGGCCGCGATCGCCTCCTCGAAGGTCTGGCAGGCCATGGGCTCCAGCCCCGGATAGGCCTGGCGGCAGGCGAGGTGGGAATAGGCGCCGGGCTCCCCCTGGAAGGCGATCCTGTCTTGCTGGGTCATGGTCCTCTTGCAGGCGCCGCGGGCGCCTTGTCTCTCCGGTCAATGGGTCGCGCCTTATACGCCTTGCGGCTGCGGGCTGGAAGCGGCTAGGAAACCTGCCGAAACCCGGCCGCGCGCGCATGACGGCGCCGCCGCGGGGCGAGCAAGAACAAGGGGTCTGAACAGCATGGACACGATGGAGATCAACAAGATCGTCGGCGCGATCTGCGGAGCGCTGCTGCTGTATCTCGGGGTCCAGTTCTTCTCCAACATGATCTTCTTCGACGCCGAACATGGCGGCGAGCATCACTACGCCTACTCGCTCGAGGTCGAAGAGGCCGGCGGCGGCGAGCCGGTGGAGCAGGTGGACTTCGCGATCGTGATGGCCGAGGCCGATCCGGCGCGGGGCGAGCGCATCTTCAACAAGTGCAAGGCCTGCCACAACATCGACGGCACCAACGCCACCGGCCCGCATCTGGACGGCGTCGTGGGCCGCGAGGTCGCCTCGGTTCCGGGCTTCAACTACTCGGGCTCGCTGAAGCCGGTGGCGGATGTGTGGACCCCGGAGAACATGAGCCATTTCCTGGAGAACCCGAAGGGCTTCGCCCCCGGAACCGCCATGGGCTTCGCCGGCCTGCGCGCGGTCGAGGACCGGGCGGCGGTGATCGCCTACCTCAAGACCACCGCGCAGTGACCGCGGCGGGCCCCCGGGCCCGCGCCATTTCGTCATGCACGGGCCGCCTCTGGCCAGCTGCACGTTCGGCTATGCGGGGATAGCTGCAGACGCCTGCCGACAGAGTTGTCAGCAGGCGTCTGTTCCATTTGAGTTGTCAACGGCGCCGAGAGAGTCGGCCACTGGGGCGCCGAAAGAACCGGCCACTGCGCTCATGAGCGATGAGGCCCCCGGCATGCCGGGGGCGTCATCGTTTCCGCTTCTTCTCGGGGATCAGGCGGTAAGCTTGCGCGAGCGGCTCTGGGCGAGGCGATAGGACGGCCCGTTCGCCTCCAGGATGTGGACATGGTGGGTCAGGCGGTCGAGCAGCGCACCGGTGAGGCGTTCGTCACCGAAGGTCGCGGTCCACTCATCGAAGGGCAGGTTCGAGGTGATGATCGTGGCGCTTCGCTCGTAGCGCTGGCTGATCAGCTCGAACGGCAGTTCGGCGCCGGTGCGCGACAGCGGCACGAAGCCCAGCTCGTCGATGATCAGCAGCTCATAGCTGGCGAGGGTCTTTTGCAGGCGCATCAGCCGCTTCTCATCCTGGGCCTCGATCATCTCGTGCACGATGGCGGCGGCGGTGGCGAAGCGGGTCTTCACGCCGCGCTGGCAGGCGGCCAGCCCGATGCCGCAGGCGATGTGGGTCTTGCCCGTGCCGCTGGGACCGAGGGCGTCATGTTGGAGACATGCTTCCAGCATGATGACGTTCTCGCGCCGGGCGACGAACTCGCAGCGCGCCAGATCGAGGACCAGTCTCTTGTTCAGGCCAGGAATGGCGTCGAAGTCGAAGCTCTCCAGGCTCTTGACCGCCGGGAAGCGGGCGTCGCGGATGCGCCGCTCGACGGTGCGGGCCTCGCGGTCGCGCGTCGCCGCGCGCCAGTGGACTTCGGCGGCCTCTGGCCGCGGGCAGCTCCAGTTCGATCAGCCGCATCAGGTGGCGCACATGGTCGACGTTCTCGGCGGCGCACTGCCGGGCCAGCTTCTCGTACTCGCGTTGCGCCGCAGGCGCACCTGCGGTGCGACACGGTCGGAAGCTTCAGCTTCTTCAGATGATGGCGCAGCAGGATCTCGGGCGTCTCGGGCGTGGCGGTCATGCCGGCGCCCGCCAGGAGGCTCATGCAGCTGGCGGCGGACGTGGTCTCGACGGTCGCCTCCGGCAGGTAGGGGTAGACGTCGAGGCTCAGCTTCGGGGGACGCCGCTCGACCCGGCACAGGGCGAGGCGCCTGACCGCATCATAGCTGATCGCGCCGAGCTTCAGCGCGTCGGTCACCGCGCCATGGACGACCGCCATCGGGAAGGTCTCCAGCAGCCGCAGCACCTGCACGTACTCGCGCTTGCCCGCCGCGCAGCGGTTCTTGCCGCTCAGCCGCGCCTCCAGCAGGCGGCGCAGCGTCGGGAACGCGTCGGGCAGCGCCCAGCCTTGCAAGGATGAGGAGGAGAAGCGAGCCTTCCAGTGGAAGGATCGCCCGACGAATGCCTGGTCGAGCGCGCCGACCTTCATCTCGAGCAGCGCGAGGTGGTGAAGCGGATCGAAGACGAAGTCGGCGCTGTCATAGGAGCGCGGGTGGCGGGCGATCTCCTCGGCGCCGACCGAGATCGCCACCGCGTCCACGTAGCCCTTCACCAGCACGTCGCGATGCGCATAGGCGACCGGGACCGAGTAGTCGGTGCTCTTGCAGCGCATCAGCGGCTGGCTGGAGGCCTTCCCGGGGCGCTTGTCGCAGGCATCGAACGGCGTCGGCGGCAGCGCCGGGAACGCCGCGCGGTCGGCCGCCAGCCGCTCGCCGATCGTGACGTCGGCTCCGCGCAGCACCGCGTCCTGACGCGCTTGGCATCGCTCCAGCAGCATCGCGTTCAGAGCGTCGATGTCGGTCGCCTCGGGGATCGGGACCATGAAGGTCCGGCGGCCGAAGCCCGCCATCCCCTCCACGTTGCCCTTGTCGGCGCCCTTGCCGGGCCGACCGAAGCGGTCGCGGAACAGGTAATGCGACTGAAGCTCCGCGAACAGCCTGGCGCGCTGGCGCGTCCCGTCGCCCAGGATCTTCGCCACCGCCAGCCGGGTGTTGTCGTACAGGATCGAAAGCGGCACGCCGCCGAAGACGTCGAACGCCGCCACATGGCCGTCGCACAGAGCCTCGGCCGTCTCGGCAAGGTAGGCCTTCAGGAAGATCGCATCGCTCTGGGGCAGGTCGACCACCAGCACGCGCACCTTCCGCCGGACGCCCCCCAGCACCACCCACGCCTCCCCGAAGTCCGCCTGCGCGTGCCCGGCCGGGTGGACCAGCGGCACGAAGACCTCCTTCAAGGACAGCCTGCGCGGCCGGACGTAGTCACGTACCGTCGTGTAGCCGCCGTCGAACCCCCGCTCGTCGGCTGTGTCCCAGGTGGTGGTGTAGGAGGCCGCGCGCGGAGCCCCTGGCGTAGCGCAGCGCGCGGCCTGGGGTGACGCTGGCGGCCATCGCCGGTCTTCGGAGAAGGTTCGGGTTGCAAGACCTGGAACCTGAACGGAGACGACGATGACCGATGAGAGAATGGCGCTGGTCGAGCTGGTTGAGAAGCAGGCCGATGGCGATCTCGTGCGCGAGATGCTGGCCTTTGCGGCCGAGCGGATCATGGAGCTGGAAGTCGAGGCGCGGACGGGCGCCTCGAAGGGCGCGCGGTCGCCCCTGCGCGAGGTCCAGCGGAACGGATACCGGGATCGCGACTGGGACGCCCGCGCCGGACGGATCGCGCTGGAGATCCCGAAGCTGCGCAAGGGCAGCTACTTCCCCAGTTTCCTCGAGCCGCGCCGCACGGCCGAGAAGGCGCTCGTCGCGGTGATACAGGAGGCCTGCGTCCACGGCGTTTCGACCCGCTCCGTGGACGATCTGGTGAAGGCCATGGGCGCGGGCGGCCTGTCGAAGTCCCAGGTCAGCCGCCTCTGCGTCGAGATCGACGAGCGGGTGAATGCCTTCCTCACCCGTCCCCTGGAGGGGGCGTGGCCCTATCTCTGGCTGGATGCCACCTACCTCGAGGTCCGCGAGGGCGGGCGCATCGTCAGCCGCGCGGCGATAATCGCTGTCGCGGTGAACGAGGACGGCAAGCGCGAGGGGCTGGGCGTCGCCACGGGGCCCTCGGAAGCCGAGACCTTCTGGACCGATTTCCTGCGCTCCCTCGCCGATCGCGGACTGCGCGGCGTGAAGCTGGTGATCGCCGACGACCACAAGGGCCTGCGGGCGGCCGCGCGGCGAGTGTTCAACGCGACCCGTCAGAGGCGCCGGATCCACTGGATGCGGAACGCGTTGGCGCACGCCCCGGCCAAGCAGCGCACTGCGGTCGCGGCGATGCTGAAGACCATCTTCGCGCAGGAGAACAAGGAAGGTGCGGAAGCCCAGGGGGACGCCGTAGCCGACGCGCCGCGCGAGAAGAACGAGAAGCTCGGCGCCTTCATGGACGCCTCCCGCGACGAGGTCCTGGCCTACATGTCCTTCCCTCGCGAGCATTGGGCTCAGATCGCGTCGACGACCCCACTCGAGCGCGTCAACCGCGAGGTCAAGCGGCGGTCAGACGTCGTCGGCATCTTCCCGAACGATGAGGCCATCGTCCGGCTCGTTGGCGCGCTGATGCTGGAGACCAACGACGAATGGGCCCTGGCGCGCCGGTACATGTCGCTTGAAAGCCTCGCCCGCGTCACCGACACTCCCACAGTCAGGCTGCCCGCCGTGGCGTCCTGATCAGCCTCGGATCTCTCTCCGAGGGCCGGCGCTCCTACACCACGCCCCGGGACATGATCAGAGCTCGCGCACCTCGAAGATTGGCCATTTGGGCCGATGACGACATCAGACGGCGCAAAGAGCAGCCGTCGCGGGAAGTTCGAACTTCCCGCCAATACGCCTTTTGGGGCGAACGGCTGATACGAGGTTCGAGAACAAGGACGCAGATCCTCTGGCTCGGAATGGCTCCCCGGCAGGGGCGGCCCGTTTCGATTTCCGCAGAGCGGAGGACGGGCCCCGCCGGCGGAGGCGCCACGCCGGCGGTCGCGCCTCTCGCGACCGGACGGCCCGCGGCGCGTTGCGGGCGGGGCGCCTTCTGGCCGGGACCAACCTCGGCCGGGGGTGCTGGATGGCATGCGGGGAGGATGGTGCGCGCGTCCTCCGAGGCCTGGAGGAGCTCGGCCAGCGGGCGGTCCCGGGCGGCGATGGTCAGGGCGCTGGAGCAGGGCGGCCCGGCCCGAAGAGGCGAACTTCGCTTGACCGCGCCGCGCGGGGGGCGCTGGGGATCCGCCGCCTCGCTCGCGCGCCGCTCGCGGTTCCGTTCCCGCGCGGGTCGGCGCGCTTGAAACAAGGTAGCGTGCGGCCTAACCCTCTAGACGTCCCGCAGCTCTTCGAGCTTCGCGGGTCCGAACCCAGGGGAGACATGCCCATGCCGCTCCGGCCCCACGCGAGCCGTTCCCGCCCCCGCGCCGCCTGGATCGCGCTGGCCTTCGCCGCCGCCGCCGTTCCCGCCGCCGCGCAGCAGGCGATGGAGAGCGCCGGAGGGTCGGAGGAAGTGATCGTCTCGCACGGGATCTCGGTTTTCGGGGACCTCAAGTACCCGGCCGATTTCACCCATTTCGACGTGGCCAATCCCGACGCGCCCAAGGGGGGAACCTGGTCGGGGCGCGGCACCGCGGCCTCCAACACCTTCGACAGCCTCAACCCCTTCATCCTGAAGGGGGAGCCGGCGCAGGGCGTGGGGGCGACGTTCGACACGCTGCTCGCGGGTTCGCCGGACGAGGCGGACGCCGCCTACGGGCTGCTGGCCGGGACGATCGAGTACCCGCAGGACCGGAGCTGGATCACCTTCCACCTGCGGCCCGAGGCGACCTTTTCCGACGGCACGCGCGTCACCGCGCAGGACGTGGTCTGGACCTTCGAGACGCTGCGCGACAAGGGCGCGCCGGTCTACCGGCTGCGCCTGCGCGACGTGGAGAAGGCCGAGGCGCTGGACGAGGAGACGGTGAAGTTCACCTTCGGCGACGGCGGCCTCGACCCGGGACCTGCCGCTGCTGGTGGGGGACTCGCGATCCTGTCCAAAGACTGGTGGGAGGGGCGGGACTTCACCGCCTCGACGCTGGAGCCGATCCTGGGGTCGGGGCCCTACAAGGTGGAGATCGTGGAACCTGGACGGCGCGTGGTCTATGAGCGGCGCGACGATTACTGGGCCAAGGATCTGCCGGTGAACGTCGGGGCCAACAATTTCGATCGCCTGGTGTTCGAGTACTTCAAGGACTACACGGCCGCCTTCGAGGCCTTCAAGGGCGGGGCGTTCCTGTTCCATGAGGAGTTCTTCTCGAAGATCTGGGCCACGGGCTACGAGTTTCCGGCCATCAGGAAGGGCTGGGTGGTGAAGGAGCAGGTGGCCGACCAGCGCCCCTCGGGCACGCAGGGGTTCTGGTTCAACATGCGCCGGCCGCAGTTCCAGGACCCGCGGGTGCGCGAGGCGCTGGCCATGGCCTTCGATTTCCAGTGGTCCAACAGGACGCTGTTCTACGGGCTCTACGACCGGACGGAGAGCTTCTTCTCCAACTCGCCCATGGAGGCGTCGGGGATGCCGTCGGAAGCGGAGCTGGCGCTGCTGGAGCCGCTGCGCGACAAGCTGCCCGAAGAGGTGTTCACAGAGCCCGCCTATTCGCCGCCCGTCACGGACGGCTCGGGCGCGGACCGCGGCGTGCTGCGCAAGGCCTCCCGCCTGCTGACCGAGGCGGGATGGGAGGTCGGGCCCGACGGGATCCGCACGAAGGACGGGGAGCGGCTGACGCTGGAGATCCTCGACGACAGCCCGACCTTCGAGCGGATCATCGGGCCCTATATCAGCAACCTCAAGCGGTTGGGCGTGGATGCGAGCCTCAGGATCGTGGATGCGGCGCAGTATCAGGCGCGGCAGGAGACTTTCGACTACGACATGATCCCAGGACGGTTCGTGATGTCCCTGACCCCGGGCCAGGAGCTGCGGACGCTGTTCGGGTCGGATTCGGTGGACGAGGCGGGGACGCCCAACCTCGCGGGCGTGCAGAACGAGGCGGTGGACGCGCTGATCGAGAAGGTGGTCGCGGCCGACAGCCGCGAGGCGCTGACCACCGCCGCCCGGGCGCTGGACCGGGTGCTGCGGGCGCTGCACATCTGGACGCCGAACTGGTACAAGGCCAGCTACAACATCGCCTACTGGGACGTGTTCGGGAAGCCGGCGGACCCGCCGCCGTATTCTCGGGGTGACGGCTACTGGTGGTGGGACGAGCGGAAGGCCGAGAAGCTGCGGTCCGAGGGAGCGCCGATATGAGCCCGGTGGAGATCATCATCCTTTTGGGGATCGCCGGCGCGGCGGCGGCTGCCGCGGCGCTGGGCGGGGAGCCGGAGCGCGAGCCCGTGCGCGTGCGGACCGACGAGCGGCGCGGGCGCTGAATGGGGGCCTACATCCTCCGCCGCATCCTGCTGATGATCCCGACGCTGCTGGGGATCATGGCGATCAACTTCGCGGTCATCCAGTTCGCCCCCGGCGGGCCGGTGCAGCAGATCATCAGCCAGTTGAGCGACCCCTCGTCGGCCACCGACCGCTTCAGCGGCGGTGGGGGCGGCGAGGCGGGGGGTGGCGCCTCGGGCGGCGAGTATCGGGGCGCGCAGGGGCTGGACCCGGACTTCATCGCGGAGCTGGAGCGGCAGTTCGGCTTCGACAAGCCGCCGCTGGAGCGGTTCGGGCTTATGATCTGGAACTACGCTCAGTTCGATTTCGGGGAGAGCTATTACCGCTCGATCTCGGTGATCGACCTGATTTTGGAGAAGATGCCGGTTTCGATCTCGCTTGGGCTGTGGACGACGCTGCTGGCTTATCTGGTGTCGATCCCGCTGGGGGTGCGCAAGGCGGTCAAGGACGGGACGGCGTTCGACGCCTGGACCTCGGGCGTGGTGATTGTGGGCTATGCCATCCCGGGGTTCCTGTTCGCGGTGATGCTGCTGATCTTCTTCGCGGGCGGCAGCTATTTCCAGTGGTTCCCGCTGCGGGGGCTGACCTCGGACGGGTTCTACGCCATGTCGACGGGGGAGCAGATCCTCGACTATTTCTGGCATATCGCGCTGCCGGTGCTGGCGATGTCGATCTCGGGGTTCGCGACGCTGACGCTGCTGACCAAGAACTCGTTTCTGGACGAGATCCGCAAGCAGTACGTGATGACCGCGCGGGCCAAGGGGCTGTCCGAGCGGCGGGTGCTTTACGGGCACATCTTCCGCAACGCCATGCTGATCGTGATCGCGGGGTTTCCGGGGGCCTTCATCTCCATCTTCTTCACGGGGGCGTTCATCATCGAGATCGTGTTCTCGTTGGATGGGCTGGGGCTGCTGGGGTATGAATCGGTGCTGAACCGGGATTATCCGGTGGTGTTCGGGACGCTGTTCCTGTTCTCGCTCATGGGGATGGTGGTGAAGCTGATCTCGGATCTCAGCTACGTGTGGATCGACCCTCGCATCGACTTCGAGAGCCGCGAGGCATGAACGAGCATCCCGTCTCCCGTCCGGGCTCGTCCGATCTGGCGCCCGAGGGGCCCGGGGCGCCGCCTGCGCCGGCCCCTGCGCCCCGTCGGGGGCGGTTCGCGCTGGATCCGCTGCAGAAGCGGCGGTGGCGGAACTTCCGCGCCAACGGGCGCGGGTTCTGGTCCCTTTGGATCTTTCTGGTGCTGTTCGTCGTCGCGCTCTGCGCCGAGTTCGTGGCGAACGACAAGCCGATCGCGGTCAACTACCGCGGCGAGTGGATGTTCCCGATCTTCGAATTCCACCCTGAAACCGATTTCGGCGGCGACTTCCTGACCGAGGCCGACTACCGGGCCGAGGAGGTGCGCTGCCTGATCCTCGCCGGCGGGCTGGAGGCGTGCTTCGACGAGCCGGAGGCGCTGGCCGCCGCCATCCGCGCGGGCGAGGCGGTGGAAGGGGCCGAGCCGGGGGCGATCTACTGGCCGCTGATCCCCTTCTCCTACGACACCATCAGCTACGGGGTGGCGACGGCGCCCTCGCCCCCTGACGCCACCCATTGGCTGGGGACGGACGACCAGGCGCGGGACGTGCTGGCGCGGGTGATCTACGGGTTCCGCATCTCGGTGCTGTTCGGGCTGGCGCTGACGGCGCTGTCCACGGTGATCGGGGTCGTGGCCGGGGCCGCGCAGGGCTACTTCGGCGGCTGGGTGGACCTGACCTTCCAGCGGGTGGAGGAGATCTGGTCCGCCATCCCGGTCCTGTTCCTCATCATGATCATCGCCGCGATCATCGAGCCGACGTTCTGGTCCATGCTGATCCTGCTCAGCCTGTTCCAGTGGACGGCGCTGGTGGGGGTGGTCAGGGCCGAGTTCCTGCGCGCGCGCAACTTCGAGTATGTGCGCGCGGCCAAGGCGCTCGGCGTCGGGGACTGGACCATCATGTTCCGCCACCTGCTGCCGAATGCGATGGTGGCGACGCTGACCATGATGCCGTTCATCCTGACGGCCTCCATCTCCACGCTGGCGACGCTGGACTTCATCGGGTTCGGGCTGCCGGCGTCCTACCCCTCGCTGGGGGATCTGGCGCTTCAGGGGAAGAACAACCTGCAGGCGCCGTGGCTCGGGTTCACCGCCTTCTTCACCTTCGCGATCATGCTGTCGCTTCTGGTCTTCGTGTTCGAGGCCGTGCGCGATGCCTTCGATCCCAGAAAGGCGTTCCGCTGATGGCGCTGCTTTCGGTCCGCGGCCTCGACATCACCTTCCGCTCGCGGGACGGGGACACGCATGCGGTGCGGAACGTCTCGTTCGACGTGGCCAAGGGGGAGACGGTCGCCATCGTGGGCGAGTTCGGGGTCGGGGAAGTCCGTCACCGCGCTGTCCACCGTCGGGCTGGTGGGGGATACGGCCGAGGTCTCTGGGTCCGTGACCTATGACGGGGCGGAGATGGTGGGGGCGTCCCCGGCCGAACTTCGGCGCGTCAGGGGCAACGACATCAGCTTCGTGTTTCAGGAGCCGATGACCTCGCTCAACCCGCTGCACACCATCGAGAAGCAGCTGGCGGAATCGCTGGCGCTGCATCAGGGGCTGCGGGGCGCGCAGGCGCGGGCGCGGATCCTCGACCTGCTGGGGAAGGTGGGGATCCGGGAGGCCGAGAGCCGGCTGGGGGCCTATCCGCACCAGCTCTCGGGCGGGCAGCGGCAGCGGGTGATGATTGCCATGGCGCTGGCCAACGGGCCGGACCTGCTGATCGCGGACGAGCCGACCACGGCGCTGGACGTGACCATCCAGGCGCAGATCCTCGACCTGCTGAAGAAGCTTCAGCGGGACGAGGGGCTGTCGATGCTGTTCATCACCCATGACCTCGGGATTGTGCGGCGGATCGCCGACCGGGTGGTGGTGATGAAGGACGGCGAGGTGGTGGAGACCAACGCCACCGCCGCCCTGTTCGACGCGCCGCAGCACCCCTACACGCGGATGCTGCTGGCAGCCGAGCCGAAGGGTGAGGCCCTGCCCGCCCCGAAGGGCGGCGAGGTGGTGGTGGAGACCCCGGGCCTGCGGGTGTGGTTCCCCATCCGCCGCGGGATGATGCGGCGCACGGTGGGGCATGTGAAGGCGGTGAACGACGCGAAGCTCGTGGTTCACCAGGGGGAGACGCTGGGGATCGTGGGCGAGTCGGGCTCGGGCAAGACCACGCTGGCGCTGGCGCTGATGCGGCTGACAGCCTCGGAGGGGCCGGTGGTGTTCCTCGGGCAGGACGTGCAGGGGTGGAAAGCCAAGCGCCTGCGCCGGGTGCGGCGGTCCATGCAGATGGTGTTCCAGGACCCCTACGGCTCGCTTTCCCCCCGCATGTCGGTGGAGAAGATCGTCGCCGAGGGGCTGTCGGTGCATCAGGTGGAGGGGGTAAGCGATCCGCGCGCCGCGGTGGCCCAGGCGCTGCGGGAGGTGGGGCTCGATCCCGCCATGATGGACCGCTACCCGCATGAATTCTCGGGCGGACAGCGGCAGCGCATCGCGATCGCGCGGGCGATGATCCTGAAGCCGCGGCTTCTGGTGCTGGACGAGCCGACCTCGGCGCTGGACATGACGGTGCAGGTGCAGATCGTGGATCTGCTGCGGGGTCTTCAGGAACGTCACGGCTTGGCGTACGTGTTCATCTCGCACGACTTGAAGGTGGTGCGGGCGATGGCGCACAGGGTGATCGTGATGCGCAACGGGGATATCGTGGAGAGCGGGACGGCGGAGGAGATCTTCGCGTCGCCCCGGACCGACTACACGCGGGAACTGATGCGCGCGGCGCTGGGGAGGGCGGCGGCATGACCGAGGCGGCGGACGAGACGGTGGCGGTCCACCACACGCACATCTATCCGGGGGCGAAGGGGCGTTACGGCGCCGTGGGAACGCCGAGCGAGGACGGGACGGACGTGGGGGTGGAGTTCTCGGACGGCGTGGTCGCGCAGGCGGTGCTGTACCCCCTGCCCGGCGGACGGCGGCTGATGGAGGTGAACCCTTACGTCACCGCGGCCGGCCACAGCATCCCCTCCAAGGTCTGGATCCTGGAGCGCGACGGCGAGGATGACGCCGCCGCGTTCCGGGTGCGCGACCACGGAGAGCCCGCGGGCCCGCGCCGCCGCCGCCGCTGAGGCGTCAGCCGCGGGCCTCGCCCACCGCCTTCCACGCGGCCGGCAGGACCAGCGCCGCAAGGGCCAGCTTCAGCGCATCGCCGATCAGGAACGGCCACAGACCCCAGGCGAGGGTCTGGGTCCAGTCCGCCGCGAAGCCCCGCAGCCAGGCGAGGCCGAGGGCGTAGATCGCGAGGTTGCCGAGGACCAGCGCGGCGCCCATGCGGATCACGTTGCGGTCCCAGCCAAGCCGGGCGAGCGCGCCCACGAGGGCGACCGCGGCCGCGTAGCCTGCGAGGTAGCCGCCGGTCGAGCCGAGGAAGTAGCCGAAACCGCCCGACTGCTCTCCGGCGAAGACGTCGAAGCCGAGGCCCGCCAGCAGGAACCAGACCGCGGTCGTGACCAGCCCGAGGCGCGGCCCGTAGGCGGCGCCGATGGCCAGAACGGCGAAGGTCCCGAGGTTGATCGGCACCGGCGAGAACGTGAGCGGCGCCTGCACCTTGGACGCGAGGGTCAGCGCGCCCGCCCCGAGCGCGACCAGCGCCGCCCGCTTGATCCAGAGCCCTGCGCCCGTGCGCACCGGCCAGAGCGCCTCCTGCAACACCATGCCCGTCATGCCTGTCTCCTCCTTCTTGCGGCGCCGCGGCGCCGGTTTCGCGGGCGCAATCAATCGGGCGCGGCCGGGGTTGGCAACCGACGACGTCGCGTCGCCTTGCCGGGAGGGGGCGTGCGGGATATGCCCGCCCCGATCCCAGACCGCCAGCCCCGGAGGCCCCGAGATGATCCCCCGCTACGCCCGCCCCGAGATGACGGCCGTCTGGACGCCGGAGACCAAGTTCCGCCTGTGGTTCGAGATCGAGGCCCATGCCTGCGACGCGCAGGCCGAGCTGGGCGTGATCCCGCGCGAGGCCGCCGAGACGGTCTGGAAGGCCAAGGACATGGAGTTCGACGTCGAGCGCATCGACGAGATCGAGCGCGAGGTGAAGCACGACGTCATCGCCTTCCTCACCCACCTGTCGGAGCTGGTGGGGCCGGAGGCGCGGTTCGTGCATCAGGGGATGACCTCCTCGGACATCCTGGACACCACCTTCAACCTGCAGCTGGTGCGGGCGGCGGACATCCTGATCGCGGACATGGACGCGCTGTTGGCCGCGCTGAAGCGCCGGGCGATGGAGCACAAGGACACGGCCTGCATCGGGCGGTCTCATGGGATCCATGCGGAGCCGGTGACCTTCGGGCTGAAGATGGCCGGGGCCTATGCCGAGATGGCGCGCAACCGCGCGAGGCTGGTGGCGGCGCGCGCGGAGGTCGCCACCGGCGCGATCTCGGGCGCCGTGGGCACCTTCGCCAATATCGACCCGGCGGTGGAGGCGCATGTCTGCGCGAAGATGGGGCTGGAGCCGGAGCCGATCTCCACCCAGGTGATCCCGCGCGACCGGCACGCGGCCTATTTCGCGACGCTCGGCGTGGTGGCCTCCTCCATCGAGCGGGTGGCGACCGAGATCCGGCACCTTCAGCGCACGGAGGTGCTGGAGGCGGAGGAGTGGTTCTCGCCGGGCCAGAAGGGCTCCTCGGCCATGCCCCACAAGCGCAACCCGGTGCTGACCGAGAACCTCACGGGGCTCGCGCGCATGGTGCGGGCCTACGCCCTGCCCGCCATGGAGAACGTGGCGCTCTGGCATGAGCGCGACATCTCCCACTCCTCGGTGGAGCGGTACATCGGGCCGGACGCGACCATCACGCTGGACTTCGCGCTGGCGCGCCTGACCGGGGTGATCGACAAGCTGGTGGTCTACCCCGAGCACATGGAGCGGAACCTCAACCTCTATCGCGGGCTGATCCACTCGCAGCGGGTGATGCTGGCGCTGACGCAGAAGGGCGTGAGCCGGGAGGACAGCTATCGCCTCGTGCAGCGCAACGCCATGAAGGTCTGGGAGCAGGGCAAGGACTTCATGGAAGAGTTGAAGGCCGACCCGGAAGTCCGCGCGGCGATGAGCGAATCAGAGATCGAGGACAAGTTCGACCTCGGCTATCACCTCAAGCGCGTGGACGCGATTTTCGAGCGGGTCTTCGGCGCAGGCTGAAGCTGGAGGGCCGCCTCGATCCCGCCCCGGTTCCGCCGCAGCCGGGGCATTTGCGCAGCGTGGGAAACTATCCTTGTCCCTGGGACGTATATCCACGCGCAACAGAAGGCGTCGCCGATGCACAGCACCCAGGTCCACCGCCGCGCGTTTCTCGCCTACTCCGCCGCCGTGCTCGCGGCGCCAACGCTCGCGCGGGCGGGCGCCGGCGGCCATGCCTTCCGGTTCGAGGCGCTGGGGGCGGAGGGCGACGAGATCTCGCTCGGCGACCATGCAGGGCGGCCGGTGCTGGTGGTCAACACCGCCTCGCGCTGCGGCTTCACCTACCAGTACGAGGCCATCCAGCGCCTGTGGGACCGCTATCGCGGCCGGGGCCTACTGGTGGTGGGCGCGCCTAGCCGCGACTTCGGGAGGCAGGAATACGCCGACGAGAGCGCGATCAAGGAGTTCTGCGAGGTCAACTTCGCCATCGACTTCCCCATGACCGAGCTGGTGCGCGTGAAGGGCCCGCAGGCGCATCCCTTCTACGCCTGGGCGCGGCGCGAGGGAGAGGCGCAGGACCTGCCCGCGCCCCGCTGGAACTTCCACAAGTACCTGGTGGGGGCGGACGGACGGCTCGCGGGGTCCTGGTCCTCGGACGTCGAGCCGGACGACCGGGAGATCCTGGAGGCGGTGGAGCGGGAGCTGGCCCCGGCCGCCTCGCGCCCTGCGGCGTCGGCGCAGCCCGCCCCCGCTTGACCCCCGCCCGCGCCCCGGCGGATTGTCCGGGCGTGAGGGACTGACGAGGGGACGATCCGTGGAAACCGTGGAGCTTCTGGGCGAAGCCGCGCTGGTGGCGACGCTGGCCGGGTGGATCGGCATCGGCGTGATCGAGAACATCCGGTTCCCCACGGTGAACGGCGACCTGGTGGCGATGGTCATGCGCATGGACCGGGTGAAGGAGGAGCGGCCGGAGATCTATGAGGCCGTGAAGGGCAACCGGATCGACAGCCTCGCCGCCCACGCCTGGGCCTATCGCGCCATCGTGGCGGTGGAGCTGCTGGCAGCCGTTCTGCTGACGCTGGGGACGGTGCTGCTGGTCCTCGCGGCGATCGGCGCGGGCGGCGCCGAGGGGGCGCGGGCGGTGGCGGCGGCCGGCTGCGTCGTGTTCTCGCTGGTCTGGGGCGGGTTCCTGGTGGGGGGCCAGTGGTTCCACTACTGGGCCGGGTGGAAGGACAGCCAGTTCACCCACCTGTTCCTCGCGATCTGGGGCGCGCTGGTCTTCCATATCCTGAGCTGAGCGCCCTTGCCCGGGACCGGCCGCGGCACTACCGTGCGGGCGACTGCGACGGGGGCGCCCCTCAATGGGCTGAGACGCACCCTTGGAACCTGATCCGGGTCGTGCCGGCGGAGGGAGTCGCGCCGCAGGCGGTCGTCCGTTCGCCCGGCCCTCTCTCCCCCGCCGGCCAAGCACGGGAGATAGCTATGGCCGCCGAACCGGGAGCCTGCCTGACGCTGATGCGCGAGGCCGCGCCGCTGGTCCACAACATCGCCAATTACGTCTCCATGGACATCATGGCGAACGTGCTGCTGGCCGCCGGCGCCTCGCCCGCCATGGTGCATGCGCGGGAGGAGGCGGCGGAGTTCGCCTCCATCGCCTCGGCGCTGACCATCAACATCGGCACGATTTCGCCGCCCTGGTTCAAGGCGATGCAGGAGGCCGCCCATGCCGCGCGGGCCGCCGGCAAGCCCTGGGCGCTGGACCCGGTGGCGGTCTTCGCCACCGGCTATCGGCGGGAGGCGGCGGCGACGCTGGTGCAGCTTTCGCCGACGCTGATCCGCGGGAACGCCTCGGAGATCCTGGCGCTGGCGGGCGCCGAGGGGGCCGGCAAGGGCGCGGATGCGGGCGACGAGGTGGCGGCGGCCGAGGACGCGGCCCGCGCGCTGGCGCGGTCCGCCCGCGCGGTGGTGGCGGTGACGGGGCCGGTGGACTTCGTCACGGACGGGGAGCGGGGGTTCCGGGTCTCCAACGGGCACCCGCTGATGGCGAAGATCACGGCGCTGGGGTGTTCGTTGACCGGGGTCTGCGCGGCGTTCCTCGCGGCCAACGAGGATCCGCTGGAGGCGACGGCGGCGGCGCTGGCCTATTACGGGCTGGCGGGGGAGCTGGCAGCGGAAGGCGCCTCCGGCCCCGGCAGCTTCGCGCCGCGGTTCCTCGATGCGCTGCATGCGCTGGACGCCGGGACGCTGGACGCCGGCGCGCGGATCCGGGCGGACTGATGCGCCCCCTGCCCGACCTGCGGCTTTACCTGGTCACCGACCCCTCCGCGCCGCTCGGGGTGGTGGAGACGGCGCTTGCGGCCGTGCGCGGAGGCGCGGGGCTGGTGCAGCTTCGCGACAAGGGCGCGGACGATGCGACGCTGACCGCCCTCGCCCGCGCGCTGGTGGAGGCGCTGCGGCCCACGGGCGCGCCCCTGCTGGTCAACGACCGTCCCGACATCGCCCGCGCGGCCGGCGCGCAGGGCTGCCATGTGGGCCAGTCCGACGCCAAGGCCGCCGAGGCGCGGGAGATGCTGGGGCCGGACGCGATCATCGGGCTTTCCGTGGAGGCGCCGGAGCATCTGCGCGGCGTGGACCCTGCGGTGGTGGACTATGTGGGCGCGGGGCCGGTCTTCGCCACCGCCTCCAAGCCCGGCCACGCGCCGGAGATCGGGCTCGAAGGTCTGGCGGAGCTGTGCACCGCCTCCCCCGTGCCGGCCATCGCCATCGGCGGGCTGAAGGCGCGCCATGCGGGCCAGGTGCGGCAGGCGGGAGCGGCGGGGATGGCCGTGGTCTCGGCGCTGTGCGCGGCGCCGGACCCGGAGGCGGCGGCGCGGGAGATCCTTTCGTCATGGAGCGCGCGATGAAGCCGAACGTCCTTTCCATCGCCGGCTCCGACCCCTCGGGCGGGGCCGGCATCCAGGCGGACCTCAAGGCCATCGCGGCGCAGGGCTGCTACGGGATGGCGGCGCTCACGGCGCTGACCGCCCAGAACACGCGCGGGGTGGAGGGGGTGCACCTCGTCCCCCCGCGCTTCGTGGCCGCCCAGATCGACGCGGTGTTCGACGACATCGAGGTGGCCGCGGTGAAGATCGGCATGATCGCGGACGTGGACATCGCCGCGGCGGTGGCCGAGACGCTGGAGGACCGCCGCCAGCCGTGGGTGGTGCTCGACCCGGTGATGATCGCCAAGGGGGGGGACCGCCTGCTGGCCGAGGAGGCGGTGGAGACGCTGCGCACCCGGCTCGTCCCCTTGAGCTCGGTCGTCACGCCCAACCTGCCGGAAGCGGCGGCCCTGCTGGGGACCGACGAGCCGCGCGACGTCGAGGACATGGAGGAGGCGGCGCAGGCGCTGCTGGCCCTGGGCCCGCAGGCGGTGCTGCTGAAGGGGGGGCACCTGAAGGGGCCGGCCGTGGACGTGCTCGCGCGCGCCGGCGCGCCGATGCTGCGGCTGGAGGGGGTGCGGCAGGCCACGCGCAACACCCACGGGACCGGCTGCACGCTCTCCTCCGCGCTTGCGGCGCAGCTTGCGCTGACGGGGAACCTGGAGGTCGCGGCGCGGCGGGCGAAGGACTACGTCGCCCGCGCCATCGCCGCCGCGGACGCGCTGAACGTGGGGAGCGGGCACGGCCCGCTCGACCACTTCCCGGACTGAGGGTCAGCCGGCCTCGTTCATGACCTGGATCTTCGCCTCGGCCAGCAGCTCGGTCATCTTGGCGCGCAGGCCGTCGGCTGACTTGCCCTTCGCCTCCAGGTCCGCCTTCACCTTGCGGTGGACGTCGTCGTCGCCGGCCTCCTTCAGGTCCTCGACCACGACGGAGCGGGCGTAGTCCTCGGCCTCGGCGCCGGAGAGGCCCATGAGCCCCGCGGCCCAGAGGCCCAGCAGCTTGTCGCGCCGCGCCTCCGCCTTGAAGCGCATCTCTTCGTCATGGGCGAACTTCCGTTCGAACGCCTGTTCGCGATCATCGAAGGTGGTCATCTCGTTCCTCCGCGGCCTGTCCTGCGGCGCCGGGGCGCCGGTGATTTCGCGCGCCCTGCATAGACGCTCCGGGCCCGCAGTCCTAGCGCCCAGTCGGCGTCGAATCCTTGCGGCAGGTCAAGCGATGTCCTAAGTGCGAACTCCCGGCGCGCGGGGGCCCCCGCGCGCCCGAAGCCTATTTCAGAGGCGACTACATGGCGCGACGCAGACTGGTCTACGAAGGCAAGGCGAAGATCCTCTACGAGGGTCCGGAGCCCGGCACGCTCATTCAGCACTTCAAGGACGACGCCACCGCCTTCAACGGCGAAAAGAAGGACGTGCTCGACGGCAAGGGCGTTCTCAACAACCGCATCTCCGAGCACATCATGACCGGCCTCAACGAGATCGGGGTTCCGACCCACTTCATCCGCCGCCTCAACATGCGCGAACAACTCATCCGCGCGTGCGAGATCATTCCGCTGGAGATCGTGGTCAGGAACGTCGCCGCGGGCTCGCTCGCCACGCGCCTGGGGCTGGAGGAGGGCATGCAGCTCCCCCGTCCGATCATCGAGTTCTACTACAAGGACGACAAGCTCCACGATCCGATGGTGACCGAGGAGCATATCGCCGCGTTCAACTGGGCCTCCCAGCAGGACGTGGACGACATCATCGCGCTGGCGCTCCGGGTCAACGACTTCCTGTCGGGGATGATGCTGGGCGTCGGCATCAAGCTGGTGGACTTCAAGATCGAGTGCGGGCGCGTCTACGAGGGCGATTACCAGCGCGTGATCGTGGCCGACGAGATCAGCCCGGATTCCTGCCGGCTCTGGGACGTGAAGACGGGCCAGAAGCTCGACAAGGACGTGTTCCGGCGCGATCTGGGCAACCTCGCCGACGCCTATTCCGAGGTCGCCTCCCGTCTCGGGATCATGCCCAGGCAGGGCGCCCGGGCCGCCGCGGGGCCGAAGCTCGTCCACTGACGTGCGGCGGGGCTTCGTCTTCGCCGCCGCAGGACTTGTCGCCGCCGTCGTCGCCGGGGCGGTCTGGCTGGACGTCGGACGCGGCCCCGACGTCGTGTTCGAGCCGCGCGCCGGGGCCCCGGGGTTCCGCACCCTGAGCGGCGCGGGCGGCGTCTCGGCCGGCTCCGCCATCGGAACGCTTCTCGACACCGCCGGAGAGGCTGCGGAGCCGGAGACGCCCGCCGACCTCTGCCAGCTTCTGTGGCGGTCGGACCATCCCGCGCAGGGGCCGCTGGACGGGCCCCGGCTCGCCGTCTTCTCGGACGCCAACTGCCCCTATTGCCGTCGGCTCGACGGCACGCTGGAGGCGCTGGCCGAGGATCGGCCCGACCTGCGCATCGTTCACCATGAATGGCCGGCGCTGGGGCCCGCCTCGGTGCTGGCGGCGCGGGCGGCCCTGGCGGCGGACCTTCAGGGCGGGTTCCGGCCCATGCAGCGCCGCCTCCTGCAGTCGAGCTTCGTGCCCACGCCCGCCTATCTCCGCGCCGCCGCCGAGGCGCAGGGACTGGACGCCGACCGTCTGCTCAAGGACATGGACAGGCCGGAGGTGGCGGAGCGGCTCGGCGCGACGCAGGAGGCCGCCCGACGGCTCGGCCTGCACGGGACGCCCTCCCTCGTGATCGGCGGCGCGGTGGCGGAGGGCGCGCTGGACCGCGGGACGATCGAGGCGGCCCTGGCGGCCGAAGCCCGTCGGGCCAGCCCCGCCTGCCCCTAGCCAAGAAATTTTCACAATTACGCAATCGCTTACGGGTCCGTCACTTGAAAGTGACATGAACCAGTCCTGACTAATAATGCCGCCTTACGATGTTGACTTGCGGGGCGCCGGCAAGAAACATTCGCCTCAAGGGAGAGAGGCGGTCGGCGATCCCCCGACTTCGGTTGCGTCGCCGTCTTCAGCCCGGGGAGCGTGGTCCCTTCGTTCACCCACGTTGCTGCCTCTGCGTACCCGAGCCGCTCCCCGGGACCTCCCCCGATATCGCCCTGTGGTTGCGCCGTATCCGGCGCAGGCGGCCGAGGGGCCAGCCCGCCGGGGCGGGCGAGGCCGCGGCCGAAGCCGGGCCCGGATCGCTCGGACGCCCCCGGGTTCGGCTCCGTTTTCAATGCCCTGACCGCGCAGCCGGGGGAGGCCGCGCATCATCTTCCGGGGCGCCCGGAGTGGTCATTGACTACTCTCTTCAAATCTCCGATGCTCGCCCGTAAGGAGAGAGGCGACGGACGATCCCCCGGTCGATCAAGACCGCGTCCGCCACCGCAAGCCCGGGGGGCGTGGGCCCCAGCGTTCACCCCACGTTGCGGCCTCAGCTTACCCCGAGCCGCCCCCCGGGACCTCCGATCCCTCCTCCGCGTCCCATCGCCCCCTTGCCGCGGCGACCGGCCCGCGGTATCCGCCCGCGGATCGCCCCCCAGAGCCCGGAGACCGCCCATGAAGGCCCACGTCCATGTCTCGCTGAAATCCGGCGTGCTCGACCCGCAGGGGGAGGCGATCCGCCATGCGCTCGGCTCGCTCGGCTTCGAGGGCGTCGACTCCGTGCGCCAGGGCAAGCTGATCGAGCTGGATCTGGCCGAGAGCGACCCCGCCGCCGCGGAGGCCGAGGTGAGGCGCATGTGCGAGGCGCTGCTGGCGAACCCCGTGATCGAATCCTACCGCATCGAGCTCTCCTGATGCGCGCGGCGGTGATCGTCTTCCCCGGCTCCAACTGCGACCGGGACATGGCCGTGGCGCTGGAGCAGGTCGTGGGCGCGAAGCCGGCGATGGTCTGGCACAAGGAGACCGCGCTGCCGCAGGGGCTGGACCTCGTGGCCCTGCCCGGCGGCTTCTCCTTCGGGGACTATCTCCGCTGCGGCGCCATCGCGGGCAAATCGCCGATCATGCGCGCGGTGGTGGCCTTCGCCGAGGCCGGCGGCCATGTGCTGGGCGTGTGCAACGGCTTCCAGATCCTGACCGAGACGGGGCTGCTGCCCGGCGCGCTCCTGCGCAACGGCGCCCTGAAGTTCCTCTGCAAGCCCGTGCCGCTGCGGGTGGAGACCTCCGCCAGCCCCTTCACCAACGCCTGGAACGCGGGCGACGTGGCGCGCGTGCCCATCGCGCATCATGACGGCGCCTATGTCGCGGATGCCGGGACGCTGGCCCGGCTTCGGGACGAGGACCGCGTCGCCTTCCGCTACGAAGGCGGCGCCCCGAACGGCGCGGCCGAGGACATCGCCGGGGTGCTGTCCGGGAACCGGCGCGTGCTGGGGATGATGCCTCACCCGGAGCGGGCGGTGGACGCGGCCCACGGGGGCGAGGACGGGCGGCGGCTGTTCGAAAGCCTCGCCGGCGCCTTCGCCGCCGCCTGAACTCAGCGGGAGGCGACGGGGCTCGCGCCCTCCGCCTCCGGCAGGGCCCCCGCCTCGATCAGCGCGGCCGCGTGCAGCGAGACGTCGGCAAGCGCGGGCGCGAGCGGGATCAGGCGGAGCTGCCGGGCGGTGTAGAAGGCGAAGCCCGCCCCCTCGCCCACGCGCACCGCCTCGGGTCCGACATCCAGGGGCATCACGAACGAATACAGCCGCGCCCGGCTGCGGCGGGGCGAGAGGCAGCGGCCGAAAGGGCGAAGCCCGGACGCCGCCGCGATCAGACCGGTCTCCTCCTCGAACTCCCGCACGGCAGCCTCGCGCAGGGTCTCGCCCGCCTCCAAGCCGCCGCCGAAGGGCGCCCAGAAGCCGGCGCCCGGCAGATGGGGTCGGTCGTCTCGAAGCTGCATGAGCACGCGCGCCTCACGGTCCACCGCATAGATCATGGCGCCGGCCCCCTGCCCCGGACGGTCCCAGTCTCCGAACAGGGGGAAGGCCGCGTCCGGGTCGGTCACTTGCGCCTCAGATGCTCGTCGAGCCTCGGCATGATCTCCACGAAGTTGCAGGGCTTGTGGCGGTAGTCCAACTGCTTCTCCAGGATCTCGTCCCAGGCGTCGCGGCAGGCGCCCGGAGAGCCGGGCAGCGCGAAGAGATACGTCCCTCCCGCCACCCCCCCGCAGGCGCGGGACTGGACCGCCGAGGTCCCGATCTTGCCCATCGACACCACCGCGAAGACCACCCCGAAGGCGTCGATCTCCTTCTCGTAGACGTCCCGATGCGCCTCCACCGTCACGTCCCGGCCGGTGAGCCCGGTGCCGCCGGTCGAAAGCACCGCGTCCACAGCGGGATCGGCCACCCACTCCCGCAGCCTGGCGGCGATCCTGTCGCGGTCGTCGGTCACGATGTCCCGGACGGCGACCCGGTGGCCCGCCGCCTCGATCCGCTGGACGAGCGTGTCGCCGGAGCGATCGTCCGCGGCCGTACGGGTGTCCGAGACGGTCAGCACGGCAATCCGCAGGGGGATGAACTCGCGTTCGGTCATGGCGTCTCTCCGTCGAGGGTCGCGCGCAGGGACAGGAGGTCCCGCCACGCCTCGCGCTTCCGCTCGGGCTGGCGCAGCAGGTAGGCGGGGTGGAAGGTGGGCAGGACCGGCACGCCGCGCCACTCCCGCCAGGTTCCGCGCAGACGGGTGATGCCCAGCTCCGTCTCCAGCAGCGCCTGCGCAGGCGAAGCGCCCATCAGCAGCAGGACCTCCGGGCGCGCCAGCTCGATATGGCGGGCGAGGAACGGGGTCAGCATCGCCACCTCCTGGGTGGACGGCCGCCGGTTCTCGATCGGCCGCCAGTAGACGGCGTTGGTGATGTAGACGGCGCGCGCCGGGTCCGCCTCGGCGCGGTCCAGCCCGATGGCGCCGAGCATCCGGTCCAGAAGCTGCCCCGAGCGGCCGACGAACGGCTTGCCGGCGCGGTCCTCCTCCCGCCCCGGCGCCTCGCCCACGATCATCACGCGCGCGCTCGGCGTCCCGTCGAAGATCACTGTGGAGCGGGCGCCCTTCTTCAACGGAGACCGCTCGAACCCGCGGATCGCGTCGTGCAGCGCCTCCAGCGTCGTGCAGGCGGCGGCGATGCCCTGCGCCTCCTCCGCAGCGTCCGGGGGGGAGGCCGCCCGCGCGGCCCCGGCCGGAGCGCGCGCCTCGGCCGGGCGCGCCCGCGCTTCGGGCGGAGGGGCCGCGCGCGCCGCGGCGGCCTCCACCGCCTGCGCGCTCTCGGCGAAGCGGTCCACCGGCGCCTCCCCGATGGCCTCGTCGGCCCCCAGCTCGATCTGGAACTCCAGCGCCGCGAGCCAGCCCGCCCGCGCCTCGTCCCATCCCTGATGCCCGCCCTCGTTCATGCGGCCATCCTACGCGCGCGCTGGACGAGCCGAAAGGCGCCGCCATCTATCGGGGGCGAGAGTTGACGCCCCGTGCAGGGGCCATTACCCCGCTCAGAGGCTGGCTGCGCCCGCGCCCGGCCGGGGGAGACAGGAACCGAGGTAGCCATAATGAGCCAGACCGAACGCGAAACCATGGAAGTGGACGTCGTCATCGTCGGCGCCGGCCCCGCCGGCCTTTCGGCCGCGATCCGGCTCAAGCAGCTCGGCGGGGACGACATCAACGTGGTCGTGCTCGAAAAGGGCTCCGAGGTCGGCGCCCACATCCTCTCGGGCGCGGTGGTGGACCCCTCGGGCCTCAACAAGCTGATCCCCGACTGGAAGGAGAAGGGCGCCCCCCTGAACCAGCCCGTGACCGAGGACCGCTTCCTGGTGCTGGGCGAGGGCGGGTCGATGAGCGTCCCAAACTTCCCCATGCCGCCACTGATGAACAACCACGGCAACTACATCTGCTCGCTCGGCAATGTCTGCCGCTGGCTGGGCGAACAGGCCGAGGCGCTGGGGGTCGAGGTGTTCCCCGGCATGGCCTGCTCCGCCCTCGTGTGGGGCGAGAACGGCGAAGTGAAGGGCGTGGTGGCCGGCGAATTCGGCCTCAACCCCGACGGCACGCCGGGCGACAGCTACGAGCCGGGCATGGAGCTGCACGGCAAGTACGTGCTGCTGGCCGAGGGCGTGCGCGGGTCGCTCAGCAAGCAGGTGATCGAGAAGTTCGACCTCCAGAACGGCAAGGACCCGCAGAAATACGGGATCGGCCTCAAGGAGATCTGGGAGGTCCCGGCCGAGAACCACAAGCCCGGCCAGGTAACCCATACCATGGGCTGGCCCCTGTCGGAGTCCAACACCGGCGGCGGATCCTTCATCTACCACGCCGAGAACAACCAGATCTTCATCGGGCTGGTCGTCCATCTGAACTACAAGAACCCCTATGTGCGCCCCTACCAGGAATTCCAGCGCCTCAAGCACCACCCCGCTGTGGCGGCGATGCTGAAGGGCGGCAAGCGCGTCGCCTACGGATCGCGCGCGATCTCCGAGGGCGGGTGGCAGTCCATGCCCAAGCTCACCTTCCCCGGCGGCGCGTTGCTGGGCTGCGCAGCTGGGATGGTCAACGTCCCCCGCATCAAGGGCAGCCACAACGCGGTGCATTCCGGCATGGCGGCCGCGGAGGCCGCGTGGGCCGCGCTGCAGGAAGGCCGCGCCTCGGACGAGCTGACGGCCTACCAAGAGGCGGTCGACACCGGCCCCATCGCGCGCGACCTCAAGCCGGTGCGCAACGTGAAGCCGCTGTGGTCGAAGTACGGGCTCACCGGCAGCCTCGCGCTCGGCGGGCTCGACATGTGGTTCGCCTCGCTGTTCGGGGGGACGCTGCTGGGCACCATCAGCCACGGCAAGGACGACCCGTCCTCCACCGAGAAGGCCAAGAAGCACAAGCCCATCGACTATCCCAAGCCCGACGGAGTGCTCAGCTTCGACCGGCTGACCAACGTGTCCTTCGCCTTCACCAACCACGCCGAGGATCAGCCCTGCCACCTGAAGCTCAAGGATCCCGAGGTTCCCATCAAGTGGACGCTGCCCAAATACGACGAGCCGGCGCAGCGCTACTGCCCGGCCGGGGTCTACGAGGTGGTGACGGATGATGACGGGTCGAACCCGCGCTTCGTCATCAACTTCCAGAACTGCGTCCACTGCAAGACGTGCGACATCAAGGATCCGGCCCAGAACATCGTCTGGACCACGCCTCAGGGCGGCGACGGGCCGAACTATCCCAACATGTGACGCGGGCGCCGCGCGCGATCCGAAGGGCGGGGCTCAGGCCCCGCCCTTTCGCATTTTGCGGTAGATCGTGGAGCGGCCGACGCCGAGCCTCCGCGCCGCCTCCGACAGGTTCCCGCCATAGAAGGCGAGCGCGCGCTCCACCGCCTCCGCCTCCAGCTCCGCGAGAGGGCGGATGTGGCCGCCTTCGGTCAGCCGCAGCCATTCCCCTCGAATCCCGCTCGGGTCGCGCTCTTCCATGTGCTTTTTCCGCCTCACCGGCCTGCGCGTCGCTTGAAAGGACTCGGGCGCGCATTAGCCTCTTCCCCTGGAAACGCATTCCACTAAGGCGCAAGTGCCGAAGGTGTTGTTAAAACGAGACGAGGTTCGAGACTTGCGGCGCGGGGATGGTCAAGGACGCTCCTGAAAGGTTGATCCACATGGCGGTTCATGCGATCCGATCCCCAGGGTGCGACTGTCGACCGACGCCCAACAGCATCACGTCCCGGCAGCCGCAGCCGGGCAAATAGGACGGAGAGAGGGATGAACACCATTTCCCGGATGATCATGGCAGGGTCCGCCCTTGCCCTGGCCGGCTGCTCGTATCTGCCTGGCGCGAACCTGGGCGGGACCTTCACGGCGGAGCCCTACCTGGGCGAGTCCATCGAAGGCGCCGGCTTCAACGCGGCCCTGGCGCGCGAGTATCAGGCCCTGGCCGTCCGCTCCGCCCGCACCGACGTCAACTGGATGGACGCCACCGCGTACATCCAGAAGTCGCAGGCCGCGGCCGCCGGCGGCGTCGCCCCCTGGCAGCCCGAGGAGCTGGGCGTGTCGCCGAGCGCGGTGTCGTACAACGACGTCGTGACGGTGGTGAACGCCAACTCGGCCGCGCGTCCCGAGGCCTGCGCCAAGGCCCAGGCCTACTGGGACCAGTACCTCGAGTCGCTGGCCGAAGGCGCCTATGCCTGCGTGTCCGCCGAGGACGCGCTCGCCATGCTTCAGGAGGCCATCGCGGCCTGCCGCGGCGCGCAGGGCGACCTGACCGTCTACTTCGGCTTCGACCGCTCCGACATCACCGCCGCCGCGCAGCAGGTGATCGACGAGGTCGTCGGCCTCCTCTCCAACTACGCCAACCCGCTGGTTTCGATCGTGGGCCACACCGACACCGTCGGGTCGGTCGCCTACAACCAGCGCCTGTCGGAGCGTCGCGCCACCGCGGTGGAGCGGGCGATCCTGGCCCGCGCCTCGTCCGAGGGCGCGAACGTCGGCAACATCACCAAGGCCGGCCGCTCCGAGCTCGAGCTGGCGGTCCCGACCGCTGACGGCGTGCGCGAGCCGCGCAACCGCCGCGCCACCATCGCCATCTCCGAGTGATCTCGGACCTCCGGCGGGCCTCGGCCCGCCGGATCGGCTGAACCCGGAACGCCCCGCGCCCCTCGCGCGGGGCGTTTCCCGTTTCGGCGGCGGCGCCCTGCGGCGCCCCCCTTCCCCACGACGTGATTGGAACCTGCGGGCCGCGGCCCCATTTGATGGGCCATGACGCACGCGCTCCCCTCCCGCCTCCTCGCCCTCGCGATCCTCGCGGGCCTGCCCCTCCACGCCGGGGCGCAGGAGCCGCCGGCCGCCCCCCGGATCGAGGAGCCCGAGACCGGCCTCGACCGTCTCCCCTCGGTCGGCGAGCTGCGGGAGCAGGCGGAGCGGGCGCTGGGATACCTCTCGGAACGCCTCTCCCCCCTGCTGGAAGACCTCGAGGCGGGGGTCGAAGATCTGCCCGCCTACGGCCCCCCGCAGGTGATGCCGAACGGCGACATCCTGATCCCGCGCAAGCGGGACGAGGACGGCCCCGCCCCCCCGCCCGCAGACGACGGCGCCCCGCCCAGCATCAGCCTCTGACCTTTTCCCGCCCGCCCCGCCGGGCTATGCCGGACCTCGACCCTCATCCGCCCGAGACAGACGGAGACACCTTTCCATGCTTCATTCCCCCCGCCAGGACCGCCGCCTCCGCGACGCCGCCGACCGGGCCGCCGCCGGCGGCGCGCCCCTCGGCGACCTTCCCGAATGGAACCTGGACGACCTCTACCCGGACCCGGACTCGCCGAAGCTGCGCGAGGATCTCGACCGCGCCCGCGCCGAGGCCGAGGCCATGGCGCAGGATTACGAAGGCAGGCTCGCCGCCCTCTCGGGCGACGAGATGGCCCGCGCCGTGGCGCGCTACGAGGATCTGCAGCGCATCCTCGGCCGCGTCATGTCCTATGCCGGCCTGCGCCACTACCAGAACACCGCCGACGCCGGGCGCGCCAAGTTCATGGGCGACCGCCACGCCGAGGTGACCGAGATCACCGCCCCCACCGTCTTCTTCGGGCTGGAGCTGAACCGGGTCGAGGACGCGGCCCTCCAGAAGATGCTGGACGAGTCCGAGGCCCTGCGCCGCTACCGCCCCTGGCTGGAGCGCCTGCGCCTCTACCGCCCCTACCAGCTCTCGGACGAACTGGAGAAGTTCCTCCACGACCAGTCCGTGGTCGGCGCCGCCGCCTGGAACCGCCTGTTCGACGAGACCATGGCCCGCCTCGAATTCCACGTGGAGGGCCAGGACGGCGCCCTCCCTCTGGAATCGACGCTGACCCTCCTCTCGGACCCGAAGCGCGAGACACGCGAGGCCGCCGCGCACGCCCTCGCCGACGTGTTCGCGCAGAACCAGCCCCTGTTCGCCCGCATCATGAACACGCTGGTCAAGGAGCACGAGGTCGAGACGCGCTGGCGCAAGATGCCATCGCCCCAGACCGGCCGGCACCTGTCGAACCAGGTGGAGCCGGAGGTGGTGCAGGCCCTGCGCGACGCCGTGGTCGACGCCTATCCCCGCCTCTCGCACCGCTACTACGCGCTGAAGGCGAAGTGGATGGGGCTCGACAAGCTCCAGCACTGGGACCGCAACGCCCCCCTGCCCGACGACCAGGACCGCAAGGTGCCGTGGTCCGAGGCGCAGGCGACGGTTCTCGACGCCTATGAGGGCTTCTCCCCGAAGATGGCCGAGATCGCCGGCAGGTTCTTCGGCTCGGGTTGGATCGACGCGCCGGTGAAGCCCGGCAAGGCCCCCGGCGCCTTCGCGCACCCCACCGTGACGGACGCGCACCCCTACGTGATGCTCAACTACCTCGGGAAAACGCGGGACGTGATGACGCTCGCGCATGAGCTGGGGCACGGCGTCCACCAGATCCTCGCCGCCGACCAGGGGGAGCTGCTGTCCTCCACCCCCCTGACGCTGGCCGAGACCGCGTCCGTCTTCGGCGAGATGCTGACCTTCCGCCGTCTGCTGGACAAGGAGACCGACCCCAAGCGCCGCCGCACCATGCTCGCGGGCAAGGTCGAGGACATGCTCAACACCGTGGTGCGCCAGATCGCGTTCTACGAGTTCGAGTGCCGCGTCCACGCCGAACGCGCCAGGGGCGAGCTGACCGAGGAGGATTTCGGCCGCATCTGGATGGAGGTCCAGACCGAGAGCCTCGGCCCGGTGTTCGACTTCGCGGACCACTACAGCACCTTCTGGTGCTACATCCCGCACTTCATCCACTCGCCGTTCTACGTCTACGCCTACGCCTTCGGCGACGGGCTGGTGAACGCCCTCTACGCCGTCTATTCGGAGGGGGAGCCGGGCTTCCAGGACAAGTACTTCGAGATGCTGTCCGCCGGCGGCTCCAAGCTCCACAAGGAGCTGCTGGCCCCCTTCGGCCTCGACGCCACCGACCCCGAGTTCTGGCAGAAGGGCCTCGGCCTGATCGAGAGCATGATTGACGAGCTGGAGCGGATGGAGGCCTGAGCCGACGGTGCGGCAATCGCTGCACGCATGGATCGCGTCGTGAGACCAGCCGACTAACTTCAGGAGGGCCGCCGGCCACGCCCGGCGGCCCTCGCCCCGTGGTCATGGATGCCTGGCGCAGCGTTTCGAGCAGGCGACCGCAACGCCTGCGGACGCGCCATGACCGCGGGGTTCACTCTCCCAGGAACGCCCGGACCTGCGCGAAGACCGCCTCGAACATCTCGGGCGTCAGCCGCCCCGTGTTCGTGTTGTAGCGCGAGCAGTGGTAGCTGTCGAAAACCGATAGCCCGCCGATCTCGTGCCGCGCGCCGTGGGCGAAGGGGTGGGCGGCGAGCCTGACCCCCAGCGCCCGCAGCACGCTGTCATGGCTGATCCGGCCCAGGCAGACGATGGCGCGAAGCTCCGGCAGCGCCTCGATCCGCGCCGCAAGGAACGGGCGGCAGGCGGCGATCTCGGCGCCCACGGGCTTGTTCTGGGGCGGCACGCAGCGCACGGCGTTGGTGACCATGCAGTCGGAAAGCTCCAGCCCGTCGGCGGGATCGGCGCGGAAGCGGCCGTTGGCGAAGCCGTAGCGCGTCAGGGTCGCGTACAGCAGGTCGCCCGCGAAATCGCCGGTGAAGGGCCGCCCCGTCCGGTTCGCGCCCGAGACCCCGGGCGCGAGCCCCGCCACCAGAAGCCGCGCCTTCGGGTCTCCGAAGCTCGGCACCGCACCGTTGTACCAGCCGGGTTCGCGCCCCCTGACCTCGTCGCGATAGGCGACGAGGCGCGGGCATACGGGGCAGTCCCGCGGCGCCTCCGCCGGGGCGCCGCCGCTCGGTGCGGCCGGGCTCACGCCTCGGCGTCGTTGTCCGCCGCGATCTCGACCGGACGCACGGGACGCGGCGGACGGCCGATGATCTCCTTCAGCTCCTCGAGCTCGATGAAGTTGTCCGCCTGGCGGCGCAGGTCGTCGGCGATCATCGGGGGCGAGGTGCGGATCGTGCTGACCACCGACACGCGCACCGCCTTGCGCTGCACCGCCGCCACCAGCGGCCGGAAGTCCCCGTCGCCGGAGAACAGGACCATGTGGTCGATCCGCTCCGCCATCTCCATCGCGTCGACCGCGAGCTCGATGTCCATGTTACCCTTGATCTTCCGCCGCCCGGTGGAGTCGGTGAACTCCTTGGCGGGCTTGGTGACCATGGTGAAGCCGTTGTAGTCGAGCCAATCCACGAGCGGGCGGATCGGGGAATAATCCTGATCCTCGACCAACGCGGTGTAATAGAACGCGCGAACAAGTTTTCCGCGACGCATGAACTCGTTGCGCAGCAGCTTGTAGTCGATGTCGAAGCCCAACGCCTTCGCCGCCGCGTAGAGGTTGGACCCGTCGATGAACAGGGCCAGCCTTTCGTCGCGATAGAACATGCAAACTCCTTTTCCGGCCCTTGAATGCGCAGCGCCGCTTTGGCGAATTGGTTCTGCGGGCGCGCGCACCCTATGTATGCCGGCGCAGGGTGCAACAAACACAAAGGCGAGAACGAGGCCAAAACAGCGTACCCCTCGCCAAACCGATGTGCGAAACGGCTGAGCCGCCGTCGTTTTCCGCGTTCCGGGCTTTTCGCCGCACCACCCCGGGCGCCGGCCCTGATGCCGCATCAGGTTTTCCTCACGCCGCCCTTGCGTCGAGGCTGCGTCCCGAATAACTACTCCGTTCCCCCGAGGCAGCCACCGGAGTCGTCAGCCATGGCCCGCGTCACCGTCGAGGATTGCGTCGACAAGGTCCCGAACCGCTTCGAACTGGTCATGCTCGCCGCCCATCGCGCGCGCGCCATTTCCACGGGCGCCGAGATCACGATCGACCGCGACAACGACAAGAACCCGGTCGTCGCGCTCCGCGAGATCGCGGACGAGACCCTGACCACCGACGACCTGCAGGAAGGCCTGATCCAGTCCTACCAGCGCCACATCGAGGTCGACGAGCCCGAAGAGGACTCCATGGCCCTGCTGATGGGCGGCGCGGAGCCGGACAATCCGGTGGAGGACATCTCGGAGGAGCAGCTTCTGCGCGCTCTGATGGCGGAGCAGGACAAGGAGAAGGGCTGAAACCCCGTCTCCGCGTCGTCGGGAGGGCCAGGTGGGCGAGATTCTCCGTCAGTTCGAACTGATCGAGCGGGTCCTCGTCTATAATCCGAACACCGACGAAGGCCTGCTCAACGCCGCCTACGTCTTCGGCGCGCGCGCCCATGCCGACCAGCGGCGCGCGTCCGGGGAGCCGTATTTCGGCCACCCCGTGGCCGTCGCAGGCATCCTGACCGAACTCAGGCTCGATGACGCCACCATCGCCACCGCGCTCCTCCACGACACCATCGAGGATTGCCCCGGCGTCACCTACGCCACCATCGCCGAGGAATTCGGCGAGGAGGTGGCCGAGTTGGTGGACGGCGTCACCAAGATCTCCAAGCTCAAGCTCTCCTCCAAGGAGACGGAGCAGGCTGAGAACCTGCGCAAGCTGCTGATCGCCATGTCCCGTGACGTGCGCGTCCTGCTGGTGAAGCTCGCGGACCGGCTGCACAACATGCGCACCATCTCGCACCTGCGCCCCGAGAAGCAGGAGCGCAAGGCGCGCGAGACCATGGAGATCTTCGCCCCCCTCGCCGGCCGCATGGGCATGCAGTCCATGCGCGACGAGCTGGAGGACCTGAGCTTCAAGGTTCTCAACCCCCGCGGCCGCGATTCGATCATGCGCCGCTTCGTGGGGCTGAAGCAGGACACCGGCGACGTCATCCCCCAGATCATCGAGGACATCCGCGCCGTCCTCGCGCAGGAGGGCGTCCCGGCCGAGGTCACGGGCCGCGAAAAGCGCCCCTTCGCCATCTGGCGCAAGATGGAGGAGAAGGGGCAGGAGTTCGGCCGCCTCTCGGACATCTACGGCTTCCGCATCATCTGCGGCTCGGAGACCGACTGCTACCGCGCGCTCGGCGCCGTCCACCGCCGCTGGACGGCGGTGCCGGGGCGGTTCAAGGACTACATCTCCACGCCCAAGACCAACGGCTACCGCTCCCTGCACACCACCGTCTCGGGCCGCAACGCCAAGCGCGTGGAGGTGCAGATCCGCACGCGGGAGATGCACGAGGTCGCCGAATCCGGCGTCGCCGCCCACTGGGCCTACAAGAACGGCGTGCGGAAGGAGAACCGCTTCACCGTCGACCCCTTCACCTGGCTGCGCCAGCTCACGGACGAGTTCCGCAACGCCGAGAACCCCAACGAATTCCTCGAACATGTGAAGCTCGACATGTTCCAGGACCAGGTGTTCTGCTTCACCCCGAAGGGCCGGGTCATCAACCTGCCCCGCGGCGCGACGCCCATCGACTTCGCCTACTCGATCCACACCCGCATCGGCGACTCCTGCGTGGGCGCCAAGGTGGACGGCCGGCGCACGCCCCTTTCGACCAGCCTGCGCAACGGCCAGACCGTGGAGATCATCCGCGCCGAGGCGCAGCGCCCCCAGCCCGCGTGGGAGGAGATGGCCGTCACCGGCCGCGCCAAGCAGGCCATCCGCCGCGCGCTGAGGGCCGAGCGGCGGGAGGCCGACATCCGCATCGGCCGCGGCATCGTCACCCAGGCCTTCGAGCGCCTGGGCAAGCAGCTCACGAAGAAGGCCCTCGGCCTCGCCGCCTCGAAGCTGGGGCACCCTGAGGCGGACGACCTGCTCCAGTCCGTCGGGGCCGCCGAGATCTCCGCCTCGCAGATCCTCGCCTCGCTCTACCCCAAGGAGCAGACCTGGGAGGCGCCGCTCGCGCCCGACCCGGACGGCCGGCCCGCGGTCACCGGCGTCTCGCGCGCCCGCAAGGTCCGCTTCGGCGAATGCTGCCAGCCCGTCCCCGGAGACCGCATCGTGGGCATCGCGGTGCGCGGCAAGGGCGTCACCGTTCACGCCATCGACTGCCCCACCCTCGCCGCGTTCGAGGATCAGCCCGAAGCCTGGGTGGACCTGCGCTGGGACCCGGAGACCGCGCGCACGCAGCCGCACCAGACCTCGGTGTCGCTGACCTTCGCGCATGAGACGGGGGCGCTTGCGACGGTGTGCAAGGTGATCGCCGATCTTAACGCGGATATAACCCAGCTCGAGTTTACGGAGCGCAAGCCGGACTTCTACCGCGCGCGCATCGACCTGGAGGTTCGGGACGTGAAGCATGTCTCCCAGATCGTGACCATGCTGAACGCCCAGCCGATGGTGCATGAGGCGCGCCGGGTGATGCTCGCCGCCGATTCGGGCGCGGCGCCGGCCGCCTCGGCCGCCCATGCCGGGGGGCCCGCGGCCGACGGCCGCCCCCAGCCCCCGGGCGGCGGCGCCCGTCTCGCGCGCCAGGCCCCGCCCGCGGCGCCGGCGCGGGCGCCCGCCGCCGGCTCCGGCGGCTGACGCGGTGTTCCGCCGACGCGAGCCCCAGCCCCTCCGGGACCGCGTGAGGGAGTTCCTGTCGCCCCGCAAGGGCTGGCGGCGCGGCTACGCCTATCTGGGCAAGCGGATGCAGCGGCTGCCCGACAGCCCCCACCGCATCGCGCTCGGCTTCGCGGCCGGGGTGCAGGCCTCCTTCACGCCCTTCTTCGGCTTCCACTTCATCGCCGGCGCCGCGCTGGCGCTGGTGGTGCGCGGCAACGTGCTGGCCTCGGCCGTCGGCACCTTCGTCGGCAACCCGGTGACCTTTCCGTTCATCGCCGCCGCCTCGCTGTGGATGGGGCGCCGGATCACCGGGATCGAGTTCCGGGATCCCGGCGCGGGCTGGAGCTTCGGCTGGCTCTGGCACAACATCGACGCGATCTTCGTGCCCTACATCGTGGGCGGCTTCCTGCCCGGCCTCGCGGCCTCCACGCTGGCCTATTTCGTGGTGCGCCCGCTGATCGCCGCCTACCAGGCCCGCCGTCGCCTCAAGCTGATGGCGCGGGCGAAGGAGCGGATGCGACAGGCGGCGGAGCGTCGGAAGGCCGCCAAGGAGGCGCGGACCCAGGCCCGCAACGAGGATCCCGCCGGCGACGGCGCCCGCTGAGCCTCCCCCCGAGACAAGGCCCTCCGCGTCCCTTATGGTCCTTCCCGGACCCGCAAACCGCACGGGAATGACGCGATGCCCCTCGACCGCCCCCTCGGCCGCCTCCGCCTCGGCGTGAACATCGACCACGTCGCCACCATCCGCAATGCGCGGGGCGGCGAGCACCCGGACCCGATCCGCGCCGCCCGCATCGCCGAGGCCGCCGGCGCCGACGGCATCACCGCCCACCTGCGCGAGGATCGCCGCCACATCACCGACCGCGACATCGCGGCGCTGGCGCGCGAGCTGACCCTGCCCCTCAACTTCGAGATGGCCGCGACCGAGGAGATGCAGGCCATCGCGCTGCGCCACCGCCCCCACGCCGTCTGCATCGTGCCCGAGAAGCGGGAGGAGCGGACCACCGAGGGCGGCCTCGAGGTGGCGAAGGAGGAGAACCGCCTCGCCCATTTCATCGCCCCCCTCCGGGACGCCGGCTGCCGGGTGTCGATCTTCATCGCCGCCGACGCCCGCCAGATCGAAGCCGCCGCCCGCATCGGCGCGCCGGTGATCGAGCTCCACACCGGCGCCTATTGCGACGCCCACCACGAGGGGCGCGAGGCCGACCGCGACGCCGAACTCGCCCGCCTGCGGGAGATGTCGGCCCTCGCCCAGTCCCTCGGGCTCGAGGTTCATGCGGGCCACGGCCTGACCTACGAGACCGCCCCTCCCGTCGCCGCCTTCCCCCAGGTGATGGAGCTGAACATCGGCCACTTCCTGGTGGGCGAGGCGATCTTCTCCGGCCTCGACAGCGCCATCCGGCGGATGCGCTCGGTGATGGACCAGGCGCGCCGCGACGCCTTCGGCGAGGGCGCCGCGTGACCCCCGCCGGGCGCCCCGCGCCGGCGCCCTCCCCCGCCGCCGGCCGCCCCGCGCCCGCACGCTTTCCTGCCGTCGTGCGTCCCGCGCCCGCCCCTGCCGTCGTGCGTCCCGCGCCCGCCCCTGCCGTCCGCTCCCGGAGGACCGGGTTCTCCCGCCCGTCGGCTTCGCCTGCGCCTTCGGCGCAGCCGCGCCTCCCGTTGGGCGCAGGCGCCCTGCGGGCGCGCGTGGGCGGGCGGCAGGCGGGACCGACCTGCGACGAAGGCCACGCCGCACGCCATCCCGCGCCCCCTCCGCGGCCTGCGGGGGAGGGCGGGGTCGGGGCCGGCCAGGGGGCGCCTCGCCCGTGACCCCGGCCGAACTCAGCCGCCATCGCCGCCATCTACCTCGCGACCGTCCTCTCCCCGGGCCCCTCGGTCATGGCGATCGCCGCCACCGCCGCAGCCTCGGGGCGGCGCGTGGCGCTGGCGTTCGCCTCGGGCGTGCTCACGGGCTCCATCTCGTGGGCGCTGGCCGCGGCTTTCGGCATGTCGGCGCTAATGCTCGCCCATCCGTGGGCGCTGCAGGGGGTGCGCTACGCCGGCGCGGGATACCTGCTGTGGCTCGGCTTCCGCTCCGCCCGCTCGGCGCTGCGCCGGGCGCCGCCGCCCGCGCGCCCCGTCTCCGCGGCCGGGCTCAGGCTCCTCTACCTCAAGGGGCTGGGGCTGCACCTGACCAACCCCAAGGCGATCCTGTTCTGGGGCTCCCTCTTCGCCGTGGCGGTGCGCCCTGACGCCCCGCCGCTGGCGCTGTTCGAGGTGGTGGGCGTCTGCGCCCTGATCGGGGCCGCGGTGTTCCTCGGCTACGCGATCCTGTTCTCCACCCCCTGGGCGATGGCCGCCTACGCCCGCGCCCGCCGCGCGCTGGAGGGGACCTTCGCGCTCGTGTTCGGCGTCGCCGGCCTCGCGTTGTTGACCGGCGGGCTCTCGCGCTAGATCGGCCTTCACGCCATACGCTTGCCATACGCTTTGCAGACGCATCGCAGACGCCCGGAAACCGCCCCATGATCGTAGGCCTCGGCTCCGACATCGCCGACATCCGCCGCATCCAGAAGACCATCGACCGCTTCGGCGAGCGCTTCCTCAACCGCGTCTTCACCGAGGTGGAGCGCGCCCGCTCCGACCGCCGCGCCGACCGCACCGGCTCCTACGCCCGCCGCTGGGCGGCGAAGGAGGCCTGCTCCAAGGCGCTCGGCACCGGCCTGCGCATGGGGGTCGCCTGGCGCGAGATGGGCGTGGTGAACATCCGCTCCGGCCAGCCCACCATGCTGCTCGAAGGCGGCGCCAAGGCCCGATTCCTGCACCTGGTCCCCGAGGGCTGGGAAGGCCGCATCCACGTCACCATGACCGACGATCCCCCCTACGCGCAGGCCTTCGTGGTGATCGAGGCGGTCCCCCCCGGCACGCCGCCCGTCCCCTACCCCGCCCGCGGCTGAGCGTCGCTTGACTTGGCGCGGAGCGGCGGCGAAAACGCCCTGCCCGCCGGGCCCGCCCGGCCGCGACCACGGGGACCAGCACGCATGGCGAAGGCCGAGAAGAAGGAGGGGTTCTGGGAGCTCCTCAAGACCATCGTCTACGCGCTGCTCATCGCCGCGGTCTTCCGAAGCTTCCTGTTCCAGCCGTTCTGGATCCCGTCGGGGTCCATGAAATCGACGCTGCTGATCGGGGACTTCCTGTTCGTCTCCAAGTTCGCCTACGGCTATTCCCGGCACTCCTTCCCGTTCTCGGCCATGCCGATCGACGGCCGCTTCTTCGCCTCGGAGCCCGATCGCGGCGACGTCATCGTCTTCAAGCATCCCCGCAGCAACGAGGACTACGTCAAGCGCCTGATCGGCCTGCCCGGCGACACGGTCCAGGTGCGCGAGGGCGTGCTCTACATCAACGGCGAGGCCGCGCCCCAGCGCGCCGCCGGAGAGTTCCTCGAGCCGGTGATCCAGGGCCATTCCCTCGCCTGCCTCTCCTACCCGCGAGTGGACGGCGAGGTGATGTGCCTCAAGGAGCGCTACATCGAGACGCTGCCCAACGGGGTGGATCACCTCATCCTCAACGCCGACGACAACCGCGGCCCGATGGACAACACGCGGGAGTTCACGGTCCCCGAGGGCCAGTATTTCTTCATGGGCGACAACCGCGACAATTCCAACGACAGCCGCCAGTCCGTGGGCATGGTGCCGTTCGAGAATCTCGTGGGCCGGGCCGACCTGATCGCGCTCAGCTTCGGCGGCGCCTTCTGGCAGGTGTGGAACTGGCGCGCCGACCGCTTCTTCGTCGTCATCGAGTGACCTTGACGCGGGGCGCGCGTTCCGCGACTTCCCCCGCATGACCTCCGCATCTTCTCCCTGCGCGCGATGAGCCGCCGCGACCTCGCCGCCCATGCCGCGGCCCTCTCGGCGCGCCTCGGCGTGGAGGTCCGCCCCTCGCCGACGCTGGACGAGGCGCTGACCCACCCCTCCGCCTCCTCCAAGGCCCGCCCGGACAACCAGCGGCTGGAGTTCCTGGGCGACCGGGTGCTCGGCCTCGTGATCGCGCAGGCGGTGTTCGACCGCTTCCCGACGGCCTCCGAGGGCGACCTCGCCCCCCGCTTCAACGCGCTGGTGCGCAAGGAGACCTGCGCCGAGGTGGCGGAGGAGCTGGGCCTCGGCCTCATGCTCCGGCTCGGGCGGTCCGAGTCGCTGGCCGGCGGGCGCCGGCGGCCGGCGGTGCTGGGCGACGCCATGGAGGCGCTGATCGCGGCGATCTTCCTCGACGCCGGAATGGAGACCGCGCGCGAGGCGATCCTGACCGCGTGGGGAGACCGCGTCGCCGCCGCCGCCCGCACCCGGGCCGACGCGAAGACCGCCGTGCAGGAATGGGCGCAGGCGCGCGGCCTCGCCCCCCCGACCTACGAGGAGCGGGGGCGGTCGGGCCCCGACCACGCCCCCGAATTCACCATCTCCGCACGGCTTGCGGACGGGACCGAGGCCGAGGGCCGCGCCCCGTCCAAGCGCGCCGCCCAGCAGGAGGCCGCCAAGGCCCTGCTCGTCAGACTGGAAGACCGCCCATGACCGATGAGATCACCTCGCCCGAGGGCGCCCGCTGCGGCTTCGTCGCCCTGATCGGGGAGCCCAACGCGGGCAAGTCCACGCTGATGAACCGGATGGTGGGGGCCAAGGTCTCCATCGTCACCCACAAGGTTCAGACCACGCGGGCGCGCATCCGGGGCGTGGCGCTGGAGGGCGCGTCGCAGATCGTGTTCGTGGACACGCCCGGCCTGTTCCGCCCGCGGCGCAGGCTCGACCGCGCCATGGTCGCCGCCGCCTGGACGGGGGCGGAAGACGCCGACGTGGTGGTCCTGCTGGTGGAGGCGCATCGCGGCGTCACCGAGGGGGTGGAGGAGATCCTCGCCGCGCTGGACGAACGCTCCGGCGGGCGGACGGTGGCGCTCGCGATCAACAAGATCGACCGGGTGAAGGCGCCGGAGCTTCTGGCGCTGTCGGAGAAGCTGAACGCCCGCCGGGACTTCGCCGCGACCTTCATGATCTCCGCCGAGCGGGGGCATGGCTGCGACGACCTCAAGCGCTGGCTGGCGGAGCAGGTGCCCGAGGGGCCGTGGCACTACCCCGAGGACCAGATCGCCGACGCGCCCATGCGCAACATCGCCGCCGAGATGACGCGCGAGAAGCTGACCCTGCGCCTCCACCAGGAGCTGCCCTACGAGCTGACCGTGGAGACCGAGGAGTGGGAGGAGCGCAAGGACGGCTCGGTCCGCATCCAGCAGGTGATCTACGTGATGCGCGACGGGCACCGGGGGATCGTGCTCGGCAACCGGGGGGAGACGATCAAGTCCGTGGGCCAGGCCGCGCGGGGCGAGATCAAGGCCTTCCTGGAGCGCGAGGTGCACCTGTTCCTCGAGGTCCGCGTCCGGCCCAACTGGCAGGACGAACGGGAGCGCTACGAGAACATGGGGCTCGACTGGGACCGGAAGGGCTGATGCGTCTTTCCGCCGATTTCTGGGTCCACGCCTATCTGGCGCGGCTCAATCAGGCGAACATCCCCGCCTACGTGGCCGCGCATGGGGACGACACCGCCGGGGCGGTGCTGGTGAAGGTGGCGACGCTGGACGGGAAGGCGCAGGCCTTCGCCCGGCGCACCACGCTGGAGGGGCGGGAGTGGTTCGCCCTCGCCGAGGGGCCGGAGGCGGAGGTGGATGCGGCGCTCAAGCGCCAGCGGGGCTTCGACCCGGACCTGTGGATCATCGAGATCGAAGACGCCCGCGGGCGCACGCTGCTGGACGAGCCTGGGCTCGACTAGCCGCCGTGGGTCGCGAGGAAGGCGGCCACGTCCGCTCCGCCCCGGGGGAGCTTGAAGGTCATCATCGAGCGGGCGCCGTTGTCATTCAGGTAGTCCTTCAGGAAGGCGGTGGGGTCCTGGACGTAGGCGGCGAGGGTCTCCTCGGACCAGACGAGGCCCTTCTCGCCGGCGGCTTTCAGCGAATCGCCGTAGCGGGGGAAATCCGCCGTGCCGGCGGTGCGGCCGATGACGCCGTAGAGGTTGGGGCCGGTCCTGCCGCCGCGGACCACCGGACCCTCGGGCGAGGCGATCTCGTGGCAGGCCTTGCAGCGGGCGAAGACCTTTTCGCCCATAGCGGCGTCCTGGGCCTGGGCGGCGCCGGCGGCCAGCGCCGCGGCGATGAGAATGGCTCGGAACATCCTGGCGTCCTCCGGTGCTTTCGGGGAGCCTCGGCGGCGGGCCGCCTCAAGGCAATGCGGCGCCTCGACCGGATGCGAAGACGTGTTTCGCTGCGAAACACGCATAGGTGCGCGTATTTGTCAGGACATATGAACGCAACAAGACCCTGCGTTGAAATTGCAGGAAAAATCGCGCCAACGGTTAAGGGAAGGTTGCCGGAAGCGTTACCGAAGGGTTGCTTCCGGCGCGGGAAGCGTCCTCAGGCGACGGCGCGGCTGAGGGCGCACTGGGACCAGAGGGCGTGCAGGGCGCGCGCGAGGTGCTCCACGTCAGCCTCCGAATGGAGGGGGGAGGGCGTGAAGCGCAGACGCTCCGTGCCCTTCGGGACGGTGGGATAGTTGATGGGCTGCACGTAGATCCCGTAGTCGTCCAGCAGGATGTCCGACAGCATCTTGCACTTCACCGGGTCCTTCACCATCACCGGAACGATGTGGGACGGGTTGGGGAGGTGCGGGATCCCGAGCTGGTCGAGCCTCCGGCGCAGGAGCGCCACGCGGGCGCGCTGGGCCTGACGTTCGGCGTCCGAGGCCTTCAGGTGGCGGATCGAGGCGCAGGCGCCGGCCGCGACCGCCGGGGGCAACGCGGTGGTGAAGATGAAGCCGGAGGCGAAGCTGCGGACCCAGTCGCACAGCGCCTCCGAGGCGGCGATGTAGCCGCCCATCACGCCGAAGGCCTTGCCGAGCGTGCCCTCGATCACCGTGATGCGGTCCATCAGGCCCTCCCGCTCGGCGACGCCGCCGCCGCGGGGGCCGTAGAGGCCGACGGCGTGGACCTCGTCGAGATAGGTCATGGCGCCGAATTCCTCGGCGGCCTCCACGATCTCCCGGATCGGGGCGATGTCGCCGTCCATGGAGTAGACCGATTCGAAGGCCACGATCATCGGGCGGCCGGGCTCGATGGCCGCGAGCTGGCGGCGCAGGTCCTCCACGTCGTTGTGCTTCCAGATCCGACGCTCGGCGCGGGAATGGCGCATGCCCTCGATCATCGAGGCGTGGTTGAGGGCGTCCGAGAGGATCACGCAGTTAGGGAGGCGGGCGCCGAGGGTGCCCAGCGCCGCCCAGTTGGAGACGTAGCCGGAGGTGAAGATCAGCGCCTGCTCCTTGCCGTGCAGGTCCGCAAGCTCCCGCTCCAGCGCCACGTGGTGGACGTTGGTGCCGGAGATGTTGCGGGTGCCGCCGGCGCCGGCGCCGGTGGTCTCGATCGCCTCGATCATCGCGGCGCGGACGCCCGCGTGCTGGCCCATGCCGAGATAGTCGTTGGAGCACCACACGGTGACTTCGTGCTGCTCATTGCCCTTGCGGCGGGTGGCGCGGGGGAAGCCGCCGACATGGCGCTCCAGATTGGCGAAGACACGGTAGTTGCCCTCGTCGCGCAGCGCATCGAGCTCGGCGCGGAAAAAGCCCTGATAGTCCATGTCTTCCTTCCCTTCGTCTCCCGGACCGTGCGTCCGGGTTGCGTGGGTAGCACCCCGTTTCTTGAGTCAACCTTGACATAGCTCAAGGCGGACCGCCGTGGCCAGACGCGCGGCTTGCGGCATTCTTCCGCCCCGGGTCAGCCCGGGCGGCCCCACATCCCGGCCCCGTTGCGCTTGAGGATCGAGAGGTTGAGCGCGCCCGCGTAGCTCGCCCACACGAGGTAGGGGGCCATCAGGGCCGCGGAAACCCAGTCCACCCGCGCGAAGCAGATCAGGGTCGCGAGGATCGCGATCCAGAGGAACGCGACGCAGGCCAGCGCGCCGCGCGGCTTGCGCTCTCCGAAGAAGAGGGGGGACCACATGGCGTTGAGCGTGACCTGCATGGCCCAGAAGCCGAGGCCGGCGACGCCCCAGCCGGCCTGAGACCCGGCCTCGCCGCCCGCAAGCGCGGTGGCGACGCGCCAGGCGGCGTAGGTCATGGCGATGTAGAGGATCGTCCACGCGATGGGGAACAGGAGCTTGGGCGGCGTCCAGGCGGGCTTGTCGAGCTGGTCGTACCAGGGGCCGGGCTTGAAGCTCGCGCCCGTCGCCGCGGCCGCGGCCGCCGCCCCGGTCAGGCCCGCCAGGATGATCCATTCCATGCGTCTTCCTCCGCCGCCACGTTTTGTTCACGCAACGATTGTAGGGCGCTGAAGGCCCGGCGTCGCCCTTGCGCGGCACGGCGCCGCTTCGGCGTGGCGACGCGCAACCCTTTCCGGGGTTCCGGAGTTTCCTATGTAGTCGATCCTGAAGGAACTGGGCATGGAAGCCTTCCCCCTATGAACGCTGTCACCAAGGAACGAGCGCCTGCGCGGCCGGCCGATCCGGCCCCGCTCGGGGGCATGGAGGATCGGGCTGACGAGGCCACGGCCTTTCTCAAGGCCCTCGCGCATGAGGGGCGGCTGATGATCCTGTGTCATCTGGTCGAGGGGGAGAAGTCGGTGACCGAGCTGGAACACCTGCTGTCGGCCCGGCAGTCGGCGGTGTCCCAGCAGCTTGCGCGGCTGAGGCTGGAGGGGCTGGTGGAGAACCGGCGCGACGGGAAGACCATCTTCTACCGCATCGCCGACGACCGCGCCGCCAGGGTGCTTTCGCTGCTGCACGGCATGTTCTGCGCGCCCCGAAACGTCTAAACTTTCCGGCGCACGCCGCCCAGCCGCGAGGACATCCATGAGCCGCATCGGGCCGACCCTCGCCGCAGGGCCGTTCTACACGTTGGCCTTTGTGGTGCTGGCCGCCTATTCGCTCTACGCCACCTCGGCGCTGGCGGTGCCGGTGGCGCTGGCGCTGCTGTCGTGGTTCATCGTGGCGGGCTTCGCCGATGCGATCGAGCGGACGCCGGGCGTGGGCAGGCGGCTGGGGCGGACGGCGGCCGTGACCATCGCCTCGGGGGTGCTGTTCCTCGGCTCCCTCTACGTGATCCGGCTGATGCTGATCAGCTTCGAGCAGCTGGCCGAGAACCTCACCATCTACGGCAACCCGGTGTTCCTGCGGCTGTGGTACTGGGCCTCCGGCATGGGGTTGCAGGAGGAGCTGACGCGAGAGGCGCTGGTGGCGCGGTTCGCCGGCGAGGGCGGGCTGACCACGGTCCTGGGATATTTCCAGAGCGCGGTGACGATCATCAGCCTCGTGCTGCTGTACACGGTCTTCCTGCTGGCGGACGAGAAGTTCTTCGCCGCCAAGCTGGAGCGGCTGCAGCCCAACGATTCGCGCCGCCGGAGGCTGCGGGTGATCCTGCACGAGATCGCGCACGAGACGCGGCTTTACCTGTGGATCATGACCATCATCAGCGTGGGGGTCGGGGTCATGACCTTCGCGGCCTGCCTCACCTTCGGGGTGGAGGGGGCGATCCTGTGGGGGTTCCTCGCCTTCGCGCTGAATTACATCCCCACCATCGGGTCGTTCCTGGGGGTGCTGATCCCGGCGGCCTTCGGGGCGCTGACGCTGGGCGAGGACACCGGCTCGCTGATCCTGCTGGTCGCGTGGCTGTCGGTCGTGCAGTTCGTGGCGGGCAACGTGATCGTGCCGATGCTGATGGGGGACCGGATGAACCTCTCGTCCTTCGTGATCCTGCTGGCGCTGCCGGTCTGGGGGGCGATCTGGGGGCCGACGGGGCTGTTCCTCGCGGTGCCGATGACGGTGATCCTGACCATCGTGTTCGCGAAGTTCGAGACGACGCGGTCCATCGCCGTGCTGCTGTCGCGGACGGGGGAGCTGCCGGGGGCGGCGTGGAAGGCCTCGCCCGTGCGGCGGAAGGGTCCGCGGACCGGGCCGCCGCGGATGGGCGTCTGAGTTTCGGCGGGGGCCTTGACCCGGCCCCCCGCGTGGCGCTTCGTATGGGCGTCCCAGCCGGAGGAGCCCATCCCATGCCTGTCATTCCCGAGATCGCCGAGCGCCTCGAGCACTTCGCCGCCATCCGCCGCGACATCCATGCCCACCCGGAGATCGGGTTCGAGGAGGTGCGGACCTCGGGGCTGGTCGCGGACATGCTGGAGGGTTGGGGGATCGAGACCTATCGCGGGATCGGCAAGACCGGCGTGGTGGGGGTGATCGAGGGGAAGAACGGCCCGGGCCGCTCCGTGGGCCTGCGCGCCGACATGGACGCGCTGCCGATCGAGGAGCAGACCAACCTGCCCTGGCGGTCCAAGCACCCCGGCGTCTCCCACGCCTGCGGGCATGATGCGCACACCACGATCCTGCTGGCGGCGGCGCAGCGGCTGGCGGAGACGCGGGATTTCTCGGGCCGCGTGGTGGTCATCTTCCAGCCGGCCGAGGAGGGTCAGGGCGGCGCGCGCGCCATGATCGCGGACGGGCTGTTCAAGCGGTTCCCGTGCGACGAGGTCTACGGGCTGCACAACTCCCCCTACACCGACGAGGGCGTGATCGGGATCAAGCCGGGCGTCGCCATGGCGGGGGCGGATTTCTTCGACATCAAGGTGCGCGGGGTGGGGTCGCACGCGGCCTCGCCGCAGCACGCCAAGGATCCGATCATGGCGGTGACGGCGCTGGCGCAGGCGCTGCAGACCATCCGGTCCCGCAACGCGCCCCCGTCCGAGGCGGCGGTGCTGTCCATCACCCGCATCAACGCCGGGACCGCCTACAACGTGGTGCCCGCCGAGGCGACGCTCGCCGGCACCATGCGCTTCTTCACCGAGGAGGCGCGGGAGCGGATGCGGTCCCGCATGAAGCAGATCTGCGCCGGCATCGCCACCGCCTGGGACATCGAGATCGACGTCGATATCCAGGACCGCTTCACGGTGCTGGAGAACGACGCGAAGCTTTCGGACGTGGTGGCCGAGATCGCGCGCGGCGTGGCGGACGAAGGCAAGGTCTCGGTCCACAACGAGGCGGTGACGGGGTCGGAGGACTTCGCGGACATGCTGGCGGCCGCGCCGGGGGTGTATTTCACGCTCGGGCACAAGGGGGACGTGCCGCTGCACAACCCGGGCTTCGTGTTCGACGACGACGTGATCCCGCTCGGGGCCTCGATGTTCGTGAACATCGCGCAGTCGCGCCTCGCGGCCGGCTGATGGCGGAGCGCTTCACGCCCCGGGAGATGCTGGAGAGGCTGGTGGGCTTCGACACGGTCTCGTCGAAGTCCAACCTGGAGCTGATCGAGTTCGTGCGGGGGTATCTCGCGGGGCATGGGGTGGAGGCGGTGGTGGTGCCCTCGCCGGAGGGGGACAAGGCGGCGCTGTTCGCGCAGGTCGGTCCTGCGGTCGAGGGGGGCGTGGTGCTGTCGGGGCACACGGACGTGGTGCCGGTGGAGGGGCAGGAATGGTCCTCCGACCCGTTCGCGGTGACCGAGCGGGACGGGCGGCTCTACGGTCGCGGGACCTGCGACATGAAGGGCTTCGTGGCGCTGGCGCTGTGCATCGTGCCGGAGGCTTTGGAGGCGGGGCTGAAGCGGCCGATCCAGATCGCGCTTTCCTATGACGAGGAGGAGGGGATGCATGGCGCGCCTCCGCTGATCGAGGCGATGAGGGCGCTGCCGAAGGCCTCCGCGGTGATCGTGGGCGAGCCGTCGGACATGGCCTGCGTCACCGGGCAGAAGGGGATCCTGGAGCTGGAGACGCGGATCCGGGGGTACGAGATCCATTCGTCCTTGCGGCACCGGGGGGTTTCGGCGGTGATGGCCGGGGCGCGGCTGGTGAGCTGGCTGGACGACCGGATGGCGGAGAACCTCGCGCGGCCCATCGCGGGGGCGGAGCTGTTCGACCCGCCCTGCACGTCCGTGCATGTGGGGGAGTTCGCAGGGGGCACCGCGCACAACATCACGGCGGGGCGGGCGTGGTTCTCCACCGATATCCGCACCTGCCCGCCGGAGACCTCGGCGCAGTGGCTGGAGGCGTACCGGGCGGAGGCGTCGCGGCTGGAGGCGGAGCTGCGCGCCGTGCGGCCGGAGGCGAGCGTCGAGGTGGAGGTGAAGGCCGACGTGCCGGGCCTCGCCATCGAGGAGGCGGGCGCCGCCGAGGCGCTGATCAGGGCGCTGACCGGGGACAATGCGGGCCACGCGGTGGCTTACGCCACCGAGGCGGGCCTGTTCCAGGGGGCGGGCTATTCGGCGGCGATCTGCGGGCCGGGGTCGATCGACCAGGCGCATCAGCCGGACGAGTACATCTCCATCGACCAGTTCGAGCAGGGGTGGGCGTTCATGCGCCGACTGGTGGAGCGGCTGTCGGCCTGACCTCTCCACCCTTGCCGGCGCCCGGATGGCTCGCGAAGGCCGCGCGCGCCCGCATGCGGGCGCGTCCGCGGGGTCCCCGCGGACCGGCGCGTCTTCGCGCCGGCGCGGCCGGCCCGGGGGAGGCGCTACTCCGGCGGCGGCTTGGCGCCGCGGGCGAGGTCGCCGATGATCGCCTCGATCACCGGCGCGGCGCTCGCCTCCGGCTCTCCGGTCTCCAGCCGCGGGTCGTAGAGGACCGAGAGCGCCAGCCAGTCGTAGGGGGTGGGCACGGTCTCGGCGGTTCCGTCGTTGAAGATGGTCTCCTTCACCCGGCGCGAGTCGTTCATGGGGCCGAGGGCCTGGAGCACCTCCTCGTAGACGCATTCCTCCATGTCCTCCGACTCCTCCAGCGCCACGATGGAGAGGGCGAGTTCGGCGGAGCGGTCGTCCCGGAAGCGCACCTCGGCGAAGCAGACCGGGCGGCCGCGGAGGTCGAACGGGCGGGCGAGGGCGTCGAAGCGCTCGGCCGCGAGGTCGGGGTCGGCGCCGGCCATGCGCGACAGGGTCACGAGGCTTTCGCGCAGGTAGCTGCGGGAACCCACGAAGATCATGAGGCCCGGCGGCGCGTCCCACAGCGCCACCTCCCGCCGCGGGACGAGGCGCAGGCCGGTGAGGGCCGGGAGACGCTCGGCGATCTCGCGGAACGGGTCCCAGAAGCCGGCCTTCTCCAGCATATCCGGGTCGTCGGAATAGACCTCCACGGGCACGCGCCCGCGGCGGAAGCGGCGGAGGCGGCCGTCGGCCCACATGGCCTCGTCCCCGGGCAGGCGGAAATCCTCGCGCCCGAAGCCGATGTCGAGGGCGAGCTGGCGCAGGATCGCGGGGGAGAGGCAGGTCTCCTGCCCCGGCGGGCAGATGCGCGCCTCCGCGGCCAGGAGGGGTGACGCGAGGGCGAGGGCGGCGAGCGTGAGGGACAGGCGCATGGTCCGCACCCTGCCCCGCCAAAGCGGCGAGGATGCGGCGGTCACGCCGGCGGCGCCGAGACGCCCCGCTCCCGGTAGGGGGTGCGTTTGTAATGCGCCCGGTAGCACTTGGAGAAATGCGAGGGGGAGGTGAAGCCGCAGGCCAGCGCCACGTTGATCACCGACATGTCGGTCTGCAGAAGCAGGCGCTTGGCCTTCTCCAGCCGCAATTCGAGGTAGTAGCGCTTGGGCGAGCGGTCGAGATAGCGGCGGAACAGGCGTTCGAGCTGGCGGGTGGACATGCCCACGGAGTCGGCGAGCTGGGCGGCGGAGACCGGCTCCTCGATGTTCTCGTGCATCAGCGCGATGATGCGCGAGAGCTTGGGGTGGCGCACGCCGATCCGGGCGGGGGTGGAGAGGCGCTGATGGTCCTCGTCGCCGCGCAGGGTGGTGTAGACCATCTGGTCGGCGACCATGCCGGCGATCTCGGGCCCGTGGGCGTCGGCGATCACGCGCAGCATCAGGTCCCCGGCCGCGGCGCCGCCGGCGGCGGTGAGGAGGTCCCGGTCGATGACGAAGATCTGGTCGGAGAGCTCGACCTCGGGGAATTCCTCGCCGAAGCCGTCCTGGTTCTCCCAGTGGATGGTGCAGCGGCGGCCGTCCAGCAGGCCAGCGCGGGCCAGCGCGTAGGCGCCGGTGCAGACGGCGCCGAGGCGCACGCCCTTGCGGCTTTCGCGGCGCAGCCAGTTGAGCACGCCCTTCGTGGTGGACTGCGCCACGCCCACGCCCCCGCAGACCATCGCGGTGGCGCCGCGGGGCAGCTCCTCCAGCGGGCCATCGGGCTGGATCAGCGCCTCGCAGGAGGCGCGGGCGGGGGCGCCGGTCTCGGTGAGGAACCGCCAGTCGTAGAGCTCGCGGCCCGAGACGCGGTTGGCGAGGCGCAGGGGCTCCACCGCCGCGGCGAAGGCGATCAGGGAGAAGTTGTCGAGCATGACGAACGCAAAGAGCGCCGGAGTGTCCGACGCAGCTTCCGTCCTGCGGTCTGATGTGGCGCGCGTCGTCATGTTTCCGCCGCCGACTTGGCCCGCCGCCGCAGGGCCGGTCAAGCGGGATTTCGCGCAGCGGCCGGCCGGTGGAGGCCGAAGGGGGCGGCGCTTCGGAAACGCCGGTGCAGCCGCGGCGCCCTGCGCGCGCCGGAGCCTGCATCTGGCGCCGGCGCGGCGCCGGCAGCGGCCGCGGACCTCTGGCGGGTTGGAAAGCCGCGCGCGCGGCGCTATAGCAGGCGCCCCGAGACACCCCGACGCAGGGACGAAAACCCATGGCCGAGTGGACGAAGCGCAGCTGGCGCGACCGCCCCGCCCTCCAGATGCCCGCCTATCGGGACCCGGAGGCGCTGAACGCCGTCACGGGGAAGATCGCCTCGTATCCGCCGCTGGTCTTCGCCGGAGAGGCGCGCGCGCTGACCGCGCGGCTGGCGGAGGTGGCGGAGGGGCGGGCCTTCCTGCTCCAGGGCGGCGACTGCGCCGAGAGCTTCGCCGAGTTCGGCGCCGACAACATCCGCGACACCTTCCGGGTGCTGCTGCAGATGGCGGTGGTGCTGACCTTCGGCGCCTCGATGCCGGTGGTGAAGGTGGGGCGGATGGCGGGGCAGTTCGCCAAGCCCCGGTCCTCGGACTTCGAGAAGGTGGGCGAGCGGGAGCTGCCGTCCTACCGCGGAGACATCATCAACGGGTTCGAGTTCGACGACGCCTCGCGCGACCCCGATCCCTCGCGGATGGCGCAGGCCTATCTGCAATCGGCGGCGACGCTGAACCTGCTGCGGGCGTTCTCGCCAGGGGGGGTTCGCGGACATCCACCGGGTGCATGCCTGGAACCTCGGGTTCGCCTCCGGCACGCCGGGGTCGGAGCGGTACCAGTCGCTGGCGGAGCGGATTTCGTCCGCGCTGAACTTCATGACCGCGGCCGGGATCGACCGGGCGACGGAGGAGAAGCTGCAGCGGGTGGATTTCTACACCTCCCACGAGGCGCTGCTGCTGCCCTACGAGGAGGCGCTGACCCGGCAGGATTCGATCACCGGCAAGTGGGTGGCGGGGTCGGGCCACATGATCTGGATCGGGGACCGCACGCGGCAGCCGGACGGGGCGCATGTGGAATACTGCCGCGGGGTCATCAACCCGATCGGGCTGAAATGCGGGCCGAGCCTGACGCCGGACGGGCTGCTGGAGCTGATCGACCGGCTGAACCCGGAGAACCAGCCCGGGCGCCTGACGCTCATCAACCGCTTCGGGGCGGGCAAGGTGCGCGATCACCTGCCGGGCCTGATCCGGGCGGTGAAGCGCGAGGGGCGCAAGGTGGTCTGGTCCTGCGATCCGATGCACGGCAACACCGTCAAGTCCGCCACCGGCTACAAGACCCGCCCCTTCGACCGCGTGCAGTCCGAGGTCCACGAGTTCTTCGAGATCTGCAAGGAAGAAGGCGTCCATGCCGGCGGCGTGCATTTCGAGATGACGGGCGCGAACGTCACCGAATGCACCGGCGGCCTGCATGACGTGACGGACGCGGACCTCGCCTCGCGCTATCACACGGCCTGCGATCCGCGGCTGAACGCGGCGCAGGCGCTGGAGCTGGCGTTCCTGCTGGCCGAAGAGCTGGAGCGCGAGCGCACCGGACAGCAGGCCGCCGCGGCGGGCTGAGGCGCGGGCCCCGGTTCCCGCCCTGCGCGGGGGGCCGGGGCGGCGCGTTCGTCCGCAATTCTTTTCGTCAGGGTGCCCGATGTCTCGCTCCGTTCTCGTGATCACCGCCGCCTCGGGCGTCAGCAACGCCCAGATCGCGGCCGCCGAGGCCGCCGCCGGCGCGAAGGCGCGCAGGCTGGGGGAGACGGCCGCCGAAATCGTCTGCGAGGCGGAGGCCGCAGCGCGGGGCCGCATGGCGCTCGCGGAGGAGCCGGTGGACGCCAATGCCGTCCCCGCCGAGGGGCGGGAGAAGCGCCTGCTGATCGCCGACATGGACAGCACCATCATCCAGGTGGAGTGCATCGACGAGATCGCGGACGTGGCCGGGGTGGGCGAGCAGGTCGCCGCGATCACCGAGCGGGCGATGCAGGGGGAGCTGGACTTCGAAGGGGCGCTGCTGGCGCGCGTGGCCCTGCTGGAGGGGCTGGCGGAGAGCGCGCTGGAGGAGGTCTGGCGGAAGCGGGTGCTGCTGAACCCGGGCGCGGAGACGCTGGTGCGGACCATGAACGCGCGGGGGGCGATGACGGCGCTGGTCTCGGGCGGGTTCACCTATTTCGCGGAGCGGGTGGCGGAGGAGGCGGGCTTCCGGGTCCACCAGGCGAACACGCTGCTGGTGGAGGGCGGCAGGCTCACGGGCCGGCCGGGGCTGCCGATCCTGGGGCGCGAGGCGAAGCTGGAGGCGATGCAACGGCTCTGCGCCGAGGGAGGCTTCGGGCCGGAGGCGGTGCTGGCGGTGGGCGACGGGGCCAACGACGCGGCCATGGTGGAGGCGGCGGGGCTGGGCGTGGCCTACCGCGCGAAGCCTGCGCTGGAGGCGAGGGCGGACGCGGTGCTGCGCTGGTCGGACCTTACGGCGCTGCTGCACCTGCAGGGGATCGCGGACGCCGACTTCGCGCACTGATCCCGGCCTGGGCGGCCCTCGCGGCTGCGCCGCATCGCCCCGCCCGGCCGTCCCTTCCGCTGGGATTGGGCTCCGTCGGCGCCGCCCGCGCCCGGCAGGCGGGGACGGAGGGGCTCGATGCCCCTTCGGACCCGGGCCCGCGGAGGTTTCAGCCGCTCGTGATTGGACCGGATGCGTCGGGGCGCCTAACTTGCGCGTCATCCGCCGCAGCAGGAGCGCCTCCGATGATCCATCACCGCCGTCCGTCCTGGCATCTGCCCGAGCGCGAGGCGACGCCGGAGAGCGTCTTCCTGAACCGGCGCGCGGCGCTGGCGGCGCTGGGGCTCGGGGCGGCGGCAAGCGCCCTGCCCCTGCGCCCCGCCTCGGCGCGGGAGGCCGAGAGCGCCTGGACGCCGGAGCCCCCCGTCGATCCCGCCTATGCCGATGCGGGCCGGACGGTGACGGCGGAGAAGACCAACGCCTCCTACAACAACTTCTACGAGTTCGGCTCCCACAAGGGGATCGCCCCCGCCGCGCAGGAGATGCCGACCGACCCGTGGACGGTGAGCCTCGACGGGATGTGCGCCAACCCGCAGGAGATCGGGCTCGAGGACCTGCTGAAGAGGATGCCGCTCCAGCAGCGCGTCTATCGCCACCGCTGCGTCGAGGCGTGGTCGATGGTGATCCCGTGGATCGGCTTCCCGCTCGCGGATCTGGTGAAGCTGGCGGAGCCCGCGTCGGACGCGAAGTTCGTGCGGTTCGAGACGCTGGCGGACGAGGACTCCATGCCCGGCCTACGCCAGAGCTGGTATCCGTGGCCCTACATCGAGAGCGTCACGATCGAGGAGGCCATGAACCCCCTGCCCTTCATGGTCGTGGGCGCCTACGGCAAGGTCCTGCACAAGCAGTTCGGCGCGGCCATGCGCCTGCACCTGCCGTGGAAATACGGGTTCAAGTCCGCCAAATCCATCGTGCGGATCAGCTTCGTCGACAAGCGGCCCACGGGCTTCTGGGAGGAGCTGCAGGCGCTCGGAATACGGGTTCTGGGCCAACGTGAACCCCGAAGTCCCCCACGCCCGCTGGAGCCAGGCGCAGGAGCGCGTGCTGGGCACGGGGGACGAGATCCCCACCCAGCTCTTCAACGGTTATGGCGAGGAGGTGGCCGCCCTCTACAAGGACATGGACAAGAGCGGCCGCACCCTCTGGTTCTGAGCCCTCAGGGGCAGAGGCGGGTGACCATCAGCACCCAGACCGGCGAGCCCTTGCGGGTGGTCTTGAACTGCGGGAAGTCGTCCTTGTCCCCGTAGGCGAGGCCGAGCCCGTAGTCCGCCACCTGGTCGAGCGCGAGGTTCTGGCGGTGCGGGGGGCTCTCCCTCCACGCCTCCAGCACCGAACTCGGCGTCGTCCTGCCCGACCGCGAGGATCTCGCCCACCCGGCACCAGTCGTAGCCCGCACGCCAGAGGCGGACGCCGGCGCGGGCGCCGTCCGGGGCCTCGTGGTTCAGGCGGCCGGTGGCCGCGATCTCGCAGGCGAAGGTCTGGGCGGCGGTCTGCACCATGTCGTCGGTGGAGAGCACCGGGAGGCCCTGCCCTTTGCGGAAGGCGCCGAACTCCTCGGCGAAATCCGCGCGGACCTCGGAGAGGTTCGAGGGCGCGCAGGAAGGCGCCTCCTGCGCGGCGGCGGCGCCGGCGGTCAGGAGGGCGGCGGCCAGGGCCAGTTTGACTGTCATGCGTCGTGAGCTCCGATATCGTCGACGGCGCCGGTGTGGAGCAGCGGCGCGGCGTCCTGCCCCGTCGCCTCCATCAGTCCGGCGATGCGTTCGAGAGAGGCGACGAGCATCGCCTGCTCCCAGTCCGGCAGGCTCTCGAACCGCTTCGAGAAGCGGATCTGGAGGGCGTCCGGCGCGGCTTTCAGCGCGGCGGCGCCCGCCTCGGTCAGCGAGAGCCAGTATTGGCGGCGGTCGCTTTCGCCCCGCCTGCGCAGGATGTAGCCCCGCTGCTCCAGCTTTTCGATGAGAACCGTCACGGTCGCCTGCGCGACGCCGATTTCGCGCGCGAGGGTCTTGGGCGTGGCCTCGGTCGCGTCCCGCAGCCGCTCCAGCACGAGAAGCTGGGGGGTGGTCAGCCCGGTCTGGCGCGAGAGGGAGCGGGCGCTCGTCTCGGTGGCGCGCAGGATGCGCCGGAGCGCGACCAGGCTGCTTTTGACTCTGTCCTGCATGAGGAAAGCCTCGTCGGAGGGCGCGGAGCGGGCCGCGCGACCGCGGCGAGGCATCCTAGCGGAGGAATCCGCCCGGGCAAGCGGGGGCGGGGGAATGTTCGGCTGCCTAAGCATATGGTCATTCACTCCATGGAATTATTTTCCAGCCTGAAGCGGATTGGCGCGCAAAGTGGCGCCGCGCTCGCAGTCAACCATATGGGTTTCCCTGCTATTTTCGTCAACGCGCCTGGATGCACGTCTCGCGTGCACGCGGGTTGATATTTCATTCCACCTGACTATCTTCACTCACGAACCGCAGCAACCAACGTGAACCGATGCCCCGCGACACCAGCCAGACCTCCGCTCCCATCTTCCGCAAGCCGGAGTTGACCGATGGCGCCGCCGTCTGGTCGCTCATCAAGGATTGCGAGCCGCTGGATACGAACTCCATGTACTGCAACCTTCTGCAGTGCGACCACTTCGCCGACACCTCGATCCTGGCGGAGCTGGACGGTGACGTGATCGGCTGGATCTCGGCCTACATCGTGCCGAATGAGCCTGACACGCTGTTCGTCTGGCAGGTGGCCGTGTCGGAGCGCGCCCGAGGGATGGGCCTTGCGGGCAAGCTCCTGCAGGGGATCATCGACCGCGAGGAATGCGCCGACGTCGTCAAGATGAAGACGACCATCACCGGCGAGAACGAGGCGAGCTGGGCGCTGTTCCGCCGCTTCGCCGAGTCGCAGAACGCGCCGCTGGACGACGAGGAGCACTTCCACGAGGAAGACCACTTCGACGGCAAGCACGCCACCGAGCACATGGTGACCATCGGGCCGTTCGGCGCGCTCGCGGATCAGACGACCGAGGACGCGGGCAAAGCCGCGGCCTGAACGCGCGGCGGGCGGCGTGAAACCGCCGCCCCTTCCGCAGCGTTAACATCACGAACATCATCGAGAGGACCCTTATGACCTCCGCTTATGACATTTATGAGCGGCGCGAGAGCGTCGTTCGCTCCTACTGCCGCAGCTTTCCGACCTCGTTCGTGCGCGCGCGCAACGCGCAGATGTGGGACGTGGACGGGAACGAGTACATCGACTTCCTCGCCGGCTGCTCCTCGCTGAACTACGGGCACAACGACCCGGACATGAAGCAGGCGCTGATCGAGCATCTGACCGAGGACGGGCTGGGCCACGCGCTCGACTTCCACACCGGCCCCAAGGCCGCGTTCCTTGAGACGTTCGAGCGTCTGATCCTCAAGCCGCGCGACATGGACCACAAGGTGATGATGGTCGGTCCCACCGGGACCAACGCCGTCGAGGCCGCCATGAAGCTCGCCCGCAAGGTGACGGGCCGCGAGACGGTGGTGGCCTTCACCAACGGCTTCCACGGCATGACGCTCGGCGCGCTGGCCGCGACCGGCAACGTGGGCAAGCGCAACGGCGCCGGCATGGCGCTGTCGGGCGTCCAGCGCCTGCCCTACGAGGGCGCGTTCGGCGCCGACGTGGACACGCTGGCGCAGATCGAGACGATGCTCGACAACCCGTCCTCGGGGCTGGACCACCCGGCCGCGTTCCTGGTGGAGCCGGTGCAGGGCGAGGGCGGGCTCAACGCCGCCTCCAGGGAGTGGCTGGAAGGCCTCGACCGGATCGCCAAGAAGCACGGCATCCTGCTGATCCTGGACGACATCCAGGCGGGTCTCGGCCGCACGGGCACGTTCTTCTCGTTCGAGGAGTACGACGTGAAGCCGGACATGATCCCGCTGGCGAAGTCGCTCTCGGGCTTCGGGCTGCCCTTCGCGGCGCTGCTGGTGAAACCGGAGCACGACATCTGGAAACCGGCCGAGCATAACGGCACCTTCCGCGGCAACACTCACGCCTTCGTCACCGCCAAGGTGGCGCTGGAGAAATTCTGGGCGGACGACAAGTTCCAGACCGAGATTCAGGAGAAGGCGAAGATCCTCGGCGACCGGCTGGAGAAGATCGCGGCCACCATCCCGGGCGCCCGCCTGAAGGGCCGCGGCTTCATGCGCGGCATCGACGTGGGTTCCGGCGACATGGCCGAGGCCGTGTGCGCCCGCTGCTTCGAGAACGGGCTCATCATCGAGACGTCGGGCGCCTATGACGAGGTGGTCAAGTGCCTCGCGCCGCTGACCATCGAGCGGGAGCTTATGGAGAAGGGGCTCGACATCCTGGAGAAGGCCGTGGCCGCCGAAGCCGGCGCCGGTCGTCTCGCGGCCGAGTAAGAAGGGGAAATACATGATCGTTCGCGATTTCAACGCCTGCCGCGGAACCGACCGCGAGGTCGGCGCCGAGCGCTGGAAATCCACCCGGCTGCTGCTGGCCGACGACGGGATGGGGTTCAGCTTCCACATCACCGTCATCGAGGCGGGCGCGGAGCATACGTTCCACTACAAGCACCATTTCGAGGCGGTCTGGTGCTCCTCCGGCGAGGGGTCCATCGAGGATCTCGCGACCGGCGAGGTGCACGAGATCAAGCCGGGCGTGATGTATGCGCTCGACAAGCACGACAAGCACATCCTTCGCGCGAAGACCGAACTGGTGCTGGCCTGCTGCTTCAACCCGCCGGTGACGGGCAAGGAGGTCCACCGAGAGGACGGCTCCTACGCCCCGGCGGACTGAGCCGCCAGGTTGACCGCTTCCGCGCCCGCCCGGCCAAGCCCGGCGGGCGCGTCAACGAAAAGAGGGTCGAAATGTCTGACCTCAATGCCCATACCGTCGAGAAGATCGGCGGAACCTCCATGTCCCGCACGCCCGAACTTCTGGACGGGCTGTTCATCGGGAACCGGACGGCGGACGAGCTCTACCAGCGCATCTTCGTGGTCTCCGCCTATGGCGGCATCACCAACCTGCTGCTGGAGCACAAGAAATCCGGCCAGCCGGGCGTCTACGCCATGTTCGCGGAGGCCGACAACGATCACGGCTGGTCCGAGGGCGCTGAACGCCACCCTGCGCGCCATGCAGGAGGCCCACGCCAGGATCCTGACCGAGAGCGCCGACCTGCGCGCCGCGGACGATTTCGTGCGCGAGCGGATCGAGGGCGCCCGGTCCTGCCTGATCGACCTTCAGCGCCTGTGCAGCTACGGGCACTTCCAGCTCGACGCGCACATGCTCACGATCCGGGAGCTGCTGTCGGGCCTGGGCGAGGCGCATTCCGCCTTCGTCACCGCCACGCTCCTGCGCCGGCACAACGTCAACGCCCGCTTCGTGGACCTCACCGGCTGGCGCGACGACACGCAGCCGGACCTGGAGGAGCGCATCCGCCGCGGGTTCGAGGACATCGACCTGGCCCGCGAGCTGCCCATCGTCACCGGCTACGCCCAGTGCCGCGAGGGGCTGATGAAGGAGTTCGACCGCGGCTATTCCGAGGTGACGTTCTCCCGCATCGCCGCCCACACCAAGGCGCGCGAGGCGATCGTGCACAAGGAATTCCACCTCTCCTCCGCCGATCCGAACGTGGTGGGCGTGGACGCGGTGCGGAAGCTGGGGCGCACGAATTACGACGTGGCGGACCAGCTCTCGAATCTCGGGATGGAGGCGATCCATCCGCGCGCCGCCAAGACCCTGCGCCAGGCCGGCATCCCCCTGCGCGTGACCAACGCGTTCGAGCCGGAGGACCCCGGCACCCTGATCGACAACGAGCCGTCCGAGCAGGCGCGGGTGGAGATGGTGACCGGGCTGCAGGTGTTGGCCGTCGAGGTGTTCGAGCAGGACATGGTCGGCGTGAAGGGCTACGACTCGAAGATCCTGGAGGCGATGTCGCGCCACCGGGTCTGGATCGTGTCCAAGTCCTCCAACGCCAACACGATCACTCACTACGTCAACGCCTCGCTCAAGCAGGTGAAGCGCGTGGAGGTGGACGTGATGCAGGCCTGCCCCAACGCCCGGGTGAACATCCGCAAGGTGGCGCTGGTTTCGGCGCTGGGGCGCAACCTGAACGGCCTTTCCGCGGTGCGCCGGAGCTTGGAGGCGCTGGAGCGTGCGGGCGTGCGGGTGCTGGCGGTGCAGGATCTCGGGCGGGGGGTGGACGTGCAGATCCTCGTCTCCGCGGATGACGAGACCGCCGCCGTAAAGGCGATGCATCAGGAGCTGGTGGAGGGTCAGCCCGCCGCCGGCGAGGGCGTCCGGGACGCCGCCTGAGAGCGTCCGAAAAGCCGCCTCCTGCCCGTGATGGCTGGACATGCGCCTGCCGATCGAACGATCGGCAGGCGCCTGCGCGTTCGGGCGAAGTTCCGAAGCGCGGGGCGATGTCCGAGGGCGCGCGCCGGGGTCGTTTCGGTCCGCACGGGGGACGGAGGCCAAGCTGGAGCGTGTCTCCGGCGCTCTTGAACACGCCGACGATCCGCGCGCCGGGACCGAACGGCGCATCACGATCTGCCGGAACGAGCCGGGAGCGAACGCCGGCGGGGTCAGCTTCGCGACGCTCGGCGTCCGCCCGAGGCGCACAGCGATCCGGAGCGAGATGACGTCCCGCGCCCGACCGCCGAGGCGGCGGAGATGCGCGCCCCCGGCGTTTCCGGGCCCGGACCGCGCGTCATGCCGCAGGCGCGCCGCCCTCGCGAAGCGGCAGCGACGCCACGGCCCGGAGGCCGGGGCCGGCATCCTCCAGCCGGATCGCTCCGCCATGCAGGCGCGCCACCGCGGCGGCGAGGCTGAGCCCGAGGCCGCTGCCGGCGGTGGTGCGGCTCCGCTCCAGCCGGTAGAGGCGCCGGAACACGCGCTCCCGCTCTCCGGACGGGATGCCGGGCCCCGCGTCGGAAACGGCGATTTCAGCTGTCCGCGGCGTCAGGCTCAGCTCCAGCGAGATGGAAGCGGGCGGCGGGGCGTGGCGGAGGGCGTTCTCGATCAGGTTCGACAGCATCTGCGCCAGCAGGTCCCTGTCTCCGGGAATGCGGGCCGGCGGCCCCTGGGGAACATGCAGCGCGAAGGCGCGGCCCTGTTCCTCCGCCTCCGGACCGAAGAGATCGGCCAGCGTCGCGCACAGGTCGCGCAGGTCCACGGGCGCGAACCGCGCGCGGGGGCTGCCGCCCTCGATCTGCGCGATCCGCAGGAGGGCATGGAAGGAGGCGACGATGGCGTCCACCTGCGCGATGGCCTCTTCCGCGGCGGCGGGATCCGGGGCGTCTCGCATCCGCTCCAGCGTGCCGCGCAGGCGGCCCAGCGGCGTGCGGAGGTCATGCGCGATGTCGGCCGAGACCTGACGCAGGCTGCCGACATTGTCCTCCAGCCGGTCCAGCATGCCGTTGATCGCGACCGCGACGCGCGAGAGGTCGTCGCCGCTCCCGTCCGCCGGCGCGCGCACCGCCAGATCCCCGGCGGCGGCGGCGTCCAGGGCGCGGCCGATGGCGTCGAGCCGCGCCTCCGCCCGGCCGAGGAACCACAGCGTGCCCGCCACCGCGAGTATGGCCGAGAGGCCGAGGCCCGCCAGCATCGCCTGCGAGAAGATCTCGGCCACCTCGTCGCGGAACTCGGTGCTCCGCCCGATCACGAACGGCACGCCCGCCGCTTCGCCCCCCAGGGCGAGATAGCCGTCCGCTGCCCGGCCCGGCGGCGCGATGTCGGCCTCCGCCTCGGAGATCTCGCGGAAGCCGAGGAACGGAGCATCGAGCCGCGCGTCGCCCACCGCCGATTCCCCGCGCCAGGCGACATGCAGCGACTCGGCCGGCGGGGCGGCGGCGGCGCGCTCCTGAAGCTCCTCGATCATCGCCTCCGGCCCTTCGCTTCGGCCAAGCGCCTCCAGGTCCTGCATCTCGATCGTCAGCGCGTGGCGCAGGCGGCTCTCCATCTCGAGGGTCGAGATCCGCCACGCGGCGAGGAACGCGATCAGGTTCGCGAGGAGGAAGACCAGCGTCAGCAGGCCGCCCAGCCGGACGAGGCCGGACCCTCTCGCCGAGCGCGCGAGCGTCGGGCGCCCCGGGGCCGGGCCGCTCACGCCGTCTCCCGGATGGTGTAGCCGGCCCCGCGCACCGTGCGGATCAGCTCCTGTCCGAAGGGCTTGTCCACCTTGGCGCGCAGCCGGCTGACATGGGTCTCCACCACGTTGGTCTGCGGGTCGAAGCGGATCTCCCACACCGCCTCCAGCAGCATGGTCCGGGTCTGGACGCGCCCGGCGTTCCGCAGGAGGTGCTCCAGCAGGCGGAACTCCCGCGGCTGAAGGTCGATGGGCCGCCCGGCGCGGGTCACCTTGCGGCGGATCACGTCCATCTCCAGGTCCGCCACCCGCAGGACCGTGCTCTCCTCCCGCATCTGCGGACGCCGGCCGAGGGCCGCGAGCCGCGCCGACAGCTCCGCGAACGAAAACGGCTTCACAAGGTAGTCGTCGGCGCCGGCGTTGAGCCCCTCCACGCGGTCGTCCACCCCGTCGAGGGCGGTCAGGAACAGGACCGGCGTGCGCACCTTCGCGCCCCGGAGCGTGCGCACCAGCGACAGCCCGTCGAGCGAGGGCAGCATCCGGTCCACGATCAGCCCGTCGTAATCGGCTGTGGTCGCCTGGATCAGGCCCTCCCTCCCGTCGGAGAGGTGGTCCACCACGTGCCCCTCGGCCCGCAGGCCGCCGGCGATGTAATCGGCGGTGCGGGCGTCGTCCTCGATCAGCAGCAGCTTCATGGGCGGGTTCCCGGAAAGTCGCCCCGGCGGCGGACCGCCGGGGCGCGCGTCTTAGTCGTCGTCCGAGTCATCGTCGTCCGCCGGCCCCGTGGCAAGCACGTCGCCGGTATCGGCGTCCACCGCGACCAGCGCCGGCGCGGCCTGCGAGGAGGCCACGCGGATCTGCCAGACGGCGCCGCTATCCCCCTCCCCGTCGTCGTCGCGCTCCAGCTCCGCCTCCATCGCCCGGCCGCCCGCCGCCTGCTCGGCGGAGGCGATGGCGTCGGCGAGGGGAACCCCGACGCGGTCCGCGCCGTCGCCGTCTTCGCCCGTGGCGCGGCCGATAGGGCCGGGGGCGCCGCGGTTGAGGATGCGGCCGGTCCGCGGATCGACGACGTAGGTGGCGGCCTTGCCGGAGAGAAGCGCGCCGATCTCGTAGACCGGGCGCCCGTCCTGCGTCTCGATGGCGGCGTCGTAGACGGGGCCCGAGGCGTCCGCGGCGACGGTGCGCACCGCGTCCAGGAGGGAGTGCGGGGCGACGACCGCGAATTCGGCCTCCTCGGCGTCGTCCAGCGCAAGGGCCGGACCGCCGAGCACGATGCCGCAGATCAGGGCGTGGAGGGCGGTTCTTGCAAGGGTCATCTCATGTCTCCCGAGGTTGTCGCCGTGACGGCGCGGCCGGCTCGGCGGTCCGTGGCGAGGGCGGGCCGCGCGTCCCCGGCGCGGCGGCCCCAGAGGATCGAGGCGCCGAGCACGACCGCCATCAGCGCCACCTCCACGCCGGTGGCGGGCAGCGTGCCGAGCGCGAGGCCGCCGTGGTCGGAGGGCTTGGTGAGCAGATCGCCGAAGGTGGCGCCGAAGGGGCGGGTGAAGATGAAGGCGATCCAGAACAGCGCCGTCGGGTTGATCCGGGTCAGATAGTGGAGCGCCAGCACGACCCCGATCACGGCCGAGGTGACCAGCGCCGCCGGCCCGTAGCCCAGCCTGGCCACGTCCACCAGCGCATCCCCGAAGGCGGTTCCGAGGCTGTTGGAGAAGAGGACCGCGACCCAGAACAGGATCTCGGCCTCGGACCGCACGAGGGGATCGACGCTCAGGTCCCGTTCCCGCGCCCACCACACGGCGAGCGTGCCCGCGAGCCCCGCGGCCAGGATCGCCGCGCCGACGACGTAGCCGAGCCCGAAGGTGCGGTCCATCATGTCCGAGATCTCGGTCCCCGCCGTGGTGGTGGCGATGATCGCGCCCCAGAACAGCAGCGGATGGAACCGCTCCGCCCGCACCTGCGCGATCAGCATCGCCACGAGAAGGGCGCCGGTGATCCCGAGCCCGGCCACGTAGCCGAGCCCGAGGGTCTGGGCGAGGAAGTCGCCCGCCGTCTCGCCCAGCGTCGTGGCGATGATCTTGAGCAGCCAGAAGGCGGCGGTGACCTCGGCGATCTTGTTCACGGCGGCGGAGCCGTCGGGTGCGGCAGGCGTGGAGGCGTCTGCGGAATAGGTCATAGGCTCTGATCCGGTAGGTTGGGAAGAAGCGGCCCGCCGCCTTCGCCGCGGGCCGCGGCCGCGGTCTCAGGCCTCGCCCGGGGCGGGGCGGCCCCGTTCGAGGTCCACCCGGGTGATCGCCAGCCAGGCGACCAGGGCGACGATGGCGGCGAGGAACACCTCGGTGGTGGAGGTGGCGCCGAAGCCGAGCCCCCCGTCCGACGCGGGCTGGGACAGCAGGTCGCCCAGCGAGGCGCCCAGCGGCCGGGTCAGCACGTAGGCGATCCAGAAGGCCGCGACGCCGTTCAGCCCGAAGGCGCGCCACGCAAGCGCGGTGAGGGCGATCAGCGCCCCGAACACCGCGCCGGAGGTCGCGAAGCCGAGCGACAGGCCCTCGGCCAGCAGGTCTCCCGCGGCGGTGCCCAGGGCGAAGGTCAGGAGGATGACGGCCCAGTAGAACAGCTCTCGGCGGACCGTGACGATGGAATGGATGGAGAGCGTGCCCTCCGCCGCCTGCCACGCCCCGAACATCGCGGCCAGCGCCGCGCCGAAGCCCGCCGTGGCGACCCCCAGGCCGACGCCGAGGTCATCGACCAGGTAATCGGTCACCAGCGTTCCGGCGACGGAGATCAGCACCACCACGGGCCAGTAGATGCCGGCGACGTAGCGGTCGCGGCTCACCTGGACCCACAGCAGGACCGCAAGGACCGCGGCCGTCGCCGCCGAGGTGCCGAGCAGACCGAGCCCCAGATCCTCGTTGAGGAAGTCGGCCGCCGTTTCGCCCACCGTGGTGGCGAGGATCTTGATGATCCAGAAGAAGGCGGTGACGGCGGGGACCTTGTTCCAGATCTCCCGCCCCGCCGCCGGGCTTTGCGCAGTCATGGAAGCGCCTCCGTCAGGGGTTGGACCGAGCCGGCGCGCGGCCTTTCCCGGCGCCGTCGGCCCCCCTTGTGCGCGCCCCGGATCTCAGGCGTCTGGAGCGGGGATTGCGGATCGGCAATGCGGCGCGCCCCGGCCTGTCACGCTTGACATGTAGCGGCCGCTACATTCAGCTTGAGACATGACCGAGATCGCCTGGCTGCTGACCACCTACAGGATCCCGCCCGAACCGGCGGCCCGGCGCATGGCCGTGTGGCGCAAGCTCAAGGGGATGGGCGCGGTCTATCTCCAGGGCGGCGTCTGCCTGCTGCCGAAGACCGCCGATCACGCCCGCCGCCTGAAGATGCTGGAGAACGAGATCGCCGACGCCGGGGGCGAATGCGTGATCCTGGAGACCATCGCGCTGGACCCTTCGCAGGAGGCCAAGGTGGTCGGCCGCTTCAAGGCCGACCGCGACGACGCCTACGCCGAGTTCATCGACAAGTGCGACGACTTCGAGCGGGAGGTCGCCAGGGAGATCTCCGCCGACCACTACACCTACGCCGAGCTTGAGGAGAATGACGTGGATCTGCGCAAGCTCCAGGGCTGGCTCGGCAAGATCCGCGCCCTGGACTTCTACGTCGCCCCGCGCGCCGGGGAGGCCGCCGCCCGGCTCGCAGGCTGCGAGACCACGCTCGACGACTACGCCCGCCGCGTGTTCGAGCGCCATGACGAGAACCGCTGAGAGGAGGCGCCTCATGACCCGGAGCCCTGACCGCAGGATCGCGCCGTGATCGGCTGGTCGGCGGCCGCGCCCGCCATCGGCTCGGCCTTCGCCGCCTCGCTGGTGGAGGTGGTGGAGGCGTTCACCATCGTCCTCGTCGTCGCCACGCTCGCGGGCTGGCGGCCGGCGCTCTACGGCACGGCGGCGGCGCTGGCGACGCTCGCGGCCGGGGTGCTGGCGCTGGGGCCGCTGCTGTCGCGGGTGCCGCTCGGGGCGTTGCAGCTCGGGATCGGCGTGCTTCTGCTGCTGTTCGGCCTCGGCTGGCTGCGCAAGGCGGCGCTGCGGGCGGGCGGCGTGATCCCGCTGCATGACGAGACGGCGATCTTCTCGCGCGAAAGCGCGGCGCTGCAGGCGGAGACCGCACGCACGCCCGCCTCGCGCGACTGGATCGCGGGCATGGCGGCCTACAAGGCCGTGCTGCTGGAGGGGCTGGAGGTCGCCTTCATCGTGGTCGCGGTGGGCGCGGGACGCGGGCTCATGTGGGCCGCCGGCCTCGGGGCGCTTCTGGCCTGTGTGCTGGTCCTGGCGGTAGGGACGATCGTGCACCGCCCGCTGGCGCGCGTGCCGGAGAACGCCCTGAAGTTCGGCGTCGGCGTGATGCTCTCGGCCTTCGGCGTGTTCTGGACGGGCGAGGGGCTGGGCGTGGACTGGCCCGGCGGCGACCTTGCGCTTTTCGCCTTCGCGGCGCTGTTCCTCGCCGCCGGCCTCGGCGGTGCGGGGATGGCGCGGCGCATCGCGGCTGCGGCCTGAGGAGGGGCTCATGACGGTTCTGGAGGAGGTCGCGCGCGATCTGGCGGGGATGTTCGTGGCGGACGCGCGCCTGACCGCGGCGGTTCTGGCGGTGGTGGCGCTGTCCTGGGCGGCGCTGGACGTCGCGCGGGCGCCCGGCCTGGTCGGCGGCGCGCTGCTCGTCTTCGGCTCTCTCGCGGTGCTGCTCGCGAGCGTCGTTTCGGCCGCGCGCCGACGCTGAGCCTCTCCCGGCGGATTGCCGGAAGATTACCATTCCGTAACCTTGGGCTGGCCGTCTTGCCGGCGCGGCGGCGCGCGCTCCATCCAGCCGGGGACGGGCCGGAAGGACGAGAACGATGACGGGCTGGGCGGCCGCTTCGCCGGAGATGTTCGGAACCTGGGGCTGCTGGGCCGTCTTCGCGGCGGCGCTGCTGGAGGCGTTCGTCCTGACGGGTCTTCTGGTCCCGGGGTGGTTGGCGCTGGTCGCCGGCGGCGCCCTCGCCCAGGCGCTCGGGTGGGGCCCGCTCGCGCCGTTCCTGTTCGCGACGGCGGGCGCAGCGGTCGGCGGCGAACTCGGCTTCTGGATGGGGCGACGGCTGAGCGGGCCGCGGACCCTGCGGCGGTTCCCCGACTGGCGAAGGACGGAGGCGCTGATGCGCCGCCGACGCGGGCTCGCGCTGGCCATCGGCCGCTTCCATGGCCTGCCGGGGGGCCTCGCGCCGTTCGCCGCGGGCCTCGGCGGCATGAGGCCGGCCCGCTTCCGGCCGTGGAACGCCGCCGGCGCCGCGATCCACGCGGCGGCCTGCATAGGCGCCGGCTACCTCGCGGCCGAGACGCTGGCGCGGCTCGCGCCGTGGATCGGGCGGGATGCGCTGCTGGCCCTCGGTCTCGCGGCTGCGCTCGGCGCGACCTGGCTGATTGCGAGGCGGATCCGTCAGGGCCTGCCGCTCGCGCTGACCGTGACGGGCATGGCGCGGGATGCCGCGCTCGCGCATCCCGCCGTCGCGCGGGCGCTGGCGGCTCATCCGGCGACGACGCGCTTCCTCGGACGGCGCTTCGCGACCGACCGGTTCGAGGGGCTGACCCTGACGGCGCTCCTCGCCGTCATGGCCTACGTGGCGCTCGCCTGGGCCGACTCGGCGCTGGACTTCCTCCGCGCGCCGCAGGTGGCGGAGACGGACCTGAAGCTCGCGCAGCTCATCCACGCGCTCTGGACGCCCGAGGCGCTGCGGGCCTTCGGGCTGGTCACGCAGCTCGGGCACTGGACCGTGGTGGCCTGCGTCCTCGCGGGCGCGACCGCTGCGCTGACGCTTCTCGGCCGGAGCGCATCGCTCCTGCAATTGTGGACCGCCCTGGGGGGCGAGCTGCTGTCGGTCCGCCTGCTGAAGGGCGCCTTCGCGAGGCCGCGGCCGGAGCTCGGCTACTTCGTCGAGACCTCGGGCAGCTTCCCGTCCGGCCACGCCACCCTGTCGGTGGCCTTCTGGGGCACGCTCGCCGCGATCCTGTGGCGGGAGCGCGTGATCGGGCCGACGACGGCCCTTGCGGCCGGGGCGGCGACGGCCCTCCTCGTCGGCTTCAGCCGCGTCTACCTGATCGAGCACTTCCTTTCGGACGTGGTCAACGGCTGGCTGCTGGGCGCCCTGTGGCTCCTGATCGGGCTCGCGGCGGCGGAGCGGATGCGGGCGAAGGCGCCGGAAGCGCGGACCTCCCGGCCGCAGCGCGCGGCGGCGGCGGCGGCGCTCGCCGTCACGCTCGCGGCGGCGGGATGGTTCGCCGTCGCGGCCGATCCTCCGCGCGTCGCGGCGCGGGCGGAGGATGCGGCCGCGGTTCCGGAGACGATCGCGCGATGGCCGTCGGATCTGCCGCTCGGAACGGAGTCGATCGGCGGGCGCGCGCGGGCTCCCGTCTCGGCGCTCGTGGCGGCCCCGAACCTGGCGACGATCGCCGGGACGCTGGAGGCCGCCGGCTGGACGCCCGTCGAAAAGGCCGCCCCGATGACCCTCGCCCATGCCGCCTGGCGCGAACTGACAGGCCGGGAGACGGACCGCGCCGCTCTCCTTCCCGTGTTCTGGCAAGGGCGCCCCGCCGACGCCGGCTTCCGCAACGCCGGGCGCGCGCTGGAGCTGCGGCTCTGGGACACCGGGCTGCGGACCCCCGGAGGCCATGCCGTCTTCGCCGCCGCCACGTCCGGCGATCCCGATCGCGCCGCGGCGCAACGGCCTGCGAACCCCGCGCTGTCGCTCCCGAACTGCGCGGGCGCGGCGGCGGCGGCCCCCTGCCTGCTTGAACCTCGCCCCTGACGGGCGCCCGAAGCGCGCGCCGACCTGAAGAAAGGATGCTCATGTTCGATTGGATCACGTCGCTGGTGGACCAGGTCGGCGCCCTCGGCGTCGCCATCCTGATGTTCGTCGAGAACGTCTTTCCCCCCATCCCGTCCGAGCTCATCATGCCGCTGGCCGGATACCAGGCCTCGCAGGGGGACGGCGCGGGCTGGGGCGGCCTTGCGCTGATGATCGTCGCCGGGTCGCTCGGCTCCCTCGCCGGCGCGATCCTCTGGTACTGGATCGGCCTCCGCGTGGGGGCGGAGCGGCTGAAGCGGTTCTCGCGCCGCCACGGCCGCTGGCTCACCCTGACGCCGGGCGAGATCGACAAGGCCGAGGCGTGGTTCGCCCGCTATGGCGGGATCGCCGTCTTCGTGGGCCGCCTCGTGCCCACCGTCCGCACCTTCATCTCGGTCCCGGCCGGAATGGCGCGGATGCCGTTCTGGAAGTTCCTCCTGTGGACGGCCTTCGGCACGACGATCTGGACCGCCCTGCTCGCGTTCGCCGGCTGGTGGCTCGGCAGCCGGTATCAGCAGGTCTCGGCCTGGATGAACCCCGTCTCGACGGCCGTGCTGGTCGCGATCGTGGCGTGGTATCTGTTCCGCGTCGCGACGTTCGGGCGCAAGGTGCGGCGCGAAGGCCCCTGAGGCCGAACCGCCGCAAAAGCGCCGCGGCCGGTCCCCGCCGCGGCCTCGCGCCTGTTCGGGCTTCAGTCGGAGCATGCGCGACGAGGAGCCTGTTCCACGCGGCGGCCCCTGCCGATCGTCGGAAACAGCCGCTCATGTCCCCCATCCCGGACATGCGTCACCCTTCCGGGGGCGGCCCCTTCACGGCTCGTGCGGTCCCTCGACGCCCGTCCAGCCGTCGCGCGTGCGGCGGAAGACGGACCTGAACTCCCGCTCGAAATCATGGCCCAGGCCCGCGACGTAGCGATCCACGATCACCTGATCCGGGGTCACGCTCAGGAGGTTGAAGTCGTTCTCCTCCCCCCGCAGGCGTTCCGAGAGGCTGGTGCCCGCCTGCACCTGCAGCGTGCCGCCCGCCGCGAAGGGCGCCGCGCGCCAGGAATGGAGGTGGCCGGCCAGCACCACGTCGGCGCCGCAGGCAGTCAGCGCCTCGGCCGCGCGCTCTCCGCCCTTCATCGGCTGCTTGTCGTCCTCCGGCCGCTGCTCGACCGGGTGGTGGGCCACGAGGACGCGCAGGCGGGGCTTCCCGTCCGCCCCGGCGAATTCGAACGCATTGCACAGCCGGGTCAGCCGGCGGGAGCTGATGCGCCCGCGCTGCCACTCCCGCGGCGAGACCGTGTTCGCCCCCACCACCGTGACCATGTCGTCATGCCACTGCGGCTCCAGATCCCGGGAGATCCAGCGGCGATAGCGGCTCCAGGGCCGAAACGCGCGCAGCGCGAGGTTGTCGAGCGGCACGTCATGGTTCCCCGGCACGCAGAGCCGAGGCTCCGGCAGCTGGTCGAGGAAGGCGCGCGCCTCGCGGTACTGGTTCTCCCGCGCGCGCTGGGTGAAGTCCCCCGAGACGACCACGAGGTCCGGTTCCACGCGCTTCACCGCGGCCACCAGCGGGCGGGTCAGTTCCGGACGGACGCGGCCGAAATGAAGGTCGGACAGATGGACGATGCGTCTCATTCGGCCTCGGGCGGCACGCGGACCGACAGCGCGCCCTCGATCACCTTGAACCGGAACGGGGCCGGCATCCGCTCCCGCTCGCCGTCGCGGGCGACGAGGCTGCCCGGGCGGCGCGTCTCCACCAGAATGTCGCGGCCGAACAGCAGCTCGAAGTCCCGGTGGGGCTTGAGGCGGCCGAGCGCGAGGTCCAGCGCGAACATGATGAGCTGGAAGCGCGTGCGGTCCGGCGCGAGAAACAGCGCAAGCTCGCCCTGCCGCACGCGCTCCGCCGCTTCGTCGAACCCGAATTCCTCAAGCTGGAAGGGGTTGTTGGCGATGAAGGCGAGCGGGGTGCGCACGCGGTGAACCTCTCCGTCCACCGTCACCCTGGCGGCGAGGGGGGAGCGGAACTCCGCCAGCGTCGTGAGCACCGACCAGTGCGCCGCGATCTGGCTGCGCCCGAAGCGGCGATACACCGTCTCCCGCGTCTCCAGGATCTTGGCGTAGGCGCCGAGGCTGGCGTTGTTGAGGAAGATGCGCCCGTTCACGTCCCCGAGCCGCATGGGACGGTCGCTCCCGCGCACGATGGCGTCGAGCGCCGCCTCCGGCTCCAGCGGGATGCCGAGCGAGCGGGCCACGTAGTTGAAGGTGCCCAGCGGGATGACGCCGAGCGCGGCGCCCGTGCCGGCGATGGCGCCGGCGACGGCGTTGATGGTCCCGTCCCCGCCTGCGGCCACCACGATCCCGCAGCCCTCCTCGGCGGCGCGGCGGGCCTCGGCCGCGATGTTCTCGCCCTTGTCCACCAGGCGCAGCGCGATCCGCTGGGGATGCCGCTCGAAAAGCTGCTCGATCTCCTCGGCCTGCTCCCTGCCCCGCCGCTTGCCGGAGCCTGCGTTCATGACGATGCAGATCTCGGGCGCGTCGCGGGCGGACAGGTCCGTGGCTTCGGCGCGGACGGCTTCGGGCATGGCTCCCCCGGAAAGATGGACGCCGGCGGGGCCCGCCGGCGTAGGACGGCCCTTCCATGTAGCTTCAAGTCGCGCGTCCGACAGGGGGGGCGCGGAAACGGATGCGGCCGCCCCCGAAGGGGCGGCCGCCTGTACCGCAGGATGGACGGTTACTCGGACTCGGAGGACAGGACGTCGCCGAACCGCTCCCAGCTCTCGCCCTTGAACTTCACGAGCTGCACCGCCTCGATCGGGTAGAAGTCCGTCGGAGAGGTGTCGATGAAGATGCCCGGCAGCAGGACGCCCACGTCGACCTGCTTGAGGTTCGCGGCCTCCTTCATGATGTTCTCGCGGCTGAGGTCGTCGCCGGCCTGCCGGAGCACCTGCTCCATCGTCCGGGCATTGGCGTAGCCGAAGGTGGTGAAGGACGAGGTCTTGTCCCCATCGGGATAGTACTCGTCCATGAACTTGCTCCACTCCTGCATCGCAGGATCGTCGGCCCACTGCGGGTCGCCCGGCTCCTTCTGGTAGATCGCCGAGATCAGGCCCTGCGAGGCCTCGAGGCCCGCCGGCTTCAGCACCGCGCCCACGGACTGGGAGACGTTGTTGAGGAAGTGGGTGGGCGTCCAGCCGATGTCATGCGCCTTCTTGATCGCCTGCGCCGCGAATTTCGGCGTGGTGATGTTGAAGAACACGTCCGCGCCGGAGCTCTGCAGGTTGATGATCTGGCTGTCCACGGTCGGGTCCGCGACCTCGTAGGACTGCTCCGACACGATCTGGGAGGTCATGTCGCCGAGGCCTTCCTTGAAGCCCTCGAGGTAGTCCTTGCCGTAGTCGTCGTTCTGGTAGAGCACGCCGATCTTGGCGTCGGGCAGGTTGTCGCGGACGTACTGGCCGTAGATCTTGCCCTCGGTCTGGTAGTTCGGCTGCCAGCCCATCGTCCAGGGGTAGTTCTCCGGGTCGCCCCACTTGGTGGCGCCGGTGGAGATGAAGAGGTGCGGCACCTTCTTCGCGTTCACGTAGCGGTGGATGGCCGAGTTCGGCGGCGTCCCCAGCACCCCGTACAGCAGCGCAACCTGGTCCTGCTCCACCAGGCGGCGGACCTGCTCGACCGTCTTGGGGGGCGAGTAGGCGTCGTCGTAGGTGATGAAGTCGATCTTGCGGCCGTTGATGCCGCCCTCGGCGTTCACCTTCTTGAAGTAGGCGGCCATGGTCTGGCCGATCTGGCCGTAGGCCGAGGCCGGGCCGGAATACGGCATGGTGTTGCCGATCTTGATGGTGTCGTCGGTGACGCCAACGACGGTCTGCGCCATGGCCGGCGCCGCGAGTGCGGCGACGGAGGCGAGGCCCGCCGCGAGGACGTTGCGTTTCGTCAGCATGCGTTTTCTCTCCCTGCTGCGTGTTGTCCGGCTCAGACGAGCCGCTTCAATCGATCCGCCGCAGCGCGGACCAGTCCCCCGGCGCCCTTGGGCGCGAGGTAGATGACGAGGATCAGGAACACGCCGTAGACCGCGCCCGCGAGACCCTGCGAGATCTGCTCGGCGTAGTTCGGCACGAACATCACGAAGGCCGCGCCGATCAGCGCGCCCGGCAGCCAGCCCACGCCGCCCACGACCATGCCCACCAGGAACAGGATGGAGATGGCGAAGGTGAAGCTGTCGGGGGCCACGAACTTGACCACGATCGCGCCCAGCGCGCCCGCGATGCCGGTGATGGAGGCCGAGATGCCGAAGGCGGTGGCCTTGTACATGGCGGTGTTGACGCCCATCGCCCCGGCCGCGATCGGGTTGTCGCGGATCGCCATCAGCGCCCGCCCGGTGCGGGAGGTCACGATGTTGCGCGCCGCCCAGTAAAGCAGCAGCCCCACCACGAAGGTCAGGTAGTAGGTCCAGTCGCCCGGGCTGGTGATGTTGAAGGGCACCACCGGGTCGAAGGTCTCGGTGAACACCTGCACGCCCTGCACGCCGCCCGTCCAGTGCTCCAGCGGGGTCAGCTTCAGGATCTGCGGCGTCGCCACCGCCAGCGCGAAGGTGGCGAGCGCGAGGTAGATGCCCTCCAGCCGCAGCGCCGGGAACCCGAATGCGAAGCCCACGAGGAAGCAGACGATCCCCGCGAAGGGCAGCGTCAGCATGTGGTTGAAGCCCGCCATCTCGATCAGCAGCGCCGCCGTGTAGGCCCCGACCGCATAGAAGGCGCCATGCCCGAGCGAGAACTGGCCGTTGATGCCGGTCAGCATGTTCAGGCCCATGATGGCGATGGCGTAAACCAGAAGCTGCGTCATCTGGTAGGTGAAGAAGCTCTCGGAGTAGGTGGGCAGCAGCGCGAGCCCCACCACCACCACCACCAGCGCGATGGACTCCAGCGAGACGGGGGACTTCGAGGCGGGCCGCGCGGCGGCCGTGGACTGATCCGTGGTCGCCATGTCTCAGACCCTCTGCACGGTGCGGCGGCCCAGAAGCCCCGCGGGTTTGACCAGAAGCACCACCACGATCAGCGCCAGCGCGATGGGCAGCTTCAGCTCGCCCCCGATGACGGGAATGTAGGTGCCGGCGAGGTTCTCCACGATGCCGACGATGAAGCCCCCGATCACCGCGCCGAGCGGGCTGGTCAGCCCCCCCAGCACCGCGCCCGCGAAGCCGTAGAGCAGGATCGACAGCATCATGTTCGGCTCCAGGAACACCACCGGCGCGATCAGGATGCCCGCGACCGCCCCGATGGCCGAGGCCATGCCCCAGCCCAGCGCCGTCATGTAGCTCACCCGGATGCCCACCAGCCGCGCGCTGTCGGGGTTCGCCGCCGCCGCCCGCATCGCAAGCCCGACGCGGGTGAACGAGAAGAAGGCCCACAGCAGCGCCAGCATGATCAGCGTGATCGCGATCATCCCCGCCTGATGCGCGCCGATATAGGCGCCCTCATAGAGCGGGCCTGCGCCGAAGGGAGACGGGAACGGCTTGATCGAGAAGTCCCAGATGAACCCGGCCGAGGAGTTGAAGATCGCGAACAGCGCGATGAACACCGCGATATGGGTCAGCACCGGCGCGTTCTCGATCGGCTTGAACACGATCCGCTCGATCAGGAAGCCCCCGATGAAGCTGACGATCAGGGTCAGCACGAAGGCGATCCAGTACGGAAACCCCCAGGCGAGGAACTGCCAGGCGATGAAGGTGGAGAACATCGCCATCTCGCCCTGGGCGAAGTTCAGATGGTGGATGGCCTGGTAGATCATCACGACCGCGAGGGCCATGCAGGCGTAGATCGCGCCCGTGGCGAACCCGGCGACGACCTGCTGAATGAAGAGATCCATGGTCCGTCCTCAGTAGCCGAGATAGGCGGCGCGCACGCCTTCGTCCTCGCGGATGGCCTTGGCCTCCCCGCTCATGACGATCTCGCCGGTCTCGATCAGGTAGGCGTGGTCGGCGATGCCGAGCGCGAGCGAGGCGTTCTGCTCCACGATGAGCATCGACACCCCCGCCTCCCGCTTCACGTCGCCGAGGATGCCGAAGATCTGCTGGGTGATCATCGGCGCGAGGCCGAAGGACGGCTCGTCCAGCAGCATCAGCTTGGGGCGCAGCATCAGGGCGCGGGCGATGGCCAGCATCTGCTGCTCGCCGCCCGAAAGGGTGCCCGCCTGCTGGTTCCGCCGCTCCTTCAGCCTGGGGAAGAAGTGGTAGGACCGCTCGATATCCGCCTGGATGTCCTTGCCGTTCGGCCGCGTCATGGCGCCGAGCTGCAGGTTCTCCTCGGTGGTGAGCGTGGTGAAGGTCCCCCGCCCCTCCGGCACATGGGCGATGCCGAGCCGCACGATCGCCTCGGTGGACATGCGCTCGATGCGCTTGCCCTCGAAGCTGATCTCGCCCTTGCGGCGGATCATCCCGCAGATGGCGCGCAGCGTGGTGGTCTTGCCCGCCCCGTTCGCCCCCAGCAGCGCGGTCACCCCGCCCTGCCCGATCTCGAAATTCAGGCCGCGGAGCACGGTGAGGTCGCCATAGGAGGCTTCCAGGTTCGTGACCTCGAGCAGAGCGGTCATTCGGCGCCTCCCAGGTAGGCTGCGATCACCTCGGGGTGCTTCTGGACCTCGGCGGGCGTGCCCTGCGCGATCTTCTTGCCGAAGTTCAGCACCACCACGCGGTCGGAGACGGACATGACCAGCGCCATGTGATGCTCCACCAGCAGGACGGTCACGCCGCGGTCGCGCACCCGGCGGATGAGGGCGCCCAGCTCATGCACCTCGTCATGGTTCAGCCCGCCCGCCGGCTCGTCCAGCAGCAGGAGCTTCGGCTTCGTGGCCATCGCGCGCGCCAGCTCCACCCGCTTCTGCGTTCCGAAGGGCAGCCCCGCCACCGGCAGGTCCGCCACCGCGCCGAGGTCGAGCCACTCGATCAGCTCCTCCGTCGTCGCGTCCACGCCCCGCTCCTGCCTGCGCACCCAGGGCAGCCGGATCGAGTCCGAGAACGGATCGGACTTGAGGCCGAGTGCGCCCCCACCCGGATGTTGTCGCGCACCGAGAGGTTGGAAAAGGACGCCACGTTCTGGAACGTGCGCCCGATCCCCATGCCCGCGATCATGTGGGGCGGCTTGTCGAGGATCGACTTGCCGTAAAGCTGCACGTCCCCCTCGTTGGGCGTGTAAAGCCGGCTCAGGCAGTTGAAGAGCGTCGTCTTCCCGGCCCCGTTCGGCCCGATCAGGCCGAGGATCTCGCCCTCCCGGATCTCGAAGGACACCCCGCCCAGCGCCACGATCCCGCCGAAGCGGACCGAGACATCCTTGACCGTGATGACCGGGGCTCCAGCGGTCGTGGCGGGCCGCGCCGTCGGCTCGGCGACGCTCATGCCTCGCCCCCGCGGCACCGCACATGCCTCGCCCACGCGGCGCGCACATGCTCCGCCCCTCCGGCGGCCGGCGATATATCCTCGGGCGTCGCGCCGCGACCTTTCGGCCGGCGCGCCCGTGACGGCGAAATCCGTACATGGCTCCTCCCTGTTTTGCCGCGTTGCCCGCGAACGTTGTGCTTGCGAACCACACATGCAGATTTGCGGCCGCCGATCAAGGGCCGCCCGCGAGGTCGATCCAAAGCGACGCATTCTCGTGGGAATGTTTCCCGGAATGCGGGAGATTCCCGCAACTTGACCGTCGGTCACCCTCACGCGGGCGCGATCGGCGCAACCTGAACGGCTTGCGAATGAGCGCGACTCGGTTATCCTGATGTCACATTCAGTCGCCAGCCCCCGGAGCCGCGTGTCCGAATCTTTCGCCAGACCCAGCCGCCGCGAAAGGGTCGAAGCGATGGAGGCCGCCATCGCCGACGCCGCGCTGGAGGAGTTCCTCGCCCACGGGGCCGAGGGCGTCCGCGTCGCCGCCATCGCCCGCCGCGCCGGCGTGGCCGAGGGCACCATCTACCTCTACTACCGCAACAAGGACGCGATCTTCGCCGGCGTCCTGCGCCGCTTCTTCGAGCGCATGACCCGCGAGGCCGCGGCCGAAGCCGCCGTCGGCGCCGGCGCGGCCAGGCGCCTGGAAGCCATCGCCCGCCACCACCTGCGCAACGTCTCCCGCGTCTGGCCGCTGTTCGCGCTCGCCACCTCCCGCACCCGGTTCTCCGAGGACTACCGACAGTCGGACTCCTACGCCCTGCAACGCGGCTACGCGGCGGTTTTCGACGGCGTGATCCGCGACGGTCAGGCGATGGGCGAGATCCGGCCCGACCTGCCGCTGACCTCGCTGCGCGATCTCTTCTTCGGCGGGCTCGAATTCGCCTGCCGCACCGCACTCCTGCGCGGACAGACCGATGCCGAAGCCGCCGCGCCCGGCCTGCTGGCGGTGTTCCTCGACGGCGCCGCCCCGCGCCACGCCGAGGAGCCCGACGGCCTTTCGGACGCCGTGACCCGGCTGGAACGCGCGGCCGAGCGGCTGGAACGCGCCGCCGACGCGAAAGAACAGGCCCAAAAACCGGAGGAGACCCCATGAAGCTGACCGAACAGCATCACGCCATCGCCGAGGCGGTGACCCGCTTCGTCGAGACCGAAGTGAACCCCCACGTCGCCGCGTGGGAGAAATCCGGCCGCTGGCCCGCGCACGAGGTCTGCGGCAAGCTCGGCAAGCTCGGCCTTCTGGGGATCACCAAGCCGGAGGCGCAGGGCGGCCAGGGCCTCGACTACTCCTACCAGGCGGCGTTCCTGGAGGCGCTCGGATCCGCGCGCGCCGGCGGCGTCACCATGGGCGTCTCGGTGCAGACCGACATGGCGACCCCGGCCCTCGCCCGCCACGGCTCGGACGAGCTGCGGGCGGAGTTCCTCGCCCCCGTGATCGCGGGCGAACAGGTCGCCTCCATCGCCGTCTCCGAACCCCACGCGGGCTCGGACGTGGCGCAGATCCGCACGCGGGCGCGGTCGGACGGCGACGACTACGTCATATCCGGCCAGAAGATGTGGATCACCAACGCCACCCAGGCGGACTGGCTCTGCCTGCTGGCCAACACCGGCGACGGCTCGGTCCACTCCAACAAGTCGCTGATCGTGGTCCCCACCAACCTCCCCGGGGTCGCCATCGGCGAGCCGCTGGAGAAGCTCGGCATGCGCTCCTCCGACACCGCGCCCGTGCTTCTTCGACGAGGTGCGGGTCCCCAAGCGCTTCCGCATCGGCGACGAGGGCCGCGGCTTCCACATGCAGATGGAGCAGTTCCAGGAGGAGCGCCTCTCGGCCGCCTTCATCAAGTGCCGCCAGCTCGAGGCCTGCATCAAGGAGACCATCGCCTACACGTCCGAGCGTCACATCTTCGGCAAGCCCGTCCTTTCCAACCAGGTGGTCCATTTCCGCATGGCCGAGCTCCAGACCGAGATCGAGGCCCTGCGCGCCCTCGCCTGGAAGGCGGTGGAGCTGATGCTGGACGGTCAGGACGTGACCACGCTCGCCTCCATGGCCAAGCTGAAGACCGGTCGCCTCGGACGCGAGGTCCCGGACGCCTGCATGCAGTATTTCGGCGGCATGGGCTTCATGTGGGACAACTACGTGACCCAGTGCTACCGGGACATGCGCCTGACCTCCATCGCCGGCGGCGCCGACGAGGTGATGCTCACCATCATCGCCAAGCGCATGGGCGCCATCCCGCGGTGACGTGAGCCGGGCGGCGGGTCCGAGGGTCATTCCCCGGGCCCCCGCTCGCGGCCGGAAAAGGTTACCAAACCGGTTAATTCTACAAACCCGAATCTGGAACCCCTTGATTTCGCTCAACATGGCTCACCCGAAGGCGCGTTTCGCATGCGAAACGCCTCCGCCGTTTCGCGCCCGCCGGGTGACGTCGCAGAACCTTCGCGCAAGGACGCTGGCTTCCGCGCGCGAAGCGGCGGTAGATGCCCGAACGCGCGCCCTTCCCGACGGAGACTCGTCATGGCCCAGATCCGACTCGACCGCCGCTCGCTGCTCAAGGGAGGGGCCGCCATGGGCGCGCTGATCGCGCTGCACCCCTACTCCGCCCGCGCCGCCGTCGGCCAGGCCCATCTGCGGATCCTCGCCACCACGGACCTGCACGTCCACGTCTTCCCCTACGACTACTATGGGGACAAGCCGAACGACACGATGGGCCTCGCCCGCACCGCCGCGCTGATCGAGGGGATCCGCGCCGAGGCCACGAACGCCATGCTCGTGGACAACGGCGACTTCCTGCAGGGCAACCCGATGGGCGACTACATCGCCTATGAGCGTGGGATGCAGGACGGCGACGTCCACCCCGTGATCGCGGCGATGAACACGCTGGGCTACGCCTGCTCGACGCTCGGCAACCACGAGTTCAACTACGGCCTGTCCTTCATGGACAAGGTGCTGGCCGGCGCGAACTTCCCCTTCGTGTGCGCCAACCTCGCCCGGGGCGCGCTGGCCGGGAAGCCCCGTCAGGACGAGACCTGGGTGAAGCCCTACGTGATCGTGGACCAGCAGGTGACCGACGGCGCCGGCGAGGCGCATACGGTCAAGGTCGGCCTGATCGGCTTCGTGCCGCCGCAGATCATGAACTGGGACAAGCGCCACCTTGAAGGGAACGTGATGACCCGCGACATCGTCCAGGCGGCGAAGGCGTGGGTCCCCCAGATGCGCGAGGAAGGCGCCGAGCTGGTGGTGGCCCTCGCCCACACCGGCATCGGCGCCGCGGCGCATGAGGAGATGATGGAGAACGCCGCCATCCCCCTCGCCGCCGTCGAGGGGATCGACGCCGTGGTGACGGGTCACGCGCATCTCGACTTCCCGGGGGCGAAGTACGAGGGCGTCGCGGGTCTCGACACCGCGAAGGGCCTGATCTCCGGCAAACCGGGCGTGATGGCGGGCTTCTGGGGCTCGCACATGGGCCTGATCGACCTGATGCTGGAGCGTGACGGCGGCCGCTGGCGGATCATCGAGTCCATGTCCGAGGCGCGGCCGATCTACGAGCGGGTCGAGCGCACCCCCGTGGCGCTGGTGGAAAGCGTCGCGAAGGTGGAGCAGGCCGCGCAGGAGGACCACGAGGCGACGCTCGCCTATGTCCGCCGCCCGGTCGGCGAGACCTCGGCCCCGCTGCACTCCTACTTCGCGCTGGTGGCCGACGACCCCTCCGTGCAGATCGTGAGCCAGGCCCAGACCTGGTACATCCGCGAGATGCTGAAGGACACGCCCCACGCCGCCCTGCCCGTCCTGTCGGCGGCGGCGCCCTTCAAGGCCGGCGGCCGCGGCGGCCCGGACTACTACACCGAGGTGAAAGCCGGCCCCATCGCCATCAAGAACGTGGCCGACCTCTACCTCTATCCCAACACCGCCCGCGCCATGGTGGTGACGGGCGCCGCACGTGAAGGAATGGCTGGAGATGTCCGCCGGCATCTTCAACCGGATCGAGCCCGGCGCGCAGGACGCCGAGCTCATCAACCCCGGCTTCCCCTCCTACAATTTCGACGTGATCGACGGGGTGAGCTACCGGATCGACCTCTCGCAGCCCGCGAAATACGACAGCGACGGGGCCGTGGTCGCCCCGGAGGCGAGCCGCATCGTGGACCTGATGTTCGAGGGCGCGCCCCTCGACCCCGAGGCGCGCTTCGTGGTCGCGACCAACAACTACCGCGCCTCGGGCGGCGGCAACTTCCCCGGCATCACCGAGGACAAGGTGGTCTTCGTGGGCCCGGACACCAACCGCGACGTGATCGTGCGCTACATCGTGGAGCAGGGGACCATCAACCCGTCCGCGGACGCGAACTGGTCCTTCGCCCCCCTGCCCGGCACGACCGTCGCCTTCGACACCGGCCCGGGCGGCCGCGCCTACGCCGCCGACGTGAAGGGTGTGACCATCGAGCCCATCGGCGACGGCGCCGGGGGCTTCGCGCGCTACCGCATCTCGCTCTGAGGCGCGCCCCGCCGCCGGAGGCCATCCGGCGGCGGATATTTCGTCTCCGGCATGGACCGGGAGACGGGGCTGGGGCACGCTCCGCGGCGAAACGAAACCGCCATGAGGAAACGCCCTTGCCCCGTCTCGCCCCCGCCGACCCCGAGAACCTCTCCCCCCGCCAGCGCGAGATCCACGACGCCATTCTCGCAGGGCCGCGCGCCGGCATCGCGGGTCCGTTCGCCTGGTGGCTGCACCGGCCGGAGATGGCCGATCCCGCCCAGAAGCTCGGCCAGTTCTGTCGCTTCGACTCGTCCCTGCCCAAGCGCCTGTCGGAGCTGGGCATCCTCGTCGTCGCCCGCTTCTGGAACGCCGAGTTCGAGTGGTGGGCGCACAAGCGGATGGCGCTGGAGGCCGGCCTCGACGCCGCCATCGTCGACGCGATCCGGGACGGGAGCGAGCCGAGCTTCGCGAAGGAGGATGAGGCGGCGGTCCACGCCTACGCCGCCATGCTGATGCGCGACCGGAAGGTGACGGACGCGGTCTACGAGCGGGCCGTCGCCGCCATCGGCACGGACGGCGTGATCGATCTGAACGCGATCCTGGGCTACTACTGCCTGGTGTCGATCACGCTCAACGTCTTCGAGGTGCCGATCCCCGAGGGCGAGGCGCCGGAGATGTCCTGACCCGTCAGGCCGCTTCGACGGCGGGAGGCGGCGCGACCGGCGCCTCCCGATCCATCCGCGCCTGCGCCGGGCCGGCGATCCGGGCGAAGGCGCCTTCCATCCGGCGGGACCAGACGACCTCCCGACCCGCCGGATCGAAATCAGCGGATCGGGCGCGCGGAAGCCAGTCCACGCCCTCCGCCCCCTTCGAATGGGTCGAGGAGCCGAGCACCGGAATCTCCGCCGCCCGCCGCGCCGCAGCCTCGTCGGGCGGAAGCCCCAGCGCCGCCCACAGGCGCCGCGCCGTCCCCGCAGGATCCCGCGCCGCAGCCTCGAAGCGTACCACCACCGCGCCGTCGGCGCGCGCCGCGAGGTCCAGGGCCGCCTCCGCCCCGAGCGCCCATTCCAGGCACCGATCCGCGAAGCTCCGCCCCAGCCAGCGCCCGAAGCCCCGCGACGGCCAGCTTCGGACATGGCTGTCGAGGGTCCGGGGACCGTCGCGCAGCACGATCACCGGAACCGCGCCCGGCAGAACGGCGGGCAGACGCCAGGCTCCGCGAAGGTCCGGATCCTTGAAGACGACCAGCCGGGCATGCGGCGCCTCCCGGCCCGTGCGGTGCAGGGCCCCTGCGAGCGCGAGGCCAAGCCACTCCTCCGCGCAGATCGAGGCCCCCGAAGGATGCCGCCGGGCCAGCGCCCCGGCGAACGCCGCGAGCCGCCCGCCTTCGGCCAGCACCGCGGCCTCCCTGAGCCCGAGCGGCGAGGCCGCCGTCGCGGGATGCGCGGCCAGCAGCTGCTCGACCAGGTTGGTTCCGCTGCGCGGCGTGGGCGCGAGGATGAAGGTCGCCCGGGGCGCGCCCGCGGAGGCCTGCGCCACCCGGGCGCCGATTTCAGCCAGCCGCTCCGGCGTCAGGCGCGCCGCATGAGCGGCGGCGGAGACCGTCGGCAACCTGAGCGCGCGCCTTGCGAGGAAGCCCGGCTCGCGCCAGCGCGGATCAGGCGGGAACGGGAGCATCCGCGCCTTCCCCTGCCGTCCAGCCATACGCCTCCTCCAGCCGGTCCACATGAGCCTCCAGGCGGAAGCCCGCCTCGAACGCACGCCGACCCGCCGCGCCGAGCGCAAGCCGCGCCTCCGGGTTCAGCGCCAGCCCCTCCAACGCGCGGGCGAGGGCGCCGGCATCCCGCGGCGCCGCATGAATGAGGCCGTGGCCGTTCGGCAGCGCCTCCCCGATCGCCCCGACCGGGGCCGCGATCACCGGCAACGCCGCCCGCATCGCCTCGAGGATGGTCATCGGCAGACCCTCGCGCGCGGAGGGATGCGCCAGCACGTCGGCCCAAGCCATCAGCCTCCCCGCTTCTTCCGCGCGAACGGCGCCGGGGAAGGAGGCCGCCACGCCGCGCGAGGCGGCTTCCTGAATCGCCGCCCGCCGGTCAGGCCCGTCTCCGGCCAGCACGGCTTCGGTCTCCACGCCCCGGCTTCGCAGCATGGCCAGCGCCTGCACCACCGCGCGCGCGCCCTTGCGAGAGGTCATCACCCCGAGGAACAGGACGCGAAGCGGCCCTTCCCTTGATCCGCGCGGAGGCGCCGCCGCATCGGGAAGCGCGTTGCGGAGCACCATGATCCGCTCTCGGGCCACGCCCTCGGCCGCCAGCATCTCCGCCCAGTCCCTGCCGAGGACGAGGTTCAGATGGGCGCTGCGGACCGTGAGCCGGTGCCACGTCCTGAAGAGACGTCCGGCCCGCGGCAACTCCCGCACCGCGTCCGCGCCATGATGGTGCAGCACCACCCGCAACCCCAGCGCGCGCGCAAGCATCGCGAGCGCGCCCTTGCGCCAGACGCTGCCGCGCTCCGACATCATCAGATGCGCGACGTCGATCCGCCCGCCGGCGCTCATCAGGATGAGCCGCCCGGCTGCGGCGAGGGTCCAGAGCGGCGAGGATCCGCCCGCCGGTCCCCGGGGATCGAGGCGGATCGCGTGCAGCCCTCTCGCGCTGAGCTCCGAGGCCGCCAGTCTCGAATAGGTCTGGATGCCGCCCGTCCCGCCAGGCCCGATCAGACACACGCCCCGCGCCATGCCGCGTCCTCCGCAGATGCTCGTCGGCGGCCACGTTTCGCTCAGCATGGTTGACGCTTTGTTAAGGCGCCGCGGCGATCCTTCCGCCATGACCCCGAAGGCGACCGTGATCCTTCCCTGTCTGGGCCGCGCGGACCTGCTCCGGCGCGCGCTCGCTTGCGTTCAGGCGCAGGACGAGCCGGCGTGGGAGGCAATCGTGGTGGATGACGGTTCCGAAATTCCGCTCCTGGAGGAGGTCCGACGCCTGGGGGACCCGCGGATCGACTGCCTGCGCCTGCCTCGAAACCAGGGGCCGGCGAGGGCGCGCGAGATCGGCCTCGCCGTCGCGCGCGCCGCCTATGTCGCCTTCCTCGATTCCGACGACCTCTGGGATCCTGCCTATCTCCGCCGTCAGCTCTCCGCCGCCTCTCCGGAGCGCGTCGTCGTGGCGGCGGCGCGAGTTCGAAAACGCGGGCCCTCGCCCCTCCCGCCCCACCCGCGAGGGAGAGCGCATCGGCTTCTTCCTCTACGTGGCGAACGAGTTCGCGCAAGCGTCGGGGATCGTCTCGCCCACGAACCTCGCGCGCGCGGCCGGCTTCGGCGGCCTTCGTCAGTACGAGGATCATTACTTCCTGCTGAAGGCGCAGCACCTCGGCGCGCGGATAGAAGTGTCGGCGGATCCGCTCTATGCCCAGACCGACGCAGCCCCCGACCGGCTGGGCGTGCGGGACGACGCCGAACGGGCCCTGCGGTTCCTGGCGCTCGCCGGGCCGCTCATGACCGGGGAGGAACGGCTGGGCTTCCGGCTGCGCCACCTCGGCGCCGCCCTCGCCGCCCATGACCGGCCGTCCGCGCTGCGCCTCGCGCTGGAGGGCCTGCGCCGACCGCGGCTCGCCGCGGCCGCCGCCAAGCTCGCCCTCCGCGCCGCAGCGGGCGCGGAGGGATACGACGCCGTCCGGCGCCGGGTCAGGGCGTGGTGAAGGTGACGGACTGCGTCAGTCCCTTCCGGCCGTCCCCGCTCCGCTCCCCCGTCAGGAACAGCGTGTAGGTCTTCCCCGGTTCGATGCCGGAGATGGAGAACGGCGCGTCCACGTTCAACATGCAGGACCGCTGACCCCACTGGACCGGCGTGAACGCCTTGGCGATCACGTCCCCCCGCCGCATGAACGGGCGGGCGCCCGGAAGCAGGGACCAGGTCAGCGTGCCCGAGAACGACGGACGCAGGGTGAACGAGGCCGAGGTCGCGGCGGCCGACACCAGCGTGAGCCGGGGAGCGAAGCGGACGCCGTCCGCGCGCGTCACCGTGACCCTCTCGCCAAGCCGCCCGTCCGTCCCTTCCAGCACGAAGTGGCAGTCCTCCAGCGTCTGGTTGCCGAACAGGTTCGGGGTCCAGAAGTTGGCTTCGACATCCGCCGTCACGGCGCGCGAGAAACCTCCCGCAAGCCCGCTCTGCGAACGTATGGTCTCGGGCGAAGGCGCCGGCGCGCCCGGCGCCGTGACGCGCGCGTGGACCGTCCCCGAGAGGGCGGCCGTCATCGCGATGCGCATCTGCGTCGCGCTTTCGTCGATGAAGACCGGCGGCACGTGGAACCAGGGCTTGAGGCCGGTGAACGGGAACTGCGTCACCAACCCGTCGCCCGGCCGGCCGTAGGTCTTGCGGAAATGGTCGAAGAACGCCTTCCCCATCCGCTCCATGCCCGCGGCGTCGTAGTGCAGTCCGTCGCCCACATCCGTCCAGCCGGCATCGCGCCGGATGACGGCGGCGTTGGGAACCGAGGCCGCCAGCGCCTCGATCTGCGCGTTTCCGGTCAGCTTCCTCGCGTCCGTCGTCTCCAGCTCCACGAACGCCACCGGCACGTCCGTCCCGAGCGCGGACCGCACCTGCCGCAGCCAGTCGGCGAAGCGCACCGTCAGGCTGTGGGCCATCGACCCGCCGCCGCCCGGCTCCTCCGTCGTGCAGTCCTTGTCGCCGATGGCGAAGATCACGCCCTGCAGCAGCACGGTCTTCGCCGAGGCCAGCGCGGACAGCGACGGGCCGGAGGACTGCCGCAGCGCCTGAAGCACCAGCTCCTGCCCCGGGCCGCCCCAGCGGAAATGGTCCACCGACTTGCCGCCCTCGGTCTGCTTGAGGATGTAGAGCCGGGGGTCGGAATCGTCCCGCCAGGTGGCCGGCGCGCCGCCGGACAGCACGTGCCTGAACAGCCCGATCTCGGGCCCGAAGCTCTGCGTGCCGCTCGGGATGCCGAACGGGTTGGTGGCGTCCCAGACCTTGGACGAGGTTCTCGGGCTCGCGTCCGTCGCCAGCCCTTGCGAGGCGGGCTGGAACTGTCCCGCCGTCGGCCCGGTCCCGCGGTTGGACAGCCGGATCCACGGGTGGAACGCCCGCTCCGCCACCGTCAGCGCAGGCACGGCGTTGGCCGGGTTCGCCCGCGACGGATCCTGCTGCCAGGGCGAATAGCCCTCGGCGTTCGACTGCCCCAGGATCAGCCACAGCGCGACCGCTCCCTGGGGCCAATCGGGCGGGCCGCCGCGCCTGCGCAGCGCGACGGCCGACACCGAGAGCTCCGCGCCCAGCATCAGTTGATCACCAGCGCGAAGATGCCGGTGGCAGTGGTGCCCGTCGCCCGAACGCGCTTCACGCCCACCGGCAGCAGCATGTTCTGCGCCACCGGCACCGTGCGCGGCGCGGTCCCGGAGATGGTGTCGATGACGACGGAGCCCGCGCCCGCGACATAGAGCGCGACCGCCGCATCGGGCAGGTCGGCGGTATCGCTGGGCGTCACTGGAACGAGGTCGGTCGCCGGCCCGGAAATGGGGACGACACGCCCGCTGAACGGGTTGGCCATGATGCGCTCCTTGGGGAAACGCCCTGCAAGCCCGGGCGCCGCCTTGCGGCGGACCCTCGGCAGGGCGGGGAGGCCCCTAGCGCGCGATGGTGAAGAAAGCTTTAACGGCAGGCGTCAGTAGCGGGCGACCTGGCTCGGTTCGCGATAGAAGGCATGCTCGCCGATCTCGGCCGTCATGTCGAAGCGCCGGGCCCAGCGCGGCCGAACATGGGTCGCGTGATAGTGCGTCGCGCCATGCGTGAGCGAGCGCGGCAGACCGTCGAGCATCCTGCGGGCGATATGCGCCAGCAGCTCGTAGGTCGACCGATCCGCGATATCCTCCGGCTTGCCATCGCAGTTGTAGGAGAACTGGCAGGCGTAGAGCCCGCCGGACATCCCCTGCCGAACCACCTTGCAGACCGAGGTCGGAAACTCTTCGCGGTCCACCCGGTTGAGGATGACCTCGGCCACCGCGACCTGACCGGACAGGCTCTCGCCCCGCGCCTCGAAGTAGAGGGCCTCCGTCAGGCACGTCTCCTCGGCGTCTTTTCGGGGCGTCGCGTCGTCGAACAACTCCCAGGTCAGCTTCGTCTCCGCGACGCCGGCCAGCCCCTCCTGCGTCCGCAGGTCCCCCTTGTGGAGGGACGCCATCAGCAGCCGGTCCTGCACGTCCAGATGGTCGAGCTCCGCGGTGCCGCCCCGAGGCATGACCCGCCCGTTGACCGCATCCAGATCCACCGCGCCGCGCCGGGCCATCACGCCCGCCAACGCCTCCCGTTCGACCGCCAGCGCGGCGGTGACGAACGAGGGGGCGTCGGCCCTCGCGGGGGGCGGAGCGAACGCCGCTCCCAACGACGCAACCGCGCCCATCAGGGCGAGGGAGCGAAGGATCGCGGCCGCTTTGCGGCCGGCGGTCCAGCGACGAAGCTTGCGCATCATCGGGCCTCTCCGGTCGTGTCGTGATCTCATCACCGGCCTATGACCACGAGGGGCGCGGGGAAATCCAGCCGCAAATCAGACTGTTTTCTCACGACCCGCTCGCGGTTGCTGGTTAATGCACTGCGTTAAAACGCTAATCAACCCTTCGATGAAAATGCGTGAGCCAACGCCGCATCCAACTCCCGCATCGCGTGGCCCGTCTCGGCGAAGGGGTGAGAGGCGAATCCTTGCGAATCGAAAGCGGCCTGAGCCGCCGCCAGTCCTCTGCGGCCGTGTTGGGCCGTCATCGCCAGATCGGCCCAGGCTCGGGCGTGGCGAACGCGATCCTTGGCCACGGGCGCCTTGGCCGCGCGCGCCTCCAGCGCCTCCAGAAGCGCCTCCGCGCCCGCGGGGTCCGAGGAGGAGCACGTCAGCGCCATCGCCTCCGACCCGTCCGGCCGCGGCGGCGCCAGCGACAGCGCCCCCTTCAGGTCGGCCAGCGCCCGTCGCGCCGGCAGGCCGAGGTCCGCCTTGGTCACCGCGAGGATATGCGGCGCCTCCATCACCCCGGACTTCATGAACTGCAACGAGTCCCCGGAGGACGGCTGCACGCACAGGACCACGGTGTCGGCCATGTCCGCGACTTCGACTTCCGACTGCCCGACCCCCACGGTCTCCACCAGCACCCGGTCGAACAGGGCGCGCATCAGCACCATCGCCGGGAAGCTCAGCTCCGCCAGCCCCCCGAGCCGGTCCCGCGCCGCCATGGACCTCACGAAGACGCCCCGGTCCTCCGGGTCCGTGTCGATGCGGGTGCGGTCCCCCAGCAACGCCCCTCTGGACCGCCGCGACGAGGGATCGACGGCGATCACCCCCACCGTCAGCCCCCGGGCGCGCCACCCCGCCACCAGCCGGTTGGCGAGCGAGCTCTTGCCCACCCCGGGCGGCCCCGTCAGGCCGACGACATGCCCGCCCTCGACCTGATGCGCCTCGTCCAGAAGCGCCAGCGTCTCCGGCGCCTGGGGCTTCGCCTCCATCTTCGCCAGCGCGCGCGCCAACGCGCCCTTTCCCCCCTCCCGCAGCGCCCCGAGCGTCATTCCCCGTCCTCCCGCACCCGGCGCTGCAGGACGCTCGCCTGCGCGCAGGCGAGCCGCGCGATCGGCACCCGGAAGGGCGAGCAGCTCACATAGTCGAATCCCGCCGCCTCGCAGAAGCGGATCGAGGCAGGATCCCCGCCATGCTCGCCGCACAGCCCCAGCGGAATGCCCGGTTTCGCCGTGCGCGCGCGATCCGCCGCGATCAACATCAGCTCCCCCACCCCCTCCAGGTCGAGCGTGTGGAACGGGTCCTCCTGAAACACGCCGGCGTTGACGTAGTCCCGCATGAAGCGCCCCGCATCGTCGCGGCTGAGCCCGAAGGACATCTGCGTGAGGTCGTTGGTGCCGAAGGACAGGAAATCCAGATCCTCCGCCAGGTCGCCCGCCCGCAGGGCCGCGCGCGGCGTCTCCACCATCACCCCGACGCGGTAGTCGAAGCGCCGCCCGGTCTCCGCCGACACCGCCATCGCCACCTGGTCGATGCTCCGTCGGATCAGCGTCGCCTCCCGCCGCGCGGACACGAGCGGGATCATGATCTCCGGGCGCACCAGCGGGCCGTCCGTCCAGCTCTGCGCCAGCGCCTCGAATATGGCGCGGGCCTGCATCTCGTAGATTTCAGGCATGGTCACGCCCAGCCGGCAGCCCCGCTTGCCGAGCATGGGGTTGAACTCCTGCATGTCGGCGATGCGCCGGCGCAACGCCTTCACCGGCAGGCCGGTCACCTCCGACAGCTCCGACAGATCCTCGTCGGCATGGGGCAGGAACTCGTGCAGCGGCGGGTCCAGCAGCCGGATGGTCACCGGCATTCCCTGCATGACCCGGTAAAGCCCCATGAAATCCGCGCGCTGCATGGGCAGCAGCACATCCAGCGCCCGCCTCCGGTCCTCCTCCCGATCCGCGAGGATCATGCGCCGCATCGGCGTGATCCGCCCCTTCTCGAAGAACATGTGCTCGGTGCGCACCAGTCCGATGCCGTCGGCCGCGAAGCCCAGCGCCACCCGCGCGTCCTGCGCGGTGTCGGCGTTCGCCCGCACCCGCATGCGCCGGACGTCGTCCGCCCAGTCCATCAGCTCCGCCAGCGCGCCCGAGAACTCCGGCTGGATGGTCGGCGCCTCGCCCGCGAGCGCCTCGCCCACCGTGCCGTCCACCGTGATCGCATCCCCCTCGCGGAAGACGCGGCCATCCGGCGCCGTCAGCTCCCGCGCCCCCATGTCCAGGTGCAGCCCCGAGGCGCCCACCACGCAGGGCGTGCCCAGCCCCCGCGCCACCACCGCGGCGTGCGAGGTCATTCCGCCCCGCACCGTCAGAACCGCCGCCGCCGAGTGCATCCCCCGTATATCCTCCGGGCTCGTCTCCACGCGGACGAGCACCGCCGGCCGCCCCCGCGCCGCCGCCGCGTCCGCCGCCTCGGCCGAAAACACCACCGGCCCCGACGCGGCGCCGGGAGACGCCGGCAGGCCCCTGGCCAGCAGGTCGCGCGGCGCGGCCGGGTCGATCATCGGGTGCAACAGCTCCGAGAGCATCCGCGGCTCGACCCGCAGCAGCGCATCCTCGCGCCCGATCGCCCCCGAGTTCGCCAGATCCACCGACACCCGCACCGAAGCCGCCGCCGTTCGCCGGATCGGCTCGGCGCCCAGCACGAACACCGCGCCGTCCTCGAGCGTGAACTCCAGCGCCATGGCGTCCTGGAAATCCCGCTCCGCCACCTCGCCCAGCCGCCGGAGCCGATCCGCGATCTCGGGCGCCGCCTCCTCCAGCGCGGGCTCCTTCACCCCCGCCGCCCGCCGCTCCACTGCGCCCACCAGCACCGGCGTCCGCAGCCCGGCCGAGGCGTCGTTGCCCTGCGCCTGCCACAGCATCCGTCCCGTCAGCCCCGGCGCGCCCGACCGCTCCGCCCGGAACGCCGCCCGCCCCGCGCCCGACATCCCCTGCGCGAGCCCCAGCGCCAGCTCCTGCACCACCAGCGCCAGCCCGCCGCTCTCGGGCCCCCCGCGAGAGGACCGCAGCAGCCGCGCGGAGACCGAATTCCACGCCCGCGCCATGGCCCGCATCGCGCCGGTCAACTGCTCCGCCGGGCTGTCGGGGAACGCGTCGCCGGTCTCATCTTCGTGCAGATCGAGGAACAGCGCGATCAACTCGTCCAGCGCCTCGGCGTCCAGCTCCCGCTCGCTCGCCGCGCCGTGGTCCTTCAGGAAGTCGTGCAGCGCGTATTCGAACGCCTCCGGGTCGGCGCCGCCCACATGCACCGCATAGGCATGGATCAGCCGCCGGACCGCGTCCCGCGCCGCGCGCGCGCCCACCCGCGGCTCCAGCCCCTCCACCGAGGCGCCGAGGTTCAGCAGCGTCGCCGGCCCCCCCATTCCTTGCGCCCCGGAGAAGCCCGCAGCGCGAGCAGCCCGCCCTCCAGCCGGTCCAGCGCCTGCTGGAACCCCGGGCCCAGCGCATCGGCCCCCTCCTCGGCCAGCCGCGCCACGCAGTCGACGCTGACGGCGAAGCCGGGCTTCACGGGCATCCCCAGCCCGATCAGCCGCGACAGCGTCGCCGCCTTCCGGCCGAATCGCTCCGGGTCCTCGGCCCCGCCGGGGCCGAGGGGCGCGTAGCGGCTTGGCGTGAATTCCGTTTCAGGGCGCAATTCGCGCTTCCTTCCCCGATTGCGCTGCACGACAAGCTAGCCGCCGGCCGGGGAAAGGAAAAGGTTAAGCGGCGCTCTGCCCTCGGGCGACTCCGCGCGCGACATCCCACCGCCCCGCCAACGGCTTAGGCCCCGGCGCGCCTCGCCGCAATCGTTAACAAGATTTCGTATACATGCACACCATACGCAAGCTATGTTTCGCACGCGAAACACCTGCGGGCGTTTCGCGACGTTTCGCAGCCGCCCTAGCCTTCGACGGACGAGAACGCCGCCACCCGCTGCATGACGCCCCGGATGCGGTTGAGCAGGCAAAGCCGGTTGCGCCGCACGATAGCGTTCTGCGCGTTCACCGTCACCTCGTCGAAGAAGCGGTCGATGGGCGCGCGCAGGCCCGCCATCCCCCGCATGGCCGCCTCGAAATCCTCGGCGTTCAGCGCCCGCCCGATCTCCGGCTCCGCGTCGTCCAGCGCCTTGAACAGCGCCTTCTCCGCCTCCTCGGCGGCGAACTGCGGATCGGGATCCAGCGAGTACTCGATCCCGTCCTTCTTCTCCTCCGCGTCCACGATGTTGGACGCCCGCCGATACCCCGCCAGCAGGTTCGCCCCGTCCTCGGTCCCGAGGAACGCCTGCAACGCCCGCACCCGCGCGACCAGCAGCACCAGGTCGTCCTGCCCGCCCAGCCGGAAGCAGGCCTCGATCACGTCGTGGCGGATGCCCTCGCCGCGCAGATGCACCTTCAGCCGATCCGCGAGAAACGACAGCAGCTCCGGCACCAGACGCTCGATCTCGACCGATCCGTGCCCCCGCACCGCGACCCCGAACTCCCGCGTGAGCCCCAGCCGCAACTCGTTCTCCAGAACGATCCGGATCACGCCGAGCGCCGCGCGCCGCAGCGCGAACGGGTCCTTCGACCCCGTCGGCTTCTCGTCGATGGCCCAGAACCCGGCCAGCATGTCGATCTTGTCGGCCAGCGCCACGGCCACCGAGACCGGCTCCGACGGCACGGCGTCCGACGGCCCCAGCGGCGCGTAATGCGCCCCGCAGGCCGCGGCGACCGCCTCCGGCAGCCCCGCGTCCCGCGCGTAATAGGTCCCCATGACCCCCTGAAGCTCGGGAAACTCGTAGACCATCTCGGAGGCGAGATCCGCCTTCGCCACCCGCGCCGCCTGCTCCGCCAGCGCCGGGTCCGCCCCGACCGCCCCCGCGATCTCCCGCGCCAGCGCCGCGATGCGCCCGATCCGGTCCGCCTGGCTGCCGAGCTTGTTGTGGAACGTGACCGAGGCCAACGGCCCCGCCATCGCCTCCATCCCCCCGGCCTTCACGCCGCGCAGGTCGTTCTCCCAGAAGAAGCGCGCATCCGACAGGCGCGCGGCCAGCACCCGCCCGTTTCCCTCCAGCACGGTCACCCCGTGGTCCGCCGTCTCCCGGTTCGCGACCGTGATGAACTTCACGATCTTCCCAGTCCCCGGATCGCGCACCGAGAAGAACTTCTGGTGCTCCTTCATCGAGGTCCGCAGCACCTCCGGCGGCAGCCCGAGGAACCGCTCCCCGATCTCCCCCATCAGCACCACCGGCCACTCCACCAGCCCCGCCACCTCCGCCAGCAGGCCGGGGTCCTCCACGACCTCCAGCCCCTGACCGAACGCGGCCTGGGTGGCGTCATGCCGGATCCGCTCCGCCCGCTCGGCCGGGTCGAGGATCACGAACGCCCCTTCCAGGCTGCGCACGTAGTCGTCGTAGCCCGAGACCCGGAACTCCGCCGGCGCCATGAACCGGTGCCCCCGCGTGCGGTCGCCGGCCCGGATCCCCTCGATCTCCAGCGGCACGACCTCCGCCCCGCTCTCGTCCGACAGCACGCACAGGATCGAGTGCAGCGGCCGAACCCACCTGAGCGACCCGTCCCCCCAGCGCATGGACTTCGGCCACGGGAACCCCCGCACCGTCGCCTCCAGCGCCTCCGCCACCACCTCGGCGGCCGTGCGCCCCGGCTTCTCGATCACCGCGAACAGCACGTCGCCCTTCTTGTCGGCGCGCACCTCCAGCTGGTCCCGAGCGAGCCCGGTCGAGCGCAGGAACCCCTCAACCGCCTGCGCCGGCGCATCGGCCCGCGGCCCCTTGCGCTCCTCTCGCACCGCGCGCGTGGCCTTCGGCAGCCCCTGCACCGCCAGCGCCAACCGGCGCGGCGTGGCGAAGGCGGCCGCCGCCTCATAGGTCAGCCCCGCCTCGACCATCGCGTCGGTCATCAGCTTCTTCAGGTCCTCGGCCGCGCGCGCCTGCATCCGCGCCGGGATCTCCTCGGAGAAGAGCTCGATCAGAAGGTCCACGTCCTATTCCTCCGGCGCGGGGGGGCAGCCCTCGGGCAGCGGATCCCCCTCGAATTTCGCCCGCCCGCAGGCGTTCATCTGCCGCCACATCCAGCCGCGCCCGACCGGGTCCACCGCCACGATCCGGTCGAATCCCCAGGGCTCGTCCCGCGCCGCCATCACCGCCCGGATCGAGCCCTCGGCGATCCCCGCCTCGATGGCCCCGGCGTCGAAGCAGTCGAACCAGCCGGGCGCCACCAGCGGCGTCGCCTCCTCGGCCTTCGCCAGATGCTGAACGGCGTCCGGCGCCACCCCGTCGCGCACCCGAAAGCACGCCCGCATCTTCAGCGGCGAGGTCGGCGCGTCGATCCCCTCGTACTCCACCACCGGCAGGTCCGAGCCCATGATCTCCACCGCCTCCACGCCCTCCACCGTCTCGTAGTAGGCGCGCGTCTGGAACCACCAGAGCGCGGCCGCGAAGACCGCCACGAAGACCGCGAAGACGAGGATGATCGCCTTGGACCGCATCAGGCGCGCCGCCGCCTCCGTGGTCGCGAAGGCGTCGGCGCACATCTTCGCCAGCGCGCGCACCCGCCCGATATACGCCTGCCGCTCGGTCGGGCTGATCACGCCCCGCGCGTCCAGCAGGTTGAAGATGTGGCTCGCCTTGATGCACTGGTCATAGGCGGGGTGGGCCATGACGATGTCCCGCCCCGTCTTGGGGTCCACCGCCGGCTGCGCCGAGGATCGCGGCGCATTCCGCCTCCGCCTCCTCGAAGTGGCGCAGCAGAACCTCGGTGTTCGCCACGTCGAAGTTGTAGCGGGAATGCTCCCGTTCGGTCTGGCGGAACACGTCGCCGTATTTCAGGGCGATGGGCGCGTCGGGGTCGTTGAACGGCATGTCCATGACATGGTCGATCCCCAGCACGTACATCGCCAGCCGCTCCAGCCCGTAGGTCAACTCGCCGGAGACGGGACGGCAGTCATGCCCTCCCACCTGCTGGAAGTAGGTGAACTGGCTCACCTCCATGCCGTCGCACCAGACCTCCCACCCCAGGCCCCAGGCGCCCAGCGTCGGGCTCTCCCAGTCGTCCTCCACGAAGCGGATGTCGTGCAGGCCCATGTCGATCCCGATCGCCTCCAGCGACCCGAGATAGAGCGCCTGGAAATCCGGCGGGCTCGGCTTCATCAGCACCTGGAACTGGTAGTAGTGCTGGAGCCGGTTGGGGTTGTCCCCGTAGCGCCCGTCCGTCGGCCGGCGCGAAGGCTGGACATAGGCCGCGGCCCAAGGCCGCTCCCCCAGCGACCGCAGGGTGGTGGCCGGGTGGAACGTCCCCGCCCCGACCTCCATGTCGTAGGGCTGGAGCAGCGCGCAGCCCTGGCGCGCCCAATAGGCCTGCAACCGCAGGATGATCTCCTGGAAGGACCGGGGCTTGTCGCCCGCCTGCCCGTTTTCCATCTCCGGCCTCGCCCGTCGCCCCAGAACCCGAACCGCACCGTAGCCCGCGCCGCCCGGCACGCGGGGACAGGTATCGGCGGCGGCAGCGCAGGTCAACGCGCCCGATCGCACGCGCCATGCGCGAGCGCGCCGGCCTCGGCTCCACCCTTGCGGACGCGCTTCAGCCTGCGTTCACAAGCAACTGAAACTTCGTCATAAATTCACGCCCCTCGCGCCTTCTCCGCTGTATTGATCGTGGCTGCCGGCGCACCTCCGCGCCTCCTCATCGCATGGAGAACCCCATGACCCGCATCCTCATCGCCGCGGCGCTTGCCGCGGCCGCACTGGTCCCGCAGGCCCACGCCCTCGGCTTCGACACGCTCGACGGCACACCCCCCATCGTGATCGGCCATCGCGGCGCCTCCGCCTATCAGCCCGAGCACACCATCGAGGCCTACGAGCTGGCCGCCCGCCAGGGCGCCGACTTCATCGAGCCCGACCTCCAGCTCACCTCCGACGGCGAGCTGGTGGCGATCTGACGTTGCCCCCTGATCCCGGACTGGGAGGTAAAGTACCCCCGGGACGGAGGATGGGATGATGAGCAAGGAACCGCGCCGTCGTTTCACGACGGAGTTCAAGGAGCAGGCTGTCGCGCGCCTGTCGGCGCCGGGCGCCACGCAGGCCGGCGTGGCCAGGGAGCTGGGGGTCGCCTCCTCGCAGCTCAAGGGCTGGCGGCTTGAAGTGGAGGCGGCAGGTTCGGCCGAGGCCAGCCGGCGTCAGAAGGTCGAGGCGGCGGAGCTTGCCGAATTGCGGCGCGAGAACCGCCGTCTGAAGGAAGAAGTGGAGGTGATGCGCAAAGCCTCGGCTTTTTTCGCGCAGTGGGCGGCGAAACAATGAACGCGAAGCTCGCCTTCATCGCCGCCCATGTCGCGGAGCACGCCGTCCGGCTGATGTGCCGGGTTCTGTCGGTGAGCCCGAGCTGGTTTCACGCCTGGCGCGCGGCCACCCCCGACAGGGCGGCGAGCCGGGCGGCGCAGGACACGATGGCAGCCCGGATCCGCACGATCTTTGAAGACAGCCGCGCACGCTACGGCGCGCCGCGCATCCACGCCGAGCTGGTCGCCCAAGGCGAGCGCATCGCCCGGAAGACGGTGGCCAGGCTCATGAAGCAAAACGGCATCCGGCCGCCGCGGCGGGGCCGCCGCGTGCCGCGCACGACCGACAGCCGACACGATCTCGGCATCGCGCCGAACCTGCTGGCGCGCAACTTCAAGGTAGGGACGCCAGACACGGTCTGGCTCGCCGACATCAGCTACATGCCCACCGATGAAAGCTGGCTCTATCTCGCCGCGGTCAAGGACCTGGCCACGATGGAGATCGTCGGCTGGTCGATGTCCGATCGGCTGAAAGGGAGCCTCGCGGTCGACGCCATGCGCATGGCGTTGCGGAATTGAAGGCCGACGCCGGGCCTGATCTGCCACTCCGATCGTGGTGTTCAATACGCCTGCGGCGACTATCGGAGGCTGCTGAAGGCGCATGGGGCGCTCGCCTCGATGAGCGGCAAGGGCAATTGCCTCGACAACGCGCCGATGGAGAGCTTCTTCGGCTCGTTGAAGACGGAACTGGTCCACCGAACCCGGTTCGCCTCTCGCCGTGAGGCCAAGGCCGCCCTTTTCGAGTACATCGCCATCTTCTACAACCGCCGGCGCAGGCACTCGAGCATCGGCTACAGGACGCCAGAGCAGGCGAGGATCGACATGACCCGAGCCATGGCCGCATAGTGAACACGCACCCAGTCCGGGATCAGGGGGCAACGTCAATCCACGACGAAACCCTGACCCGCACCACCAACGTCGAGTCGCTTTTCGCCCAGCGCAACGGCGGCTACGCGGTCTCCGACTTCACGCTGGCCGAGATCCGGACCCTGACGGTCGACATCGTCCCCGTTTCCTCCGCGCCCGGCTACGTCTCCTCCTACGGCTCCGGCCACAAGGTCCCCACCTTCGCCGAGGTTCTGGACTTCGCGAACCAGTGGCGCGCCGACACCGGCGTCGATCTCGGCGTCTACCCCGAGGCCAAGGCCGCCGATGCCGCGCTGAACCTGAAGCTGGTCCAGACCCTCGCGGCCAAGGGCTTCCAGACCACTGCAGACGGGGCCTACATCCAGAGCTTCAGCGTCGCCGCGCTCGACGAGATCGAGAGCTTCCAGCTTGCCGAGGGCACGGACATCGACCTCGTCTCGCTGGGCTACTGGGTGGGCGGCCCGCTGACCGGCGGGGCCTGGACCGGCACGGACGGCTCCACGACCCTCGCCGACGTAGCCGGCAAGGTCGACGGGCTCGGCATCTACATCGGGTTCGGCCTGAGCACCGATCAGGACTGGCTCGACTTCATCGACTACGCCCACTCGCTCGATCTGTCGGTGGTGGGCTGGACCTTCGGCGAAGGGGACGAGCAGGCCGCCCTCGCCCAGTTCGACCGCTTCATCGGCTTCGGCATGGACGGCTTCTTCGCCAACTATCCGGACTACGCCGTGTCGGCGGTTTCGGCCGCCTCGCCCGTGCCCGGGCCGGCCGCGCTCCTGCTGCTGCCGCTGGGGATGGCCGCGCTCGCGGGCCTGCGCCTGCGCCTGCGCCGGGCCTGAACGCGAAGCGCCCGCGCCGGCGGGGCGGCGCGGGCGCGACAAACCTGGGCGGCGACCTCAGCGCGGGGGAGCGAACTCCTCCTGAAGCCGCTTCTCGATCTGGTCGATGGGCAGGTGCGTCAGATCCTTCGGGATCTCCCCGATCACCTTCGCCTCGACCTCCTTGTGCAGCTTCTTGCGCAGATGCCCCAGCGTCTGCGGGGCCGCCACCAGCACGATCTTCTCGAACCCGCCGTTGTGGCCCCGCTTGTAGAGCAGATCCGCGAGGTCGTCCGCGAACCGCTCCTTCTCCAGTTCGTGCCAGTCGGCGTCCTCCACGGCGGACATCTGCCCGGGGCCCGTGTCGTTCATCCGCCCCGGCCTGTTCGCCCCCTGGTCCGAGGTCTTGGGATTGTCGTGCAGGTCCTTCCTGCGGACCTCGAGGTTATAGTCGATCTCGTCGCCCATGTTTTCGAGGAACAGGGCCTTCTCGCTGTCGGCGATCAGCACCCAGGCGCCTTTGTCGATCCTGGCCACGCTCAGTCCTCCTCGCCTTCGTCCTCCTTGGTGACGCGGGTGGCGCCGGCGGGTCGCTCGAAGGCGCGCTTCTTCTCGTCCTCCGTGCCGATGCGTCTGGCGAGGTCGCCGCCCGCGCGCCCCGCCAGCGCGGGATCTCCCGTCTCGCCGAGCATCTCCTCGGTCTCGCGCTTTCCGTCCTTCGATCTCATGCGTTCGGCCATGTCGGACCTCCTTTTCCTTGTCAGGAGGAAAACCGCCGCCGACCTCCGCAGGTTCCGCCGCCCGCTTGCCCGACGCGGCCCGAGCCTCTAGACCGTGAGGCGCGGGGAAGCCGGTCTAGCTCAGCTGGTAGAGCACCTGATTTGTAATCAGGGGGTCGGGGGTTCGAGCCCCTCGACCGGCGCCGCAAAAGCAATGACTTAGACAAAATCCAGCCATGAGCTATTACCTCGTGTCCGCAAGGTGTCCGCCGCCTGCTGCTGCGAAAACGAAAAGGGCGACCCGAAGGCCGCCCCTGCAAATCTCGCTCTTGATCCGGCCGCTACTGCTTCCGCGCGAACTCGCTCCGCAGCGCGTCGAGGTCCGCCTGCACCGTCCGCAGGAGCGACGCGACTTCCCCCGCGAGGCGGGAGACAGCTTTCTCTCCGCCTTCTATGAAACCGTCCTCCACGCGCTCCGTCGCAAGCTGCATCGCGACCGCGAGGTCCGCCGCCCGCGGCAGCGCCGCCTCATGCACGAGCAAGCTGTCCAGGCGGCCCCAGACGGCGCTACGATCGATCTCCTGCCCGCTCATGCCTGCTCGCTCCCGGCCATCGCCTCCAGCGCCTCTATGGCGGCCCAGGGGCGAGCTGCCCAGCGTCGCCATGACCGCCACCGCGCATGTAGAAGTGCTCCGGCCGCCACTCCAGCGGATCGATGGGAAGGCCCAGCATCGCGTCGCCGATGCCATAGATGGTCCCGAGAAGCTGGCGCCTTACACCTTCGGTGAACGTCGCGGCCTCGGATGGCGTCAGCTTCGTGCCGCACAGGTTCTCGTCGCACCCGGTGACCTGCTGTTCGGTTCATCCATCGTCAATCGTGCTGCGGCATCCAAGCGCCGGGGTTCAGCAGGAGAGGGGCACTAGAATGACCGGAGCAACCATCATTCCGTTCGACGGCTGGCTTAGCCGTCGGATACAGGAGAGGCGCGTCGAGGCGGACGTCCTGGCGCTCCTGATGGACGCGCGGCGGGACCTGGAGGAGAATCGCAGCAGGCGCGCTCCGATTGACCTATGCGATCCGCTGTATCGGCCGTAAGCATTCGGCGGCGGCGGCGCATCCGCGGGTTGACGCTGGTTCATCTTCTCGCGCTGTCGAAAAGGTCCTAGGCTCTTTGCGTCTTCGGACCGCGTTTTGCACGCGCGAGCCCTGCCGGCGCATGTTCTCCGGCGGGGCTACCCCGATCCCATGTCCTTCGCCATCACAAGACGTCGGTGCCGCCCCGATCACCGGCGAAAGAAGCCGGCAGCGAGAGCGCTTGCGACGATAGCGACGACACCTCCTAGGACATACACCCAGAGGATGCTCCAGATACCCGCATCAAAGTAGATTGCCGCAGCGGCCGAAGCGAACGCGCCGAAGAAACCGGCTACGAAGAGTGCCATGCAGGACCTCCTCCTCGGGCAACGGCCCGAGGCAGGATGGGTTGCACACTAGCATGAGCGCCGACGGGAACGAGGAAAAGCCGCAGGCACCCCGCCCGCACCACCCGATCCCAAAGGGGGAACAGCCTGCGGCCCGAGCGCGAGCAAGCGCGCTCTACCGCGCCCCACACGCGGATGATGCAGTTGAACACTATTGTGTTGAGAACTCTCGCGACGGAGAGCTGTTGGCGGGTCAAACTCATTAAAGTTTAAAGTTCTTAGATTGCGTATGCGCTTGGTTAACAGGGAGTTAGCGGTTTACCTATCGGTAACCTGAAATCCACCCGACCGGATTCATAATGTCATCGACAAACGTCATAAATTTCTCCGCATCCCGCGCGCGGATGGAAACGGCACGGCGGCTGCAAGAGGCTGTGGATCTGGTCCTTATGGATGATGACGCGGACCTGTTCGACGCACATCAAGTTTGGGAAGATGGAGACTTCCTCATCGCCGTCGCTCCCGCCAGCGGCCTGCCGGCCCGCTTTGCCCCGGCGTAGCCCAGGTTTCCCGTGATCTGACGCTTCGCCGCCCCCTTGGCTTCTCCACCGCACGCCCAGGCGTTCGCTATCGCCTCGGCGCTGTTCGAGGGCCGCTCCGGCGTGACCGCGATGCCGGCCTCCGTCAGCGTCCACCGCAGCGCCTCCAACTCCTCCTTCAGCGCAGCGTCAGGCGGGAGCGTGATCTTCGACAGGTTCGCCGGGTCCAGCGCCTCGCGGAACGCCCACCACATCACGCTGTGCATGTCGGGGAAGCCGGAGCGGAGATGCTGCGCCGCTTCCGTTCCAATGCCGACGACCGGCAGACCCTGCGTCCTCAGATGATCGTGAGCGGGCCGGGCGCAGCCGTCGCGCAGGTCGAATCCGATCTCGCACCGGCCGCGCCTCGCCCCAAAGATCAGCGCCGCCACCGCGGGACCGTCCGTCGCGTCGATCCCGTCATGCGTCCGCAGGTCGAACCAGTCCCCGTGCCGCAGGGCGAGGGTCACGCGGTCCTCCGCCACCGTCACCCCGAGCGCGGTCATGGGGCCGGACGGTGCGCCGCTCCATCGGTTGAACGCCGCGTCCGCCCACTCCGGCAGGATCAGCGGCCACGCCTCGGCCTTCAGGTCGGAGAGGAAGCCGCCCCGCCGGATGTGGGTCCGAAGCGGCTCCGGGAGCTTCCGAAGCTCGTCCTCGTATTCTGTGATCTCTTCGACAGGAGCCGGCGTTGGGGCCGACGCGGCGAGGGGCGAGCGACGCCTTGACGGCGCGTAGGACTGCGGGACGCCCCCGTCCGACAGCCGCCGCACCTCGCGCATTGCGACAGCGCGGGCGAGGGCGTGCAGGAGGTTCAATCCCTCACCCTCTCGAACGCCGCGACGTGCTTGCGCCGGATGCGCTCCAGCTCCTCGTTCGGCGAGGCCATGGGGATCTCCTACCTCGCCAGGGAGCGGCAGAGGGCGACCACGGCCGCATCGGGGAGGGCGTCGAACCAGTCCATGAGGGCGTGAGCCTCGGCAGGCGCCAGCCGGTCCAGCGCCCACAACATGCGCGCCCGCAGTTTGCCGAACCGTCGCCCGGCATCCCCGCCCCACTCGCGCGCCAGCTTGGCGAAGGCCGGGTCCTTCAGCACCCGCGCCGCGCCGTCATCCGAGAGGGGAGCCGGAGGCACGTTGCGCGTGTCCTCCAGCACCGCCAGCGCCGTCTTCTGCGCCCGCTCCGGCAGGCGCATGAACCCAGAGTCCAGAGCGGCCCGCTCATGTTCGGGGACCGCGATCAGCACGTCATTGACGTTCCGCACGAGCTGACAGCGGGCCTCGTAGCCGGCCGCATCGCCTCCGGCCCTCGCCCACTCCGCGAACCGAGGCATGAGGGCGACGCCGCCGCCCCCGCCTCCGCCACGAGCTGGCGCACCCGCAGCCGGGACGGGAGCGCCGTCGGGAGCGGCCCCCGCAGGGACCACAGCGCCCGGAGCCGGAACCGTGGAAGGAAGCCCGCCGTTCATCACGCCACCGGACGCGGATAGAGGCTCTGGATCTCACGGATCGCCAGCGCCTCGGACCCGTGGGCGCCGCCCAACTGGTGCCCGTCCGCGATCCGCTCCACGGCGTAACCCGTGCCGACCCACGCCACCCGATAGGTCCCGTCGTTGAACAGGGGCGTGATCCGCTCGGGAAAGTTGATGATCTTCATCCCGCCGAGGACCACCGCTTCGCTCGTGGCATCGGTGACGCGGGCGCTCACCGCGAAATCCTCGCCGTAGCCGACAAGGTAAACCTCATCATGCCGGCGCAGCGCCTTCATCCGGTCCAACTGGACCCGCCGCCAGATAGTCGGGTCCTTCACGTCGTCCAGGATCATCTCCGCCGGCAGCCGCACGAACCAGCGGCGCAGAACCTGCCCGCAGAAGTCCTGCTGAACCCGGCGCGGGTCGATCTCCTGCTTCTTCATGCCTCGTCCTCCATCATCGCGGCCAACTGCCGCTCCGCCTGCTCTTCCCCGCGAAGCCATGCATCCTCCGCCCGGTGCGAAGTCACATGCAGGCTGATCTCCCCGAGCTTCCCGGCCTCCCCGACCCGCGCCAGGATCGCGGACAGCCCGCGGCCCAGCCGGTCGATCTGCTCCGTCTTCTGAAGATCCCCCGGCAGCCGCTCGCCCGCCTCGCGCACGGCCTTCGCCAGATCCGCCCGGCTCGTCTCCGCCCGCAGCAGCGCATCCGTCAGCGCCCGCGCGAGGGCTTCCGCCTCCTCGATGGCCGCGACCCGATCCGCGTTGCGCGCGATGGCCTGACGCCGCGCAGCCCGAAGGCGCTCCCGCTCGGCATCGGCGAGAACCACGCGCTCCCGGCGAACGATCTCCGCCTGCGCCGCCTCGATGGCCTCCACCTCGTCCTCTGCATCCCGCAGCCGGCCGTGGTCGAAGCCCTTTCCCGCCAGCGTCGCCGCGTCCCGCTCCAGGCGCAGGGCCTCCACGCGCTCCTGAGCAGCCTCGTGGCGGGCGGACAGCCCATCGGCGGCGGCAGGTGCAGCCAAGGCCTTGCGCGACTCCTGCGGGGCCTCTGCGGGCTTCTCTGCGGCTTTCATTCCTGCGCTCCCAGGGTTCGCTTCAGGGCGTCGATGCCGAAGGCGGTCTTGACGATCTGCCCGCGCAGGTCGCGAGCGGTCCAACGCTCCCGGCCGCCCGGCAGGCGTTCCTCCAGGCGGGCGAAGATCCCCGAGACGCCCAGCGGCTCCTCATGCCCGATAGGCAGGCCCGGAGCCTCCTCGGGGGCCGCAGGCTCGGGCGTCGCAGGCTCCACCACCACGGCGTCCAGGACGTCGGGCGCGGGGCGCGTGGGGATGCTCTTGTCCCCGGCCGCGGAATGGATGGCGGACAGAAGCCGGCGGGACAGCTCCATGCTGGAGAGGGGCGTTCCAACCTCCAGAGGGCCGCCGTTGGGACCGGAGAGGGACGCGGCGGAGAGGTCGGGGACCAGCTTGCGCCCCAGCGTCTCCGATGCCCTCATGCGCTCCGCCAGGGTCGGCTTCCGCTTCACGCCGCCGTCGTCAATTTCCTCGCCGGCGCAGACCGCGGCCAGCAACTCGAACGGCCGGGCCTTGGCCGCCAGCCACTCGCGGAACTCGGGGGACATGAGGTTGGGCCTGCCGGCGACCTTGCCGCCCGTCTTGGGCTGACCCTTCGGGCGACCGGGGCCGGCCTTCGGGGACTTCGGGGCGCTGGACTTCCGGCGGACCACGCGCTCGCGCATCAGCTCCACAAGCTCGGGGTCGGGCGCGTCAGAGGCGCGAGGATCGGGCGTTTCATCCATGCCTCTGACCATACATCAGAACGTTAAGCTCAGAAAGCCGATAATCTACAGCATCTTGTCTGTATTTGTGTCTCTCATGTCCGCCATGTGTCCGCATTGACGAGGCGGAGGGCGCTTTCCCCACCGAAGAACGCGGCGAAGGCGTCAGCCAGGACCGGAGCCGTTTTCAAAGCTCGCACGTGGCCGTGGCGAATACCCTGCGAAGGCGTCTCCTTCCTTGAGGGTGAACGCCCGCCCAAGGGGCGTTCCAACCCTCGGGGGGTATGGGGGGTGGAAGGAACAGGGGATGGAAGGGGGTTGGGAGGGGGGATGGAAGGCACTTCTGCACCCGGTTGGAAAGGGGGTTGGAAGGGGGTTGGAACGTCACTCTCCCCCCAGCGCGAGATACTGGCGCCGCTTCGACGGGGGGCCGTCAGCGGCGATCTTCACGCGCCTGTCCGCCATCAGCTTCTCCATCGCCGACCCGAACGCCCGCTTGCTGATCCCCTCTGCGTCGGGATGGGAGGCGAAGACGGTGGGGGCATAGGTCTGTCCGCCGGCGTGGTTCACTCTCCGCCCTTGCTCCTCGAACAGGCGCAGCAGCTTCAGGAACACCCGCTCCGCCTTGGCGGTCTTGGCCTGCCGGTCCAGCCCCGTCTCCGGCTCGTCAGCGACGAATACTCCTTCGCGCCAACGCAGGCCGATCTCCTGGCCGGTGCGGGCATAGTTGGCCTTCTTGTTCACCAGCCGACGGGCGTCGGGATCGGACTCGTAGCCCTCGGACGTGACGCGCTCGAAGTAGAGCCGGGACCGGACGCTGTTGTTCCAGCCGGTCGAGCCGCTGGACCCGCTGCCAGTGCTCATGCCGCTGAGGGACGGATGAGACAGCATGAGAACCGCGCAACCGTGGCGCAGGGCGAGGCCCCTCAGCAGCCCGATGAACTGCCGCGCCTGCGCCCGGTCGTTCTCGTTTCCCGCAAAGAGGTCCGCGAGCGTGTCCAGGACAACCAGCGTCGGCTGCTCCTCCCGCAGCAGATCATCCACCTCCCGGAACAACCCCGTGGCAGACACGGCGCCTGCGCCCGGCGCGAGCCCACCAAGAACCGCGTCCTCCCCCGCGAGGCTCAGGAGCGTGAGGCTGTCGGCGTCCGCGAGCGTGGCGTCCTCAGCCCGCACCACGTCGGCGAGGCGGCGGTGCAGCTCGTCCTTGTCGTCTTCGGCCGAGAGGTAGAACGCCCGACCCTCGCGGACGCTCCGCCGCAACCAGGGCCGCCCCATGGCGACGGCGGCGGCGAGCTGGAGCGCCAGCAGGCTCTTGCCCGTGCCGCCATCGCCGCCCACAGGGTGACGGTGTGCATCGGCACGAGGTCGTCCACGAGCCATTCCCGCGGCGGGACGGGCAAGCCGTAGAGGTCCGCCCCGGTGAAGATCGGCAAGCGATGCCCCTCCCGGAACGGGTCGTTCTCGTCAAAGCCGTCGTCAAGATGGTGGAGCGCACTCATGCGGCGACCTCCCGCTCGGCTTCGATCATGGAGAGGCGGGAGCGGACGAAGTAGAGGGCGACCCTCCATTCGTCGGCAGTGCGCAGGAGCGCGCCGCTGTCGCCGCCGCGGCTGAACTGGTAGATGCACCAGCCGCCATCTTCTCGGGGCGGCTCCGGCTCGAAGATCGCGAACTCCGATCCGTCCGCGGCCTCGGACCAGTGCCCGCGGCCATGGGTGAAAGTCAGGCGATGCACGCTCATGCCGCCGCCCTCCGATGCCCGAGCGGAGCCACCCGCTGCTCGCGCCGGCGCTCCTCCTCCATGACGCGGCCGAACATCTCGCGATCAACGCCGGGGAACGGCCAGTCGTCGGCCTCCGGCTCCTCGAAAGCCGCGCACCAGTCCATCAGCATAACCTTGTCTTCCGGCTCCAGGCTCAAGAGCGCGGCGATAGCGAGGGCGCGGCGACCTGCGGGGATTTCTCCCGCCGCAGGATCTCCGCGAAGGCGTCCACCTCTTCCAGCGTGGGGGTCCTCATGCGGCCTCCCCGTAGGCGAGGGCCGCGACCGTGCGCGCGACCGAGGGGGACAAGGCGAAGCGGCGATGCAGGATCGAAGCTTGCCGGTAGGTGATGGAGGGGCTATCTTCCGAGTTGTCGCCAGCCACGACGAAATTCCCGGAAGCCCCGGCCCGCGCTCCACCGCGGCCGGGGTTTTCCATGTCCAGCATCAAGCGGCCCGCCGCTCCCGCTGCGCAACCGCCTCTTCCTGCGCCTCGATCCAGGCCGCGACGGTCGCCTTCTTGTAGAGGATGCGCGACCCGAGCCGCGTCCGCAGCGGGCCGATGCGCTGATTGTGCCAGCGGTCCAGCGTGCGCTCGCTCACGCCCAGCGCCGCCGCCAGCTCCTCCTTGGTGAAGTAGCCTTCGAGGAGCGAGCCGCCGGGCGCAGGAGCATTCGCTGCGTTCTTCATGGCGAACGCCTTCTGGGAGCATTCGCGCTGCGACTGCGGCGTCTCCGAGTAGCTGTCGGACATGTCCATCTCCGTCCAGGGAGCCCCGCGATCCGGGGCCGATGGGCGGAGAAGTGCCGTCTATGTCCGGTTCATAAGAGCGGCCCTTATCCGCCTCCCTCCGGCACATGCTGAACCGTCAGCATCGAGATTGCTTTGAGGAACACGCTTGCTCTCGCCTCAACGTCCCCCGTGAGGTTCGGCCGCTCGATCACGGTCCGCATGCTATCCCGGCCGGCCAGCAGAGGCGGCTTGTCGCGAGGCTTCTGATCCTTACGACGTTGAGTCTTCTCACTGTCTTCGCGCCAGTGACGCTCCGCCTTTCGCGCCTCCTTCCTCCAGCCATTCACGGTATTCCAGTCTGGCGGGCCTTGAGTTGCCGCCACCTGCCCGCGCAACCGGTCGATGGCAGTTCCTCGGAGTTCCGCGAAGGACGAACTCTGCTGCGGGCCTGACTTCGAACTTTGCCCCTATCAGCATCTCCTGCACTGCCACCGCGCGGCCCCGCATCTCTAGGAGAGTTCTTCGGTTTCCCGGATTGTTGTCGGGCGGGCGAAAGTCGAACATCACGTCGCCTCGGCAATCATCAATGTTGCTAAGCGCGTCGATCAGCCGGACCAATGGAAGGGCGAGGTCAGAATTGGCTGGAGCAAAAACCCCTACGAATTCGCAAACCGCGATGAGCGCCCGACGAGCTGCCTCACGTTCAGACGGCCCACGTCGATCCTCGAAGCCTTCATCCTGCTGGGCCTTCCTAAAGCTGTCTCTCTCCTGAGTGAGAGCCGCAAACAGGGCCTCCAGTGCAGGGGCCGTGCGCTCGTCCACCCTCATCGCAGCACCGCCGCACCCTGCGGAGAAACGACCCCCTCCACATGCCCCGCCCACGTCTCCAGCGCCTCCCGCATCTCCGGCCCGTAATGGTGGTGATCGTAGCCCGCCCCTGCCCCGCGCGCAGGAACGTGGTCAAGCACGAGGTCGCGGACGTGCGGCGCGACCCCCAGCTCCGCCAGCCGGGTTTCGACCGTGTGCCGCAGGGCGTGGAACGTGAAGTCCTCGACGCCGCCATCCTCGACTATCTTCTTCTGGAGCGGCTGGCCGGGAACGAGGCACGTCCCCTGAAGCCGGCCAGGGAAAACGAAGGCCGCAGAGGGCCGCGCGTCATCCTCCGCCGGCCGCAGGGACCGCAGGACCCGCATCGCGAGGGACGGGAGGGGACGGCGTGCAGCCGCTTGTTCCGCTTCCTGCGGCGCGGATCGGCGGGCGGGGTCCACATGCCGCTGTCGGCCAAGTCCTCCCAGCGCATCGCCGCGAGCGCGGACTTCCGCTTGCCGGTCAGGAGCACGACCTTCACGAACGCCCCGCCGATGCCGCCCACCTTGTCCGCGGCCTTCCACAGCCCCTTGATCTCGTCATCGGAATAGAACCGCTGGCGGGCTTCCTCGCCCTCCCACGGGCGCCGCAGGCCGATCATGGGCGAGGCCGGAACCTTCTCGATGCCCGGCTCCGCGCACCATTTGAAGAACAGCGACAGGTAGGCGTGCATCCGGTTCGCGAGGTAGGGGCGAGGCTTCGCTTCCTCCTTCCCGCTCCCGTCCCGGATCTCCTCCAGCAGCTTCCGGACGCTGGATGCGGTGATGCTCGCGACGGGATCGTCCTGCCAGCCCTTGCCCTCCCGCAGGAGCGCGCGCCGAACCTCGCTCGCGGTCGCGTTCTTCCGCCGGCCCTGCTGCTCCCGCTTGATGTAGTCCTCGACGGCCTCGCTATACGTCTCCGCCTCCCGCGCCCGCTTCACGGACTCCCGCGCCTCGCGCCGCTCGCCCAGCGGATGACCCTCCCCCCGGTCGATTTTCTGCCGCCAGCCCTTCGCCTCCTCGCGCGCGGCCGCCACCGACCACGCCGGATAGCTCCCGATGGTGTAGCGGTATTCCGAGGAACGGCGGATCACGTCCGGGTCGCTGAAGCGATAGTTGAGGATGAAGGACCGCGCGCCCTTCGCCGTGATGCGGACCCCGAAGCCCTGGACCGCATCGTCATAGACGATCCGGTTTCCCTTCTCCGGCGCGGCCATGTCCCGCACCAGCTTGTCCGTGATCCGCTCCGCCATGTCCGCCTCCGTGTCCGCCGTGTCCGCGCTGTGTCCGCGTGTCCGTGCGTTGCCGATGGCGAATCATGTCTGCCTTTATCAGAGGGCGTCAAGAGTTTTTAGTTATTTTGCAGGATCTTGCCGGGCATCCAAAGGGCGGACACAGCAGAAACAGGGGCTTAGGTGATCCGATTTTTCCGATTTGTAATCAGGGGGTCGGGGGTTCGAGCCCCTCGACCGGCGCCGCAAAATCAATAACTTACGAGGTTTCCGGGCCACCGCCCGCGTTTCGTGTCACCATGGTGTCACCACACGGCCGAAACCGGATGCCCTCATGCCTTCGCCGCGCGCTCCTGATTGAGCCGGAACAGCCGCGCGAGAATCTCGTCATCGTCCAGGCGCCCGGCCCGCCAGTCGTCGCCCCAGCCGTAGGCGTCGGCCACGGCTTCATCCAGCGCGCGGTGCGCATGGTCGAGCCACGCGGGGCGGGCGTTGTAGAGGTTCGTGAGGGTCCGCTTGCGCAGCTCCTTCGCCGAGGCTTCGTCCTTGGGAAGGATGCGGTCGGGGTAGCCCGGAACCACCTCCGGCACGCGGTCCACGACGTCTTCCGGGTTGAGCCACCGCTCCCGCTTCTCGTTGAGATCGGCCGCGGCGGCGGCGATGCCATTGGCGCGCGGATCGTCGGCGTAGGCGGACGCGGGAAGGTCCGGGGTCAGGCCCTCCGGGAAGGGGAATGTCTCGAAGGTGGTCTGGTTGTTGTAGCGCCGCTGACTGCCCTTCCCCATGCGGTTTCCCATACCCGACGCCCACAGCTCATGGAATGAGGAATGAAGTATTCCGAAGGTTGTATCATCCGCACGTGGGACGACTATCAGTCTCTTGTCCAGAAGCGTCGGATTGGACATCCAAACGAATAGCCTGTGCTCAGATGTCTCAGGCGTCACCATGAAGCGCGGCTGCACCTCGATTGCTCTCCGCATTTCTGGACGGGGCCAATACGGCTCCCACCAATACAGTTGGGCATGCCGATCCCGCGCATGTTGCTGTTCGCACTTCAAGGTCTTGGGTGTCGCTATGCGTAGATCGTAGGGCACTTCCAAAAGGTAGCCGAAGGGAGTCTCGAACAGCGACGCATCAGCCTCTGAGAGCTGCCGAGGTAGATCGATGAACCACACGTCCCGGGGGCGTCCCGTTAGATCATCCCCGTTCCAGTAAGGACGAAGGATATCGGAGTTCGGCCGGCCGTTTGGGTTGGTCGGAAGCTGTAGCCACCGCCGGGCGGTCTCTCCGTCCACGTCGAGCGGGCCGCTTTTCTGGATTCCGAGCATGCTGCGGCCCCTGTTCTCGCGAAGCTTGGCCGCTGCGCTCAAATCGGTCCCGGCCGTCAGGTTGGCATTAATCCGCTCCACCTCCAGCCCGTTGAGTTTTGGCGTCGGCCCTTCCGCGTCCTTCCTTCGGAAGCTAAGCAACGCCACGCGAACCGCCGCGCCTTCGACCACCCATGGTTCGTCGGACCAGAGCGTCGAAAATTTCCAAATCTTTGCAGATGCTTCGTAGGACGGGGAGGTTCGTGTTTTTCGCGATGGAGTTCGTCGCGACTAGGCCAGCCCGTTCGGCGCTTCCGTCCACGATCTTCGCTCGCGCCTTCTCGAACCAGTAGCAGACGAGGTCCGTGAAGCCGGGCAGCCTGCCGGAGAATGCCGCCCGGATGGCCTCGGTCTCAGCCGCGCCGAGGCTCCGCTTCATCAGCTTCGCCCCGAGGAAGGGCGGGTTGCCGATGATGGCGTCTGCGTCTGGCCATTCCGCCTCGCTGCCCTCCGGCGTCAGCACGGCATCCCGGCACTCGATCATCCCCAGCGGCCGCAGGATCGGGTTGCGCGACGCCTCGAACCCGTTGCGCCGCATCCACTGGATCTCCCCGATCCAGACCGACACCCGCGCCAGTTCCGCCGCATAGGGGTTCAGCTCGATCCCCTTCACCGCCTCCGGCCCGACGGTCGGGAAGCCCTTGCCGAAGCCCAGCGCCTCGCCCTCGACGTTCACCCGGTTCTCGAAATCCTTGAGCGCGAGCAGCGACAGATACAGGAAGTTCCCCGATCCGCAGGCCGGGTCGAGCACCCGGAATCCCCGCAGCCGCTCGCCGAATTGAGCGAACCGCCGCCGCGCCTAGTTATGCGCCCGCGTCGCCGCCGAGGGCGATTTCGCCTTCGCCTCCTGCGCAAGCGCCGTCTCGACCTCCGCCCGCGCCGCCGCCCAAGCGCCTGACCCCGCAGAGCCTGTCGCGGATCCTGCGGCGCGAGGGGGTCTCACGGCAGAAGGTCCGCCCCACGCCTCCGAAGAGCGACGAGGCGGCGCAGCGTCGCTTCGAAAAAGCGGGCTGCGGGCTGCGCTGAAGACCGCGGCCGAGGCGCATCCGGGCAAGCGGATCACGCTGTGGTTCCAGGACGAGATGCGGGTCGGCCAGAAGGGCCGGCTCTGCCATCGCTGGTGGAGCCGAGGCCGCCGCCCGCCGGGCCGCCAGGACCAGCGCTTCGAGTGGACCTATGTCTTCGGCGCCGCCCGCCCCGACGGGGAGGCCGCCTTCGGTCTCGTCCTGCCCGAGGTCGGCACGCAGGCGATGCGGATCTTCCTCGATGCCTTCGCGGCCACGATCCCCGATGACGAGCACGCCGTCATGATCCTCGACCGCGCCGGCTGGCACGACGCCAAGGCGCTCCGGGTCCCGCCGAACGTCAGCCTCGTCCCGCTGCCGCCGCATTCGCCCCAGCTCAACCCGATGGAGCGCGTCTGGCTATGGCTCCGCGAGCGCTTCCCGAGCCTGCGCGTCTTCGAGGACTTCGACGCCATCGTCGACGCCTGCTGTCGCGCCTGGAACGCCTTCGCCGACGATCCGTCCCGCATCCGCTCCCCGTGCCTCCAGCCGTGGATCAAGAGGGCCATCGGTTAGGCGCGGCGGTATCAGAGGCTCGGCAAGGGCGCCACAACCGCCGTTGGGCGGGGTATGGTTGCCGGCGATGACCGCGCCCGACGATCTCGATCTCTCCGCCCTGCCGCCCGCGCTGCGCGCCGCGTTCGAGGCCGAGCGTGCGGTGCGACGGGCGCTGGAGGCGGAGGTCTCGGATCTGGCCGAGCGCAACCGCCGGCTCGACCACCTGGTCCGGGAGCCGCGCCAGGCTCTGCACGGCCGCCGGTCCGGGAAGCTCTCGCCGGACGAGCGGCAGCTGGCCTTCGAGGATCACGAGACGGCCGTGGCGGAGGCCGAGGCGACGCAGGCCCGGTCCCGCTCGGCGCCGGCGGCGAAGCGCAATCTCGGCTGGCTTCCCGAGGACTTGCCCCGGGTCGAGCGGGTGATCGAGCCGGAAAGCATCCTGTGCCCATGCGGCTGCGGGGAGATGGCCCGCATCGGCGAGGACCGCTCCGAGCGCCTCGACGTCGTGCCCGCGCGGCTGCGGGTGCTCGTCACCATCCGCCCCCGGTACGCCTGCCGCCGCTGCGCGGGGGCTGTCGCTCAAGCCCCGGCGCCGGCCCGGCTGATCGAGGGCGCCCTGCCGACCGAGGGCCTGATCGCTCACGTGCTGATCTCCAGCTACGCCGATCACGCGCCGCTTTATCGCCACTCGCAGATCCTCGCCCGCTCCGGCGTCGATCTGCACCGCCCGACCCTTGCCGACCGGGTCGGCAAGGCCGCTTTCCATCCCGCGCCCGTCGTGAACCGCATGGCCGAGCATCTGAAGGCGTCGGAAAAGCTCTTCATGGACGAGACCCCGGCGCCGGCGCCCGGCCCCGGCCGCGGGCGGACGTCGTGCCGAAGGCGCGCTTGCAGCGCGAAGACCGGATACCTGTGGGCGCTGGCGCGGGACGACCGCCGCTGGGGCGGAGCGGACCCGCCGGCCGTGGTCTACGCCTACGCCCCCGGCCGCGTCGCCGAACATGCCGCCCGCAGCCTCGAGGGCGTCTCCGGCGTGCTCCAGGTCGACGGCTACGTCGCCTGCAAGACGGTTCGCGGCAAGCGCGGGCTCGAAGCGCCTCTCGTCCTCGCCCGTTGCTGGGCGCACGGACGCCGGCAGCTGCGCGAGATCTTCGACCGCGACGCCTCCCCCATCGCCGAGGCGGGCCTGCGCCGCATCGCCTGCCTCTACCAGGTCGAGGCCGCCATCCGGGGACGCCCGCCCGAGACGCGCCGCGCCGTGCGTCAGGAGAGGTCGGCTCCCCTTGTGGAGGCGTTCGGCGTCTGGCCGACCGAGACCCGCGCCCGCGTCTCCGCCAAATCCCGCATCGGCGAGAAGCTCGCCTGCTTCGCCAACCACTGGGACGGGCTGCGCGTGTTCCTCTCGGACGGCCGCGTCGAGATGGCTGCAACCCCGTCGAGAACACGATCCGGCCGCTGACGCCGAACCGCAAGAACGCCCTCTTCGCCGGCCATGACGAAGGCGGCCGGAGCTGGGCCCGCATCGCCTCGCTCGTCGAAACCTGCAAGCTCAACGGCGTGGACCCGTTCGCCTATCTCGGGACAACCCTCGAGGCAATCGCCGCCGGTCATCCCGCCAGCCGCATCGACGAACTCCTGCCCTGGAGCTTCCAGCCTCGGTCAAGCTGACCCGCTCAGGGCCCTCCCGCACCGCTTACGGAGGATCTCCATGGAAGCAGCGATCGCACTGCGGGCGGACTACGGGGCGGACGATCTGAGGACGCTGGCCAAGGCGAGCCGGGACGCGCGGCAGACGCGGCGGTTGAACGCCCACCACATCCTCGAAGCTGACCGAGGTCATGGGCAGCACCCCCGTCAGCAGGTAGCAGGCGGGCAGCCCCAGCGAGAGGATTCGGCCGATGGTCTGGCTCGGCCAATGGATGGGCAGGAACATCAGCCTTTGAAGCGGCGTGAGGCCAGGCCCTAGCGGTCCGTCCCGCAGGAAGACCATCTGCATCGCCCCGCGCGCCCATCGCGCCCGTTGAACGAAGAAGGCGGCGAGGCTCTCGGGCGCGAGGCCGACCGCCAGCCGCTCGTTCAGATAGCGCGTGATCCACCCCCGCCGCAGCATGACCAGCGTCAGCAGCATATCCTCGGTCACGCATTCGGTCGGCATCGCGCCGCCGCAATCCTCCAGCGCCGCGCGGCGGATGATGCCGTTCGAGCCGCAACAGAACGCGCAGTCCCAGCCGTCCCGCCCCGGCATGACGTCGCCGAAGAAGAACCTCTGGTCGTTCGGCATCGCTCCCCTGAGCCCGAGATTGGCCTGCATAGGGTCGTAGTTGAAGAAGCTGTGCGGGGCCTGGACGATGCCAATTCCCGGCTCCTGGAAAAAGCCCATCATCCGGTACAGCATGTCCCTGCGCGGGACGAAGTCGGCGTCGAGCACGAGGATGAACTCGCCCGAGGTCAAGCCGAAGGCGTGGTCCAGGTTCCCGGCCTTGGCATGCCTGTTGTCCGGCCGCGTGACCCATGCCGCTCCGCGCGGGGCGCACCAGTCCTGCAACCACTCCCGGCGCCCGTCATCCAGCACGTGAACCCGCAGCCGGTCGCGCGGCCAGTCCAGCGCCAGCGCCCCGAGGACCGTTCGCTCCAGCACCGAACGATCCTCATCGTAGGTGCAGACCAGGACGTCCACGACCGGCAGAGCCCAGGGCGCGGTCGCGCGCAACCGCGCCTCGTGCCCGTCCGCGTCCGCCGACCTGTCGGTCCGCCGGCCAAGCTGCAGGAACAGGATCCCCGCGCTCGCCCACGAGATCGCCTCCAGCAGGAAGACGGTCCAGATGAAGATCGCATGCGCGGTCCATCCCTCCGCCGGCAGGACCGTGTCCATCAGCCGCCAATGAAGATACTTCCCGACGAACGCCGCCGCGAACGCCAAGGGCGCGGCCCGCACCCACCGCCGCCCCGACGCCTCCGGCGTCAGCAGCATCCAGCCGAAGCCCAACGCGAGCAGGGGTATCCAGTGCTCTCCGATCACGACCGCGCCGCCTGGGCCTCCAGCGCCCTCGACAGCGCCTCGCCGAGATCCGCCGCCGCCTGCCCGGCCGCACTGCCCAGATCGGCCAGCGCCTGGATCGAGGTCACCGCCACCCGCACCGCCGCAGGCAGCCGGCGCGGGAAGCGAACCTCGGCCGGCACGCCCAGATGGCAGTAGCGCCCGGCATCCGTTCCGGCGAAGGCCGCCTCGGGCAGTTCCACCGCCACGCTCAGCCGGCCTACCGCGTCCCCCGTCGGCCTTGCGGCAAGCCGCGTCTCCGTCGACTCCACCGCCGCGCCCCGCACGCGGACCACGCGCCCGGCGATGGGCTCGGACCGACCGCGGATCCGGACCATCGCCTCCGTCCCCGGCGCCACCGAGGCGGCGAGACCTTCGTCCACGAAAGCCTCCACGAATTCGGGCGCCGCATTCCAGCACCTCGACCAGCGCATCTCCCGGAAGCACTGTCCGTCCCGCGGGCGGCGGCTCTCCCCACACCACGCCCTCGGCCGGAGAGATGGCTTCGAATCGCGCCCGGCGAAACACCGTGGACGCTTCCGACAGGATCGCCGTCCGCTTGGCTTCAAGCTCCCCAGCGAGGCCCGCATGCTCCCGCCGCAGGGCCTCCAGCTTCTCCTCCGCGAAAGCCGCCTGTCGGGCCCCCTCGGAGCGCGCGGCCTCGGTACGATCCAGCATCACGCCCAGCTCCGCCGCCGCAAGCCTGACCGCGGCCGCATCCTGACGAGCTTCGGCGCCTTGCGCCTGCGCGGCCAGCGCGTCCACCACCGCCTGCATGGCCCGTTCCTCGAACGCCATCTGAGATAGCCCAGCTTCGAATGACGCCTCCAGAATTGTAGAAGCGCTCGATGTAGTCGAACGCGTCGGCGCGGGCCTCGTCGCGGGTGCGGTAGACCATGCGGGCCGTGCGCTCGGTCTTCAGCGAAGAGAAGAAGCTCGCGCGGCCGGGGGTGACGCTGGCGGCCTCCTACACCACCACCTGGGACACAGCCCGCCCTGAACTTGGAACCTCATTCTTCAGGGCTGCGAGCCCGGCCAGCTCGGCACGTTGCTGGCCGTGGCCGGGGAAGGCGGGGTTCGCCGCCGCCGCAGCTTCCCGTGTCCAGCGCCGCAAGACGCTCTCCGCCGGATCAAGGTCCCGGCTCGCCTGCGGGACCGATACGCTCCGCTCCGTCACCAGCTTCACCGCCTCGATCCTGAACTCCAGATTGAACGTTCGTCCCGCCATGTCCGCTCTCCAGATACGTGGTGACGAAATTATCTTCGCGTCCACGGAACTGGCAGGAGGCCACTTCACCCAAAGTTATCGAAGCATTTCTTGGCTGAGGGCGGCGCGGCGCCGGGCCCCGCCCCGCGCCCCCTCCAAGCCCCGTCCGCGTCGCAGGCTTTCCCGGGGACCCCGCTCACATCTTCTCCTTCACGCCCTTGCGGATCAGCCACCAGTTCACCGGGTAGGACGTCGCGAACCCGCAGAGCATCGCGATCTGCATCATGAACCAGAACTCGACGCTCGCGACCTCCAGCCTCACGCCCAGCAGCGTCGCGAAGATCCAGAAGTGGGCGAGCGCCATGAACCCGTACATCCCGAACTGCCACGCCGTGAGCGACAGCGCGTCCGCCTTCACCGCCTGGATCAACCCACGCCCCGGCGAGAGGCCGCGCATCGGCTTGATGGTGAAATACTGGAACGCCACGCCGAAGCCGAAGGCGAGGATGAAGTCCAGCACCCACACCGCGAAGATCTTCTCGGGAAATATGCTCTGCCAGCCCAGCCAGACCGCCACCGCGGGCACGAGGAACGCCAGCCACTCGGCGCAGATGTCCCCCAGCGTGCAGCCGCTTCCGCAATGGGACGCGCCCTTGCCCACCATCGCCCAGAACGGGGTCTTCGCCTTGTTCGGCATCGGCTCCCCCCGCTCCATGGCCGGCTGCACCCGGCTCCGGGAGGCGAGCTTGCCGTAGCCGTAGTACCCCGCCAGCGCCAGCACGCTTCCGAACAGCGCCGTCACCGGCCAGACCACGTTCATCACGCCCATGTGCTGCGGATCCCTGACGACGTCGGTGAGGATGATCAACGCGCAGGCCGCCGAGAGCGCCAGCGAGACCATCGCGAGGACGTGCAGCCAATCCGGGATCATTTCCGCCTCCGTGTCGCCGTGAAACCGACAGGACAATGGCCGCGGGACGACGAGGGTTCCCGGCAGTGCGCGGCGCGCCATCTCTTTGGGCGGAAGCGCCTCCCGCTGGACGACGCCGCGTCAGCTTTCGAGGAACCGATGCAGGCCGGGCGCCGTTGCCCAAGTCTCGCCGCAACTCGAACATGGAGGCCGACATGCTCAAAGCGTCCGCCGCCCTTCTCGGCTGCGCCTTCGGCGCCGCCGCGCTCATGGGCTCGCCCGCCGCCGCGCAGGGCTTCATCCTCGTGCCCCAGGGCGCCGACGACTCCGCCTCGCAGGGCCAGCGCTACATTCTGATGCCCGCGCCCGCGGACCGTTCCCGGCGCTCGGACGACGAACGGACGTCCCGACGCTCCGAGAGCCGCCGGTCCGACGCCGGCGAACAGGACCCGAGCCGCTCCCTCGCGCTGGAGCTCTACCGCCGCGGCTACGAGCAGGGCGTCACGGACGCGCAGGGCGCCTCCGGCCGGTCCATCGACCCGGCGGATGTGGAACGCATCGGTCGCGAGCTGTTCGACCGGGGCTACCTCCTCGGGCTCATGCAGGCCCGCGGCGAACGGCAGGCGCAGGACGAGGCCCGCGCCGCCTCCGGCGACGTTCCGAGCGCGAGCAGCCATCCCGCGAAGGATCTGTCCTTCGATCCGCTGGTCGAACCCGGCCGATACAAGGCCGGTCCCTTCATCGCCGATTTCCGCGAGGACGGCCGCTTCAAGATGAGCCGCACGGACATGAAGCGGACGGTCACGGGCGACTACTCGGTGGAGGGCGCGCGCCTGATCCTGAACGACGCCACCGGCGACATCGGCCGCGCGACCTTCCCCATGACCTGCACGGCCAAGCCCATCGACGGCGGCTTCCGCCTCACGGGCAGCCGCAAGGGGTGTCAGGAGCTGGTGGGCATGGAGTTCGTCCGCCGCGAGGGCTGACCCGCTCCCGGCGCGGGCGTCAGGGGGCGCCCGCGTCGATCATCCACCAGGCCCAGGCGTTGAAGCTCGCGATGGCGAGGCAGGTGGAGGCGAAGATGGTCCCCGAGATCCGCCCCGGCCGCTCGTCGTAGCGGGTCGCGACCACGAAGACGTTGTTCGCCACCGGCAGGGCGGCGAGCAGGACGGCGGCCACGATCGCCTCGGGCCCGAGGCCGAATTCGGGCCGGGTCGCGACCAGCAGGATCAGGACGGGGTGCAGGACCAGCTTCCCGAAGCTCAGCGCCCCGATCTCCCCCACCGCCGCGCGCATGGGCTGGCCGTAGAGCGTGGCCCCGATGGCGAAGAGCGCCGCGGGCACCGCCGCCTGCCCAAGCAGCTTCATGAAATCGTCCGCCACCCGCGGCAGGTCGATGCCCGAGGCGCTGAGCAGCAGCCCCGCGCCGATGGCGAGCACGAAGGGGTTGGCGGCGGCGGCGCGGACGATCCGGCGGGCGTCGGCGCCGCCGCCTCCGCGGGGGGAGTGGATCTCCGCCAGCGCGATGGTGGCGGGCATCAGCACCAGCATGTCGAAGATGATCGCCATGGCGACCGGCGCGGCCGCCTCCGGGCCCAGCAGGCTCACCACCAGGCTGATCCCGAGATAGCCCACGTTGCCATGCGCCACGGCGGCGGCGTGGACGGTCGCTCCCCTGCCCGGCTGGCGGAACAGGAACCGGGAGGCGAGCCACGTCGAGGCGTAGAGCGCCACCGACACCGCCCCCCAGGCCGCGAGGAAGCCCGGGCGCAGGACCTCGTCCAGCGGCAGGTTCGCCACCGCCCGGATCAGCAGCGCCGGCAGGGCGAAGAACAGCACGAAGGCGTTGAGGATCTTCGGCGCCTCGGGGCCCAGCACGCTCCGCCACCGCGCGATCCACCCGCAGGAGATCAGCGCGAAATACGGCAGCGTGACCGCCACGATTTCCAGCATCCCGGAGGCCCCGCCCCTCTGCGCCCCCGGCCGGGCGGCGACGGGCCAGTCAGGCGGCCCCGCCCCGCGCTTGTCAACCGCCGGGCCGCCGTTGCCAGCCGCTTCCGCGCCGGTTAGATGGACCCTCCCGTCACCAGCCCCAGAGAGGAGCCCCCGTGGCCGACGCGACCGATCCGGTGTCCGACCTGCTGAACATGCTCGACGTCGAACGGCTGGAGCTGAACCTCTTCCGCGGCCAGTCCGGCGGCGAGGGCGTGATGCCCCGGATCTACGGCGGGCAGGTCATCGCGCAGGCGCTGATGGCGGCCTACCGGACGGTGGAGGGGCGGGCCTGCCATTCCCTCCACGCCTATTTCATCCGGCCCGGAGACCCCTCGATCCCCGTGATCTACGAGGTGGACCGGGCGCGGGACGGCGGCAGCTTCGCCACGCGGCGGGTGATCGCGGTCCAGCACGGGCGCCAGATCTTCAATCTCGCGGCCTCGTTCCACATCGAGGAGGGGAGCTGGGAGCACCAGCACGACATGCCCGCCGCCCGGCGCCGAGCCCGAGGGGCTGGAGACCCGCGCCGACCGCCGCCGCAGGCTGGTGGAGGAGACCGGAGACGCCCGCTACGCCGGCCCCGACCACGAGCACGCCATCGACATCCGCGAGGTGGCGCCGGTGGACCTGCTGAATCCCTCGGCCATGCCGGACGTGAACCAGGCCTGGATGCGGGTGTCGCGCGAGATCGACGAGACCCCGGCGGTGCATCAGTGCCTGCTGGCCTATGCGTCGGACATGAACCTGCTGAGCTCGGGCGTCCGGCGGCATGGCGTCACCTGGCGGACGGGGGACGTGATGCAAGCGAGCCTCGACCATGCCATGTGGTTCCACCGGCCGGTGAAGTTCGACGACTGGGTGCTCTATGCCATGGACAGCCCCTTCGGGGGCGGGGCGCGGAGCTTCAACCGCGGGTCGGTCTATACGCGGGACGGAGTTCTGGTGGCCTCGGTCGCGCAGGAAGGGCTGATGCGGCCGCTGCGGAAGAAGGGCTGAGAGCGCGCGAGACGCGTTTCGCAGCGTTTCGCTGCGAAACCGGCGCTTGCGTATGATGCGCTTGCGTTCGGGTATTGCTTTTGGTGATGTCGTTTATTTTCAAGAGCTTGGGCGAGATTCCCTTAACGGAAGACTAACGGCGGAGGTTTTTTCTCCGTTTTCGGTCCCCCGCTTGTTGCGTTCCCGCCCCGGCCGGCGTATATAACCCATGCTATCGCTTTGAGCTGAGTTCTGACTGTCTCCCGAGGCTGCCGGTTCCCTTCCATCAGACCGAACAGCCACAGCCGCGGCCTTCCGCGCGCGGCGCTACAGGAGATACGGACATGGCCACTGGCACCGTGAAATGGTTCAACGCCACCAAGGGTTTCGGCTTCATCGAGTTGGACCAGGGCGGCAAGGACGTCTTCCTGCACATCTCCGCCGTCGAGCGTGCGGGCCTCAGCGCCCCCGCCGACGGGCAGAAGGTGCAGTATGAGGAGCAGAGCGGGCGCGACGGGCGCTCCTCGGCCGAGAACCTCAGCTACCTCTGATTTCGCGGCCCCTCCGGGCCACGGATTTCAGGAAGATCGGGAACCCCGCGGCGCAGGCCGCGGGGTTTTCTCGTATCGGGTGGGGCTGCGGCAGGGAGCCGGGCGGCCGTGGCCCCGGGGCGGGCGAGCCGCTCAGCGGCCGCGGATGCGGGGGTCGAGCGCGTCGCGCAGGCCGTCGCCGATGTAGTTCACCGAAAGCACCGTGAGCGAGATGGCGAGGCCCGGCCAGATCACCCGGTCCGGCGTCAGCGTCATGAAGTTCGCCCCGTCGTAGAGGAGGCGGCCCCAGGTGGGGAAGTCCGACGGGAAGCCGAGGCCGAGGAAGCTGAGCGCGCTTTCGGTGATGATGGCGTTGGCGACGCCCAGCGTCGCGGACACCATGATCGGCGAGAGCACGTTGGGCAGGACGTGCCGGCCGATGATCTTGAGCGACGGCGCGCCGATGGAGCGGGCGGCGAGGACGAACTCCCGCTCCTTCAGCGCAAGCACGTCGCCGCGCACGATGCGCGCCGTCTGCATCCACGAGGTGATGCCGATCACGAAGACGATCAGGATGAAGATGCCGCTCTCGGGTCCGAAGGAGGCGCGGAGCGTATCGCGAAACAGCATGATGATGACGAGCAGGAGCGGCAGGAGGGGGAGCGCGAGGAACAGGTCCGTGAAGCGCATCAGCGGCCCGTCGAGCCGGCGGAAGTAGCCCGCGAGAACGCCGATGACGGTCCCGAGGATCAGCGACAGCAGCATGGCGGTCACGCCGACCGCGAGGCTGACCCGCCCCCCCGCGATGATCTGGGCGAGCATGTCGCGCCCGAGATTGTCTGTGCCGAGCGGGTGGTCCCAGGTGGCCGTCAGGTTCTTGGCCCGGATGTCGAGCTTCTGGGGGTCCACGCCGTGGATGTAAGGGCCGATCAGCACCAGCAGGATGATGAAGACGAAGACCGCCATGCCCACCATGGCCCCGCGATGGGTGGAGAACTGCCGCCACACGTCGCCCCACATGGAGCGGTGGCGGGGCATGGTCACGGGCTGGATGCCGGCGGGGGTCGCGCCGGCGGGGGCGTAGTCCACGCCTTCCGTGCGCGCGTCAGTCATAGCGGATCCTCGGGTCGAGCACGCCGTAGAGCAGGTCCGCGATCAGGTTGAAGAGCACGATCAGCACGGCGAAGATGAAGGTCAGGGTCTGGACGGTGGGGATGTCGCCGCCCTCGATGGCGCCGATCAGGAGCTGGCCGAGGCCGTTCACGCGGAAGATCTGCTCGGTGATGATGGCGCCGCCGAAGATCTGGGGGACGCCGAGCGCGAGGACCGTGACCACCGGGATCAGGGAGTTGCGCAGGACGTGGACGAGGACCACCACGCGTTCCGTCATGCCCTTGGCGCGGGCGGTGCGCACGTAGTCCTGGTTGAGGTTGTCGAGCATCGAAGCGCGCATGAAGCGGCTGATCTGGGCGGCGTTGTAGAGGCCGAGCACCATGGTCGGCATGATCATCTGGCGGACCTGCGCCCAGAAGGAGGACCAGTCGGTGACCTCCAGCGTGGTGTCGTAGATGGACGGCAGCCAGCCCAGCGTGACCGAGAAGATCACGATGAACAGGAGCCCGGTGAAGAAGGTGGGGATCGAGAAGCCGACCATCGAGAACAGCGTGCCGAACTGGTCGAACCACGAATACTGGCGGTAGGCGGAGATCACGCCGATCGGGATCGCGATGATTATGCCCACCACGTAGGACATGCCCACCACCCACAGCGTCTGGGGCATGCGCTGGGCGATCAGGTCCACCACCGGCGAGCGGGTCTGCCAGGAGAGGACGCGCATGCGGTCTCCGTCGCCGAAGGTCCAGCCGGTCCATTGTTCGAGGAGGTTCAGGGGCTCGTTGACGAAGAACTGGTCGAGCCACTTGAGGTAGCGGATGGCGAAGGGCTCTCCGAGGCCGAGGGATTCGCGGATCTGCTGGCGGACCTCGGGCGGGATGGTGAGGGGGAGCGAGGCGGTCGGGTCCGAGGGAGCGAGGTCCAGGATCGCGAAGATGATGAAGCTGATCGCCAGCAGCGCGGGGATCGCGAACAAGAGCCGGCGGATTGTGTAGGTCAGCATCTGCGGTCCTGTGGCGTGAGGCTCGGGGGCCGGTTCTTGGGGGCCGGGGCGGAAGCCCCCGCCCCGGCCCTCCCCCGCGGGCGGGGGAGGGAGGCGGTTGGTGCGGGCGGCCGGGCCCGCGGTCGCCGCCGCGTTGGCGGTCCCCTCCCCGCGGCGGGGAGGAGCGGTGGTCGCGGGCGGCGCGGCCGGAACCTCGGGTTCGACCGGCCGCGCCGCATGTCATGTCCCCTGCCCCGCTCGGGTGCGTGGCCGAACCTTCGGCCGGGCGTCCGGGTCGGGACCGGAGGACACGGCCGGGCCAGGAGTCCCCTCCCCCGCTTGCGGGGGAGGGACAGGGTGGGGGCGCGGCCGGCCGATCCGGCGCGCCCTCGGCGCCCCCGGCCCGGCGGGCGGGAGCGGGTCAGGACGCGGGGCGCCGTCCGGGTCCGCGCGCGGACCGAGCCGCGCCCCCTGCCCCGGTCACTCGGCGCGGGTCCAGTCGGCGGCGTTCCACAGCTCGGAATCCCACTCGTTCATGCGTACCCCTTCGAGCGAGTTGGCATGGGCGGAGACGCCGCCGCGGTGGATCAGCGGGATGATGGCGCCGGCGTTCACGACCATGTCGTTCATGGCGATGGCGAGGGCGGCGCGCTTCTCCAGTTCCGCGGTCTTGCCCATCTCCTGAACCATCGCATCATACTCCTCGGAGCAGAAGCGGGGGTTGTTGGCGCCGAGCCAGTTGGTCTTGGGCGAGGGGATCTCGGAGCAGCGCCAGTTGGCCATGTACTTCTCGGGGTCGGTGCCGTCGAAGTTGTTGGTGAACATCTCCACGTCCGCGTAGAGCTTCTGGAAGGTGTCGGGCGAGGCCGGGTCTCCGCCGAAGAAGACCGAGGCGGAGATGTTGCGCAGTTCCGTCTCCACGCCGATCTCCTCCCACATCTGCTTGATGAGGGCCTGGGTGCCCTGGCGCACCGAGTTGGTGGAGGTCTGGTAGAGGAGGCTCAGGCGCTGGCCGTCCTTGGTGCGCACGCCGTCGGAGCCCATGGTCCAGCCGGCCTCGTCCAGCAGCTTGTTGGCCTGGTCGACGTCCTGGGTCAGGCACCAGTCGTTGTTGGTGGAGGCGTAGACCTCGGGCGCGGGCAGGACGTTGCAGGTGGCCTTGCCGGCGGCGCCGTAGCCGGCCTCCACCAGGATGTCGCGGTCGATGGCGAGCGACAGGGCCTTGGTCACGCGGGGGTCGGTCAGGAACGGGTGCGGGCCGCCCTCAAGCGTGGAGCGCTGGTCGCCGAGCGCGGGGTCGGGGTCGGTCAGGTTGACCTCGAACCGCTCGACGGACGTGCCGAAGGCGGAGACCACCTCGCCTTTGCCGGCGGCGGCCATCTGGTTGAGGATCTCGGGCTCCACCTGGAGGTTCCAGGCGTAGTCGAACTCTCCGGTCTCAAGCACCGAGCGGGCGGCCGAGGCCGCGTCGCCGCCGCCCTTGAACACCACCGAGCCGAAGGCGGGCTTGGCGGCGTCGCGGTAGTGGGGGTTGGCCTCCAGCGTCACCACGTCGTTGGGCTTGAATTCCGTGACCACGAAGGGGCCGGTGCCGTGGGGGTTGAAGTTCTCCTCGGTGCATTCGGGGGCGCGGGCGCCCTTGCAGTCCTGGAACTGGGCCTTCTGGATGATGGGGGACTGGGCGCCGACGAAGGGGCCGTAGGGATAGGGCTTGGGGACCGAGAAGGTGATCTTCACGGTCTGGGGGTCCACGGCCTCCACCTTCTCGACGTCGGTGAAGTTGGCGACCTGCTGGCAGCCGCCGGTGGGGTCCATGCAGTATTCGGCGGTGAAGGCCACGTCCTCGGCGGTGAAGTCCGAGCCGTCGGACCACTTGATGCCGGGCTTGAGCTTCCAGGTGATGGAGGTCAGGTCCTCGGAGACGCCGCCGTTCTCGACGGTCGGGATCTCCTCCACCAGCCAGGGGACCATGGCGCCGGTCTCGTCGTAGCGGGCGAGCGGTTCGATCACGAGGGACGAGGCTTCCACGTCCTTGGTCCCGCCCGAGAGGAACGGGTTCATGATCGAGGGAGCCTGCCAATAGATGATGTTGAGCTGGCCGTCGGAGCCGCGTTCGGCGTGCGCGCCGCCTGCGGCGAGGGCCAGGGCCGCGGCCCCGGCGAGGTGTCTGGCTTTCATGAGGTCCTTGTTCTCCCTGTTGGGACGGTCCGGGGTTTGCTCTCCGGTTCCGTCAGACGGCCTGCCCCGCGAGGTGGCAGGCGGCGAAATGGCCGGGGGCCTGCTCGCGCAGCGCCGGGGTCTCGGAGGCGCAGCGGTCGAAGGCGAGCGGGCAGCGGGTGCGGAAGCGGCAGCCCGACGGGGGGCTGGCGGGGCTGGGGACGTCGCCCTGGAGGATGATGCGCTGGCGGGTCGCCTCGCGCTTGGGGTCCGGGGAGGGGACGGCGGAGAGGAGCGCGCGGGTGTAGGGGTGTTGTGGGCGCGCGTAGAGGGCGTCGCGCGGGGCGATCTCCACGATCCGGCCGAGATACATCACCGCCACGCGGGTCGCGAGGTGGCGGACCATGCTGAGGTCGTGGGAGATGAAGAGGTAGGTGAGGCCGAGGCGGCGCTGCAGGTCCTCCAGCAGGTTGACCACCTGGGCCTGGATGGAGACGTCGAGCGCGGCGATGGGCTCGTCGCAGACGATGAAGGCGGGGTCGAGGGCGAGGGCGCGGGCGATCCCGATGCGCTGGCGCTGGCCGCCGGAGAACTCGTGCGGGTACCGGTTGGCGAAGTCCTCGCGCAGGCCGACCTGGTCCATCAGCTCGGCCACGCGGGACTGGCGGTCGCGGCGCGACAGGGAGCGATGCTCGGTCAGGGGTTCCGAGATGATGGAGGCGACCGTCATCCGCGGGTTCAGGGAGGCGTGGGGGTCCTGGAAGATCATCTGCATCCGGGGGCGGAGGCGGCGGAGCGCGTCGCCCTGAATGCGGGTGATGTCCTGGCCCTCCAGCTCGATGGTCCCGGAGGTGGGGTCGTAGAGGCGGAGGATGGCGCGGCCCGTGGTGGACTTGCCGCAGCCGGATTCGCCGACGAGGCCGAGGGTTTCGCCCGGCATCACGTCGAAGGAGACGTCGTCGACGGCGTGGACCTGGCCCACCTGGCGGCGGAGCACGCCCTTGTAGATGGGGAAGTGCATGCAGAGGTCGCGGACGCGGAGGACCGGTTGGGCGGTCTTCGCGGCGGGGCGTGCGGGGGCGAGGGCCGCGTCGGTCATCGCGGGGCCTCCGGCGGGGGCGCCGCGCCGGCGGTTGCGCCCGTGGGGGCGGGGGCGCCCGCGGCGCGTTGCAGGCGTGGGGCCTGCGCGAGGGGCCCGGCGGTGGGGGCGGCCGCGGTGGGCGGCGGTTGCAGCCGTGTGGCGAGGGGCGCCCGGCTGCGCGGAGGGCCGCCAGGGGCCGCGCAGCCGGGGTTGCGGACCCTACGGGAACCCTCCCGCGCCCCCTCCCCCGCCTGCGGGGGAGGGTCGGGGTGGGGGCGTGCGCCCTCATGCGCCCTGCTCCGCGGCCAGCCAGCAGGCGGCGCGGTGGCCGGGGGCCATGTCCATCAGCGGCGGGTTCTCCTTCACGCAGCGGTCGAAGGCGTGGGCGCAGCGCGGGGCGAAGGGGCAGCTTCGGGGCGGCTCCATCAGCACCGGGGGCTGGCCGGGGATGGTGCGCAGGCGTTCGGGGCGCGCGCCCTCGACGTGCGGCATCGTCTCCAGCAGGGCCTGAGTGTAGGGGTGGCGGGGGTGGTCGAAAAGCGCGCCCACCTCGGCCTCCTCCACCGCCTGGCCCGCATACATCACCATCACCCGGTCGGCGATGCCGGCGATCACGCCGAGGTCATGCGTCACCCAGACGATGGCCGTGCCCGTCTCGCGCCGCAGGTCGCGCACCAGCTCGATGATCTGGGCCTGGATGGTGACGTCGAGGGCGGTGGTCGGCTCGTCGGCGATGAGGACGCGCGGCTCGCAGGCGAGCGCGATGGCGATCATCACCCGCTGGCGCATGCCGCCCGAGAACTGGTGGGGGTAGTCGTTCAGACGGTCGGCGGCGGAGGGGATGCCGACGAGGGCGAGAAGCTCGGCCGCGCGGGCGCGGGCCGCCTTCTTCGAGAGGTTCAGATGCTTGCGCAGCGGCTCCATGAGCTGGAAGCCCACGGTGAAGACCGGGTTGAGCGAGGTCATCGGGTCCTGGAAGACGAAGCCGATCTCGCCGCCGCGGAGCCGGCGCAGGGCGCGCGGGCCCATGCGGCGCACGTCCTCGCCGCCGTAGAGGACCTCGCCGCCCAGGTCCGGCGGGGGGCGAGGGCAGCAGGTCCAGCACGCTCATCATGGTGACGGACTTGCCGGAGCCGCTTTCGCCCACGACGCCCAGCAGTTCTCCGGGGCGGACGTGGAAGCTGACGCCGTTGACCGCGTGGACCGCGCCGTCGCGGGTGTCGAACACGGTGCGCAGGTCGCGGACTTCCAGCGCCGGGGCGGTCCCGGAGGCGAGGGTCGCGGGGGCGGCGCCGTCAGGCAAGGGCCGCCCTGGGCACGCGGCGGGGGAGGTTGTTCTGCATCGGTCTTTCCCTGTCGGACCCGGTTTTCCAGGTTCTTGCAACTCACAGAATACCAAGACTTTCGGCGCCGCAATGCAAAAGAATCGCTCAGGCAGGCTTACGGTGCTGCGGCGCCGGGCAGTTGAGCAGTTGCAGCATGGCGCGCTGGCGCTTGGCAATGCAGGCGCTTGACCGGCGCGGCGGCGCGGGATCAGCTATGCGCGTCCCTCCAAGGAGTTTCCCATGCCCGACCGCTACACCCCCCGCGAGATGCTGGAGAGGCTGGTGGCCTTCGACACCGTCTCGTCGAAGTCGAACCTGCCGCTGATCGACTTCGTGGAGGATTACCTGACGGGCTGGGGGGTGGAGTGCTTCCGCTACGAGGACCCCGAGGAGCCGAAGGCGGCGCTGTTCTGCAATGTGGGGCCGTGGGTGGAGGGGGGCGTGGTCCTCTCGGGCCACACGGACGTGGTGCCGGTGGAGGGGCAGGCCTGGAGCACGGATCCCTTCGTGCTGACCGAGAAGGACGGGCGGCTCTACGGGCGCGGGACCACGGACATGAAGGGGTTCGATGCGCTGGCGCTGGCGATCGTGCCGGAGGCGCTGGAGGCGGGGCTGAAGCGCCCCCTCCAGATCGCGCTGAGCTTCGACGAGGAGCTGGGCTGCCGGGGCGCGCCGCCGATGATCGAGAGGATGCGGGAGGCGCTGCCCAAGGCCTCGGCGGTGATCGTGGGGGAGCCGACCTCGTGGGGCGTGGTGAGCGCGCACAAGGGGGGCGTGGGGTTCACCACGCATGTGACGGGCTATGAGGTGCATTCCTCGATCTGCCACAAAGGCGTCTCGGCGGTGATGGCGGGGGCGGAGCTGGTGGGGTGGCTGGGCGCCCGGATGGCGGAAAACCGGGCCGCCGCGCCGCGAGGGCCGGAGGCGGAGGCGTTCGACCCGCCGTGGACCACGCTCCACGTGGGCACGTTCGAGGGCGGCACCGCCGGCAACATCACGGCGCTGAACGCGCGGTTCGTGTGCGACATCCGGGTGACGCCGCCCGACGACCCGGAGTTCTGGAAGCGCGCCTATGTGGAGGAGTGCCGGCGGCTGGAGGCGGAGCTGCGGAAGGTGCGGCCGGAGGCGAGGATCGAGCCGGTGGCGCGCGCCTCGGTGCCGCCCTGCCGGCAGGAGGTCGAGGGCGCGGCGGAGGCGCTGGCGCGGAAGCTGACGGGCGACAACTCGCCCCGCGCGGTCGCCTACATCACCGAGGCCGGGCAGTTCCAGGACGAGGGCTACTCCGCCGTGGTCTGCGGGCCGGGCGACATCGGGGTCGCGCACCAGCCGGACGAGCATCTGGAGATCGCGCAGCTCGACCAGGGGGAGGCGTTCATGCGTCGGCTGGTGCAGGAGCTGGCGACCTGACGCGGAGGGGCGGGAGCGGTGGCCGCGGGCGGGACGGGGCGTCACCACCGCTGGGGTTGCCGGCGCCTTGCCTTTGAGGTGGTGGCGCCTTCGCCTTTGGGGTTGGTGGCGCCATTGCCGCTGGCGTTGGCGGCGGCCATGGCCGCTGGGGTTGGGGGCGCCATGGCCGCTGGGTTGCGGCGACCTCACCGCCGGGGTTGGTGGCGCGTTCGCCACTGGCGGCACGCCTTCGCTCCGGGCGCGGTTGCGCCCTTCGCCGACGATAGGCAGGCGCCCCTGGCCGTCGACGGGGGGCTTCGCCGCTGGCGGGAAGGATCGGCCGCTGCGGGACGGCGCCGGCGCGGCGCGAGGGGACGGCCTGGCGCCTCCCTCCCCCGCTTGCGGGGGAGGGCCGGGGTGGGGGCTTCAGCCCCCGACCGCCTCCCGGGCCTTTTTCGTGAGGGATTGAGAGGTCGGAGCATCGGCCCAGGGATCGGGACCCTCGACGCGCTCGGCGGCTTCGGCGAGGGAGACGCCGTTGGCGCGGTCGAGCGTGCGGAGTTCGTCCCAGGTGACGGGCATGGCCACGGGGCAGCCCTCGCGGGCGCGGGTGGAGAAGGGGGCGATGGCGGTCGCGCCGCGCTGGTTGCGAAGGTAGTCGAGGAAGATGCGGCCCTTGCGTTTGGACTTGCTCATGACGGCGACGTAGCGGCCGTCCTCGCGCGCGGCGGTTTTCGACGAAGTTGTGCGCGAAGGTCTTGACCTCGGGCCAGTCGAGGCGGCGCGCGAGGGGGGCGATAACGTGGACGCCCTTGCCGCCGGTCACCATGGGGACGGTCGCAAGGCCGAGGTCTGCGAGGCGGTCGCGGATGTCGAATGCGGCGTCGCGGACGTCCGGGAAGCGCGAGGCCCTCGTCGGGGTCGAGGTCGAAGACCAGGCGGTCGGGGCGCTCGATCCGGTCGGCGCGGGAACCCCAGATGTGCCATTCGAGCACGCCCATCTGCACGCCGGCGATCAGGCCGGGGAGGGCGTCGATCCAGACATAGGGCTCGGACTTGCCGTCGGAGCCGGTGACGTCGAGGGTGCGGAAACGGTCGGGCAGCGTCTTGTGCGGGTGCTTCTGGAAGAAGCAGGCGGCGGCGCGGCCCTCGGGGCAGCGGACGAGGCTGAGGAGGCGGTTGCCCACGTGGGGGAGCATGCGGTCGGCCACGCGCTCGTAGTGGGCGGCGAGGTCGGCCTTGGTCGTGCCCTGCGACTTGAACAGGACCTTGTCGGGGCTGGAAAGCTTTACGCCGGCGATGCGGTCGCGGGTCTCATGGGGGACCGGCGCAAGGGGTTGCTGGGCCGGCGTCTCGAAGACGATTTCGGCGGCGGGCTTGTCCTCGCGCAGGCCCTTGAAGGCGCCGTGGCGGATGGCGCCGTCGGCGGTCAGCTCGGCGTAGTCCACCTCGGCCACCAGCTTCGGGGTGACGAAACGGGCGGATTTCACCTCCTTGGGGAGGGAGGCGAAGGGGGAGGTCTTGCGGGCGAGCTTGTCGAAGCGGGCGGCGAGGTCTTCCATCCGGGCGGCGTCGAAGCCGGTGCCGACGCGGCCGGCGTAGACGAGCTTGCCGTCCCGGTGCGCGCCCAACAGGATCGAGGAGAAGGCGCGGGCCGTCTTGTCGGAGGGCTGCCAGCCGCCGATCACGAATTCCTGCCGGCGGGTGCATTTCACCTTCAGCCAGTCGCGGGAGCGGCCGCCGCGGTAGGGGCGGTCGGCGCGCTTCATGACGATGCCCTCGTGGCCATCATGGCAGAGGCGGGCGAGGACGGCCTCGGCGTGACCCTCCACGTGGTCGGAGTAGAGGAGGGGCTTCGTGCGTTTGCCCACAAGGGTGGCGAGGCGGGCCTTGCGGTCGGTCAGGGGGTGGGCGGAGAGGTCCTCGCCGTCCAGCGAGAGGCAGTCGAAGACGAAGCAGGAGACGGGGTCTCCGGCGGTCATGGCCTGCTGGAGGGTGGAGAAGTCGGGCTTGCCATTGGCATCGAAGGCGACGGCCTCGCCGTCGAGGAGGCAGGTGCGGCAGTCGAGCTGGCGGGCGGCCTCGGCGAGGTTGGGCCAGCGGTCGGTCCAGTCGTGGCCGTTGCGGGTGTAGAGGCGCACGTCGCCGCCGTCCCTGGCGATCAGGACGCGGTAGCCGTCGTATTTCATCTCCACCAGCCAGCCGTCGCCGTCGGGGGGGGAGGTCTCCAGCGTGGCGAGTTGGGGCTGGCGCCATGTGGGGAGGCCGGTGGTCTTGGCGGCCTTGGCGCGCGCTTTGGGCTTGGGGCGTTTGGGGGCGGGCTTGTCCTTGAAGTCGGCCTCGCCGACCGCCCTGCCCTTCTCCGCGATCTGGTCGAGGGTGCGGCCGGTGTCCACGCTGACGGTGTGGTCCTTCAGGACGTCGCGGGCGGGGTCGGCGGTCTCGTCGTCGTTCTTCACGAGGAGCCAGTTCTCGCGCTTCTCGTGGCCCTGCGGGCGCATGCGGACGAGGGACCACTTGCCGTTCAGGCGCTCGCCCTGGAGGGAGAAGGTGAGCTTGCCCTTCTTCAGGCCCTCGTGCGGGTCGCCGTCGGGGGTCCAGGAGCCGCGGTCCCAGAGCATCACCGTGCCGCCGCCGTAATTGCCCTTGGGGATCACGCCCTCGAAGCCGCCATAGGCGAGAGGGTGGTCCTCGGTGCGGACGGCGAGGCGCTTTTCGTGGGGGTCGTAGCTGGGGCCGCGCGTGACCGCCCAGCTTTTCAGCACGCCGTCGAGTTCGAGGCGGAAGTCGTAGTGCAGGCGGGTGGCGGCGTGCTTCTGGATGCAGAAGGAGGCGCCCGAGCCGGGGGCGCCGTGCTCGGGCTCGGGCGTGCGGGAGAAGTCCCGCTTCGCCCGGTAGATCCTTCAGCAGGTCCGGACCGCCGTCCATGTCACGCCGACTTCTTTGTGGTGCGCGCGGCGGGCTTCTTCGGCGAGGCCTTGGCGGGGGCCTTCTTCGCGCCGGAGGACTTCAGGCTCTCCTTCAGCGCGGACATCAGGTCCACCACGTTGTCGCCGCCCCTGGCCTCGCCCTTCGGGGCGGCCTTCGCGGGTTTATTGCCCTTGGCCTTGCGCTCGACCAGCTCTCGGATCGCGTCGGTGTAGCTGTCCTTGAAGGCGGCGGCGTCGAAGGGTTTGGACTTCCGCTCTATCAGCTCCTCGGCCACGCCCACGAGGTCCTTGTCGGCGGCGGCGCCGGAGATGGAGGAGAAGAAGCCGTCGGTCTTCCGGATCTCCTGCTCGTAATGCAGCGTCTCCAGCATCAGGCCGGAGGCGCAGGGGCGCACGGCCACGAGGTGTTCCCTGCCCCGCATGGCGAGCTGGCCGAGGCCGGTCTTGCCGGAATTGGCCAGCGCGTCGCGCAGGACGCGGTAGGCGTCCTCGGCGAGTTCGTCCTGGGGGGTGAGGAAGTAGGGCTTGTCGAAGTAGAGGGGGGGATGTCGCAGGCCCCGACGAACTGGACGAGTTCGAGGGTCTTCTTCGACTCCAGCTTGATGTCGTCGATCTCGTCGGGCTCGATCAGGACGTAGTCGTCCTTGTCCACCTCGTAGCCCTTCACGATGTCCGACATGTCGATGGGGCCGACGCCGGGCACCGTCTTCTCGTACTTCACCGGCTGGCCGGAAGGCTTGTGGATCTGGCGGAAGGAGACCGCGGACGAGCGGTCGGTGGCGGAGAACATCTCCACCGGGATCGAGACGAGCGACAGGCGGAGCTGTCCTTTCCAGACGGGTCTTGCGGCCATGAGCGCCCCCTTGGGTTGATCGTCCGGCAACGCAGGAAGGCGGCGGCGGTTCCGCAGGGCTTCCGCGTTACGGAACCGCCGCCCGCTTCGCGGCGTTCTTTCGGGCGTCGGCGCCGGAGGTCGCGCCGTGAGCAGGGGGCCCCATGGACGATGCGATTTCAGGATGGGCTTCGGTGGCGATGCGGGCGGGCTACGTCGCGCGGGCGCTGTTCTACGGGCTGCTGGGGTTCCTCGCGGCCCACGCCGCCTGGCTGGGGGGGCATGCCGAGGGGGCGGAGGAGGCGCTGGGGCTGCTCGCCAACCAGACCTTCGGCACGGCGGTGCTGTGGACCATGGCGGTGGGCGCGGTCGGCTTCGCGCTGTGGGGGGCGTTGGCGGCGATGCTGGACCTCGACCGTCGGGGCCGCGACGCCATGGGGATCTTCGCGCGGGCGGATTACACGCTGACGGCGGTGATCTACGCGGGGCTTGGCGTGGCGATCGGGCAGCTTGCGTGGCGCGGCTACGTGAGCGGCGAGGACGGGCGGGAGAAGAGCGCGGCCTGGCTGATGTCCCTGCCCGCGGGAAGCTGGCTGCTGCTGGCGGTGGGGGTCGGGTTCCTCGGCGCCGGGGCCTGGTTCGTGTGGAAGGGCTTCGCGGGCAAGTTCCGGGAGCGGTTGTGGTGCACGCCGTGGGTGGAGCGGCTGGACCCGTTCTGCCGTTTCGGCTGGATGGCCTACGGCGTGACGGTCATCATCCTCGGGGGCTTCCTGCTCTGGGCCGGGTGGACGCTGGACGCGAGCCGGGCGGGCGGCTTCGCAGAGGCGTTCCTGATGGTGCGGGGGCTGGTGTTCGGGCGGATCCTGCTGCTGGTCCTGGGGATCGGGTTCATGGCCTTCGCGCTGGAATGCTGCGTGGAGGCGGTCTACCGCTTCATCCCCGGTCCGGGGAAGGCGGGGGAGCCGGTTTCGATGGAGGACTGCATCGCCTCGGGCGCGCCGCCGGGGGCGCTGCTGGAGGACGCGGAGCGCAGCGCCTCCTGAGGCTTCCGCAGGAACGATGCCGGTTCGGGGGCGTTGGCGGTGAAACCCTCAGCCTCCGCCACGGGATCATTCCATGAAGACCACGCTCACCATCAACGGCGAAACGCGCGAGATCGACGCCGATCCGCGGACCTCGCTCCTCGACGCGCTGCGCATCCATCTGGGGCTCACCGGTTCCAAGAAGGGGTGCGACCACGGGCAATGCGGCGCCTGCACCGTCATCCTCAACGGGCGGCGGATCAACTCGTGCCTGACGCTCGCATGCATGCATGAGGGCGACGAGGTGACGACGGTGGAGGGGTTGGGGAGCCCCGAGGCGCTGTCGCCGCTTCAGGCCGCCTTCGTGAAGCATGACGGGTATCAGTGCGGGTTCTGCACGCCCGGCCAGATCTGCTCGGCCACCGCGATGATGCAGGAGGCGGCGGACGGCTGGCCCTCGGTGGTGACGGAGGACCTGGAGGGTGCGGTCGAGCTGACGGACGAGGAGATCTCGGAGCGCATGAGCGGGAACCTCTGCCGCTGCGCCTGCTACCCCAACATCGTCGATGCGATCCGCGAGACCAACGAGGCCCGCCGATGAAGCCGTTCGATTATGCGCGCGCGGCCTCGGCCGCCGAGGCGGTGCAGGCGGCCGGAGAGGGCGCCGCCTTCATCGCTGGCGGGACCAACCTGCTGGACCTGATGAAGCTGGAGGTGATGACGCCGGACAGGCTGGTGGACATCACCCGGCTGAAGGAGCTGGACGGCGTGGGGCCGACCGAGACCGGGGGGCTCAGGATCGGGGCGCTGGTTCCGAATGCGGACCTTGCGGCGCATGAGGCGGTGCGGCGGGATTACCCGGTCCTGGCGCGGGCGCTGCTGGCGGGCGCCAGCGGGCAGCTTCGCAACAAGGCGACCACGGGCGGCAACCTGCTGCAGCGGACGCGGTGCGAGTATTTCTACGACACCGATGCGCCCTGCAACAAGCGCGAGCCGGGGAGCGGGTGCGGGGCGATCGGGGGCGTGAACCGGATCCACGCGATCCTCGGGGCCTCGGAGGCGTGCATCGCCACGCATCCGTCGGACATGGCGGTGGCGCTGCGGGCGCTGGATGCGGAGGTGGAGATCGAGGGGGCTCGCGGGGTGCGGCATGTGCCGCTGGCGGACCTGCACCGGCTGCCGGGGGACACGCCGCAGATCGAGACCGTGCTGGAGCAAGGCGAGTTGATCACCGCGGTGCTGCTGCCGCCCCCGCCGAAGGGGAAGCACGTTTACCGCAAGGTGCGGGACCGGTCCTCCTATGCCTTCGCGCTCGTCTCCGTCGCGGCGGTGGTGGAGATGCATGACGGCGTGATCGCGCAGGCGGCGCTGGCGTTCGGCGGGCTTGCCCACAAGCCCTGGCGGGACCGGCGGGTGGAGGCGGCGCTGCAGGGCGAGCGGCCCTCGGACGCCGTGTTCGACGTCGCCGCGGACCTGCTGCTGGATGAGGCGCAGGGTCAGGGCGGCAACGATTTCAAGATCCCTCTGGCGCGCCGGACGCTGACGGCGGCCCTGCGGGAAGCGACGGGAGCCCAGGCATGAACGCGGTTCTGAAATTCGACGGGCCGGACGAGCGCCGGCGGCTCGACCACATGGCGCAGGGCGTGATCGGGACGGGCATGGACCGGCCGGAGGGGCCGCTGAAGGTCACCGGCCGGGCCGATTACGCCGACGACGCGCGGCCCGAGGGGCTGGCGCACGGCTTCATGGTGCGCGCCACGATCACGCGCGGGCGGGTGACGGCGGTGCATGCCGATGAGGCGCGCGCCCTGCCCGGCGTGCTGGCGGTGATCCATGACCCGCGGCTGCTGCGCAACGCGGCGCAGGGCATGGCCGACAAGGCGCCGGTGCAGGGGCCGGACAAGGTCTGGTATCTGGGCCAGCCCATCGCCTGCGTGGTGGCCGAGACGTTCGAGCAGGCCCGCCACGCCGCCCACCTGCTGAAGGTGGATTATGAGGCGGAGGATGGCGCGGCGGTTCAGCTGGAAGCCGGCCTAGGCGAGGTGGACGAGCCCGAGGGCAAGCAGCACGCGCAGGGCGATTTCGACCGCGCCTTCGGGGACGCCAGCGTGACGGTGGAGGAGACGTATCGGACGGCGGCCCATGCCTCGGCGGCGATGGAGCCTCATGCGGCCGTCGCCGAGTGGGAAGGCGAGAAGCTGACGGTGCGCGCGGCGCTCCAGATGCTGAAGTACAACCGCAACGAGGTGGCCGACAGCCTCGGGATCGACCCCGGGAACGTGCGGCTTCTGTCGCCCTATGTGGGGGGCGGGTTCGGCTCCAAGCTCGGCGCCTCGCCCGAGGTGATCGCGGCCGCCATTGCGGCGAAGGAGGTGGGGCGCCCGGTGTCGGTGGTCCTGCACCGGCGGCAGGTGTTCGAGAGCGTCACGCACCGGTCTGAGACGCGGCAGCGCATCCGGCTCGCAGCCGACGGCAAGGGCGTCCTGACCGGCGTTCACCATGAGGCGCTGGTGGCGAACCTGCCCGGCGAGGTGTTCGCCGAGCCCGTGCAGCAGGCGACGCATTTCCTCTATGGCGGGGAGCATCGGCGGATCGTCCATCAGGTGAAGCGGCTGAACCGGCCGGCCACGGGGTCCGTCCGCGCGCCGGGCGAGGCGGTGGGCGTCACCGCGCTGGAGATCGCCATGGACGAGCTGGCCGAGGCCGCCGGCGTCGATCCGGTGGAGCTGCGGCTGAGGAACATCCCCGCGAAGGACCCGGAGAGCGGCAAGCCGTTTTCGTCGCATACGCTGGCGGAGGCGCTGCGGGCCGGCGCCAAGCTGTTCGGCTGGGCCGACCGGCAAGCGCCGCGGGCGCGGCGCGAGGGGGAATGGCTGATCGGGATGGGCATGGCCTCGGCCGTGCGGGTCAACATGATGACCGAGGCGAAGGCGCGGGTGCGGATCACCGCCGACGGGCGCGCCGAGGTCGAGACCGACATGACCGATATCGGGACGGGGACGTATTCCATCCTCACCCAGATCGCGGCGGAGATGCTGGGGCTGCGGCCCGAGGACGTGACCACGCGGCTCGGGGACACCGACTTCCCGCCGGGGTCGGGGTCGGGCGGGTCCATCGGGGCGAACTCCACCGGCTCGGCCGTGTTCGCGGCCTGCGAGGCGCTGCGGGCGCGGATCGCGGAGAAGATGGAGTGCTCGGACGAGGAGCTGACCCTGAAGGACGGCGAGGCGGTCTGCGGCAACCGGAAGCGCAAGCTGGCGGAGGTGATCGGGGGCGCCATGGAGGCGGAGGGACATCTCCAGCCGGGAGACGCCGCGAGCCAGGTGCGGCAGGCGACCTTCGGCTCCCACTGGGCCGAGGTGGCGGTGTCGGAGCTGACCGGCGAGACGCGCATCCGCCGGCAGCTCGGCGTGTTCGCGGCCGGGCGTATCCTGAACGCCAAGACCGCGCGGTCGCAGTGCATCGGGGGGATGACCTGGGGCGCGGGCATGGCGCTGACCGAGGAGATCCAGTTCGACCCGCGGACCGGCGCGATGATGAACCGGGATCTGGCCGAGTACCACATGCCGGTGAACCGGGACATTCCGCAGCAGCAGGTGGAGTTCCTGGAGGAGCGGGACGACTGGGCCTCGCCGCTTCAGGCCAAGGGCATCGGCGAACTTTCGATCTGCGGCTCGGCGGCGGCCATCGTGAACGCCATCCGCAACGCGACCGGCGTGCGGGTGCGGGACCTTCCCGCGACGCCCGACAAGGTGCTCGCCGGGTATTGAGGAGACGAGTCATGGCTCAGGACGAACGACCCACCTCGGACCGGCTGCGGTCGGACATCGACCACGGGCGGGGCGGGGACAAGGTTCCCGCGAGCGACCCGGCGGCAGCCCCGCTCGGCACCGACGACGAAGCGGCCGGGACGCCGCCGAGCCCGGAGCAGGTGGCGCGGGCGCGGGCCGCGGAGGTGGGCGCCCGCGAAGCCCGCAAGCCGGAGGCCGACGCCGCCGCCGGAGAACCCGCGCGGCGCGCGGGGACCGGGCTTTGGGTCTGGGGGGCCGTGGTGCTTGTCATCGTGGTGATCCTGGCGGCGATCTTCGCCACCTGACGCAGAGGTCAGGGGCCGAGAGAAACCCGGCCGCATCCCGCGGGTTCTTCTTCCAAAGGAGGACCCCGCATGAGCTGGCATGACGTCCGACGCGACCGCCTGACCCGCCCGATCCACGCCTGGGCGAAGAAGGTGCTGCCCGCGTTGTTCGAGACCGAATGCGATGCGCTCGATGCCGGCGAGGTGTGGTGGGACGCCGAGCTGTTCGCCGGCGATCCCGATTTCTCCAAACTGCAGGCGGTGAAGGCGCCGGAGCTGACGGCGGAGGAGCGGGAGTTCCTCGAGGGGCCGACCGCCAGGCTGTGCGCGCTGCTCGACGACTGGAAGATCAACTGGGAATACGGGGACCTGCCGCCGGAGGCGTGGGAGCTGATGCGCAAGGGGCGCTTCTTCGGGATGATCATTCCGAAGGAGTACGGGGGGCTGGGGATCTCGGCCTTCGCGGCTGGACAACCACGAAATCCTCGCGCGCGGCCTCCCGCGTGGGGGTGACGGAGGCGACGGTGACGCTGATGGCGGCGCTGGCCTGCCTGCGGGGGGGGGCGTTCCGCCTCTACTAGGGCTCGGAGCCGGGGCTGCCGCAGGCGGAGATCCCGGAGGACCGGCAGATCGACCCCTGCGGCAAGGAGTTCCACCCCTCCTACATGGGCCGCGACGGCGCGCGCACGCCGATGCCGTGTGAGGCGGAGGCGCCGCATTGCGGGTTCTCCGATGTGGAGCCGTGGCTGCCGATCCCGGCCGAGCACAGGGAGCTGGCCCCGGACCGGCAGAGCGCCCTGCCCGCCTCCGCGCTCAACCGGATGCGGCGGTTTCTGCAGTGGCGGAAGGCTCAGCCCGTCCTGCGGCTCGGCGACTTGCGGCTTCTGGAGCTGGAGGGGCCGGCGCTGGTATTCGAGCGCGCCCATGACGAGCGTAAGCGCGACGCCGACCACCTCCTGCCGCTTCTGATCTGAGCGAGCCATTCTGCGTGCGGATGAGCGCGGGAGGTGTTGGCTTTGGAACGAGACGGCGAAGAGGGCGTCCATTTGGGGGGTTCGTCGGGCGGTGGGATTTCGCGGCTGGAGGTGATCGAGGGGCCGACTGGGCGTCGGCGGCGGACGAAGGCGGAGCGGGCGCGGATCGCGGCGGAGAGCTTGATGCCCGGAGCCAAGGTGGCTGATGTCGCCCGCAGGCATGGCACGACGCGCTGGCAGGTTTACGACTGGCGCAGAAAGCTGCGGATGGGTGAACTGGTCGTGCCCGCGAGCGTAGCGGCATTGCCGATGTTCGCGGAACTCGTCGTCGAAAGCGCGGCAGCGGAGGCGCCCTTGGCCCACGCGACGTCCGGCGTGGAGATCGTCGTCGGCGATGTCGTGATCCGCGTCGGGTCCGGGGTCGAGGAGGGGCTGTTGATGCGGACGATCCGGGCAGCGCGGGCGGCGGCATCGTGATCGGCCAAGGTGGGGCGGGGAAGGTCTTCGTGGCGACGCGGCCGGTGGACTTCCGGAAGGGGATCGACGGGCTGGCGCTGGCGGTGCAGGAGATGTTCGGGCTCGATCCGTTCTGCGGCGCCGTCTTCGTGTTCCGCTCGAAAGGGGCGGATCGCATCAAGCTGCTGGTCTGGGACCAGACCGGGATGGTGCTCGTTCACAAGCGCCTGGAAGGCGGCAAGTTCGTCTGGCCTCGGGTGCGGGACGGGGTGATGCGGATGTCGTCGGCGCAGTTGGCGGCGCTGTTCGAGGGACTGGACTGGCGGCTGGTGAGACCGGAGCGGGCGCGGCGTCCGCAGGCAGCCGGGTGATCATGGGGCAAGCCGCTGTTTTTGCTGGCCGGAACCGGTCCAGAGTGATTCAATCCTGCGCATGGACGCCGATGCCCTCAGCCGCGAGAACGCCCATCTGAAGGTCCGCCTGGCTCAGGTCGAGGCGGCGCTGGCCGAGGTGCAGGAGGCCAATCGTCGGCTGGAGGACATCCTGCGCACCTCGCAGCGCGCTCAGTTCGGCAAGCGCTCCGAGAAGCTGTCGCCCGACCAGTTCAACCTGCCGCTGGAGGATGCCGAACTGGCCCAGGGCGTGCTCGAGGCCGCGCAGGAGAAGGCCGAGGCGGCGCTGCAACGTGCGCGCGGGGAGACGCCCCGGAAGCCGGCGCGCAACCGTGGTCATCTGCCGGCGCATCTGCCCCGGATCGAGCGGGTGATCGAGCCCGTCAGCATCCTCTGCCCCTGCGGCTGCGGCGAGATGGCCCGGATCGGGGAAGATGTCTCCGAACGGCTCGACGTGATCCCGGCGCAGTTCCAGGTGCTGGCGACGCGGCGCCCGCGATACGCCTGCCGCCGCTGTTCGCAGGCCGTGGCGCAGGCGCATGCCCCCGAACATGTCGTGCCGGGCGGGCTGCCGACCGAGCGGCTGATCGCATGGATCATCGTCTCGAAGTTCGGAGACCACCTGCCATTTTACCGGCAGTCCGGGATCTTCGAGCGGCAGGGGCTCCACCTCGACCGCGGCACGCTCGGCAACTGGGTCGGCCGCGCCTGTTTCCATCTGATGCCGGTCATCGAGCACATGCGCGCCCATCTGCGCGGCGCCGACCGCATCTTCGTCGACGAGACCCGCGCGCCGGTGCTGGACCCGGGCCGGAAGGTCACCAAGAGCGGCTACTTCTGGGCCGTCGTATCCGACGACCGCGGCCATGGCGGCGCCGGCCCGCCCATCGTGCTGTTCCATTACGCTCCCGGCCGGGGGAAAGAGCACCCGCTGAAGTTCCTTGCCGGATACCGCGGCCGGTTCCTGCAATGCGACGCCTACCAGTCCTACAACGCGCTGACCCAAATCGCGCGCGACAGCAGTCCATGGCAGCTGGTCTATTGCTGGACCCATGTCCGCCGCCGCTTAGTGAAGCGCTTCGAGAACGAGGGCTCGCCCATCGCCGAGGAGATGCTGCGCCAGATCGCTGCCCTCTATGGGGTCGAGAAGACCGTGCGCGGCAGGGATGCGGCCATCCGGCTGGCCGCCCGGCGCGACCATTCCGCCCCCATCATCGCCGCGCTCAAGCCGTGGCTGGAGACCCAGCTGTCGCGCATCCCGCAGAAATCCCAGCTGGCCGAGGACATCCGCTACACCCTCGCCCACTGGCTCGGCCTGATCCGCTTCCTCGACAACGGCGCCCTCGAACTCGACACCAACGCGGTCGAGAACCAGATCCGCCCGATCGCGCTGACAAGGAAGAACGCCCTATTCGCCGGCAACGAAGTCGGCGCCGAGAACTGGGCCATGCTCGCCTCGCTCGTCGCAACCTGCAAGCTGTCGGGCGTGAACCCCGTCGACTACCTCGCCGACATCCTCCGCGCCATTCTCGATGGTCACCCGAAATCCGCCATCGAAGACCTCATGCCTTGGCAATACGCGCAGCCGTCAAGCCTCGCCGCATAGGGCCGCGCCGTCGCGCTTACTGACGGGCGGCGTGTGCTGTGCCTGTTCAATCTCGGAACTGAAGAGGTGGAGCTGGAGATCGGGGAGGAGCGGCTCGGCGCGCCGATGGGAGGCCACGGCTTCCCGAACGTGCGCAACGGCGGCCACGTCGCCCTGCCGCCGGGGAGCGCCTATTTCGGAGACCGCGCATGGAACGGCCGAGCCGGGAGACGCTGGTCGCGCAGGCCGCCCTGCAGGAGCCCCTGCCCCCGATGCGGCGCCGCGATCTATCAGGTCTATGTCCGCAGCTTCCGGGAGGCCGACGGCGACGGGATCGGCGATCTGCGCGGGGTGACGCAGAAGCTCGGCTACATCGCCTTGCTCAACGTCGATGCGTTGTGGCTCAGCCCGTTCCACCCCTCGCCCCAGAAGGATTTCGGCTGCGACATCAGCGACATGCGTAACGTGGACCCCCGGCACGGGAACCTGGAGGACTTCGCCGCGCTGCTGGAGGAGGCCCATGCGCGGGATCTCAAGGTGATGCTGGACTTCGTGCCCTGCCACACCTCGGAGGAGCATCCGTGGTTCGTCGAAAGCCGGTCCAGCCGGGACAACGACAAGGCCGACTGGTACATCTGGGCGGACGGAACGGCGGCGAACAACGGGCTCTCGTCCCTTTGGCGGTCCACCTGGACCCGGGAGCGGCGGCGAAGCCGGTACCACTATCACACGTTCCTCCAGTGCCCGCCGGCGCTGGACCTGCTGAACCCCGAAGTGATGGACGCCCTGACGGGCGAGATGCGCGTCTGGCTCGATCTCGGCGGTCCGTCCATGTGATCGAGCGGATGAGGGTAAGCGCGACGGCGCGGCCCTATGCGGCGAGGCTTGACGGCTGCGCGTATTGCCAAGGCATGAGGTCTTCGATGGCGGATTTCGGGTGACCATCGAGAATGGCGCGGAGGATGTCGGCGAGGTAGTCGACGGGGTTCACGCCCGACAGCTTGCAGGTTGCGACGAGCGAGGCGAGCATGGCCCAGTTCTCGGCGCCGACTTCGTTGCCGGCGAATAGGGCGTTCTTCCTTGTCAGCGCGATCGGGCGGATCTGGTTCTCGACCGCGTTGGTGTCGAGTTCGAGGGCGCCGTTGTCGAGGAAGCGGATCAGGCCGAGCCAGTGGGCGAGGGTGTAGCGGATGTCCTCGGCCAGCTGGGATTTCTGCGGGATGCGCGACAGCTGGGTCTCCAGCCACGGCTTGAGCGCGGCGATGATGGGGGCGGAATGGTCGCGCCGGGCGGCCAGCCGGATGGCCGCATCCCTGCCGCGCACGGTCTTCTCGACCCCATAGAGGGCAGCGATCTGGCGCAGCATCTCCTCGGCGATGGGCGAGCCCTCGTTCTCGAAGCGCTTCACTAAGCGGCGGCGGACATGGGTCCAGCAATAGACCAGCTGCCATGGACTGCTGTCGCGCGCGATTTGGGTCAGCGCGTTGTAGGACTGGTAGGCGTCGCATTGCAGGAACCGGCCGCGGTATCCGGCAAGGAACTTCAGCGGGTGCTCTTTCCCCCGGCCGGGAGCGTAATGGAACAGCACGATGGGCGGGCCGGCGCCGCCATGGCCGCGGTCGTCGGATACGACGGCCCAGAAGTAGCCGCTCTTGGTGACCTTCCGGCCCGGGTCCAGCACCGGCGCGCGGGTCTCGTCGACGAAGATGCGGTCGGCGCCGCGCAGATGGGCGCGCATGTGCTCGATGACCGGCATCAGATGGAAACAGGCGCGGCCGACCCAGTTGCCGAGCGTGCCGCGGTCGAGGTGGAGCCCCTGCCGCTCGAAGATCCCGGACTGCCGGTAAAATGGCAGGTGGTCTCCGAACTTCGAGACGATGATCCATGCGATCAGCCGCTCGGTCGGCAGCCCGCCCGGCACGACATGTTCGGGGGCATGCGCCTGCGCCACGGCCTGCGAACAGCGGCGGCAGGCGTATCGCGGGCGCCGCGTCGCCAGCACCTGGAACTGCGCCGGGATCACGTCGAGCCGTTCGGAGACATCTTCCCCGATCCGGGCCATCTCGCCGCAGCCGCAGGGGCAGAGGATGCTGACGGGCTCGATCACCCGCTCGATCCGGGGCAGATGCGCCGGCAGATGACCACGGTTGCGCGCCGGCTTCCGGGGCGTCTCCCCGCGCGCACGTTGCAGCGCCGCCTCGGCCTTCTCCTGCGCGGCCTCGAGCACGCCCTGGGCCAGTTCGGCATCCTCCAGCGGCAGGTTGAACTGGTCGGGCGACAGCTTCTCGGAGCGCTTGCCGAACTGAGCGCGCTGCGAGGTGCGCAGGATGTCCTCCAGCCGACGATTGGCCTCCTGCACCTCGGCCAGCGCCGCCTCGACCTGAGCCAGGCGGACCTTCAGATGGGCGTTCTCGCGGCTGAGGGCATCGGCGTCCATGCGCAGGATTGAATCACTCTGGACCGGTTCCGGCCAGCAAAAACAGCGGCTTGCCCCATGATCACCCGGCTGCCTGCGGACGCCGCGCCCGCTCCGGTCTCACCAGCCGCCAGTCCAGTCCCTCGAACAGCGCCGCCAACTGCGCCGACGACATCCGCATCACCCCGTCCCGCACCCGAGGCCAGACGAACTTGCCGCCTTCCAGGCGCTTGTGAACGAGCACCATCCCGGTCTGGTCCCAGACCAGCAGCTTGATGCGATCCGCCCCTTTCGAGCGGAACACGAAGACGGCGCCGCAGAACGGATCGAGCCCGAACATCTCCTGCACCGCCAGCGCCAGCCCGTCGATCTCCTTCCGGAAGTCCACCGGCCGCGTCGCCACGAAGACCTTCCCCGCCCCACCTTGGCCGATCACGATGCCGCCGCCCGCGCTGCCCGGATCGTCCGCATCAACAGCCCCTCCTCGACCCCGGACCCGACGCGGATCACGACATCGCCGACGACGATCTCCACGCCGGACGTCGCGTGGGCCAAGGGCGCCTCCGCTGCCGCGCTTTCGACGACGAGTTCCGCGAACATCGGCAATGCCGCTACGCTCGCGGGCACGACCAGTTCACCCATCCGCAGCTTTCTGCGCCAGTCGTAAACCTGCCAGCGCGTCGTGCCATGCCTGCGGGCGACATCAGCCACCTTGGCTCCGGGCATCAAGCTCTCCGCCGCGATCCGCGCCCGCTCCGCCTTCGTCCGCCGCCGACGCCCAGTCGGCCCCTCGATCACCTCCAGCCGCGAAATCCCACCGCCCGACGAACCGCCCAAATGGACGCCCTCTTCGCCGTCTCGTTCCAAAGCCAACACCTCCCGCGCTCATCCGCACGCAGAATGGCTCGCTCAGATCAGAAGCGGCAGGAGGTGGTCGGCGTCGCGCTTACGGATGAGGCCCAAAGCCGCCTCGACAACATCTACTCGGCCATTGAAGCCGGGGCCCTGGATCCGAAGGAACCCAGCCTGAAGGACCGCATTGATCACGTCCGCTTAGAACGCGACATCGCAAAGGGAGCGCTCGATCGCGCGACCGCCGAGCTTTCCCCCTCCGCCCGCCTCACCGAGGAACGGATCGCCGACTTCACGCGGCTCATGCAAACCAACGTCGCCGCAGGATCCATCGAGTTCCGCCGCGCCTACCTTCGCGCCGTCGTCACGGAAATCCGGATCCACGAAAACGGCGTCACCATCGTCGGATGCAGAAGCGACCTTGAGCGCGCCGTGCTGAGTTCCGGCAAGCAGGACCTCGCAGTTCCCAGTTTTGTACCGGGCTGGCGGAAGGGGTGGGATTCGAACCCACGGAACCCTTGCGGGCTCAACGGTTTTCAAGACCGCCGCATTCGACCGCTCTGCCACCCTTCCGGTCACCTGGTTTCTAACGTCTTTGCTCGCTCCGGGAAACTCCGTTCGCGGTCCGCCACCGGAGGCGCTGACCTGACCCCTTGTTTCTCCTCCACGGCGTGCTGGGATCCCGACCGACTGGAAGGGACCGGAATGAAGCGCAGCAGGTTCACGGAAGAGCAGATCATCGGCGTTCTGCGGGAGCAGGAGGCCGGGGCCACGGTGGCGGGGCTATGCCGCAAGCACGGGATGTCATCGGCGACGTTCTACGCCTGGAAGGCGAAGTACGGCGGGATGGACGTCTCCGACGCGAAGCGGCTGAAGGCCCTCGAGGACGAGAACGCCCGGCTGAAGCGGCTCTACGCCGACGCGATGCTCGACAACGCCGGGTTGAAGGATCTGCTGTCAAAAAAATGGTGACGCCCGCCGTGATGCGGGACGCGGTCGCGCATCTCCGTGCCTGTCACGGGATGAGCGAGCGGCGGGCGTGCACCTTGATCTCGGCGGACCGCAGCTCGGTCCGCTACCGAAGCCGGCGCCCCGACGATGCTGGCCTGCGCCGGCGCCTGCGCGAGCTGGCGGAGCAGCGCCGGCGGTTCGGCTATCGCCGGCTGCATGTGCTGTTGCGTGCGGAGGGCTGGGCCATGAACCGCAAGAAGACCCAGCGGCTCTACGGTGAGGAGGGGCTGGCTGTGCGGCGGCGCAGATCCCGCCGCCGGATCGCGGTCGCGCGCACGCCGATACCGGCGCCGGACGGACCGAACAGCCGCTGGTCGATGGACTTCGTGCATGACCAACTGGCCGGCGGAGGCAGGTTCCGCGTGCTGAACATCATCGACGACGTGACGAAGGAGTGTCTGGCGGCGATCCCGGACGCCTCGATCTCCGGCAGACGGGTCGTCCGGGAGCTGAAGGTCCTCATCGAGACCCGCGGCAAGCCACGCATCGTGGTCAGCGACAACGGGACGGAGTTCACCTCGACGGCCGTCCTGACCTTCGCGCAGGCGGAGAAGCTGGACTGGCGATGCATCGCGCCGGGAAAGCCGACCCAAAACGCCTTCGCCGAGAGCTTTCAGGGCCGGATGCGGGACGAATGCCTCAACGAGCACCTGTTTTTCTCGATGAACCACGTCCGGGCGATCCTCCGCGGATGGGTCGACGACTACAACACCGTGAGGCCGCACTCGGCGATCGGCTACATGACGCCGGCCCCCTACGCAGCCTCCCTGAAACCGCAATGGGCATCGCCGCTGCACGACCTCGAAGGCTCCGCGCCGCTGCCCATTGCTCACGCCGCCCTCACGGGCAAATCTCAACCCACGATTCCGGCCGCCCGCGGATGAGCGCAAGGGGTCAGGTCAGCGCCGCTATATGAGCGGCGATGTCATCTCCGGCCTCTCCGGCGGATCGCGCTTGTCCCTACGGAGGACGGCGAAGCCAAGGGGCGGGAACTCCAGCCCGTGCGGCGTCTTGCCACCTCCGCGCCCGGAACCTCCGGCAGCTCGCCCTCCGACTCGTCGCCCGCGGGCAGGAGGCGCTCCGTGAGGCTGCAATTCGCGATGCAGAGATACTGCTCCGGCGCCTCGTAGCGATCCCACACGATCAGGGGCGCATGGTCCGCACGGCGCGCGAGCTCTGATCATGTCCCGGGGCGTGGTGTAGGAGCGCCGGCCCTCGGAGAGAGATCCGAGGCTGATCAGGACGCCACGGCGGGCAGCCTGACTGTGGGAGTGTCGGTGACGCGGGCGAGGCTTTCAAGCGACATGTACCGGCGCGCCACGGCCCATTCGTCGTTGGTCTCCAGCATCAGCGCGCCAACGAGCCGGACGATGGCCTCATCGTTCGGGAAGATGCCGACGACGTCTGACCGCCGCTTGACCTCGCGGTTGACGCGCTCGAGTGGGGTCGTCGACGCGATCTGAGCCCGATGCTCGCGAGGGAAGGACATGTAGGCCAGGACCTCGTCGCGGGAGGCGTCCATGAAGGCGCCGAGCTTCTCGTTCTTCTCGCGCGGCGCGTCGGCTACGGCGTCCCCCTGGGCTTCCGCACCTTCCTTGTTCTCCTGCGCGAAGATGGTCTTCAGCATCGCCGCGACCGCAGTGCGCTGCTTGGCCGGGGCGTGCGCCAACGCGTTCCGCATCCAGTGGATCCGGCGCCTCTGACGGGTCGCGTTGAACACTCGCCGCGCGGCCGCCCGCAGGCCCTTGTGGTCGTCGGCGATCACCAGCTTCACGCCGCGCAGTCCGCGATCGGCGAGGGAGCGCAGGAAATCGGTCCAGAAGGTCTCGGCTTCCGAGGGCCCCGTGGCGACGCCCAGCCCCTCGCGCTTGCCGTCCTCGTTCACCGCGACAGCGATTATCGCCGCGCGGCTGACGATGCGCCCGCCCTCGCGGACCTCGAGGTAGGTGGCATCCAGCCAGAGATAGGGCCACGCCCCCTCCAGGGGACGGGTGAGGAAGGCATTCACCCGCTCGTCGATCTCGACGCAGAGGCGGCTGACCTGGGACTTCGACAGGCCGCCCGCGCCCATGGCCTTCACCAGATCGTCCACGGAGCGGGTCGAAACGCCGTGGACGCAGGCCTCCTGTATCACCGCGACGAGCGCCTTCTCGGCCGTGCGGCGCGGCTCGAGGAAACTGGGGAAGTAGCTGCCCTTGCGCAGCTTCGGGATCTCCAGCGCGATCCGTCCGGCGCGGGTGTCCCAGTCGCGATCACGGTATCCGTTCCGCTGGACCTCGCGCAGGGGCGACCGCGCGCCCTTCGAGGCGCCCGTCCGCGCCTCGACTTCCAGCTCCATGATCCGCTCGGCCGCAAAGGCCAGCATCTCGCGCACGAGATCGCCATCGGCCTGCTTCTCAACCAGCTCGACCAGCGCCATTCTCTCATCGGTCATCGTCGTCTCCGTTCAGGTTCCAGGTCTTGCAACCCGAACCTTCTCCGAAGACCGGCGATGGCCGCCAGCGTCACCCCAGGCCGCGCGCTGCGCTACGCCAGGGGCTCCGCGCGCGGCCTCCTACACCACCACCTGGGACACAGCCAGACGTATGCACGGATTTCATTTTCTGTACGCGAAGCATTTCAAATCGAAGGGTACAGCGCTCCGGGCCCGCGGTCCAACGCCTTCTGGCGAGCTGACGCCGGAGAACGATTTTCATCCGGCGCGCGCAGGCCGAGGCGGGTCTGCTGCCGAGCGCAAGGCGACGATCGACCGGGACCACGGGCTGAGCGTCAGCCGCCAGGCGAAGGCGCTCGGGATAAGCCGGGGCAGCATCTATTATCTGCCGCGGCCGACCTCGGATGGCGATCTGGCGCTCATGCGTCGGACCTGTGAGCTGCATCTGGAGCACCCGTTCGCCGGCAGCCGGATGCTCAAGGGCCTGTTGCAGGCGGAAGGGCATGAGGCCGGTCGGCTCCACGTGTCGACGCTGATGAAGAGGATGTCGATCGAGGCGCTCTATCGCCGCCCAGGCACGTCGAAGCCGGCCCCGGGCCACAAGATCCATCCCTACCTGCTTCGGAAGCTGGCGGTGACGCGACCCAACCAGGTCTGGGCCATGGACATCACCTATGTGTCCATGGCCCGCGGCTTCGTCTATCTGGCCGCCGTCATCGACTGGTTCAGCCGCAAGGTCCTGGCCTGGCGGCTCTCGATCACGCTGTCGGCGGACCCGGACATCGAGGCCCTGGAGGAGGCGCTCGGCCGTCACCGCCGACCGGAGATCTTCAACTGCGACCAGGGCCCGCAATTCACCAGCATCGAGTTCACCAAGGTGCTGAAGGGTGAGCCGCAGCCCGCCACCGGTCCGAGGACTGCGGCGAACGAGGTCGCCATCGGCATGGACGGCAAAGGCGCCTGGCGCGACAACGTCTTCATCGAGCGGCTCTGGCGGACGGTGAAGTACGAGGAGGTCCGTCTCCGCGCCTACGCCAGCGCCTCCGAGGCCCGCGCCTCGATCCGCCGAGGCCCCAATTCTTCGCTTGGCGGGCGGACGCCCGACCAAGCCTGTCTCAGCCAGCCGACGCCAATCCCGCCGGCGGCGCAACCCAGGCGGCGATCCACTTGTCAGCAGCCCGGAAGCTGTTCAGACCAACCGGGCGACATCTCGGCTTACATCAACGGCGCCGCCTACAACCCGCGCGTCCTGATCGCCCTGATGAACATCTGGCGCGTGCATCACAACATCTTTGACTGGCGACCCTGCAGGTTGCCTCTCAACGAGGAGACGGAAGGGGTAGAGGCGGCAGCCGAAGAGGGATCGGCGAAACCAACCGAGGACCACGAGCAGCGGCTGAGGCGCATCCCGGTGCCCGGAACGGCCACGGCGATCCTTGTGCCGAAAAACGGCGAGCCAACCGTGTTGTGCGCACAACTCCGGCGATGCGAAGGGTCGTCCATCAGCCGCCGCGGCCGGGTTCCGGAGCGACAGGACCAACTTGGAGAAACGGAGGACAAAGGAGGGCCGAAGCCCAGGGCCCGTGATCGGCGGAGAGACGATCGCCCCAACCTGCCTGACCTATCGAGAATTCTTTACCAGCCGTGGTTGTTCCACGGAACGCCGATGTGGGCGAAGCTTCAGGGACGCTGAAGGCCCCGAGGCGGGGAATGGGCGGCGGTGAGACCGCCGCCCATGTCCTACATCTCGGACTGGCTCCCATGCCGGGGAGGCGCGTTTTCATTCTGGTCTGGCCGGATCACATCGCGACGAGATAGATCACGTAAATCACGATCAGCGCGATCACGAGCGGGATGACGCTGTTGCGCAGAATCCGCCAGCCGCCAGTGACCTCGCCGCCGCGGCCGCCAAGCTCGGCCGGATCGTTTCGGTCGCTCATCTCGCCGCCGAGCATCTCGGGCGCGTCTTCGGAACGGTGGTTCGGCTCCGGCGCCGGGTCGGGGCGCCCATGAGCGTTGGGATCGCGGTCGGACATCTCGATCCTCCTCATCAAGAAGCGCGGCAGGATAGCCGCGCCTTTGGATGAGGAACGCATCCGCGAGGCGGAATGTTCCCCTACCGCTCCGCGGCGACCAGAAGGGACCGCGCGGCCCTGATCGACGGGTCGTCGCCGCCCCGTCCCAGCATTTCCAGAGCCCGCTCGTGCGCCGCGCGCTGGCGCGCCGCTGCCTCAGGGTCTGCGAGCAGCCGGTGCAGGGCGTCCGATGCCCGCACGGGGTCGAGATCGTCCTGTATGAACTCCGGCACCGCCTTTTCCCGCAGCAGGAGGTTCACCAGCGTCGCGCTGTCCACCCGCAGCAGCCGCTTCGCGACGGCCGCCGTCAGCGCATTGACCCGGTAGGCGATCACATGCGGCGCCCCCATGGCCGCGAGCTCCACCGACACGGTGCCCGAGGCCGCCAGCGCGGCGTCGCAGGCCGCGAATGTTGCGAACTTGCGGACCTCCGCCTCCGCCGCCGATCGTTCCCGCGGGTCCAGCACCGTCGCCTCCACCGGCCAGCGGCCGGCCACATCAGCGACCATTCCTGCAACGCCCGAGGCTGCCGGAACGACAACCTTCAACCCCGGGAGGCGCTCGGCCAGCCGACCGAGAATCTCGCCGAACGGTTCGGCAAGGCGGGCGACCTCCCCCCGCCGGCTGCCGGGCAGCACCGCCAGCAGCGGCCGCCCCCCGGCTCCCAGCTCGGCCCGCAGCGCGGCAATCTCGGCGCCCGAGGGCCGCGCGAGCTTCGCCGCCGGGTGGCCGACGAAGTCGCAAGTCATGCCGGCGGCCTGCATGTAGGGCGGCTCGAACGGCAGCAGCGCCAGAACGTGGTCGACGTAGCCGGCCATCTCCGCCGCCCGCCCCGGACGCCAGGCCCAGACCGACGGCGCCACGTAGTGAACCGTCCGCAGCTTCGGGTTCGCCGCTTTCGCCTTCCGCGCCACGCGCAGGCCGAAGGAGGGGCTGTCGATGCTCACCAGCACGTCAGGCCGCACACGGGCGATGTCGGCGACAGTCTCGCGGATCCGGCGCAGGATCGCGGGCAGGCGCGGCAGCACCTCCATCAGGCCCATCACCGCCAGCTCGTCCGAGGGGAAGAGCGAACGCAGCCCCTCCGCCTCCATCAGCTCGCCGCCGACACCGTGCAGTTCCACCTCGCGCTCCGCCTTCAGGGCGCGGATCAAGGGCGCGCCCAGCCGGTCGCCGGAGGCCTCGCCCGCGATCAGATAGACCTTCACGGGGCCGCCGCGGGACGGGCCCAAAGCGCGAGCCCCGCCTCGTCCGCCGCACGGATTGTCTCCTCCAGCCCCAGCACCAGCACGCCGCCCGAGGCGAGGCAGACGCCGCCGAGCCGCGCCGCCGCCGCGCGCCGCATGGTTTCCGGCCCCACGGCCGGCAGGTCCAGCCGCCAGTCCTGGCCCGGCTTGGGGCCCTTCCACAGCACGCCCCGCGCGGCGGCCCGGTAGCGTTCCGGCAGCTCCGCGACCTGGGTTAGCAGCGCGTCCGTTCCCGCCACCGCCTCCACGCCAAGGCAGAGGCCTCCCTCCACCACTGCGCCCTGCCCCACGTCCACGGCGCCGAGCGCCGCGGCGATGTCGGCGGCGCGTGTCGCGTCGGCCTCCTCGCTCTCGTTGGGGCGGCGGCGGCTCATGGCGCCCTCCGGGGCCACCAGGCCGCGGAGCTGATCGTGTGGGGCGACCACCTCGTATCCCTCCGCCTCGAAGATCCCGGCAAAGCCGCGGAGCATGGCGTCGTCGCCCGTCTTCAGCAGCGACAGCACGCGCGGCGCGATCTTCAGCGCCTTCAGGTCGAAGCGCAGCGGGTCGAGATGCGGGCGCACCATGGCCCCGGCGAAGCAGACCCGCCGGCAGCCCTTCCGCTCCAGCGCCCGGAACAGGCGGCCCGGCTTCTCGAAGGGCAGGTCGATCACGTCGTGGGTCTCGGCCCAGTCGGCGCGCGTGCCCTCGTAACGGATCACCAGCGTGCCCAGTCCGCGGCGCGCGCGATCCTCGGCGATCAGGCGCGGGAGGTCCCCCTCGCCCGCGATCAGGCCGAGCGGCGCCTCCATCAAGGGCCTACGAAGTGCCGGGCGCTGTCGGCGAGCATGAAGCGGCAGACCTCCTGCGCGAGCGGCGTCTCCCACCGCGCCTGCGCGGTCCGCGCGCGATCGGCGACCGAGCCCTCGCCCTCGAAGATGAAGTCCACCGCGGCGCGCAGGTCGGAGATATGCGCCCGCTCCGCCTTGGCGCGACGCAGCCCCACCAGGTTGAGCCCGGCGAGCCGCGCCCTGTCCCCGGTCACCGAGCCGAAGGGGATCACGTCCCGCTCCACCCCCGTCAGTCCGCCGACCATGGCGTTGCGCCCGATCCGGCAATGCTGGTGCACGGCCGCGTTGCCGCCGATGATGGCGCGGTCCTCCACCACCACATGCCCGCCCAGCGGCGCGTTGTTGGCGATGATGACCCCGTCCCCCACCAGGCAGTCATGCCCCACATGGGAGGACATCATGAACAGGCACCCCGAGCCCACGCGGGTCAGCCCGCCGCCGCCCTCGGTGCCGGGGTTCATGGTCACATGCTCCCGGATCATGTTGCGGGCGCCGATCTCCAGCCGGCTCTCCTCGCCGGCGAATTTCAGATCCTGCGGCTGGGTGCCGAGCGAGGCGAAGGGCCAGACGCGCGTGCCCTCCCCGATGGAGGTCCGTCCCGCGACGACGACGTGGGAGATCAGCTCCACCCCTCCGGCCAGTCGAACCTCCGGGCCCACATGGCACCAGGGGCCGACGCGGACATTCGCACCGATCTCGGCGCCGTCCTCGATGATCGCGGCCGGATGGATCGTCGCGTTGGGGTCGATGGCCATGCGTCAGGCGCCTCCGCGGGCTTTGTCGCCGGGCATGACGATCATGGCGGAGAATTCCGCCTCGGCGACGATCTTGCCGTCCACCTTGCCCTCGCCCCAGAACTTCCAGATGCGCCCGTGGCCGCGCAGGATCTTCACATGCAGCTCCAGCCGGTCGCCGGGCACGACCTTCTGGCGGAAGCGGCACTTGTCGAGGGTCATGAAGTAGACGAGCAGCTCCCGCCCCTCCATCCCCAGCGTGTCCACCACCAGCACGGCGGCGGTCTGGGCCATGGCCTCCACGATCAGCACGCCGGGCATAACCGGCTCCACCGGGAAATGGCCGGTGAAGTGCGGCTCGTTCATGGTCACGTTCTTCACGCCGATGCCGGACTCGCCCTTCCGCATCTCGATGACCTTGTCCACCAGCAGGAACGGGTAGCGGTGGGGGATCATGCGCTGGATGCGGGCGATGTCGGCGCTGCCGACCTCTCCGGCGGCGGCGCCGGAGGTCTCGGGCTCGTCGGCGGAGGGCGTGTCTGTCATGGCGGGCCTTGGTATCGTGGAAGTCGGGCTTCCAATTGCAGTCTCGCCGCCGCAGGTCAAGTCGCCGGAGCGGCCTTGCGCCGCAGGCCGAAGCTCCGGCCCGCCCAGCGGTTTCACTCCGGGATCAACTCCTCGGGCGGGTCGAACCTGACCTCCCCCATCTCCTCGTCGTAGCGGGCGATGGCGAGGGCGGTCGCGTCGAGCGCCGGATCCGCCGCCGCCACGGCGGCTGCATCCAGCAGCGCGAGGGCTCCCGTCTCGGCGCGCACCTGCTCCAGCACCCGCGGCAAAGCGGACGCGAGGGCGGATCGCGCGTCCTGTGCGAATTTCTGAAAGAGCGCCCGCCGCTCCTGATCCGCGCGGCGCACGGAGCGGACTTTCCGGTCGAAGGCGCGGGCGCGTTCGTCGAACTCCCGCGTGGGGAGAGCGCCGCGAAGCTCCGCCAGCTCCTTCTCCTCGGCCTCAAGCTCCGCCTTCACGCGCGCGAGTTCGGCCGAGACGCGCTCCAGCACCTCCCGCTCGGTGCGCTGCAGGGCGCGGGCCGCCTCGGAGTTCTCCAGCACCGCGCTTCGGTTGACGATCAGAACCGGCACGCGCGGAACGTGCACGTCGTCCCGCGGCTCGGAAGCCCGCGGGACGGTATCCGCAGGCGCCTGGGCCGGTGTCTCCGCAGGCGGCGGCACGGTTTCCTGCGCCCGGGCGGGAAGCGCCAGAGCCAAGGTCAGGAGAGCGAGACGGGCGCGCATCCGCCGGCAGCTCAGAACCGCGTCCCGACCGTGAAGCGGAAGTACTCCTTCTCGTCGCCCTCCTCGAAAGCCAGCGGCATGGCGAGGTTGAAGCGCAGGGGCCCGAACGGGCTGTCGATGAACAGCGAGGCGCCGATGGACGCGCGCAGCTGCGCCTGGTCGTCGATGGTCGTGGTCCCGCCCGCCACGGGGTCGGAGTAGCTCGTCTTCTTCAGGCCCCATAGCGTGCCCACGTCGGCGAAGAGACCGCCGTAGATGCCGAACTCCTCCGGCAGGCCCAGCGGGAAGGACACCTCGCTGCGCACCACACCGTAGTAGGTGCCTCCCAGCGCGTCGTCCCGGCGGACGGGGTCGCCGTTATAGGTGAAGTCCCGCCTGTCCCGCGGTCCGATGCCGCCCGAGGCGAAGCCGCGGAAGCTGTTGCCGCCCAGGAAGAAGCGGTCGATCACGCGGAGGTTGTCGCCGAAGGCGAATATGGCGCCCGCCTCCGCCTCGATGGAGGCGACCACCTCGTCGTCGAAGAAGCCGCGCCAGGTATGCGCGCGCGCGACGGATTGGGTGTAGGCGGTGTCGCCCCCGCTGAGGGCGAGGTCCTGCTCGAACTCCAGCAGATAGCCCTGCGTCGGCTCATAGACGTCGTTGCGCTCGTCCAGCGACCATACGGCGCCGACCGAGGTGGTGAACTTGCTCCCCTCGTCCTCGAGGATGGCGGGCGAGGCGATGGGCGACACGTCCCGGATCTCGTCGTCCGAGAAACGGGCCCGAAGCCGCAGGCGCTGCTGCTCCGCGATGGGAAACTCGGTGTAGGGGCGGAACGAGATGTTGGTCTGCTCGAACGAGGACTCGTCGGAGCGGTCCAGCGCGACGTAGCCCAGGCCGAAGCCGACCTCCAGGTCGCGGTCGAGCAGGTGAGGCTCGGCGAAGCTGAACTGAACCGCCTTCTGATCGCCCGTCACGTTGAAGCGGAGCTGCACGAACTGACCGCGTCCGAGGAAATTGCGCTCGGTGATCGAGATGTCGCCCCCCGGCCCGTCGGCGGACGAGTAGCCCAAGCCGAGCGAGAGCGACCCGGTCAGCCGCTCGTCCACGTCCACCACCACCACGGCGCGGTCGTCGGCGCTGCCGCGCTCGGTGCGCACGTCCACCCGGTCGAAGAAGCCGAGCGCGCGCAGGCGCGAGCGGGCCGCCTCGACCTCGCGCGCGTTGTAGGCGTCGCCCTCCGCGATGCGGAATTCGCGGCGAAGCACGCGGTCCACGGTGCGGGTGTTGCCCTGGATGTCCAGCCGCTCGACATAGACGCGGGGACCCTCGCCCACTTCCAGCGTCACGTCGATCACGCCGGTCTCGGGGTTCTTGTCCGCGCGCGGGCGCACGTCGATGAAGGCGTAGCCCGCCTGTCCGAGCTGGAAGATCAGGTTCTCGATCGACTCGTCCACGTCGGAGATCGAGTAGGTCTGCCCCGGCTCCATGACGAACACGTCCTGGAGATCCTCCGCCGCGATGCCCGGCAGGTTGAGGTCGAGCCCGAGCTCCCCGAACGTGTAGGTCTCCCCCTCCTCCACCGTGAAGGTGATGAGGAAGTCCTCCCGGTCCGCCGTCAGTTCGGCGGTGGCCGAGAGCACGCGGAAATCGGCGTAGCCGCGGTCCAGATAGTACCGCCGCAGCTGCTCCTTGTCGTATTCCAGCCGGTCGGGATCGTAGGTGCCGGTGCCGAACAGGAAGGACAGTATCCCGCTCTCGCGCGTTTCGACCGCGCCGCGCAGCCGGCGGTCCGAGAACGCCTCATTGCCCACGAAGTCGATGGCCCGGATGCCCGTGGGCTGGCCCTCGTCGATCTCGAACACCAGGTCCACGCGATTGTTCTCGCGCTCGATGATGACGGGGTCGACCGTCGCGCCGAAGCGGCCGGCGCGGCGGTAGAGGTCCAGGATCACCTGCGCGTCCCGGTCCGCCTGCGCGCGCGAAAAGGCCGAGCGCGAGGTTGCGCCCACCGCCGCGCGCAGCGTGTCGTCCGCCAGCGCGTCGTTGCCCTCGAACTCCACGATGTTGATGAACGGCGCCTCCTCGACCCGCACCAGCAGCCCGTCGGCCATGGGCGAGATCACCACGTTCTCGAAGAGGCCCGTGTCCAGCAGCCGGCGCAGCGAGGCGTTGATCTCCGCCGCGGAGGCGGGCTCGCCCTCCTGCACGGTCATGTAGGCCTTGATGGTGGCGTCATCGACGCGGCGGGCGCCTTCCACCAGAATGCGGTCGACCCGGCCAACCACCGGCTGGTCCTGCGCGGTCGCAGGTCCCGCGGGCCAGGCCGCGCCCAGCGCGCCTGCCGCCACGCCCGCCATCAGCAGGCCCCAGAGGCTCCGCCGCGCCGCCTTCGCAGCCGACCGCCGCGCCTCGTCCTTGTGGGAAGCCGCCATAGTGGATGTTCTCCGCCTGTCCGTCGCCGCCGGCCCCGTTCGCCGCAGGGCTCGGCCGTTCGCCTTGGATGCTCTTTCTTTAGATCGTAACCCGCGTCCGGGTCAAAGCCCCTGCGGCGCCGCGCCGTGCGCCATCTTCATGCGGGCGAGAAAGCCGTCCAGCGCCGCGTCCACCGCCCGGCCGGCCGCGGTGTCCGGCCCCTCCATCAGAGGTTCATGCCGCGCGCGGGGAATTTCAACGAGTTCGGCGCCTCGTCCCTTCGCTGCGTGGGCGCGGATCGCGTGCGCCGAGACCACCCGCTCGTCCTCTCCCAGCAGGATCAGCCGCGGCGTCGCGGGCGGCGCGGCCCGCTTCAGCGCCGACATCTCCGCGAAAGCGGCGTTGAGCCAGGAAAAGGTCGGCGCGGCCAGCGTCAGCTCGGGATGCGCGTCGGCCTCGGCCACGAAGCGGTCCCACGCCTCGCGGTCGAACGTCAGAAAGTTGCCGTCGAAGCTTTCGTCCAGCACGTAGGTCTTGCGCGCGCGGCGGGCCGCCAGCGTCCCGTTGCCGGTCTTCGCGGCGAAGAAGGCGGCGATCCGCGCCACCGTCGCCGTCCAGCCGTGGATCGAAAGCCCCCACATGGGCGCGGAGAACACCGCCGCCACCGGCCGGTCCCGTGCGCCCGACAGCGCCCCGTCCGTCAGCGCCCGAAGTCCGATGCACCCGCCCATGGAGTGGCACAGCAGCAGCCGCGGCCCCGGCAGCGCCTCGACCTCCCCCCACCGCAGCAGCGCCAGCGCGTCCTCCTGGAACTCGGCGAAGTCCCCGACGTGACCGAGATTGTCCACCTCCCGCGCCGAAAGCCCCTGCCCCCGCCAGTCCAGCGCCGCGACCCCGAAGCCGCGGGCGCGCAGGCGCCCGATCAGGGGCGCGTACTTCTCCAGGTACTCCGTCCGGCCGGGAAACAGCAGGACATGCCCCGCCTCGCCCCCACGCCAGACGGCGGCGCGCAGCCTGACGCCGCCCGCGTCGAGCCATCCGCAGGCGTCGGGCGCAGGCCCCCGAGCCGCGTCCGCGATCCAGGGGGCCGCCGCATTCATGCGAGGATCGAGCTCAGCGCCATCGCCCTGGACATGTCCCCGTCCACCTTCAGACGGCCGGACATGAAGGCGGAGGTCGGGTTGACCTCTCCGTCCATCATGCCGCGGAAGGTCTCCTTGTCGGCCGAGATCGTGCAATCGGCCTCCGAGTTGTCCACCGTCACCTCGTTGCCCTCGATCCTGAGCGCGCCCATCTCCTCGATGTCGAACTTCACGGACCCGTCGATGCTCCGGTCGCCCAGCCGGGCCTTCAGGACCTCCGCCGCCGAATTGAGATCTCCGCTCATGTCGCGCTCCCTGCCTGTCACTCCGCCGAGAGGGCGTGCGCGCCCCCTCGCTTTCCGCGTGTCGGACGCTACACTGCCACCCGTCATGCAGATGCGAAACCTTCCCTTCGGGGCAGCCCTGTTCCTCCTCGTCGGCGCCGCAGCGTCGGCAGGCGCTTGCATGCAAGCCGTGGCGCAGACCGAGATCCCCGCCGCCGCGCCGAACCCGCCGCAGATCGAGGCGCCGGACGAATTGGATGAGCCGCTGGGCCGGGAGGCCCGTCTGGACCTGCTGTTCGACACCCTCGCCGCCGGCGACGAGAGCGAGGCCGCGCGCGCCGAGACCGAGATCCGCCGCCTCTGGTCCCGCTCCGGCTCGGACACCATGGACCTCCTCCTCCAGCGGGGCCGCGAGGCGCTGGAGCGCGACGAGCTGACCAAGGCCATCCACCACTTCTCCGCGCTCACCGACCACGCTCCCGGCTTCGCCGAGGGCTGGAACATGCGCGCCACCGCCTTCTTCCTGCGCGGCGACCTTGGCCAGGCGCTCGCGGACATCGAGCGGACGCTCGCGCTGGAGCCGCGCCATTTCGGCGCCCTCTCCGGGCTCGGCGTGATCCTCGAACAGCTCGGCCGGGAGAAGGAGGCGATGATGGCCTTCCGTGAGGCGCAGCGGATCCACCCTCATCTTTCCAACGTGGACGAGGCCATAGACCGCCTCGCGCCCCGCGTGGACGGCCGCGGCATCTGACCTCCCTCCCCCGACGTCCCCCGACCCCGAGGGAGACCGCCATGCTCGACGCCCCCGCCCCCAAGGGCGCCCGCCCCGGCCACCCGCGCGACGGCACCGTCACGGCGGTGCTGGGCCCCACCAACACCGGCAAGACCCACTACGCCATCGAGCGGATGCTGGCGCACCGCACCGGCGTCATCGGCCTGCCGCTGCGCCTGCTGGCGCGGGAGGTCTACGACAAGGTCGTGGCCCTGCGCGGCCCCTCCGTCGCGGCCCTCATCACCGGCGAGGAGAAGATCGCGCCTCCCCGCGCCCAGTTCTGGATCTGCACGGTGGAATCGATGCCCACCGAGATCGGCGCCGACTTCCTCGCGGTGGACGAGATCCAGCTCTGCGCCGACCCCGACCGCGGCCATGTCTTCACCGACCGCCTCCTCCACGCCCGCGGCCTGAACGAGACCCTGTTCATGGGCAGCGAGTTCATGAAGGGCGTGATCCGGGAGCTGATCCCCGGCGCGCGGTTCATGAAGCGCGAGCGGTTCTCCAAGCTCACCTACGCCGGCCCCCGCAAACTCTCGCGCATGCCCGCCCGCTCGGCGGTGGTCAGCTTCTCGCTCGATTCGGTCTACGCCATCGCCGAATTGATGCGCCGCCAGCGCGGCGGCGTGGCGGTGGTGATGGGCGCCCTCAGCCCCCGCACCCGCAACGCGCAGGTGGCGCTCTACCAGAACGGCGACGTGGACCATCTCGTGGCCACCGACGCCATCGGCATGGGCCTGAACCTCGACGTGAAGCACGTGGCCTTCTCCAGCTTGGGCAAGTTCGACGGCCGCGGCTTCCGCGATCTGCGCGCGCAGGAACTGGCCCAGATCGCCGGCCGCGCCGGCCGCTACCAGACCGACGGCTCCTTCGGCGTGACCGGCGAGGCGCCGCCGCTGGAGGCCGAGACCATAGAGGCCATCGAGGAGCACAGGTTCGCCCCCATCCGCCGCCTGATGTGGCGCAATGCGAAGCTCAACTACGGCTCCGTGGACGGCCTTCTGGCCTCGCTGGATGACGCCCCCGCCTTCCCCGGCCTGATCAAGGCGCGGGAGGCCGACGACCTCCTGACGCTGCGCGCCCTCTCCGACGATGCGGAGATCCGGCAGATGGCCCGCGGCGCGCCTGCGGTGAAGCGGCTGTGGGAGGTCTGCCAGATTCCCGACTTTCGCAAAGTGTCGGAAAGCGAGCACGCCGCCCTCGCCGCCCGAATCTACCGCTTTCTCCTGTCGGATCGCGGCGCTATACCCTCCGACTGGATGGCGGGCCGCATGCGGCTCGTCGACCGAACGGACGGCGACATCGACGCATTGTCGAAGCGTCTCGCCTACATCCGCACCTGGACCTACGTGGCGCAGCGCCGCGACTGGGTGCAGGATGCGGAGGAATGGCGCGACACGGCGAGAGACGTCGAGGACCGTCTGTCCGATGCGCTGCACGCGGCGCTGACAAAGAGATTTGTCGACCGCCGCACATCCGTGCTCATGCGGCGGTTGAAGCAGAAGGAGAGGCTCGTGGCCGAGGTGAACGATCAGGGCGAGGTGACGGTCGAGGGCCATCTGCTCGGCCGTCTCGACGGGTTCAGCTTCACGCCCGACCCGGCGGCGACGGGCGACGAGGCGAAGACGCTGCGCGCCGCCTCCACCCAGGCCCTCCAGGCGGAATTCTCCCGCCGCGCCGACCGCTTCTACAACGCGCCCGACACCGAGATCGACCTGACCGAGCAGGGCGGCTTGATGTGGGGGGACCTCGCCGTGGGCCGCCTCCAGAAGGGTCCCGACCAGCTCTCGCCGGGCGTCGTGCCCTTCGTGGACGAGATCGCCTCCGACGACGCGCGCCAGAAGGTGGAACGTCGGCTCACCCACTGGATCAACCGCCGCATCGCCGCCCAGTTCGAGCCGCTGATCAAGATGCGCGACGACGAGACGATGCAGGGCCTTGCGCGCGGCATCGCCTACCGGCTGGTGGAGACGCTGGGCGTGATCCCGCGCCCCGAGATCGCCAAGGACGTGAAGGAGCTGGAGCAGGACGGCCGCGGCCAGCTGCGCAAGCACGGGATGCGCTTCGGCCAGCACACCGTGTTCATGCCGGCGCTGCTGAAGCCCGCCCCCACCCGCCTGCGCCTCGCGCTTTGGGGGCTGTGGGAGGACATGGACGAGTTCCCCTCGCCCCCGCCCCCGGGCCTCGTGACCATTCCCCGGGACCCCGGCGCCGGCCCCGGCTTCTACCCGCGCGCGGGCTACCGCCTCGCGGGAGAGCGGGCGATCCGCATCGACATGCTGGAGCGGCTCGCGGACCTGCTGCGCAACCAGGACCAGCGCGGCGGCTTCGAGGCGAGCCCCGACATGCTGTCGATCACCGGCTGCACGCTCGACCAGTTCGCCGACCTGATGCAGGGGCTGGGCTACAAGGCGGAGCGGGGCGAGCGGCCGAAGCCTCCGCCCGGCTCCGCGGAGGCGGCCGCCCCGGCCGTCCCGCCCGTGGCGGACGTCGCGCCCGCGGCCGCGCCCGAGGGTTCGGAGCCTGTGGCCGGCGCCGAGACCCCGGAGGTCTCGCCCGAGGACGCCACGTCCGCCTCCGAGGCTTCGGAGGCGGGTCAGGCGCCCGCAGGCGAGGAGGAGCCTCTCTCCCCCGCCTCGGCCGCCCCGTCGGAGACCGAGCAGGCCGAAGCCGCCCCCTCCCCGGCCCCGGAGGAGGCGAAGGCCCCTGCCGCCGACGCGCCTGGCCTGGAGACTCCGGGCGAAACCGAAGCGCTTGCGCCCGCCGAGGCCGTGCCTGATGAAACCGTCGCTCCCGCCTCCGGCGGCGAGGCGGAAACCGAGATGCAGGTGTTCTACACCTTCACCTGGGCTCCCCGACCCCGCGGCGGCGCCGGCCGCGGCCCCCGTCGCCAGGGCGATCGCCCCGGCCAGCCGCAGGGCGAAGGCCGCGAAGCGCGCGGTCCCCGTCGCGACCGCGAGGGCGGCGAGGGCAAGGCCCCCTTCAAGAAGGGCGGCAAGCCCGGCGGAAAGGGTCGGCGCGATGACCGCAAGGACGAGAAGCCGCGGGAGTTCGCCGCCTCTCCGCCCCGCGAGCGGCGCGAGAAGGAGGTCGACCCCGACAACCCCTTCGCCGCCCTGATGGCGCTGAAGAACAAGGGCTGACGTGGCCGAAGGGCCGGCTCCGGCAGGCGCGCTCCGCCTCGACAAGTGGCTTTGGCATGCGCGCTTCGCAAAGTCGCGCTCCATCGCCGCAAAGATGGTGGCCGAGACGGGGGTTCGGGTGAATGGAACCCGCGCCGCCCGGCCGGCCGCCTCCGTTCGCCCCGGCGACGTGCTGACTTTCGCGGCCGGAGGGCGGATCCGGGTGGTCAAGATCCTCGACATCGGCGAGCGCCGGGGCCCGGCGCCCGAGGCGCGCGCCCTCTACGACGACCTCGACCCGCCGCAGCCCCGCGTCGAGCCCCCGCCGCCCGAAGCCCCGCAGGAGGCCCCGCCGCCGGAGCGGGAGCGGGGCGCCGGCCGCCCCTCCAAAGCCGAGCGGCGCGCGCTCGACCGCCTACGGGACCGCGACCCCGGCTGAGGCCGGCCGCGTCCGCATTTCAGGCCCGCGGCGCCTTGCGCCCGCTTCGGACCGTACATAGAACGTGGCCGGAACGGCCCCCAGGAGACCGCCGCCGATGACCTACGTCGTGACCGACAACTGCATCCGCTGCAAATACACGGATTGCGTGGAGGTCTGTCCCGTGGATTGCTTCTACGAGGGCGAGAACATGCTCGTCATCCATCCCGACGAGTGCATCGACTGCGGCGTGTGCGAGCCGGAGTGCCCGGCCGAGGCGATCAAGCCCGACACCGAGCCGGACATGGAGACCTGGGTGGAGTTCAACCGCAAGTTCTCGGAGGCGTGGCCTAATCTGACCACCCGCCGAGATCCGCCCGCGGACGCCGAGGAGTTCGACGGCAAATCGGGGAAGCTGGAGCAGCACTTCTCCGAGGCGCCGGGCGAGGGCGACTGAGAGCGATCATCGCTCTCGGACAAAGAAGGATGCGTGCGCTTCAGGCGCCTGCTCTCCGTCGCAGGCGCCCCTCTGGGAATCAGGGGGTTTGTGTGCTATGTTTCTGTTACAAGAGATACAGGAAAGCTCCGCGGGTGCCGGCCAAAAGGCCGAGAGCACGAATTTTTTTCGCGACAGCATGGACTTGCAGCGCCGCATCCCGCAACGGCGGCGCAGTCCACGTTGCTCGCGGGCGGGGCCCTGCGGCAGAAGGATGGCGGCTCCAGATGACAAAACCCGGCGTGAAGAAATCCGAGTTCCGGCCCAATGACTTCGTCGTGTACCCCTCGCATGGCGTCGGTCAGATCGTGCGCATCGAGGAGCAGGAGGTGGCCGGCACCAAGCTCGAGCTGTTCGTGATCTCGTTCGACAAGGACAAGATGACCCTTCGGGTCCCCACGGCGAAGGCGAACTCGGTGGGCATGCGTTCGCTGTCCACGCCGGACATCGTGGACCAGGCGCTCAAGACCCTCAAGGGCCGGGCGCGGGTGAAACGGGCCATGTGGTCCCGTCGCGCTCAGGAATACGAGCAGAAGATCAACTCCGGCGACCTGATTTCCATCGCCGAGGTGGTGCGCGATCTGCACCGGGCGGACGACCAGCCCGAGCAGTCTTATTCCGAGCGCCAGCTGTACGAAGCGGCGCTGGAGCGGCTTACGCGCGAGCTCGCGGCCGTGCAGGACATCGACGAGGTGTTGGCCGCCGAGCGCGTGGGCGAGATGCTGGTGGGGCGCGCCGCCGCCTGAGTCTCAGGCCTTTCGCAGCTTCTGACAAGGGCCCGTCGCGGGAACGCGGCGGGCCCTTTTCCGTCCGCTCCGCTTCGCGGCGATCCGGTCTTCGGCGGAGCCCGCCCACGCGGGTGAGAGCCTAGCTTGGCCCGCGCAGGCCCGCGCGCGCCTCAGGCGAAGAAGTCCCCGATCACGCGGGCGTAGACGGCCTTGAGGCGGTGGATCTCCTCGATCGAAACGCACTCGTCCGTCTGGTGCATGGTGAGGCCCGTGAGGCCGAATTCCGCCACCGGGCAGTGGTCCTTGACGTAGCGTGCGTCCGAGGTTCCGCCGGAGGTGGAGAGTTCGGGGCGCCGGCCCGTCTCGGCCTCGATGGCGGCCGAGAGCAGGTCCGAGAGGGCGCCGGGCGGGGTCAGGAAGCTCTCGCCCGTGAGGCGGGTCTTCACGACGAAGCGCACGCCCGTCTCGGCCTCGGCGCGCCGGGCCTCCTCCTCCAGCCAGGCGGTGAGGGAGGGGCCGCTGTGGACGTCGTTGAAGCGGATGTTCAGCACGGCGGTCGCCTCGCCGGGAATGACGTTGGACGCGGGGTTGCCGGTGTCGATGGAGGTCAGCGCAAGCGTCGAGGGATCGAAATGGTCGGTCCCGCGGTCCAGTTCATGCGCCGCGAGGCGGGCGCAGAGGGCGGCCAGAGACGGCAGCGGATTCAAGGCCTTGTGCGGATAGGCGGTGTGGCCCTGGCGGCCGCGGGCGGTGATCGTCGCGGTGATGGAGCCGCGCCGGCCGATCTTGACCATGTCGCCGAAGGCGGCGCGGGAGGTGGGCTCGCCGACCACGCAGGCGTCGAGGCGCTCTCCCTGCTCGTCCATCCAGTGCAGCAGCGCGGCGGTGCCGTCCACGGAGGGGCCTTCCTCGTCGCCGGTGATAAGGAGCGCGAGCGAGCCGCGCACCCCCTGCCCGGCGGCGTCGATGGCGGCCGCGACCCAAGCGGCGACGCCGGATTTCATGTCGCAGGCGCCGCGTCCCCAGACCATGCCGTCCGCGATCTCGCCTGAGAAAGGGTCGTGGGTCCAATGGGTTGGATCGCCGGTTGGCACCACGTCGGTATGCCCGTTGAAGCCCAGCACCGGACCCTGTTCGCCGAAGCGGGCGTAGAGGTTGGGGACGCCGTTGCGGTTCACGCGGGTGCAGCGGAAGCCAGCCCCGGTCAGCCGCGATTCGAGCAGGCGGAGGGCGCCGCCTTCCTCGGGCGTGACCGAGGGACAGCGGACCAGCTCGGCGGTCAGGGCGACGGGATCGACGGGCTCGGTCATGGGGTCCTCCGGCTGGGAGGGCCGGATGCTGCACGGGGCGCGGAGGGGGTGCAAGAGGGGGGCGACGAGACGCATCTGAAGGCTTCGCATGGCTGAATGTCGCCGATGCGGATTTCGCTTCTCGAAACGTTTCGGCCCCGCGGACGCCGTATGCGAAGCGTCTGCAAAACGTATGGCAGGCGTGTGGCGGAGACGTCGGGTCGAGGAGGAGCGGAGGTGGCGGGCTTGCGCCGGTCCGAACTGCCGGGAGCCCCCGCCCCCTCCCCCGTAGACGGGGGAGGGAGGCGCAGGACGATCGGCGGAGGCGCCTTGTCCGGGAGCCGGGGGCCTGCCGCGCGCGCCCGCAGGGCGCCTCGGCCAAACGGGAGGCGAGGCTGCGCCGGAGGCGCAGGCGAAGCCGACGGGCGGGAGAACCCGGTCCACTGCGAGCGGGCCGTCGGGAGGTCGCCACTTCGGGGCGACCGTGCGGCGGGGGAGGGAGGCGAATCGGCGGGGCCCGGCCGACCGGGAAAGAGCGCCCCGGGGACGCGGGCGCGCCGGCCCGCGGATCAGTCGAAGAAGGGCTGGACCTGGGCCACGATCACCGCGTTCTCCGCCAGCGCGCGGTCCATCAGGGCGCGATCCTCGGGGCCGATCTCTTCGCCGGCTTCCTCCCGCTCGGCCAGCGTGCCCCAGCCGGTGACCTCAAGGGGCGAGAGGTCGGCGGTCTTGAGGACCGCCACCGTCTCGCGCACCGCCTCGGGCTCATCCACGCCCGAGGCGTAGCACATCAGGGCCGCGCCGGTGGCGCCGTCGGGGAGGCCGTCGTCCTCGGTCCGGCCCACCTCCACAAGCAGGGTGTAGACCTGCTGGGGGCGGGGGGGCCGCTTCTCCTTCGGGGGCTTCGGCGTCCCGGTCATCAGGCGCGCAGCAGCTCGTTGATCGAGGTCTTGGCGCGGGTGCCCGCGTCCACCCGCTTCACGATCACCGCGCAGTAGAGGTTGGGGCCGGGCTCGCCCGACGGCAGCTTCTTGCCGGGGAGGGAGCCGGAGACGACCACGGAATAGGCGGGCACCTCGCCGCGGAACATCTCGCCGGTCTCGCGGTCGATGATCTTGGTGGACTGGCCGATATAGACGCCCATGCCGAGGACGGAGCCCTCGCGGATGATGCAGCCCTCCACCACCTCGGAGCGGGCGCCGATGAAGCAGTTGTCCTCGATGATCGTGGGGTTCGCCTGCATCGGCTCCAGCACGCCGCCGATGCCGACGCCGCCCGAGAGGTGCACGCCCTTGCCGATCTGGGCGCAGGAGCCGACGGTGGCCCAGGTGTCGACCATCGTGCCCTCGTCCACATAGGCGCCGAGGTTCACGTAGGAGGGCATCAGCACCACGCCGGGGGCGATGTAGGCGGAGCGGCGCACGGCGCAGTTGGGCACGGCGCGGAAGCCGGCCTGCTTCCACTCGGCCTCCCCCCAGCCGTCGAACTTGGAGGGGACCTTGTCCCACCAGGTGGAGTGGCCGGGGCCGCCGGGGATCGGATGCATGTCGGTCAGGCGGAAGCTGAGGAGGACCGCCTTCTTGAGCCACTGGTTGACCGACCACTGGCCGTCCTCGCCGCGTTCGGCCACGCGGGCCCGGCCGGAATCGAGGAGGTCGAGGGCGGTCTCCACCGCCTCGCGCGTCTCGCCCCCGGTGGAGGCGTCGAGGGCGTCCCGCCCCTCCCAGGCGCTGTCGATGGCGGCTTCGAGCGCGGAATGGGCGTGGGACATGGGCCTCTCCTGTGGGAATCTCGGGGGCTGGGGCGTCGCGTCGGGTCCGGGCGCAGGCTATAGAGAGCCGCGCGCCCGCGCGCAACGCCAAGCCCCCCTGCGCGCACGCGCGCAACGTCCTGAGCGCTGTGCGCGCGCGCAGACCCGAGCCTGCCCGCGCGCCCCGCGCGGGACCGATGACTTCGCCGGCGCCCGAGTCCGGCCCCCTGCCCCACGGAGACGCCATGACGCCGAATGACCGGGACGACGAAGACCGCCGCGCGGAGATGGAGCGCGAGCGGGAGCGCCACTCGGTCTTCCGCTCGGCGCAGGAGGACATCGCCTCGGCCGAGCGGCAGCCGATGACGCCGCAATCGGCCTCGCCGGCCTATCGGCTGTCGTTCCGGGACCTGGACTTCCTGAAGCGGGAGGAGCTGCGGCCGGTGCGCCTGCAGCTGGAGTTGCTGAAGGCCGAGATGCTGATGACCGAGGCGGGGGTGGATTCCACCGTCGTCTTCTTCGGCGGCGCGCGGATCCCGGCGCCGGAGCATGCGGAGCGCGCGCGGACGAAGACGCTTGCGGGGCTGTCGCGCTACTACGACGAGGCGCGGAAGTTCGCGGGCCTGTGCACCGAGGCCTCGGTCGCCGCGGGCGGGCGGCGGCATGTGATCGTGACCGGCGGGGGGCCGGGGGTGATGGAGGCGGGCAACCGCGGCGCGCTGGAGGCCGGGGGGCGGTCCATCGGGCTCGGCATCGTGCTGCCGCACGAGAGCGCGCCGAACGAGTACGTCACCCCGGAGCTGAGCTTCAACTTCCACTACTTCGCCATCCGCAAGATGCATTTCCTGATGCGGGCGGAGGCGATCGCGGTATTCCCCGGCGGGTTCGGCACGCTGGACGAGCTGTTCGAGGCGCTGACCCTGATCCAGACGCGGCGCATGGCGCCGGTGCCGGTGCTGCTGTTCGGCGAGGCGTTCTGGCGCTCGATCATCGACTTCGAGGCGCTGGCCGAGAGCGGGACCATCGCCGACGCGGATCTCGGGCTGTTCCGCTTCGTGGACACGGCCGAGGAGGCGTGGGCGATGCTTCAGGGCCCCCTCGCGCAGGCCGAGGCCGAGGCGGCGGAGCAGGCCGAGCGGGAGCGGGCCGAGGACCAGGCCCGCGCGCGAAGCTGACCTAGGCCGCCTTAGCGCGGCGGCGGGCGAGGGCGGCGGAAACCGATAGGACGAGGTGGACGCGGAAGGTTTCGGCCGGGTCCTCCGCGGTCTCCTCGGCCTCGGCCAGCAGGCGCCACAGCTCCAGCTTGGCGAGCAGGTCGTCGTCGCTTGAAGCGGGCGCGTCCACCATCTCCGCCGCCAGCAGGTCCATCTGCGCCTGGAGATCCCGCAGCGCCGGAAGCTGATCCATCTCCATCCCGAGGTCGCGCGCGCAGACGGCGGCGACGTGGTCATGGGCCGCGCGCAGGGAGCGCCAACGGGCGAGCAGGGAGGCGATGGGAAGGGCGTCGTCCGCTGGCGTGAGCATCTTCATCCACGTGGAAATGGGGCCGGAATCGGCGCTGTCCTTGTCGCTGAAGCGGCGGGAAGCGGTCAGTCCCGTGATCGCGGGCGCGGATAACGTCGGCGTGAGATCACAACTTCACGAGCCCCCGGTCCACCGCGCGAAGCGAGGCGCTGGTGCGGTCCGACACGTCGAGCTTGGCGAAGATCCGGCGGACATGGGTGTCCACCGTATGGGCCGAGCAGCCCAGGATCTCGGCGATCGCGGCGTTGGACTTGGCGTGGACGATCCAGCGCAGGATCTCGAGCTCCCGGTCCGTGAGGGTCGGGCCGGGATAGGACGCGGCGCGGCTGCGCAGGGCCTGGAGATGGGCGATCTGGCAGGCCGCCCGGATGCGGTGGAGCGCGTCCTCGCAGGGATCGCCGCGCAGGGGGTGGCCGAGGCCGCAGACGGCGTCGCAGCCCTCAGGGCCGAAGACCGCGAAGAAGGTGAGGTCGCCGCCGGCGGCGGCGCGAAGGGTCAGCAGCGCCTCCTGCGCCGCGGGCGCCAGCGACGCCTCGTCCGGGAAGCGGGAGAGGGCGAAGGGCGCGGCGCCTGTCAGCGCGAGGGCCGCCGCGGGGTCATGGCGCGTGCAGGCGCGGTCGAGACGTCGTTCCGCCTCGGCATCGAACCCGGAGAAGTGGACGACCTGCGGACCTGCGGCGCCGCGGGCCCCGTGCAGAGTGACGCGGAGTCGCGGGGCCCCTGCAGCCTCCACGAAGGCTGAGGCGGCTTCCCAGGCCTGGCCCGAGGATCGGGCGGTTTCGACGGCCTCGAGAAATCGTCTGAAGGTCGCGTCCGTCATAAGTCGAGCCTAGAACGACTTGGCACGCCGGCCAGCTTGTAATGACGAAAACACGGCGGGAGCGCCGCGGCTTGCCGCGGGGAGAGGGAGTCACTAGCTTCGAGGGCATGTCTCCAGACTTTCGCCGCGACCGAGGCCCCGCCATGACCGCCCCCGCCGAGACCGCGCCGCTGATCGACCCGTTCCTGCGGGCGATCACCTATCTTCGCGTATCGGTGACGGATCGCTGCGACCTGCGCTGCGTCTACTGCATGTCCGAGAACATGCAGTTCCTGCCCAGGAAGGACCTGCTGAGCCTGGAGGAGCTGGAGCGGATGTGCGGGGCGTTCGTGGACCTCGGGGTGCGCAAGCTGCGCATCACCGGGGGCGAGCCGCTGGTGCGCCGCAACATCATGTCGTTCTTCGAGCGGATGGGGGAGCGGGTCGCCGACGGGTGGCTCGACGAGTTGACGCTCACCACCAACGCGACGCAGCTCCGCCGCTTCGCGGGGCCGCTGCGCGAGGCGGGCGTGCGCCGGGTGAACGTGTCGCTCGATACGCTCGACGAGCAGCGGTTCCGGGAGATCACGCGGCGCGGGAGCTTCGCGCAGGTGCTGGACGGGATCGACGCGGCGCAGGAGGCGGGCCTGCACGTCAAGATCAACGCGGTGGCGCTGAAGGGGGTGAACGACGACGAGCTGGCGTCGATGACCCGCTGGTGCCATGCGCGCGGCATGGACATCACCTTCATCGAGGTGATGCCCATGGGCGACATCGGCAACGAGAACCGGCTGGATCAGTATTATCCCCTGAGCCAGGTGCGGGAGGATCTGGGACGGGAGATGACGCTGACGGACATCCCCCTGCGGACCGGGGGGCCGGCGCGCTATGTGCGGGCGGAGGAGACGGGCGGGCGGATCGGGTTCATCACGCCCCTGACCCACAATTTCTGCGAGAGCTGCAACCGGGTGCGGCTGACCTGCACGGGGCAGCTCTACATGTGCCTCGGGCAGGACGACGACGCGGACCTGCGGGCGGTGATGCGCGCGGGCGCGGATGATGAGACGCTGAAGGCCGCGATCCGCGAGGCGATCACGCGCAAGCCCAAGGGGCACGACTTCGACTACTCGCGGCAGGTGGTCGGGGGCGAGGTGCGGCGGCACATGAGCGTGACGGGGGGATGAGACCCGCTCTGCGTTGAGGGGGTTAGTCGGTTGCTGAAACTCGTCTGGGAATCGTCGGCGATCGTCAACATCAAGGAGCCTGACGAGACAGGCTATTCTCCGGCACGAAGTCTTTGGAAGGACCTTTCAGACGGTTGCGTAAGGAGCCCCTATCAGAACCTGATCCCCGCGATTTCTGCCTTCGAAGTGTGGCACGCGGTGTCGCGGAAGCAGGCGAACGGTCAGAAGATCCTCCGTGAGTTCCACCTCTTCGGGGGCTGTGTCCCAGGTGGTGGTGTAGGAGGCCGCGCGCGGAGCCCCTGGCGTAGCGCAGCGCGCGGCCTGGGGTGACGCTGGCGGCCATCGCCGGTCTTCGGAGAAGGTTCGGGTTGCAAGACCTGGAACCTGAACGGAGACGACGATGACCGATGAGAGAATGGCGTTGGTCGAGCTGGTTGAGAAGCAGGCCGATGGCGATCTCGTGCGCGAGATGCTGGCCTTTGCGGCCGAGCGGATCATGGAGCTGGAAGTCGAGGCGCGGACGGGCGCCTCGAAGGGCGCGCGGTCGCCCCTGCGCGAGGTCCAGCGGAACGGATACCGTGATCGCGACTGGGACGCCCGCGCCGGACGGATCGCGCTGGAGATCCCGAAGCTGCGCAAGGGCAGCTACTTCCCCAGTTTCCTCGAGCCGCGCCGCACGGCCGAGAAGGCGCTCGTCGCGGTGATACAGGAGGCCTGCGTCCACGGCGTTTCGACCCGCTCCGTGGACGATCTGGTGAAGGCCATGGGCGCGGGCGGCCTGTCGAAGTCCCAGGTCAGCCGCCTCTGCGTCGAGATCGACGAGCGGGTGAATGCCTTCCTCACCCGTCCCCTGGAGGGGGCGTGGCCCTATCTCTGGCTGGATGCCACCTACCTCGAGGTCCGCGAGGGCGGGCGCATCGTCAGCCGCGCGGCGATAATCGCTGTCGCGGTGAACGAGGACGGCAAGCGCGAGGGGCTGGGCGTCGCCACGGGGCCCTCGGAAGCCGAGACCTTCTGGACCGATTTCCTGCGCTCCCTCGCCGATCGCGGACTGCGCGGCGTGAAGCTGGTGATCGCCGACGACCACAAGGGCCTGCGGGCGGCCGCGCGGCGAGTGTTCAACGCGACCCGTCAGAGGCGCCGGATCCACTGGATGCGGAACGCGTTGGCGCACGCCCCGGCCAAGCAGCGCACTGCGGTCGCGGCGATGCTGAAGACCATCTTCGCGCAGGAGAACAAGGAAGGTGCGGAAGCCCAGGGGGACGCCGTAGCCGACGCGCCGCGCGAGAAGAACGAGAAGCTCGGCGCCTTCATGGACGCCTCCCGCGACGAGGTCCTGGCCTACATGTCCTTCCCTCGCGAGCATCGGGCTCAGATCGCGTCGACGACCCCACTCGAGCGCGTCAACCGCGAGGTCAAGCGGCGGTCAGACGTCGTCGGCATCTTCCCGGCCATCGTCCGGCTCGTTGGCGCGCTGATGCTGGAGACCAACGACGAATGGGCCGTGGCGCGCCGGTACATGTCGCTTGAAAGCCTCGCCCGCGTCACCGACACTCCCACAGTCAGGCTGCCCGCCGTGGCGTCCTGATCAGCCTCGGATCTCTCTCCGAGGGCCGGCGCTCCTACACCACGCCCCGGGACATGATCTCTTCGGGCCGAACGAATTCCTCTATCCTATTGATGAGAAGCTACTTCAGGCCGCGTCTGCCCTCTCCGCCCTCGACGGCTTTAGCAGGCTCCGCGGCGCAGATCTCGCCTTCGCTTGCATCGCGAAAGTGGAGGGCGCCGCGCTAGTGACTTTAGACAATCACGTCGACCGTGTGGCTCAGCACATCACCGTCATCATGGCCTGCCCCCATTGGGTGGTCCGGTGGTAGTCTTAGTGCATGGTCGGTTTCAGCGCCATGATGGGGGTGCCTTCGGAGGGTGGAGCTGGCCAGAGCACGGCTTCTGGCGCGGGTGGCTGGTAGCCCAGCGAGGAATGCGGTCGGATGGTGTTGTACTGCCGCCGCCAGCCCTCGACGACGACCCTCGCCTCGCGCGAGGGAGTAGAAGATCTCGCCGTCCAGCAGCTCGTCGCGGAGCTTGGCGTTGAAGCTCTCGCAGTAGCCGTTCTCCCACGGGCTGCCGGGCTCGATGAAGGCGGTCTTGGCTCCGACGGCTGCGATCCATTCCCGCACGGCCTTGGCGATGAACTCCGGGCCATTGTCCGAGCGGACATGGCCCGGCACGCCGCGCAGGATGAAGAGATCCGACAGGACGTCGATGACGTCCGTCGACTTCAGCTTCCGGTCGATGCGGATCGCCAGGCACTCCCGGGTGAACTCGTCGATGACGTTCAGCATGCGGAACTTCCTGCCGTCGTGGGTGCGGTCCTCGACGAAGTCATAGGACCAGACGTGGTTGGGCCGCTCGGGCCGGAGCCGGACGCAGGAGCCGTCGTTCAGCCAGAGACGGCCCTTCTTCGGCTGCTTCGCCGGCACTTTCAGCCCCTCCAGCCGCCAGATCCGCTCGACCCGCTTGACGTTCACCTCCCAGCCGGCCGCCCGCAGCATCGCCGTGATCCGGCGATAGCCGTAGCGGCCGTACTCGGTCGCCAGCGCGATGATGTCGGCGGTGAGCGCCGCATCGTCGGCGCGCCCCTTCGGCGCCTTGCGCTGGGTCGATCGGTGCTGCCCCAGCACGCGGCACGCCATCCGCTCGGACACGTCGAACTTCGTCATGACGTGGTCGATGCAGCGGCGACGGCGGGCGGGGCTCAGAAGTTTCCCGAGGCACGCCTCCCGCAGGATCAGCTTCTCCAGCGTCAGATCCGACACCGCCTTCCGCAGCCGCTCGTTCTCCTTCTCCAGCTCCTTCAGCCGCTTGACCTGGTCCGACTTCAGCCCGCCGAACTCCTTGCGCCAGCGGTAGTAGGTGAACGGCGTCACGGCGATCGTGCGGATCGCCTCCGCCACCGGCCGTCCCTGCGACAGCAGCACGTCGACCTGCCTCAGCTTCGCGACGATCTCCTCGGGCTTGTGCTTCTTCCGCGGCATTCCTGGCATCCTCCAAAGGCTCGAAAGCCTACCTCAGGGAGGACCACTTTTCAGGGGGCAGGCCAATCAACTTAAACGAGAGCCGACGGGAGGCGGTTTACAGGGATCTTTTCCCGCCGCTCTGAGTCTGGGTCAGACCGGAGTGAGGTCACCCTCTGCCCAACTCGCGTGGAAGGCGGCGGCGGTCTCGGCGAGGGTCCCGGCCTCGATGGCGTCGCGCAGGGTCTGCATCAGCTCCTGGTAGTAGTGCAGGTTGTGCCAGGTCAGGAGCATGGAGGCGATGATCTCCCCCGACCGGACCACGTGGTGGAGGTAGGCGCGGGAGTAATTCGCGCAGCAGGGGCAGGCGCAGTCGGGATCCAGCGGGCGCGGGTCGTCGCGGTGGCGGGCGTTCTTCAGGTTCACCGGGCCGCGGCGGGTGAGGCCCTGGCCCGTGCGGCCGGAGCGGGAGGGGAGGACGCAGTCGAACATGTCCACGCCCCGCTGCACGGCGCCGACGATGTCGTCGGGCTTGCCCACGCCCATCAGGTAGCGGGGGCGGTCCTCGGGGAGCTGGGCGGGAGCGTAGTCCAGCACGCCGAACATCGCCGCCTGCCCCTCGCCCACCGCGAGGCCGCCGATGGCGTAGCCGTCGAAGCCGATCCGGCTCAGGGCCTCGGCGCTTTCGGCGCGCAGGTCCTCCTCGAGCCCGCCCTGCTGGATGCCGAAGAGGGCGTGGCCCGGATGGTCTCCGAACGCCTCGCGCGAGCGGGCGGCCCAGCGCATCGACAGGCGCATGGAGGTCTCGATGGTCGCGCGGTCGGCGGGCAGCGCGGGGCACTCGTCGAAGCACATCACGATGTCGGAGCCGAGCAGGCGCTGGATCTCCATGGAGCTCTCGGGGGAGAGCATGTGCTCGGACCCGTCCACGTGGGAGCGGAAGCGGACGCCCTCCTCCGACAGCTTGCGCAGGTCGGAGAGGGACATGACCTGGAAGCCCCCCGAATCGGTGAGGATCGGGCGGTCCCAGTTCATGAAGCGGTGCAGGCCGCCGAGGCGATGGACCCGTTCGGCCCCCGGGCGGAGCATCAGGTGGTAGGTGTTGCCGAGCAGGATGTCGGCCCCCGTCTCGCGCACCGAGGTCGGGCATCATCGCCTTCACCGTCGCCGCGGTGCCCACGGGCATGAAGGCGGGGGTTCGGATCTCGCCGCGCGGCGTGGTCAGCGTGCCGCGGCGGGCGCGGCCGTCGCGGGCATGGATGTCGAAGGAGATGCCGGTCGCCATTGGGGGGCCTCCGCTGCTGCCCGCGCCTGATAGCGAAGCGGGGGGGCGGACGCCAGCGGGGGTGGACCGCGGGCGCTCGCGTTTCTATATGTGGTCCATCGTTGCGCAGCCCCAAGGATGATCCCATGGACGGCGACCGGACCCCCGCGGAAGGCGAGCCGCTGATCGGCAACTCGACGCCCGACCACCCGCTCTACGACAATGTCGTGGAGGCGTGCCGGACGGTGCACGACCCGGAGATCCCGGTGAACATCTACGACCTCGGGCTGATCTACCGCATCCACATCGACGACGAGGCGAATGTGGAGATCGACATGACCCTGACCGCGCCGGGCTGCCCGGTGGCCGGAGAGATGCCGGGATGGGTGGCCGACGCGGTGGAGCCGCTGCCGGGGGTGAAGACGGTCAACGTGCAGATGGTGTGGGACCCGCCCTGGGGGATGGACATGCTGTCGGACGAGGCGAAGCTAGAGCTGGGCTTCATGTGATGCGGCGGCCCCCTCGCGGGGCCGTTCTCATAGGGGGAGCTGCGCCCAGGCCATCCCCTGTCCCAGCGCGGCCGCGCCGATGACCACGAACGGCGGCGGGACATTGCGGGAAAGGGCGAAATACGCGGCCAGCACCACCACGAAGGCGCCCGGGGTCGCGGCGCCGCTGATGAAGACCGGATCGTAGAGGGCGGCCAGCAGCAGGCCGACCACCGCCGCGTTCACGCCCGTGAGCGCCGCGCGGGCGGAGGGGCGAGCGCGCAGCCGGTCCCAGAAGGGCAGCGCGCCGAGGACCAGCAGCGCGCCGGGCAGAAAGATCCCGATCAGGCAGAGGATGGCGCCGAGGGCGCCTCCGGCCACCCAGCCGAGATAGGCGGCGAAGGTGAAAAGCGGGCCGGGGACGGCCTGCGCGGCGCCGTAGCCCGCGGTGAAGGCGTCCGGGGCGACCCAGCCGGAGGCCACCGTCTCGGCCTGGAGGAGGGGGAGGACGACGTGCCCCCCGCCGAAGACGAGCGCGCCGGAGCGGTAGAAGGCGTCGAGCCAGGCGAACGGGGCGCAGAGGGGGGCCGCGAAAGGCAGCGCCGCCAGCAGGACGAAGAAGGCGACGAGGCAGGCGGCGGCGGTCCCGAGCGGGAGCGGGGAGGCGAGGCCGGGACCGCTGGGCTGGGGCTTCGCGCCGCGCAGGAGGGTCAGCCCCGCGGCCGCGCCCAGCGCGATGGCGCCGAGCTGGCCCCAGAGGCCGGGTGCCAGCAGCGCCGCGGCCCCGGCGGCGGCGGCGAGGATCTGGCGCGGCGCGTCCGGCGCGAGGCTGCGGGCCATGCCCAGCAGCGCCTGCGCCACCACCGCGACGGCGGCGGCCTTCACGCCCGCGAGCCACCCGGCCCCGGCAACGTCCCCCGCGGAGGCGAGCCCGGCCGCAAAGGCGGCGAGGGCGATTGCGGAGGGCAGCGTGAACCCCGCCCAGGCCGCCAGCGCGCCCCGCAGGCCCCCGCGGATCAGGCCGAGGGCGAGGCCCACCTGCGAGGAGGCGGGGCCGGGCAGGAACTGGCAGAGCGCGACAAGCTCGGCGTATTCCGCCTCCGACAGCCAGGCGCGGCGGCGGACCAGGGCCTCCCGGAAGTAGCCGATATGGGCGACGGGGCCGCCGAAGCTGGTCAGCCCGAGGCGCAGAAACACGAGAAAGATTGCTCCCGCCCCCTCCCGCGCGGACCCGGACAAGCCGTCGCGCATCCGCCCCCTCCTTTTTTCGCGCCGAACTCGGCATACATGGCGGTGCGAGCCGACGCTGTCGAATGACGGTTGGATGACGTCCTCGCCGAACCGCCCCCGGTTGCGCGGGCCGCCGCCGATGGCTAGCGTCGGGCGAGATTCAAGGAGAGCCGACATGTTCGGGATACCCGGCAAGTCCCCGGTGACGCTCACCCCCGCCGCCGCGGCCCATGTGCGCCGCCTGATGGCGAAGTCCGGCGGCGAGGCCGCGGGGCTGCGCATCGGCGTGAAGAAGGGCGGCTGCGCGGGCATGGAATACACCATGGATTTCGCGGACGCCCCCGAGGCGAACGACGAGGTGGTGGAGCAGGACGGCGCGCGGGTGATGATCGCGCCGATGGCGCAGATGTTCCTGTTCGGCACCGAGATCGACTACCGCACCGCGCTGCTGGAATCGGGCTTCGTGTTCAACAACCCCAACGTGACGGAGAGCTGCGGCTGCGGCGAGTCGGTGAAGTTCGGGAACGCCTGAGAATGCCCGTGAAGGCCGAGCGCGCCGAGTTCGCGAAGGAGCTGTTCGGCGCGCTCGGCCCGATCTCGGTGCGCGCCATGTTCGGGGGCGCCGGGATCTATTGCGACGGGGTGATGTTCGCCCTGATCGGGCAGGACGATGCGATCTACCTCAAGGCCGAGGGGGTGCTGGCGAGCGCGCTGGCGGCCGGAGGCTCCACGCCCTTCACCTATCGTCGCGACGGCGCCTCGCGCACCATGAACTACTGGCGGATGCCGGACGACGGCATGGACGACCCGGAGGAGGCGTGCATGTGGGCGACCCGGTCGCTGGACATTGCGCGGGCAGCCCAGCGGGGCTGAGGGGTTCCCCGCGGCCCCCGCCGGCGCTATCTCCGGCCTGACGCTCATTGACGCACGGGAGGGGACATGCGCCGCAAGCTCGCCGCTGGAAACTGGAAGATGAACGGGCTGCGCGCGCAGCTCGCGGAGCTGGAGGCGCTGGCCGCGGAGGTCGGGGAACCCGGCTGCGACGTGCTGATCTGCCCCCCGCCACGCTGATCGCCGGGATGGCGGCCAAGGCGCCGGCCTTCGTGAAGGTCGGCGGGCAGGACTGCCATGCCGAGGAGACGGGCGCGCATACCGGCGACGTCTCGGCCGAGATGCTGGCGGATGCCGGCGCCTCGGCGGTGATCGTGGGCCATTCGGAGCGGCGTGCCGACCATGGTGAGAGCGACGCGACGGTCCATGCCAAAGCCGAGGCCGCGTGGCGTGCCGGCCTGATGGCGGTGATCTGCGTCGGCGAGACGGAGGCGGAGCGCGACGCGGGTCGCGCGGCCGAGGTCGTGGGCGGGCAGATCGCCGCCTCGGTGCCCGAGGGGGCCACGGCGGAGAACTGCGTGGTGGCCTACGAGCCGGTCTGGGCCATCGGCGCCGGGCGCACGCCCACGAACGACGAGATCCAGGAGATGCACGGCTTCATGCGCTCGGAACTCGCCAAGCGGCTGGGCCCGCCGGCGGAGGGGATCCGGCTGCTCTACGGCGGGTCGGTGAAGCCCTCGAACGCCGCTGGGATCTTCGCCCTGCCCGACGTGGACGGCGGGCTGGTCGGGGGCGCGAGCCTCAAGGCCGCGGATTTCGCAGGGATCGTGAAAGCGGCGTCCTGAACACGCGAAAGCCGCGCCCCGGGGGGCGCGGCTTCGAGTTGCGCGCGGACGCGCCTCAGTTTTCGGCGAGCGCCGAGGCCTGCCCCACCCAATCGTCCCGGACCGAACGGCCCTTGAACGTGGCGGTGGAGAGGTTGGCATCCAGCCAAGCGAGATTGGCCTCGGTCAGCGAGGCGACCTGCGCCCAGGTGTGGATGCCCAGATCGTTGAGCTCCTGCGCAAGCTTCGGCCCGACGCCCTTGATGCGGGTCAGGTCGTCCGCCTCGTCGGGGGCGGAGGCGTAGAGGAGCGTGGGCTTGTCCTCGTCCAGCGCGTCCGGCTCGGCCATGGGATCGGGGATCGCGGGCTGCGTCCGGTCGGCCATGGCCTCGGCCGCGTCGCCTGCGGCGCCGGTCACGGCCTTCACCGTCTCGCGCGTCGCGTCGCCGACCCGCTCGACCGCTTCATCGGCCTTGGCGCGGTTCCGGTCGGAAGCGGCCTTCGGCTCGTCCATCACCTGACGCGCGGCCTCGGGCGCGGCGTCGGCCACCGGCTTCGCCACCGGGGCGACCGGCATGAACGGCAGCATGGAGCCGAAGCGCCACGGCACGCCGAAGAACGGAGCAAGCGGGGAGAAGCTGAGGAAGTATTCGTTCAGCGTCTCGTCCTCGCGCTTGAAGACGGAGACGCCGGGGACACGGCCCGCCATCATGGGAAACCTCGCGGCAATGTTGCACTGCAATCGATCTAGGGTCGAGGTTATTGCATTGCAACATCGGCGCGCGCCCCGCCGTGCGGCGAATCCCGCCCGGCGGGACGTTGCGTCAGCCAGCGGGTCAGGCGGCGTTGCGGGTCCGCTTCTCGCCGGCGTAGCCGTAGTGCTCGGCCAGCCGCTGGAGCGCGATCTTGAGCACCACCTTGCCGGAGCGGGCGGACCAGCCCATGCGCCGCTCGGTCGCCTCCAGCCCCTCGAGGAAGCAGCAGGCCCGCAGCGCCACGTCGTTGAGACCGGGCCCCAGCGCCTCCAGCGCCTCGGCGAGCTTGCGGCGCGCCTCCGTCGGCCCTTCGGAGGGGGAGCGGCCGGCGCCCGAGCTCGACGCGTCGCGGGGGGTGAGGAAACGGGACCAGTCCTGCGCCACGCGCGGCCCCATCTGCGCGCGCTCGAAATCCTCGCGCAGGCGCTCGCCGGCGGCGAATTCCTCGGGGGCGAGGAAGGACTTGCCGTCCGAGCCCTTGCGGCGCGCGAGCCAGCCCAGCGGGGTCTCGCCGAGGTTCACCTGCTGCTCGACGACCTTGCCGTCCTCCACCATGGCGCGGGCGCCGGGGATCTGGTGCTGACGGGCGAAGACGCTGGGCGCCTCGGCGAGGCCGGGGGTTTCGGTCGCGCGGCGACGGATGTCGCCGTCCTCGGCGAGCGTCCGCTTCAGCCAGGCGCGGCCGGCGGCGGTGATCTCATAGCGCACCATGGCGGGCGCGGTGTGCACGCAGCCGATCCAGTCGCGCGCCGCGAAGTCGCGGGCGAATTCGATCGTGGTGCGCGCGAGGGTGACGAAAGCGTCGTCCGACTTGCGGAACACGCAGGCGACCTGGGCGCCGCGGGCGAGCGCGAGGAAGGCGCGCGGCTCGGACAGGCGGCGCAGGATGCGGCGGGCTTCCTTCTCCACGGCTTGGGACTCGTCGTCGACGGCGGCGGGACGGGGGGCCTTGCGGGCGGTTTTGCGGGTGGTCTGGATCTCGGGCACGAGGGACTCCATGGCAAGCGGCGCGGGGACGCCGGGGGCCGACACGGGGATGTCGGCGGGAATGCGGGCGACGGCTTCGATCCGCGCGAGCAGATCGTCGAGCAGGGGATCGTCGCGCCGTTGCTCCACGCGCCGGACGGCGCGGAGAATGGTCGAGGGGGCCTGGCACGCCGCCTCCGCCAGACGGCGAAGAGGGGCGCCGAAGGTGGTGTGGGCGAGGTAGAGGGCCGCGTCATCCGCCCGGAGGCCGCCCTGCGCGGGCAGCGTGGAGACGAGGTCGCGGCAGCGGGTCAACGTCATCTGAGCGGGCATGCTGAGGTTCCTCGCGGATGGTCTGGAGGCTTTTCGATAAATTCACGCTAGAGTTGATTCTCTGAACAACAGCTTAACGATCTGTGGACAAAAACGAGAACATCCAGCTTGTTCATGCAGTTGCGACGTCTCAAGCCTGTGGACAGCGCGCGCTGACCCGCCGAATCGCGCAACACCCCCGTCGGCCCGGTGAAGATGGCCTCGAAATCACCGGCAGGAGGCCAGCATGTTCTACTCCCCTCTCCCCACCCCATTCGCCGCCCGTCCCATCGACCTCGACCTCTTCGCCCGCCCCGAGACCCCGGAGCGGGCGTCGGCGGACGCCGAGCTGCGCCGCCCGGCCACGATGGTCCGCGCCGCCCAGGCGGGAGCCGCGCTGTATCGTCGGGAGAAGCATCTTCGGGGCGCCCTGCCCGGCTTCGCCGGCTCCCGCCGCTCGGCGCGGGAGATCGCGGAGCGTCTCGCGGCGCAGGAGGCCCAGTGCGAGGAGATGCGCCGGGCGCACCTGCCGGAATACTCGCCCCGCCGCCACGTGCTGCTGCTGTCCGCGCTGCTGGCGGAGCGGTCGGCGATGAAGGCGGAGGAGGCGCGGAAGGCCGCCTGATACCAGCGCTTGCTGAGCCTGACTTGCGAAGGGGATTCACAGGGGGGCGCGGGATGATTTATCATGGAGAGCCGAGGGAGGATCTCCATGGGAGCAGCGATGGCACTGCGGGCGGACTACGGGGCGGACGATCTGAGGGCGCCATCAACACGAGCCGGGACGCGCGGCAGACGCGGCGGTTGCTGGCGCTGGCCTCGATCCACGACGGCGCCGCCCGGAGCGATGCGGCGAGGATCGGGGGCGTCGGGCTCCAGATCGTCCGGGACTGGGTGGTGCGCTTCAACGCCGAGGGCCCGGACGGGCTGATCGACCGCAAGGCCCCGGGCAAGACGCCGTTGCCGACGGCGGCGCAGCGCGCGGCGCTGGCAAGGGCGGTGGAGGAGGGACCCAGGCCGTATCTGGACGGCGTGGTGCGCTGGCGGCTCGTCGACCTGGTGCAGTGGGTCTGGGAGGAGTTCGGCGTCTCGGTCAGCCGCCAGACGCTGGGCCGGGATCTGCGCGCCATGGGCTTCCGCAAGCTGTCGGCCCGCCCGCGCCACCACGGCCAGGACCCCGAGGCGATGGAGGCGTTCAAAAAACCTCCCCGACCGGCTGGCGGAGATCCGGGACAGGCTCCCGGCGGGGACCGACCTCGAGCTGTGGTGGCAGGACGAGGCGCGCGCAGGGCAGAAGAACCCGATCACCCGACGCTGGGCGCGGCGCGGGACCCGGCCGCGAGCGGCGAAGGATCAGCGCACGAAGCGGGCCTATATCTTCGGCGCGATCTGCCCGGCCAGGGGCAAGGCGGCGGGGCTCGTCATGCCTTTCGCCGACACGGAGGCCATGCAGGCGCATCTCGCCGAGATCAGCCTCACGGTCGATCCCGTCGCCCATGCCGTGCTGATGCTCGACCAGGCGGGCTGGCACATGTCCGGCCGGCTCGTCGTGCCCGACAACATCACCGTCGTCCCGCTGCCGCCACGCTCCCCGGAGCTGAACCCGGTCGAGAACGTCTGGCAGTTCATGCGCGACAACTGGCTGTCGAACCGCGTCTTCAGCTCCTACGACGACATCGTCGGCCACTGTTGCGAGGCATGGAACAAGCTCGCCGACCAGCCCTGGCGCATCATGACCATCGGGCGACGAGCGTGGGCCCATGGGTCCTGATCAATGGGCTTTGGTATGAGCGGCCTCCGCCTGGTAACGGAAAAGGGCCGCCGAAGCGGCCCGGCAGGATGATGGGCCGCAGGGGCGGCCCGTGGATTGGAGCGGGCCGATGGCGCGGCCCGTTTCGTCGGCGGGCTGCAGGCGCGGCCCTGCCGGAGCGCGTCGCGGCTGGCGCGGCCTTTGCCCGCGGATCAGCTGAAGCTGTCCCTCTCGGCCGCCTTGCGCCGCGCCAAGAAATCCTCGAGCGACTCGCGCACGCCCGGGTCCAGCGGCGGCGCCTCATGCTCGACCAGCATCTTCTTCCAGCGCATCTCCGCGAGGCGCGCCGTGTCGCGGGCGCCTTCCTCGGACCAGGTCTCGAAGGGCTTGTAGTCCAGCAGATCGGACCGCCAGAAAGCCGTCTTGAAGTTGCGCTGGGTGTGCTGGCAGCCGAGGTAATGGCCGCCGGGTCCGACCTCGCGGATAGCGTCCATGGCCTGCCCTTCTTCGGAGACGTCCACCCCCTTCGCCATCTGGTGCAGGACGCCGAGCTGGTCCGCGTCCATCACGTATTTCTCGTAGGACGCCACCAGCCCGCCCTCCAGCCAGCCGCAGGCGTGGAGCATGAAGTTCACGCCCCCCGTGAGCGCGGCGTTGAGCGTGTTTGCGGTCTCGTAGGCCGCCTGGGCGTCAGGCAGCTTGGACCCGCAGAGCCCTCCGCCCGAGCGGTAGGGCACGCCCAGCCGGCGCGCGAGCTGGCCGGCGCCCCAGAGGATCATCGACGCCTCGGGCGTGCCGAAGGTCGGCGCGCCGGAGTTCATGTCGATGGAGGTCACGAAGGTCCCGAAGATCATCGGAGAGCCGGGGCGCACGAGCTGGGAATAGGCGACGCCGGCCATGACCTCGGCCAGGACCTGCGTGAGGGTGCCGGCGACGGACACCGGGGCCATGGCGCCGCCGACGATGAAGGGGGAGACGATGCAGGCCTGGTTCGCCTCGGCGTAGACCTCCAGCGCGCCCATCATGGTGGCGTCGAAGTTCAGAGGCGAGTTGATGTTGACCAGCGAGGTCATCGCCGTGCGGTCCTGAAGGCCGCCCTGGTCGGCGAACAGCAGCTCGCACATCCGCACCGAATCGCGGGCCCGCGACGGCTCGGTGACCGAGCCCATGAACGGCTTGTCGGTCAGCGTCATGTGCGCCATCAGCATGTCGAGATGGCGCTTGTTCACGGGCACGTCGGTCGGCTCGCAGACCGTGCCGCCGGAGTGGTGCAGCCACTTCGCCATGTGGCCGAGCTTCACGAAGTTCCGGAAATCCTCCAGCGTGGCATAGCGCCGCCCGCCCTCGTTGTCGCGCACGAAGGGGGGGCCGTAGACGGGGGCGAGCACGAGGTCCCGGCCCCCGATCTCCACCGAGCGGTCGGGGTTGCGGGCGATCTGGGTGTAGGTGCGGGGGGCGGTCCTGCACAGCTTGCGGGCGAGGCCGCGAGGGATGCGCACTCGGTCCCCGGTCACGTCGGCGCCCGCCTTGCGCCAGCGCTCCAGCGCGGCGGGATTGTCCATGAAGCTGACGCCGATCTCCTGGAGGACGGTCTCGGCGTTGCGCTCGATGATCTCCAGCGCCTCTTCGTCCAGCATCTCGAAATCGGGGATGCGGCGGCGGATGGCGGGTGCGGCGTCGATGCGGCGGGCGGTGCGTTCGGCCCGGCGGGCCGCGCCGCCGCCGCCCGCGCGGCCGCGGCGGCCGCGGGCGGGGGCCTCGGAGCCGTCGGGGGTGAAGTCGTCGCCATCCGCCATGTCGGCCTCCGCATGCGCCGGGGGGCGTCGCGCGAGGGGCGCCCCGATCCGGCGGACCCTAGACCTGCGTGCGGGCGTCAGGCGGCGTGAATCCGCCGCCGGCCCGCCCGTCTGCGACATGCGCCTCGCCGCGCGGAGCCACGCTCGCCGTCGCCTCCCGGTCGGCGCGGCCCGCAGCGCTCCGCGCGCAACGGCGCCCGCCGGCCGCATCGCGCTTGCGCGCGAGCGCGGCGCGGCTTAGTCCCAGCGCATGACCCCCGCGCACGAACATGACCTCATCCTCGTCCTCGACTTCGGCTCCCAGGTGACGCAGCTCATCGCGCGCCGCCTGCGGGAAAGCGGGGTCTATTGCGAGATCCTGCCCTTCGACCGCGTGAACCGCGCCCTGATCGAGGAACGGGGGCCGAAGGGCCTGATCCTCTCGGGCGGCCCGGCCTCGGTGCTGGAGGAGGGCGCGCCGCATGCCGACCCCGCAATCTGGGAGGCGGGGCTGCCGATCCTGGGCATCTGCTACGGGCAGCAGGAGATGGTGAACGCGCTCGGGGGCACGGTCGCCCCCCATGACGTGCGAGAGTACGGGCGCGCCTACCTCACCATCGGCGCCGCGCATCCGATGTTCGAAGGGCTGGCCGAGGTCGGGTCTTCGGAGCAGGTGTGGATGAGCCACGGCGACTCGGTCGCCGCCATTCCTCCGGGCTTCGTCTCCCTCGCCGTCAGCCCGGGCGCCCCCTACGCCATCATCGCCAACGACGAGCGGCGCCTCTACGCGGTGCAGTTCCACCCGGAGGTCCACCACACCCCCTCGGGCCGCCTGATCCTGAAGAACTTCACCCACAACGTCTGCGGCTGCCGCGGCGACTGGACCATGGCCGCCTACAAGGACGAGGCCATCCGAAAGATCCGGGAGCAGGTGGGCGATGCGCGCGTCCTGTGCGGCCTCTCGGGGGGCGTCGACAGCTCGGTCGCCGCCGTGCTGATCCACGAGGCGATCGGGGACCGGCTCACCTGCGTCTTCGTCGACACCGGCATGATGCGGATGGGCGAGGCGGAGCAGGTGGTGACCCTCTTCCGCGACCACTACAACATCCCCCTGATCGCGGCGGACGAGACGGAGCGGTTCCTCTCGGCGCTGTCGGGCGTCACGGACCCCGAACAGAAGCGCAAGACCATCGGTCGCCTCTTCATCGACGTCTTCGACCGCCATGCGCAAGAGACCGGGGGCGCGGACTTTCTGGCGCAGGGGACGCTCTATCCGGACGTGATCGAGAGCGTGTCCGTCTCCGGCGGCCCCTCGGTCACGATCAAGAGCCACCACAACGTCGGCGGCCTGCCCGAGCGCATGAAGATGAAGCTGGTGGAGCCGCTGCGGGAGCTCTTCAAGGACGAGGTCCGCGCGCTGGGGCGGGAGCTGGGCCTGCCGGAGGACTTCATCGGGCGCCATCCCTTCCCCGGCCCGGGCCTCGCGATCCGCTGCCCCGGGGAGGTGACGCAGGAGAAGCTCGACATCCTGCGCCGCGCGGACGCGGTCTACCTCGACCAGATCCGCAAGCACGGGCTCTACGACGAGATCTGGCAGGCCTTCGCGGTGCTGCTTCCCGTCCGGTCCGTGGGCGTGATGGGCGACGGCCGGACCTACGACCACGTGCTGGCGCTGCGGGCCGTGACTTCCGTGGACGGGATGACGGCCGACTACTACCCCTTCCCGCACGAGTTCCTGGGCGAGACCGCCAACCGGATCATCGGCGAGGTGAAAGGGGTCAACCGGGTGGTCTACGACGTGACCTCGAAGCCCCCCGGCACCATCGAGTGGGAATGATTCGGGGCCATTTTTGGCTATCGTGATCGATCCGCATTGCTCCATCAAAGTATTGAAATAGAAATATTATCTCCGTTATCTACGGAGTCAATCGCGGAGCAGCGGCTGGCCGTGGCATCATGCGTGACGGTATTTGACAAAGTTGCACTTGGCCCACTCCAGCGATACCGTCAGATGTATTGAGCCATTTACGGTATTTTTTCCGCACTAGAACATTGAAAATCAAGCGATACTGTTGGCAAAAGTGGCCGAAAATCGCTTGACGGTGTTTTTGCGTACAGGAGGTCGGTATGCTCACCGATGTTGCCCTTAAGAACCTGAAACCACGCGAAAAAGCCTACAAGGTCACGGACCGTGACGGCCTTTGCGTTCAGGTCTCAACTGGCCTGCCCCCTGAAACGTGGTCCTCCCTGAAGTAGGCTCTGCGAGCCTTTGGAGGATGCCAGGAATGCCGCAGAAGAAGCACAAGCCGGAGGAGATCGTCGCGAAGCTGAGGCAGGTCGACGTGCTGCTGTCGCAGGGACGGCCGGTTGCGGAGGCTATTCGCACGATCGCCGTGACGCCTTTCACCTACTACCGATGGCGCAAAGAGTTCGGTGGGCTGAAGTCGAACCAGGTGAAGCGGCTGAAGGAGCTGGAGAAGGAGAACGAGCGGCTTCGGAAGGCGGTGTCGGATCTGACGCTGGAGAAGCTGATCCTGCGGGAGGCGGCCTCGGGAAACTACTGAGCCCCGCCCGCCGTCGCCGCTGCATCGACCACGTTGTGACGAAGTTCGACGTGTCCGAGCGGATGGCGTGCCGCGTGCTGGGGCAGCACCGTTCGACGCAGCGCAAGTCGCCGAAGGGGCGCGCCGACGATGCGGCGCTCACCGCGGATATCATCGCGCTGGCGACCAAGTACGGCCGGTATGGCTACCGCCGGATCACGGCGATGCTGCGGGCGTCCGGCTGGGAGGTGAACGTCAAGCGGATCTGGCGGCTGGAGGGGCTGAAAGTGCCGATGAGGCAGCCGAAGAAGGGTCGTTTATGGCTGAACGACGGCTCCTGCGTCCGGCTCCGCCCCGAGCGGCCCAACCATGTCTGGTCCTATGACTTCGTCGAGGACCGCACCCACGACGGCAGGAAGTTCCGCATGTTGAACGTCATCGACGAGTTCACCCGGGAGGGCCTGGCGATCCGCATCGACCGGAAGTTGAAGTCGACGGACGTCATCGACGTCCTCTCGGATCTCTTCATCCTGCGCGGCGTGCCGGGCCATGTTCGCTCCGATAATGGCCCGGAGTTCATCGCCAAGGCCGTGCGGGAATGGATCGCAGCCGTCGGGGCGAAGACCGCCTTCATCGAGCCCGGCAGCCCGTGGGAGAACGGCTACTGCGAGAGCTTCAACGCCAAGCTCCGCGACGACCTGTTGAACGGCGAGATCTTCTACTCCCTCGCGGAGGCGAGGGTCGTCGTCGAGGGCTGGCGGCGGCAGTACAACACCATCCGACCGCATTCCTCGCTGGGCTACCAGCCGCCCGCGCCAGAAGCCGTGCTCTGGCCAGCTCCACCCTCCGAAGGCACCCCCATCATGGCGGTGAAGCCGACCATGCACTAAGACTACCACCGGACCACCCAATGGGGGCAGGCCAAGGTCATGACTTGAATAGATGGATTGGGCCCGAATAATCGAGTGGGAGTGAGGTTTCGCGCGCGAAACCCCAGGGACAATGGCGGCGAGCCTTGGCGCTCGCAGGCCGGGCCGCCGAAATTTCTCGCTTCAAGATGAGGAACAACCGCACGGCCGGACCGCGCGCGAGGCCCATCGCCCGGTCGTAGGCGAGACCGGCGGAAGCCGCGTCGCCGGCGCGGGCGAGATGCTCCGCCCGCGCCGCCCGACAAGGCTAACAGGCGGCGAACCGCCCTCCTCGGCCCTTTCCGGAAGCGCCGGGCCAGCCTGCGGCCCCGCGAGCGCCACGGCGCGGCCCGCCCCCGCGACGACCGGGACGCCGTCAGCGCATGCAACGCCGCGTAGAGCTTCGAGACGGCCGCGCGCAAGTCATGGGCCGAAGCGGCGGCGGGCGGAGCCTTGGCGTCGATCTTGCAGGCGGCCATGGCCTCGGCCTGCCGCGCGGGGCTTTGCGCATCCCACCGGGCTTCGGGATCGTGGCTCCGGAGCATGCATCCATGGGGCCCTACCCGGGATCGGGTTGCAACGATCCCGGGGCGCGCAAGAGAGAGGCCGGCGAACATCCGCCAGCGGATTCTTCCGACGCGGTCGCGCGCGTCCTCGCCATCCGGCGCCGGCCTTGGCAGAGTGTCTCGGAAGAAGCCCGCGGGGAAGCGGGCGATGCGGGAGGGCATGGCATGGATCTCGGTCTGCGCGGGCGGCGGGTGATGGTAACGGGCGCGTCGAAAGGCATCGGCGCGGCGGCGGCGGAAGTCTTCGCGGCGGAGGGCTGTCATGTCCGCCTTGCCGCCCGGTCCGGCGATGCGCTGGAGGCGCTGTGCGCGCGGCTGCGCGAGGCGCATGGCGTGGAGGCCGAGGCGCACCCGGCGGACCTGCGCAACCCGCAGGACCTGCACCGGCTCGGCGAGGCCGCCGCGGACTGCGATGTGCTGGTCAACAACGCCGGCGACATCCCCGGCGGCGACCTGCTGGGCGTGGACGAGGAGACGTGGCGCCATGCCTGGGAGCTGAAGGTTTTCGGCTACATCAACCTCACGCGACTGGTCTACGCGCAGATGAAGGCGCGGGGGTCGGGGGTGATCGTCAACGACATCGGCGCGGCGGGGGAGAAGTTTCCGGCGAACTACATCGCGGGCGCGGCGGGCAACGCCTCGCTGATGGCCTTTACGCGGGCGCTGGGGTCGCGCTCGCTCTACGACGGGGTGCGGGTGGTCGGGATCAACCCCGGCCCGGTGGAGACGGACCGCATGGTGACGCTGGCGAAACGCCGCGCGCAGGACCGCTTCGGCGACGACGGTCGCTGGCGCGAGGAGCTCGAAGGGATGCCGCAGGGCCGGGCCGCGAAGCCGCAGGAGATCGCGGATCTGATGGCGTTCCTAGCCTCCGACCGGTCCGGCTACACGACCGGCGTGATCTTCACGGTCGACGGGGGATCCTCGGCGCGCGGTTGATCGTGGGCCTGCCCATGAAATCGCCCGCGGCCCCCTTGCGTCGGAGGGCCGGGCCGGCTATCTCCGCGCCGGTCGGGTGATTAGCTCAGTTGGTAGAGCAGCTGACTCTTAATCAGCGGGTCGTAGGTTCGAGCCCTACATCACCCACCAGATTCCCAAGCTGAGACAGCAGCTTAAGGGAAGTTCTTAAACGCTGCCGTCCGACTGTTCTCGAGCGTCCGGGTCGGACGGCTGGACGGTTCCGGCGAAACCGAAACAGCCTCCCCGCGGGAAGCTGTCGTCGTCTCGGCCGGGATCGCGCTGGTCAAAGCGTCTGGGTGTTCGTGCCCCCACTTGATCGACAGCTCGTGCTCGTACCTGTCCGCCTCGCGCTCGGCCGAAGCGGCCAAAGCGGCGACGTATTCCTCCATCTTGAACAGCCCCTTCTCCATGAGCAGGGTGGCGAGGCCCTCGAGGCCCGCCTTGCCCATGTCGATCCCGGTCCGCATGTGTTTCTCGGTCAAGCGCGGGCCGCCGAGGAAGCCGATGGCGGTCTGCACGCGATGGGCCGCCCGCTCATACCGCTCGATATCACGCTCGATCTGTCCGCGATTGGTCATGCTCTTCCTCCATGGATCGGAAGGCCGGGCGCGACATCCATCTTCGCCTCGATCGCGTCGGCCGTCTCGCGGATCATCTGCACCAGCTCCGCCCGCTGCCGGCTGTTGCTCACGTAGCCGCCGCAGCTCATGGCGCCGTCGGGATTTGGCGCGGCGATGTGGATGACGAAGACCATGTCGCGGGCAGCTCGCGCTCGACTAGGCGGGCGATCTTCTGGAGCTTCGCCTCGTCCCGCCGATAGACCTCCAGCCGCCGGTCCTGTTCGGTCTTCTTCACGCCGACCTCCTCTCACCGTCGATCAGCTCCGCCAGCCATCGGTCCGTCGCCGGCGGACGGCCGCCCATCTCGCGCTCGAGGTCGCGGATCAGCTGGCGGGTGGCGGATCAGTCGCGGCCGTCGTCGATGTGTGTCGGGAAGCCCGTGACCAGAGCGCCGGAGTGCAGCAACTCCCGGTGTTCGCGGCGCCTTCACGGCGGGATTGCAGCTCCGCCAGCCGCTCGCACAGGGCGGCGTGGCAGCGCTCCAGCAGGCGCATGGGGGCCGGGGTCGGTCACAGATCTTCCCTCCGCATGGCGAAGAGGGCCCAGGGACAGGGCCGCTGCCCCGGCGAAACGGCTGCAAGCCGGCGGCAGCTCGGGGGCCTCCAGCGCACGCCGCGCAATCATGCAGACGCCGTTCGCAACCCGGCGCGCGCCGCCATGCGATGCTGGCGCCGCTCTCCTTGCCGGTCACCTGACGGCTCGACGATGCGCCGAGCCGTCGTGGCAGAGCGTAAGCGCCCGACTTGGACCGCCTGCCGGGCTTTCGCCTGACGAGCTAAGACACGTGCATAGCGACGTCGTTTGCGACGTGTCTTGGCGGAGGGTTCATGAGGGTCGAGGTGCTGGGGGCCGAGCGTCGGCGGCGTTGGAGAGACGACGAGAAGCTCTCCATCCTGGCTGCCGTGGGCGTGAACGGGGCGACGGTGACGGACGTCGCGCTTCGCCACGACGTTACGCGGTCGCAGATCTACGGCTGGCGGCGCGACCTGAAGCGCAAGGGGCGTCTGACGGCGGAGGCGCCGGTCCAGTTCATGGCGTTGCCGCCGGTGTCCCCTTCTCCGGCCTTGCCGGACGAGCGGGGCGGCTCGGAGGCCACTGTGGAGATCGTGCTTCGCAGTGGGCGGCGGCTGCGCGTTCCAGCCGATCTGGAGGAGGGCGCTCTTCTGCGCCTGATCCGTGTGACGGAGGCGGCGTGATCGGGCCCGGCACGGGGGTTCGGGTCTATCTCGCGTGCGGCGTGACCGACATGCGCAAGGGGATTGGCGGGCTGTCGGTCCTGGTTCAGGATGCGCTTCGCCAGAACCCAACCGGAGGCGCGGTCTTCGCCTTCCGCGGCCGGCGCGGCGACCGGCTGAAGCTGCTCTACTGGGACGGTCAGGGCTTCTGCCTCTACTACAAGGTTCTTGAGCGCGGCCGCTTCCCATGGCCGACCGCGCAGGGCGGAGCGGCGCGTCTGACCTCGGCGCAGCTGGCGATGCTGTGGGAGGGTATCGACTGGCGACGTCCCACCTGGGGCGCACCGCCGCAGCGAGCAGGTTGAAGGCCTCATCCGCCTTGATCCATTGGATATTCTTCCGGCGACGCAGTATGATCGGGCATGTCCGACGCCCTCTCCCCGTTGCCCGACGACCCTGCCGAGTTGCGGGCGATGATCGCCGCGCTCGAAGCGGAGAACGCGTCCATGCGGGCGGACGCGGAGAGGATGCAGGCCACGCTGAGAGCGCATGAGGCGCTGGTCGAGGCGCTCCGGATCCGTATCGCCAGGCTCCAGCGCCAGAGGTTCGGCGCCAGCTCGGAGAAGATCGAGCGCGAAATCGAGCAGCTCGAGCTGGCCCTCGAAGCGCTGGAGGTCGCGATCTCTTCCGCCGGAGATCCGATCCCGGAGGATGACGGCGAAGAGACCGGCTCGGAGCCCCCGGCCGCCGAAGTCCCGCCCCGGCGGCGCAGGCCGAAGGTGGCGGCGACGACGCCGCGCGAGCGCATCGTGCTTGACCCCGGCGACGCCTGCCCGGACTGCGGCGGCGCCCTGCGGCTGATTGGCGAGGACGTCGGCGAGATCCTCGAGCTGATCACCGCGAAGCTGAAGGTGATCGAGACGGCGCGGCCAAAGAAGTCCTGCCGGCGCTGCGAGAAGATCGCGCAGGTCCCGGCGCCCTCGCGGCCGATCCCGCGCAGCATGGCCGGACCCGGCCTGCTCGCGCACATCCTGGTGTCGAAGTTCGACGACCATCTTCCACTTTATCGCCAGAACGAGATCTTCGCGCGCATGGGCGCCGACATCCCCGGCTCCACGCTCGTCGACTGGTGCGGTCAGGGCATGCGGGCGCTGGCGCCGCTGGTGGACCGGATCAGGGCGGACGTCATCAGCTCCGACCGCTTGCATGCCGACGACACGCCGGTCCGGGTGCTCGATCCCTCCCGCCGGATCGACGGGATCGGCAAGGGCGTGAAGGAGAGCCGGATCTGGACCTACCTGCGCGACGATCGCCCCTGGGGCGGGACTGCGCCGCCCGGGGTCGCCTACTTCTTCTCGCCGGATCGCAGGAGCGTGCATCCGCAGACGCATCTCGCCGGGTTCGAGGGCATCCTTCAGGCCGACGCCTACTCGGGCTTCAAGGCGCTCTATGAGCCCGACGCCTCGGGCAAGGTGCGCGTGCGCGAGGCGGCCTGCTGGGCGCACCTGCGCCGCGACTTCCACGACGTCTTGACCGGAACGAAGTCCGAGATCGCCAGGGAGGCGCTGGACCGGATAGGCGCCCTCTACGACATCGAGCGCGAGATCTCCGGCCACCCCGCCGACCAACGGCGCGCAGTCCGGCAGGCGCGCAGCGGGGCCAAGGTGGAAGCCTTCAGGGACTGGGCGGAGGCGCAGCTCGGCCGCGTCTCCGGCAAGAGCGACCTGGCCAAGGCGTTCCGCTACGCCCTCAGGCGCTGGCCTTCCTTCACGCTGTTCGTCGACGACGGGCGCGTGGCCATGGACAACAATCCCGCGGAGCGCGCCATCAAGCCGGTGGTCATCGGGCGGAAGAACTGGCTGTTCGCCGGAGCGGATGCCGGCGGCGAGACGCTCGCCGACGCCATGACCATCATCGAGAGCGCCAAGCTCAGCGGCCTCGACCCAGAGGCCTACCTGGCCGACATCTTCCGCCGCATCCACGACCACAAGATCAATCGGCTCGACGAACTGCTCCCATGGCACTGGGCGGAAGCCAACGAGACGGAGAGGGCCGTCGCCTGACCGGCAGCCGCGGTCCAAACCGGGCGGTTCCGGCGTGACAAGGACCTCACGAAAACCGGAGCGACGAAAGCCCCCTGAACTCCACTTCGGCCGGTGCGCCGGCGCGGCCCGCAAGCCATCGGGCCGAGCTGCAGGTCGAGGCCTCTGGATCGCAAGCCGGACCCCGTGAACTCACCGGCTCACGACCGCGAGATCGACCGCGGAAACTTCGCCGCGGCCGTCGGCCCAGCTCTCCCGAACGCGCTGAGCGATGGCCGCGATCTCCTCCTCCGGCGGGTCGGCGGTGGGAACGGGGCGCAGCGGATCGACATGGAAAAGATAGAGCCGCGCGGCGAACTGATCGAACGGAAGGGAGGCCTCCCCGTGACGCTCTCCCTTCCCCTGGGTCGATACGACGATCCCGCCCCCCCAGTCCTGGCCGCTGTCGTTGTTGGGGTTGTAGAAGTAGACCCGCATCACGCCGTCCTGATCCTCGGCCATCCGCAGGATCGCGATGGCGTGCCAGCCGACGAAGCGGCCGGACGGATCGGTGACGGCGATGCCGGCGGGCTGCGGGTGGATCACCGACTGACCGCCGTTGAAGCGCGGGTGGTAGGCGGTATGGAAGCTCCGAAGGAAGCCCTCGATATCCGCGAGCCGCCCCGTAGGGACGTCCACCGCGATGGCGCACTCTCGCCCCACCCACCATCCGTGGAACTCGGGATTGATCCATATGTGCGGATCGTCGCCGCGATCCCCGCACAGACGCCCCATCTCCGCGTAGATCCGGTCCAGATGCGGCACCAGGGTCACGGAAACCGGGTCCGCGTCCAGCGGCGCCCAGGACGCGAGGCCGGCGGGCAGGTCGGCGGAGTTGATCGGCTTCCCCTCGAAATGCATCAGGACGGTGTCATGATGCGCGGAATGGGCGATGACGTGGAGGAGGAAGTCCGGGTCGTTCAGCGCCCACATCGAGATGGCGCGCGCCGACTGGCAAGTGGGGTTCGCCCCCTGCCCCACGCCCAGCGGCTGCCCGAGCACCTGCAGAACGCCCGCCAGAAGCAGCGCGCGCGGCGGCGCGACGGGGCCGAAGGCGGCGCTCAGCCGGGCCTCGGCTTCCGGCGAGAGCGGCAGAGACAGCTGTCGCCGAAGCCCCGGCGGGATCGCAGGATGGTGCAGGATCCCCCGTTCCAGAAGCTCCGCGAGCCCAAGGACCGCCTGGGGCGTGCCGGAGGTCGCCGCAACCGTCAGCAATTCCTCGACCAGCGCCTGATGTCGGCGCCAGCAGTCGAGCCCCACGCTGGTCAGTCCGAGCGCTTCGGGCGCCAGCCCGGAATGTCCCGCCGACAGCGCCCATTCCATGAAGGCGGCGTGATAGTCGGAAACGAGGCCCGTATCGTGCATGGCCCTCGCCAGCGTCCGCGCCTCCTGCGTCAGCGCCCACTCGTCCATCGCCTCCAGCCTGGAGCGATATACCTCCAGCCCCGGATCGCCGCGGCACGCTTCCGTGGGACCGAACAGCGCCGAAATCAGGCGATCCGCGCCCAGGCGGCCATCCCCCGCGGCCACCGACTGCGAGGCGAGCGTCACCGAAATCTGCGCGACCATCTCCCTGACCGCGGTCACCTGGATCGGCCGCTGGGCGAGGATGCGCCAGATCTCCGTCACCAGCACGCCGACAACATCCTGCAGGCCGATGCGGTCCGCAAGATGCGAGAGAAGGGCGCGGATCACCGGCTCCATCGGACGCTCCCGCGCCGCCTCGTCGGGGGCGGAGAACAGGCGCCTCAGGTTGAGCGCGAGAACCTGCGCCAGATGGTGCCGCGCCCGGTCGGCATGCAGCCCCGGATGCGTCGCCTGCCCCTCCGCCACCTTCAGCAGACGCAGCAGGCTGATCACCTCGAGCGTGACGGTCGCTTCGGAGCCGGCATCGAAGGTGCGAGGCACGAGCTGGGGTGAAAGCGCCTCGGGCCTGTCCCAGTCCGATCCGGCGAATACGCCGGCCGCATCCAGCCGAGGGGCCAGCGCCTCCATCCGCTCCACCCCCCCGGGTGCGCGCAGAAGCCGCCTCGCAAGGTCCAGCGTCGCGGGCTGGTGGCGCGTCTTCGCGAACGGTCTCGCCGTCTCGAGCCGGACCGCCGCCGCCTCCAGCAAGGACTGGAGGCGGTCGGCCGCTTGGTCGTCGGATGTCATGAAAGGGGCTGCTCCGGCGGATCAGACGTAAAAGTCCAGCTCCTCCTGCGCCTTCAGGAGGTCGCGGAGCTGGTGGGGATTGTCCCCGAAGAAGTAGACCAGACCCCAATGAGTTCCGAAAGCCGTGCGTTTCGTGACCTTCTGCTCCATCGGCTGAGCCAGCTCATGGGATTCGAAGTACGGGTGGTTCTGCGTCTCCTCTGGGATGCGCATCTCGCTGACCACCCGCCGGCGCGGATAGGCCCCGAAGCAGCCGGCATGGCCCTTGGCGCCGGTCACAGGCTCCGGGAACATGGCGTCCAGCTCCTCCTGCTTCGTCTTCGGGTCGAAACAGGCGACGATGCCCTGGTAGCCGTTGAAGCCGTAGGCGCGCTCGATCAGCTCCAGCGCGTTGAAGCCGGGCGGGCGGTAGGCGACCTCGCCGAAGTACATGGTGCCGTCGGAGGTCACGAAATATTCCGGGTGGATGAAGCCGAAATCGATGTCGAAGGCCTCGATCAGCTTCTCGATCTGCTTGGTGATCAGGTTGCGCCAGCTCTCCAGCTCCGGCGTGGCCGGCACGAACACCGAATAGCCGAGCGTGACGTATTCCGAGATGTTCAGGAACTGGATCTTGCGGTCCTTGATCCATGCCTCCACCGCGAATTCCCACCCGTCCAGATGGCTCTCCAGCAGCGCCGGGAATTCATCGTTGGAGATGGAGTCCACGTCCTCCACCGTGCGGATGGTGCGGTGCCCGAGGCAGCCGGCCTTGTCGAAGGCCTTGAAGTGGATCGGGTCGTTCACGTCGCCGTCCAGCTTCAGCAGCGTCTGGTTCACGCGCTTCAGGAAGCGGATCACGTCGGCATGGTTGTCAGCCTCCTCGAAGATCCCGACGCGGATGCCGGCAAGCTGCGCCCGCCGCTTCATCAGCGACTTGTCGCGGAACAGCATGGACTGGCCGAGCAGCCGCGGATTGTTCAGCAGAACGGAGTTGATGGCGCCGGCCCACTCCACCGTTTCCTCGTAGAGCGGGATGGCGACGTCGCAGCCCTCCTCCTTGAGGATGTGCGCGATCTCGTGGGAACGCTCGTTCAGCCTGTCGAAATCCCAAGCGATGAAGGGGATACCGTGCTCCTTCGCATAGGCTTCCGCCCATTTCGGCGCCACGATCACATAGCGCCTGTCGAAGCGGTCGATCGCGTCGATCGCGCTGAGGCTCCAGCCCAGGATCGCGACGTATCCTTTGTCCGGGTTCTTCTCCATTCGGGGCGAACTCCTTTCCTCTGGAAACTCCGGCGCTCGATCATGCGCATGGCGGAGAATCGGATGCGACCGCCCCGTCGCAGCCATGCGGCCACGGCAAACGGGGCGGGACGGGTGATGATCATGTAGCCCTTACGCTAGAGCGATCGCGGCCGCAGGCAAATTGGGGCGGCCGCATGGCGCGGCCGCTACGCCTCCAACCTCGCGGGCGCCGAGCCCCGCGGTTCGTCGCCCTATCCGGCGATGAGCCGGTGAAATCCGCCAGCCCGCAGCCCTTCGCCGATGGCGCCCGGCCGATGCTCTCCTGCCGAGAAAATCTTTCCAAACCCTCGGCGCGGCGCCCGCGCGTTCCCGAAAACCCCGGCAGCCTGCGGCGTCTGCCGATCCCCAGGCGGCAAATGCAAAGGGCCGGGCGACATCGTCGCCCGGCCCTCATCGTGTTCAGGAAGCCCGACCGCAGGGGCCGGGCCGGCCGGTCAGAACCGGATCTCCAGCGAGGCGCCGTAGGACACGTCGGCATGGGCGCCGGCCGCGACCTCGGCGCGAAGGGCGCCGTTCTCGAAGAGCCGCACGTCCCCGCCAAGCCCGACCCGCACCTCGGCGTCCGGCAGGCCGCCGTTCGTCAGGGTGTAGCGCGGCGTCTCGGAGGCGAGGCCGCCCGTGACCTCCCGCTCCCCGCCCGACAGGCGCAGCGTGGTCCCGATCGAGGCCGAGAGCCCGAGCGCCGGCGTCACCTGCCGCCGGACCCGCACCCCGAGATCCGCGAGCCCCGCCGAGTAGGACTGGCCCGAGACGGCCTGGGCGTCGAGAACCCCGGCCCGCTCGGTCACCGCGTCCACGTCGTCGGAGACGTGCAGATACTCGGCCGAGACCCCGAAGGTGGTGGCGCCCATCCGGCGCTGCCAGTCGAGGCCGATTCCGAAGAGGCGGGAGGTGGTCCCCACATCCTCGAACCGCGCGGTCCCGCCCAGCGTCCGGCGCGTGCCGGAGGCGTCGAGGTTGGCGAAGGCGAAGCGCCCCGTGACCGAGAGCCCGGAGGCCGCCGGAACCGGCGCCGCCGCCGCGACCTGGAAGCCCAGCCCCGACAGATCCGCCCGGAAGAAGTCGGACGAAACCTCGCCGCCCACGTAGCCGACCGCGCCCGAGAGCACCACCGGCCCGAGATCCAGCGCGCCCCCGACCCCCCCGAAGGAGGAGTCCACGTCGAAGCCGACCTGGTTCGAGCCCGCATCCGAGTCGATCCCGGCCTTGGACCCCGACATCGCCAGCGCCCGACCTTCGAGCGCCGGCGTCGGCATCCCCCGCCGCAGGGCGAAGTTCGCGGCTGCGCCGAGGCCGGCATAGGCCTCCGGCGAGGCGAGGTCGAAGACCTGCGCCGCCGCCGCCGAGCCGCCCGAAGCCTGGGCCGACGCCAGGGCCTCGGCCAGACGGCCGCCCCAGATCTGGGTCTCGCCCGCCGCATCCACGGTCAGGGCACGGACCATGCGCCGGTCGTTGGCCCCCTCGGTCGCCGCGGCGAAGAACGTGTCCGCGTCGCGGTTCCCGAGGCCGACCACCGTGCCGGTGGCGAGGCTCAGCAGCACGTCGCCGCCGAAGCCCGAGTTCACCTGCCCGAAGGCGCCGGAGGTCCGGCCCGGATCCACCTCGAAGATCCGGAAGCTCTCGCCCAGGGCCAGCGTCTCGCCGCCCGGAGCGTCCAGCGTCAGCACCGCCTGCGGATCGATCTCGAGGTCGCCCGAGACCCCGACCACGTCCCAGGCCGGCACGCCGCCCGTCACGATGTACTCCATCACCGTGAGCGAGCCGGCGCCGAGCGTCAGGTCCGCGAAGTCGATCCGGCCCGGAGAGTTGCCGGGGCGAAGCTCGCCGCCGTCCTCGAACCGGGTCCGCCCGGAGACGGAGCCGTTGCCGCGTATGGACGCGTTCCCGCCGCCGACCGAGGTCTCCCCGGTCTCCAGCTCGCTGTACTCGCCGTCGCCGCCCAGCTGGATCGTACCGCCCGAGGCGACCGTGACCTCGCCGGTGTCGACCTTGCCCGAGATCTCGAGCATGCCGCCCTTCACGTTGACCGTCGGCGTGGCGATCGACTTGCCGCCGCCCACCGTGACGTGGCTGCCGGTCTCCACGTCGAACGACCCTTCCTCGGAGGTGATGTCGCCGCCGACGTTGAAGTCGCCGCCCGCCACCCGGAGGGAGCCGGAGCCCGTGACCACGCCCGAGAACTCGCCGCCCTCGTTGATGGAGAGGGTGTTCTCGCCCAGCGCCAGCAGGCCCGCGCCCGTCAGGACGTCGATCTGCTGGTCGCCGGAGACGAGGCTCAGCGTCCCGAGGTTCAGGACGTCCACGTCCACCTGCTTGCCGAGCACGAAGGCGGAGTTGAGCGAGAGCTCGCCCCCCTCGATGCGGATCAGGTCCACCGCCACGCTGCGCTGCTTGCCGTCGAGGGCGAGAGCGCCCTTCCCGGCCTTCACCAGCGTGCCGCCGCCGGACATGGCGCCGGAATAGACGCCGTTCCCGGACTGGTCGAGCCGCAGGGTCCGCCCCGCCGCCACGTCCACCGAGCCCTTGCCCGTCAGCGCCTTCGTCGCGACCTTGACGTCCGTCGTCACGCCGACCCGCCCGTCATTGACGAGCCCGCCGGCGACCGAGAGATCGGCGGCCAGCGTCATGGACCCGGCGTTGGACGCCTTGCCCGCGACGGTCGAGGCGCCGCCGATCCGCAGGGTCCCGCGGTTCGCGAGGTCCCCGCCCACGGCGACGCCGGAGGCCAGCCCCATGTCGCCCGTGTTGGTCGCGTTCCCGCCGACCGCGAGGCCGGAGGCGACGGTCATCGTGCCCGAGTTGGCCAACGCCCCGCCGACCGACAGGCTGGAGGCCGCCGCGAGCGTCCCCGAGTTCGTCGCGTTGCGTGCGACCGTGGTCCGGGCCGCGAAGGTCGCCGAGCCCTGGTTGCCCAGCGCGCCGCCCACCGCGGTCTGGCCCCGGAAGGCCGCCGTTCCCGCGTTGCCGAGATCGCCGCGCACCGAAAGCGCCGCATTGGCCCCGACCCGGCCCGCGTTCGACAGCGCGCCGATGGCGTCCGTCGTCCGCCAGTCGAGCGTCCCGTCCCGGCCCACCATCACCGTCGCCCCGTCGCCGAGGTCGCCGCCGTCCACCACGATCCCGCCGCCCGAAACGGTGGTTCCGCCCGCCTGCGCGATCGCGCCCCGCACGGTCCAGATCCCGACCCCGGTCTTCGTCAGCCGGCCGGCGCCCGCGACGTCCCCGTCGAACGTGGAGGCGCCGGTCAGGGCGAGGGTCAGCGCGTCGCCCTCGCCGATGGTCACGTCGCCCGCGCCGCGGAAGCCCGTGGCCGAGATGCGGCGCACCCCGTCCACGTCCAGCCCGCCGCCGTGAGCGAAGGCCGCCGTGCCGGTCAGCGAGAGATCGCCGCCGAGCGAGACCTCCCCGTCGTTCACCAGATCCGAGGCGCTGGTGGCCGCGGCCGAGAAGCGCAGCGCGCCGGTGGCCTCGTTGCGGATCGCCGCCACGTCGGCCGCGGCCGAGAAGATGGCCGTGCCGGCGTTGGTCAGCCGGTCGATGTCCACCGCCGCCGTCGCCGTCAGATGCGCGCCCTGCGCCACCTCGACCTGCCCCGTCGCCGCCGCGACATTGGCCGTGGCGAAGCGGACGCCGCCCGTCTCCACCACTATCTTTGCCGGAGCCACGGACCGGGCGGCGCCGTTCAGCGTCACCTCGCCCGCGCCGGTCTTGCGCAGTTCGCCGCCCGAGACCGAGCCGGCATAGGCGCTCGCCCCGCTCTGGGAGAGGGTCAGCGCATGGCCCGGCGCGATCTCCACCGAGCCCGAGCCGGTCAGGCCCGTGGTGGAAAGCGTCAGGTCCGTCTCCACCGCCATGGCGCCGTCGTTGACCACGCCGCGGGCGACCGCGAGGTCGGCCCCCAGCTCGGTCCGGCCGGAGGACGAGACCTCGCCCACCGCATCCGCCGTCCGCCAGGCGAGGCGGCCGTCGGCCTCGACCCGCATCGCGGCCTCGTCGCCCAGGTCCCCGTGATCCACGATCACCGAGCCCTGCTCGACCTTGAGACCGCCCTCCTGGACCAGCCGGCCCGTCGCGGTCCACTCGCCCGCGCCGGTCTTGACCAGCCGGCCCGCGCCCGCCGCCTCGCCGGCATAGGTGGAGACGCCGGTGAGCGCGAGCGTCAGCGTCCCGTCCGTCTCCACGGAGCCCGCGCCGCGGAAGCCGACGGCGTCGATGCGACGCTCGCCCTCCGCCAGCAGGTGGCCGTCGTTTACCACGTCCGCGCCCGTGACCGTCGCGTCGCCGCCAAGCGCCATGCGGCCCTCGTTCAGCAGATCCGAGGCGGTGGCGACCGTCCCCTGGAAGCTCAGCTCGCCGGTCGCCTGGTTGCGGATCGCGGCGATGTCGGCGGCGCCGAAGAAGATCGAGTCGCCGGCGTTGTCGAGACGGGCGAAATCCGCCGCCTCGGCCGCGCCGAACATCGCGTCCTCATGCACCTCCACCTCGCCCGCGTCATGCATCACCAGCTCGGACATCATGCCGAGGCCGCCCTCCTCGACCACCACGCGGGAGGCCGCGAGCGCCCCCTGCGCGCCGTCGAACATGACCACGCCCTCGCCGGTCTTGCGCAGCACGCCGCCGGAGACCGAGCCGGAATACGTGCTCATGCCGCTCTGCCGCAGCTCCAGCGCGCTGAGCGCGTCGATGGCGACGCGGCCGGACCCCGAGAGGCCGGTCGTCGTCAGCGCCACGTCCGCGAGCGCGGCGAGATCGCCATCGTTCCGGACCCCCGCCGCCACATCCAGATTCGCGGCCAGCTCGACCGCGCCGTCGTTCTCCAGCGCGCCGATGGCGTCGCCGGTGAGCCAGATCAGCCGCGCGCCCGCCTCGACCGTCGCCGTCGCCGCGTCGCCGAGGTCCCCCCAGGCCACGATCATCGCGCCGGCCGCGACCGTCGTGCCGCCCTCCTGCGCAAGATGCCCGCGCACCGTCCAGTCGCCCGCGCCGGCCTTGGTCAGCGCGCCCGCGCCGGCCGCATCGCCGTCGAAGGTCGAGCCGTCCGAAAGATCGAGCGTCAGGTCCGCCCCTTCCGTCACCACGATGGAGCCCGCGCCGGTGAAGCCCGCCGCCTTGATGGTCCGCTCCCCGTCCGCATCCACCTGGCCCGCGTTGCGGAACGAGGCCGCGTCGGTCAGCGTGAGATCGGCGCCCAGCGAGACGCCGCCGTCGTTCTGCAGGTCCGTCGCCGTGGTGGTGTTCCCCGCCAGACGCAGGGCGCCCGTCGTCTCGTTGCGGATCGCGACGATGTCGGTTTCGCCCGCGAAGACCGCGCCGCCCGTGTTGTCGAGGCTCTGCGCCGTGACCTTCCCGTCGGCCGCCAGCATCGCCCCGTCCGCGACCATGATGGCGTCCAGGATCTCATCCGCCGAGAGCCGCAGGCCGCCGCCTTCCACGTAGATCCGCCCGTCGGAGTCCATCATCCGTCCGACCGTGTCGCCCTCCCTGGTCAGCACCGTGCCGGAGCGAACCGTAAGGATGTCGAGCCGGTTGTCGCCGGTGAAGGTCGCCCGGCCGAGATAGCCGTTCGCCCCCACCACCAGCCCGCCGTTGGAGAGACGCCCCGCTATGACCGCGCCGTCCCCGTCCACCAGCAGGCTGTCCACCACCGCCATGCCCAGCATGCCGTGGTTGAGGTCGATGTCGTTCATCAGCCGCACCGAGCCCTGCGCGAACTCGGACCCGAAGGTCAGCACGTCCCCGGAGTTGATGAAGCCGCCCACCCCGAGCGTGAGCTGCTGGCCCGCCGCCCCTCCGAGCGACCCGAAGTTGAGCACCAGTTCCCCCTCGGAGGCCGCGAAGCCGCCGGAGCCGGACCAGGACACCTGGTGCGGCTTGTCGCCCACGCGGCGCACGAACACCCCGCGGGTCATCAGCACGCCCGCGTTGGAGGTGGCCACGTCCATGAAGTCGCCCGCGCCGTCGAAGCGCAGGTGGCTGTCCACGTTGAGCCCGACACCCTGGTCGGCCTCGAGCGTGCCGCCCTCCATCCGGGTCTCGCCGGTATAGGTGTTGGCGCCCGCGAACTGCACGAGGCCGGTGCCGCCGATGCGGATGTCCGCGCCCGCGCCCGAGGCGTTGGAGGCGCCCGAGAAGCTGCCCGCGCTGTCGTCGGCGATGGAGCCCTCGAACCGGACCACCTCGCCGTCGTCCGGCGCGATCAGGACGTCGGCGCCCCGCATGGCGAACAGATCCGCGCCCGCCGCGGCGCCCGAGGCGCCGCCGTTGGAGCTGGAACCGCCGAGCGAGGTGTTGTTGGTGAAGGTGCTGTTGCCGGTGATCACCAGGCTGCCGCCCGACCGCACGAAGATCGCGCCGCCGAAGCCCGAGCCGCCGCCGCCCAGCAGCCCCGCGCCGTTGGAGCCCTGACCGCCGCCGAAGCCCGCCACGCCGCCCGAGCCGGCCGAGCCGGGCGTGCCCTGCCCGGTGGAGCCGGCCGCGCCCGAGGCGCCGCCCGAGCCGCCGCCCGCGCCGAAGCCGCCCGCGCCGCCGTCGCCGCCCGCGCCGCCCGCGCCGCCGTCGGTGCCGCCCAGCGCGCTCTCGCCGCCGCGGCCGCCTGCGCCGCCTGCGCCGCCGCCGAAGAAGGTGCTGCCCGCCCCGCCCGAGCCGCCGTCGCCGCCCTCGCCGCCGAGGCCGACGGTGCCGTTGCGCAGGTCATCCGCCCAGATGCCGAGCTGGATGGCGAGGTCCGCCACCCGAACCCAGCGATAGGTCGCGTTCGCGATATGCACGGCGCTCAGCGCCGCGTTCGGCGGGAAGGTCGCCAGCGCCGCGCCCGCGGCCGCCGTGGCGCTCACCGCCTATTCGGTGGTGTCCGCCAGCGCCAGGATCAGGTCCTTGTTGAAGGGCATGCCGTCGCTGCCCTTGCCGCCGCCGCCGCCATTGCCGCCGACGCCGGCCCCCGCCGAGCCCGCGTTCTTGCCGTTGGTGCCGTCCTGCCCCTCGCCGCCATTGTACCAGGCGGCGGTCAGGTTGCCGTTGGCGCCGCCCGCGCCGTTCGCCCCGTTCACGCCCGGCAAGCCTAGCCCGTTCATCGCGCCGCCCACCGAAAGCGGCGAGGCGAAGGTCAGCCCCGTGACCGACCCCGACACCGCCCGGTCGACCGTCAGCGCGCCCGTGGCGCGGTTGTAGGAGATCACCCGCGCGCCGTCGGGAATGCCGGGGCCCGACACCGACATGCCCGACGAGATGTCCTGCCCGGCCGCGATGGTCATGGAGGTGAAGCCGCCGAACACCGACACGCCGGTCGCGAGCGTGGTGCGCAGCGCCTCGGGCGTCGCGGTCAGGGGCTGGGACAGGGTTATGCGGTTGCCGTCGATGGCCGAGATCACGGTCCCCGCCTGCACGCCGGTGCCGGAGATCGGCATCCCCACGCTCAGCGCGCCCGAGGACTTGGGCAGCGTGACCACGGAGCTTCCGGCCTTCGCCGCCTCGATCCGGCCCACGAAGCCGGTGAAGGTCGGCGGCACGGGCGCCGAGAACGCGACCTCGCCCGAATTGGAGATCGAGGTCACGTAGACCCCCGGCGGCACGCCGTCCGCGACCACCTCCATGCCCACCGCGAGCGAGCTCGCGTTCGCGCCCATCTGGATGGTCTGCGCGTCGATCCGCTTGAACTGCGGCGTGGAGAGGGAGCCCACGTTCACCACGTCGAAGTCCCAGACGGTGGCCACGCTCGCCTGATCGAGGGTGACCGAGATCGGCTCACGGTTCGCGTCGTACTCCACCTCGACGATCCGGGCGCCCTGGGGCACGCCGGAGCCGACCACGACCGATCCGATCTTGAAGTTGTTCGCGTCGCCCCCGAAGCCCATGATGTCGAACTTCGTCTCGCCGGCCGGCACGATATCCGTGGCCACGAACGTCACCTTGGAGTGGTCGATCACGACCGGCGCCGCGAAGGTCACGGTCGTGCCGGAGATGGAGGCAATCTCGGCCGGCGCGGCGGCCCCGCCCAGCATCGCCGAGACGCCGCTCCGAATCGCGGCGTTCTCGCCCGTCAGCTCGACGCCCGAGACCTCGTAGCCTAGGCCCGTGTACGTCAGCTGCGGCGTGGGGTTCAGCGACTCCACCGCCGCGATATCGGCCTTGAGATCCGCGAGCAGCAGCGTGCTCCCGACAAGCTCCACCGGCGGGCGGCTGCCGCCCTGCCCGCCCTTGGCGGTGTTGCCGCGGAAGTCGGTGTTCACCACGGTCAGCGAGGCGCCCTCGTCCACGAAGAACGCGCCGCCCAGCCCCGCGCCGCCGCCCGAACCCGCGCCGCCTTCGGTGTAGAAGTTGGTGTATGCGGTCTTGCCCGAGCGGGAGCCGACGGTGCGGCTGTCCTGCACCACGGCGCCGGCATGGCCGCCGCCGTCCACGACGCTCAGGCTCTGCGGATAGGCCGGGAAGGCGCAGAGAGCCGTCCCGACCAGAGCGGTGCTGGACAGGAGCGAGGGAATAATTCTCATGATTTACCTGCTGATTGAAGGTTGTCGCTCAGTAACCCTCAAATTGCGAAGCAGCGGTTAACCACGATCGGCCGACGCGGGAGCGGACCGGCCTTCGGGACGACGAGGCGAAACCGCCCGACCCGCACGGCGGCGAGGCGCACAGAGGCGGAAACGCCCCGGCGGCGGCTTCGCGACCCTGTCGCGCAAGGAAACGGCCGGCCCCGGCGAGGGGTCGGCCGCTCTCTTCAACCCGCGAAGCGTCGGGCCGCCGCCTCAGATCTCGGCGAACAGATCGTCCAGGCGAATCGGCGTCTTGCGCACCCGCACCCCCGTCGCATGGTGAACCGCGTTGGCGATGGCGGCCGCGGTCCCGACGATCCCGATCTCGCCGATGCCCTTCACGCCCGCCGGGTTCACCTTCTTGTCCACCTCGGGCACCAGAATGGCGTCGAGCTGGCGGATGTCGGCGTTCACCGGCACCAGATACTCGGAGATGTTGTCGTTCATCACCGCGCCGGTGCGGGGGTCGATCTCCGTGACCTCGTGCAGCGCGTGCCCGATCCCCCAGACCATGCCGCCCAGATACTGGGACCGCGCGGTCTTCTCGTTCATGATCCGCCCGGCGGCGAAGGCCCCGACCAGGCGCGGGACCCGGATCTCCCGGGTCCAGCGGTTGACGCGGACCTCCACGAACTGGGCGCCGAAGGCGAAGGCGGCGTAGTCCTCCTCCGGCCCGCCGACGATGCTCACCGCCCCGTTGCGCAGCGTGCCCTTGCCGGCGCCGGCGGCGGCGGGGGGAACCCACTCCACATACTCCTCCACCGCGCTCTGGCCGTAGGTCTCGAACGCGGCGTCCACGTCCAGCGAACCGGGCTGCGCGCCCAGCTTCACCAGGATCCGGTCGCAGGCCATCTCCACCGCCGAGACGTTGGAGGCCGTGGACACCGACCCCCCCGCGATGGTCCCCGGCGGCAGGCGGCTGTCGCCCAGCTCCACCTTCACCCGCTCCACCGGCAGACCGAGCCGCTCCGCCGCGGCCATCGCCAGCACCGTGTAGGCGCCGGTGCCCACGTCATGGCTCGCCACCTGGACCTGCGCCTCGCCGGTGATGTCCACCGACACCCGCACCGCGCAGGGCGACATCTGCGTGGGGTAGGTGGAGGTCGCCACCCCCCAGCCGATCAGCTCGTCCCCATCGGTCATCGACCCGACCGCGGGCGAGTAGTCGGACCAGCCGAACGCCTCCCCCGCCTGCCGGAAGCACTCCACCAGCGACCGCGAGGTGAACGGCACGCCCTTCACCGGGTCCTTGTCCACATCGTTGCGGATGCGCAGCTCCACCGGATCCATCTCCAGCTCCCGCGCCAGCTCGTCCATCGCCGATTCCAGCGCGAAGAAATACGGCGTCTCGGGAGGCGCGCGCATGAAGCCCGGCGTCTGGCGGTCCGCATGAACCGCCGTGACCCCGGTGCGGATATGCTCCGCGTGGTACATCCGGGTCGTGTTCTCCGCCCCGTTCACCACATAGGTGTCGTGGCCGCGAGGTCAGCTCCCGCCCCTCATGCACGAAGGCCGAGATCAGCCCGTCCGAAGCCGCCCCGATCTTCACGTCCTGCTCGCGTCTCGGCGCGGAACGAGGCCACCGTGAACCCCTGCTCCCGCGTCACATACAGCTTCACCGGCCGCCCCAGCCGCCGCGCGGCCGCGGTCACCAGCCCGGTGAAGGTGAAGAGCGTGCCCTTCCCCCCGAAGCCGCCCGCCCACATAGGGCGAACGCACCCGGATCCGCCGCTCGTCGATCCCCAGCTCGGTCGCGAGGCCGAACTGGAACCCCTTCACCCACTGGCTGGGGACGTAGACGGTGACGTCCTCCCCCTCCCAATGGGCGGTGGTGGCGAACAGCTCCATGGCGTTGTGGGTGTTGGGCGAGGTCTCGTAGGACCGGGCGATGGAGGTCGCGGCCTCCGACAGCGCCTGATCCGCATTCCCCTTGGAATCGTCCGCTCCGGCAGCGCCGCCGGCTCCACGCCCTCGGCGCCGAACACCGCCGCCGGGTCCTCCGCCTCATAATCGAAGCGCAGCTCCGCGGCGGCCTGGCGGGCGGCGAGCAGCGTCTCCGCCACCACCATCCCCACGATCTCGCCGTAGAACTTCACGTCCGGCCCCGCGAGCGGCCGCCACCCCTGCTGCGCCTGCCCCTTGCCGGCGCCGAAGAAGCCCGCCGCCTTCAGGTCCGGCTGGTTCGCGTGCGTGTAGATCTCCCGCACCCCCGGCACCGCACGAGCCGCCTCGTCGTCGATGCCCGTGATCCGCCCCTTGCCGACGGTCGAGATCACCAGATGCGCGTAAAGCGGGTTGGGGACCGCGAAGTCGGCCGCGTATCGCGCCGCGCCCGTGACCTTCAGGCGCCCGTCGATGCGGTCATGCGGCTTGCCGATGTTGTTGCTCATCCCGCGTCTCCCAGGTCCAGCGCCGCAGCGTCCAGCAACCCCTTGGCGACCGTGCGCCGCCCGAGGGGGATCTTGAAGGCGTTGTGCGAATAGCCCTGCGCGCCGTCCATCGCGATGCGCCCGGCCTCCAGCGCCGTCTCCTCGTCCACGCGCTTGCCGCGCAGGAACTCCTCCGCCTCCCGCGCCCGCCACGGCGTGGTCGCGACCCCGCCAAGCCCGATCCGAGCCTCGCGCACCGTCCCCCCGTCCATGTCCAGCGCGACGGCCGCCGAGGCCAACGCAAAGGCATAGCTCTCCCGGTCCCGCGCCTTCACGTAAACGGACCTCCGCGCCCATCCGGGCAGCGGGATGCGGTAGCCGGTGATCAGCTCGTCATCCTCCAGCACCGTCTCCCGCTCCGGGTGATCCTGCGGCAGGACGTGCAGGTCGGCGAACGGGATCTCCCGCCCCTCGCCTCCGGGCCGCGCCGTCTCCACCACCGTGTCGAACAGGATCAACGCGTTGGCGAAGTCCCCGGGATAGGAGGCGATGCACGAATCCGACGTCCCCAGCACCGCCAGCAGCCGGTTGATCCCCCCGATTGCGGCGCAGCCCGAGCCCGGCTCCCGCTTGTTGCACGGGCTGACATTGTCCCTGAAATACGGGCAGCGGGTCCGTTGCAGCACGTTCCCCCCCAGCGTCGCCACGTTGCGAAGCTGCGGCGAGGCCGCCTTCCACAGCGCGTCCGACAGCACCGGCGCCCGGTCCCGGAACGCCGGATGCTCCGCCGCCTCGGCCATGGTCACGCGGGCGCCCACATGCAGCGTCCCGCCCTCGTCGCGGATCCGATCCAGACCCAGCTTGCGGATGTCGGTCAGCGAAGGGGGCGTGGCCACCGACAGCTTCATGAGGTCGATGATCGTCGTCCCCCCCGCGAGGAAGGCGCCGCCCTGACCGGGGATGCCCATCGGCTCCACCGTCTCCACGGCGCCGGCGACATCTTCGGGGGCGTGATAGCGGAAGGGCTTCATCGGGCGCCTCCCAGGGATGCGAGGTCGATGCTCTCGGTCTCCTCCCGCGCCTTCGCCACCGCCTCCACGATGCCCTTGTAGGCGCCGCAACGGCAGAGATTGCCGGACATGAATTCGCTGATCTCGGCCTCGGACCCTGCGTGCCCCTCCTTCACGCAGCCCACCGCGGACAGGATCTGGCCCGGCGTGCAGTAGCCGCACTGGAAGCCGTCCTGCTCGATGAAGGCGGCCTGCATGGGGTGAAGGTCGCCCTCCGCGCCCGCCAGCCCCTCGATGGTCACCACGGCCTTGCCGTCCGCCGCCGCGGCGAGCGTGAGGCACGAATTGACCCGCACCCCGTCCAGCAGCACCGTGCAGGCGCCGCACTGGCCATGGTTGCACCCGACCTTGGTGCCCGTGAGGTCCAGATCCTCCCGCAGCAGGTCCAGCAGCGTGGTGCGCGGGTCGAGCTTCAGGTCATGGTCGTCGCCGTTGATCCTGAGCCGCGTGCGCACCAGCCCGTCATCCGCCATCTCGGCGGCGGCCTGCGCCGCGGCCTCCCGCGCCTCGAGCGCCAGCCCCCCCAGCGCCGCCGCGCCGGTTGTGGCCGAGGCCCGCATGAAATCGCGCCGGCTGACGCCGCGCTTCTGGTCCCTGTCCGACATGAGCATCTCCTGGCTGCGGAAGCGGCCCTGGGGCGGGCCGGAGCCGGCGAAAAAGCCGGCGCGCTCGGTGGCTCTGGCGTGATGGTGGCCCTGCCCCGCCCCGAGGAAACCCGGCGAACTTCGCAGTTCCACCTCTTTCCGCCTGATGCGATCTTCATCTGCAACCGGAGGCGGCGCCCCTGCATCTGCGCCAGAAGGCCTGCACGGGGTGGACCGGATCATCTCGATGACCCGTCGCGGAAAACTCCGGCCGCGCCGAGGCGATCAGCGGCGCGCCAGCCTGCCCGCCCGGCCCGTTCATATCCGTAAAGAAAACGCGCCTACCTGCATTATGATACGCAAGCGATGTTTCGCGCGCGAAACACGCGCGTTTCGCAGCCGTCGAACCGCGGCCCGGCGCGGCGGGGGCTCATCGCCCCAGCGTCGCGCCCCCGTCCATCTCCATGAGCACGCCGGTCATCTTCAGCGCGTCGAGCGCGAGGAACACGATCCCGTCCGCCACATCCTCGGCGGTGCAGACCGCGCCCAGCGCCGCGCCCGCCTCGGCCTTCGCGCGCACCTGCGCCGCCCGCTCCGCGCCCACCCCTTCGGCGAACCAGCGCGTGGCGATCATCCCCGGCAGGATCGCGTTGACCCGCACCTGCGGCGACAGCGCCCGCGCCAGCGACCGGGTCAGCGTGTTCAGCGCCCCCTTCGACGCCGCGTAGGGAATGGAACTTCCCGCCCCCGTCAGCGCCGACATGGACGAGACGTTCACCACCGCCCCCCGGTCGGATTTCCGCAGAAGCCCCTCCGCCGCCCGCGCCATCTGGTAGGCGCCCACGACGTTGACCGCATAGATGCGCTGGAAGTCCTCCGCCCCCTGCGAGGCGAGATCGCCCAGCTCCCGGAACACCGTCACCCCGGCGCTGTTGACCAGGCAGTCCACCCGGCCCCAGCGCGCCTCGGCCTCCGCCACCATGCGGCGGCAGTCCTTGTCCGAGGCCACGTCCCCCTGCATCACCAGCGCCCCGGCCCCGGCCTCCCGGCAGGCCATCGCCGTGCGCTCCGCCTCCTCGGCGCTGCGGCTGTAGTTCAGCGCCACGTTGCAGCCCCGCGCGGCCAGCGCCAGCGCCGAGGCCGCGCCGACCCCGGTGCCGCCCCCCGTCACGAGCGCCACCCGGCGCCCCTCCGCCGCGGCCCCCGTCATCGGGCCCACCCGTTCTCGATGCGCATGCGGTCTCTCCTCCCCTCGCGCCGGGTCTGGTCCCGGCTTCGACAGGGAGCCTGCCTCAGCCGGCGTCTGCACGCCAGTCCGGCGCGCACTCGTCTTCCCGGGCGTCCCCCCGGAAACAGCGGGCGCCGAAGGAAACTCGGCGCCCGCTCTTCCTATGCGCGCGCAACCGCCCGGCCTTCCGCGCCTGCAGCTTCGTCCGGCTCCCGTTCCGGTGGACCTCCTTCGTCATCGCCGGAAGGTCCAGCGCCTCCTCGACGCCGATGGGCTCCATGCGCAGGGGCTCGAGGCGGCGGGGGCGGAGGACGCAGGCCGGCCAAGCGCTTCTCCCGCTTCGTGAAGCGGTGAGCGCGATCGTCGCGCAGCGGCCCGGCCTGCGCCCTCCGGGACGCGCCCGCCGCCGGGACACGTCCCGATCGAATGGCCGATGGGCGCTTTCAAGGCGCGTCGGGCCGACTCTCTCCGCCCGCCGCGGCGCCTGCGCCTTTCCGCCCGCCGCCTTCCGCCCCATATCGCCTTTCGAAGCGCCGGCGCGCAGCCTGCGCCGCGGCAAGACCGGAAGGAGCGAACCGCATGCGAATGCCCCGTCAGGCCCTCGCCGCCCTCGCGGCGGGGGGCGTCGTTCTCGGCCTCATCCCCGGCTGCGGCGAGCCGCAGGGCTCCCCCCGCACCCAGGCGGCCGAGGTGCAGCAGTCCCAGCAGCTTCTGAACGAGCTGCGGAGCAAGGACCTGCTGGTCGAGGACCGCAGCCTCAACGCCTATGTCGACGGCATCGTCGCAGCGGATCGAGGCGCAGCGGCCGCAGGGCGCGCGCCCCCTCCAGACCTTCGTGATCGAGGACGCCTCCGCCAACGCCTTCACCTCGGGGGGCGGCTACGTCTTCGTCCACGCGGGCCTGCTGGCGGCGATGGAGAACGAGGCCCAGCTCGCCATGGTGCTGGCGCACGAGATCGGCCATGTGGATGAAGGCCATGTAAGCGCCGGCATGCAGCGCCAGCAGCAGATCGGCATCGCCGGCGCGATCGCGGGCGTGGGCGGCGCCGTGCTCGGCCTGCCCCAGGAGCTGGTGAGTCTCGGCGTCAACGCCGGCAGCCAGTACGCCTATTCGGATTTCTCGCGGGATCAGGAGACCGAGGCCGACCAAGTGGGCCTGCGCTACATGCGCGGCGCCGGCTACGACGCCGTCGCAGGGGCGGAGTCCTTCGCCGTCCTGCGGCGGATGTACGGAGAGAGCGGCGGCCTCGCCCAGTTCTTCGCCTCCCACCCGCGCAGCTCCGACCGCCAGGCCGAGCTGGTGCAGATGGCCCGCCAGATGGGCGCGGACCAGGGGCGCGTGGCGGCGGACGAATACCTGCGCCAGACGAACGGCATCCGGCGCGAGGTCTACGCCTACATGCGCAGCCAGGGCGACCGGCCGGAAGTGGAGCAGGTCGCGCGCAACATCTCCCGCACCAACTGAGGCGCGCGCGGCGCCCTCTCGCGAGGGGGCGCCGACGCAAAGCCGGGCGGCCTCAGCCGTTGATCAGCAGCAGGAAGATCAGCAGCGTCGGAATCGCCACCATGTGGAAGGCGATCACGAACAGGAACCCCGAGAAGGTCTTCTCCTGCTCGGAAATGTCCATCGTGCCGGGTTCGTGGCGGGTTCCGGAGTGCTGCACGTCGGTTTCGGCGGACATGGCGGGCTTCCTTCCTTGCGCCCGGACGGGCGGTCATGCGTGCCGTCGCCCGCTGGGGCGGACGACGCTCTTCGTCTGACTAGCCGGGCGACGCGCCGCGGTTCAAGGCCGAAAAGGTCGCGCCCAGCCCCCGCCTGCGGAGGCGCCGCGCCGACCCTCTCGCCCCCTGGGTCCGCGACCGCCCGCGGCGCAGGGCGAGCGGTCCGCCTGAGGCGACGGCCGCCAGACCGCGACCGGCCGGCCCCGCGCCGCGGGCGGACGGGCCGCAATCGGCGGAACCTCCGCGCGGCGCCCGCGTCAGCGGGTCATCCGCCAGCGCCAGGCGCCGTCCTCGCCCATCTCCCGCTCCACCTCGCCGCCGAGCCACATGTGGTTCAGGTGCCCCAGCGCCTCGTTGAGCGCGAGGCCGAACACCGCCTGCTCGATCTGCCGCCCGAAGATCGGCACGAAGCACTCGGCCACCGTCCGCCATTCCCCCAGATGCCCGCGCAGCCGCTCTATCGCCCCGTGGTGGTTGGCGATCAACTGCTCGAACCGCGAGGGCAGCCCCGTGAAGGCCAGCTTGTGCCCCGGGACCGCCAGATGGTCGTCGCGCGCATGCTCCAGCAGCCGCTCGCACGAGCTCAGCCATTCCCCCACCGGATCCGCCTCAGGCTCCGTCGGATGCACGCCCAGATTGGACGAGATCCCCGGGATCGCCTGATCCCCCGCGATCACCAGCCGGTCGTCCTGCGACCAGAACGTGGCATGCTCCGGCGCGTGCCCGTCGCCCATGCGCACGATCCAGCGCCGTCCGCCCATGCGGATCTCGTCGCCCTCCTGGATGCGCTTGTAGCCCAGCGGCAGCCGGTGGGTGGCGGTCGAGAAATTCCACGGGGCCTGCGCGGCCAGCTTCTCCAGCATCTCGGGCGGCGTTCCGCCCCGCCGCCAGTGCTCCACCTGCGCCGGCGGATGCGCGTCGTGATGGTCGAACTGCAGCATCCGGGTCATCAGGTAGGCCGTGCGGGTGGTCCACAGCTCCGCCCCGTCCTCGGTCATGAACTTGCCGGCGAGGCCGATATGATCCGGGTGGTGATGCGTCGCCACCACCCGGCTGACCGGCTTGCCCGCCATCGCCCCGCGGCGCAGGCGGTCCCAGTCCTCCAGGCACTGCTTGTGGCGAAGGCCGGTGTCCACCACCGTCCACGAGTCCCCCTCGTCGATCAGCAGCACGTTGACGTGGTTGAGGCGCGAGGGCAGGCCGATCCGCGCCCACAGAACCCCCTCCGCCAGCTCGATCGTCTCCCCCGGGCCGGGGGCGTCGGGCCAGGGGAACCGCACCCCGGGACGGGTCCGCGCCGCGCCGCTCACGAGGCCATCTCTTCGCCGCTCAGCGCATAGAGCGGCGCGGCGCCCACCTGCGCCGACTGGCAGAGCCCCGCCAGCACCGGCAGCTCCCGCCCGAAGAAGTAGCGCGCGATGGCCTCCCGCCGCGGCCGCTCCGGCGTGTCCGCGCCCGCGCCCCTCAGCAGGTAGGTCGCGCCCAGCGCCAGCGCCCAGGCGCGCAGATAATCCGCCGAGCCCGCGAAGCGGTCGTTAGGCTCCGCCGCCAGCATCCAGTCCGTCGCCTGCTCCAGCGCATCCGCCGCGGCCCCGAGCTGCGCGCCCATGGCCGCGTCGCCCGACGCCTTCGCGCCTGCGCGCACCTCCGCCAGCAGCGCCCGCGCGGCCTCGCCCCCGTCGGCGAGCTTGCGGCCCACAAGGTCCATCGCCTGGATGCCGTTGGTTCCCTCGTAGATCGTGGTCACCCGCACGTCGCGGGCGAACTGGGCGGCGCCGGTCTCCTCGATGAAGCCCATGCCGCCGTGCACCTGGATGCCGCGCTGCGCCACCTCGTTGCCCACGTCGGTGCCGAAGGCCTTGGCGATGGGCGTGAGGAACGCGGCCCGCGCGGCCCACGCCTTCGCGTCGGCGCCCGAGGTCGCCCGCGCCATGTCCAGCGACAGCGCGGTATCGAGGCAGATCGCCCGCGCGGCATCGGTCAGCGACCGCATCCGCATCAGCATCCGCCGCACGTCCGCATGACCGAGGATCGAGTTCGACCCGTCCGCCGTCTTGCCCTGCACCCGGTCCCGCGCATAGGCGAGCGCGTGCTGATAGGCGGCCTCGGCGATGCCGAGCCCCTCCAGCCCCACGCCCAGCCGCGCGTTGTTCATCATGGTGAACATCGCTGCCATGCCGCCGTTCTCCTGGCCGACCATCCAGCCGGTGGCGCCCTCGTAGGCCATCACGCAGGTCGGCGAGCCGTGCAGGCCCAGCTTGTGCTCGAGGCTCACGGGCTTGAGGCGGTTGGCCACGCCGGGCCGCCCCTGCTCGTCGGGGATGAACTTGGGCACGAGGAACAGCGACACGCCGCGCGTCCCCGCCGCCGCATCCGGCAGCTTGGCGAGCACCAGGTGGACGACGTTCTCGGCCACGTCATGGTCGCCCCAGGAGATGTAGATCTTCTGGCCGGTGATCCTGCAGGTCCCGTCGCCCTGCGGCTCGGCCCTGGTGCTCAGCGCGCCCACGTCCGAGCCCGCCTGCGGCTCCGTCAGGTTCATGGTCCCGGTCCACTCGCCCGAGACGAGCTTTGGAAGGTAGAGGGCCTTCAGCTCGTCCGAGGCATGCGCCTCCAGCGCCTCGATCTGCCCCTGGCTCAGCAGCGGGCAGAGCGACAGCGCGAGGTTGGCGCCCGCGAACATCTCCCCCATGCAGGAGCCGAGCGTCAGCGGCAGCCCCATGCCTCCGTGCTCGGGCGAGGCGGCCATGCCGATCCAGCCGCCCTCGACGATCTTGCGGTAGGCCTCCGGGAAGCCGGGCGGGGTGCGCACCACGCCGTTCTCCAGCCGCGCCGGGTGCTTGTCGCCGGTGCGGTTGAGCGGCGCCAGCACGCCGGAGGCGAGGCGGCCCACCTCGTCCAGCACCGCTGCGCGGGTCTCGGCGGTCGCCTCGGCGAACAACTCGGTCTGCGCGAGCCGATCGGCCCCCACCACATGGTCGAGGCAGAAGGCCAGATCGCGGATCGGGGCCTGGTAGGACATCTCCGGGGCTCTCCCTGTCGCGCCGGCGTCCGGACGAGGAGTTCCCCTGCCGCCGCCGGTCGGCTAGATGTTGCGCCGAAGGCTCCGCAGGCGGCGATCCGCCCGCGCCGGAGCCGGGGGCGCGGTCGCGGTGGACGCTAGAAGAGCCGCCGGGCGGTGTCCAGCGGCGCCGCGGACGCAGGCGGGAGGGTGCGATGACCGAGGATCGGAGACTGGACCGGGCGCAGGACGCCGTCCCCGGCCGGCGCGCCCCGCCCGAACCCGCGGAGGCGCCGCGCGAAGGCGGCTCCTCTGGCGACGGCGGCGCCCGCGGCGCGCTGCGGGACGGTCGATGCATGGCGACCGCCGCCAGACGGAACCGTCCTGCGAACGCGCCGCGGGCGCGCGGGCCGCAACCGGCGCAACGGCCGGCGCGGCGCCTCCGCCACGGGTGCGTCGCCGCGAGGTCCGGGTGACCCCCTCCATGCAGACCACCGAGCGCCTCGGCGCCGACGAGGCCGGCCTCTGCCGCGCCGCGGCCCTCCTGCGCGAGAGCCGGCTCGTCGCCTTCCCGACCGAGACCGTCTACGGCCTCGGGGCCCGCGCGGACCGCGAGGACGCCGCCGCCGCAATCTACGCCGCCAAGGGCCGCCCCGCGCACAATCCCCTGATCGTCCACGTCCCGGACATCGCCGCCGCCGAGGCGCTGGCCGATCTCCCCGCTCCCGCCCGGGCGCTCGCCGACCGCTTCTGGCCCGGCCCCCTCACCCTGGTCCTGCCCCGCCGCGAGGGCGCTCTCGCCGCCGCCGTCTCCGCGGGCCTGCCCAGCGTGGCGATCCGCGTCCCCGCCCACCCCCTCGCCCGCCGTCTGCTGGAGCTCGCGCAGGTTCCTGTGGCCGCCCCCTCCGCCAATCCCTCCGGCCGGGTCAGCCCCACCACCGCCGAGCATGTGGCCGAGGGCCTCTCGGGCCGCATCGCCGCCATCCTCGACGGCGGCCCCTGCCCCGTCGGCCTCGAAAGCGCCATCGTCGGCTTCCGCGACGGCCGTCCCGTCCTGCTGCGGCCTGGCGGCCTCCCCGCCGAGGCCATCGAGGAGATCGCGGGCCCCCTCCTCCCCCCCGGCCCGAACGTCGCGGCGCCCGGTATGCTCGCCTCCCACTACGCCCCCGGCGCCCGCCTCCGCCTGAACGCCGACGCCCCGCGCGAGGGCGAAGGCTGGCTCGGCTTCGGCCCCGGCCCCGCCTGGCCCGCAGGCCTCAACCTCTCCCCCTCCGGCGATCTGGCAGAGGCCGCCGCCCGCCTCTTCGCCGCGCTCCGCGCCGTGGACGCGCTCCTCGCCCATCGCGGGACCATCGCCGTCGCCCCGATCCCGCAGACCGGGCTGGGCGCCGCCATCAACGACCGCCTCCGCCGCGCCGCCGCGCCGCGACAGGCCTGACCGCCCGGGAGATCCTAATGTCCGACCGCCCCGCCCTCCAGCCTCCCTCCGAGGACTTCCTCGGCTCGGTCCGCGAGATGCTCGGCCCCGCCGGCCTGCGCGAGGGGCCCGACGCCGAGCCCTACCTGCGCGAGCCCCGCGACATCGCCCACGGCGCCGCCGCCCTCGTCCTGCGGCCCGAGTCGGTGGAGGAGGTCGCCGCCCTCCTCCGCCACGCCTCGGAGCACCGCGTGGCCGTGATCCCCTGGGCCGGCGGCACCGGCCTCGTCGGCGGCCAGGTCCGCGCGGACGGCCCCCCGGGCCTGCTCCTCTCGATCGAGCGGCTGAACCGGATCCGCGAGATCGCCCCCGAGGACGACGTGATCGTGGCCGAGGCCGGATGCACCCTCGCCTCCGTGCAGGAGGCCGCGGAGGGCGCGGACCGCCTGTTCCCCCTCTCCATCGCCTCGGAGGGCACGGCGCGCGTGGGCGGCATCCTCTCCACCAACGCGGGCGGCGTGAACGTGCTGCGCTACGGCATGGCGCGCGACCTCTGCCTCGGGATCGAGGCGGTGCTCCCGGACGGCTCCATCCACCGCGGCCTGCGGCGGGTGCGCAAGGACAACACCGGCTACGACCTGCGCGGGCTCCTGATCGGCGCAGAGGGCACGCTGGGGATCATCACCGCCGCCGCGCTGCGCCTCTTCCCCCGCCCGGCGGAACGCGCGGCGGCGTTCGTGGCCGTCCCCTCGCCGGACGCGGCGCTCGACCTCCTGCACCTGATGCGCGCACGGCTGGGCGAGCAGGTGTCGGCGTTCGAGCTGATGCAGGCCTCCGGCATCGGCTTCGCGCTCGCCCACGTCCCCGGAACCCGCTGCCCGGTGGAGCCCGTCCCGGAATGGTCGGTGCTGATCGAAGCCGGCGGCGGCGAGGGCGGCGCTCTCCAGGCCCGCCTCGAATCGGCGCTGGCAGAGGCGTTCGAACGCGGCCTCGCGGCCGATGGCGCCCTCGCTCAGTCGGACCAGCAGCGCGAGGACTTCTGGCGCCTGCGGGAATCGATCCCGGAGGGCAACCGGAAGGTCGGGGCGGTCGCATCCCACGACATCTCGGTGCCGATGTCCCGGATCGCCCGCTTCATGGAGGCCGCGACCGAGGCCCTGCACCGCGAGGCGCCGGACCTGCGCATCAACGCCTTCGGCCATCTCGGCGACGGCAACCTGCATTTCAACCTGTTCCCGGCCGAGGGCCGGTCGCGCTCCGACTACGCCAACCTCAAGCCGCGCCTGACCCGGATCACCCATGATCTGGTGGACGCGCAGGGCGGCTCGATCAGCGCGGAGCACGGCATCGGCCGCTTCAAGGCCGAGGACCTGGAGCGCTACGGCGACCCTGCAAAGCTGCAGGCCATGCGTGCAATCAAGGCTGCGCTGGACCCGGCCGGGATCATGAACCCGGGGGCGGTGCTGAGAGGCTGAGGCCCGGACCGAGCGCCAGCCAGTCCAACCGATGGTATCGGCGCCAGGAGTCGCCACTCTCAAGCTGCGACCTGCGAATCTGCGCCGGCAGCGGCCAAGGCCGGCCCGCCTCCGGCCTCGGTTGGCCCGCCTTCGGCGACGTCAGGCTCGCTGCGGTCTCGCCGGGCCCGGCCCCCCTCGGCGTCGCCATGGCCGGCGCGTCGGCCTCGCCTCGGCCCTCGGTCTTTCCGGGGCGACGGCCGACGCCGAGGCCGGCGCAAGCCCGCTCGCTGCTCTTCGGCCTGTGGTGCGCAACTCGCCCGTCACCGTTGCCGCCGCGCCAATTCCGCGGACGAGCCTCGCCGCTGTTTTCGGCCGTCGCCTCCGTCGCGCCGCGCGAGGTCCGGCATCGTGGCCGAGCGCCCTTCGTCCTGCACCAAATCCTCGGAAAGGAGCCGTCCCGCCGGCTCGCACGCCAATCTCCCCTTACGCTCCCACGCCGCCAGATACGCGCGGGACGGCTCCTTCCGAACGCCTCCCGGAGCTTCGGCGGAACCACCGCCATCCCCGCCCCGGGGTCTCTTCTGGATAGACGAGCTATTCTCAACCGGCGGGTAAACGACCGCGGCCGGACGCGAAGAATGTTCCCTAATGTCCCTCGTAGGCGCAGAGCCTCGATCCGCGCCCGCTCGCCCAGCTCCGGCAGGTCCACCACGGAGGCTGCGCCGGCCACGATCCCGCTCAGCCGCTCAACCAGCCTCACGGCAGCCTCGGCGGCGCCGCCGGTGGCCAGCAAGTCGTCCACGATCAGCACGGCCTCGCCGGGCCTGATCGCATCCTTATGCGCCTCCAGCTCCGCCTCGCCTTATTCCAGCGGATAGGGCTGGGAGAATCGCGGCCCTGGCAGCTTCCCCTCCTTACGCACGGCGAGACCCCCCACCGCAGCGCCACCGTGCCGCCCGGGATGACGCCGCCCGCCTCCAGCCCCGCCACATGGTGGATGCGCCCCTCCTCCTAGGGCGCCGAGAGCTGCTCCACCGCCGTGCGGAAGCCCAGCCGGTCGGCGCAGAGAGGGACCGCGTCGCGGAACATGATCCCCTTCTTCGGGAAGTCGGGAATCGTGCGGATCCATCGCCGCACGTCCCCCTCGGGCGCCCCGCTCATCCGGCGCGGGCGGACATCGCCTCTGCGTCGCCGTCGCCGGGGCGGGTCATCTCGAACAGCTCGCGCACCACGGCGTAGTCCTTGTAGCCGCAGCGGGCGACGGGATGGAACTTCGTCAGGTCGAAGATCCCGTCGGGCACGAGGTCGTCCTGCACGTGCACCGCCACCACGCGGCCCAGCACCATCACGTTCTCCGTGCCCGCGCCGCCCTGCGGCAGGACCACCTCCTGGTGCAGCACGCATTCCAGCGTCGCGCGGCGCGGCCTTCACGCGGGGAGCCTTGATGAGCAGGCAGTCCGCCTTCTCCAGCCCCGCGAGCTCGAACTCGTCCTGCTCATGCTCCCACCCGCCGGAGGTGAGGTTCATGGCGTCCTTCAGCGCCCAGCTCACGATGTTGACCGCGAATTCCCCGGTGGCGCGCACGTTGGCGAGGCTGTCCTTCACCTCCGCCTCCCGCCCGACCTTCCGGCCGGTGACCGAGAACATCACCATGGGCGGGTCGTCCGCGATCCCGTTGAAGAAGGAATAGGGCGCGAGGTTCGCCCGGCCCTGATCGTCGAGGCTGGAGATCCAGCCGATCGGCCGCGGGGCGCAGATCGCCTTGAACGGGTTGTGCGGGAGGGGGTGGCCCTCCTCGATCGTGTAGCGCATGGAGCTCTCCGGTCGTTGCGTCGGCCCCCGTTCTAGACGAAGTCCCGGGGGGCGTGCTACGGCGCGACGGCCCCTCGGCGGGGATGTGGACGCAGATGGGGCCGGCCGATGTTCCGGATCTTGCCCGAACGGGTCGTGGACGGCCCCGAGGTGGAATGGCTCTACGACACCTGCTTCGCGCCGGGCCGCACCGCGCTGAGCAGCTACCGCCTGCGCGACGGGGTGGAGCCGGTGAAGGACCTCTGCCGCCTCGCGCGCGACGAATACGACGCCGTGGCCGGGGCCATCCGCTATTGGCCCGTTCGGGTCGGAGAGCGGGGGGACGAGGCGCTGCTGCTCGGCCCCGTCGCGGTTCACCCCACCCGGCAGGGCGAGGGGCTGGCGGCCCTGCTGATCGGGTTCACGCTGGACCGGGCCGCGGAGTTGGGCTGGGGCCGGGTCGCGCTGGTGGGGGACGAGCCCTACTATCGTCGCTTCGGCTTCACGCGGGAATTCGGGACCGCCCTGGAGATGCCGCCCCCCACCAACCCCGCTCGCGTGCTGGCGCGGGAGCTGATCCCGGGCGCCTGGGACGGGGTCGAGGGCGAGGTGCGCAGGTGGACGGCGGAGCCCGCCAACTCGGCCGTCAACAAAGGTTAGCGGCGCGGGCAGGTCATCAACTCGCATGCCGGCGTCATCAGATCCGATGACTCGCCCGCCGGCGTTACGGAAGAGTTGACGGACGCCGCGGCGCCACCCGGTGGAGGGCGCCGGGGCGCCTTCTCCGGCGGCCGGGCAGACGGAGCCGCCGGCGGTCCCCTACGCCCGGTCCCGTCGAGCGATTCCGCATAGCGACCTCCACCCGCCATGCCCCAACAGCAGCATCAGCCAGCCGGGGCGAGCGGCCAACGCCGCGTCGCGGGCCGGGCAGGTCTCCTGCTCCGAAAGCCCGATAGCCGCGGCTGTCGCGACGACTCCCCGCCCCTCCATCCGTCAATCGTCAATCGACAGAAGCCGCATCAGCCATCCACGCCGGAGCAGGGTCGGCGCCGCGTCAGAGACCAGGCAGGCCTCCAGCTCAGAAAGCGCGATTCAGCCGCAGCCGCCGCTATGGCGGCCCGGTCAGCGACCCTCCACCCGCCAGGCGCCGACCGCCAGCCCGGCCGCCAGCAGCAGCATCAGCCAGCCGGGCGCGAGCGGGGTCAGCGCCACGTCGCGGACCGAGTAGGCCTCCCGCTCCGAAAGACCGATCCAGCCGCGACCGGCGGCGGCGCGGCCCTCGCCCACCCGGCGCAGGTCCGGGAGCCCCGCAGAGGCGAGGCGCACAATCCCGCCGCGGGTCTCGTCCACCAGCCGCGCCAGAATGTCGCCGGTGGAGACGGGGTTCTCGAACTCCTTGGGCGCAGGCGGGCCGACGGCGGCGACCCCCTCCAGCACCCCGTCGGTGAGGGTCCAGAGGCCGGTCTCCTCGGCCCGGTAGGTCGCGGTCCAGCGGCCGGGCGCGGTTTCGGAGAACTCGGCTTCCACGCTCTCGCCCGAGGGGGAGATGGCGGTCAGCAGGCGCGGCGTCGTCTCCACCGAGCGCCGCGTCACGCGAACGTCGCCGCCGGAGACCTCGGCGGTCAGGGCCTCCTCCTCCAGCTCCGGCTCCTTCATCAGCCAGTGGGCGAGGCGGCGCAGCAGCTCGGCCTGCGGGCCGCCGCCCTCGAAGCCGCGGGTCCACAGCCAGGCGTGGTCGGAGGCGAGCATCGCCACCCGCCCCTCGCCCACACGGTCGAGGATCAGGAGGGGCGCGCCCGCGCCCTCCATCACCGTCTGGCCGGAGGTGGCCTCGGTCTCGATCAGGCGGAACCAGCGGCCCCAGGTGGGGCCGTCGCCCTCCACGTCGGCGGGCACGCCCGAGAGGTGGGTGGGCTCCTCCTTCAGCCCAGCCGTCACCGGGTGGCGGCGGCCGATATCGGTGATCCGGGGGCGGTAGCCTTCCTCGATGATCCGGGAGGTGGGGCGGCCGGGGAGGACGTCGCGCAGCGGCGTGCGGTAGAGGCTTTCGACCCCCGCGAAGGCCGGGCCGGAGGCGATGAGGATCGCGCCCCCGTCGCGCACATAGCGGGCGACGTTCTCGATATAGGCGTTGGGCAGCACGCCCCGGCGGCGGTAGCGGTCGAAGATGATGAGGTCGAACTCATCCACCTTCTGCATGAACAGCTCCCGCGTCGGGAACGAGATCAGCGAGAGCTCGAACACCGGCACGCCGTCCTGCTTCTCGGGCGGGCGGAGAATGGTGAAGTGCACGAGGTCCACCGACGGGTCGGCCTTCAGGAGGTTTCGCCAGGTGCGCTCCCCGGCATGAGGCTCGCCCGAGACGAGGAGCACCCGCAGCCGGTCCCTAACGCCGTTGACGGTGAAGACGGCGGCGTTGTTGCGGTCGGTCAGCTCCCCCTCCCGCAGGGGCACGGAGAGGGAGACGACGTTGGCGCCCCCATGCTCGATGGTCAGCGGCAGGCGTGCGGTCTGGCCGACGGGAACCTCGGGGACGGCCACCACCTCGCCGTCCACGCGGACCTCCACGCGGGCGTTGCGAAGAGCCTCCTCGGGCGCGTCGCCCAGCGCCTCCACGCGGAAGACGACGTCCACCTGCTCGCCCACGATGCCGAAGGCGGGGGCGGTCTGAAGGGCGAGGCGGCGATCCCACTCCCCCTCCTCGCCGGTCAGCAGGACGTGAACGGGCGCGGGGAAGGTCTGGAGGGCCTCGGCGTCATGGGCCTGGCCGTCGGTGATGAGGATGGCGCCGGCGAGGCGGTCGGGCGCGACCTCGGCGGCGGCGGTCTCCAGCGCGGCCATGAGGCGGGTGCCTTCGTCCGCATCCTCCACGGCGCCGGAGTTGCGGGCGACGCGGGCGGTGCGGACTTCGAGCGGGGAGTCGGGGTCGGCGCCCAGCGTGCGGAGCGCGTCCTGGAGGCGGGCCTCGGTCGCCTCGGTCAGCTCGCCGCGGCCGTCGATGGCGTTGGAGGCGCTTTCGTCGATCACCACGATGGCGACGTCGGAGAGGGGGTCGCGGATCTCCTGCTTCAGGGAGGGGTTGGCGGAGGCGGCCAGCAGCGCCAGCGCGGCGAGCGCGCGCAGGGCCCAGCCCTTCGCGCCGCGCCAAAGGCACAGCGCCACGGCCGCCAGCGACAGCGCGGCGAGGCCGGCGAGAAGCTCCCACGCGAGGAGGGGGGCGAAGTCGATGGCGGCGTTCATCCGCGTCTCCGTGCGGCCGGGGCCGCGTCAGGGGTCGGTCTCGCGGCCGGAGCCGCCTTGGGGATCGCGGCCGGAACCGCGAGGCTGCGGTTGCGGCCGGGGCCGCTGGGTCTTTCGTCGCGGCCGCGGGCGGCTTGCCGCGGGGTCGTCGGACGTGGCCGCCGTCTCTGGCCCGGCGGCGCGCCGGGAGGCGTCAGTTGCCCAGCCGCTCCAGCAGGGCCGGTACGTGCACCTGGTCGGACTTGTAGCTGCCGGTCAGCACGTACATCACGAGGTTCACCCCGAAGCGGAAGGCCATCTCCCGCTGGCGGCCGCCGTCGCGGCCCACGGGGATCAGGAATTTGCCCTGCTCGTCCACCGCCCAGGCGGCGGCCCAGTCGACGGCGCCGATCACCACCGGGGTCACGCCGTCGTTGAGGCTGCGGAAGGGGGCGCCCTCGGCATCGTCCGCGTTGGCGGAGGCTTCGGCCCACACCTCGCCGCCCCGCCAGCGGCCGGGAAAATCCTGCAGGAGGTAGAAGGTGCGGGTCAGGACGTGGTCCTGGGGCACGGGCTCCAGCGGGGGCAGGTCCAGAGATCCGGCGAGGCGGCGCAGCGCCCGGCCCTCGGCGGTGCCCGCGCCGAAGCCGGAGGCGAGGTTCGCGTCGCGGGTGTCGAAGACGATCATGCCGCCCGTGCGCATGAACTCGTTGAGGCGGGCGTAGGCGGCGTCGGAGGGGGTCGGCTGGTCCGCGGTCACGGGCCAGTAGAGGAGGGGGTAGAACACGAGCTCGTCCTCCTCCAGGTCCACGCCGATGGGCTCGGCCGGCTCCACCGCCGTGCGGGCGGCGAGGACGCGGGAGAGGCCGCGCAGGCCTGCCTCCGAGAGGCGGTCCACCTGCGGGTCTCCGGTCTCCACGTAGGCGAGCACGGTCTCGGTGGTGGCGGCGAGCGCCTCGGCCTCCGAGGTGGGGAGGGCGGGCGTGGCGCCGCCCTGGGGGGAGACCTGCGCGTCGGCATGGGGGGCGCCGAGGGCGAGGGCCAGCGCAATCCCGGCTGCGGCGCGGCGGACGAGGCGAAGGCGGCCCGCGAGGGCGAGCGCGGCGACCGCGTCGAGGGCCAGCAGGATGAGGGCGAGGGCGAGGAGCGGGCCCTTGTAGTCCCGCTCCTCGGCCCGGGTCATGGCCTCGACGCGCGCGGAGGCGGGGGGCGGGGGGGCTGCGGTCAGCGTGGTCTCGGGGGTCATGAGGTTGACGGCGACGGTGCGGTCCTCGGCCCGGTAGACGCCCGGGGGCGCATCGGGGCCGGGGCGGCCCTCGGCCAGGCGCGCGCCGGGGACGCCGCTCAGGCGGCCCGGATCGGCGGGGCGGCCGAAGCCGTCGAGGATGGTGGCGGGGGTCCAGGTCAAGCCCTCCAGCTCCTCCAGCGTCTCCTGCGCGCCGGAGGAGGCGGTGAGGGCCAGCCGCTCCAGCATCTGCACGAAGAGGCCGGAGAGCGGGAGCGTGGACCACTCGGCGTTGGCGGTGACGTGGAAGAACACCACCCGGCCCTGCCCGCGGCCCGCCGCGGTCACCAGCGGCGTCCCGTCCGCCAGCGCGGCGAGGGTGCGGTCCCCGACGTCCGGGCCCGGCTGGGCGAGGACCTGACGGGTCACAGTCACGTCCTCGGGGGCGTGGAGGCCGGCGAAGACGCCCTCGTCGCCGAAGGGGGCGATGGCCTGCGGCGCCTCCCACGACATGGCGCCGCCGACGGCGCGGCCTCCTGCGCGCAGGCGCACGGGCAGTAGCGGGTCCTCGGCGGCCCGGGTCTCGGTGCGCAGCGCCTCGGTCTCGGCGCGGGCGGTGCGGGGGCCGGCGAAGCGGACGAGGAGGCCGCCCTGCTCCATCCATTCGGTCAGCGCCTCGCGCTGCTGGGCGGGGATGACGCCCAGATCGGCGAGAATGATCGCGTCGGGGCGGGCGTCCAGCAGGGCCTGGATGTCGCCCTCCACTACCTCCGCGGTCGGCTCCAGCGCGCTGCGAAGGTAGTGAAGCTGGGAGGTGAGGGGGCGGGCGCCTGCGTCGTCCTCGCCCGAGATCAGGCCGATGCGCTTGCGCCTCACCGCGTCGTCCGCGAGCGCCACGCCGCCGGCGGAGGGGGCGCCGAGGAGGGCGATCCGCTCCACCTGGTTGCGGAGCTCCAGGGGGAGATCGAAGGTCAGCGTCGCCTCGGTCGCGCCCTCCTCGAACGCGCCTTGCGCGATGGCGAGGCGGCGCTCGCCGCCCTCGGGACCCCGGCCGATGGCGGCGGCGGAGACGGGGCGGGGGCCGGCGGCCTCGGCGCGGATGGCCGTGGCGGTCAGGGCGGCGTCCTGGAGGGACGGGGGCCGCAGGCCGAGCGCGAGGCGGTCGGGGCCGATCAGCGTCAGCGGCCCGGCCTCGGCCAGCAGAGCCGCAAGCTCGCCCTGGTATTCATGGATTTCGTGGGAGAGGCCGTCGGTCAGCCACACGGTCTCCAGCCCTCCGAGGCGGTCGGCCAGCGCCTCCAGCCGCTCCACCAGCGCGCCGCGGTCAGGCTCCCAGGGGCGGGGGACCATCGCCTCCAGCGGACCGCGCCAGTCGGAGGCCGGGCGGGGTTCGAGGCGGGTCCCCTCGGTCACCGGCTCAGCCACAGAGCGCAGGATCACGGGGCGCCCGGCGCGCTCGGCCTGGTCCAGCACCTCTTCGGCGCGGGCGCGGCGCGCCTCCCAGTCGGGGGCGGAGGCCCAGCCGCCGTCCATCAGCAGCAGCACCGGGCCGGAGCCCGCCAACCCTTGCGTCGGGTTCTGCACGGGCCGCGCGAAGGCCAGGATCGCCGCGGCGATGGCCAGCATCCGCAGGAGCAGTAGCCACCAGGGCGTGCGGTCGGGCATCCGCTCCTCGTCCCGCAGGCCGAGCAGCAGGCGAACGCCGGGAAAGCTGATCCGGCGGGGCGAGGGCGGGGTGGCGCGCAGCAGCCACCACAGAACCGGCAGGGCGACGAGCGCGCCCAGCAGCAACGGGTTCAGGAAGGCCAGCGAGCCGACGGTCAGCATGGCCTGCCTCCGCGGTCACCTTCCCCCTCGCGTCCCGCGAGGGGGCGCCGAGGGCCGCGCGCAGGCGCGGACCGAGAGGAGGTCTCGCCCGCGCAAGCGGGCTCCGGGAGCGTCCGGCGCGAGAGGATATGGAGGACGCATGGCACTCAGAAATCCCCGATCGCGCCGTAGAGCCATAGCAGCGCCTTGCGCGGGCTCTCGTCCGTGCGGTGGATCATGCAGCGCCAGCCGCAGCGGCGGGCGGTGTCCACCAGGTCCGCGCGACGCTCGGCCAGCCGCTCGAGATACGCCTCCCGCAGCCCGCGGGCGCGGTGCGTCTCGTATTCCACAGATCCGCCGAGGCTCTGGAGGACGAGCCGCCCGTCGAACGGAAACGCCTCCTCGGCCGGGTCCACGATCTGCACATAGGCGCCGCGGACGCCGCGCTGGGCGGCGTGGATCAGGGCGGGGAACACCTCCTCCCGCGGGCCCATGAAGTCCGACAGGAACACCGCCTTGCCGCCCGAGGTCAGCGTCGTGCGCGGGGGCGCGCCGAAATCCGGGCGGGTCTCGCGGGCGCGGGCCAGCTCCACGGCCATGCGGAAGCAGCTGCGGCTCGCCGGTGGAGGCGCGTTCGGCCTGGGTGCCAAGCAGGCTGGTGCGCTCGCCGCCCCGGATCAGCAGGACGCCCATCGCCAGCGCCAGCAGCCGCGCCCGCTCTCCCTTGGTGCGGGGCGCGTCGTCGGAGCGGTAATCCATGGACCGTGCATCGTCGGCCCAGAGGGAGACGGTCTGCGCGGCCTCCCACTCCGTCTGGCGGATGTAGAGGTGCGTCCGACCGGCCGGACCGGCGCCAGTCGATGGCCGTCGCCGGATCCCCGGCATGGCCTGGCGATACTGCCAGAAGGTCTCGCCCGGGCCCGAGCCGGCGGCGGCCGTGCACGCCGGGGACCACGGAGGCGGCCAGCCGCTCGGCCGAAGCCATCAGCGGCGGCAGCGCGCCCGAGATCCGCTCCGCGTCCCGGCGCAGCCAGGCCGGCGTCCCCCGATCGGGGGGAAGAACCGAGACGGGCCTGAGGCTCACGCGGCGGCCTCGTAGCCGAGCGCGGTCTCGGTGAGGGCGTCGATCACCTGCTCCAGCGTCCGCCCCTCGGCCTTGGCGGCGAAGGTCAGGGCCATGCGGTGCTTCAGGACGGGCCGCGCGAGGTCCGCCACGTCGGCCACCGACGGGACCAGCCGCTCCTCCAGCAGCGCCTTGGCGCGCACCGCCATGGTCAGCGCCTGCGCCGCGCGGGGGCCGGGGCCCCAGGCGACGGCGCGGGAGACGTCCCCCGCGGCGCCCTCGCCGGGGCGGGCGGAGCGCACGAGGCGCAGGATCGCCTCCACCACGCTTTCCCCTACGGGCATCCGGCGCACGAGGCGCTGCGCCGCCATCAGGCCGTCCGCATCGAACACCCGCTCCGCGGCCGCGTCGTCGATGCCGGTGGTGGCCATCAGGATCGCACGCTCGGCGTCGAGCGTCGGGTAGTCGATTTCGATCTGGAGGAGGAAACGGTCAAGCTGCGCCTCGGGCAGCGGATAGGTGCCCTCCTGCTCGATGGGGTTCTGGGTGGCGAGCACGTGGAACGGGCGCGGCAGGGGGCGGTTCGCGCCGGCGATGGAGACCTCGCGCTCCTGCATCGCCTGCAGCAGCGCGGACTGGGTGCGGGGCGAGGCGCGGTTGATCTCGTCCGCCATCAGCAGCTGGCAGAAGATCGGGCCCTGGATGAAGCGGAAGGCGCGGCCGCCGCCATGCTCGGCCTCCTCCAGCACCTCGGCGCCGAGGATGTCGGCGGGCATCAGGTCCGGGGTGAACTGGATGCGGTTGGCGTCGAGGCCCATCACGGTCCCCAGCGTCTCCACCAGCCGCGTCTTGGCGAGGCCGGGGGCGCCCACCAGCAGCCCGTGGCCGCCTGAGAGGAGGGCGTTGAGCGTGAGGTCCACCACCCGTTCCTGCCCGATGACCCGCCGCGCGATCTGGGCGCGGGCCTGCGCGAGGGTCCGGCCCAGGGCCTCGATCTCCTGCAGGAGGTCTTCGGGGGCGTCGGTCATGGGGCATCTCCGGCTGGCTCGCGCCGCGGCGCGCGGATCGGGAGGAACGGGCCGGCTCCTCCGACGAACTTTGAAAAGACTAGGGCGACCGCCTAGCTTGTGAAAGAGCGCCGGGGCCGCGGCGCGACGATGGGAGGGCGAAGCATGGCGGAATCGGATCAAGAGGTCGCGAGCCGCACGTCAGCGCCGGACGCCGAGAACCTCGCGAAGTCGATTCAAGGGGCGAAGAAGAGGGGCCTCCCCCCGGTCCACAAGTGGAACCCGCCCTTCTGCGGGGACCTCGACATGCGAATCGCGCGGGACGGGACCTGGTGGTACATGGGCACGCCCATAGGACGAGAGGCCTTGGTGCGGCTGTTCTCCACCGTGCTGCGCAAGGACGACGACAGGTATTTCCTGGTCGACCCCGGTGGAGAAGGTGGGGATCCAGGTGGACGATGCCCCCTTCGTGGCCGTGGATTTCCGCGTGGAGGACGAGGGCGGCGAGTTGCAGCGGCTGATCTTCGCCACCAATGTCGGGGACGAGGCCGAGGCGGGGCCGGAGCACCCGATCCGGGTGACGCGGGACGCGGAGACGGGCGAGCCTTCGCCCTATGTCCATATCCGCGCCGACCTGGAGGCGCTGGTGGACCGCAAGAGCTTCTACCGGCTGGTGGAAATCGGCGAGCATCGCGAGGTGGACGGCGAGAGCTGGTTCGGCGTCCGCTCGGGCGGCGAGTTCTTTGCGGTGATCCCCTCGGCCGAGCTGCCGGACTGACGCTTTACCTGCCGGTCGGCCGGTCCTAGCCTTCGCGGGAAGCGCCGGAAGCGCGCGGTCCGGGAGGTCCATATGAACATCGGCGAAGCCCCTGCCCCGTCGGCCGAGGCCGCCATCGAGAACTGGCTCTCGCGGCTCAACGCCGGACTCGACGTCTCCGCGCTGTTCGAGGCGGACTGCCATTGGCGGGACCTTGCGGCGCTCGGCCGCCGGTTCGGTACGGTCAGCGGGCGGGAGGCGGTGGCCGCCGCGCTGGCCTCGCGCCTGGAGGCGGCGGGGGCCCGGGGCTTCCGGCTGGCCGGCGGGCGGCGCGTGCCGGAGCGGCTGGCGCGCGCCGGGGTGGAGGTCATCGAGGCGCTGATCGCCTTCGACCTCGACGCCGGAACCGGCGAGGGCGTGGTGCGGCTGCTGCCGGAGACGGGCCGCGCCTGGACCTTCGCCACGGCGCTCGACCGGCTGGCGGAGGCGCGGGCGCCGATCTCCGCCGCCGATGACGGCGGGCGGCGGAACTTCCACGGCCCGAACTGGGCTGACCGCCGCCGGCAGGCGCAGGACTACGCCGACCGCGACCCGGAGGTGCTGATCGTGGGCGGCGGCCATGCGGGGCTGACCATTGCGGCGCGGCTGGGTCGGCTGGGGATCGACGCGCTGGTCGTGGACCGGATGGAGCGCATCGGGGACAACTGGCGGCTGCGGTACGCCAACCTGATGCTGCACAACCAGAAGAACAGCAACCAGATGCCGCTGATGCCGTTCCCGGACTCGTGGCCCGCCTACATCCCCAAGGACAAGATCGCCAACTGGCTGGAGATCTACGTCGAGGCGCTGGAGATCAACTTCTGGACCCGGACGGAATTCGAGGGCGCCCGCCGCGAGGGCGACCATTGGCGCGCCGCGATATCGCGGGACGGCGAGCGCCGGGAGATGAAGGTCCGCCACATCGTGATGGCGACCTCTGTCTCCGCCATCCCGAAGCTGCCGGAGATCCCGACGCTGGAGCGCTTCGGCGGCGAGGTGGTGCATTCCTCGGGCTACCGGGACGGCGCGCGGCTGGCGGGGCGGCCGGCGCTGGTGGTGGGGACCGGCACCTCGGCCCATGACATCGCGCAGGACCTGCACGCCCACGGCGCGCGGGTGACGATGGTGCAGCGCAGCCCGACGCTGGTGGTGAACGTGGAGCCCGCGCAGCTCTATGACGGGATCTATTTCGGCCCCGGCCCGTCGCTGGAGGACCGGGACCTGCTGAACGTCGGCACGCCGCTGGCGATGATGAAGCGGGCGCACCGGCAGATCACCGACAAGGTTCGGGAGCTGGACCGGCCGCTCCTGGAGGGGCTGGAGAAGGCGGGCTTCCGGCTGGATTTCGGCGAGGACGGCACGGGCTGGCCGCTGAAATACCGCACCCGCGGCGGGGGGTACTACTTCAACATCGGCTGCTCGGAACTGATCGCCTCGGTCCAGATCGGGCTGGTGCAGGCCTCCGACATCGAGACCTTCCGCGAGGGCGGGTTGACGCTGACCGACGGGCGGGAGGTGGACGCGGATCTGGTGGTGCTGGCCACCGGCTACGAGGGGCAGGCGCGCTTCGTGCGCAGGCTGTTCGGGGACGAGGTGGCGGACCGGGTGGGCCAGGTCTGGGGCTTCGACGACCGCCAGGAGGTGGCGAACATGTGGACCCGCACCCCGCAGGAGGGGCTGTGGTTCACCGCGGGCGCGTTCTCGCAGTGCCGGATGTTCTCGAAACACCTCGCGCTCCAGATCGCGCAGGACGAGCTGGAGCGCTGAGTTGTCAGGCCTGGACGAAGCGCGTCCCCGGCGCCGGTGGCTGGACGGGGGCGCCGGCGAAGCACTGGGCGTTCTCCATCCACAGGCGGGCGGCCTCGCCCTCCACCTTCAGGTCGGTGTCGGCCACGTTGCGCGTCTGGGTGACAACCTGGGCGAAGCCGACGGACGAGCCCTCGACCAGGCCCTCGCCCTCGCCGAATTCCCAGATCTCGCCCGAGGGGGCGGCCAGGCGCAGGCGCGGCATGGGGCCGGGGATCGGCGTCTCCCGGGTCTGGAAGGTCCAGCCGTAGGTGTTCACGCCGAGGACGACGATATTGCGGATGCGGTCCGTATCCTCGCGCTTCAGGCCGAGCGCGTCGAGGATTTCGTGCCCGTGGGCCCAGGTCTCCATCTGCCGGGCGGTCATGGAGGAGCGGGCGGACATGGACGGCCCGCCCCAGGGCAGGCGCCGCTTCGGGTCGGCCTCCGCCCAGCGGGGGGCCATGTCGCGGACGAGCGCCAGCCACGCCTCCCGCAGCTCGGGGCCGTGGAGATCGGGCGTCACTTTGCTCTCGGCCGGACGCAGCCCCTCGGGGCCCCGGTGGGTGCGCAGGGCCTCCAGCAGGCGCGCGAAGCCGTCCTGATCCTGGAGCGAGAGGTCCGCGGCCTTGTTCCAGAAATGCAGGTGGGAGATCACGTCGTTGATCGTCCAGCCGCGGAACTGGGTCCGACGGTCCCAGTCCGGCGCCGGAAGGTCCTTGAGCGCGGCGCCGAGCGCCTCAGTCTCTTCGAGAAAGTCCCAGGCCTGCTGCATTCCATTCCTCCCGCTGCGAGCGGGGAGGATAGCAGGCGGCGCGGCAAGGGGGCGAGCCCATGGAATCACCTTCTCAAGCTGACGTAACGGCAGTAGCGGGCCCGCTTGCGCCCCCGTCGCCATTTCACCGCCAGACCCTCCTCGCGGTAGAGCCGGTAGAACTTCTTGTGGTTCATCGTCATGCCCTCGCGCTCGAGCAGGACCCAATTGCGCCAGTAGCCGAAGCGCCGCCGTTCGCCCGCGATCTCCCGCATCGCCGCGCGCACGTCCGTGTTGTCCGGCGGGCGGTCGCGCCGGACGGTCTAGGGGTCGACGCCGACGAGCCGGCACGCCCGGCGCTGCGAGACGTCATGATCCCGCATCGCCCGGAGCGCCGCGTCCGGCCGCTCCTTCGGGGTCGTCAGCGCTCTCCCAGCAGGTCCTTGAGCACGACGGTGTCGAGCATCGTGTCCGCCGGCAGCCGCTTGAGCTTCGCGTTCTCATCTTCAAGCGCCTTCAGCCGCCGGGCATCGGACAACTCCATACCGCCGAACTTGGCTTTGAGCGAATGGAACGTCACCGGGCTCAGGCCGTGCTTGCGACAAACCTCCGTCGTCGCCATCCCGGCCTCCTGTTCCCTGATCATCTCGATGACCTCCGCGTCGGTGAAACGGCTCTTCCTCATGTCGCCTGCTTCTTCGAGGTGGGGCAGACTCTACATCACAGCGAGCGCTTTCGCGGGGGGCAGGTCACCCCAGAAATCAACCCGCGGACTCTCCTCGGATCCGGAGGGAAGTGGGGGCTCAGGTCAGATTTGAAGTCGCGCCGCACCGGGGCTTGGCGACCGGCTCGCGTTGCGACCGCCAGACGCTCGCACGCCGACTTCCGCACGCGGAACCAGACGCCGCCGACGCATGGCGGCGCCCGCCCCGAAGTCAGCGCCGGCCGACCTCCAGCTTGGCCGGCACGACCAGCCCGTCGCCGACGAACCCCGAGATGATCGGCGGGTAGATCTGCGGGAAAGCCTCGCGGAGCTTCGCCTCGATGACCGGCGCGAAGCGCCGATTGGCGATCAGGTTCGGGTGGGCGTCTGTGGGAGACACCCACAAGCTCTCCGGCTGAAGATCGTGCACGGACGGGGTCAGGTCCACGAAGGGCAGATCGTGGGCCTCAGCCGATTCCCGCACGAGCTCCGTCTCACGGGCGAAGGGGTAGTCGGAAAGCTCATGCAGTTCCGGGTAGTTGACGACCAGAAGATTGATCCCGTGCGCCCGACAGTACTCTGCAAGCGCCGCGATGGCGTCCTGCGCCTCCGCCCACCCTTGCCGATCGGGGGTATAGAGATCGCGGTAATACTCCCTCCAGTCCGCGCCGCCGAGAGCCAGCCTCCACGCCTTGTCCACGGCGGAGGCGAGCATCACGACCGCCATGGAGCGTTCGACCAGCCAGGAACCCTTCCGGTGCGGCGTAGGCTCCGCATCGTTGATGAAGTAGTTCAACACCACCGTGTCCGGGTGGAACGCCTGGCCCTTCGCGAGGAAGTAGGCGACCTGCATGGCGGTGTTGGTGTTGCCGACGCCCGTGTTGATCACCTCGTGGCTTACGCCGCCGCCCGCTTCGTTCAGCAGCCCCTCGAGCAGCTTTGAAGGCGTCTCTTCAACCGCCACGCCCCAGCCGAACGTCAGGCTGTCTCCGAGCATCATGGTCCGCACGACCCCGTCGGCCGCCTCAAGCTCGATTTCCCGGTCGCGTTGTCCGAAAGCGTTTATCGAGACGGGGACGCCCATGTAGACGCCGGAGGTCAGGGGGCGGTGCTCATGGCCGCCGCCGGGAATATCGCTCACGCGCTTCAGATCGCGGGCGTACTTCCACATCTCGACGTCGAAATGCATGCCGTTGTCGAGGATCAGCCGTGCGGCGGCCTCGGTCATGGCCAACCCGACCGCCAGCCCGACGAGCGCTGCGGCGGATCGGGCCAGAATGGCGCGGCTCGATGAAATAAATCGCTTCTGCATGAGAACCTCGATCACTCTATCAATATGCTTCCCGGGGACCGATCTGCCGCTCGCCGCTCCATGGCGGCATGGCGCGGCCGCTCCAGCTCCGCCCGATATCGGTCGGCTTCGGCGCAGTCCGCGCGAACGGCCGGATGCGGCGTGAAAGCGCGGGTCGGCGGCTCCTCCCCGGGGCCCCCGGGCCAGTCCCGGGAGATCCAGCGGTCCAGCGTCGTGGCGACGATGAACTGGCCGCTTGCGCTCAGGTGCTTGTCGAGGACGCCGTAGCTCGCTTCAGCTCCCGCCGCCGCGAGCTCCGGCGTCGGATCGAGGAGGTAGACGCTCTCATGGGCGGCGGCGAAGGCCGCGAGCATGTCGCGCTGCCGCTCAGGTTGCTTGCCATCGTCCAGACCGGCCACCTCGGCCCATCCCGGAAGCACGAGGAGCAGGAGGTCCGCGTCGTGCCGCCGTGCTTCCGAAGCAAGCCGCTCGAGCAGGCGCCGAGTGATCTCCAGCTCCTGGTCGTGATCATGGTCCTCGACGAAACGGCGCAGGGCGATCGCGTACACGAGCGGGTAGACGGTGGTGTTTGCGTAAAGGGCACGGTGAATCTTGAGCGCAAGCGACGCGTTACGAGGTGTATCCATTTCCTTCGCGACCACGTTGACGACGACATCGTCCCCATCGAGTTCGGCAAGACGCGCGTTGTCCCCAAGGTCGGTACTCAATGAGACGCCCTGAACGACGAGCCGGTGCGGCGTGGCCGCGCCGATATCCTCGTAGACCCTGAGCGAATTCGCCTGGCCATAGCCGCCGATGCCATAGTTCCGGAACGACAGTTCCGGCCGCCAGGTGTTCAGCAGGTACGTGAAGCCCTCGCTCTCATCGACGACCGAGGCTCGGACCATCGAATTCGCCAAGCACGATGACCGGGTCTCCGATGCGAGGATGGTTGTCGCGGAAACCCTCCTCATTGATGCTGACGTAATTCCACGGGTCCTGCGGGCTGAACTGCTCGAAGTAGCTGTTTCCCGGCACTTCCGTGTAGCCGAAGCGGGGATGAGGTTGGTGGCGTGTCTCGCTCCGACTGCACATGATGTACTTTCCCGTGCCGGTCTGAACCTGGAACTGGGGAAAAACTCTCAGAAAGACGTCCATCAGCACCAGCCCGACCCCGACCGAGAGACCGATCAGGACCAGACCTGCGACGGCGCGGCGCAAGCGGGGCGGGGGCTTGGCCCGGCCGAGGTCACCTGACCTGACGCTCTCGCCCGACGACCTCGCCCTGCCGGATCCTGCAAAATTTCTCGAACTCGGCTTGCTAACCATGCAGTAAATCCAACATATACTTGAAAAAGCGCGCTTTATTCGTAAAATTTATCTCTTAAGAGCGCCCCAAGGAGCACTTCGATCTCAGCTAGTCGTAACTTCCCGGCAGCATTGCTTCACTCGATGTAACAGTGGCGATGCTGGATGGCCGATGAATAAGAAGTTCCGTTCCGTGCAATATCCTTCAAACTGCCGAGACTCTGCCACAGCAGATCGGCGCCGCAGAATATGCCGAAGGTTATAGCCCGCCGAATCCCCGGCCATGTGCTCATGATGACGGATGGCGCGCGCCTTTCCGCCGGCTTCGGGCCTCAAGAGTGCGCCGGCTTGTCCTTGATTGCCACCGGCAGGGTCGGGGACCGGCGGAGCGTCCGCGTGGACCAGCCGGGCCTCTCCGCCGTCCGTACCGAGATACCTCGACCCTGCTCGAGAAGTTTCCGGACGAAGCGAGCTTCGAAGCGCGTCGTGGATCCCTGATGGAACAGGCTATCGCCAAGCGGCGGCAGCGGCTAATATTCCCATTGCGCATCTCTGTTCGCGCGCAAGCCCGGAGGAATTCCGGACGATGTCGATTGATGGCGTCATCAGCCCGGAGAGCGTCGCTGCGCGTCCCCAGCCCACGCATTCCGCCGCGAAAGCGGGGTCGCAGGCCGTTCCGCACAAGGATCTCCCGCTCGCCGCGCCGGAGGAGGGGAAGGGTCGCTGGACGGCGCTGTTCCGGGACCGGCCTGACAAGGTCGCGGCCATCACCCGGATCGTCATCGGCATTGCGGGCCTGCATATCGCCTGGCTCGAATTCCATCCACCCGACCGGCTCGCCCGAGGCGCAATTCGGGCTCGTCGTCGGTTATCTGGTCTACGCCGTGCTCTCCGCATGCGCCACCTGGCGGTCCGCGCTCACCGACAGACGCGGCGCCGTGCTTCGCCTGGCGCTCGATCTGGCCGTGCTCGGCGCGCTGATGGCCCTCACGGGCGGACCCGAAAGTCCATACTTCATGTTCGCGCCCTTCGTGCTCATCAAAGGCACGCTCCTCTGGCGCTGGCGCGGCGCCTTGTGGGCCTCCGGCGCCACGATCCTGATCTTCCTGGGCCTTCTGCTGTTCGACCCGGCGGTCGCGCTCGATCCCGACGCCGACGCGACGCAGGACGTCTCCCGCTTGGTTCTGGTGTTCGTGTCGGCCGCTCTCCTCGTCTGGCTCGGCCTGCACGAGGATTCCGCGCAGCGCGCCCTCGGGAGGATCGCGAGGCGTCCTGCGGCGCTGCCGGCGGGCCGGGAATGGCCGGGGGTTCCGGCTGTCGAATACGTCTCCTACGTCACGCAGTGCGAGCGCGTCCTCCTCCTCTGGAGCGACGCTGAAGAGCCCTGGACCTACGCGGCGATCTGGGAGGGCGGGCGCGGCGGCATGTTCAAGGTCGAACCCGGGCGGTACGCGCCCTGGACCTCCGAGGCTTTCGCCTCGTCGAGCCTTCTCGTGTCCGACGGCAAGGTTTTCGCCCGCTCCGGTGACCGTTCGCTGCAACGCTGCGAGCACACGCAGTCCGGACGTGAACCGGCAGATCCTGGCGGACTTCCAGGCAGGGGCGTTCATCTCGACCCCGCTCGTCCTCGAGGACATGGAAGCGCGCCTGTTCCTGCTCGACCCGCCGGCCCTGAGCGCGGACCAGATCTCGGTGGCCGAGATCGCGGCCGTGAGGGCGGCCTCGCTGTTCGAGCACGCGCTCCTGACGCGGCGCCTCATAGACGATGCGGAGATGAACGAGCGGATGCGCGTCGCCCGCAATCTGCACGACGGCGTCCTGCAAGCTCTCGCCGGCGCCAACCTTCAGCTGCAGGAGCTTAAGGAGCTGACGAGGCGGGCGCCGGAGCTCGTTCCCCGGCGGCTCCAGGCGGTCCAGGAGATGCTTGCGCAGGAGCAGCGGGACTTGCGGAACCTCATCGGAACCCTGGAAATCGGTGACGATGTCGCGGAAGAGACGGCGCTGGGCCCGCATTTCGCCAGCTTGACGTTGCGCCTCTCGGCGCAATGGCTGGTCCAACTCGACCACGCGATCGAACCTCCCGATCTCCAGCTTCCCACCCACCTCGCCGACGAACTGACGTCGTTCGTGACCGAGGCGGTCGCCAATGCCGTCAAGCACGGCGCATGTCGGCATGTCGACCTGGTCGTCCGGACGACCGACGGGACGGTCGAGCTCGTCGTCCGCGACGACGGAAGGGGCTTCGGTTTCAACCGCTCGCTCGCTGACGAAGAACTGAGGGTTCGCCGCATCGGCCCCCGCAGCCTGCGGGAGCGGGCGGCGCGCTGCGGAGGGCGCCTTTTCATTGACGCCGCCGATGTCGGCGCCGCGATCCGCGTCCGCCTTCCGCTCTGGCGCCACCTTTGATCCGCATCCTCATCGTCGATGACCACTGGATGGTGCTCGACGGTCTGCGGCGCCTCCTGGAGGCGGAGGAGGGCTTCGAGGTGGTGGCGACGGCGCGACGCGCCGGCGATGCGATCCGGCATTTGGACAGCTGCCGGCCGGACGTGGCGGTGGTGGATCTGCGCCTGCCGGACGCCAGCGGCATGGACGTCGTCCGCGCCGCCCGCACCGCGCTGCCGGACCTCAAGATCATCCTCCTGACCGCCCATCTTTCCGAGGCCGATTTCGCACTGGCCCGGCGATTGAACGTAGAGGGGATCCTGCTGAAGGACGAGGCTCCCGAAGTCCTCACGAGATGCGTCCGCGTGGTAGGCCGGGGCGGCGTCTTCCATGGGAGCCAGTTCAGTCCCGCCCCTCTCGACGAACTTCAGGCGCGCAAAGTGCGGCGGGCCGAGATCCTCCGCTCGCTGACGCCCAGGGAGTTCGAGGTCGCTCAACTGGCGGCCGAGGGTCTTCGGACGCGCGAGATCGCAGCCGAGCTCGGCATAGCGGCCGGAACCGTGAAAATTCACCTTCACAGCGCCTATGAGAAGCTGGCGATCGGGTCGCGGGTCGAGTTGGCGAACCTCATGCGCGGCGCCGTCGCCTGAAGGCCGTGGGACCGGCGGGGCACTTCATTCGACGCTTCAGGCGACATCGCGGACCGGCTGGACCCTTTGGGCCTGCTGCCGGTTCCGTGGACAACGGCTTAGTGTGCATCGTCCGTTCCTTGAACGCCATCGGGCTGAGACAGCTCAGCTTCGAATGGCGTCGCCGCGGATTGTGGAAGCGCTCGATGCAGTCGAATGCATCGGCGCGGGCCTCGTCGCAAGTGCAGTAGACCTTACGGGCGGTCCGCTCGGTCTTCAGCGAAGAGAAGAAGCTCTTCATCGCCGGAAAATCGCGGGCGAGGAGGTTGTCGGCGATGCCTGACCGCTCGCCGTCGTCCCTGGGCGTCCCGCGACGCTTCGGCCGTGCCCGCATAACATCCAGACGCATCATACCGGCGCGCCTAACCAATGACCTTCTCGATCCACGGCTGGAGGCAGAGGGACGGATGCGGGAGGGGTCGTTGGCGAAGGCGTTCCAGGCGCGACAGCAGGCGTCCACGATGGCGTCGAAGTCCGCGAACACGCGCAGGCTGAGGAAGCGCTCGCGCAGCCACAGCCAGACGCGCTCCATCGGATTGAGTTGGGGCGAGTAGGGCGGCAGCGGGACCAGGGTGACGTTCGGCGGGACCTGGAGCGCCTTCGCGCCGTGCCAGCCGGCGCGGTCCAGCACCATGATGGCGTGCTCGTCGTCGGGATCGTGGCGGCGAAGGCGTCGAGGAAGATCTGCATCGCCTGGCCGCCGACCTCGGGCATGACGAGGCCGAAGGCGGCCTCCCCGTCGGGGCGGGCGGCGCCGAAGACGTAGGTCCATTCGAAGCGCTGGTCCTGCGGCCAGGCGGGCGGCGGCCGCGGCTCCACCAGCGATGGCAGAGCCGGCCCTTCTGGCCGACCCGCATCTCGCCCTGGAACCACAGCGCGATCCGCTTGCCTGGATGCGCCTCGGCCGCAATCTTCAGCGCCGCCCGCAGCCCCCTTTTTCGAAGCGACGCTGCGCCGCCTCGTCCGTCCTCGGGTGCGTGGGGCGGACCTTCTGCCGTGAGACCCCCTCGCGCCGCAGGATCCGCGACAGGCTCTGCGGGGCCAGGCGCTTGTCGAAGCGAGCCTCGATCCAGCGGCAGAGGTCCGACAGGGTCCAGCTGCTCACCCCGTCCATCTCAGGGTCGGGCCCGCGGAAGATGCGGTCGAAGAGCAGCGCCAGCTCCGCTTCGCTCAGCGCCGGCGGCCGGCCTGGCAGCGGCCGGTCCCGCACGCCCTCCGGTCCTTCGGCGTTGTAGCGCAGCACCGCGTCGCGCAGCGCCTGCCGCTCCATCCCCGCAGCTTTCGCCGCCTCCGCCCGGCTCATGCCGTCGAGCGCGTTGGCGATCGCCAGCAGCCGTCGTGCGGCCCGGTTGCTCG
>CAWFLE010000004.1:0-123408 GCA_963816545.1 uncultured Alphaproteobacteria bacterium | reverse complement strand
CGAAGGCCCAAGGGAGGAGGTCGTCGATGCGCGCCATGGGATGGCCGGCGGCGATCGCCTCGAGCACGGACTTCATGTAGCCGTAGGGTTCGACGCTGTTCACGCGGCAGGTCCCGATCAGCGAGGCGATGCGGGCCCAAGCCTCGGCGCCCTCGTCGTGGCCTGCGAAGAGCGCATTCTTGCGCGTCAAAGCGTGGGGCCTGATGAGGTTCTCGACCCTGTTCAAGTCCAGTTCTACGCGGCCATCCTCGAGAAAGACGCAGAGCGGCTCCCAGCTCTTGAGGGTGTAGCGGACGGCCTCGCCCATCTTGCTGGCGCCGGACAGGCGGTCCTTCCGGGCGCGCAGCCAGGCGCCGAGCGCGTCGACCAGCGGCTTCGAGCGCGCCTGGCGGGCGGCGCGGCGTTCCTCGGGGCCGCGGCCGCGGAGTTCCGCCTCAATGGCGTAGAGCGCGGCAATGCGCCGGAACGCCTCCTCGGCCACGGGCGAGCCGGCCTTGGGCGTGGCGTCGATCAGCTTCCGCCGCGCGTGGGACCAGCATTGCGCGAGCACGAGCGGTCGGCCGCCCTCGCGGTCGTCCTTCGTGAGGCGCTTGTAGCCGGCGTAGCCGTCCACTTGCAGGATGCCGTCGAAGCCCGTCAGCAGCTGCTCGGCATGCGCACCGGCGCGGCCGGGGGCGTAGGTGAACACGACGCCGGGCGGGTCGCCGCCGCCCCAGGGTCGATCGTCCCGCGCCATCGCCCACAGATACCCCGTCTTCGTCCTGCCGCGGCCGGGGTCGAGCACCGGGATCGTGGTCTCGTCCATGTAGAGCTTGCCGGAGCGCTTCAGGAGCTCGGCCATCCGGTCCACGATCGGGCGCAGATGCCAGGCCGCGACGCCCATCCAGTCCGCCAAGGTCGAGCGATCCACCGTCACGCCATGACGGGCGAGGACCTGGCTCTGGCGGTACAAGGGCATGTGCTCGGAGAACTTGGCGACCATGACATGCGCGATCAGCGCTTCCGTCGAAAGGCCGCTCTCGATCAGGTGCGATGGTGCGGGCGCCTGGGCGACGCCCGCCCGGCCCTTCGGGCAGGCGTAGCGCGGCCGGATCGTGACGAGCACCCGGTACTGCGCGGGCACGACGTCGAGCCGGTGCGCCCGGTCCTCGCCGATCCTGACCATCTCGCCGCAACCGCAGGGGCAGGACCGGTTCTCAGGTTCGATCACCCGCTCGATGCGCGGCAGGTCGGCCGGCAGCGCCCGAAGGGGCTTCGGCCGCTTGGGCGCGTCCGCCGTCGCCGCCTTGTGGGACGGGCAGCGCGTCTCGTGAGCGGTCTTCGCCTCGGCGATGGCGGTCTCGATCTCCTCCAGCGCCAGCGCGAGCTGGTCGGGATGGAGCTTCTCCGAGCGCGGCCCGAACCGGGCGCGCCGCATCTCCCGCAGCAGCGTCTCCAGCCTGGCGGCGTAGGCCTTCTGGTCGGCCATCTCCGCCTCGAGATGGAGTCGGGCCGCGCGCTCGGCGGCGAGCGCCACGGCCTGCGCCTCGAACGCCGCACGCAACTCCGGCGGCAGAGCGGAAAGATCGGGCGCGTCGTGAGCGGCAGGCATAGCCGAAGTCTACCGGAGCCCGGCACGTCGACAAGCGGAAAAGACTACAGAGTCAGGTGCTTGATGCCTAAACCGCCGTCTCCGCCGCCCGCACCCGCCGCGGCGTCATGCGCCGCCAGTCGAGCCCCTCGAACAGCGCCTCGAACTGCGCCCGCGACAGCCGCATCACGCCGTCCGTCACCGCGGGCCAGGCGAAGCGCCCCTCGTCCAGCCGCTTGTAGACCAGCACGAGACCGGTGCCGTCCCACACCAAAATCTTCACTCTATCGCCGCGCTTCGATCGGAAGATCACGGTGAGCCCGGAGTGCGGGTCGAGCCCGAGTTCGCGCTGCACCGTCGCCGCCAGACCGTCGTGACCGCGCCGGAAGTCGACCGGCTTCGTCGCGATCACGATCGGCATGCGCTGTCCGGGCGTGATCATCGGCGTGCCCCCAGCGCCGCCGCGATCTCCGCGATCCGGAGCGCCGGCGTCGCCCCGTCGAGCCGGACGACGACGCCGTCCGCGACGATCTCGACGGCCGGCGCCGACGTGAGGCTCTCGACCCTCGGCTCCGCCGCCGGATCTTCCGCGACCAGCAGCGCGGCGAAGCCGAAGCCATCCTCCGCGACCGGATCATCCGGCAGCGCCAGCCGGCCCTGCCGCGCCGCCCGCCGCCACGTCGTCAGCTGCTGCGGCGCGATCCCGTGACGGTGCGCGACATCCTTCACCGACGCTCCAGCCTCCAAGCTCTGGCGGACGATCCGCCCCTTCACCGCCTCCGGCCACTCCCGCCGGCCCGTCGCACTCTCCCGGACCTCGATCCGACCCGAAAACCCCGTGCGCCAGCCGCTTTCCGCGTCCTTGCCGTATCTGCCCATGACATCCCCCAATCAGGAGGGCAAAGCCTCAGGCAGCGAGCGGCAGTCCTGAAGTCCTCAAGTCCATGGGGCGTGCGGCACGCTTACCCAGCTCCTCGAGGCGCATTCGGATCTCCTCAACCAATGATCTGGCGCGGGCTTCTCGGCTCCCGGGCGACGGCGCCGCAAGGACCGCCACCACCGGCCTGTGATCCGAGCCGGCGAACTCGTCGCCCTCGACATCGGGCGTGGTGGCCTCGGAAAAGCCGGCGGCGGCCGGCCCGGCCACGAGCAGGTGGTCGATCGCGCCGCCGGGGAAGAAGGCCGCCACGAAAGTCTCCGGGAGGTCCTGCGAAAGGAGGCGCGCGCCATCCATGCCGCCGAGGAGGATATTGATGCTGTCGTCATAGCCGTCGGCGGCGTCGGGGCCGCAGACGCCGTCGCATGACCCCTCCGGCGCGCAGTCCATCAGGGGGTCGCTGCCGACCCGGGGCACGCGGCCGGGCGCCTGGATGTTGAAGTCCCCGCCAACGATCACGCTGCCGCCCATGTCGAGCATCCGCGACGCGTCCTGCGCGAGACCGGTCGCCTGGTCCTCCCGCTGCCGGGCGAACTCCAGGTCGGCAGCATTGCAGGTCTGGCCGCGGGAGGACTTCCAGTGGACCGCGGACACCGAGAGACCGCCCTCCAGGTCCGCCCGCAGGAACCCCCGCGCCGGCCGCTCCGGCCCGAACGGCACGTCGATCGCGATCTTTTCCGTGGGAACCCCTTCCGACGAGGCGCGGGGGGCGAAGCCGTCCCCGGTCAGCTGCCGGCCCGTGGTATCCCACTCCGCCGCCGCAACGATGGGCCGGCGGCTGAGGACCGCGACCTCCAGCGAGGCGAAGGGATTCCGCGTCACCGCCGCCGGCGCGGAGAAATCGCTCACCACCCAGTGATCCAGCCCCGCAGCCTCCGCCGCAGCCTTAACCTGCGCCTCGTCGATGACCTCCTCCAGGATCAGGATATCGACTTCTCCCACGCGGGCGATCAGGCCGGAAACGCTGTCGCCGACCGCCGGCGCATCGCGCTCGGCCGCGCCGATGTTCCAAGCCGCGACGCGCAGCTCCTGCGCGGCCAAGGCTGAGGGCATGAAGGCAAGGACGATGAGCGCCGCAGACGCGACGACCTCTGGAACCGGCTTCATTGCAACCTCCCGAGCCTTTGTCCGGGGGAGTCTACCACGGCGGAGCGTCGGTCCAATGACGGCGGGAGGTGCGCCCTCGACTTGCTCGTCGCCGGAAAGCATCATCTCCCCCGGGAGAGGACGCGCATGCCGATGATCGAGACGCGCTGGTCGACTGCACAGGACGCCCCCGCACTCGCCGGCGTGCATGGAGACGCCTGGCGCTTCGCCTACTCCGGCCTCCTGCCGGGCGTGGCGCTCGAACGCTGGATTGCCGGCCGCGGGGCTGCATGGTGGGAGAGCCTTCACCGCTTTGGCGGCAAGGCCCTAGTCCTTGAGCTTGACGGGCGGCTCTGCGGCTATGCGACGGGTGGACGCTGTCGCGACCGCAGGTCAAGGAGGGGCGAGATCTACGAGCTCTATCTCGATCCCGTCTGCCACGGCGCGGGCCTCGGCGCCCGGCTCTTCAGGGAGGCGAGGCGTCGGCTGGAGGAGCGGGGGCTCCCCGGGCTCGTCGTCTGGTCCCTCGCAGAGAACGAGGCCGGCTGCCGCTTCTACCGCGCCCTCGGCGGCCGCGTCGGCGCCACCGGAACCGCCAGCTTCGACGGCGCACGGCTGGATCGGCTGGCCTTCGTCTGGTCGTGAGGCGCGGAGCAAGCGGGGGCGGCGAGGGTGCATTGCCATCCCCGCCTCTTTCCGCGATCACGGCAGTTGGCAGAAAGCCATGATCAGGAGCGATCGCGACCCTTGACACAAGGTTTCTCGGATTGTCGCGGATGCCACAGCCCGAGGATCGTGGCCGGGAATCACAAGAGGGAATCGGTTGGCCGACGGCACTCGAATCGGTTATGAATTTACGTAAGGTAAATCTTATTTGTTACGTCATTGGTGCCCTCCAGGGGCCGCCGCGGGAGACTCGCTCATGCGGATGAAGGGTTTCGCCCACGCCTGCGCAGGCGCACTGTTCGCCCTCTGGTCCGGCGGGGGGCCCGCTGCCGCGGAAAGCTCGCTGGAGCGCAACCTGCTGGGGTTGGGCGCCGCCATCCTGCTCAAGTCGATGCAGGACGAGCCGCGGGCGGAGCCCGATCCCGGGCAGGAGCGGGCCGCGCCTTCCCGGCGCGCGCCTGAGGCCGCGCCCGCTCAAGCGCCTTCGTCTGCGCGCTACGACCCGGCCCGGCAAGAGGCGATGGAGCTTCAAAGGAACCTCAACGACCTCGGGTTCGACGCCGGTCCCGTTGACGGACTGCCCGGCGCCCGCACCCGCGCCGCCGTCGAAGCGTACCAGGTCAGCCGCGGCTTTGCCGCGACCGGATCGCTCGGGCCGATGCAACGCGTGGCGCTGGAGGCCGAGGCGGCCCGCCGAGGGAACGGGGGCGCCGCCGGCTCCGCAGAAATCCTCGAGGCCCAGACATACCTGCGCGAGCTTGGCTACGACGCGGGCGTACCGGACGGCGCCTGGGGCCCGCGATCTCAGCAGGCGCTGGAGGCGTTCCGGCGAGACGCCGGGCTCGCAGGCGGCGCGGCGCCAAGTCCTGGCGACCTGGCTGCGCTCTACCAGAGCGTTCATGGGCTTGCGCCGGTGAACACGCGCACGGCGATCTGGTCGGCGAATGCGGGCGGAGGGGCGCAAGGAATGGCGCCCGCGCAGCCGAGCTTCGACTGCGCCTCGGCCTCGGCGCCCGCGGAACGCGCCATCTGCGCGGACGCGGTGCTCGCTGGCTACGACCGGCAGGTGGCGGACGCGTGGCGACAGGCCGTGCAGAGCGCAGGCGGGTCCGCGGCGCTGCTGCCGGGCCAGAAGCGTTGGCTCGCGCAGCGCAACGCCTGCGGGTGGAACGCCGGTTGCATCGAGTCCCTCATGCGCTCGCGCATCTTGGAGCTCACCGGCAGCGCGCCCGTGACGCCCGGACAGGGCTCCGCGGGCGGCTTCGCGACGGCGGGCTTCGGAGCGACGGGTTTCACCGCGACCGCGGAGCCGCCTGCCGCGTCTGGCGGCTACGCGGCGGCGGCGGCCGAGGCTTCGGGCGACTGGGTCCATGTCGAGGGCGGGCGCTTCATCGTGGCCCCGGACGACTTCCAGCGCCGGCTCTCGCTTCTCAACGCGCGGCACGACCCTTCGCTCCTCCAGTCGGACGACGCCGTGACGGCCTTCATGATGCAGGACCAGGCGAGCCTGGCCGGGGTGGGCCCGCATGAGGTCATGAAGGGATTCCGCAACCTGAACAGGCTGGAGCAGGCGGACCGGATCGCCCGGAAGCGCGCGGAGCTGATCGCGGAGGCGCAGGCCCTGCCGGAGATCTCGCCCGAGCGGCCGCTGCGGTTCGCCTTCTACCTCCCCGTTCAACCGGGCGAGTATCTGCCGGAGCAAGGGCTGGTTCTGTCCTCGGGCCCCAGGGCCGGCCTGTCGGGCGCCGGACGGGAGTATCCCTTCTCCAGGATCGCGGCCCAGGTGGACCTGCAGGCGGCGGAGCGCATCCCCCTCTCGCGCGAGGAGGCGAAGGCTTTCCTCGACCGGCAGCAGGTGGAGCGGCAGGCCGGCCGGACGTTGGTCAAGGTGGTGTGGGGCCGTCTCGTGCGCCTCGGCGCCGACGAGACCCTCGCGAGCTTCGCCTCCCCCGCCCCGGGCAGGACGACGCCCACCACCTTCCTGCCGGAGCGGGCGACCCTGCACTACCACAGCGCCAACAGCCGCTACGAGCCCGATCCCGTCGAGCCGGACGACGCGATCCATGTCTGGGATCTGGGCGGCGGGCAGCCCGAAGCCCCTTCGGGCGCCCGCGATGCCCTCTCGCTCGCGCGAGAGCTGGGCCTGCCGATCGAGGACGGGCACGTCGTCATCGACTCCCAGGGATACGGCAGGCGGGGGAACGGCGACGGACCGGCAAAGTTCTTCGTGCTGGTGATGATCGGTCAGGATCCCGGTTTCCTGGAGGAGGGCGACCGCTTCGCCGCGGCCGCCGCGCTTCTTCTGCCCGAGGCCCAGCAGCGGACGTTCTTCGGCGGCAGGAGCGTCGGCCACTACGGGGCCGTCGCGGTCCGGATGCTCGCGTCCGAAGGCGACTCGATGTTCATGGGCCAGAACATGTTCGCCGACGAATTCGCGCGCCGCGAAGCCAAGGCGGCTTTCCTCGAGACGTACTATCCCGGGCTCCTGGCCCGGACGCCGAAATGGCCGCTGCCGGTGCTGGCGAAGACGTCGGTCTCGCTGGGCGAATACGATTTCGACCAGCAATCCTTCCCGCTGCGCTTCGACCAGACGGGCGGTCATCTCAGGGTGGTCTCCTTCCCCATCCCGCAGCCCGGCGGCAACGGCATCGCGGCCACGCTGGCCTCCGCGGACCGCCTCGGCAACCTGCCGGAGCGGCTCTACCTCCCGCCCGAGCAGGCGCAGGCCTTGAAGCGCGCGGTGCAGAACGAACGCCTGACCCTGGCCTGGTGGGCGGACTTCGACTTCGGCGCCGACGGCTCCGCCGTCGAGGAGCGGTTCAAGGCCGCAGGCCAGGAGTTGCGGGACGGCCACGGCCTCCAGCGGCCCGGCCGCGCCGAACTCAAGCGGATCGGCCTGTTCGTCGATGAAACCCTGGCCGTGCCGGTGCTGCAGCTCGATCCCGCGTCCCTGCTGATCCCGATCCCCGAGCCGAAGGCGGCGCCGGCGACGGAGCCGGAGCAGGCGCCCCCGGACCTCGCGCGTCTCGAGTCCCTGCCGCGCGCGACGAGCGTTCAGGTCCTGGGGGCGCTCGCCCGCGCTATGGGGGGCGACCGCGCGAATTACGTTCGGATCGCAGAGGCGAACGGCAACGTCAACGCGGCCAACGAGTTCGACCGCGCCGGCGCCATCGAGACGGCGATAGCGGAGATGCAGGCCCAGCCGCCGGGGAAGATGTGGATGGATGGTCAGGCGCAGCTGGACAGGTACGATCTCCAGGCGGGGGCCTTCGCCTTCCGGGAGGGGAGCGGCTACATCCGCTTCGGCCCGGTTCGGGACGGGGCATGGCCCGAGGTGCCGATCCAGCTGATCGGCCCCAACCCGTTCGAGACGCTGAAGGTGGATGAAGCCGCGGCCCGCGCGATCGTCGAAAGCGAGGATCGCAGGATCGGCTTCGCGATCGAGATCGAGCCCATGGCGTCGGAGGAGCAGAACCGCGGCGGCCTCGGCCTCCAGCTCGTGGCGCGGACGAGCAGCGTTCTGTTCTACCGATACGGCGAGAGCCGGAACGAGCCGGCGGAGATCATCGCATCGGTCTCCTATGACGAAGAGAACGCCGCGCGGGACGAGCGAATCGCCCGCCGCTTCGAGCCGTCGGACTTCCCGGCCCTGGCGGAGGCGCGGCCGGATCTGACGCCCCACGTCATGGATCTGCTGATGGTGCGCGCCTCTGGCGAGCCCCCGGCAGGCAAGGCGCTGGACGACATGATCCTGGCCGCCTGGGTGCAGGAGAGAGACGGGCCGGAGCTTCCCGGCGCGCGCTTCTTCTCTCCCGGAGAGCCGGCCCCTTCAGGCCCCGCGGCAGCGGTTCTCGCCCCCGCCTTCGCGTCGTACGTCGTGGCGAAGGCCGAGGCTCTGGGGGACAGGTTCGCCGTTACGCTGCCCACGGGGCGGTCCAGCCCGTCCTGCGGCGCCTTCATGGTTCTCGGCGGGATGTACGGCGACCGGGAGATACTCAAGGCGCTGCCGCTGCTGCAGGACGACGCGACTGCGCTCAACCGGCGCATCCACGAAGAGGCCGGGCCGTTCGAGATCGAGCGCCGCTACGGCCTCATCCAGCAGCGGCCCAGCGCGCGGCACCACGACAGATGCAGCTCCTGGTTCGGCATCGTCATGATCGAGAATGCGATGCATGAGGGGAGGTCGGGCGCGAACGCCGACGGGGTCCGCATCGAGCTGAAGGTCACCGACGTCGCCGCTTTCCCGGGCCCCTCCGACGTGCCGGAGCTTCTGGTGACGGCCCGCGCGGAGGCGACCCGCCTCGTCTCCGCCGACGGCGCCGTCGGAGAACCGGTCGTCGCCGCCCCGCCGCCCGAAGCTAAACCCGAGCCCGAGCCGGCGAGGGTCGCCGCAGCGGAGCCCGCGGGCGCGCAGGCGGTGCAGACCGTCCAAGCGCCGGTCGAGGCGGCGCCCGCGCCGGAGGAGGAAGAGGCGTGGCCGACGCACGAGGCCTTTGAGGTGGAGCTGTCTCCGCACGATCTGCTGGGCCTGCGGACGGGGCAGAGCATGGCCGAGGCGGACCGCATCCTCCGGGAGCGCGGGGGCCTGGTCGCCGCCTTCGAGACGCCAGCGGCCGAGGCGGGCGGCCGAGGCACCCCCGCGCTCGCGTATCGCCGGGTCTATCTCTCACGCGACGGAAGCGAGGCCTTCTTCGTCGGCTCCTACGGTCCGGACGGACCGGTGCTTGCGATCATGCGCCGGATGGTGCTGGAGAAGGGCACGCTGCCTTACGACCGCATCACGCAGGTGCTGGAGGAGAAGTATGGAGAACCGGACGTGGCGGGAGATCCGTCGGGCATGGGCAAGAGCCTCGGCTGGATCGAGAAGAGCGGAGACGGCGAGGTGGAGAATTGTCTCGCCATCCCGTACTCGGGCATGTCCCTATCCGGCTGGCGTCGCCTGGACGAGATCGGCGACGCGGCATGGCAGCCTTCCCGAACCGGCCGTGCGCCCTGGATGATGGGCCTTCCGGACTACGCAGACGACATGCTGGACTACACGAGCGCGTGCAATCGCACGCTTGTCTACATGGAGGAGAGCCCACAGATCTTTGGAGCATCGGGCTTCAGCGTACTGATGGGGGATTTGGGCGCGATACGCCGCGCCGACCTCGCGCTTGCCGGGGCGCTTTCTGCGGAGGAGATCGACATCAAGTTCTGAGAGCCCCGGCCTCGCCGGGCGCTCCGGCGGTTTCCGGTCGATCATCCTCTTCCGCAAGGAAGCTGCTCCGCGGATCCATCAGGCGCCAGTCCTGGAACCTGTTGTCACTGCAGGTGGCGCATGAAAGTGGTCGGTGAGCGATGCGGGCGGCGTAGATGAAGGAGTGCCAGACGGATCAGCCAGTTGTCATCCGGGCCAAGCGTATCGACCGGGTGAACATCCTGATCTGGACAACATACGCCGTGGAGCGTGCCGCCCGGCCCCATCGCCCTGACCTGCAAGAACGCCCTCCAGGTCTTACCGCGGTGCAGAGCACCGGCGGTCATGATGGCGACCCCGTTCAGAGGACTCCTCCGGAATCTTGGGTTCAGCGAGCGTTAGCGGTCAAGCCAGCCGCCCCGGAACAGCATCTTGGCGGGCCGAGCGTGCAGAGCGGAGAAGGTTCGACGACAGGCCCATCCCCTCCGCCACGAAATTCCCACAAGCGATTGAAGCGGCGAGGAAAGCGAGGAAAGCGGCGAACCGCTCCCATCGCTTTTCCCCTCAGTGGGGCGGGGCTTGTTCGGCTTCATTTGCCCGCTCCGATGGGCTCCCGCGGCCTCGCAAACTCCGCCCGCATCGCCTCAAGGTCCGCTTTCGCCGCCTCGATCAGGCGCCGGAGCCGCGTGACAGATCGCGCAACAGCCTTCTCGCCGCCGACCATTACGCCCGCTTCGCCACCCTCGAGCGCCAGCTCGACGACGAGGGCCAAGTCCTCCGCCTCCCGCAGCGGCGCTTCATAGGCCAGCAGGTCGTCCAGCCGGCTACAGAGGGCGCGAGCTTCGATCTCGTGCCCGCTCATGCCTGCTCACTCCCCTGCATGGCCTCGGCGGCGTTGATGATGCCCCAGAGGGCGCGGAAGGCAGAGGCCGTCGCGTGGCCGTCATCGGCCGCGAAGTTGAAATGCTCGGGTCGCCACTCCAAGGGGTCGCCGGGCATCTCCGGCTGTTCCGTGGTCGATCGACATGTCCCGCAGAGCCGCACGCGCGAGAAGGGCGGCCCCCTTCTGCGTCCGCGGCTCCAGCCGGCAGAGGTCCGCGTGCGCAGCCCACATCGGGTCCATCAGCTCGTCGGCGACCTCCTCATCCTGCCGATTGCGGATGCGCCGGCAGGCCGCATCGTAGGCGATATGGGTTTCGCGCCAACGCTCGAACGCGGGGGCCACCGGATCATACGCGGCCGCGCCCGCCCGCTCCCACGCTTCGTTTGCGATGCGGGCGTCGATCAGCAGCCCCTTCATGCTCCCCATGAAGAGCCAGTCGAGGTTCACGCCATACTTGCGCAGCATCGGAAGCAACGGGTCCTCCATGTTGTTGATGTCCTCGTCTGACAGGGACAGCAGCGCCTCCCGGTCCTCGGCCGGCATCGGGTCCGGGAACGCGCTCCAGGATTTCGAGAAGACCTCGCAGACGTAGGCGAGGCGGGCGCGCACGGCGGCGATGCTGAAGCCTTCGTCGGGGCCATCAACGGGCGGTCGCTCGTCCATTGATCCGGCCAGCGCCGGCAGCGGCGCGGTAAGGGCGAGCGGAGCGGCGAAGGCCGCGCGGCGAGTGATAGTGGTCATGGTTGGACCTCACAAGCTTGCGCTTCAGGCTTAGAAGCGATACCTAGGGTATCTAAAGCAATCCTAAGGGGCTTGCAATACCTGAGAGGTCGAAAACGATACCGTGAGCCTCACAACCGTTGAACAGCTTCGTGGAGCCCGCTCGATGCTCGGGCTGACGCAGCAGCAGGTAGCCGATGCCTCGGGGGTGTCGCTTCCTACGATCAAACGCCTTGAGGCCGGCAGCGGCGAGCTTCGGCTTCGTTTCGACACACTCCAGCGCCTCCGCTCCGCCCTGGAGGCGGCCGGCGTCGAGTTCATCGCGGAGAACGGGGGCGGGCCGGGAGTGAGACTGAGGAAGGGGGACTAGAGCCCTATCTAAGTCGACCTCGCCGTGTAATTCATGGGCGTCGACCCTTTCGAACCCGGATCGACGCCTTGCCCTGCCGCCCGGCCTACGCCACCGACTGATCGATGCCCAATGGGCCGCCATCGCGCCCTTGATCCCCGATGCCCGCCCGTGCGGCCGACGTCGCAAAGCCGATTAGCGCGAGATCGTCGACGCCATTCTCTAGCTGCTGCGCGACGGTTGCGCCTGGCGGCTCTTGCCCCACGACTTCCCGCCTTGTCAGACCGTCTACTACTACCTCCGCCGATGGGAGCGCGGAGGCGCCTGGCCGGCGTCCATCATGCGCCGCTTCTCGAAGATCGTTAACTATCCGTCCGCGAACCCTCCCCCAGTGCCGCCGTTCTCTACGACCATACCGTCCGTACGGCGGATCAAAAGCGGGATGCAAAGGCTAAGACGCCGGAAAGCGCATCCACGGACGCAAGCGCCACTTCCTGCCGATACCGACGGCCGCCTGCTGGCGATCGAGGTCCACGCAGCCGTTGTCCAGGATCGGGACGGGGCCCGTGGCGTCCTGAAGCGATCCCGCCGCGCCTATCCCTTCGTCGAGCAGGTCTTCGCCGACGGCAGCTACGTCGGGCGAATGGTGCGCTTGGCGCAGGACAAGGCCCATGTCGCGCTCGAGATCGTCCGTCGCCCCGCCGCGCCAAGGGCTTCGTCGTGATCCGCCGCCGGTGGGTGGTGGAGCGGACCTTCGCCTGGATCATGAAGTGCCGCCGCCTTGTGCGGGACTACGAGCAGATCACCCGCGTCGCCGAGGCCCTGATCACCGTCGCCGCAATCGCAACCCTCGTCAGGCGGCGGATTCCTTCCGTCACCTCAGTCGAGGCACTGGAAGTCCATCGTCACGTTGAACTGATGGCAGAAGTAGGGTCCAGGCTGAACGCACTGCCGAACTTCTCCGCCGAACGGCTCGGCCTTCGAATACCCCCACGCCTGACACCTTTGCAGAGCGGTTGATCTGGCCTGCGACCAATTTACAACCGGCTCCTCAAGGCCAGAGTGGCTGTAAGCCATTCTGACCGTCCCGTCCGCTTTTGATCCGGTCATCGGGTACGGCGTAATGTTCTTCGGCGCGCACGCCGTCAGCACCATCGCCAAGATCGCAAACGCTATCGTCCTCGCTCGAAATCCCTCCTTAGCTGAGGCCGGTATGAACGCATGCGCCGCAGCACCGATGAAGTATGTAGTTTCGCCCCAGTTTCGAGCGGAGTGCCTTTGGCCATCGCGAAGCGTCGTCGGTGATCTTTTCGCCTCGCTCGGCCTTGCGCTGAACGACGCGCTCCGACTGACCGGTTCGCTCGGCCGTCTCGGCTGTGAAGCGGGGGGGCAAGTTGCCAAGTTGGCGACTCCTATCGCCCTTGCGGTCGCCGCCATGCTTCGTCTCCGGGTGCAGGGCCTCGTGGACTTCCTCGCGAAGAATGGGCGCGGCCCAGCAGATCCCGGCGCCGCGCCCTTCTGCTCTACCAACCCCAGCCCCGTCAAAATCGGATGGTTCAATGCGAGCCGCTGAAAGTTCTACGTCTTCAACACGGAAATAGCTGGCGCTTCTCAGCGTGAGTCCGCCGTGGTTCCCGCACAGGGCGAGTGTCTGCAACCCTGCCCTTGACGGGCCAAGGACTTAGCTCTCCCGCCCTCACCATTTCGGGGGAATGGCGCAATTCATAGTTAATGATATGTTCATGGGGTGAGTTTGCGTTGCTCCGGGGCGGCGGCGAACTGGGGTTCATTCAGTCCGTGTGTTGCGTGGCGTGCCAGCCGCCCCGGAGCGTATTCTCGCAAGCCATTCGCCTATCATTCAGGTGACGGGCGGATAAGCCTCCAAATGCATGACGTGGCTTCCGCGAGCCGTCGATGACGTAGCTGCGCGAAACGGAACGTCCAGCCCACCGCAGGAGTGGCTTTGCCCTCCGAACGGTCTGCATTCGCTTCGGCCAGATGAACTACGCGCTCCCCGCCACCTCTGCCCCTCCAGCGGCCCGGCGACCTCGCCCCGATCCGCTGCCGCCTGACAGATCCTCGCCGCCTCCCGCAGCCTCTCCGCCGCCTCGGCAGGCCCCTTGATCGCGATCAGCTCGCACGTCGCCAGCCCCACCGCCGCCGAGAGGATCACGTCCAAGGGATAGCCTTGCGCCTGGAGCCGGCGGGTCGTCGCCGCCAGCTCCTCGGTCGCCTGCGCGAGCTGCTCGGGCGCGTGCGGGTCGAGGGTCATCCGCCGAACACCGTGCGCCCTCGGCCGGTCTGGGACAGCGCCCGGTCAGCCTCGGACCCCGGCGTCTGGATCATCTTGGCGATGTCCTGCGGAAGCCGCCGGTCGCGATCCTCCATCACCGCGGCAAGCTCCTCGCGGGACAGGCCCGTCCCGTTGATCGTCACCGGGGAGTTGACGGTGACGGAGACGCCGCCGCCGCCGCCCATCATCCGCTGCCGTGTCGCGCGCGTTCGATCACCCGCTCGTCCGCCGCTGCAGGATCGCACAAGCCCCGGGCCTTCGCTCGCCGACGATAGCGAGCCCGTCGAGCCGCGCTCGGCGAGCCGGACGGCGTACGAGCCCGAGGCTTCCCGTTGGCGCGATGAGCGACCCGCCGCCGGGCAAGGCCGCGCCCGTGGCGAAGCCCTCCGCCTATGCCGCCGGCCATACCGCCGAGCACCGCCCCGGCGACCGTCTTGAACAGGCTCGCGCCCGCCCCGCCCTTCGCGAACGGCCCCTCGCCCAGGAGCGCGCCCTTCAGCGCCAGTTCCGCAAGCTGGATGCCGACCCGCTTGAGCGCGTCCGCGAAGCTGTCGGCGTTCTGGATGGCGCTGGAGAAGCCGGAGACCAATGGGGAAAGCTCGCTTTGCAGATCCTCCTCGGCCTGCTTCGCCGCCTTGGCCGCCTCGGTCGCGTCTTCCCGCGCCTCCCTCTTCCGTTCCACCGCGACGGCGGCGTCGATGTAGCCCTCGGCCAGCTCGCGCAGTCTCGCGGCCTGCTCGGGCGTGGCGTTCACCATCGCCTCGGCAACGAGGTTGTAGGCTTCGGTTTCCGCCTTGAACTCGGCCAGCGCCTCGCCGCTCAGGCCGAACTCGTAGGCCTGATTTCGTGCCGCGACGGTCATCTCCTGAAGCTTCTGAGCGATCTCCGCGAGCTTGTCGGCCGGGGTCTTCCCGCCTTTGCTCCCGCCGCCGGAGAAAGCCGCCATCGCCTCTTCCCAGCTCATGGCGATGGCCTCGGTGGTCCGGTCGATGGCGCCCGCGGCAAGCGTGACCTCGGACTCGTAGCGCGTCACCTGATCGCGCAGCGCCTCAGCCTTCGCGTTGAAGACCTCCTCGGCTCGCGTGCGCGTGTCGGCGACGGTGCTGGAACCGGCATAGAGGGATGCCGGGCCGGGGCCGGCGACGGCGTTGCTGTAGTCCGGCCCCGCCTCCAGCTCGCGCCGCACGCCGGACAAGGCGACCTGACGCTCCGCCTGTTTCGCCTGCTGGCTCTTCAGCTCCAGCCCGAGGAGCTGCTGCTTCGCCTCGAACTCGCGCCTGGTCTCGGCGACGATCTGCCCCGACGCCGCGGCCTGCGCCGTGCCCGTGGCCTTGATGGCGCGCTCATACTCGCGAACGATGCTCTCCAGCCCGGAGACGCCCGACTCCAGCGCGCCGATATCGAACTCCAACTCCTCGGCGGCGTCCCCGGCGTCCCACAGGTGAACCGCCAACGCTCCCATCACCGCGCCGGCCGCGCCGATGGCCGCGCCCCACGGACCGAACATGCTGACGAGCTGCGATCCCTGCTGCGTGAAGGCGATCATGGGATTGGTGCCGGCCTGGAGCTGCACCGCGAGGTCCGCGACCTGATAGCCCGCGCCCTGCATCGCTCCGCCCATGCGGGTGATCCCGCCCGCGCCGCGGCTGGATGCAATCGCCATCCCATTGGCGGCGGCCTCATAGCGGACCCGCGCCTGCGCCAGGACGGCGTTCGCGCGATCCTGCGAGACGGCTCCCGCCTCCACGGCCGCGGAGACGAGCATCTGCGCCCGCTGGTATTCGTGAAGCGCGCGGACGGCCGGGTCGCGCTGACCTTGCAGTGCCCGGAACTCGTTCCCGGCTCGCTCAAACTCCACGAAGACGGCGGCGGAGGATTTCGCGCTCTTGCTGACCTCGGCAAGCCGGCCCTCCAGTGCCTGGGCGGAGCGGCCCATGCTCGCCATCGCCTGGTTCACGGCGCGGTCGCCCTGCTGCATCTGCTGGAGGAAGCCCCCCAGCTCGGCCGACAGCTTGAACTCTAGTCCGGGTGCGGCCATCGCTCGGCCTCCTTCTATTGGATCGGACGCCTCGCGGCGGCCAAGGTCAGGCCGAGGCGTCGGCCTCGATCAGGTCTTCGATCTGCGTCTCCGACAGCTCGCGCAGGGCGTCGTGGATTGCGCCCTCCAGCACCGACACGGCCCGCGGCATGTCGGCCCCCACCAGCAACGGGGCGGCGCTGGACGGGATCGCCAGGAGGCGGCCACGAAGGCGGGCGAGGGTGGCCCGCGGGACCAGCTCGCCCGCCACCTGCCGGGCCTCCAGCGTCCGACGCCATGCGAGGGCCGCTTCCTTGCGGCGCAGCGCCTCCCCGCGGGTGATCGTCCCCCAATCGGCCAGGGCGGCTTCAGGGGTCACGGTCGAGGGGGTCACGGCGGAGTTACCCCCAGCGTGACCGGCTGAGACGCCCATCTCGGCGCGGCGGGCGGCAAGTATTTCGCTCAGGGCGCGAACGCTGTCCTCCTGAAGAGACCCGTCCGGCCACAAGTCAATGCGGCCCTGCTTCACGAGAAGCGAGACGCGCGGCCGAGAAACGCCTATGATCTGAGCGGCGGCGATCTGCGTCAGGCCGACGCGATCCGTCTTCACAGGCGTTAACCCTTTCGGCGATCTGCATTGAGTGAATGAACGTGGTCCGAATTCCCCGCTTCAGGCTCTCGGCGTCCTAGTACCTTTTGAGCGCCGTCCGCTGCCTCCACGGCCGCCGCGTCGATCCTGCTGCCCGTCGCTTCCATCGCCTCCACCGCAGCGGCCGTCGCCGCGTCCCACGTCTCCGCGTCGAACTCGATGCGGTCGCTCTTGCGGGCGAGCCGAGGGGCGAGGAGGCGCGGCCCCTTCGGCAGTTGAACCAATCGCGCCCCGGCCATGAAGACGCCGCCGACCGTCACGGTGACGATGCCGAGGAGGCCGTCGCCCTTGGTCGGGTCGGGCGGGCGCACGTGGTGGACGGTGACGGCGGTCGCGGTCATCAGGCCCTCCCTGCCGGCGTCATGGCGGCGAGGGTGCTGGTGCGGTCCACGCCATCCAGAAGGGCAACGATGCGGCGCAGGTCGTCAGCCCCCACGGCGACGCCCAGGACGGCGGAGAGGGAGAATGCGGCGTTGGAGTGCGCGACGGTGAAGGCGGCCTCCGTCGAGACGCCCGACAGCACCAGCTCGCGGGCGGCATCGGCCAGCTTCTCGGCGATGCGGCGCACCTCCTGAAGGGCCATCTCCTGATCGGCGTCGGTACGGCGCACGGTCAGGCTTCCTTGCCGATCATGGCGCGCATCCGGGCGGCGAGCGCGCCGGCACCGGCGGGGATCTTGGCGTCGGCGGAGGCGGCGGTCGGCTCCTCCTTCCCGACGAGCTGGCGCATGGCGGCGGCGAGCGCGCCCTTTGGGACGGACGGAGTTCGGTGGTCGGTCATGCGATGATCTCCGCGTCAGGGGCGAGAAGGACTTCGGGGGAGGCGTTGGCACGGCGGGGCATCGTCGTGCCGGTCGCGTTCTCGATCTCGCGGAGCGCGGCCTCCTCGGCGCAGGCTGTGTCCCAGGTGGTGGTGTAGGAGGCCGCGCGCGGAGCCCCTGGCGTAGCGCAGCGCGCGGCCTGGGGTGACGCTGGCGGCCATCGCCGGTCTTCGGAGAAGGTTCGGGTTGCAAGACCTGGAACCTGAACGGAGACGACGATGACCGATGAGAGAATGGCGCTGGTCGAGCTGGTTGAGAAGCAGGCCGATGGCGATCTCGTGCGCGAGATGCTGGCCTTTGCGGCCGAGCGGATCATGGAGCTGGAAGTCGAGGCGCGGACGGGCGCCTCGAAGGGCGCGCGGTCGCCCCTGCGCGAGGTCCAGCGGAACGGATACCGGGATCGCGACTGGGACGCCCGCGCCGGACGGATCGCGCTGGAGATCCCGAAGCTGCGCAAGGGCAGCTACTTCCCCAGTTTCCTCGAGCCGCGCCGCACGGCCGAGAAGGCGCTCGTCGCGGTGATACAGGAGGCCTGCGTCCACGGCGTTTCGACCCGCTCCGTGGACGATCTGGTGAAGGCCATGGGCGCGGGCGGCCTGTCGAAGTCCCAGGTCAGCCGCCTCTGCGTCGAGATCGACGAGCGGGTGAATGCCTTCCTCACCCGTCCCCTGGAGGGGGCGTGGCCCTATCTCTGGCTGGATGCCACCTACCTCGAGGTCCGCGAGGGCGGGCGCATCGTCAGCCGCGCGGCGATAATCGCTGTCGCGGTGAACGAGGACGGCAAGCGCGAGGGGCTGGGCGTCGCCACGGGGCCCTCGGAAGCCGAGACCTTCTGGACCGATTTCCTGCGCTCCCTCGCCGATCGCGGACTGCGCGGCGTGAAGCTGGTGATCGCCGACGACCACAAGGGCCTGCGGGCGGCCGCGCGGCGAGTGTTCAACGCGACCCGTCAGAGGCGCCGGATCCACTGGATGCGGAACGCGTTGGCGCACGCCCCGGCCAAGCAGCGCACTGCGGTCGCGGCGATGCTGAAGACCATCTTCGCGCAGGAGAACAAGGAAGGTGCGGAAGCCCAGGGGGACGCCGTAGCCGACGCGCCGCGCGAGAAGAACGAGAAGCTCGGCGCCTTCATGGACGCCTCCCGCGACGAGGTCCTGGCCTACATGTCCTTCCCTCGCGAGCATCGGGCTCAGATCGCGTCGACGACCCCACTCGAGCGCGTCAACCGCGAGGTCAAGCGGCGGTCAGACGTCGTCGGCATCTTCCCGGCCATCGTCCGGCTCGTTGGCGCGCTGATGCTGGAGACCAACGACGAATGGGCCCTGGCGCGCCGGTACATGTCGCTTGAAAGCCTCGCCCGCGTCACCGACACTCCCACAGTCAGGCTGCCCGCCGTGGCGTCCTGATCAGCCTCGGATCTCTCTCCGAGGGCCGGCGCTCCTACACCACGCCCCGGGACATGATCGGCAGATCCGTCTGCGCTTCTGCTTCTACATGCGTATCCCGAGCGAGGTGGATGGGAAATACAAGTCCACGTGGGGGTCGCCTGGCACCTTCACCCGCTTTCGGTCGATGCGAGACCACCTCAACATGCTGGCCCAGCAAAGGGCGGGACGGCCGAGCTATCACCAGGCGATTTCGGAATGGGTGCACGATTGCGGGTGGCTTGTGCATGAGTTCGGCGACGTGGCTGCGAAATATAGAGAAGTCGGCTACGTCTGATCAGGTTTGACTTCTCATCTGATATCTTGCAGCTGCCCGTGGGAGGCAAGCGTCGCCGCTCACGCTCGTCAGAATGCGCCCATGGCAAGTCCGGCTCCCATGGCCGCGCCAAGCTCCCGACAGCGAATGAGGTCATCCTCGACCAGCGTCTTGTCAGCCAGGATCTGCTCCCTGGTCTGGGCGTGCGTGCAGACGATCAGCGGCGGCTGGACCTCCCTCAGCCGCCATCCCTTCGCGATGCGCGCGGTCTGGCGGGCGGCGTTCTCGCCATCCGAGCCTGCGCAGACCATCTGCGCGTAGGGCCGCCCCTCGATGCGCCCGAGGACGTCGTAGTAGCAGCGGTCGTAGAAGTCCTTCATCACGCCGGAGATCGCGGCCAGGTTCTCTGGGGCGCAGAAGATGTAGCCACCGGCCTGAAGGAGGTCGTCGGGCCCCGCCTCCGCCGCCCGCTTCAACGTCGTCGAGACCTCATCCCCCGCCGCCGCAGCGGCGGCCTCGGCCATCTGACGGCTGCCGCCCGTCTTTGAATGGTAAACGATCAGAAGCTGCGTCATGACGCCAACCTAGCGGCCGCTTGTCCTGCCGCCAGCGCGGGCGGCTGATGATCGGTCATTGCCGCGCCGAAATCGGCCGGCGGATTTGCCGCTCACCAAGCTCCACTCCGATCGGACGCAGGCGCGCGGCGGACGAGATCGACCTGCCGCCAAGACCGGTCCTCGAAGCGGATCGACATGATCACAGGCGTCCCAGCAATTCAGTCTTCTTCCTCGAGAACTCCTCCTCCGACAGCGCGCCTTGATCACGCAGCTTCGCCAGCCTCTCGATCGTGCCAAGAATGTCGTCCGTCGCGCCGTGAGGCTTGGCCGGCGCTTCGGAGACCGGCGCAGGCGCCGGGGCCTGGGTGTCGCCTGGCTCGCGCGACCGGTCGGCGATCCTTTCAGGCGCCGAGACGCCCTCGACCTCGGCCTGCGGAAAGGACGACAGGGGAAATTGCCCGAGCTGGCTGGAAACCGTGACGCCGAGAAAGGGATCGCCCGGCCCCGACTGCTGCTGACTGAACCCGCCGATCCGGTGTTCGCCGGTGTCGAGCAGCACCAGCGGCCGGCCATCGCCATGATCGAACGCCAGCCGCCGCGCCTCCGGAAAGAAGGCATAGCGCGCCCGGTTCTGCCCGCCCGTGGCGGCCGGCGCGCCCAGTTGGGCGGGCCACCATTATCCGCCCGCGGCATGCTGGACCCGCTCAAAGAACAAGCTTGAAGCCATGGCGTTCGCGAGGTCTCCACAGAGACTGGAGACCCGATGTTGCAGGCCGTGGTTGAACATGTCGCCAACCATGGTCATGCCCCCGGCCATCCATTGGCCCGAACCACCGAGTTCGGGGACGTTGAATTGGGCCATCCTGCCGCCCCCGTTGGCGACGGCGCGAGCCATCTGCTCGACCGCGGACTCGGAAAGGTCGTAGCGGCGCGCGAGGTCGGCGATGACGGCCTTGCCGGCGGCGGTCAGGTCAGACATGGGGACCTCCCTGCGAAGTTTGGTTCCGACGACGTGGCCGGCGTCCTAACACGAAAGCGGCGCGCCTCGCCAAGCTGACTGCGGAACCGTTCCAGAGCCGCCAGGTTGCAGGAAGCGCCGTCTCACCCGCCACATGACGGCATTGGGAGGGCCCCAACTCATGTCGATGCCATGTCGCTGCAAGACAGAGCTTGACGCAGGGTCGGACCTCTTCGACTTGCTCGCCGAGAAAAGCGTCGCGGGCTCGCTGGTGGCTGGCCAATCGGTCTCGCAGGAGGGAGTCCTCGACCCGCTCATGGAGCCGGCCGGCAGCGTCGCGAGGCAGGCGCTGGCTATGGTCTTCGGCATGGCGAGCGGACCTCGCTGCCGCGGGCGCGCGGCTCCTTGTGACTGCGTTGAGACCTCCGCACCCAGCCTCCGGGCCGAGGAATCCGCTCGCGCCGACGATGGATCAAGACGCCGAATGGGCGCTCGACAGCGTGCCGGGTCTGAACCTCGCGCACTGTATGGATGGGAGGCGATCCTGGTGAAACCTGCCGATCCGCGAGAGCGCTTTTCCATCGTGACGTCTACCCGGATCAATCCGGGCGCACCGCTCGGCCTGTCAGAGACTGCCGCTCCGACAGCTCGATCCAGTTGCCATCCGCGTCTCGCACGAAACTGAAGCGGACGGAGCCCAGCGTCCGCGGCGCCTGCCCGACCTCGGCCCCACGCCGCTCGAGCGCCGCCGTGGCCGCGTCGCAGTCGTCGATCTGCACGGTCATGTAGCGAAGGCCGAGGGCGAAGCGATCGCTGCGCGCGGGCCGCCTTCCCTCCATCGCCGCGATGACGCTCTCCCCCAGCCGGAAGGCGGTCCCGCCCGGCTCCGCCGCCAGGCCCAGCTGCACGCCGTAGAAGCGGGCGAAGGCGTCGAGGTCGGCGGTCACGACCTCGAGCCGCAGCATGGCCGGCGCGTCCGGGACCAGCGTCACCGGCACGCCGTCCGGCGTCTCCAGCGCCGCTCCCCGTCCCGCGGCCAGCGCAAGCCCGGCGTAGCCGGCCGGCGGCGCGGCCTCCAGCGGCTGACGGCTGTGATTGACTTTGATGATCGAGGCCCCCTGCCGCCAGCGATGCTGGTGAAGCCCGCCGCCCAGCTTCGCGAGGTGGTCGTAGGCCAGCCCCACCTCCTCGCCCCAGAAGGCCTGGTGCGCCTCCAGCTCGTTGGTGGCCATCCCGACATCGAAGGCGGGCTTCACGAAGGCGAACCCGCTCATCCGTTGTTTCTCCTTGTGGCTCTCAGATATGCGCGTGTAGGCCGCTGGCCGCACAACTCAAGAGATTTGCGCTTTCGACGCATCGTCCGAGTTCGGAGATGGCCACAGGCAGCGACAGGAGGAACCTGATGCGTGCCCGGGCGAGGGTGGCGCGTCCAGAGACGGAAACCCGGTGTCTCCTTGGAGTGGGGCGAGCGCTTTCCGGCCGGACGACCGCCTTCGCTACCGAGACTCCGCCCGCGCGCGAAGAACTGGCCGACAACCTAATGATGAAGGGCGGGCTGCCGACGAGCCCGGCAACCGTCCGCCAGGAGCAGCGCTACGACGAGATGATGGCCGGCCATGCGGCAGCCCGGTAGACGGCGCGGACTTGTGGGGGCGAGCGATCCAGCCCACGTCCGACGGGCTCTGAGTCGCGGCCGGCTTGATCCACGTCATCGCTCCAAATGCCGGATGGGCGATAGCAAGTCTTCAGACCCGAGAGAACATTGCTGGAATGAAGCTTGGAGTTCGCAATTCTGCTGGTACTTCCGCTGGCGCTTCTGGCTCTGGCGCTTCTCGTCCTCCGGGATCGCCGGGGGGACCGCGCCGCAGCGGAACGCCTTGTCGCCCTGCAACGCGCCGACCCGCCGCGCTTCGATCCGGCCATGGTCTCGGACCTGCCGGAGCCCGCGCAGCGGTACTTTCGCTTCACGATCGCCAAAGGCGCGCCGCTCCACACGGTGTCGGTGGTCGAGATGGGCGGCGAGTTGAGCCTCGGCACGAAGGACGACCCTCGCCTCCGGCCGATGACGGCGCAGCAGATCCTCGCGCCGCCGCACGGCTTCATCTGGCGGGTTCGCGTCGCCGATTTTGTGCCGGTGACCGGCAGCGACGCGCTGACGCCCGACGCCAGATGGAGCCGTTTTCGCCTGCTGAACGTCGTGCCGGTCGCGCGGGCGGGCGGCGATCCGGATCATCGCCTCTCGTCGTTCGGCCGCCTCGTGGCGGACGGGCTGCTGTGGGCGCCGGCGGCCTTTCTTCCGGCGGCCGATGCGGGGTGGGACGAGATCCGCTGGGAGGCCGCCGCGCCGGACATCGCCGCGGTCACGGTGCGCATCGGCGATCTGGAGCAACGCGCCGAAGTCCACCTCGATGAGCAGGGACGCCCCGTGCGCATCGTGTTCCAGCGCTGGAGCGACGAGAACGCCGAGCGCGTCCACCGGCTCCAGCCGTTCGGCGGCAACCTGTCCGCGTTCGAGACGTTCGACGGTTTCCGCCTCCCGACCCGCGCCGTCGCCGGCAACCACTACGGAACGGACGACTACCACCCGTTCTTCCTCGCCGATGTGACCAGTGTCCGGTTTCCGGGAGCTCGCCCATGATCGCCACGATCCTCACCGTCCAGATCGCGTTGCCGCTGGCGCTGATCGCGTGGCTGGCGTTCCTGCCCGCAGGCAGCGTGGTCGGCTTCGCCCTGCAGGCGGCGGGCTCGGCGGCATTCCTGTTCGCGCTGGCGCGGGTCGCGCAGTGGGCGGTTCCGGTCTGGTGGCTGCCGTGGGTCTATGGCGGCCTGTGGCTGGCGGCGCTTTTCGCATGGGTCCTGCGCAGAGCCTTCACGCGTCTGCCGTTCCTCCCCGAGGCGCCGCTCGGGTGGGCGGGCGTCGCCTTCTCGGCCGCGCTGCTTGTCGCAGGAGGGTGGTACGGGGCGCGGGCGCTGGCCGGGCGGAGCGTGCCGCCGGTCGAGGTCGTCGACATCTCCAACCCGCTCGGGCCGGGCCGGTACCTCGTGGGGCATGGCGGCTCCGATACGCTGGTGAACGGGCACCTGCGCACCCTTGACGCGAGCGTGGAGCGGTTCCGCACGTGGCGCGGGCAATCCTACGCGATCGACTTTTTCGGCCTAGGCCCCTTCGGCCTCAGGGCCGGCGGCTGGCGCCCGGCCGATCCGGCAGCATATGCCATCTTCGGCGCGGCGATCCTTGCCCCCTGCGACGGCGTGGTCGTGGCGGCGGAAGGAGGGATGCCGGATTTCGACGTCCCGCGGCAGGACCCGGTGAATTGCCTCGGCAATCATGTCTTTCTCCGCTGCGGAGAGGCGGAGATCGTGTTCGCGCACATGCGGGAGGGCAGCGTCGTCGTCGAAGCGGGAGACAGGGTGGCGACCGGGGAGCCTTTGGGCGAGGTCGGCAACTCGGGAGCCAGCACGGAACCGCACCTGCACATCCATGCGCAACGTCCCGCCGCAGAGGGCGCGCCGCCGATCTCCGGCGAGCCGCTGGCGCTCAGGATCGACGGGCGGTTCCTCCTTCGCAACGACCGCCTCAGGGGGCGGGCGAGGCAAGTCATGGAGCGCAGCCGCAGCGGCGCTGCAGCCAGAGAGCGCAGCCTGTTGACCAAGGCAGGCTGTGCGTCGCGTGAGCGGACCGGCTCCCTTGGAGAAGATCTCAGGAAAGCAGGGCTGTGAACAGCGCCAGCCCCAGCGTGAGCGCGCCGCCGATGCCGAGGAAGCGGAGCTTGCGGCTTCGATCCTGACGCGACGCGCCGCCGGAATAGTCGAAGCGCTCGTAGATCACCCGGTCCATCGGCATGCCCAGATCGAGCAGCGCGTCCGAGGCGGCGGTCACCATGGGGCCGGGGCCGCAGATCAGCGCCACGCTGCGTTGCGGGTCGAGCCCGACGAGCATCCGCTCCAGGCGGCCCCGGTCCAGCCGGCCGACCACGCCCGTCCAGTCGGCTCCCGCCTCCTCGCTCAGCAGGGTCGCCTGCAAGTCCAGGCGGGATCGAGCCGCGTCGATCTCCGGCAGGCAGGCGAAGTTGGCGGTCCGACCCGCGGCGTAGGCGAGCCGGATCGGCCGCGGATCGCCCCGCGCGGCCAAGTCCCGCAGGAGACCGATGATCGGCGCAATGCCCACGCCGCCGGCGAGCAGCAGCACGCTCTCCCCCGGATGGTCCTCCAGCGTGAAGTCGCCATGAGGTCCGTCGATCCCGATTGGCGTGCCGGGAGCGAGCGCGCCGATCCCCCGGGTGAAGTTTCCCGCTTCCTTCACGATCAGCCCGAGGCCGGGCCGGGTCGGACTGTCCGCGATCGAGAACGGATGATCGAGGAGGGGAAAGCGCCGGGACCCCTCGGTCATCCAGACGAACTGGCCCGCGCGGTACGCGAGCGGCGGCGTGCCGTCGGCCGGCTGGATGTCCAGTTCCCAGAGACGGTCGGCGCGTTTCACGATCGAGTTCAGCCGCCAGGGCCTCTGGTGCAGGCGGAGCCACCGCCAGCCGTAGAGGATGGCGATCACCGCGACGACCGCGCCGCCCTCGGCCCACCAGAAGCCCTCAAGCGCACCCATGGCGCTGAAACGGCCGGCCGCGAGCGCGTGGTGCAGCCCGGCGACGAGGGCGACGAGGCCGAGAACCACATGGCTCGCGCGCCAGACCTCGTAGCGCCACGGCAGCCGCTCGCGCAACGCGGAACTCGCCACCAGCAGCGCCAGCGCGGCCAGCGCCACGACCCCGGTGCGGTAGCGCGGGAGCGTCAGATAGGCCGCGAGCCGCTCGAGCCCCAGATCAGGAGCCTCCAGCCACGTCGGGACGACATAGACCAGCGGATGCAGCAAGAGGGCGAGAAGCACCCACCAAGCGGCGATCTTGTGGAAGGCCATGATCTTGTCGATGCCCAGATGCCTCGACACGGTCCGAAACCGGCCGGAGGTCACGAACTGAATCCCCATCGCGCCGAGGCCGATCAGTCCCAGCCCCGCCGCCACATGCTCCCACGGGCTCGCAGGCGCCACGCTCCGCGTCAACGCGAAGCCCAGCGGCGCGAAGCAGAACAGCAGATACAGGAGCCCGAGCGCGAGGGGCGACAGCTGCGCCGCGCTTCGGCTGCCGGTGACGGGCCGCCTATCTGCCATGAAATCCGTGCACGGATGCGACCTCCGCGTCTCGACGAGGCGGCGCCGGGAACGCCGGAGCCACGCGTGATTTCGGGCTGAGCCTATGGCAGGTGGTCAGGTCATGCTAGCCTCCGCTCTAAGAACGGCTGAGGGAGGGAAGGACATGGCCATGCCTCGCGGGCTGCGGAATCTCCTCGCTGCGGCCGCATCGGCGCTGATCCTCTCGACGGCGGCGCAGGCCGAGACGGGCCTGGCGGACCTGGTCGAACTCTGGATCGCCTCTCCGCACGGAGACTATCACTCGCCGTCCTTCACCTACTGGAACGAGGAGGGCGCCGTCCCCGAGACCTGCGCCACCTGCCACTCCGGGCCTGGCTTCATCGACTTTCTAGGCGCCGACGGCAGCGCACCCCTGGCTGTGGATCGCCCGGCGGCGATGAACTCGCCGATCGGATGCGCGTCCTGCCACACGGCGGCGGCCCATGCGCTGGACGAGGTTCCTTTCCCTTCGGGCGCCGTCGTCGACGGGCTCGGTGCATCGGCCGTCTGCACGGTCTGCCATCAGGGTCGGCAGTCGGGCGAGGCCGTGACCTCCGCCACCGAAGGTCTGGACGAGAACGAGATATCGCCCGACCTGTCCTTCATCAACGTCCACTACGGCGTCGCCGCCGCCGTGCTGCATGGCTCGGCGGTGCATGGAGGGTTTCAGTATCCCGGTCGCGCCTATGCCGGCCGTTTCGCGCATGTGCCGAGCGCCAGCACCTGCACGTCATGCCACGACCCGCACTCCACGCGGGTCGAGACGGACGGCTGCGTGAGCTGTCATCAGGGGGTCGAGGACGTTCGCGACATTCGCATGCAACACGCTGACTTCGACGGCGACGGCGAGGCGCGTGGGGGAATCCACGCGGAGATCATGGGTCTGCACAAGAAGCTCCACGATGCGATCCGGGCCTATGCGGCCGAGGTTGGCGGGACGCCTGTCGGCTACGCCCCGGGGCGGTTTCCGTATTTCTTCAATGACATCGACGGCGACGGCCGGATTTCCGACGAGGAGGCGGTCATGGCGAACCGCTACGCAAGCTGGACGCCGAGGCTGCTCAAGGCCGCCTACAACTATCAGGTCGTCGCCAAGGACCCCGGCGCTTACACGCACAATCCGACATATGCGATGCAGCTGATCCACGACAGTCTCGAAAGCCTGTCGGCGCAAACCGATGTGGACGTGGACGGTCTGCGTCGGCCTTGAACTCCAGCCCTCCATCCATCCAGCGGATGGGGAACTCGAGATCGTTCGATCGCCGCCTGAGCAGGGCGCCAGGCCGGATACCGTTCTTTCAAGCTCGGGCGGCCTGCGGCGGAACCGCCAGCACGTCGCGGTCGCTGGTCAGGAGGATGCCGGCGGCGCAGCTCCCCAGAAACAGTCTTTCGACGCCGGATCGACTGTGGGTTCCGACCACGATCAGATCGGCCGCCATCTCCTGCGCCTCGTCGCAGACATCGGCGGCGACCGACCTCTTCTCATGCCTGACGGAACGGGAAAGCGGCTGGTAGCTCAACTTCGCCACGAACGCGGAAAGCGCTTCGGCGGCGGTTCGCTCTTCCTCCAGCGGGCGCGCCCCTGGGCTGTCGGCCAACGATGCACCCGCGAGCAGCCCGCCATGCTCTGGCGACGCCACGGCCACGGTGGACACGGCGGCATCCTGACGAAGCCCAAGGCCGGCGATCGCCTCGGCCGCTGCGACGGAGCCGGCCGAGAAATCCGTCGCCAGCAGAATTCGCCGATAGGGTCCCCCGGGAAGAGCCAGCGCCATCAGCCCTGGCCGCCGGAACGCACGCGCGGTTCGTTCGGCGGTCGACCCCAGAAACGCGTCCAGGAAAGCGCGGCGACAGTGGGGTCCCAGGACCACGAGGTCCGCGTCTTCGTCCTCGGCCGCGCCGGCGATGGCGTCGAAGACATCGCCTACGATGACGCGCGAGCGGGTCTCGACGCCATCGACTTCCGTGAGCGTCCGCGCCTGTTCTGCCAGGAGCTCCGCCGCAGTCTCCCGCTCCGCGCGGATCAGCCTTTGCGGCCGATCTCCGTCCACCACGTGCAGAAGCAGGATGCAGGCGCCGAACCGCCGCGCCAGAAGCGTCGCACGCCTGGCCGCGCGGTCCGACCGCTCGGAAAGATCCGTGGCGACTAGGATCATCTTCACGACCGCAACCTCCGTTCTGGAGCCGCCGGACGGGATGGAGCGTGCCGGGGCATCTGATAGGCTACGGCACTGGCGAGCATGACGGAAGTTGTTGTGGGCGCCTCGGCCGTCAGGCCGGAGCGCATGCAGACGATCGTGGCGAAAGGAGAGCATGGTGGACCTGATCGTTCAGTCCGCATTCGGCGAGGTCGCGATCCTGCTTCTGCTTGCAGCCGTCATCGGTTTCATCGGCATCGTGCTGAGGCAGCCGCTGATCGTCAGCTTCATCGCCGTCGGGCTGCTGGCGGGGCCGTAGCTTCTCGACATCGTTCGGTCGGACCAGCAGATCCACCTGCTGTCGGAGCTCGGGATCGCGGTCCTTCTGTTCCTCGTGGGCATCAAGCTCGACGTGAAGCTGATCCGCTCGCTCGGGGTCGTGTCCCTGACGACGGGGCTGGGTCAGGTCGCCTTCACCTCGATCTTCGGGTTCCTGATCGGTCTCGCGCTGGGCTTCGATCCGATCCCGAGTCTCTACATCGCGGTGGCGCTTACATTCTCCAGCACGATCATCATCGTGAAGCTGCTGTCGGACAAGCGCGAGATCGACTCGCTGCATGGGCGGATCGCACTCGGTTTCCTGATCGTCCAAGATCTTGTGGTCGTCCTCGCGATGATCGTGCTCTCGGCGGTGGGCATCGGGGGCGAGGCCGATGGCGGCTCCGGCGCGATCCTCGTCGCGCTCCTGTCCGGTGCGGCGATGGTGGCGCTCGTGGTGCTCTTCGTCCGCTATGTTGCCGACCGCCTGACCGAGCGGCTCGCGCACGCGCCCGAGCTTCTGGTGATCTTCGCCATCGCGCAGGCGGCGATGTTCGCCGCCATCGCCGATGCGGTCGGCCTCGGCAAGGAGGTCGGAGGGCTGCTGGCCGGCGTCTCGCTCGCTTCGACGCCCTACCGAGAGACGATCGCCGCCCGCCTTGCGCCCCTGCGCGACTTCCTGCTCCTGTTCTCCTTCATCGCACTTGGAGCGACGCTCGACCTGTCGCTTCTGGGCGCGCATCTCGCGGCGGCGGCGGTGTTCTCGTTGTTCGTGCTGGTGGGGAACCCCCTGATCGTGCTCGTCATCATGGGACTGATGGGCTACCGCAGCCGGACGGGGTTCCTCGCGGGGCTGACGGTCGCCCAGATCAGCGAGTTCTCGCTGATCTTCATCGCCATGGGCGTGGCGCTCGGCCACGTGGAGGATGAGGCGCTAGGTCTCGTCACCATGGTCGGTCTCGTCACCATCGCCGCCTCCACCTACATGATCACCTATTCCTACCAGCTCTATGGCCTGTTCGAACCGATCCTCGGCGTCTTCGAGCGGCGCGGCGCCCCGCGGGAGGCTGCGGCGGACGAAGGCGACGCAGGACGCCGGTTCCACGTGCTGATCTTCGGCCTCGGTCGCTTTGGAACGGCGCTTGCGCAGCGTCTTCGGGACCGGGGCTTCGACGTGCTCGGCGTGGATCTCGATCCCCGGGTCGTCAGGCGCTGGCGCGGCCTCGGTCTGGAGGCGGAGTTCGGCGACGCTACCGATCCTGAATTCGTGGCGACGCCGCCGCTTGAACGGACGGGGTGGCTGGTCGCGACCGTCCCCGTCCATCCGAGGGGGCTGAGCCACGAGGACGCACGGACGACCCTGATCCAGCTGGCCCGCGCAGGAGGCTTCTCCGGCCGACTCGCGGTGGCTTCGCAAAGCGAAGCGGAGACGGCAGAGCTTAATGCGTCCGGCGCAGACGTCGTGCTGGAGCCTTTCCAGGACGCCGCCGAGCGCGCGGTCGCGGTGATCGAGGGCGAGGAGCCGTTCGACCCCTCTCCGTCGTCTTTCGCAGAGGCCGGGCGGCGCTTCTGAGCGGAGCGCCGCTGGCGGGGATTTCCGTTGCGGGCCAGGTGTCGGGCGGACGGGAACGCAGGGAGAGATCTCCATGCGGACTGCCGTCTTCAGCGCCAAGGCGCATGGCGCCGAGCATCGAACGGCGGTCCGTCCGCCGGCGGCCTCCTCCGCGTCAAATCCCGAGCCGCGCCGCGCCGCGCTTCTCCGCCTCCGCCGCCAGCAGCAGGACCACGCCTGCGACCAGCACCGGCCAAGCCTCGGCCATGCCGAGCGGCCGGCTCCCGAAGACCGCGTTCAGCGGCGGCGCGTAGGTGAAAGCGATCTGCGCCGCCAGCGTGATCGCCACCCCGATCAGCACCGCCCGCGTGCCCAGCACCCCCTCCGCGGTGATGGACCCGCCGTGCACGTAGCGGACGGAGAACAGGTAGAAGATCTCCATCGCCACGATGGCGTTCACGGCGAGCGTCCGCGCCGTCTCCTGATCCAGGCCTTTCCACGCCGCCCAAGCGTGCATCCCGAACGTCCCCAGCACCATCAGCACCGACACGAACCCGATCCGCCACGCGAGCCGCCGGGACAGCAGCCCCTCCGACGGCGGCCGCGGGGGCTTCCCCATCGTCCCCGGCTCCGTCGGCTCGAAGGCCAGCGTCAGCCCCAGCGCCACCGCCGTCACCATGTTGATCCACAGGATCTGCGCCGCCGTCACCGGCAGCGCCAGCCCGAGCAGGATCGCCAGCACGATCGCCAGCGCCTCGCCCCCGTTGGTGGGCAGCGTCCAGGCGATCACCTTCTCCAGGTTGTCGCGGACGGTCCGCCCCTCCCGCACCGCCGCGACGACCGAGGCGAAGTCGTCGTCCGCCAGCACCATCTCCGCCGCCTCCTTCGCGGCCTCCGACCCCTTGCGCCCCATGGCGACGCCCACGTCCGCCCGCTTCAGCGCCGGCGCGTCGTTCACGCCGTCGCCAGTCATGGCCACCACGTGCCCGTCGGCCTGGAACGCCTCCACCAGCCGCAGCTTGTGCTCGGGCGCCGCGCGGGCGAACACCGTCGCCGTGCGCGCTATCTCCCGGAACCGCGCCTCGTCGGCAGCGTCCAGCTCGGGGCCCGTGACGACCACCGGGTCCTCCGCCATTCCGAGCTGCCGCGCGATGGCCCCTGCCGTCGCCGCATGGTCGCCGGTGATCATGCGCACGCCGATCCCGGCGGTCCGGCATTCGGCCACCGCCCGGGCGGCCTCCGCCCGCGGCGGATCGATAAGCCCGACAAGCCCCAGGAGCGTCAATCCGCGCACGTCCTGCGGCGCCAGGACGGAGGCGCCCGGCGCCTCCTTCATGGCGAGCGCCAGCACCCGCTGCCCCTGCGCCGCCGTCGCCTCCATTCGCGCCAGCCACCGCCCGCGCTCCACCGGCCGCGGCCCCTCCCGCGTCGCCTCGACGTCGCACAGCTCCAGGATCCGCTCCGGAGCGCCCTTGACGAAGATCGCCTCGGCCTCGCCCTTGTTCAGCGTCGCCATCCACCGATGCCGGCTGTCGAACGGCGCCTCGTCCAGCCGGGGCCAGGCGGCGACGTCGTGCCCGCCCTTCGCCGCCAGCGCCGCCAGCGCACCCTCCATGGGGTCGCCCTCGACCGTCCAGCCGTGCTCCCCCTCCCGCAGCCGCGCGTCGTTGCACAGCCCCGCCGCCAGCGTCAGCCGCTCCAGCGCAGGGTCCCGGTCCCCTGCGGGCTCGATCCTTCCTTCGGGAGCATAGCCCTCGCCCGAGACCTCGTAGTCCCCGTCCGCCGTCGCCACGCGCCGGGCGACCATCTCGTTGCGCGTCAGCGTTCCGGTCTTGTCCGAGCAGATGATCGTCACCGAGCCCAGCGTCTCCACCGCCGGCAGCAACCGGATGATCGCGTTCCGTCGCGCCATCCTCCGCACGCCCACGGCCAGCGCAATGGTCATCACCGCAGGCAGTCCCTCGGGGATCGCGCTGACCGCGAGCCCGACGACCGCCATGAACCCTTCGTCCGCCGAGTAACCTGCGAGCCAGACCGCATAGCCGAACATCAGGACCGAGACGCCCAGCACCGCCGCCGTCACCTGCCGCGCGAAGGCATCCATGCGGCGGATCAGCGGGGTCTTCAGCCGCTCCACGCCCCCCACCATCTCGCTGATTCGTCCGAGCTCCGTTCCCCCCGCCGTGGCGGCGACCACGCCGGTTCCCGACCCCGCCGCCACCAGCGTCCCGGAATAGGCCATGGAGTTGCGGTCGCCGAGCGCCGCCCCCTCCGGCGCCGGCCGCTCCGACTTCTCGACCGGCACCGACTCCCCCGTCAGTGCCGCCTCGTCGATCCGCAGGCCGCCCCGAGCCCGCAGCAGCCTGAGGTCAGCGGGCGCCCGGTCCCCGGCCTCCAGCCAGACCACGTCGCCCGGCACGACCTCATGCGCCGGCACGCTCCGCCGCGCCCCGTCCCGGATGACCGAGGCCTGCGGATCGATCAGCCCCCGGATCGCTTCCAGCGCCTTCTCCGCCTTTCCCTCCTGCACGAAGCCGATCAAGGCGTTGACCAGCACCACGCCGAAGATCACGGCCGCATCCACGCCATGGCCCATCAGGAAGGAGAGCGCGCCGGCTGCGATCAGCACGTAGATCAGGGTGTTGTGGAACTGAAGCGCCAGCCGCAACCACCAGGGCCGACCGCCCCCGACCTCCAGCCGGTTCGGCCCGTGACGGGCGAGCCGCTCCGCCGCCTCCGCCTCGGTCAGCCCCTCCGGGCGGCTCTCCAGCCGGTCCAGCGCCTCCTCGGCTGGTATCGCATGCCAATCGCGGGTCTGTTCCGTCATGGCCGCCCCCTTCGCTCCAGACGTCCGGAGGATGCCAAGATGCAACCCGCAGGGCCACGCGCCCCTCAGTCGCGCTCAGACGAAACGCAGCGTCTCGTCCCAAGCATCCGCACCGAGGGTCGGTGGCCCGCCCATCTGCGCGAGGCCTATGCGGGTAGCGATTTCGCTCGCCGGCGAGGCGGAGGGCTGCGACGAAGAGAAACGAGGACGGCGACGATCCGGCTGGGGTGTGGATGCCGAAGCCGTGGCCTATGTTCAGTTGCGCGAGCGTGGCCCGCAACGGGAAGGCGCAGGCGTCCGCGGACCCGTCCGTACGCCAATGCGGGCCCGACGCCTGCTGCCGATCGCTTCTTCATGCGCCGCGACCCTCGTGGCGACGGAACGCTCTGGTGGGAGGCGTCGGAGAAAACTTGAGGATCTGCATTCGCCGTCAAGACTACGACGCGGCCATCTTCGACCTCGACGGCGTGCTGACTCGCACGGCAACCTTGCATGCTGCGGCTTGGAAGGCGGTGTTCGACCGATTTCTGAAGGCGAGAGCAGACCGCGAAGGCGACGTGTTCGCGCCCTTCGACCTGTCCAACGATCGTCCTGCGCATGTCGATGGAAGGACGCGCGCGGACGGGATTCGCGCCTTTCTGGCCGCGCGCGGCATCACTCTCCCCGAAGAAGGCGACCCAGGGGATCCGTCGGCGGCGTCGGTCCGCTCGCTTGGGGACGAAAAGACGGAGCTATACCGGCAGGCGCTCGAACGAGGCGTGGAGGCGGCGCCGGGAGCCGAGGCGCTGCTGGGGCGCGTGCGCTCCGCGGGGATCCGGATCGGGGTCGCTTCGGGCAGCAAGAACTGCAGGGCGGTCCTGCATGCGACGGGGCTCGATCGCCTTGTCGCGGTTCGCGTCGACGGGCTCGACGCCGAACGCCTGCAGATGCCGGGCAAGCCCGACCCCGAGCTTTTCCTCGAGGCCGCTCGCCGGCTGGGCGTCCGTCCCGAGCGCGCCGTTCTCTTCGAGGACGCGAGATCCGGCGTCGCGGCCGGGCGTCGCGGCGGCTTCGGCCTGGTGGTCGGGATCGGGGACGCCGAGACGGCCGCGGCGCTCCTCTCCGATGGGGCGGATTGCGCGGTCGCGGGTCTTGCCGAAGTCGAGTTCGACGGCGCGGCCGGAGAGCCTGAGGCAGACCCCCCAGGCGCCGCTGACGAGCCGCGCTCCTGACGCGCCGATCCTGTAGGCCGCACCGGCCGCGACCGCCCCCGGAACGCGCATCTCGAGCCCGGAGGCGAACCAGCCGCGGCGCGTGAAGAAGGCGGCTCCCGACCCGTCGAGAAAGACAGTCAGGAGGGCCAGCGCCACGGCGATCGCACAGCGATCGACGCCCAGGTCGGGTAGCAGGTCGGCGAGGAGCGGCTCCAGGTCGGCCAGCACGAAGCCGAGGAACGTCGCAGTACCGTGGGGTCCGGCGCTTCGCAGGCTCGGCAGATCCTCATCCTCCGCGCTGGTCGGGTTCGTCGCTCACGGCTCGGCGCGTCCGGGCGGCGGGTTCCCCAGCGTCGCCCGCGGCTCCGACGCCGTCAGCCGAACCTCGCTTCCGCCATGCCTGAGCGCCAGTTCCTCGCCCTCCACAAGCTGGTACGTGGTCTGGCGAAGCGCGATCTCGATCCGCAAGCGGCAGCCCCGCACCTGCAGCCGGAACTCAAGCCGCGACCATTGATCCGGCAGCCTCGGCTCGAACGACAGGTCCCCGCCCCGATCGCGCATTCCGGCGAAACCGTAGACGAGCGCGAGCCACGTCCCGCCGATCGACGCGATGTGGGCGCCGTGCATGACGTTCCCGCCGACATCCGACAGGTCCATGGTGGCGGCGAAGTCGAAGTAGCGGAGCGCCTGTCCGCGATAGCCGATCTCATTGGCGACGATGCTCTGAATGCAGACCGACAGCGAGGAATTGTGCGTGGTGAGGGGGTCGTAGAAGTCGAAGTTGCGCCGCTTCTCGGCCGGCGTGAAATGATCCCCCAGCAGAAACACGACCAGCACCACGTCCGCCTGCTTGATCGCCTGCGACCGGTAGAGATTCAACGGGTGATAATGGAGCAGGAGCGGGTAGCGCGCCTCCGGCGTGGCCTCGAAATCCCATGGCTCCAGGCCGAAGAAGTCGTCGTCCTGGGGGTGGATGCCCGTTTCCTCGTCGAAGGGCAGGTACATGCGCGCAGCGGCGTCGCTCCAGCCATCCACCTCCGGATCAGACAGCTTCGTCCGCTCCGCTAGGTCCCGGAAGACCGTCGGATGGTCCCGCGCAAGCCGGCTCAGCGTTTCCACCGCGTAGCTAGCCGTTCGAGAGGGCGAACATTTCCGAGGGCGGATCGTAGCGGGCGCGCAGCAGGGGCGAACCATAGTCCGCGTCGGCGAACCGTTCCACCGGCAACCTGTCCGGGGCGCGCATGACGCCTGTGCTCGCTGCAGCATGTCGCGCGCTGCTGGACCGGGCCGCTCTCGCCGTTCGACGGACTTGGAGGGCTCAGGAAGCGCGCTGCGGCATGCGCCTGAATTTGACGACAATGGCCCTCGACGCCAGAGAAGGTTGGAAATCAGGCCCATCCACTCCGCCACCTGCTACCGCGAACAGTTTCTCTGCCGCCGCTGATGGCCAGAAATATTCTTTGTTTCCAAAGGTTACAGCCGGCGCGCCGTTGACTGCCGATCGAGCCTGGAGGGCTCTGACCTGACCCCTTTCGCTCATCCACAGGCGAGGTTCGGGCTGTGTCCCAGGTGGTGGTGTAGGAGGCCGCGCGCTGCGCTACGCCAGGGGCTCCGCGCGCGGCCTCCTACACCACCACCTGGGACACAGCCCTGGACGCCATGAGCCGGGCGGACGCGGCGACGGCCGCGGGCATGGAGCGGCAGGCGCTGCGCGACGCGGTGCTGCGCTGCAACGCCGACGGACCGGAGGGCGTGCGCGACCGGCCGCTGCCGGGCCGGCCGCCGGCGCTGCTCTTCGACCGGATCTTCCGCGGTCCGGACCCTGAGAAGGACGCGGTGAGCAGCTGGACCCTTCCGGACCTCTGTCGCTGGGTCGAGGCTCGCTTGGACAAGCGCCTGACCCCGCAGAGCCTGTCGCGGATCCTGCGGCGCGAGGGGGTCTCACGGCAGAAGGTCCGCCCCACGCCTCCGAAGAGCGACGAGGCGGCGCAGCGTCGCTTCGAAAAAGCGGGCTGCGGGCTGCGCTGAAGACCGCGGCCGAGGCGCATCCGGGCAAGCGGATCACGCTGTGGTTCCAGGACGAGATGCGGGTCGGCCAGAAGGGCCGGCTCTGCCATCGCTGGTGGAGCCGAGGCCGCCGCCCGCCGGGCCGCCAGGACCAGCGCTTCGAGTGGACCTATGTCTTCGGCGCCGCCCGCCCCGACGGGGAGGCCGCCTTCGGTCTCGTCCTGCCCGAGGTCGGCACGCAGGCGATGCGGATCTTCCTCGATGCCTTCGCGGCCACGATCCCCGATGACGAGCACGCCGTCATGATCCTCGACCGCGCCGGCTGGCACGGCGCCAAGGCGCTCCGGGTCCCGCCGAACGTCAGCCTCGTCCCGCTGCCGCCGTATTCGCCCCAGCTCAACCCGATGGAGCGCGTCTGGCTATGGCTCCGCGAGCGCTTCCCGAGCCTGCGCGTCTTCGAGGGCTTCGACGCCATCGTCGACGCCTGCTGTCGCGCCTGGAACGCCTTCGCCGACGATCCGTCCCGCATCCGCTCCCCGTGCCTCCAGCCGTGGATCAAGAGGGTCATCGGTTAGGCGCGGCGGTATGATGGCCGCGCTGGGCCTCGGGTCCGCTCTCTCGACGCGGCGCCTCGCGCTGCGTCCGGGCGCCCGGCAGGCCCTGCTGGAGGCCGTGCTCGGCTTCATCGACGACCAGATCCGCGAGACGGTGCAGCGCGACCCCGCCCCCTTCCGCGCGCCGATCGGCACGATCTTCCTCTACATCCTCATCGCCAACTGGTCCTCGCTGGTCCCGGTCTCGAGCCGCCGACCGCGCGCCTCGAGACCGATGCCGCGCTGGCGCTGATCGTGCTCGTCGCCACCGTCCGCTACGGCGTCGCCGAGTGGGGCCCGCCCGGCTGCCTGCGCATCTTCGCGGAGCCGAGCTGGATCATGATCCCCCTCAACCTCGTGGAGCAGCTGACGCGCACCTTCTCGCTGGCCGTCCGCCTGTTCGGCAACGTCATGAGCGGGGTGTTCGTGGTGGGGCTCGCGCGCTCGCCCGCCGGTCTGCCGATCCCCATCCCGCTCATGGCGCTCGACCTGCTGACGGTCGCCGTGCAGGCTACATCTTTGCGGTGCTCGCCACCGTGTTCATCGGCGCCGCGGCGGGAGAAGGCCTCCCCCCGGCGCCCCGGAAGAAGGAGCCCGCCTCGAATGGCTGACATGGACCCGATCGGGATGATCTCCATCCTCGCCGTGTCCTTCGGCGCCATCGGACCCTCGCTCGCCGAGGGGCGAGCCGTGGCCGCGGCCATGGACACGATCGCCCGCCAGCCCGAGGCCGCCGGCACGCTCTCGCGGACGCTGTTCGGGGCTTGGCGATGATCGAGACCACGGCGATCTACCGCCCGGTGGTGGCGCTGCTGTTGCGCTTCGCCAACCCCTTCGCGGGCTGACGCCGCGCCATGCGCTTCGACCGGTGGATCCTCGGGTTGCAGACGCTCAACGTCCTCGTCCTGTTGTGGATCCTGCGCCGGTTTCTCTTCGTCCCTCTGGACGGCACCGTCCAGAAGCGGCGCGAGGCCGCGTTGCGGAATCTTGAAGCGGCGGAGGCGTCCCGCCGCGCCGCGCAAGAGGCGCAGGCGAGCGCCGAGGCCGAGGCCCGGGCCGCCGCCGAGGCGCGGCGCGGCCTGATGGAGGCCGCCGCCCGGGACGCCGAGCGGGACGAGGCGTCGATGCTGGCCGAGGCCCGGAAGGCGGCGGACGCGCTGCTCGCCGCCGCCCGGGCGCGGGCGGAGGACGAGGGGAGGCGTGAGGTGGCCGCATCCTCCGACCGCGCGGCGCGGCTGGCGGTGGAGACCGCCGCCCGCGCGCTCGCCTGCCTGCCGGAAGCCGCCGAGGCGGCCCCCTTCATCGACGGGCTGTCGGATGCGGTGGCGGGCCTGCCGGAGGAGACGCGCCGGGAGCTGCCGGCCGCCCCCGTCGCCGTCCGGGCGCCGCGCGCCCTGTCGGAGGACGAACGGGGCGCGCTGACCGCCGCTCTCTCCCGCGCGCCGGGGGCCGAGGCGCGGCTCGCCCCGTCCGCCGACGCAGGCCTGATCGCGGGGCTGGAGATCGCCGGCGCGCACGGGGGTCGCGCGCAACCACCTCCGCGCGGACCTGGACCGCATGGCGGCGGAGCTGAGGCGCCATGACGACTGATCCCGACGCCTGGCTCTCGGAGCTCCTCCGGCGCCTCGACGTCGAGCGCCGCGCGCCTCGAGCCCGAGGCGGATGCGGTCGGGCGGGTGATCCCGGCGGGGGACGGCATCGCCCGCATCTCCGGCTTCCCGCAGGTCAGGCTGGACGACCTGCTGTTGTTCGAGGGCGGGGGCATGGGCTTCGCGCTCGCGCTGGAGGAGGACGCCATCAGCGCCGTCCTCGTGGAGGACGCCGCCGCCGTCGAGGCCGGGCACGAGGTGCGCGGCACGGGCGAGGTGCTGCGCACCCTCGTGGGCGACGGGCTGCTGGGGCGGGTCGACCCGCTCGGCCGCCCGCTCGACGGGGGGGCGCCGCCGCAGGGCCCGCTCCAGCCGATCGAGCGCGCGGACCCCGCCATCATCGACCGAGCGCCGATCACCGAGCAGGTGGAGACGGGCGGGCGCGCCATCGACGCGCTGTTCACCCTCGGGCGCGGACAGCGGGAACTGCTGATCGGAGACCGGGCGACGGGGAAGACCTCCCTCGCGGTGGACGCCATCGTGGCGCAGAAGCGGTCCGACGTGATCTGCATCTACGTCGCCATCCGGCAGCGGGCGACGGCGGTGCGGCGGGCGATCGACGCCGTCCGCCGCCATGGGCGCGCCCGAGCGGTGCATCTTCGTCGTGGCCTCCGCCGCCGCGCCCGCCGGCCTGCAATGGGCGGCGCCCTTCGCGGGCATGGCCATGGCCGGGGAGGTGCGGGACCGTGACGGCCACGCCCTGATCGTGTTCGACCATTTGTCGAAGCACGCCGCCACCCACCGCGAACTGGCGCTCCTGACGCGCGAGCCGCCGGGGCGCGAGGCCTGTCCGGGCGACATCTTCCACCTCCACGCCCGCCTGCTGGAACGGGCGGCCAGGCTCTCGCCCGAGAAGGGCGGGGGGCCCTCACGGCGCTTCCCATCGCGGAGCCGGATGCGGGCGCGCTCTCCGCCTGCATCCCGACCAACCTGATCTCCATCACCGACGGCCAGATCGTCCGCGACCAGCGGCTCTTCGCGGCGGGGCAGCGGCCGGCGGTGGACGTGGGGCCGAGCATGAGCCGCGTGGGCGGCAAGGCGCAGGTTCCCGCTCTCCGGGCGCTGTCGGGGCGGCTGAGGCTCGATTACGCGCAGTTCCTGGAGCTGGAGATGTTCTCGCGGCTCGGGGGGCTGTCGGATGCGCGGCTCTCGGCGCAGATCGCGCGCGGGGGGGCGATCCGGGCGCTGCCGACGCAGCCGCGCCTCGCCGTCCTCAGGCTGGGGGACCAGGCGGCGCTGCTGGCGGCGCTGGCGGACGGGGCGCTGGACGGCAAGCGCCCGGAGGCGCTGGAGGCGCTGCGCGCCCGCCTGCCCGCGCGGCTCGACGCCGAGGCGTCGGACGTGCTGACCGCGGTGGAGGCGGGCGAGCGTCTGGACGATCAGGCGCGGGCGCGGCTGTCGGCCCTCGTGCGCCGCCTCCTCGACGAGGCCGGAGCGGGAGAATGAGCGGACGCTCCGCCGAACTCGCCCGGCGCATCGAGGACATCCGCCAGCTTTCGGCGGCGGCGTCGGCCATGCGCCGCGTGGCCGCGGCGCGGATGCGGGAGGCGGAGGCCCGGCTGGCCGGCGCGCGGGGCTACACCGCGACGGTGTCGCAGGCCCTCGGCGACGCCATCAGCGTCATGCCCCACGCGGCCCACCCGGCCCCTTCCGGCGGACATCGCCACGCCGTCATCGCCATCTGCGCCGAGCAGGGCTTCGTGGGCGGCTTCGACGACCGCGTGCTGGAGGCCGTGCGCGCCGAGGCGCCGACGGACCTTCTGTTGATCGGCCTGCGCGCCGCCGACGCCGCGCGGGCCGAGGGTCTGCCGCTGCGCTGGTCGGCGCCGATGGCGGCCCATGCCGACCAGGCGGCGCCGCTGGCCGATCGCGCCGCGCAGGCGCTGCTGGCGCCGGAGGAGGGCGGCCCGTCAGCGCGCGCGACCCTCGCGCACGCCCTGCCGGGGGCCTCGCCCCGGCGGATCGCGCGGCGCACGCTGGTCTTCGGCCGCTTCATGCCGCCGCCCCCGGGCCGGTCTCCGCAGCTGACCCTCCCGCCCGAGTCCTCGTCGCGAGGCGGGCCGAGGAGCATCCGTTCGCGGAGCTGTGCGAAGGCCTGATCCTGCCCCTCGCCGCCGAGAACGAAGCGCGGTTGCGCGCGATGGTCGCCGCGTCCGGCGCCGCCTCGAAGGAGTTCGAGTCCCCGACGGGCCTCTCCCGCCGCCTGCGCCAGGAGGAGATCACCGACGAGATCGTGGAGCTGGCCGCCGGGGCGGAAGCGGGCCGCAGGCGCTGACCGCGGACCCGCGGAGCGCGGCCGAAGCCGCTGCGGCGCTGGAAGGCCTGTCAGGCTGCGCCTTCCCGCCTCGGCCCCCGGCCGCCGCCTCCCCGAGCCGCCGCGCGATCTCCTCCAGACGGGTTTCGCAGGCGCCGCGGCAGCCGCCCCGGATGTCCATGACCGACGATCGCTCCCATCGGCAGGACCGCGGCGGCGCGCCCCCGCCGGCTTTCGGCCGTTCCTGTCGCCGCCCCGACCAGAATCATCCGCCCCGGTGAGCGGCCGCGCCCAAGGGCCGCGCCGCTGCGTCCGGCCGCACCGCATCCGCCGCTTCTCCGCCGACAACCCGTTGAGAACGCTAACGAAACCCATGATCTCCGCGCTTCCTAAGGCCGCGGCAACGGGCCTTCGTGCGCCGCCCCGCGCGCCGCGGCATGTTCCCCGCCGCCGGGGCCGCGGATTCGCGCGCCTTACAAAGCAGCTTCATTGCACTATAGAAACGGAATGATGACGACGGTCCTGCGCGCCTTCTCCGTCCACCTGCTCACCGCCACCGGGGCGGTGTTCGCCATGTTCGCGTTGCTCGCGGCCGTGGATGCGAACTGGAGCCAGATGTTCCTGTGGCTGGTGGTGGCCTTCGCGGTGGACGGGGTGGACGGCCCCCTCGCCCGCCGCTTCGACGTCCGCACCTACGCCCCGCACATAGACGGCGTGGTGCTCGACCTCATCATCGACTACCTGACCTACGTGTTCATCCCGGCCTACGCGCTGTTCCAGTCCGGGATCCTGCCCGGCTTCTGGGCCTGGGCGGCGCTGATCGGCATCACCTTCTCCAGCGGGCTCTACTTCGCGGGAAGCTGGATGAAGACCTCGGACAAGAGCTTCCAGGGCTTCCCCGGCTGCTGGAACATGGTCGTGGCGGTGTTCTTCGCCATCACCCCCTCGCCCACGGTGATCGTGGTCACCGTCGTGGTCCTCGCCGCGGCCATGTTCATGCCGCTGCGCTTCATCCATCCGGTGCGGACCGCCCGCTGGCGGCGCGTGTCGCTCCCGGCTGCGATCCTGTGGATGGTCTTCGCCGGCTGGGCCGCCGCCGCCGACTTCGAAATCGGCGCCTTCGCGCAGTGGGGCCTGGTGATCACCAGCCTCTACCTTCTCTGCGCGGGCCTCGCCCAGCAGGTGCTCTCCACGGTCTTCGGCCGCGGCGGCCGCGCCCTCTGACGCGCCGGCTGGCGCCCCGCGCCGCGATCTGGTGAAACGGCGGGGTCAGACCCCGCCCCGGAGGCCCCATGCTGCACGCCGACCTCTTCTGGTCCTTCCGCTCCCCCTATTCCTACCTCGCCACGCCCCGCCTGCGGGCGCTGACGCGGGAATGGGACCTCGCCATCCACGTGCGCCCCGTCTACCCCATCGCCATCCGCGACCCGGAGTTCTTCCAGCGCGAGCCCGCGCAGTGGATCCCCTACCTCCAGCGGGACGTTCGCCGGGTGGCGGACTTCCTCGGCCTTCCCTTCGCCTTCCCGAAGCCCGACCCCATCGTCCAGGACTTCCAGACCCGGAAGATCGCCGCCGACCAGCCCTATATCCGCCGGATCACCCGCCTCGGCGTTCTCGCCGCCCGCCGCGGGCCCGAGCAGGGGCTGGAGTTCATCTTCCAGGTCTCCCGCGCCCTCTGGGGCGAGCGGATCGAGAACTGGCACCTCGACGAGAACCTCGCCCCCATCGTCGCCCGCGCCGGCCTGTCGCTGACGGACCTCCAGTCCGAGCTCGACGGCCATGAGGACGCGCTGGAGGCCGAGATCGAGGCCAACCAGCAGGCGCTGGAGGAAGCCGGCCACTGGGGCGTCCCCACGCTGGCCTTCGAGGGCGAGCCCTTCTTCGGCCAGGACCGCATCGACCTCGCCCTCTGGACCATGAAGAAGGCCGGCCTGAAGCCCCGATGAGCTTCCGCCAGTCCCCGACCGACCCGGCCTTCGTCCAGGACCCGTACCCGGCCTACGAGCGCATCCGCGCGCTGGGTCGGGCCCCGGTCTGGGAGGATTACGGCTTCCCCGTCATCCCCGCCCACGCCGACGTCTCCGCCATCTTCCGCGACCGCCGCTTCGGCCGCGAGATCACCCACGTCGCCACCCGAGAGGAGCTGGGCTGGCCCCCCATCCCCGACCGCCTCGCCCCCTTTTACGCCTTCGAATCCCACTCCCTGCTGGAACGCGAGCCCCCCGCCCACACCCGCCTGCGCCGCCTTGCGAGTCGCGCCTTCACCTCCCGCGCCATCGCCGCCCTCGCCCCCCGGATCGAGTCTCTCGCCAACGCCCTGATCGACGGCTTCGGGCCCGAGCCGGACCTGATCGCCGACTACGCCACCCCCATCCCCATGACCGTGATCGCGGAGCTTCTCGGCGCCCCCCTCGACGCCTCCGCCCAGATGCTGTCCTGGTCCCACGACATGGTCGCGATGTACGAGGCCCGCCGCGACCGCGAGGCCGAGGACCGCGCCGTCGCTGCGACGCTCGCCTTCTCCGCCTTCATGCGCGACCTGATCGCCGCCCGCCGCGCCGCCCCCGGAGACGCCCTGATCGACGCCCTCATCGCCGCCGAGGACGCCGGCGATCGCCTGACGGAGCCCGAGCTGGTCGCCACCTGCATCCTCCTCCTGAACGCGGGCCACGAGGCGACCGTCCACGGCATCGGCAACGCCGCGAAGCTGGCCCTCGAAGGCCGCCTCCCCGCCGCCGCCTTCGCCGACCCCCGCGCCGACGCGGCGGTGGAGGAGGCGCTGCGCCTCGACCCGCCCCTCCACCTCTTCACCCGCTACGCGCTCCAGGACGCCGAGGCCGCCGGCCGCCGCTTCCGCAAAGGGGAGACCGTGGGCCTCCTCCTCGCCGCCGCCAACCGCGACCCGGTGGCCTTCCCCGACCCGGCGCAGGCGGATCTCTCCCGCCCCGACGCCGCCCGGCACCAGGCCTTCGGCGGCGGCATCCACTTCTGCGTCGGGGCCCCCCTCGCGCGGCTCGAGATGAAGATCGCCCTCGCGACCCTGTTCCGGCGCCTGCCGGCGCTTCGCCTCGCCGCCCCCCCGCGCTATTCTGACCGCTACCACTTCCACGGGCTCGCGGCGCTGCGCGTCACGGCCTGAAGCCCGGACCCCGCCCATGCGCCTTCCCTTCGCGGGTCTCGCCGCGTTCCTCCTCTGCGGCCCCGCCGCCGCGCAGCAGACCTGCGGCGAGCGGACCGTAGCGCAGGGCGACACCCTCACCGCCATCGCGCAGGACGCCTACGGCCGCCCCGAAGCCTCGGCCGAGATCTTCGCGGCCAACCGCGACCGCCTCTCGGAGCCCGGCCTGATCCGCCCCGGCCAGACCCTGCGCCTCCCCTGCGCCGAAGGCCTGCCGGCAGGCGATACCGCCGCCTCCGCCGACCCCGCCGCGCCGGAGGCCGCCGCGCCCGCCCCCGCACCTGTGGTCGAAGCCCCGGACCTCCCCCTCCGGGCCGCCATCGGCGGGGCGCACACCAACCTCCCCGCCGCCTTCCGCGCCGCCTCCCGCGCCCGCGAGGCCCTGGCCCTCGCCGTCCCCGACCGGACGCTCCGGACCGCCCCCGGCGGATGGGAGGCGCTGGCCGCCCTCCACCCTGACGGCGACGCCGTGCTCGCCTTCCCCTGGATCGTGCCGGACTGCGCCGCGGTCCACCTGCTCCCGGCGCCCGAGGCGGCGCTGTGCACCCGCTACGACCGCTCGCCGCCGCTCGCCTCGATCCCCGTGGTCTGGGTCGCCCGCCGCGGCTCCGACGCCGCGCGGGCCAAGACCCCGGCGGCGCTGCGCGGCCTCGCCATCTGCCGCCGCGCGGGCGCCCCGGACGCGGACCTCGCCGCCGCCGGCCTCGCGCCGCCGCGCGCGATCCGCCTTGCCCCCCCCGCCGCCGCCGATTGCGTGCAAAGGGTGGCCGAGGGACAGGCGGCCGCCGCCTCGCTCCTCGGCCCGGAGATCCCGCCCCTGCCGCCGGAGCTGATGCGCGTTCCCGCCCTCGCGGGCGCGCTCGCCTTCCACGCCCTCGCGCGCAAGGACAGCGCGGAGGGCCGGGCGGCGCTCGCCGCCCTCAACCGAGGCCTCGCCTCGCTGGACGCCGAGTAGCCCGCCCCGCGGAGGCGTCGCGCCGGCCCTTCCGCCCCTGGCCGCCGGCCCGCCCGCGGCGCATTCGCCGCGCCCGCCGCTGGCTACGGCCGCCAAAGGCGACCCGCCCGCCACGCGCCGCGGGCGCACGCGCAGCCAAAGTCGGAACCTTCGCGCGGCGCCCCGGCTCCGGCCCCCTCGAGGGGGCCTCTCCGCCGGCCCGCCTCCGAGGGAGCCTCATACCGCCGCGCCTAGCCGATGACCCTCTTGATCCACGGCTGGAGGCACGGGGAGCGGATTCGGGCGGGACGGATCGTCGGCGAAGGCGTTCCAGGCGCGACAGCAGGCGTCGACGATGGCGTCGAAGCCCTCGAAGACGCGCAGGCTCGGGAAGCGCTCGCGGAGCCATAGCCAGACGCGCTCCATCGGGTTGAGCTGGGGCGAATGCGGCGGCAGCGGGACGAGGCTGACGTTCGGCGGGACCCGGAGCGCCTTGGCGCCGTGCCAGCCGGCGCGGTCGAGGATCATGACGGCGTGCTCGTCATCGGGGATCGTGGCCGCGAAGGCATCGAGGAAGATCCGCATCGCCTGCGTGCCGACCTCGGGCAGGACGAGACCGAAGGCGGCCTCCCCATCGGGGCGGGCGGCGCCGAAGACATAGGTCCACTCGAAGCGCTGGTCCTGGCGGCCCGGCGGGCGGCGGCCTCGGCTCCACCAGCGATGGCAGAGCCGGCCCTTCTGGCCGACCCGCATCTCGTCCTGGAACCACAGCGTGATCCGCTTGCCCGGATGCGCCTCGGCCGCGGCCTTCAGCGCAGCCCGCAGCCCGCTTTTTCGAAGCGACGCTGCGCCGCCTCGTCGCTCTTCGGAGGCGTGGGGCGGACCTTCTGCCGTGAGACCCCCTCGCGCCGCAGGATCCGCGACAGGCTCTGCGGGGTCAGGCGCTTGTCCAAGCGAGCCTCGACCCAGCGACAGAGGTCCGGAAGGGTCCAGCTGCTCACCGCGTCCTTCTCAGGGTCCGGACCGCGGAAGATCCGGTCGAAGAGCAGCGCCGGCGGCCGGCCCGGCAGCGGCCGGTCGCGCACGCCCTCCGGTCCGTCGGCGTTGCAGCGCAGCACCGCGTCGCGCAGCGCCTGCCGCTCCATGCCCGCGGCCGTCGCCGCGTCCGCCCGGCTCATGGCGTCCAGCGCGTTCGCGATCGCCGGCAGTCGCCGCGCCGCACGGTTGCTCCGCTCCCGCGAAGCCATCCTCCGCAGCTCCTTCGCCGTCAGATCGTCCCGGATCTTGAGCGCCCGACCCATCTCCCCTCCATCTCGCCGCTTCGGGAGATGGAATCGGAGATCAGGCCGCAGGGGAACCCTTCAGCCGAGTCAGAGCTTTCGCGTGCCGGTATCAGACCTTCGAGCCGCCCCTGAAGGCGCCTTGGACCCCGGGCTGGCGCCCCAAAGACGCCCGGCCCTCCGGTTCGCCCCCGAAGGGGCCTCAGCCCCACCCGCCCCTGAAGAGACCTCGGACCCCGGGCCGGCCCCCGGAGGCGCCCGGCCCTCCGGTCCGACCCCGGAGGGGCCTTAGACCTCCGGCCCGGCCTCGAACTTGCGGATCTTCCGCTTCGGCTCCCCGAGCTTCGCCAGCCCCTCCCGGAACCGCTTCAGGTGCTCGGACTTCCCGTGGGCCGACAGATGGTCCATGGACTCCCATTCCTCGTAGACGTGCATCTCCCCCGGCCGCTCGACGCTCTGGGTCAGGTTGTAGACCCCGCAGCCGTCCTCGGTCCGGGTGATCTCCATGCATTCCCGCGCCAGCGCCGCCATGGCCGGCGCGTGCTCCGAGGGCAGCTCGATGGTGCCTGCAACGATGATCATGTCTCTCTCCTCCCGTCAGCCTCGGCCCGCAACCTGACGCGCCCGGACCATCGCGTCCAGCGCCTCAAGCTCCGGGTCCGCCAGCCCCAGCGCCTCCAGATGCTCCACCGTCCGGTGCAGGTAGTCCCGGTTCGGCCCCGCCGGCCCCTCGGCCCGGGCGATGATCCCGGCCTGCGCCTCCAGGCTCAGCCGCGCATACTGCTCATGCGTCACGTCCATGACGTATGCCAGCGCCTGCACCGGCCCCACGCCCTCCACCTCCAGCGTCTGGAAGGTCTCGAGGTAGCTGTCGGTCCCCATCTCCCGGTGGTGGAGGTAGGCGCGCACCTCCGCCTCGTCCTCCGCCGCCACGCGGAAGCCCAGCCCCGCGCAGCTCTCCCCCTCCGCCGGATCCAGCGCCAGCACCAGCCCCGGCGCCTCCGGCGTGCCGCGATAGCGCACCGAGCGCAGGCAGAACGCCCGCCGGAATCCCGAAAGCCGCGCCGCCCGCCGCTCCACGAACCGGAACCCCGGGTTCCAGATCAGCGAGCCGTAGCCGAAGACCCACAGGGCCCCGTCCGCCATCACGTCATCGTCGGGTCGAACTTCCACCATGGCCCCGCTATATCGCGCCGCACGGGCAGGCGCGAGAGGAGCGGACGAATGCGGGCGATGCGGACTTTGCTGGGGCTCGCGGTCCTTCTCTTCGCGGCCTGGAGCGCGTGGTGGTGGTACGGCTCCAGCCACCAGAAGCAGGCCATCGAGGACTGGCTCCAGGACCGCCGCGAGGCCGGCTGGCAGGCCGAGACCGAGGACCTCACCGTCACCGGCTACCCCAACCGCTTCGACATGATCGCCGAGGGGCTGACCCTGGCCGACCCCGCCTCCGGCTGGGCCTGGACCGCGCCCGAGTTCCGCACCTACATGCTGTCCTACCAGCCGAACCGGGTGATCGCCTCCTGGCCCGGCATCCACCGCTTCGCCGTCCCCGGCGAGCAGGTGGAGCTGACCGCCGAACAGCTCCGCGCCTCCGCCGCCTTCGCGCCCGACCCGGGCCTCGCGCTGGACCACGGGGTGCTGGAGGCGCGCGAGCTGTCGCTCGGCAGCAGCCTCGGCTGGACGGCGTTCCTCGACCGCGGCCAGCTCGCGCTCCGCGACTCGGAGGTGGAGCGTGGCCGCGCCAACGCCTACGACGCGGTGCTGGAGGTGGAGGGCTTCCGCCCCCCCGCGCCGTGGCGCGAGCTGCTGGGCGACCGCATGGCCGACAGCCTCCCCGAAGCCTTCGACCGCGTCCTGATCGACGTGACCGCCGCCTTCCCCCGCCCGCTGGACGCGGAGGCGCTGGAATCGGGGAACCTGCGGCCCGAGACGCTGTGGCTGCGCAAGTCCACCATAAGCTGGGGGGATCTCGGCCTCGAAGGCTCGGGCCGCCTCGACGTGGCCCCCGACGGGACCCCCACCGGAGAGATCGCGCTGAAGGCCGAGGACTGGCGCCAGCTCCTGCGCGCCGCCGTCTCCGCCGGGGCGGTGCCCGGCAACCTGGAGGGCGCGCTTGAGGCCGGCCTCGGCCTCATGTCCACCCTGACCTCGGACGGGCGCAGCCTCGAGGCTCCGCTCGTCTTCCGCAACGGCCGGATGTCCCTCGGCCCCATCCCGCTGGGGGAGGCGCCGAGGTTCTGACCCTCAGGCCCGGCGCCGCCGAAGCCCGGCAGCCGCCAGCCCCGCGACCCCGACCGCCATCAGCGCCGCCGCCGGAGGCAGCGGCGCCGCCGGAGGCAGCGCGCCGCCTGAATATCGGCCGCCACGCCATACTCGCCCCTCACCACCCTCTCCGGAGGCGGCGGGTCCTCCGCCGAGCCGTCGCCCTCCGGGGCGAACAGGATCAAGTATCCCGCCCCGAAGTCGGGTCCGAACAGCAGCCACAGGTTTTCCGCGCCCTGGATCCCCACCTCGTCGCCGAAGACGCCGGGTTCCGCCATGGCGAAGCGCGCCGTCCGCTCGCCCCCCGGCAGCGTGCCGAGCTTCAGCAAGACCTCGTCCGGATGGTCCATGATCCCCGACAGCGGAAAGATGTAGCCCGCGTCCGGGAACGTGATCGAAAGGCTCAGCCCCGAGAGCGCCTGGAGGAGATGTTCCCCGTCGCCGGGATCCGCGTCCAGCGAGAGCCGCCCCGAGCCGACGAAGGGCGGCGTCAGCGCGCCGTCCCGGGCGCCGTCGAACATGAGGTCGATCTGGAAGACGGGAACCGCCGAGGCGGACTTGCGAAGGCCAGCGCCGCGGCAAGTCCCGCCGCTCGGATCGGAGACGAGAAGACCATTTCGAGCACCTGATTCAAATAACGATGAATCGAAGCCGACCAGCTTGCAGGCCTCGTTCAAGCGCGGTCACCGGCAATAGGGCTGGGATCGCGCCGCCGTATCCACATGCAGGTGATCGCGGTGATGCTCGTCCGCGTCCGGCCCCAGCACGGTCCCGAACGGCCCGCAGGCCGCCCGCCACGCCTGCAGCAGGAAGCCCCCCGCCGCGCCGTTCCGCCAGCCCCGAAGCGGCGAGATCTCCCGCCCGTCCGCAAGCTGGAAACCCATGACGTCGATGGCGTTGCCGGCCGAATGCTCCGACAGCCGCGCCCCCTCGATATGGTTGCGCGTGCGGCAGACGTAGCTGCCCCCCAGCCGGATGCGCTTGAGGTCCGAGCCCAGCGTCCGCGGCGCCATCCGCGCCGGCCCGCGGGCGACCCACGCCGCGAAGGTGCGCGCGGTGCGGCAGTTGACGATGGCCGGCGGGTCCACCGCCACGCCGGCGATCCCGGTCACCTTGACGGGCAGGGGGATGCCGCAGGCGCCCGGCGCCACGATCTCCTCGACCAGCTCCCCCTCCAGCCGCGGGTCGGCGCATAGGCCCCGCGCCGCCTCGCCCACCGGCGCCTCGGGCCCCGGCCGCACGGGCGGGGGCGGCTTCGCCACGTCGGCGAAGGGGGTCGGCAGCGCGCGGGCCACAGGCGCGATCTCCAGCCGCGCAGGGCTTCCGGGCCGCGGCGGCGCCGGCCTCGCCGAGGCCGTCCGGCCCGGCGCCTCGGGCCTCGGCGCGGGCAGGGGCTGGGCCGCCATGACCGCCCCCGCGCCCGCGATCGCCGCCAGCGCCAGGACCGCCGCCGCCGCCCTCACGCCGCGCCCCTCATCGCGACCGCGCCGCGCCGCGCCCGAAATCCGGCGCCGCGGTGTCCTGCCCCGCCTCGATGATCCCGCGCCGGATCGCCCGCGTCCGCGTGAAATAGGCGTGCAGGTGGTCCCCGTCGCCGGTCCGAATGGCGCGCTGAAGCGCGAAAAGCTCCTCGGTGAACCGCCCGAGGATCTCCAGCGTCGCCTCCTTGTTGGTCAGGAACACGTCGCGCCACATGGTCGGGTCCGAGGCGGCGATGCGCGTGAAGTCCCGGAACCCCGCGGCCGAGTACTTCACCACCTCGCCCTCCGTCACCCGCTCCATGTCGTCGGCCACGCCCACCATGGTGTAGGCGATGGCGTGCGGCACGTGAGAGGTCACGGCCAGCACCAGATCGTGGTGCCCCGCCTCCATCTCGTCCACATGCGCGCCGCAGCCCTCCCAGACCGCGCGCAGCCGCGCCAGCGCCTCGCGGTTTGCGCCCGGCGGCGGGGTCAGGATCACCCAGCGGTTCTCGAACAGCTCCGCGAAGCCCGATTCCGGGCCGGAATGCTCGGTCCCCGCCAGCGGATGCCCGGGGATCAGATGCACGCCCGAAGGCATGTGCGGCGCCACCGCCTCCAGCACCGTGCGCTTGACGGACCCCACGTCCGACACCGTGGCGCCGGGCTTCAACGCGGGCGCGATCTCGGCCGCCACCGCCGCCATCGCCCCCATCGGCACGCACAGCAGCACCAGGTCCGCATCGCGCACCGCCTCGGCGGCCGTCTCGTGCACCTCGTCCACCAGCCCAAGCCGCAGCGCCGTCTCCCGCGTCGCCGCCGTGCGCGCGTGGCCCGAGACGCGGCCCACCAGCCCCGCCCGCTTCGCCGCCAGCGAGAAGCTCCCCCCGATCAGCCCCAGCCCGATCAGCGCCACGCGCTCGTAGATCACGCTCATGCCCGCCCCATGAAGTCCCGCACCGCCTCGGCCACCGCCCGGCAGCCCGCCTCGTCCCCCACGGTGATCCGCAGATGGCCGGGCAGCCCGTAGGAAGCCGTCCGCCGCACGATCAGCCCGCGCCCCTTGAGGAACGCATCCGCCGCCTCGGCCCGCTCGGCCCCGCCGAAATCCGCCAGCAGGAAGTTCGCCTGGCTCGGCGTGACCGGAACCCCCGCCGCCGCCAGCCGCTTGCCCAGCCAGTCCCGCCACACCTCGTTGAGCACCGAGCACCGCTCCACATGCCCCACGTCCCGCATCGCCGCCTCCCCGGCCAGCAGCGCGGGGATCGAGAGGTTGAACGGCGGCCGGAACCGGCTCAGCGCGTCGATCACATGGTCCGGCCCGTACATCCACCCCACCCGCAGCGCCGCGAGCCCGTGGATCTTGGAGAAGGTGCGCGTCATCACCACGTTGTCGCGCGCCTCAACCAGCTCCACGCCGGCGTCGTAGTCGGCGTCGCGCACATACTCGGCATAGGCGCCGTCCAGCACCAGCAGCGCCTGCTTCGGCAGCCCCTCCGCCAGCCGGCGCAGCGCCTTGCGCCCCACCAGCGTGCCCGTCGGGTTGTTGGGGTTGGCGATGTAGACGAGCCGCGTGCGCTCCGAACACGCCTCAAGGATCTTCCCCACATCCGCCGTGAGATCCGTTTCCGCCACGCGGATCGGCGTCGCCCCCACCATCTGCGCATTGATGCGGTAGAGGCCGAACCCGTGCTCGGTGTGGATCACCTCGTCGCCGGGCCCGGCATAGGCCTGCGCCAGCAGCGCCAGGCACTCGTCCGACCCGTTGCCGCACAGGATCCGCGAGGCCTCCAGCCCATGCACGTCGGCGATGGCGTTTCGCAGCGAAACATGCCCGCCATCGGGATAGGCGGCGAGCTTCCCCGCCGCCTGCCCGAACGCCTCCAGCGCGCGGGACGAGGGCCCATGCGGGTTCTCGTTCGACGACAGCTTCACCACGCGGTTCGCGCCGGGGATCCTGCTCTCTCCCCCGACATACGGGGCGATGTCGAGGATGCCCGGCTGCGGGCGGATGGTCGGATGGGGCTGGGTCACAAATGCGCCTCCCTGCGGACGCGGCTGCATACCGCCTGCCGCGCGGCGGCGCCACCGGGGTTTCGTCGCGCCCGCCACAGGCGCAGCCCTTCGGCCCCCGCCGCGGGCGCCCCCTGCGCCAGAGGCGGACCCGCCGGCGCGGCGGCCCGCCGCTGGGGGGCGCTCCCGCCCGTCGGCTTCGGACGCTTCGCGCCCTCGCCTCCCGTTGGGCCGGGCCGCGGCGCGGAGGTCATGCCTCTGACGGCCGGGACGCCCGCCGCGGCGCTGCACCGTCCCGCCTCCGGCCCGCCTCCCCCGGCCGGCTTGACCGAACTCCGGCCGGGGGCTACCCGGAACCCGGGCCGCGCGAAGACGGCCCAGACCCCAGAGGAGCGCCCCGACCATGCCCGACAAACTCCTGATCCTGCCCGGCGACGGCATCGGCCCCGAGGTCATGGCCGAGGTCCGCAAGGTCATCGCCTGGTTCGGGGAGAAGCGGGGCCTGAGCTTCGACATCGACGAGGACCTCGTCGGCGGCTGCGCCTACGACGCCCACGGCACGCCCCTCACCGACGAGGCGATGGAGAAGGCGCAGGCCGCCGACGCGGTGCTGCTGGGCGCCGTTGGGGGGCCGAAATACGACAAGCTCGACTTCTCGGTGAAGCCCGAGCGCGGCCTCCTGCGCCTGCGCAAGGAGATGGACCTCTACTCCAACCTCCGCCCCGCCGTCTGCTTCGATGCGCTGGCGGATTTCTCGTCGCTGAAGAAGGACGTGGTGGCGGGCCTCGACATCATGATCATCCGGGAGCTGACGTCGGGCGTCTATTTCGGCGAGCCGCGCGGCATCCACAAGGAAGGCAACGAGCGGGTGGGCGTGAACACCCAGCGCTACACCGAGAGCGAGATCGCCCGCGTCGCCCGCTCCGCCTTCGAGCTGGCGCGCAAGCGCAGCAACAAGGTCTGCTCCATGGAGAAGGCCAACGTCATGGAATCCGGCATCCTCTGGCGCGACGTGGTGCAGGAGATCCATGACGCCGAGTACCCGGACGTGGAACTGAGCCACATGTACGCCGACGCGGGCGGCATGCAGCTCGTGCGCTGGCCCAAGCAGTTCGACGTGATCGTGACCGACAACCTCTTCGGGGACATGCTCTCGGACGTGGCGGCGATGCTGACGGGGTCTCTGGGGATGCTGCCCTCGGCCTCGCTGGGCGCGCCGATGGCCAACGGGCGGCCCAAGGCGCTGTATGAGCCGGTGCACGGCTCGGCGCCGGACATCGCGGGGCAGGGGAAGGCCAACCCCATCGCCTGCATCCTCAGCTTCGGGATGGCGCTGCGCTACTCCTTCGGCAAGCTGGAGGAGGCCGACCGGCTGGAGACCGCCATCGACCGGGTGCTGGCGGACGGCGTGCGGACGGCGGACCTGATGCAGGCCGGGGACCGGGAGCCGGCCTCCACGGCCGAAATGGGCGACGCCATCGTGAAGGCCCTCGACGCCTCGCTCTGACCGGCGTTTCGCAGCGAAACGCCGACCCTTGGCGCAAGCGGCCCTGCCCGCGCGAAGAGCGCGGGCGCGGAGGCCCTGGCCTCCGCGCGCGTCCTGCGGACGCGCAGGGCCGCGCCCTCCGGGGTCAGGCGCGCTCCACCCGATAGGTGTAGCAGTTGTTGGTGGCGGAGCGGACGTGCAGGTAGGCCGTGCGCGGGTCCGCCAGCAGGGTTCCGCAGGCGGCCTCCAGCGCCTCGGGCGCCACGATGCGCCCCGTGCCGTAGTGGATGCGGTCGGTCGCGAGGTAGCCCTTCACCAGCACCTGCGTTCTGGCCTTCGTGGTCTCGGGCAGGGCGCCGGCGTCCCCGGGCGGATGGCAGTCGTCCGCGCACATGAAGATCGGGCCGGCCTCGGCGTAAGGCTGGAGCGACGCGAACGGGCGATGGGCGAGGATCAGCATCCCCGCGCCCTTGGGGATGTCGCGCAGGCAGCGGCGGCAGGGGTTGCCGGAGCCGTCGGAGACGCTCCGCTCCGGCGGCTGGCCGTGCGCGTCGGGGCCGCCTGCGCGGTAGCGGGCGGCGGTCTCGGCGGAGAGGGGGACGTAGGTCAGCGGCATCTCGGGGTCCTCCGGGCTGAAGCTGCGGCGGAGGATGCGGCCCCGGGCCTGTCCGCTCGACCCGGATCCTGCGGATGGGGCGGGGCGTCCGCGCCGCGGCGGTAGCGGGGCCGCCTGGCCCGGTTCCTGCGGTCTGGACGCGGGCGGGCCGGTTTCCTATGAGGCGCCCGAGGCGACTGGCAGGGGGCGCGCATGGACATCCTGATCCTCGGCGGCGGCGGGCGGGAGCACGCGCTCGCCTGGAAGATCGCGCAGAGCGACCTTTGCGGGCGCCTGTGGTGCGCGCCCGGCAATGCCGGGATCGCGGAGCTGGCCGATTGCGTGCCGCTGGACCCGGAGGATGCCGGCAAGGTGGTCCGCTTCGCGCAGGGCGCAGGCATCGGGCTGGTGGTGGTGGGGCCGGAGGCGCCGCTGGCGGCGGGCGTCTCGGACGCGCTGGCGCAGGCGGGGATCCCGGTCTTCGGGCCTTCGGCGGCGGCGGCCCGGCTTGAAAGCTCCAAGGCCTTCACCAAGGAGATCGCCGACGCCGTGGGCGCGCCCACCGCACGCTGGGGGCGCTTCCGGGACGCGGAGGCCGCGAAGGCCCATGTCCGGGCCGAGGGCGCGCCGATCGTGGTCAAGGCCGACGGGCTCGCGGCCGGCAAGGGCGTCGTGGTGGCCATGTCCGAGGCCGAGGCGCTGGAGGCCATCGACGACATGTTCGGCGGCGCCTTCGGGGAGGCCGGCGCCGAGGTGGTGATCGAGGAATTCATGGAGGGGGAGGAGGTCAGCCTCTTCGCCCTGTCGGACGGGGATAGCGCGCTGGCGCTGGCGCCCTGCCAGGACCACAAGCGCGCCTTCGACGGGGACAAGGGGCCCAATACCGGCGGCATGGGCGCCTACTGCCCCGCGAAGATCCTGACGCCGGAGCTTCAGGAACGGGCGATGGCCGGGATCGTCCGCCCGGTGATCGCCGAGATGGCGCGGCGGGGGACGCCCTACCGCGGCGTGCTCTACGCCGGGCTGATGCTGACCGCGGACGGCCCGAGGCTGGTGGAGTTCAACGTCCGCTTCGGGGATCCGGAGTGCCAGGCGCTGATGCTGCGGATGGAGAGCGACCTCGTGCCCCTGCTGATGGCCTGCGCGCAGGGGGGCCTCGGGGCGCTTTCATGCGACTGGCATGACGAGGCGGCGGCGACGGTGGTGGTGGCCGCGAACGGCTATCCTGGGCGCCTATGCCAAGGGGGAGGAGATCGGGGGGCTCGCCGAGGCGGAGCGGGACCCGATGGCGGTGGTCTTCCACGCCGGAACGCGGGCCGAGGGCGGACGGGTGCTGTCCAACGGCGGGCGGGTGCTGAACGTCACTGCCCGGGGTCCGAGCCTCGCCGAAGCCGCGGCGCGGGCCTATCGGGCGGTGGCGCGGATCGACTGGCCCGGGGGCTTCCACCGGAGCGATATCGGGGCGAAGGCGCTCGCGCGCGGGGAGTGAGGCGTTTCGCTGCGAAACGCAACTTAGAGTATTCTAGGGAGTCGATTGATCTCCCTCAGGTTGAAAACGGACTTGCAACGAAGCCGGGAGGCCGGCCGGCGCGCGTTCAAGGCGTTGCAGCCCCGGCCGATCCGCGACTTAATGAACGCAGCGTAAATGAGGGGTTCGACCATGTTCGTCCGCGTAACCGCCGGCCTTCCGCTGGCCCTCTTCCTCGCCTGCGGGCCGATATCGGCGCAGGCCATGACCGTGTTCGACGTCGCCTGGTCCGGCGCCGTCGGGGTTCGGGGGGCCCTGACCTCCTCGGACGAGACCCTGAGCATCTCGGGTTTCGTGCAGATCGACGCGAATCCCGGAGATATGTTCCAGGAGGAGGACTTCACCCTGGTGAACCTCACGGTCTCCGGCGCCTCCATCGTCGACTTCGTGCTGACCGACGCCTCCGCGTTCGACCTGGCGGGGATGATCGACGCGAGCGGGCTGTTCGCGACGCTCTCGGTCAATCCGGCGCCGTTCGCGGCGGGCGCGGCGGGGGCGTTCGGATGCTCGGCGCTGCTGTGCGCGGATGGGGAGGTTTTCGTGACCAACGACACCCTGTTCGGCCCCTTCGCCACCGTGACCTACGCGAGCGCCGGGGCGGCGGCGCAGTCCTTCGCGATGACGGCCCGGACCTCGGCGGTGCCGCTGCCTGCGACGCTGCCGCTGGCGGCTGCGGGGGTCGCGGGCTTCGGCCTGCTGCGGCGGCGCGCGCGGGGCTGATCCCCGACGGGATCGCGGAACGGCGTCGGCCCCGGCCGGCGCCGTTCGCGTATCCGAGAGGTCGGTTTTACCGCTTGATAAAATTTCGGACTCGCTCCACGCTGATTCCGCGCATCAGCCAGCAGGGAGCCTGTCAGCCATGCAATCCGCCCGCCGCACGCCGGGAATCGCGCCCGGAAGGCTGCCTGAAGCCGAGCTTGCGGCGAATTTCGCGGACCTGCACCCGAGGTTGAGCGGACATGAGGCGCTGGTGGCGGCGGACCGTTGCTACTTCTGCCATGACGCGCCCTGCACCATCGCCTGCCCCACGGAAATCGACATTCCCATGTTCATCCGCCAGATCCAGGGCGGGCATCCGAAGACGGCGGCCAAGACGATCTTCGACCGGAACATCCTCGGGGGGATGTGCGCGCGGGTGTGCCCGACCGAGACGCTGTGCGAGGAAGCCTGCGTGCGGATGACCGCCGAGGGCGACCCGGTGGAGATCGGGCGCCTGCAACGCTACGCCACCGACGCGCTGATGGCCGAGAACGGGCACCCGTATGAGCGCGGGGCGCCGACGGGCAAGCGCGTGGCGGTCGTGGGCGCGGGGCCGGCGGGGCTCGCCTGCGCACATCGGCTGGCGATGAAGGGGCACGAGGTGACCCTTTACGACGCGCGGGAGAAGCCGGGCGGGCTGAACGAATACGGGATCGCGGCCTACAAGACGCCGGGAGGCTTCGCGCAGGCGGAGGTGGACTGGCTGCTGAGGATCGGCGGCATCCGGCTGGAGCGGGGGCGGCTCGGGGACGGGCTGACGCCGGCGGGGCTGGCGGAGGGGTTCGACGCGGTGTTCCTCGGGCTCGGGCTGGCGGGGGTCAATGCGCTGCGGACCGAGGGGGAGGACCTGCCGGGCGTTCAGGACGCGGTCGAGTGGATCGCGGGGCTGCGGCAGTCGGCGCCGGCGGAGGTTCCGGTGGGGCGGCACGTGGTGGTGATCGGGGGGGGCATGACCGCCACCGACGCGGCAATCCAGTCGGCGAAGCTGGGGGCGGAGCAGGTGACCCTGGTCTATCGGCGCGGGCGGGAGGCGATGGCGGCCTCGGATTACGAGGTGGAGCTGGCCGCGGCCTCGGGCGCGCGGGTGGTGTGCGAGGCGCGGCCGCTGCGCGCCATCGGCAACGGGACCGTGCGGGAGATCGAGTTCGAGTATACCGAGGCCGGGCCCGAGGGGCTGCGGGGTACGGGCGAGACGTTTCGCCTGCCGGCGGACCAGGTGCTCAAGGCCATCGGCCAGGCGCTGGAGGCGCCCGGGGGCGTGGCGGTGGAGGGCGGCAAGATCGTGGTGGACGCGGAGGGGCGGACCTCCATGGCCGGGATCTGGGCCGGGGGGGACTGCGCCTCGGGCGGGGACGATCTGACGGTGACCGCGGTGGCGCAGGGGCGCGATGCGGCCGAAAGCATTCACCGCGCCCTCGGCGTCTGAGGGGGCGGCGCCTGCGGGCGAAGGGAGGCGTATCGTGCCGGACGAGGCGTATCCAGAACCTCCTGCGTCGTCGGGGGTGCTGCACCTGGGGTTCCAGGGCGTGCCGGCGCTGGACGTGGACCGGGCCATCCGGTTCTGGACCGAGGATTTCGGGCTGGAGCTGGTGGCGGACAAGCCCCACGGCGTCACCCGGTGGGTGATGTTCGAGATCCCCGGCGCGCAGACCCGGCTGGTGCTGATGCCGATGGCCGAGCTGCCGGTGACCGACATGCCCGCGCTGGTCTTCGCGGTGGCGGATCTGGCCGGGACGCTTTCACGGCTGGAGGCGCGGGGGGTGAAGGTCCGCCGCGGCGCCCGGCCGGCGGAATGGGACGATGAGAAGACCTCGGCCCTCGTGGAGGACAGCGAGGGAAACGTGATCCTGCTCGCCTCGGACGAGGCGCCCTGAAGGGAGGGAGGCCATGGCCGATCTGCGCTGCGACTTCGTGGGGATCAAGTCTCCGAACCCGTTCTGGCTGGCCTCGGCGCCGCCGACGGACAAGGAATACAACGTCCGCCGGGCGTTCGAGGCCGGCTGGGGCGGGGTGGTGTGGAAGACCCTGGGGCTGGACCCGCACGTGGTGAACGTGAACGGGCCGCGCTACGGCGTGATCTACGGCGCGGACCGGCGGGTGCTGGGGATCAACAACATCGAGCTGATCACCGACCGGCCGCTTCAGGTGAACCTCGACGAGATCAAGGCGGTGAAGCGGGATTACCCGGACCGCGCCATGGTCGTGTCCCTGATGGTGCCCTGCGACGAGGAGAGCTGGAAGACGATCCTGCCGCTGGTGGAGGCGACCGGCGCCGACGGGATCGAGCTGAACTGCGGCTGCCCGCACGGGATGAGCGAGCGGGGCATGGGCGCGGCCGTCGGGCAGGCGCCGGACCTGATCGAGGCGATCACCCGCTGGTGCAAGCAGAACACCCGGATGCCGGTGATCGTGAAGCTGACGCCCAACATCACCGATATCCGCGTGCCGGCGCGGGCGGCGGTGAAGGGCGGGGCGGATGCGGTGAGCCTGATCAACACGGTGTCGTCGATCACCTCGGTCAATCTGGACACGTTCTCGCCGGAGCCGTCCATCGACGGGAAGGGATCGCATGGCGGCTATTGCGGGCCGGCGGTGAAGCCCATCGCGCTGAACATGGCGGCGGAGATCGCGCGCGATGCGGAATGCGGGGGGATCCCGATCTCGGGCATCGGGGGCGTGAGCAACTGGCGCGATGCGGCGGAGTTCATGGCGCTGGGCTGCGGGTCGGTGCAGGTGTGCACGGCGGCGATGGCCTACGGCTTCCGCATCGTGCGGGAGATGGAGACCGGCCTTGCGCAGTGGATGGACGGGAAGGGGCATGGCTCGTTGGACGCCTTCCGCGGGCGGGCGGTGCCCAACGTCACCGACTGGCAGCACCTGAACCTCAACTACGTGACCAAGGCGCGGATCGACCAGGATCTGTGCATCAAGTGCGGGCGGTGCTTCGCGGCGTGCGAGGACACCTCGCACCAGGCGATCGCCATGAAGCCGGGGCGGGTGTTCGAGGTGAAGGACGACGAGTGCGTCGCCTGCAACCTGTGCGTGGACGTCTGCCCGGTGGAGGACTGCATCACCATGGAGCGGCTGGAGGCGGGGACGGTGGATCCGCGGACGGGGCGCGTGGTGTCGGACGACTACGCCAACTGGACGACGCATCCCAACAACCCCGGGCGGGTGGCGGCGGAGTAGCCGCGCGGCCCGGGCGGGAGAAACGTCCGGGGGCCTTCCGTCGGGATGGCGGCGCGGGGCGTCCCCCTGAGGAGGCGCCGCGTCGGCTGTCGCGCCCGTGCGATCGGTTGCGCCCGCGGCGCGTGTCGGGCGACGGCGCGTCTGGCCGGCGCGCCGCTCGGCCGGGGGCGCCGGGGACCTTCGCGCGGCCCGGGCGGCGCGGCCCCCCGCCGCCCGGGCCTCCGGTTGCAGCGCGCCGCGGGCGCCCCGGACTTCAGAGGCGGGACCGGGGCGCGGCGCATTCGGGGCGGCGGTCGTCCAGGTCAGTTCATCCCCTTGTCGGCGATCTGACGGCGAGCTTCGGCGGTCTTCTCCAGACCCTCGGCTCCGGCGGCGCGCAGGGCGCCGGGGGTCTTCGTGAACTGGATGTCGGGATAGGCCACCACCTCGATGCGGTTGCCCCACGGGTCCAGGAAATCCAGGCGCTTGGCGTCCACGAGGGGCACGCCGGCTTCCTCCAGCCGCTCGCGCAGGCCCTCGCGGTCATCCACCACCAGGCCGAAATGGCGGTGGGCGTCGGGGGGGCCTGCGCGCGGTTCGGAGAGGGCGAGGAACTGGTCGCCGAGGTCGAGGAAGGCCATGCCCTCGGCCCGGCCGCGAAGGGTGAAGTCGAAGAAGCGTGCGTAGAAGGCCAGCGCCTGCTCGATGTCCCCGACTTCGAGGGCGACGTGGTTGATGCCGATCAGGCGGGGCTTGGGCATGAGGGCCTCCGGGGGGCTGCGGTGCCCGGAGGATGTGGGGCGGCTATTCGGCCGCCGCCACCGCGCGGCCGTGATAGACGTCGGTCCAGTGCGCCTCGGGGTTGGCGCGGGCGCGGTCGATCTGGATGCGCATCTCCCGGCGCACGTATTCGCTGAACGGCCCCAGATGGGCGTAGAGCGCGGCGGTGTAGAGCGCGTGCTTCAGCGCGCGGGGCTTGTTGAGCAGGGTCCAGCCCACCAGCCGCCAGAGCGGGCCTCGCAGGTCCGGCCGCTTGCGGGTCACGTTCCACATCAAGCGTCAGGAACTGCGCCGCGTCGTGGCGCAGCATCGGGCGGTGCAGGTCGCCCGAGGGGCCGGAGCAGTCCAGCAGCTTCACCATGTCGCGGATGCGCTGGAAATAGGCCTCGGGCGCGAAGATGCGGGTGACGACCGTGAGGTATTCCTCAAGGATGTCGGCCCGCGGGCGCAGGGTGTCGAAGTTGAGGCCCGAGACGCACTGGTCCGCGTCCGCGTCGCTTTCCACGGTGGAGAACAGGGGGTCGAGCCGCCCCTCCTTCTCCAGCCGCCGCTGGAGCTGGGTGTTGGGCAGGGCGGTGAGCAGGCCGACCATGGCGACGGGGATGGAGGCTTCCTCGATCAGCTCGATCATGCCCTGCGGAGGCGTGCTCGCTTTCGTTGTCGAAGCCGATGATGAAGCCCGCGATCACGAAGATCCCGTAGCTCTGGATGGTGTGGACCGAGTGGGCGATATCGCGCTTGGTGTTCTGCTTCTTCTTCATGGCGACGAGGACCTCGGGGTCCGGGCTCTCGATCCCCACGAAGGTGGCGAAGAAGCCGGCGTCGCGCATCATCCCGAGGAATTCGGCGTCGTCGGCGAGGTTCAGGGACGCTTCGGTCGAGAATTCGAACGGGTAGCCGCGGGCTTTCTGCCATTCGACCAGTTTCGGGAGGAACGCCTTCACCGCCTTCTTGTTGCCGATCAGGTTGTCGTCCACGAAATCCACGTGGCCGCGGTAGCCGAGCGCGTGGAGGCGGTCGAGCTCGGCCAGCACCTGTTGGGAGGTCTTGGCGCGGGGCTTGCGGCCGAAGAGCTCGATGATGTCGCAGAACTCGCACAGGAAGGGGCAGCCGCGGGAGAGCTGGACGTTGACGTTGAGATAGGCGGAGAAGTCCAGCAGGTCGAACCGGGGCGTGGGGCTGGTGGTCACGTCCACGGTGTGCAGGGGGGCGCGGAATTCGCCCTGCCGGGTTCCGGCGCGCCAGGCGGCGAGGAAGTCCTCGATGATCCCCTCCGCCTCGCCGATCACGCGGATGTCGATGGCGGCGTAGATCTCGGGGTTGGAGGAGACGTCGGGGCCGCCGACCACCGTCGTCACGCCGCGCTCGGCGCAGCGGGCGGCGAGGCGCAGGAGGTCAAGCTGCTGGGTGATCATGCCGGAGAACATGACCACGTCGGCCCAGTCCAGATCCTCGATCCGTCAGGGGCGCGGCGTTGCAGTCCACGAGGCGCACGGGCCAGTCCGCGGGCAGCATGGCCGCGACGGTGACCAGGCCGAGCGGGGGGGCGGGGTACTTAGCGCCCACCAGCTCGCACGTCTCCAGGTAGTTCCAGAACGAGGTGTTGGAAAATTTCGGGTAGACGAGGAGGACGTTGGGCGCGGCGTCGGCGGGGCGGGCGTCGAGCATGGCGGCCTCCTTGCGGGGCTTGGGCGGCGGCGGTATCGCTGCGGAAGAATAGCCGAGGCGCGACCGGCTGGCGACCTTTGCGTTGACGCGGCGTCCGCCGGTTGAGGAGCCTGCCCCGATGCGTGAGGAAAGCCGATCCGAGACGCGGGGCCGGGCGCTGGGCCATCTGGCGATGCTTGGCTTCGCGCTGGTGATCTCGGGGAGCTTCTCGCTCGGGGGGCGGGCCGCGGGGCTGATCGCGCCCGAGGCGCTGAACGCGGTGCGCTTCGCCATCGGGGCGGGGGCGCTGGCGGGGGCGGCGATGCTGGGGCCGGGGCTGCGTCGGGCGCATCTGGCGGCGCCGTGGCGCTATCCGCTGCTGGGCGGGCTGCTGGCGGTGTATTTCATCCTGATGTTCGTGGCCTTGCGGATCGCGGATCCGGTGTCCACCGGGGCGGTGTTCACGCTGACGCCGATCCTGTCGGCGGGGTTCGGGTGGCTGCTGCTGCGGCAGGGGGCGTCCCCGCGGGTGCTGTTCGCGCTGGCGCTGGGGGCGGCGGGGGCGGTGTGGGTGATCTTCGACGGCGACGTCTCGCGGCTGATGGGGCTGGAAGTGGGGCGGGGGGAGGCGATCTTCTTCGTCGGCGTCGCGTGCCATGCGCTTTACACGCCCATGGTGCGGAAGCTGAACCACGGAGAGCCGGCGGTGGCGTTCAGCTTCTGGACGGTGGGGGCCTGCTTCGCGCTGATCCTGGGCTATGCGCTGGCGACGGGGGCGCTGCGGGAGACGGAGTGGGGGGCGCTGCCGGGGCTGGTGTGGGGGGCGATCATCTACCTGGCGCTGGGCGCGACGGCGCTGACCTTTTTCCTTCTGCAGTTCGCGGCGCTGCGGCTGCCCGCGGGCAAGGTGATGGCCTACGGGTATCTGGTGCCGAGCTTCGTGGCGCTGTGGGAGGGGATCTTCGCCGGGACGTGGGCGCCGCCGGCGGTGTGGGCCGGGATCGCGGTCACGATCGCGGCGATGCTGCTGCTGCTGAAGGAGTAGCGCGGGCGGCGAGCCCCCACCCCGGCCCTCCCCCGCAAACGGGGGAGGGAGGCGCGGCGCCTCTGGCGTCGGGGAGGGCGACGGAGGGTGGGCCTTGGCCTGCGGGTTTGGGAAGGGCGGCAGGGGGTGCAGGCTCGGCGGGGGCGGAGCCGCCTCCTGGCATGGCGCACGCCCCGAGTCCGGCGCTCGTTCGCAGCGAGGAGGAGGCTCCGGCGGCGGGCGGCGTCCTTCGAGCTGGAGGGCGCGCCTGTCGAGACGCCTCAGCGGCGGCCGAACAGCTTTTCGATCTGGGCGAGGGTCAGCGAGACGTAGGTGGGGCGGCCGTGGTTGCACTGGCCCGAGAGCGGCGTCGCCTCCATCTCGCGCAGGAGGGCGTTCATCTCCTCGGCGCCCATGCGGCGGCCGGCGCGGACCGAACCGTGGCAGGCCATGCGCGACAGCACCGCGTCGAGCCGGCCGCGGACGGCGGTGGGGTCCGCGTCGTCGGCCAGCTCGTCGGCCACGTCGAGCAGGAGGGCGCGGGCGTCGGGGCGGCCGAGCTCGGCCGGGGTTTCCTGCACCGCGACGGCGCCGGGGCCGAAGGGCTCAACGATCAGGCCGGCCTCGCCGAGGGCGTCTGCGGCGGCGAGGACGCGCTCGGCGTCACCCTCGGGCAGCTCCACGATCTCGGGGATCAGGAGGGCCTGGCGGGCGACGCCCCGTTCGGCGAGCTGGCGCTTGAGGCGTTCGTAGACCAGGCGCTCATGGGCAGCGTGCTGGTCCACGATCACCATGCCCTCCCGCGTCTGGGCGACGATGTAGTTCTCGTGGAGCTGGGCGCGGGCGACGCCGAGGGGGAGGTCAGGCGTTTCCTCGGGGGCGGGCTCGGTGCGGGCGGACCAGGCGGCGGCGCCCTCGGAAAGTCCGGGGCCCTGAAAGGCGAGACCGCGGGAGAGGGCGCCTTCCGAGGGACGCGGCGGCGGGGACCATGCCGCGCCCGCCCAGGCGGGGCGGGGCTGGGGGGTGGCGGGGCTTTCGGCCCGGAACTCGCCCAGCGCGGCGTGGCCGACGGTGGTGGAGGCGCGGTGCCCGGCCTCGGCCAGCGCGTGGCGCAGCGCCGAGACCACCAGGCCGCGGGCGACGCCGGGCGCGCGGAAGCGCACCTCGGTCTTGGCGGGGTGGACGTTGACGTCCACCAGTTGCGGGTCGCAGTCGAGATAGAGGGCGGCGGCGGGGTGCCGGCCGGAGTGGAGCACGTCCTGGTAGGCGGCGCGGAGCGCGCCGGTCAGGAGCTTGTCGCGCACCGGCCGGCCGTTGACGAAGAGGTGCTGGGCGACCGCGGCCCCGCGGGAATAGGTGGGCAGGGCGGCGAGGCCGGTCAGGCGCAGGCCGTCGCGCTCGGCGTCGATCCGGAGGGCGTTGTCGACGAAGTCCCGGCCCATGACGCGGGCGAGGCGGGCGCTTCGGGCATCCTCGCCGGTTTCGGGGTCGGCGCGAAACAGGATGCGGCCCTCGCCGCCTTCGCTCGAGCAGTCGCGGAGGATGAAGCCGACGGAGGGGGCGGCCATGGCGAGGCGGCGGAGGATGTCGGCCACCGCCTGAGTCTCGGCGCGGTCGGTGCGCAGGAACTTCAGGCGGGCGGGGGTGGCGTGGAACAGGTCGCGCGCCTCCACCACCGTGCCGCGGGGGAGGGCGGCGGGGGCCGGCGTTCCGAGGCGGCCGGCGTCGCAGCGGATCTCCCACCCCTCCGGGGCGCCGTCCGCGCGGGAGGTGAGGCGGAGGCGGGAGACGGCGGCGATGGAGGGCAGCGCCTCGCCGCGGAAGCCGAAGGAGCGGATGTCCAGCAGGTCCGCGCCGTCGGTCTTGGAGGTGGCGTGGCGCTCAAGCGCGAGGGCGAGGTCCGAGGCGGGGATGCCGTGGCCGTCGTCGGTGACGCGGATCAGGGTGCGGCCGCCATCGGCGATAGCGACCTCGATGCGGCGGGCGTGGGCGTCGAGGGCGTTCTCCACCAGCTCCTTCACCGCGGAGGCGGGGCGCTCCACCACCTCGCCGGCGGCGATCCGGTTCTGGGCGGATTCGTCCAGGCGGTGGATGCGGCGGGGCGATATGTTGGGGTTGGGGGCATTCATGGCCCCAGTGGTAGCATGACCGTCAACGAGTCGTGAAGGGGTCGGGCGGAGGCGCCGGCGGCCGAGCAACGCCGGCCGCGCCGTCCCGCCTGAGCAGAGCTCAGGCGCCCGAGGGAACCTCGGGCGCGCGCGCCTTGCGCGCGCGGGACGGCTTTCGCGGGACGGTGGGCGGGGCGCCGGATCGGCGGAGGCGCCCGGCTTCCGGGGCAGGAGGACGACGCCGGCGGCGTATGCCGGCGCCGGGCGGAAGCGCTGGCGGGCGAGGGGAGCGGCCGGACGGATCGGAGCCGTCTCCTCCTGTCCAGGAGCTGGCCGGATGCAGCGCGAGTGGCCTGGCCCGGAGCGTCGGCTTCGGGAGGCGACGCGCTTCGCCGCATAGGGGGCCGGGGCGGAGGAGAAGGCGGGAGAGCGCGGTGAACCGCCTCGGACGCGGGCGCAGGAGCCTTCGGCCGAGGGACGCAGCGCCGGCGGCAACGCCAGGCCCTGCCCCGGCAGGCCGCCGCCGGGGCGCGGCGGCGGCCGGGATCAGTTCGTCAGGCCCTCCGGCTGGCCCACGACCACCACCTTCAGCGCCTCGGGGTGGAGGAGGCGCTTCGCCACCCGCTTCACGTCCTCCAGCGTCACCGCCTCGATCAGGCCGTTGCGCTCGCGCAGGTACTCCGGCCCGTAGCCGTCGGCCATCAGCCCCGCGAGCTGGCCCGCGATCTTGGCGTTGGAGTCGAAGCGCAGCGGGTAGGCGCCGGTGAGGTAGGTCCTGGCGTCGTCCAGCTCCTCCTGCGTGGGGCCCTCCGTCGCCATCTTGTGCCATTCCTGCTTGATGACCTGGATCGCCTCGGCCACCCGGGCGTTGGCCGAGCTCACGCCCGCCGCCAGCAGCGCCGCCCGGTCATAGGGCGCGAGGTAGGAATAGACGCCGTAGGTGAGGCCGCGCTTCTCGCGCACCTCCTCGGTGAGACGGGAGGAGAAGCCGCCGCCGCCGAGGATGTGGTTCATCACGTAGGCCGGGATGAAGTCCGGGTCGGTCCGCTCCAGCCCCTCCTGCACCAGCGTGGCCGCCGATTGGGGGACGGAGAGGTCGATCACCTCCAGCCCGCGGTTCTGCGCGAGCTTCGCCTCGGGCAGGGACGCCCACGGCTGGGACGGCAGGTCGAGGAGGAGGCGGTCCAGCAGGGGGCCCAGCTCCTCGGCCGTGATGTCGCCCACCACGCCGATGGCGAGGTCGGAGCGGTTGAGCGCGCGGGTGCGGGCCTCGCGCAGGTCCTCGGCGGTCAGGGCGGAGACGGTCCCGGTCTCGCCCTCCACGGGGCGGGCGTAGGGGTCGTCCCCGAACAGGGACGTGCGCCAGGCCTCGTCGAGAATCGCGCCCGGGTCGGTCTCGGCCGCGCGGATGCCGGCGAGGATCGCGGCGCGGACCCGCTCGATCGCGTCCTGGTCGAAGCGCGGCTCCTGGAGCGCCGAGCGCAGGAGGTCCACGCTCTCGTCCTGGTTCTCCGTGAGCCAGCGGGCGGAGACCGAGACCTGATCGTAGCCCGCCGAGACGCCGACCCGCAGCGCCAGCTCGTCCGCCTTCGCCGAGAAGGCGGCGCTGTCGAGATCGCCCGCGCCCTCGTCCAGCATGGAGGCCATGAGGTTGGTGACGCCGATCTTGGCGTCGGGCTCCCGGGAGGCGCCGCCGCCGAACTGCATCTCCAGGGCCACCATGGGGATGGCGGGCTCCTGCACCAGCCAGGCGGTGATGCCGCCGGGGGAGGTCACGACCTGCACGTCGGTGGCCGCTTGCACGGGGGCGGCGAGAGCCGCGAGGCCGCCGGCGAGGGCGAGCGCGCGGATGGGGCGGAGGAAGGTCATCCCTGCGTCTCCTCGGTCATCGGGGCGGGAAGGGCGGCGCCGGCGGGCGCGGCCGGGGGCTCGGCGCCCTCGGGCGCGCGGAGCCAGCCGATCACGGCGGTCTTCTTGTCGAGGACCTCCTGCGCGGCCTGCATCACCTCCTCGGCGGTCACGGCCTGCAGGGCGTCGGGCCAGCCTTCGATCTGCTCCAGCGTCAGGTCGGAGGCGAGGCCTTCGCCGTAGCGCTGCGCGAGGCCGAACTGGCTGTCCTGCGCATAGACGTAGGCGGCGCGGTAGTTGGCCTTGATGCGCTTCATCTCCGCCTCGGTCGGGCCGCCGGAGGCGAGGAAGTCCTCAAGCGCCTTGTCGAGGGCGGCCTCCATCTCCTCGAGGTCCACGCCGGGCCTGGGGGTCGCGTAGACCGACAGCTCGCCATAGTCGCGGTTGTCGCCGGAATACCAGGCGCCGGCGGCGATGGCGTCGCCGTTCACCACCAGCGACTGCTGGAGGCGGGAGTTGATGCCGTCGCCCAGCACGTCCGACAGGACCTGGAGGGCGGCCGCCTGCTCCTGCCCCGCGCGGCGGGAGGGGGCGAGGTGGTCGCGGATCACGTAGGGCTGGCGGACGCGGGCGTCCTCGTAGATCACGCGACGCTCGGCGGTCTGGGGGGCTCCTGCGGGCGGACGCGCTCGGGCAGATCCTCGGTCGGCTCCAGCTGGCCGAAATGCTCCTTCGCGAGGCGCTCGACCTCCGCGGGCTCCACGTCGCCCGCGACCACCAGGATCGCGTTGTTGGGGGCGTAGTAGGTCCTGTAGAACTCCAGCGCGTCCTCGCGGGTCAGCGCCTCCATCTCGTGGCGCCAGCCGATGATCGGGATGCCGTAGGGGTGGTTGAGATACATCGCCGCGTCGCGCTGCTCGGAGAAGAGGGCGCCGGGGTCGTTCTCGGTCCGCTGGCTGCGCTCCTCCAGGATCACGTCGCGCTCGGGCAGGACCTGGTCGTCGGTGAGCTGGAGGTCGCGCATCCGGTCGGCCTCCATCTCCATCACGAGGTCGAGCCGGTCGGCGGCGATGCGCTGGAAATACCCGGTGTAGTCGCGCGAGGTGAAGGCGTTGTCCTGCCCGCCGTTCGCGGCGACGATCTTGGAGAAGGCGGCGTCCGGGATCTCGTCCGTGCCCTTGAACATCAGGTGTTCGAGGAAATGGGCGATGCCGGACTTGCCCCAGCGGCTCGTCCGCGGCGCCGACGCGGTACCAGACCATGTTGGTCACCACGGGCGCCCGGTGATCCTCGATCACCACGCCGCGCAGGCCGTTGTCGAGCTCGAAGGTGGAGACCTCGGGCTCGGCCAGCGCGGCGGCGGGCAGGGCCAGGAAGGCGCCGGCCAGCAGCGCCGGCAGGCGGCGTCCGGCGCGGAGGATTCGGGTCGGGATCATGCGGGGCTCCGTTCCGGGGGCGGGGCCGCCGCGGCGCGCAGGGGCGCGGCCGGGCGGACGCGCTCAACCTATGGCAGGCCGCGCCCGGCGCAAGCGCAGGCGGGGCCGCAGGCCATCACGTCGGCGGCACGAGGCCCGTGAGCGGTCAGAGCGAGAGGGGGAGGCCGATCGTGCCGGGCTCGGGCTCCGCCGGCGGAGGCGGCGCATTCGGGGTCTGGGCGCTGGACCCGCGGACCTCGTCGGCGGCCTCGCGCGGCTCCAGCACCGCGCGGCGGTCGGCCTCGGTCGGGACGCGGTAGCCGAAAAGCTGCTCGATCGCGTAGCGCGCCTCGCCCGGATCCTCGGCGTCGGCCTCCAGCTCGGCGCGGATGCGCGGATCGGCCGAATTGGCGCCGGCGGCGTCCAGCAGCGCCTGCTCTCCGGCGCTGGGCGCGGCGCCCGACCGGGCGGGCGATGCGTCCAGCGCGGCGCGCGCCTCGGCCTCGGGCTGCGGGTCGAGCGGGCTTGCGGCGCCGGGCTGCGGCGGGGGCAGGGCCCCCGACAGGTCGGAGGGCAGGCGCAGGGGCTTTCGGGGCGCCACGTTGAAGGCGTTGGGAGATTCGACCGAGATCCCCATCGCCTCGCCGATCGCCTGGCGGCCGCCGGAGCATGCGGCGAGCGAGAAGGCGGCGACCGTCGCCGCAAGGACGGACAGCGCGCGATGCGTCATGGCGGAAGCCTCCGTGGGACCGTCGCGGCGCGCCCGCGCCGCTCAGCCCCTGTGATTGTCAGAACCGTCGAGAAGGATCAACCCGAAGGCGCCGGCGAAGATGAAGACGTCGGCGAGGTTGAACGCGTAAGGGTTCGTGAACCCGCAGCAGCTCATGTTGAGGAAATCGACCACCGCGCCGTGGACGGCCCGGTCCAGCGCGTTGCCGAGCGCGCCGCCGATCACGAGGCCGACGGACGCGCGCCGCCAGGAGGAGGCCATGCGCAGAGCCCAGACCCCGAGGCCCACGCTGATCGCGACCGCGAGCGCGATCCACAGGTCCCGGCCCACCGCGGAGCCGAGGCCGAAATTCGCGCCGGTGTTCCACGCCATGGTGAAGCGCAGGAAGGGCGCGAGCACGTCCACCGCGCCGCCGCTCCGGCAGGCGCAGCCCCTCCAGGATCCACCATTTGGACGCCTGGTCGATCAGGAAGGCCGCGAGCGCCACGAGCAGGGGCGTCGCCAGGCGGCGCAGGGCGATGGTCGCGGGCGGCATGTCAGTCGTCGTTCCGGAAGGCGTCGCGCAGGTCCACGGATTCGCGCTGGTCGTTCCCCGCACCGCAGGTGCTGTAGTAGCGGTTGGAGACGGCGCTCTCATAGTCGAAGAGGCGGCTGCTCTCCTGCGGGACGGGGGGCGGGGCGAGCTTGCGGTAGCCGGTGGCGTCGATCTCGGCCATCTTGCTGCGCAGCGCGTCGCAGGTCATCTGCTCGGGGGGGCGAAGCTCCACCCGCAGGCCGCCGGAGGTGGTGAAGCTCTCGGCCCACGCGGCGGCGTGCAGCGGGGCGGCCAGCGCAGCGGCCGCGCCGATGATCCGTATGGCGTTCGTCATACGCTAGCGTCGCGCCCCCTGCGCGCAGTCCGTTCGATAAGCGCCTACCTGATCGTCAGGCGGTGTTCAAATTGGGGCGAGGCGTGGGCCTGCGGGCGCCTCCGCGTCGATTTCCCGCGAACGTGCGAGTTGGCGGGCGGGAATCGGAGGGATATGCTTTGTCGATGAACCTTTCCTGCGGCGACACATGGCCGGGAGACGCTTGAACGTGATGCGACTTAAGCTCAAGGCGGCCCTGCTGGGCCTTGCGGCGGCGGCGTTGGCCGGGGAAGCGGGCGCGACCTCGCTCTCCGGCTCGTACCTCGCGGCGCGGTCCGCGGCGGTGCGGAACGACTACGAGGCGGCGGCGCGGCACTTCGCCGCCGCCCTTTCCCGCGATCCCGCGAACGACGCCCTGCGCGACCGGGCGATGACCTTCAAGCTGCTGACCGGGGACGTCCGCGGCGCCGCCGCCATCGCCGAGCTGCTGCGCCAGGCGGAGCCCGGGCATCAGCTCGCGGGGCTGGCGCTGGTGGCCAACGACATGGCGACCGGGGACTTCGAGCGGGCCACGGCGCTGCTGAACGACGAGAGCGTGAAGGTGAACCCGCTGGTGGGCGCGCTGCTCAGGGGCTGGTCCGCCGTGGGCCGGGGCGACGCCGAGGCGATGGAGGCCGCGTTCGCGGAGCTGGACGGCCAGCCGGCGGGCGAGGTGTTCGGATCCTATCATCTGGGCCTCGCCCGCGCCGCGATGGGCGACTACGCGGGCGCCGAAACCGCGCTGAGGGAGACGCTGCTGGCCGGCGCCTCCCGCGACGGACGCCCCGCCGCTGGCGCTGGGCGCGGTGCTGGAGCTGCAGGGCCAAGCCGACGAGGCGCGGAAGATCTACCGGGAGGCCGCCGACGGCCCCCGCCTTTCGCGCGAGGCGCAGGCCGAGCTTGACCGCATGGACCGCGGCGAGCCCGCGGCGCCGCTGGTGCGCAGCGCCCAGTCCGGCGCGGCGGAGGCGCTGTTCTCCATCGCCGGCGCGCTGGGGGCGGAGCGGAACGGGGCGGTGGCGCTGCTATACGCCCGCACGGCGCTGGCGCTCCGGCCCGAGCTGAACGAGGCGCGGTTGCTGGTGGCGGGGCTGCTGGACTCGCAGGGCCAGCACCAGGCGGCGATCGACGCCTTCCAGATCGTGCCGCGCTCCTCGCCCCTGTTCGAGACGGCGGAGCTGGGCCGGGCGGATTCGCTCCTGTCGCTCGACCGGGAGGACGAGGCGATCGTGGCGCTCCAGTCTCTGGCCGCCAGCTTCGAGGATTCGCTGGACGTGGAGCTGGCGCTGGCCTCGGCGCTGCGCCGGGCGGAGCGCTGGGCCGAATCCGCGCGCGCCTACGACGACGCGCTGGCGCTGGTCGACCCGGTGGAGCCGCGCCACTGGCCCATCTTCTACGAGCGGGGCATCGCCCATGAGCGGGCCGGCCAGTGGGACCAGGCGGAGGCGGACTTCCTGAAGGCGCTCGACCTGCAGCCCGGGCAGCCGCTGGTGATGAACTACCTCGGCTATTCCTGGGTGGAGCAGCGGGAGAACTTCGAACGCGCGCAGGAGATGATCGAGAAGGCCGTCGCCCAGCGGCCGGAGGACGGCTACATCACCGATTCGCTCGGCTGGGTGCTGTACCGCGTCGGCAAGTACGAGGAAGCGGTCCCGCATCTGGAGCGGGCGGTGGAGCTGATGCCCACCGACGCGACCATCAACGACCACCTGGGCGACGCGCTCTGGATGGTCGGGCGCAAGCGGGAGGCGGAGTTCCAGTGGCGCCGCGCCATGTCCTTCGACCCCGACGAGCCGGACGCCAAGCGCATCCGCGCCAAGCTCGCCAAGGGACTGGAGACGGTGCTGCGCGAGGAGGAAGGCGCCCGCGCCGAGGCCGCCGCGCGCGCCGAGAAGATCGCGAAGGACGACGGCTGAGGCCATGACCCGGGAGGCCGGGCCGGCGGGCCCCGCTCTGGCGGAGCCTGCGCGGGCGAAGGTGAACCTGCATCTCCACGTCCTCGGGCGGCGGGGGGACGGGTTGCATGTGCTCGACAGCCTGGTGGTGTTCCCGGAGCTTGGGGACCGGCTGGAGGCGGAGCGGTCTCACGGGCTGTCGCTGACCATCGAGGGGCCGTTCGCGGACCAGCTCTCGGCCGGGGGGGACAACCTCGTGCTGCGGGCGGCGGAAGCGCTGCGGCGGCGGGCCTCGGGGCGCAGGCCGGGGGCGGCGCTGCGGCTGGAGAAGGCGTTGCCGGTCGCGGGGGGGATCGGCGGCGGCTCGGCCGATGCGGCGGCGGCGCTGCGGCTGTTGAACCGGCTGTGGCGGATCGGGCTGCCGACCAGAGAGCTTGCGCGGATCGGGCTCGCGCTGGGGGCGGATCTGCCGGTGTGCGTGGGCGCGCCGCGGCCGGCGATGATGGGCGGGGTCGGCGAGGCGCTGGCGCCGGCGCCGCGGCTGCCGGGGTTCTGGCTGGCGCTGGCGAATCCGGGGGTCCAGGTCTCGACCGCCGAGGTGTTCCGGCGTCTGAAGGTTCGGGAGGGGCGGCCGGCGCAGCCCCCTGCGGGCTTCGCGGACCCGGCGGCGCTGGCGGAGTGGCTGCGGCGGCAATCCAACATGCTGGAGGCGCCGGCGCTGGAGGTCGCGCCCGCGGTGGGCCGGGTTCTGGAGGCGCTGCGCCGGGCGCCCGAGTGCCTGCTGGCGCGGATGTCCGGCAGCGGCGGCACCTGCTTCGGGATGTTCGCGGAGGAGGCGCCGGCGATCGCGGCCGCCGAGGCGTTGCGGGAGGCCGGGTTCTGGGCCGCCGCCGCGCCGGTGCGAAGCGCGGCGCCGCTGGCGGTCGTGTAACGCAGGTGTTTCGCTGCGAAACGCGCAGTGTTGCCTGCATTTTCGCCGCGAGAGGAGCCTGCGCTGCGGGTTCGTTGAAGTCATTGGGATTTCTCTGCCAAAGGTTGACGATGGGGTAGCAACAGGTTGCGGAAAGGTTGACCGGCGGGCCGCCTGCGCGGTCGGTCGGGCTTCGGCGCGCCTTGCCTTGCGTTCGGCGGGGTACGCGGGCAGCGTCCCCGCGGGCGGGTCGGGCGAGCCTTCGGCAAGGCGATCCGGGACGCGGGTTCGGCGGATGCCGCCCCTTGTCGGCCGGACGCGGCGCGCCCCGAGGCGCCGCGTCCTCAAGCGATCGCGCGGCGCGCCGGGGCGGCCGAACCCGGACTTGCGCCAACCTGCCGTTCGGCTGACAGATGGGCCTTCGCCGCCGAAGGAGACCCTCCATGACCGAAGCCCGCCGTGTCCGCGCCGCCATCTGCCGCTCGCTCGACGGGCCCGATGCGGTGGAGGTGGGGGAGATCGACCTGCCGCCGACCGGCCCGGGGGAGGTGCGGCTCAGGGTCCGCGCCTGCTCGGTCAATTTCCCGGACCTGCTGATGACGCGCGGGCTTTACCAGCACAAGGCGGAGCCGCCCTTCGTGCCGGGGCTGGAGGCCGCCGGCGAGGTGCTGGAGGTCGGCGAGGGCGTGACCGGCTGGGCGGTGGGGGACCGGGCGGTGGCGCTGACCTCGGCCGCGAAGCCGGGGATGGCGGAGGAGATCGTGGTTCCCGCCGAGGCGCTGCTGCCGACGCCGCCGAGCCTGTCCGACGCCGAGGCGGCGTCCCTGTTCGTGGGGCACTACACGGCCTGGAACGGGGCGGTGGACCGGGGCGGGCTAGCGGCCGGCGAGACGATGGTGGTTCTGGGCGCGGCCGGAGGCGTGGGGCTCGCGACCGTGCAGGTGGGCAAGGCGATGGGGGCGCGGGTGATCGCGGTCGCGTCCTCGGAGGAGAAGCGGCGGGCGGCGATGGAGGAGGGGGCGGACCATGCGCTCGCCTCGGACGAGCCGGAGCTGAAGGCGAAGGTGTTCGAGCTGACCGGGGGCGAGGGGGCGGATCTGGTCTACGACATCGTGGGCGGGCGGCTGTTCAAGGAGGGCATCCGCATGCTGCGGCCGGAGGGGCGGCTGGCGGTGATCGGCTTCGCCTCGGGCGAGATCGGGCAGACGGGCGCCAACATGGTGCTGATCAAGGAGATCTCGCTGATCGGGGTGCGGGCGGGGCAGTACGGGCGCCGCCACCCGGAGCGGCGGCTGGAGGCGTGGCGGCGGATGGGCGAGTGGGTGGCCGAGGGGCGCTTCCGGCCGCGGATCTGGAAGACCTTTCCGCTGGAGCGGGCGGCGGATGCGCTACGGGAGCTGGAGAACCGGGCGGCGATCGGGAAGGTGGTGGTGACGGTCGGCTGAGGGGGGCGCGCGGGAGGCGGAGCACCTCCCCGGGGGCGCGCGCTGCGCATGTGCGGCGGCCGGCGACGGCGGCGGTCACGGCGCCCCGGTCCGGGCGGTGGAGCGGCCGGGCCCGGGCGCCAAGGCCGCGCGCGCCCGCTTCCGGGCGCGTCCGCGGGTTTCCCGCGGATCGGCGCGCTTGCGCGCCGGCGCGGCCGGTCCGGGGAGGCGCGGGCGGCGGCGCGTCAGGTCGAGGCGGGCGACCACGAACTCGACCACGTCGGACAGGGCGTCGCGCAGGTCCGAGGGGGGGAAGGCCGCCAGCGCCTCGCGCGCCTCGGCCGCGTAGTCGCGGGCGCGGGCTTCGGAGGCGGCGAGGGCGCCGGTCTTCGCCATCAGGCGCAGGGCCTCGGGGAGGTCTTCGTCCGTCTGGCGGCGCTTCTCGATCACGCGGGTCCAGAAGGGGCGGTCCTCGGCGCCCGCGGCGGCGACGGCCAGCAGGACGGGGAGGGTGACCTTCCCCTCGCGGAAGTCGTCGCCGACGTTCTTGCCCATGGAAGCGGCGCTGCCGCCGTAGTCCAGCACGTCGTCCACGATCTGGAAGGCCATGCCCAGCGCGCGGCCGTAGCCGTAGCAGCGCCTGGACCTGCGGTTCCGGCGCGCCCGGCGATGACCCCGCCGACCTGCGAGGCGGCGGCGAAGAGGGCCGCCGTCTTGCCGTGGATCATCTGGAGATAGGCGGGCTCGCCGGTCGAGAGGTCGTTGGCGGTGGCGAGCTGCATGACCTCCCCCTCCGCGATCACCGCGGAGGCGTCGGCGAGGATGTCGAGGACGCGGAGGTTCCCCGTCTCCACCATCAGCTGGAAGGACCGGGAGAAGAGGTAGTCCCCCACCAGCACCGAGGACTTGTTGTCCCACAGCAGGTTGGCGGTGGGGCGGCCTCGGCGCTGGCCGCTCTCGTCCACCACGTCGTCATGGAGGAGCGTGGCGGTGTGGATGAACTCGACGGTCGCGGCGAGGCGGACGTGGTGGTCGGCCTCGTAGCCGCACATGCGGGCGGCGGCGAGCGTCAGGATCGGGCGCAGGCGCTTGCCGCCGGCCTCAACCAGATGGCGCGTGACCTCGGGGATGCGGGGCGCGTGCTCCGAGGCCATGCGGGTCGCGATCGTCCGGTTCACGGCCTCCGAGGTCGTCGGCTCACCAGCGAGGTCAGGCGGGCGAAGGCGTCGGCCGCGGCTTCCGGGCGGCGGGCGGGGGAGGGGACGGACGCGGTCACGGGCGGCTCGGGCTCTTTCCTGGATGCGTCGGCCGGCGGAAGGGCCGGTGCCGGGGCGCGCGTCTCTCGACGGGCGGGGCGCGGGCGGGCTATGGCTTGGGCGTGATCGAACTTCTGCGCACGAACGACCCGACCGTCATCGCCTTCGCCACCGCCTTGCTGCGCGGCGAGGATATAGACTGCTTCGTATTCGACGTCCATACGAGCATCCTGGAAGGGAGCCTCGGGGTTCTGCCGCGGCGGCTGATGGCGCCGCGGGATCAGGCGTTCCTGGCGCGGGCGGTGCTGCGGGACAACGGCCTCGGGTCGGAGCTGACGCCCGAGCGGGAGGGCTGAGGGGCGGAGGGGGGATGGACGTCCGGGCCGAGGCGGTGACCGAGGATGCGCTGCTGGACGGGCGCGTGCGCCTGCGCCAGCCGGTTGCGGGCTATCGTGCGGCGACGGACCCGGTGCTGCTGGCCGCCGCGTGTCCGGCGCGGGCGGGGGAGTCGGCGCTGGATCTGGGATGCGGGGCGGGGGCGGCGGCCCTGTGCCTCGCGGCCCGGGTGGCGGGGATGGACCTGCACGGGCTGGAGGTGCAGCCGGCCTATGCGGCGCTGGCGCGGGAGAATGCCGGCGCGCGCGCGTGTGGGGCTGACGGTGCACGAGGGCGACGCGCTGAGCCCGCCCGCGGCGCTGAAGGCGCTGAGCTTCGACCATGTGCTGACCAACCCGCCCTGGCATGGCGCGGCCAGCTCCGGCGCCGGCCGATGCGGGGCGCGGGATGGCGCGCCGGGAGGCGATCACCCCTTCGGACTGGATCGCGGCGGCGCTGCGGCGGCTGAAGCCGCGCGGGCGGCTGACGATGATCCACCGGGCGGAGCGGCTGGGGCCCATCCTGTCGGCGCTGGAGGGGCGGGCGGGCGACGCGCGCGTGCTGCCGCTGGCGGCGCGGGAGGGGCGGGCGGCGGGCCGGGTGATCGTCACCGCGCGGAAGGGGGCGCGGGGGCCGCTGGTGCTGCTGTCTCCGCTGGTTCTGCATGACGGGCCGTGTCATGTCAGGGATCAGGACGATTTCTCGGAGGCGGCCCGCGCCGTTCTGCGCGACGCGGCGCCGCTGCTCCTCGGGCCCTGAGCGGAGCTGCGCCATGACCACGCCGATCCCGAACTCCATCGCCAGCCTGGAGGCCGAGATGGCCGAATGGCGGCAGGACTTCCACGAGCATCCCGAGCTGAACTACGAGGAGGTGCGCACCGCCGGCATCGTCGCCGCCAAGCTGCGCGGCTTCGGCTTCGACGACGTGGTGGAGGGGCTGGGCAAGACCGGCGTCGTGGGCATCCTGCACGGCGCGGACGGCCCGGCGACGGTGCAGGCCGAGCGGATCCTGGTGCGCGCCGACATGGACGCGCTGCCGATCCCGGAGGCGACGGGGCTGCCCTACGCCTCGAAGACGCCGGGCAAGATGCACGCCTGCGGGCATGACGGGCACACCACCATGCTGCTGGGCGCGGCCAAGCACCTGGCGGAGACGCGGAATTTCGAGGGCACCGTGGTGTTCGTGCTTCCAGCCCGCGGAGGAGGGCGGCGGCGGCGCCAAGGCGATGATCGACGACGGGCTGCTGGAGCGCTGGCCCGTGCGCGCCGCCTTCGGGCTGCACAACGATCCGCGCAACGCCGTGGGCTCCTTCGGGACCACGAAGGGCGCGGCGCTGGCCTATGCCGACCGCTTCCTCATCAGGATCAAGGGGCGGGGCGGCCATGCCGCCATGCCGCATCTGGCGGACGACGTGATCGTGGCGGGCGCGCAGATCGTGAACGGCTTCCAGTCGATCATGTCGCGGCGCAAGGACCCGACGAAGCCCGCCGTGATCTCGGTCACCAAGTTCGCGGCCGGCACCGCCTACAACGTCCTGCCCGGCGTGGGGGAGATCTGGGGCACGGTGCGGACGCTCGACCAGGAACTGGCGGAGTGGATCGTTGAGGAGATGGGCCGCCAGTGCCGCCTGATCGCGGAGGCGATGGGGGTGGAGGTGGACGCGCAGCTGGGGCTCGACGCCTATCCGGTGTGCTGGAACGACCCCGAGACCACGGATTTCGCCGTCTCGGTGATGCGCGGGCTGGTGGGCGAGGAGAACGTGGAGGCCAATGCGCAGGCGATCCTGGGGGGCGAGGACTTCGCGTTCTACTCGCAGGTCGTGCCCGGGGCGTTCGCCTTCATCGGCAACGGGCCGTCCGCGCCGCTGCACCACCCGGAGTATGATTTCAACGACAGGATCGCGCCGCTGGGAGTCGCCTATTGGGCGAAGCTGGTGGAGACAGCGCTGCCGCGCGGTTGAGCGATCCGGGGTCGGGGCGGACGCTCCGGCCCCTTTTTCGGCCAAAAGGTTAAAATTCCGATTTCGTACCCTTGACATCTCCATCTTCAGCGGAATTATTCTTCGCCCGTTCCGTGCGAAATTTTGATGACGACTCGGGCGCGTTGGGGTTGAATTCGTCCTGCAACCTTGGATGGAGGACGCAGATGAACCTCGCCGGGCATATCTCCGAGCTCAGGAAGAAGCACGAAACGCTCTCGAAGCGGATCGAGAGCGAACAGCGCCGCCCCGCGGCCGACGACTTCGAACTTGCGCGCCTGAAGCGTGAGAAGCTGAAGCTCAAGGAAGAGATCTCCCGGCTCAGTCCCGCGATGCACTGAGCGCTTCAGCCGGGCCGCCGCGCCCGGCCTCGCGCTCGCGTCGATCCCCACGCCGCGAGCGCGGCCCCGCCCGCCACCAGCGCCGCCGAAAGGGCGAGCCGCGGGGTCAGAAGCGCCTCTCCCGCCGCCGCAAGGGCCAGCGTCGAGAGCAGGGGCGCCGCGTAGGCGGCCGTGCCCAGAAGCTGGATGTCCCCCCGCTTCACGCCCACGTCCCACACGTAGAAGGCGAGGCCGAGCGGACCTGCGCCGAGCGCGGCCACGGCCAGCCACTCGCCGGGGTCGGCGGGCCAGACCGTGCGTTCCAGCGCCATGTGGGCGAGCGCCGAGAGGACGGCGCCGGCGGCGCAGAAGCCGGTGACGGCCTCGGTGGGCGCGTGGCCGGCGAGGCGGCTGAGGACGGAATAGCCCGACCAGGTGAGCGCGCACACGCCGGCGGCGGCGAAGCCGGGGGCGTAGGCGGCGGCGAGGGCGAAGCGGCCGTCGGGCGCCAGCAGGAGGGCTGCACCGCCGAGGCCGCAGAGCGCGCCGGCGAGGTGCAGGGGGTGCAGACGCTCTCCGGGCAGGAGGCCCGAGAAGATCACGATCAGCAGCGGCCAGAGATAGGCGATCAGGCCCGCCTCGGCCGCGGGCGCGTTCCTGAGCGCGGTGAAGTAGAAGAAGTGGTAGCCGAAGATCCCGCCGATCCCGAGCAGCAGCACCGGCCAGGGTTGGCGCAGGGCCGCCAGCGCCGGGCGGCCGGATATGCGGGACCAGATCACCCCCACGCCCGCGCCGAGCGCGAGGCAGAGCGCGGTGAGCTGGAAGGGCGGGACCTGCCCGGACCAGACGGTGAAGAGCGCCAGCAGGGACCACAGCAGGACGGCGACCGCGCCGACCGCGGTGGCGCGGGGGGCGCTCACGGCTTCGGCTCCGCGGGTGCGGCGGGCGGTTGGGTTGCGCGCGGCGGGTCATCGGGAGGGGCCGCAGTCGGGCCGGGGGCGACGGTTCGGGTGGGGACCGACGGCTGCGGGCGCGGCGCGGAGGCGGGGCGGTCGGCATAGGGCTCGGGCGCGGGCCGGGCGGCGGCGGCGAGCGGGATCCGCAGGCGGGCCACGACGGCGCGATGATCCGCGCCGGGAATGGGCGCGGTGCGGATGGCGTCGACGCCCACGTCCGGCGAGGTCAGGATGTGGTCGATGGGGAGCCCCAGCGGGATCCAGAGGCGGCCGGAGCGGCCGCCCTCGCCCCCGCTCCAGGTCGGGCGAAAGCCGCCGATGACCCGCGTGCGACTGATCCGTTCGACCCGGCGGACCGTCGCGGACCAGGGCGCGGCGTTGAAGTCGCCCGCCACCACGGTCGGCGCCTTGAAGGCGTTCCAGAAGCGGTGGAAGTCCTGCATCTGCCAGGCCTGCCCGCCGGTCGCCGGCCAGTCGAGGTGGAGGCCCGCGATCTGGAGCGCGGCGCCCCCGTCGAGGGCGACGGAGGCGATGAGGTGGTCGGGGTGGCCTCCGGCGCGATCGGTCGGGAGGGTCTCCAGCGGGAAGCGGGACCAGATGACCTCGCGGCCCTCCGGGTCCGGCGGGCCGCCGATGCGGCGCCAGGGATACAGGTCCGCGAGGGGGCCGGGCGCCTCCACCAGCGCGTCGGGCGTCTCGTGGGTCACGAGGATGTCGGCGCGCAGGGCGGCGAGCGCCTCGGCCGCCCGGGGGAGGGAGTCGTTGCCGTAGAACAGATTGGCGGTGGCGAGGGTCAGCGCCTGCGTCTCGCCGGGGGCGGGCGGGGTTTCGGGGGCGCGCCACAGCTCCTCGGCGCCTCCCAGCGCGACGGCGGCGGCGAGCGCGAGGATCAGCGCCGCGAGCCTTCGGCGCAGGAGCAGGGACGAGCGCCGCGAGCGGAACCGCCGCCGCCGCGATGTGGATCTGGAACGCCGCGAGCGCATCGAAGAGGTCCGGCACGCGCCCCGCCAGCGCCGCAAGCGCGGCGGCGAGCAGGAGGAGGGCGAGCCAGAGCAGGATCTGGCGGCCGGGGGCGCGGGAGCGGGACATGGGCGGGCCGGGGCTGCGGCGGACGCGCCCTCATGGCACAGGGGCGTGCGGCGGGAAAGGCTGGAGGGGGAAAGGGGATCCGGCGCGCCTGCTCGAGGGGGGCTGTCGCGGCGCGCCGGATCCGGAGGCGCCGGCCCGGTCGCAGCTCCTGACGGGCGCCTGGACCTTATGCTGAAGGGGGAATGGGTCGCGGGTTGGACGCGAATGGGGCGAACGGGCCGCAAGTCCGAGGGCGCCGGCCGCGGCGGGCGGCGAAAAAGGCGTTGCCGTAGGGGGAGATGGCCGCGCTTCCGCCGCAGCGGATGAACCGGCGGGCGGCGCGGGGCCGCCCGCCGGCCAGGCTTCAGGGCGCCTTGCGAGAGGGCGCGTCGGCCGCGAGCGTGGATTTGGGCCTGGCGGGGTCGCGGCGCCGCTGGTCGACCTTTTTCTTGCTGACCAGGGCGAAGATCGCGACCGCGAGAAGCGTCGCGAGAGCGAGCGCGGCGACGAGGCTGGGGGCATCCATTCAGGTGTCTCCGGACAAGAGCGATTGCCGAAGAACGACACGGCGTAAGGAAGGTTGCTTCACGAAGGCGGCGCCCGGCCCGAGGACCGGGCGCCGGCGGGGTCAGGCGAAGAACTGGCCGCCGTTCGCCGAGATCACCGAGCCGGTGATGAAGCCCGCATCGTCGGAGGCGAGGAAGGCCACGCAGCGCGCGATCTCCTCGGGCTCGCCGAGGCGGCCGACGGGGATCTGGGAGATGATCTGCTCGCGGACCTTCTCGGGCACGGCCATCACCATGTCGGTGCCGATATAGCCGGGCGCGACCACGTTGACGGTGATGCCGGCGCGGGCCCCTTCCTGCGCCAGCGCGCGGGTGAAGCCGATGTCGCCGGCCTTGGCGGCCGAGTAGTTGGCCTGCCCCGCCTGCCCCTTCTGGCCGTTGATCGAGGAGATCGTCACCACGCGGCCGAATTTCCGCTCCCGCATCCCGTTCCAGACGTTGTGGGTCATGTTGAAGACGCCGGTGAGGTTGGTGTCGATGACCTCCTTCCACTGCTGGGGCGTCATGCGGTGGAACATGCCGTCTCGGGTGATGCCGGCGTTGTTGATGAGCACGTCCACGGGGCCGTGCTCGGCCTCCACCTTGGCGATGCCGTCCTTGCAGGCGTCGTAGTCGGCGACCGACCACTTCAGGACGGGGATGCCGGTCTCGGACTTGAATTTCTCGGCCGCCTCGTCGTTGCCGGCGTAGTTGGCGACCACATCGTAGCCCGCCGCCTTCAGCGCCTGCGAGATCGAGGCTCCGATGCCCCGGCTGCCGCCTGTCACCACCGCCACTCGTGCCATGTGTCGTTCCTCCCGGTCTGGATTGCGGGCGTCGTTGCGCCCAAGGGGGGAGGGGCCGCGCGGGCCCCTCCGGGGGTGTCAGTCCCGCTCGACGCAGACGGCGACGCCCATGCCGCCGCCGATGCAGAGCGTGGCGAGGCCCTTCTTCGCGTCCCGGCGCTTCATCTCGTGCAGGAGCGTGATGAGCACGCGGCAGCCGGAGGCGCCGATCGGGTGGCCGATGGCGATGGCCCCGCCGTTGACGTTCACGATGGAGGGGTCCCAGCCCATGTCCTTGTTCACCGCGCAGGCCTGGGCGGCGAAGGCCTCGTTGGCCTCCACCAGGTCCAGATCCTCGACCTTCCAGCCGGCCTTCTCCAGCGCCTTGCGGGAGGCGTGGACCGGACCCATCCCCATGATCTTGGGGTCGAGCCCGGCGGTGGCGTAGCCGGCGATGCGGGCCAGCGGCTCGATCCCGCGCTTGTCGGCGGCGGCGGCCTTCATCAGCACCACGGCGGCGCCGCCGTCATTGATGCCCGACGCGTTGGCCGCGGTCACCGAGCCGTCCTTCTTGAAGGCGGGGCGCAGCTTCTGCATCGCCTCGATGGCGGCGCCGTGGCGGATGTATTCGTCCTTATCGACGGTCACGTCGCCCTTGCGGGTCTTGAGGGTCACGGGGGCGATCTCGTCGTCGAAGCGGCCGGCCTTCTGGGCGGCCTCGGCCTTGTTCTGGGAGGCGACGGCGAATTCGTCCTGCATGTCGCGGGAGATCTGCCAGCCCTCGGCCACGTTCTCGGCGGTCATCCCCATGTGGTAGCCGTTGAAGGCGTCCCACAGCCCGTCGCGGATCATGGTGTCCACGAACTGGAGGTCGCCCATCTTCTGGCCCTTGCGCAGGTGGGCGGCGTGGGGGGCGAGGGACATGCTCTCCTGCCCGCCGGCGACCACGATGTCGGCGTCGCCCAGCAGGACGTGCTGCGTGCCGAGGGCGACGGTGCGCAGGCCCGAGCCGCAGACCTGGTTGACCAGCCACGCGGCCGAGCCCTCGGGCAGGCCGGCGGCGATATGGGCCTGGCGGGCGGGGTTCATGCCCGTCGCGGCCGTCAGCACCTGACCGAGGATGGTTTCCGAGACCTCGCCGGGGTCGACCTTCGCCCGCTCCAGCGCCGCCCTGATGGCCACGGCCCCCAGCTCATGCGCGGGCATGTCCGCGAAGGCGCCGTTGAAGGCGCCGACCGCCGTGCGCGCGCCGCCTGCGATCACCACATCCGTCATCGTCCGATCCTCCGTCGTCGGCCCGCGAGGCGCGGGCTGGGCCGAGGGCGGCGCTCGCCCTTCGGCAACATTGTTGCGGCGCCACCCTATTGAGGCGCCGGATAATGTCGAGGGGGTTCCTTGCTTTTAAGGCGAGGCGCCCGGTCGTCGCCCTCGACCGTAACGCTTCAACCCTCGGCAAGGAAGCGGGCGAGCGGCTCCCACACCTCCTTGCGGGCGCGGGAGCCGACGATCATGCCCACATGGCCGGTGCGGGGGCGGCGCAGGCGGGCGCCGGGGATGGCGCGGGGCAGGGCCTCGGCGCAGGCGGGGGGGGCGATGCGGTCCTCGGAGGAGCAGAAGGCGAGGGTGGGGGCCTCGACGGCCTCGGGGACCACGGGCTCGCCGTCCAGCAGCCACTCGCCCCGCGCGGTGAGGTTGCGCATGTACCAGCCGACGGCGACCTCGGCCGCGGCGGGGGCGGCCATGGCGACGCCGTCGTTGAGCCAGTCCTCGGTCGCGACGAACAACTCCGCCTCCAGCGAGGCGTCGGGAAGGGCGGCGAAGCGGCGGAACTTGCGCAGGGCGAGCGTGGGGTCGAGGGCTGCGAAGACGAGCTGGAGCAGGTCCACGGGCACGGCGCCGAGCGCCTCTCCCATGGCCAGCAGGCGGGCCTCCACGGTGCGCGGGTCCTCCTTCGCGGCCAGCCCGGCGATGGCGGCGCCGAGCCCCTGGAGACGGGAGAAGTCCCACGGCGCCCCGATCAGCGCGAGCCGTTCGCACAGGTCCGGCCGCCGGGCCGCGAGCGCGGCGGCGAAGGCCCCGCCCATGCAGTAGCCGAGGCCCGCGGGCGGGCCGCCGTTCAGCGCGGCCGCGGTCTCGGCGGCCGGAATCATCCGCTCCCGCAGGTAGGCCGAGAGGTCGAACTCCCGCTCCCGCGGCCCCGGTGGGCCCCATTCCAGCAGCAGGGGCCGGAAGCCCTGCGCGGCCAGCCAGCGCAGCAGGGACCGGGCCGGGTGCAGGTCCAGCACGTAGGCGCGGTTGACCAGCGAGGGGGTGATCAGCACCGCCGGGTCCCCCTCCCGCCCGTAGTCCAGCAGGCGCGAGGCGCCTTCGGACCACACGGTCGGCGGGTCCGCCAGCGTGCGGCCGGAGGGCCAGGCCTGGTAGCGCTCGATCCCGGCGAGCATCTCCCGAAGGCGGCGCGCGGTCTCCAGCCCGGCGGCGAGGCGGCCGGCCTCGCCGGCTTCCGACAGACCGCGGCCGGCCGCGCGGCCCTCGGCGCGGAGGCCGGCGAGCCAGGGGAACCGCGGGTCCTCGGCGCCCGCGGCCAGGGTGAGCGCGTGGGCGTAGTGGCCGGAGGCCGCGGCGAGGTGGACGAGCAGCGGCGAGGGCAGGCCGCGACGGTCCGGGACGTGCGCCTCAGCCGCGGGCGGCGCCGCGCGCCTCCGGCCCGACGCGCGCCGCTTCGGTCTGGTTGAGATCCCACAGGTCGAGATAGCGCGCCGCCGCCCGCGCCGGGTCCGGCCCCGGCGGGCCTTCCGGCCTCGCCGCGGTTCCATGCGCCCTCGGGCCATGCGGATCCGCCTCCTCTCCCCTCATGCGCCGAACCTACCTCCGTGGGGCCCTGTTCCGCAACGCGGCGCCTTGCGGCAGCCGGTTTTCGCGCCTGCGGAAAACGCGTTTGCGGCGCAATGGCAAGCGCGCTAGGGTCAGCGCCCGGAGACGAAGCCGAGCCGCATCGGCGCCGGTTTGGGAGGAAGCCAGTTGGCCAAGGACATGCCGAAGGGCGACGCGCCGGTCACGATCAAGAAATACGCGAACCGCCGGCTCTACAACACCGCCAAGAGCAGCTACGTCACGCTCGATCACCTCGCGCAGATGGTGCGCGACGGGCAGGATTTCGTGGTCTACGACGCCAAGACCGGCGACGACATCACCCGGTCGGTGCTGACGCAGATCATCTTCGAGGAGGAGGCGAAGGGGCAGAACATGCTGCCGATCTCGTTCCTCCGCCAGCTCATCCGCCTTTACGGGGACACGCTTCAGGGCGTGGTGCCGGGGTATCTGGAGGCGTCGATGGAGGCGTTCTCCCGCAACCAGGAGACGCTGCGCGAGCAGGTGACGGCGGCGTTCGGCGCCAACCCGGCGCTCGCGAATTTCGAGCAGATGGCGCGCAGCAACATGGAGTTCTTCGAGAACGCCATGCGGATGTTCGCGCCTTTCGCCGCGGGCCGCCCCGGCGCCGCGCCCAAGGCGCCCGAGGCGCCGGTCGCCCCGCCCCCCGTCCGCGCCCAGAGCGACATCGCCTCGCTCAAGGAGCAGCTGGAGGCGATGCAGGCGCGGCTGGATGTGCTGGCCAAGGTCAAGAACGACTGAACGGCGCCATGGCCGGGGGCAGGCCGCTCGTCCGGTCAGCTGGCGATGCCGCGGGCGTGCTGCGGTCATTGCGAGGGGAGCTGGTGGTACGCCCTACGGGAATCGAACCCGTGTTTCCGCCGTGAAAGGGCGGCGTCCTAGACCGCTAGACGAAGGGCGCTCCGGGGGGGGTTGATAAAGACCGTCGCGGGGGATGGCAAGGCCCCCTCCGAGCGCCTTCCGCAACGGCGCCGGCGCGGCCCTGCGCGTCGGAGACGCGCGCGGAGGGCTTCGCCCTCAGCGCCCGCGCCCTGCGCGGGCAGGGCCGCTTGCGAGGATTTCCGGGCGGAGGCGCGGTCAGCGCGCGGGGGCCGCGTCCTCGATCCTGAGCCGGGCGCGGCGGCGGCCGCCCCAGTCGTCGATCTCCAGCCGCCCGGCCACGTGGACCGGGGCGCCCGCGCTCTGGGACAGGAGCGGCCACAAAGCGGTGTCGGCGCAGCGGAACGCGACCGCATCCACCCTGGCGCCGGCGCCCGAGAGGGTCAGGCGCAGATGCGCCTCGCCCATCGGCTTGCAGTAGGCGACCTGCACGCCCGCCAGCGCGAATCGCGGCGCCGGAGAGGACTGGCCGTAGGGGCCGGCGCGCTCCAGCAACTCGCACAGCTCGGCCGTGGCGCCGCCGGGGGCCACAGCTCCGTCGAGGCGGAGGTCCCGGGCGCCGCCGGTCCCTGCGCCCTGCCGGCCCAGACGCTCGGACAGGCGGGCCATGGCGCGCTCCAGCCCTTCGGCCGTCACGGTCATGCCGGCGGCCATGCGGTGCCCGCCGCCCTTCACGATCAGCCCCTCGCGCGCCAGCGCCGCCACCTCGGCGCCGAGGTCCACGCCCGGCACCGAACGGGCCGAGCCTGCGCCCTGCGCGCCGCTCATCCCGATCACCACGGCGGGGCGGTCGAACCGCTCCTTCAAGCGGGCGGCGACGATGCCCACGACGCCCGGGTGCCAGCCCTCTCCCGCCGCCCAGACCAAGGGGCCGTCCACGCCCCGCGCCTCGGCCTGCGCCATGGCGGCGGCGAGGACGCCCGCCTCCACGTCCCGACGCTCGGCGTTCATGCGCTCCAGCTTCTCGGCCAGCGCGGCGGCCTCGGCGGGGTCGTCGGTGGCCGAGAGCCGGGCGCCGATGTCGGAGGTTCCGACGCGACCGCCGGCGTTGATCCGGGGCCCGAGCACGAAGCCCAGATGGTAGGCGGCCGGCGGCGAGGTCAGCCGGGCGGCGTCGGCCAGCGCCGCGAGGCCCGGCCGTCCGCGCCGCTGCATGACGGCGAGCCCCTGCCGCACCAGCGCCCGGTTCAGCCCCGTCAGCGGCGCCACGTCCGCCACGGTGGCCAGCGCCACCAGGTCCAGCAGCCCCAGCAGCTCCGGCCCCGCGCGGCCCTTGCCCCGAAGCTCCCGGTTCGCGGCGACCAGCAGCAGGAAGGCGACGCCGGCGGCGCAAAGCGCCCCGTGCTCGCCGTCCTCGTCCTGGCGGTTGGGGTTCACCACGGCCACCGCCTCGGGCAGGGTCTCGCCGCCCATGTGGTGGTCCACGACCATCACCTCGGCGCCCGCGCGCACGGCGGCCGCGATGGGCGCGTGCGCCAGCGTTCCGCAGTCGAGGCAGACGATCAGGTCATGCGAGGCGCCGAGCCGCTCCATCGCCGGGATGTTGGGGCCGTAGCCCTCCTCGATCCGGTCGGGGATGTAGACGGTGGCGTCGCGGCCCATCATCCGCAGCCAGCGCAGGACCAGCGCGGTGGAGGCGGCGCCGTCCACGTCGTAGTCGCCGAAGAGGGCGACCTTCTCGCCCCGCTCCACCGCCGTTACCAGCCGGGCGGCGGCGGCGTCCATGTCCTTGAGGACGGACGGATCGGGCATCAGCTCCCGCAGGGTGGGCGCGAGGTAGGACGCCGCGGCCTCCGGCAGCACGCCGCGCGCGGCGAGCACGCGGGCCACCACCTCCGGCGCCCCGGTCGCCTGCGCGATGGCGAGGCCCGCACGCTCGATCTCCGCCGCCGGGCCCACCCAGCGGCGACCCAGCGCCGACTCCTCGACTTTCAGGAACGCCTCCATGCCCCCTCCCATACTCCCGGGCGGGGCGCGTGTAAATCCCCGTCGCCTTGCCCCCCCCGGCGCCTTCGGCTAGGACGCGCCCTGCGCCCGGACGCGGGCGTATCACGGGATGCGAAGGGGCCGCCGCATGGCCAAGGACAAGAAACCGCGCCGCCCGCGGGCCGAGACCCCGCGCGGCTTCCGCGACTGGTTCGGCGCGGAGGTGACCGAGCGCAACGCCATGCTCGCCCGCATCACCGAGACCTACCACCAGTTCGGCTTCGACCCGCTGGAATCCTCGGCGGTGGAGACGGTGGAGGCGCTGGGCAAGTTCCTGCCCGACGTGGACCGTCCGAACGAGGGGGTGTTCGCCTGGCAGGACGAGGACGAGGGCTGGCTCGCGCTGCGCTATGACCTCACGGCGCCGCTGGCGCGGGTCTACGCCCAGCACCGCAACGATTTGCCGAGCCCCTATCGCCGCTACGCCGTCGGCCCCGTCTGGCGCAACGAGAAGCCGGGGCCGGGGCGGTTCCGTCAGTTCTACCAGTGCGATGCGGACACGGTGGGCTCGGCCTCGCCGGCCGCGGACGCGGAGATCTGCGCGATGCTCGCCGCGGCGCTGGAGAATGCGGGGATCAGCCGCGGCGACTACGTGATCCGGCTGAACTCACGGAAGGTGCTAAATGGAGTCCTGGAGAGCATCGGCCTCGGGATTTCGGAGATGCCAGGCCCGGCTGTCTCTGCTCGCGAGAGCATTGAGGCTGCGGTGTCCGTTACCGCACACCGACGCCTTACGGCAAGCGCCGAGGATATCCTTCGGACGGTCGACAAGTTCGATAAGGTGGGCGAGCAGGGGGTCCGAGATTTGCTCACCGACGGGCGGAGGGACCAATCGGGTGCGTTCATTAAGGGCGTAGGTCTTACGGATTATGAGGCGGACGCTGTTGTATCTTTCCTCGTTTCCAAGGGTGAAAGTAGCGCCGAGACACTCTCCAATCTCCGTGACGTCGTAGGCAGCTCGCAGATCGGCTTGGAGGGCGTCTCGGAGCTCGAACAGATCGCGGAGCTGCTGGACGGGCAGGGGCTGGGCCCCGACCGCCTGATCATCGACCCCTCGGTGGTCCGGGGCCTCGGCTACTACACCGGCGCCGTCTACGAGGCGGAGCTGACCTTCGAGATCCGGGACGAGAAGGGCCGCCCGCGGCAGTTCGGCTCGGTCGCCGGCGGGGGGCGCTACGACGATCTGGTGAAGCGCTTCACCGGACAGGCGGTGCCGGCCACCGGCGTCTCCATCGGCGTGGACCGCCTGCTCGCGGCCCTGCGCGCCACGGGCCGCACAGGCGCCGAGGCCGCCGGGCCGGTGGTGGTCACCGCCATGGACCGGGAGCGGATGGGCGCCTACCAGGCCATGGCTTCCGAGCTGCGGGCCGCGGGCATCCGCGCCGAGGTCTTCCTCGGCGGCGGGAACATGGGCAAGCAACTCAAATACGCCGACCGCCGCGCCGCCCCCGTCGCGGTGATCGAGGGGGAGGACGAGCGCGCCCGCGGCGTGGTGCAGCTCAAGGATCTGGCGCTGGGCGCCCGCCTCGCCGCCAACATCCAGACGCACGAGGCCTGGGCCGCCCAGCCCGCGCAGGTGGAGATCCGGCGCGAGGATCTGGTGAACGAGGTCCGCGCCATGATCGCCCGCGCCATCACCGCCGGCGGCTTCTGAGATGCCGGCCTCCCGCGCCTACCTGCCCGAGGGCCGCATGGGCGTCGGCCTCGACCGGCTGGCCGCGGAGCTTTCGCGCATCGACGCGCTGTTCGCCGGGGCGGGCGCCGTGGCGGTGGAGCCGGCCGTGCTCCAGCCCGCGCCCCTGCTGCTGTCGCTTTACGGCGAGGATATCCGCGCCCGCGCCTTCGTCACCCAGGACGCGGACGGGTCGGAGCTGATCCTGCGCCCGGATTTCACGGTCCCGGTGGTGCGCCTGCACATGCAGGGCGGCGCCTCGCCGGCGCGCTACCGCTATGCCGGGCCGATCTATCGCCGCCAGCCGCCGGGCTCCTTGCGCCGCACCGAGTATCTTCAGGCGGGGGTGGAGATCCTGGGGGAGGCCGATCCCGTCGCCGCCGACGCCGAGATCTTCGCCCTGATCCGCGATGCCCTCGACGGCGCCGAGGCCCGCGTCACCACCGGCGACCTCTCCATCGCGCTGGCCGCCGTCGCCGCCCTGCGCGCGCCCGAGCGGTGGAAGCAGGCGCTGCGCCGACACCTCTGGCGACCGGCCAAGTTCCGCGCGGTGCTGGAAGCCTTCGGCGAGCGGCCCGATCCCACCGCGGCACCGCGCCGCCCTCATCGCCGCCGCGACGGAAGGGGACGCCGCCCTGCGCGCCCATATCCGCGCGCTGGGCCCTCTGCACGGGGCGCGCGCGCTCGCCGAGATCATGGCCCGCGCGAAGGAGCTGGCGGCCGACGCCCGCGTCACCCTCCCGCGGTCGCAGATCGAGTGGCTGGAGGCGGTGATGTCCGTTCGCGGCCCCGCGCCCGAGGCCCTGGCCCGCCTGCGCGCGCTGGACGAGGATCAGGCCTTGGACCCGGCGTTGAGCCGCCTCGCGCGCCGGCTGGATGCGCTGGCGGCGAAGGGGACCGAGGGGCCGCTGTTCGACGCCTCCTTCGGCCGCGGCCTCGAATACTACGACGGCTTCACCTTCGAATTCGCAGCCCCCGACGGCTCGGGCCTGCCCCCGCTCGGCGGCGGCGGGCGCTATGACGCTCTCACCGCCCGCCTCGGGCAGGGGGCGTCGCTGCCCGCCGTCGGCGGCATCGTCCGGCCCGAGGCCCTGCTCGCCGCGAGGGGCGCATGACCGACCGCATCACCCTGGGCCTCCCCTCCAAGGGCCGCCTGCGCGACGCCTGCATCGCCTGGTTCGCCGAGCGCGGCGTGCGCGTGACGCGCTCCTCCTCCGACCGCGAATACGCCGGCCGGATCGAGGGCGCGCAGGGCGTGGACCTCGCGCTGCTCTCCGCCTCCGAGATCCCGCGCGAACTGGCGCTGGGGCGCATCCATCTCGGCGTCACCGGCGAGGACATGGTGCGCGAGAAGATCCCAGACGCCGACGCCGCCGTGACCCTGCTGACGCCCATGGGCTTCGGCCACGCCGACCTCGTGCTCGCCGTTCCCGCCCCCTGGGCGGACGTGGAGACGGTAGCCGATCTCGACGCCGTCGCCGGCCGTTTGCGCGCCACCCATGGCCGGCCGCTCAGGATCGCCACCAAGTATCACCTGCTGGTGCGCCGCTTCCTTCAGGCCCACGGCGTGGCCGACTGCCTGCTGGTGGACAGCCAGGGCGCGACCGAGGGCGCCATCCGCCAGGGCACGGCCGAGGCCATCGCCGACATCACCTCCTCGGGCGCCACGCTGACCGCCAACCGCCTGCGTCCGCTGGAGGACGGGGTGATCCTCCGCTCGCAGGCGCATCTGTGCCTGTCCCGCCGCGCGCCCCTGTCGCAGGCGCAGGCGCAGGACATGTCGGCCCTCGGCGCCACCCTTGGCCTTGGGCCGCTTGCATCGGCCACGCCCGCGTCCTAGCGTCCGCCACACGGAAGCGCGTTGCATTTTCGGAGCGCCGCTCGGGCTCCGCACCCGCTTCTCCATCGCCGGAATCCGCCCTTGAACGACCTTCCCCTGCTTCGCTCCGCATCCCAGCTTCGCTCGCGCGTCCGCTCCTGGCGCGCCTTCGGCGAGACGGTGGCCCTCGTGCCCCTGTCCTGGCCCCTGCATGAGGGCAGGCTCGCGGTGGTTCGCGCCGCGAGGGCCGAGGCCGACCGCGCCCTCGTCGCCCTCTCCGGCTGGGACGACGATCCCGCCTGGGACGAGGATCGCGCCGCCCAGCTTCTGGACGAGGCCGGCGCCGACGCCCTCTACCTGCCGGCCCGCGACGCGTTGGCGCCCGGGGGAGCGGCGGTCCGGCTCGGCGTTCCCGGCCTGACCGACGTGCTGGAGGGGGAGGACGACCCGGCCGCCTTCGCCGATTTCGCCCTCTCCTCGGTCCGGCTGTTCTCGCAGGCGCAGGCGGATTTCGCGGTCTACTCCGAACTCGACTGGCAGAGCTTCGCGATCATGCGGCGCGTGGCGCTCGACCTCGACCTGCCCACCGAGGTCCGCGCCGTCCCGGCCGAGCGGGACGACGGCGTCGCCTTCTCCGAAGGGGCGCTGGCCCTGTCCGATGAGGATCGCCTCGCCGCCCGCCGCCTGTGGCGGGAGCTGACGCGCGCGGCGCAGGCCATAGACGCCGGCGCCGACCCGGACGAGACCCTGGACGCCGCCGCCGACGCGCTGGCCGACGCGGGCGCCGAGGTGGAATATCTGGACATGCGCGACGCCGAGACGCTGGAGGAGCTGTCCACCCCCGCCGGCCGCCCGGCGCGCATCTTCTGCGCCATTGCGCTGGGCGACACGCGGCTCATGGACAACGTGCGCGTGGGCGGGACGGACCCGCTCTAGTCCTCGGCCATCTCCAGCCGCGCGCGCATCACGCCGGCCTCCGACAGCGCCTCCACCAGCGCGGCGACGGCCGCGATGGGGGCGGAGCCGAAGTCGATCCTCAGCGCCACGCCTCCCACCGCCGGCCGCGGCGCCCCCAGCGCGTGCAGGACGCCCAGCAGCTCCGGCGCCTCCATGGACTGCGAGGCCTGCGAGAACTCCAGGAACCACCGCCGCAGCGGCGCGAGGTCCGGCGCGCCGGCGGAGGCTTCCAGCACCAGCTCCGCCGCCTCCCACCGGAACGGCCGGATCAGCAGCGACGCGCCCGTGGGCGCCCCCGCCGCCACCGGCGCGAAGCCGATGGCTAGCGTCGGGGGCAGGGTCGTCTCCACCCGCGGATGCAGGATGCGACCGTCCGTCTCCGCCTCGAAGTCGTGCCGGGAGGGCAGGTTCAGCGCGTCCCCGCGCGAGGCTTTCCCGTCCGGGCCGCGCCGCCACGGCTCGGGCGTCACCAGGGCGCCGGCGCGGGAGGCCCGCTCCATCCGCTCCATCAGGTCCACGAGGTGGATCTCCCGGAGGGGGGAGAGCAGCGCCTCCAGCGCCTTCGCGGACGCGCTCATTTGACCCCGAGTTCGGCGAGCGCGCGCCGAAGCTCATGCGGAAGATCGGCCGAGGCGTCGCCCGCCTTCAGGTCCGCCGGCGCATCCGCCGCCGGAAGGTAGCGCCACCCCTGGAACGGCCGGCGCGGCGCGACCTCGGTGCGCACCACGTGGGCGTCCAGCACGATGGCGCAGCGGCGGATGCCGTCTCCGCCCGTGACCTCCTCCAGCGCCTCGATCCGCTGGCGCCCGAGGATCAGGCCCTTGAACACCCAGTAGAGGCTGCCGCCCCCCAGCACTTCCGCCTCGCGCCTCGGCCACATGCGCGTGACATGCCGGGGGCGCGGATCGAGCCCTTGCGCGCGCCGCTCCGCCACCCGGGCGCGCTGCCAGGCCTCCAGATCCTCCACCCGCTCCGCGCCGACGCAGAGCTTGAGGAGATGCAGCCGAGAAGACGTGTCTCCGGTCAAGAAGAACTCCTGACAGGGTTGCGCGGGGGCCGGTCGCCCCCGCCGGTCACGAAGCGTAGCGCTGGAGGGGGGCGACGTCGAGCGCCCCGGACCGCCGATCCCGGATCGCCCGCGCCGCCGCCCGCGCGCCCGCGGCCGTGGTGTAGTAGGGGATCTTGGAATAGAGCGCGACGGACCGCAGCTCCCGGCTGTCGGAGACGGACTGCGTGCCCTCGGTGGTGTTGAACACCAGCGCGACCTCGCCGTCCTTCATCAGGTCCACGATGTTCGGGCGGCCCTCGTAGACCTTCTTGACGGTCTCCGCCTCCACCCCGTTCTCCCGCAGGAAGGCGGCGGTGCCCGAGGTGGCGAGGATGCGGAAGCCCAGCTCCGCCACCGTGCGCGCCGCCTCCAGCACCATGCCCTTGTCGGCGTCCTTGACCGAGACGAACACGTTCCCCCCCTCGGGCAGGTTCACCCCGGCGCCGATCTGCGCCTTGAGGAAGGCGCGGTCGAAGGAGGCGTCGATGCCCATGACCTCGCCGGTGGAGCGCATCTCCGGCCCCAGCAGCGTGTCCACGCCGGGGAAGCGGGCGAAGGGCAGCACCGCCTCCTTCACCGCGACGTGGCTGATATCGGGGGACTTGAGGTCGAAGGCGCCGAGCTTCTCTCCGGCCATGACCCGCGCCGCGATGGCCGCGATGGGCGAGCCCACCGCCTTCGCCACGAAGGGCACGGTGCGGGAGGCGCGCGGGTTGACCTCCAGCACGTAGATCTCGCCGTCCTTGATCGCGAACTGGACGTTCATCAGGCCGACGACCTCCAGCCCCAGCGCCAGCGCCTCGGTCTGGGCCTTGAGCTGGTCGATCATCTCCCGGTTGAGCGTATAGGGCGGCAGCGAGCAGGCGCTGTCGCCGGAATGGACGCCCGCCTCCTCGATATGCTCCATGACGCCCGCGACGTGCACCGCCTCGCCGTCGCAGAGGGCGTCCACGTCCACCTCCACGGCGCCCGAGAGGTAGCTGTCGATCAGCACCGGGGACTTGCCCGACACCACCACCGCGTCGCGGATGTAGCGGATCAGCCCCTCGTCATCGCGCACGATCTCCATCGCCCTGCCGCCCAGCACGTAGGACGGGCGGATCACCACCGGATAGCCCACCTGCTGCGCGATCTTCAGCGCCTGCTCCCCGGAGGTCGCGATCCCGTTCCGCGGCTGCTTGAGCCCGAGCTTGTTCAGGAGGCCCTGGAACCGCTCCCGATCCTCGGCGAGGTCGATGGCGTCGGGCGTGGTGCCGAGGATGGGGATGTCCGCCGCCTCAAGCGCCCGCGCCAGCTTCAGCGGCGTCTGGCCTCCGAACTGCACGATGACCCCGTGCAGCGTCCCGGCCTCCTGCTCCTTGAACAGGATCTCCAGCACCGACTCCTCGGTCAGCGGCTCGAAATAGAGGCGGTCCGAGGTGTCGTAGTCCGTGCTCGACCGTCTCCGGGTTGCAGTTGACCATGATGGTCTCGTAGCCCGCGTCGGTCAGCGCGTAGCAGGCGTGGCAGCAGCAGTAGTCGAACTCGATCCCCTGGCCGATCCGGTTCGGACCGCCGCCCAGGATCACCACCTTCCTGCGATCGGTCGGGCGGGATTCGTCCTCCACCCAGCCCATCGCGTCGGCCTCGTAGGTGGAATACATGTACGGCGTCTGCGCCTCGAACTCGGCCGCGCAGGTGTCGATCCGCTTGAACACCGGCCGCACGCCCACGGCGTGGCGGGCGCGGCGCACCGCGTCCTCCTCCATCCCGCACAGCATCCCGAGCCGCGCGTCGGAGAAGCCCATCTGCTTGAGCGTCCGCAGCGCCGCCGCGTCCTGCGGCAGGCCGCCCGGATCAGCTTCGCCTCCACCTCCACGATCGCCTGGATCTGCTCCAGGAACCACGGGTCGTAGGCGGTCGCGGCCTGGATGTCGTCCAGCGAAAGCCCCTCGCGCATCGCCTGCGCCGCCACCCGGATCCGATCCGGCGTGGCCTTCGACAGCGCCGCGATCACCGCGCGCCTGCGGTCGGCCTCGGGCACGCCCTCGTCGGCGCCGGGAATCTCGATCTCGTCGAACCCGGTCAGCCCCGTCTCCATGGAGGCGAGCGCCTTCTGCATGGACTCGGCGAAGCTGCGCCCGATGGCCATGACCTCGCCCACCGACTTCATGGCCGTGGTCAGCTCGGGTTTGGCGCCGGGGAACTTCTCGAACGCGAAGCGGGGGATCTTGGTGACCACGTAGTCGATGGTCGGCTCGAAGCTCGCGGGCGTGACCTTGGTGATGTCGTTGTCGAGCTCGTCGAGCGTGTAGCCCACCGCCAGCTTCGCCGCGATCTTGGCGATGGGGAAGCCGGTCGCCTTGGACGCCAGCGCCGAGGACCGCGACACCCGCGGGTTCATCTCGATCACCACCATCCGCCCCGTCTCGGGCTGGAGGGCGAACTGGACGTTGGACCCGCCCGTCTCCACCCCGATCTCGCGCAGCACCGCGAGCGAGGCGTTGCGCATCCGCTGGTATTCCTTGTCCGTCAGGGTCAGCGCCGGCGCGACGGTGATGAAGTCGCCGGTATGCACGCCCATCGGGTCCACGTTCTCGATGGAGCAGACGATGATGCAGTTGTCCGCCTTGTCGCGGACCACCTCCATCTCGAACTCCTTCCACCCGAGCAGGCTCTCGTCGATCAGGATCTGGGAGACCGGAGACGCATCCAGCCCCGACTTGCAGATCCGCTCGTAATCCTCGCGGTTGTAGGCGACGCCCCCGCCGGTGCCGCCCAGCGTGTAGGCGGGGCGGATGATCGCCGGCAGGCCTACGTTGGGCAGGGCGTCCATGCACTCCTTCATGGTGCTGGCGATGGTCGCGACCGGGTTCTCCAGCCCGATCCGGTCCATCGCCTCGCGGAACAGCTTGCGGTCCTCGGCCATCTCGATGGCGGCGCGCTTGGCGCCGATCAGCTCGACCCCGTACTTCACAAGCACGCCCGCGTCGTCCAGCGCCAGCGCGGCGTTGAGCGCGGTCTGGCCGCCCATGGTGGGCAGGATCGCGTCCGGTCGCTCGGCGTCGATGATCCGGGTCAGGACCTCGACCGTGATCGGCTCCACGTAGGTCGCGTCGGCCATCCCCGGGTCGGTCATGATCGTGGCCGGGTTGGAGTTCACCAGGATCACCCGGTAGCCTTCCTCCCGCAGCGCCTTGCACGCCTGCGCGCCCGAGTAGTCGAACTCGCAGGCCTGCCCGATGATGATCGGCCCCGCCCCGATGATCATGATCGAGGAGATGTCGTCGCGTCTGGGCATGGTGGCGCTCCCCCTCGGGCCGCGGCGGGGCGGCGGGCGTGATCGGTCTCGGAAGGTCGGCTGGGACCGCGCCGCTTATAGCGCGGCGCGCCGTGGACGCAAGCGCCGGCCCCGCGCCCCGCGGGCGCAAGCGCAAGCCGCGCGCCCCGCCGCCGCCCCGATCCCGCCGCATCCGCGCCGCCGCCCTCTCGCAGCATTTGTCCTCAAGCGTCTCCTCCGCCTATGCTGCGGTGCGGGCGGACAATCCCACATCGCGACGGCACGAGAGGGGCGCGTATGGCGGCGGCAGGCGACACCAGCTTTCTGGAGACGGCGGCCGTCTTCCTCGGCGCCGCGGTGATCGCCGTGCCGCTGTTCAAGCGCGCGGGGCTCGGGTCCGTCATCGGCTACCTCGCGGCCGGCGCCGCCATCGGGCCCTTCGGCCTCGCGCTCGTGGGGCAGGCCGAGACGGTGATCGGCTTCGCGGAGTTCGGCGTGGTGCTGCTGCTGTTCGTCATCGGGCTGGAGCTTCGGCCCGCCCGGCTCTGGCGCCTGCGGATGGAGATCTTCGGCCTCGGCCTCGCGCAGGTCGCCGTCACCGGCGCCGTCCTGTTCCCGCTGCTGCGCCTCCTGGGCTTCGACTGGCGCGCAGCGCTGGTGGTGGGCTTCGCGCTCGCTCTCTCCTCAACCGCCTTCGCCGTCCAGATCCTGCGCGACCGCGGCGACCTGAACCGCCCGTATGGCGAGCGGGCGTTCTCCATCCTCCTCTTTCAGGACCTCGCCATCGTGCCGCTGCTGGCGATGGTGGCGATCCTCGCGCCCTTCGCGCGGTCGGGCTCGGTCGCCTGGGACTCCGTCGGCATCGCCGTCGGCGCGGTGATCGCGCTGGTGGTGGCGGTGCGCTACGGCATGGGCCCGCTCCTGTCGCTGATCGCGCGCACCCGCGCGGACGAGGTCTTCACCGCCGCCGCCCTGCTGGTGGTCATCGTCTCGGCGCTCGCGATGCACGCGGTGGGGCTTTCGATGGCCATGGGCGCCTTCATCGCCGGCGTGCTGATGGCCGACACCGAATTCCGCCACCAGCTCGAGACCGACATCGAGCCGTTCCGCGGCCTTCTCCTCGGCCTGTTCTTCATGGGCTTCGGGATGCTGGTGGACTGGCATCTGGTGGCGAGCGAATGGTGGGTGGTGATCGGCGGCGCCTTCGGCCTCTTCGCGCTGAAGGGGGGGCTGCTCTACGGCCTCGCCCGCCTGATGCGCTCCTCGCATTTCGACGCGATCCGCATCGCGGCCTCGCTGGGGCAGGGGGGCGAATTCGCCTTCGTCATGTTCACCGCCGCGGGGGCGAGCTGGATCCTCGGGGGGCGCGACGTCTCAATCCTGTCGGCGGTGGTGACGCTGTCGATGCTGCTGACGCCCTTCGCCCTGAAGCTCGCCGACCGCCGGCGCCCGGCCGAGCCGGAGGAGGTCGGCGAGGTCGAGGACGTCTCGAAGGCCCCGCAGGCCAAGGTCATCATCGCGGGCTTCGGCCGGGTGGGGCAGGTCATCAGCCGCATCATGCGCCTGCGCGGCTACGAGGTGGTGCTGATCGACAAGTCCCCCCGCCTGATCCGCATGGGCGCCAACTTCGGCAACAAGGTCTACTACGGCGACGCGCGCCGCGTGGACGTGCTCAAGCACGCCGGCGCCGCCGAGGCCGACATCATCTTCCTGTGCATCGACGACCGCGACGGCGCGCGGGAGGCGGTGGAGCGCATCCGCGACCGATTTCCCGACGCCGCCGTCTTCGCCGACACCTACGACCGCTTCACCGAATGGGAGCTGCGCGAGGCCGGCGCCCACGAGGTGGTCCGCGAGACCTTCGAATCCGCCGTGGAACTCGCCCGGCGCGGCCTGCACCGCCTGGGCGACGGCGACGTGGCCGAGGACCTGATCGAGGAATTCCGCCGCCGCGACGCCGAGCTCTCGCGCCTTCAGCACGAATACGGCGCGCGGGAGGGGCTCCAGAAGCTGCGCGAGAAATACACGCTCAAATCCCCCGGCTGAGGCGCGCCCCTCCTCCGAGGGAACCGGGCCCGGAGGGGCATCGAGCCCCTCCGTTCCCGCGGATACGCGTTCCGCGATCCGGGCGCCTGACCCCGCCGTCCCGAGGAAGCCCGCCCGCAGGGCGCCTACCCCAAACGGGAGACGAGGCCGGCGCAGCCGGGCGAAGGCGACGGGCGGGAGAACCCGGTCCTCCAGCCCGTCCCCCGCCGCGCATTGACTCCCCGCCCCCGCTCGCGTAAAAGCGCCCCGTCCGGCGGAAAGCCCCGCCGGCCGCCGCCCGAGGCCTGCCCCGCAGGATCCTGTCGCCCCGCTGCAGGGGAAAGGAGGGTGGTCGATGCGAGACCAGTTGAAGGAGACGGGGCGATGACCAAGCGCACCGCAGCGAAATACAAGCTCGACCGCCGCATGGGCGAGAACATCTGGGGCCGTCCGAAGTCCCCGGTGAACCGCCGCGAATACGGCCCCGGCCAGCACGGCCAGCGCCGCAAGGGCAAGCTCTCGGACTTCGGCGTGCAGCTGCGCGCCAAGCAGAAGCTGAAGGGCTACTACGGCGACATCACTGAGAAGCAGTTCCGCCGCGTCTATGACGAGGCCGAGCGTCGCCGCGGCGACACCGGCGACCTCCTGATCGGCCTGCTGGAGAAGCGCCTCGACGCCGTCGTCTACCGCGCGAAGTTCGTGCCCACCATCTGGGCCGCCCGCCAGTTCGTGAACCACGGCCATGTGCTGGTGAACGGCCGCCGGGTGAACATCCCCTCCTACTCCGTGAAGGAAGGCGACGTGATCTCCGTGAAGGAGAAGTCCCGCCAGATGGAGCTGGTCATGGTCGCCGCCAATTCGTCCGAGCGCGACGTGCCCGACTACCTGGACGTCGATCACTCGAAGATGACCTGCACCTTCGTGCGCACCCCCTCGCTCGGCGACGTCCCCTACCCGGTGACGATGGAGCCGAACCTGGTGGTCGAGTTCTACGCCAAGAACTGATCCGCGCCTCCGCGACGAGAACAATGCCCGCCGGCCCTCCGGCGGGCGTTTTTCGTTCCGGCTTGCCGCCGCCGCCCCGGCGCCCTCCTATGCCGCCCGACCCTCACGGCGGAAAGGACCATCCCGATGCGGCTCACCCAGGTGCGGAACGCGACGCTCCGGCTGGACTTCGGGGGCGTGCGCTTCCTGATCGACCCGATGCTGGGCGACGCGGGCGCCTATCCGGCCTTCCCCAGCTCCCCCAACGGCCACCTGAAGAACCCGCTCGTCCCCCTCCCCCTGCCCGCGGCCGATCTGGTGGACGTGGACGCGGTGATCGTCACCCACCTCCATCTCGACCACTGGGACGAGGCCGCCGTCGCCGCCGTCCCCAAATCCCTCCCCCTCTTCGCCCAGAATGAGGCCGACGCCGACAAGATCCGCGGGCAGGGCTTCGAGGACGTGCGCCTGCTCGGCCGAGGACTCCGCCTTCGGCGAGGTCTCCCTGACGAAGACCGGCGGCCAGCACGGCACGGACGCCGCCTACGGCGTGATCGGCGACCGCCTCGGCCAAGTCTGCGGCGTCGTCTTCCGCCACCCGTCGGAGAAGACCCTCTACATCGCCGGCGACACCCTGTGGAACGACCACGTGGCCCAGGCCCTCCAGACCCACGGCCCCGAGATCGCGGTCCTCAACTGCGGCAACGCCATCATCTCTCCCGTGGGCGCGATCATCATGGGCGTCATCGACGTCCTCCAGGTCCACCGCGCGGCCCCCGCCACCACACTGATCGCCTCGCACATGGAGGCCGCCAACCACTGCCTCCTCTCCCGCGCCGGCCTGCGCGGCTTCGCCGAGGCCGAGGGCTTCTCCGACAGCCTCCTGATCCCCGCGGACGGCGAGACGCTGGACCTCTGACCGATTGACCGCAACGCCCGCCCGTCCGATGCTGAACGCGCCTTCCTCCCGGACATGAGGTTCCCCATGCCCCGTCGCCCGCTCGCCCGCCTGATGATCGCGACCGCCCTCGCCGCCCCCTCCGCCGCCTGGGCCGACTACGCGATCTCCATCCTCCACACCAACGACTTCCATGCCCGGTTCGAGCCGATCAGCAAGTACGACAGCACCTGCTCGGCCGAGGACAACGCGGCCGGCGAGTGCTTCGGCGGCACGGCCCGCCTGATCACCGCCATCAACGAGGCGCCGCGCCTCCACCGACAACACCCTGCTGGTGGATGGCGGCGACCAGTTCCAGGGCACGCTCTTCTACACCCACTACAAGGGCAAGGCGGCGGCCGAGATGATGAACCGCCTCGGCTACGAGGCGATGACCGTGGGCAACCATGAATTCGACGACGGCCCCGAGGTCCTGCGCGCCTTCGTCGACGCGGTCGAGTTCCCGGTCCTGATGTCCAACGCCGACGTCTCGAACGAGCCGCAGCTCGCCGACGCCATCATGCCCTCCACCGTGATCGAGAAGAACGGCGAGCGCATCGGCCTCATCGGCCTGACGCCCGAGGACACGGACGAGCTATCCTCCTCCGGCCCCAACGTCACCTTCCAGGCCCCCGCCGAGGCCGTGCGCCGCGAGGTCGAGAAGCTGACCGCAGACGGGATCAACAAGATCGTGGTCCTCTCCCATTCCGGCTACGGCGTGGACAAGGCCGTCGCCTCGCAGGTCGCGGGCGTGGATGTGATCGTGGGCGGCCACACCAACACCTACCTCTCCAACAAGGCCGAGAAGGCCGAGGGCCCCTATCCCACCATGGTCGCCGGGCCTGACGGCGGGAAGACGGCCATCGTCTCCGCCTACGCCTACGGCAAGTTTCTCGGGCGGCTGGACGTGGTCTTCAACGACGCCGGCGAAATCGTGGAGGCTACCGGCGAGCCCGTGATCATGGACGCCTCCGTGACCGAGGACGCCGCTGTGAAGGGCCGGCTGGAGCAGCTCGCCGAGCCCCTCCAGGCGATCCGCGAGGAGGTGGTCGCCGCCTCCGACCAGCCCATCGGCGCCGACCGCACGGTCTGCCGGGCCGAGGTCTGCGAGATGGGCGTTCTCGTGGCCGAGGCGATGCTCGACCGGGTGAAGGACCAGGGCATCGACGCCGCGGTCACCAACGGCGGCGGCCTGCGCGCCTCCATCGACGCGGGCGAGATCACCATGGGCGAGGTCCTCACCGTCCTGCCCTTCCAGAACACCCTCTCCACCTTCCGCATCAAGGGCGAGCACCTGGTGGCGGCGCTGGAGAACGGCGTGAGCCAGGTGGAGGAGGGCGCCGGCCGCTTCCCCCAGGTCGCGGGCATGAGCTTCGTGTGGGACCCGTCCCGGCCCGCCGGCTCCCGCATCGCGTCGGTGAAGATCGGCGGCGAGGCGCTCGACCCGCAGGCGACCTACGGCATCGTCTCCAACAACTACCTGCGCGGCGGCGGCGACGGCTACACGGCGTTCGAGGAGCACGCCATCGACCCCTACGACTACGGCCCGGGCCTGGAGGCGGTGGTGGCCGACTACCTCGCCGAGCACGCGCCCTACCAGCCCTACACCGACAACCGCATCACACGGAAGTGAGCGGCGCGGCGCCCGCCTCCCCGGCGGGCGCCGCGACCTTGTCCTGCGGAGGCGCCGCGCCAACCCTCGCGCCTCTGGCGACGCCCCCGCCCGCGGCGCATGGCTGACCGGCCGCCTCTGGCGACGGCCGCCACCCCGCGCCCCATTCGCCATGCGCCGCGGGCGAGACCGCCCCACCGGCGCAACCGCCGACGCGGCGCCTCCTTCCCCGCCGCCCCGCGCCGCGCTGAACCCTCCGCATGTGCGGCCGCTTCGCCCTGACCCTCCCCCATGACGCCGTGCTGGATGTCTTACGCGCGCAGCCCTCGCCGCGCCTGACCGAGCGTCTGGGAAATCTCGGCCCCCGCTGGAACGTCTGTCCCACCACCGACATCCCCGTGGTCCTGAACCATGGCGGCGAGCGCCTGCTCGCGCCCCTGCGCTGGGGCTTCATTCCGCGCTGGTACAAGACGCCCTCGGGCGGCCCCCTCCTCATCAACGCCCGCTCCGAGACCATCGCCGCGAAGCCCGCCTTCCGCAGCGCCTGCCGCGAGCGGCGCTGCCTGATCCCCGCCACCGGCTTCTACGAATGGCGCGAGGAGGACGGCCGCAAGCAGCCCTTCCGGATTCGCCCCGCCGCCGGCCCGCCCGAGGGCTCCCTCTTCGCCTTCGCCGGCGTGTGGGAGACCTGGCGCGCCCCCGACGGCGGGCGCATCCCCGCCTGCGCCATCGTCACCGGCCCCGGCGCCTTCGCGCTCGCGCACAACGTCCGGGCGCGGGAGGAGGTGGAGCCGCTCCTCTCCCGCCTCGTCGCGGCGGGCGGCGCCCTGCTTCGCCCGGCCGACGCCCCGCCTCATGGCGGCTTTCGCGGCTACGTCGCAGACCCGGACGGCCATGCGTGGGAGATCGCCTGGAACCCGGCCTGGCCCATCGACACCGAGGGCCGCACCGCCTTCGCATCCTGAACGCGCGGTCCGCCCGTCCGGGGTCCGGTTCCGGCGGACGCAGCATCCGTTGCCTGCCGAAAATCGCTCGCCTTTGGCTGGTCCTGCGCTTTACCCGGACAAGCCCCCTTCATGGGCCACCATGTTTCGCAGCGAAACATCACCCCTTCCAGCGGGCGGCGGCCTTGTCGTCCGCCTCCCGGGCATCCACCCATCGGGCGCCTTCGGGAGTGGTCTCCTTCTTCCAGAAGGGCGCGCGGGTCTTGAGGTAATCCATCAGGAACTCCGCGGCCTCGAACGCCGCCTGCCGGTGCGCCGAGGCCGTGGCCACCAGCACGATCCGATCCCCCGGCCGGAGCTTCCCGTAGCGGTGGATCATCACCGCGCCCTGCAATGGCCAGCGCTGCGAGCGCCGCCTCCCCGATCTCGCGCAGGGATTTCTCGGTCATGCCCGGATAGTGCTCCAGCTCCATGGCCTCGACCGGCGCGCCCCCCGCCCGGTCGCGCACCAGACCGGCGAACGTCACCAAGGCGCCCACGTCGGAGCGTCCGTCGGTCAGGCGGGCGGCCTCGGCGGACGGGTCGAAATCCGCCTCCTGCACCGACACGTGGAGCATCTCAGCCCCCGGTCACCGGCGGGAAGAACGCGACCTCCCGCACGCCGGCGAGGGGAGCGTCGAACTCCGCCGCCTCCTGGTCCAGCGCCACCCGCACGGCCTTGAGGTCGGCGAAAGCCTCGGCGTAGCGCGGCTCCCGCGCCCGGAGCTCCTCAACCAGCCCCGCCACGTCGGAGGCCCCGGTCTCGATCTCCTCACGCCCCGTCCCGATCCGCTCCCGCAGCCAGGCGAAGTACATGATATTCATGTCGTTTTCCCCGTCATGGCCGGGCTCTTCATCCCGCGGCTGAAATACTGCCAGCCGGTCACCACCGTGAGCGTCGCCGCCACCCAGATCAGCGCGACCCCCGCCCAGAGCACGGCCGCCGCCGGGGTCGCCTGCCACTGGAACTGCGCCCAGCCGGCGAAGAACAGAACCGCGATCGCCGCCATCTGCGCCGTCGTCTTCCACTTGGCGAGCTTGGTCACGTGGATCGTCGCCTTGCCCGCCAGATGCTCCCGCAGGCCCGAGACCGCCACCTCCCGCGTGAAGATCGCCGTGGCGGGCACGAACAGCCACGGGTTCGGCCCCGCCAGCATCATCAGCACCGCGAGCGCGATCATCACCATCGCCTTGTCGGCGATCGGATCGAGCATCCGCCCGAAGCTGCTGGTCTGGTTCCACTTCCGGGCGAGATACCCGTCGAACCAGTCCGTGACCGAGGCCCCGATGAACAGGATCAGCGCCGCCATGTCCGCCATCGGGCGGGGCAGCAGGAAGACCAGCGCCACCAGGGGCGCCGCGATCATGCGGACGACGGTCAGGACGTTGGGCAGGTTCATGCGGGTTGCTTCCTCCGCCGGGGCGGCGTCTGTCAAGCGGGCCTCGGGCCGGAGGGACGCCGAGGGGGCCGCCAGACCCTCAACGTGAGCGACCCAGCCTCCGTTTCAAGGGAGGCGCGTTTCGCTGCGAAACGCGGGGGGGAATTGTTAAGCGAGGTTAACAACGTTACGCGAAGGTTTACGGGTGACGGCGCGCGGAGGGCTTGGCATCCTGTTTACCAGCGCCTCCCGCCCCGCAGGTTTCGGCAGGGGCGCCGCCTGAGCCGCGGTCGTCCGGGGCGGCGCGGGCGAAGCTGCGGGTCGAGGCGTGGCTGGTCGGGCGCGCCCGAGGGGTCGGGTCGGTGCGGCGCCGGCCGGCGAGGGGCTGGGACGGATGGTCGAGGTGCGGCGGGCCGACGGGTTCTCGGACTGGGAGGCGCTCCGGGCGCTGATCGGGGAGGCGTTCGCGGGGATGGAGGGGCGGATCGACCCGCCCTCCTCGCTCTCGCGCATGGATGCGGAGGCGCTGGAGGCCAAGGCTGGGGCCGAGACGCTTCTGCTGGCCCGGGAGGGGGCGCGCCTGGCGGGGTGCCTGTTCGCGGACCGGCGCGAGGAGGCGCTTCACCTGAGCAAGATGGCGGTGGCGCCCGCGCGGCAGGGGCAGGGCGTCGGCCGGGCGCTGATGGCGGCGGCGGAGGCGCTGGCGCGGGAGGCGGGGCTGCCGGCGCTGGAGCTGCAGACGCGGGTGGAGCTTGAGGAGAACCACCTGACCTTCGCGCGGCTGGGGTTCGGACAGGTGGGCGAGACGGCGCATCCGGGGTTTTCGCGCCCGACCAGCCTCACCTTCCGCAAGGCTGTCGGGCGCGGGGGCCTCAGCGGTTGAGCTTGCGGTCGCGGGTCGCGAGCAGGCGCAGGCGCAGGGCGTTGAGCCGGATGAAGCCCTGGGCGTCCTTCTGGTCGTAGGCGCCGGCGTCCTCCTCGAAGGTAACGTGGGCCTCGGAGTAGAGGGAGCGGTCGGACCAGCGGCCCACCACGTCGGCGTTGCCCTTGTAGAGCTTCAGGCGGACCGTGCCGGAGACATGCTCCTGGCTGAGGTCGATGGCGGCCTGGAGCATCTTCCTCTCCGGGCTGAACCAGTAGCCGTTGTAGATCAGCTCCGCATAGCGGGGCATCAGCTCGTCCTTCAGGTGGGCGGCGCCGCGGTCGAGCGTGATCTGCTCGATGCCCCGGTGGGCGGCGAGGAGGATCGTGCCGCCCGGCGTCTCGTAGATGCCGCGGGACTTCATGCCGACGTAGCGGCCCTCCACGAGGTCGAGCCGGCCGATGCCGTGCTTGCGGCCAAGCTCGTTGAGCGCGGTGAGCAGCGCGGCGGGGGAGAGCGGCTCGCCGTTGATGGCGGCGGCGTCGCCCTTGTCGAAGGTGACTTCGAGGTATTCGGGGGCGTCGGGGGCGTCCTCGGGGGCGACGGTGCGCTGGTAGACGTAGTCGGGGGCCTCGATGGCCGGGTCCTCCAGCACCTTGCCTTCGGAGGAGGTGTGCAGGAGGTTCGCGTCCACCGAGAACGGCGCCTCGTTGCGCTTGTCCTTGGGGACGGGGACCTGGTGCTTCTCGGCCCAGGCGATCAGAGCGGTGCGGGAGGTGAGATCCCAGAGCCGCCACGGGGCGATGACGCGGATGTCGGGGTTGAGCGCGTAGGCCGACAGCTCGAACCGCACCTGGTCGTTGCCCTTGCCGGTGGCGCCGTGGGCGATGGCGTCGGCGCCCGTCTCCTCGGCGATCTCCACGAGGCGCTTGGAGATCAGGGGGCGGGCGATGGAGGTGCCGAGCAGGTACAGCCCCTCGTAGACGGCGTTGGCGCGGAACATCGGGAAGACGAAGTCGCGGACGAATTCCTCGCGCACGTCCTCGATGTAGATCTGCTGCACGCCCATCTGCTCGGCCTTGCGGCGGGCGGGCTCCAGTTCCTCCCCCTGGCCGAGGTCGGCGGTGAAGGTCACCACCTCGCAGCCGTATTCGACCTGCAGCCACTTGAGGATGATGGAGGTGTCGAGGCCGCCGGAATAGGCGAGGACGACTTTCTTGGGCGCGGTCATGGGCGAGGGCTCGCGGATCTGGGAGGGTCGGTCGCGCCCCGCGCTTAGCCCGCGCCGCCGCCGTTTTCAAGCGGCGGCGGGGAGGGCGGGCCTCAGGCGGCCGCGCGCGAGCGGGCGGAGGCGACCCCCTCGCGGAAGACGCCGACCAGGTCCCGCAGGCCCGCAGCCTCCTGCCGGAGGTCCTGGGCGCGGCGGGCGCTTGCGTCCGCGAGCTCGGCGTTGCGCTGGGTCATCTCGTCCATGCGGCTCGCGGCGTCGGAGATCTCGGCGATGGCGTCGGCCTGCTCCCGTCCCGCGGCGGAGATGTCGCGGATGTTGCCCGCCACCGAGGACACGGAGCGCCCGATCTCCGACAGGGACTCGGCGGTGCGGCCCACGAGACGGACCCCCTCCGAGACGTGGCCCGTGCTCTCGCGGATCACGTTGGCGATGTCCTTGGCGGCCTCCGAGCTGCGCTGGGCGAGGGTGCGCACCTCCTCCGCCACCACGGCGAAGCCCTTGCCGGCCTCCCCCGCCCGCGCGGCCTCCACGGCGGCGTTGAGGGCGAGGAGGTTGGTCTGGAAGGCGATAGCGTCGATCACGCCGTTGATCTCCGCGATCCGGCCGGCGCTGGTCTCGATCCGGGTCATCGCCTCGGCGGCCTCCTGCATCACGCCGGTCCCACGCTCGGCGCGGTCCACCGCCTCGGAGACCGCGGCCTCGGCGTCGGAGGCGGATTCGGCGGTGGCGCGAAGGGTGGAGGAGATCTCCTCCACCGTCGCGGCCATCTCCTCCAGCGAGGCGGCCTGCGAGCCGGTGCGGTCGTTCAGGTTCCCGGCTCCCGTCCGCGATGTCGCCGGTGGCGCCGTGCAGCGTGTCGGCGGCCGCGCGGATGCGCAGCACCACGTCCGCCAGCCGCTCCACGGTGGCGTTGAACGCCTCCCGCAGGGGCGCGAATTCGCCGGTCAGGTCGGCTCCGATGCGGGCCGAGAGGTCTCCCGCCGCCAGCTGCTCCAGCCCCGCGCCCATGGTGCGCACGGCGGCGTCGAGGCGCGCCTTCTCCCGCCGCGCGGCCTCCGCCTCGTCGCTGGCGCGGGCGCGCTCGGCCTCTGCGGCGGCGCGGTTGGCGGCGTCGCGCGTCTCGGCCTCCGCCCGAAGGCGGGCTTCCAGCGCGTCGAAGGCGGAGACGATGGCCCCGATCTCGTCCTTGCGGCCGCGGCCGGCGAGCTGCACGCCCGTCTTGCCCTCGGCCAGCGCCTTGAGGGCGGCGGCGAGATCCGCCAGCGGCGACGCGATCCGGCCCGCGAGGCGGCGGGCGGCGAACACGATGGCCCCGATCAGCGCCGCCGCGGTCACGAGCGCGACCACGCTGGCGATCGTCGCCGCGGTCTCGCCGCGTTCGGCGGCCAGCGCCGCCGCCGCCTCCACGTCGTCGCGCAGGGCCTGGAGCTGCGGCTCCAGATTCGTGAGGCGCGTCTCCGCCTCGGCGGTCAGGGTCCGCGCCTCGGCGGAGGCTGCGGCGTAGGCGGCGAAGGCCTCGCGATAGCTGCGCAGAGGGGCGAGCACCTGCTCAGGCGCCATCGGGGCGAAGGCGAAGCGGGGCAGCGCCTCCATCGCGGCGACCCGCTGGGCGAGCTGGTCGACGTATTTATCGTCTCCCCGCAGCATGAAATCCTTTTCGTCCCGCCGCATCGACAGGAGCTGGACCAGCAGATCGGGGCTGTCGATGCCCTCGAGCGTCCGCTCCGCCTCGTGGACGGCGCGGCGCAGCTCTCCCTGAAGGCCCGCTTCCTGGTCTTAGCCCAGACGTTCCCGCGTCGAAATGAGGGCCGCGAACGTCTCCCGGTAGCCGGCGAGCGACGCCCTCACGGCCGGAAGGCGCGCCTCGATCTCCGGCGCGCCGAGGGCCGGAACCTCTTGATAGAGGGCGTCGAAGGCGGCATCGGCGGCGGTCGCCTGCTCCTCCTCCCGGGCGCGCGCTTCGGCCGAGGGCGAGAGCAGGAAGGCCCGCCCGTCGAGGCCGAGCCGAAGGAGCCGCCGCTCCGCCGTTTCGGCGGCCATGAGGACGTCGCGGCCGGCGTTCGCCTCACGCTCGAACTTCGATTCGACCTCATCGGCGATCAGGAACACGCCGGCGATCAGGATCATCCCGGCCGCGGCGAGGGGCGCGAGGCGCATGATCTGGGTGCGAACGGACATGTGTGGCTCCGGCTGCATCGAACGACGGCATCTCGCCCGCAAATCATGAAGGTTCCGTTCAAGCGCCGCGGTTGCGGGGGCGACCTGCGCGGGCGTATGGTGCGCCGCGACAAGGGGCGCGGCCCCGGGGACCAGGGAGAAGACGGATGCCGAAGGATGCCATGCCCAGGGAGATCGTGATCCTGTCGGGCGCGCGGACGGCCATCGGGACGTTCGGCGGCGCGCTGGCGGGGACGCCGCCGATCCAGACCGGCGCCGCCGCCGCGAAGGCCGCGATGGAGCGCGCGGGAATCGATCCGAAGCGGATCGGGCATGTCGCCTACGGGCACGTCATCAACACCGAGCCGCGGGACATGTACCTGAGCCGGGTCGCGGCCATCGAGGCGGGCATCCCCGACGAGACGCCGGCCATGAACGTCAACCGGCTGTGCGGGTCGGGGGCGCAGGCCATCGTCTCCGCCGCGCAGTCGCTGCTGCTGGGGGACGCGGAGTTCGCGCTGGCCGGCGGCGCCGAGGCCATGAGCCGCGGGCCCTACATCATGACGCAGGCCCGCTTCGGGCAGAAGATGGGCGACATCGTCGCCAACGACATGATGCTGGGCGCGCTGAACGATCCGTTCGGAAACGGGCATATGGGGATCACGGCGGAGAACGTCGCCGTCGGAGCACCAGATCGGGCGCGAGGACATGGACCGCTTCGCCTTCGATAGCCAGGAGCGGGCGAAGGCGGCCATCGCCGAGGGGCGGTTCAAGGAGCAGATCGTGCCGATCGAGGTGAAGAAGGGCCGCGACATGGTCGCCTTCGACACCGACGAGCATCCTCGCGCGACGACGCTGGAGACGCTGGCGGGGCTGAAGCCTGCGTTCCGCAAGGACGGGATGGTGACGGCGGGCAACGCCTCGGGCATCAACGACGGGGCGGCGGCGCTGGTGCTGGCGGATGCCGAAGCGGCGCAGGCCGAGGGGCTGAAGCCGCGCGCCCGGCTGCTGGGCTACGCCCATGCCGGCGTGCGGCCGGAGGTGATGGGCATCGGGCCGGTGCCGGCGGTGAAGAAGCTGCTGGAGCGGATCGGGATGTCGGCCGACGAGTTCGACGTGGTCGAGTTCGAACGAGGCCTTCGCCGCCCAGGCCTGCGCGGTGAACAAGGGGCTGGGGCTGGACCCGGCCAAGGTGAACCCCAACGGCGGGGCCATCGCGCTGGGGCACCCGGTGGGGGCCACGGGGGCGATCATCACGGTGAAGTGCATGTACGAGCTGGAGCGGATCGGCGGGCGCTACGGGCTTGTGACGATGTGCATCGGCGGCGGGCAGGGCATCGCCCTTGCCATCGAGCGGATTTGAGGTTCACCTGATGGGGCGGGACGGTTCCTCCGCCTGACGGAATGACGTTCCGGCGCGGGAACCCTCCCGCGCCGGTTCGCGTTGATGAACCGGATAGACGCGCCTGGAACGGAGGGAGTTTCTTCATGGCTACGGGGTCCACCACGGGCAAGGACGCGGAAGCGAAGTACGAGGAGCTTCAGAAGCAGCTCGAGACGCTGCGCGGCGACGTCACCAAGCTGACCGACACGCTGCAGAAGCTGGCGGTCGACGAATATGACGGCGCGAAGTCCCGCGCGCGGGGCGCCGTGGCGCAAGCGAAGCGCCGGGGCGAGGAGATGCGGGACGACGCCTATGCCCGCGCCGAGCTGGGGATCGAGGAAGCCGCCGACTACGTGCGCGAGAAGCCGCTGACGGCGGTGGCGGGCGCGGCCTTCATCGGGCTGATCTTCGGATATCTCTCGGCCCCGCGGCGGTGAGGCCGTGAGGGGGGTCTTCGCGGGGCTGGCGGCGCAGCTGGCGCAGGCGATCTCCATGGGGGTCGCGGCGGGGGTCTCCTCCGCGGCGCTCCCGGTGATGATGGGGCTGTGCCTGCTGCTGGCGGCGGCGTTCTTCGGGACCGGATTGTTCTGGCTGCTGGTGCTGTGGCTCGGCTGGGTCGGGGGCGCGTTCTTCATGGGCGCGCTGTGGCTGCTGGCGGGGCTGCTGATCGGGATGGCGTGGCGGCGCCGGATGCAGTTGCGGGCGATGGGCGTGCCGCCGGGCGCCGCGGGGCCGGTTCCTCCGCCGCCGGGCGCGGTTCCTCCGGTGGGGCCGAGCCGGGAGCTGATCATGGCGGAGCTGGCGCTGACGGCGTTCCGCGAAGCCTCGAAGCTGGGGCGGACCATGCGGGCGCGGAAGCGCAAGCCGCGGCCGCGCTACGAGGACGATCTGTACGAGTGACTGCCGGCGGGCGGGGCAGGGCGTCCTTCGGGGCGCCCTCTCGCTTTGCGCGAAGCCGGATCGAGATGGGGGCGCTGAGGTCTTCCGGAAGCGGTCGGGGCGCGTCCATCCATGGACGGGAGGGGCCACGCTCCGCCTTCTCCGCACCGGACGAGGCTTCGGCGAAGCGCGCCTGCCGGGTGGACGGCGGGCGCGGCGCGACGCTCGGATCTTCAAGGGGCGGCGGAGAGGATCGAGCCGTCCTCGGGGGGATGGAGGCGGGCGATGCGGGACGAACCTCGGTCGCCGCGGGCGGGGGCGAAGCCCGGTTCCCTGCGCGGTGAGCTCAACCTGCGGTTACCCCTGTTCGCCTTCGTCACGATGCCGCTGGGCGGCGGCGTGATCCCGAGCCTGATCGTCGGGCTCCTGGGGGCGCTCATGCAGGACGATATGAGCATCCCCCTCATCGTCGGGGATATCCTCTCCTACGCGGCGGTGGCGTTTCCCGTGATCTTCGGGGTTTGCGCGGGCCCGCCGCCCTCATATTCGCGGCCTGTGCGGCTTCGTGGCGGCGATCCTGGTCCCGACGCGCCTCGGCCGTGGCGGCGGCGACCGTTTCCACCGCGGGGACGGCCGTTCTCGCGGGACTCGTGGCCGCGATGTTCGGGATCGACGGTCCGCTCATCGCCCGTGACCTTCATCGCCGGGCCGGGGGTGGTCCTCGTCGCGCCCCTGGTCGGGTGGGTTGTCGACGCGTGAGATCGGGGCCGCCCCGGCGTCGGGCTTCGGAGGCGGCCGTCAGCCCGCGCGAGGCGTCCGCGGGCGGGCGGGGTTGCCGACCACGGTGGCGCCGGCGGCGACGTCGCTCGTGACGACGGCGCCGGCGCCGACGATGGCGTCGTCGCCGACGGTCACGCCGGGCATGACCAGCGCGCCGCCGCCGATCCAGACATTGGCGCCGATGCGGACGGGGCGGCCGAATTCCAGCCCCCGGCGCCGATCCTCTGGGTTCCTCGGGGTGGTCGGCGGTCAGGATCTGGACGCCGGGCCCGATCTGGGTCGCGTCGCCGATGGAGACCTCGACCGCGTCCAGTATGATGCACCCGAAGTTCAGGAACGCCCCGGCGCCGAGGCGGATGTTGAAGCCGTAGTCGCAGTGGAAGGGCGGGCGGATGACGGCGCCCGCGCCGGTATGGCTGAGAAGCTCGCGCAGGAGGGCGTGGCGCGCCTCGGGCGGGAGGGCGAGGCGGGCGTTGAAGCGGTCCATCCAGGCGTCGGCGCGGGCGCGGTCTCGGACGAGCTCGGGGTCGGAGGCGAGGTAGCGCTCGCCGTTCAGCATCCGGGTCTTCTGGCCTGGCATGGGAGGCTCCGCGGGTTCAGGCGTCCAGATAGGCGGCGACGGTCCTGGCGAAGGCCTCGGGCGCCTCGGCGTGGAGCCAGTGGCCGGTGTTCTTCAGGGTGACGATGCGGGCGTGCGGGAACAGGGCGCGGATGCGGTCCTGGTGGGGGAGGGCGTAGTCGGAGGTTTCGCCGGCGAGGAACAGCGCGGGGCCATGGTAGGGGGAGGTCAGATCCTCGGGGAAGGCGACGAGTTCGGGCATCGCGTCCGCCAGCGCGGAGAGGTTGAGGCGCCAGCGGAGGCCGTCGGGGCCGGAGGTGAGGGAGTGGAGGAGGAAGGCGCGGAGGCTGCGGTCCTCGACCTGCGGGGCGAGGAGACGCTCGGCCTCGGAGCGGCGGGAGAGCTGCGTGAGGTCGATGCCCTGCATCGCGCGGATGTAGCCGAGGTGGCTGTGGGTGTAGGCCACGGGGGCGATGTCGGCGACGATCAGGCGGCGGAGCGCCCTGGGCGGGTCGGTCAGGGCGAGGATCATCGCGGCCTTGCCGCCCATGGAGTGGCCCATGAGGTCGGCCTCGGGGAAGGGCGCCAGCGCGTCGGCGAGGTCCTGCGCCATGTCGGCGTAGGTGTGGGTGGGCGTGTGCGGGCTCTCGCCGTGGTTGCGCATGTCGAGGGCGATCACGCGGCGGCGCTTCGCCAGCGTCTTCGCCACGGGACCCCAGTTGCGGGCGGAGCCGAAAAGGCCGTGGGCGACGACGAGGGGGGGCGCGACCTCCTCGCCCTCGGGCTCGTGGACGATCTGGTTGAGCTGCATGGGGCCTCCGGACGTGTCTCGGAGGTCGTGATGCCGCAATCGGGGCGGCGGGGAAAGCGTCGAAGGGGCGGAAGAGGCTTCGCGCCGGTTTGGCGGGAGGACGCGGGCGCCGCCGTATCCGGTTTGGCGGCGAGGGGCTCGGGGTCGGGCGGCGGCGCGTCCGGCGGGGCCGGGAGCCGCGGGGGAAGCATGGCGTGGGGGGCGGGGGCTCGCCGCCGCCAGTCATCTCGCGGAGACCCACGGGAGCCGGGCGCGGGGCGCCGATGATGCTGGCCGTGGCGCTGGATCTGCGGGAGGGCCGGGATGGCCCGGTCGCGGCCACGGCGCACGGGGGGCGGCGGCGAAGGTCCTGCGGGTGGCGGGGATTCGGCCTGATTGTGCCGCTGAGCCTCGGCGAGGACGCCGAGGGATGCTCTCGCGGCAGGCGGCGCGGCTGCTCCGACCCCCGGAGGTTGCGCGGCGGGCGTGGCGAAGGCTCCGCCGTCAGAAGGCGAGATCGACGAACGAGAGGGTCAGGGGCGGCTGGGGATCGGGCGCGAGGACGAGGGCGGTGGCGCCTTCCGTTCCCGCCGCGGCGTGGCCGGAGCGCGCGACGGCGAAGTCGCGGATCGCGAGCCAGCCTTCCCCGTGCTTGACCTCGGCGCCGAGCTCCACGCTGACGATCCAGTGGTCGGGGCGCAGCAGCCCCTCCGCTTGAAGCTGCGCGACGAGGGCGCCGAGGTCGATCTCGCCGTGCGGAGCCGCGCGATCCGGGACGACGGCGAGGTAGGTCCAGCCGCCGCCGTGATCCTCCCGCATGTGCACGGGGGCGTCCTGGCCGAGCACCTGGACCTGCGCCGTCTTCTGGCCGGCGGGGGCGAAGTCGCCGCGCTTCAGCCAGACCATGAGCTCGGCGGAAATGGCCTCGGGCCCTCCGTCGGGACGGTCGGTGATCCAGAGGTCGAACGCCACGTTGAAGCCCTCGGTCTCGCCGCCCCAGGCGAGGTCGAAGCGGGCGGCGAGGCCGTGGGCCTCCGAAATTCGGAGAGGGAGGAGGTCGCCGCCCGCGTCGGGCCCCCAGGGCTTTCGGCCGACGAGGAGCTGGGGATAGGCGCGGATGCCCGGAGAGGCCGCGGGCCAGGCCCAGTCCATCCGCACCCCGTCCGCCAGCGCGTCGCCGCACGCCACCGTCTGCACGTAGTCGCGGCCGTTGACGAGGTTCCCGCGTCCCCAGGCGTTGTTCTGGACGACGACGCCGTCGTCCAGGCGCACGACCTCCCCGTCCCGTGTCAGCTTGCGGTCCATCCGGCCCTCCGTTTCGCGGGGGTATCGGCGCGGGTCGGTTTCGGTGCGGTTAACGGCGCGAGGGGGCTGGAGGGGGCCGCGCTTCGGCCTTATGGGAGGGCGCATGGAGATCGTGGACGAGCGCGTCGCCCTGCCGGGCGGAGAGTGGCCCCGGCTGGAGCCGGGATGGGTGTGGCTGGCGGGCGCCGGGCCGGGCGATCCGGGGCTGCTGACGCTGCATGCGCTGAACGGGCTCAGGCAGGCGGACGTGGTGGTCTACGACGCGCTGGTGGACGACCGGCTGCTGGCATGGGCGCGGCCGGGGGCGGAGCTGGTGTTCGCGGGCAAGCGGGGGGGCAAACCTTCGGCGAAGCAGAAGGACATCTCGCTGACGCTGGTGGAGATGGCGCGGGGCGGCGCGCGGGTGCTGCGGCTGAAGGGGGGGGATCCGTTCGTCTTCGGGCGAGGCGGCGAGGAGGCGCAGACGCTGGTGCAGCATGGCGTGCCGATCCGGATCATCCCCGGCATCACGGCGGGGATCGGGGGGCTGGCCTATGCCGGCATCCCGGCGACGCACCGGGATGTCAACCAGTCGGTGACGTTCCTCACGGGGCATGACGCGAAGGGCGAGGCGCCGGCGGCGATCGACTGGGTGTCCATCGCCAAGGGGAGCCAGGTGGTCGTGGTCTACATGGGACTGCGCACGCTGGGGGAGCTCGCGCGGCAGTTCATGGAGGCGGGGCGGTCGCCGGACGAGCCGGTGGCGGTGGTGACGGACGCGACGCTGCCGCAGCAGCGGGCGATCGAGACGACGCTCTCGCGCGCGGCGGAGGATGTGGCGGCGGCGGGGCTTGTACCGCCGGCGCTGGTGGTGATCGGGCGGGCGGCGCTGCTGCGCCGGGCGCTGGCGTGGTGGCAGGGGGAGGGGCCGACGGACCTTGACCCGCTGGGGCGGGGGCGGCCGGCGGAGGAGCCCTGAGGCTTCCGCCCGGAGGCTGCGCCTCCGGGCGGACCGGGCCGCCGCGCGGAGGGGCCGCCTATGGCGGCCGAGGCGCCCGCGGCGGGCTGCGGACGGTGGCGCTTGTGGCTGGCGCGGGCGGCCGGAGCCGGGGCGAGGGCCAGAGGCGGCGCCGGTCGGCTGCCGCGGCGGGCGCGCGCGTCGCCGCAGGCGCAAGGTTCGCGCCGCGGCCTGCGCCCAACGGGAGGCGTCCCCGGAGGGGGCGCCGACGGGCGGGAGCTTCCGCTCAGGGAGCGGCCGAGACCCGCCAGATCACGTTCCCCACATCGTCCGCCACCAGCAGGGCGCCGGTCGCGTCGATGGCCACTCCCACGGGGCGGCCGCGGGCCTCGTCGTCGTCGAGGAAGCCGCCGAGCACCGTCAGGGGCGGGCCGGAGGGTGCGCCGTCGGCGAAAGGTATGAAGATCACCGCGTAGCCGGAGCGGGGGAGGCGGTTCCAGGAGCCGTGGAGGCCGATGAACGCGCCCTCGGCGTAGCGGGAGCCTAAGCGGGCGCCCTCGGCGAAGGTCAGCCCGAGGGGCGCCACGTGGGAGCCGAGCGCGTAGTCGGGACGGCGGGCCTCGGGCTGCGGCGGCTCGCCGGGGACGCGGGGGTCGCGGTTCGTGCCGTAGTAGAGCCAGGGCCAGCCGTAGAAGGCGCCCTCCTCCACCTTGGTCAGGTAGTCCGGGACGAGGTCTCCGCCGAGCTCGTCGCGTTCGTTGACCACGGTCCAGAGGGCGTCCGTGGCGGGCTCGAAGGCGAGGCTCACGGGGTTGCGCAGGCCGGTGGCGAAGATGCGGGAGGCGCCGGTCGCGAGCTCGATCTCGTGGATCGCGGCGCGACCGTCCTCGGCGTCGAGGCCGTTCTCGCCGTGGTCGGAGTTGGAGCCGACCGAGACGTAGAGGCGCGCGCCGTCGGGGCTGGCGGCGAGGCCCTTGGTCCAGTGGCGGTTCGGATCCCCGGCGGGAAGGGCCGCGAGGATGCGCGGCTCGGTCTCGATGTAGTCGGCGCCGAGGGCGTAGGGGAAGGCGACCAGGCCGTCGGTGTTCGCGACGTAGAGGAGGCCGTCGATCCAGGCCATGCCGAAGGGCGAAGTCAGGTTCGAGAGGAGCACCGAGCGCTGGTCCGCCGCGCCGTCGCCGTCCGTGTCGCGCAGGAGGGTGATGCGGTCGGCGCTGGGGGTCACGGCGCCTGCGCGCTTCATCACCCATTTCTCGATGCGGGCGCGCAGGCCGCCGGGCTCGGAGGGCTGCGCATTGCTCTCGGCCACGATGACGTCGCCGTTGGGCAGGACGTGGAGCTGGCGGGGGTGGTCGAGGCCGGCGGCGAAGGGCTGGACGCGGAGGCCCTCGGCGGCCGCCGGCATGGCGTCCGCAGGCCAGCGGTTGGCGGGCGCGATGGCGACGGTTGGGATCAGGGACTGGTCGGGCGGAGGGAGGGCGGGGTCCGGGCCGATGCCGGCCGAGATCGGCAGGCTGGCGTTCGGGCCGCAGGCATGGAGGAGAAAGCCCCCCGCGGAGAGAACCGCGACGAGCGCTAGGGAGAGGCGCATCAGGAAACCCCGCGTCATTTCGGGGGGCAGGTAGCGCTGTCGGCGAGCGTTTCGAGGGGCGCTGCCGGGAAACGGGACGCGCACCGGGCTGGCTCCCGGCGTCGCCCGCCCGCGCCGCCCCCCGTGCGGGCCCGGCGTCGCGCGTGGGCGGCGCGGTTCCTGCGATCTCCTGCGAGGCGCCGTCAGATCGCCATGCAAAGAGAAACGTGAGCCGAGCTGACCGCGGGCGGGCGGCGTGTCCGGGCCGCCGAGACGGTTCCGCGCCCGCTGGAGGCGGCGAGCGCGGCGAGGGTCGCCCGTCGGCCGTCGCAGGCGCCGCGAGCCACCAACGGAGCGGTTGCAGTGCGCCGCGGGCGAAGGCGCCGCCACCGGCGCAACGGCCGGCGCGGCGCCTCGGGCGGGTCGGTCAGTGGCGGAAGTGACGCATTCCGGTGAAGACCATGGCGAGGCCGGCCTCATCCGCGGCGGCGATGACTTCCGCGTCCCGAACCGAGCCGCCGGGCTGGATCACCGCCGTGGCGCCGGCCTCGGCGGCGGTCAGGAGGCCGTCGGGGAAGGGGAAGAAGGCGTCGGAGGCGACCGCCGAGCCGCGGGCCGGGCTGTCCGCGAGGCCGAGGGCCCTGGCCATGTCCTCGGCCTTGCGGGCGGCGATGCGGGTCGAGTCCACGCGGCTCATCTGGCCCGCGCCGACGCCCACGGTGGCCCCGTCCTTCGCGTAGACGATGGCGTTGGACTTCACGTGCTTGGCCACGCGCCAGGCGAACATGAGGTCGGCGAGCTCGGATTCGGTGGGCGCGCGCTTCGTCACCGTCTTGAGGGAAGAGGGATCGAGCCGACCCGCGTCACGGTCCTGCACGAGGAACCCGCCCGAGACCTGGCGGAAGGTGAGGGAGGGTTCGGCCGGGTCGGGGAGGCCGCCGGTCAGGAGGAGGCGGAGGTTCTTCTTCGCCTCGAACACGCGGATGGCCTCGTCGCTCGCGTCGGGGGCGATGACGACCTCGGTGAAGATGCGGGCGATCTCGGTCGCGGTTTCCGCGTCCAGGGGGACGTTCAGGGCGACGATGCCGCCGAAGGCGGAGGTCGAGTCGCAGGCGAGCGCGCGCCGCCACGCCTCGGCGGGGGAGGAGCCCTCCGCGACGCCGCAGGGGTTGGCGTGCTTGACGATGACGCAGGCGGGGCCGTTGGCGGGGTCGAACTCCGCCACGCATTCGAAGGCCGCGTCGGTGTCGTTGATGTTGTTGTAGCTCAGCTCCTTGCCCTGGAGCTGGCGGGCGGTGGCGACGCCGGGGCGGGCGGCGCCCGTGCGGTAGAAGGCGGCGGTCTGGTGCGGGTTCTCGCCGTAGCGGAGCGTCTGGGCGAGGGTTCCGGCGAAGGCGCGGCGGCGGGGCGTGGCGTCGCCCGCGTGGGCCGCCATCCAGGCGGAGACGGCGGCGTCGTAGGCGGCGGTGCGGGCGTAGGCGTCGGCGGCGAGGCGGGTGCGGAGCGCGAGCGTCGTGCCGCCCTCCTTCACGCGCGTCCAGCACCGGCGCGTAGTCCTCCGGGTCCGTGACCACGGCGACGTGGGCGTGGTTCTTGGCCGCCGCGCGGATCATGGCGGGGCCGCCGATGTCGATGTTCTCGATGCAGTCCTCGGGCGGCGCGCCGGCGGCGACGGTCGCCTCGAACGGGTAGAGGTTGACCACGAGGAGGTCGATCGGCTCGATCCCGTGGGTCTGCATCGCCTGCTGGTGGGCGGCGTCGTCGCGCAGCGCGAGCAGGCCCCCGTGGACCATGGGGTGCAGGGTCTTCACCCGGCCGTCCATCATCTCGGGGAAGCCCGTGAGGTCCGAGACGTCCCGCACCGGCAGGCCGGCCTCCCGGATCGCGCGCGCGGTGCCGCCGGTGGACACCAGTTCCGCCCCCGCCTCGTGCAGGGCGGCGGCGAGGTCCGTCAGGCCGGACTTGTCGGACACGGAGAGAAGGGCGCGGCGGATCGGGGCGCGGTCGGGCATCGGGGGCTCCTCGGGGGCGTGGAGAGGGGCCGGCCGCGGTCAGACCCGGCGCAGGCCCCAGGAGACGCGGCCTGCATACTCCGCCGCGCGGGCCGAGACCACGATCTGTTTGGTCGCGCGCGGCTCCTGCGCGGCGGGGTCGAGGAAGACGCTGTCGTGCAGCTCCGGGTCGGGCCCGACGGTGGAGAAGAGCCACGTGGATTCGGGCGCGCGCAGGGCGATGGACCCGCCGGGGCGGACCTCGGCCTCCACCTCCGGGTGCAGGTGGAAGCGGAGCGAGAAGGGCAGGCCGGGGGCGACCAGCGCGGCGGCGCCGTCGCGGGTGCGGCGGGCCTTCACGGCGCGATCGAAGCGGGCGCGGGCGCGGTCGTCGGGGCAGGCGAGCATGTCCTCGCCCCGGAAGTCCCGCCCGTCGGGGGACAGGAACAGGCGCCGGCCGTGGATCAGCCCGTGGGAGGCGAGGTAGCCGTCATGCTCGCCCAGGAACCACGCGCCTTCCAGGTCCTGGGTGGCGCCGATCTCGACGCTGCGGGGGGCCTGCCTGAACGGGTGCGGACCGGCGCCCTTGGCGTTCGGGGCGATGCGGGCGGAGGAGACGCCGTCGATGGAGAGCGTGGTCTGGGCGGAGGTGGCGCGGCAGGCGTCGGCCCAGCGGCCGCCCAGCGCCTCCGCGGGGCCGCAGTTGACGATGAGGCGGGAGGGGCCGCAGGCGAACTCGAACGCCAGGGTGGAGGCGTGGGCCTGCGGGGTGGGGGGCGGAGGGGCGGCGTCTATGGCCACCGTCACGCGGCCGGCGGCGAGGCGGAAGAAGCCCATGGCGCGGTCCCGCGTCCGGGGGACGGCCTGGCGCGCCTGGGTGAGCGAGAGCGCGTGGTCGAGCCGGGCCGGGTCTCCGGGTCCGCCGCCGTGAAAGCGGGGGAGGCCGCCGTCGCGCATCCGCAGGACGCGCAGGGCGGACTGGGCGCGGGCGACGGCGTCGAGTAGGGCGGGCTCGGGCTCCAGCTCCGCGGCGCGCAGGTGGCGCAGCGCGGTGGCCAGGACCAGCAGCGCGTCGGCCAGATCCTCGGGGCTGCGGGAGGGGACGCCGCCGTCGGCGTCGATGGCGGCGGCGGCGCAGGCGGAGAGGCGTCCGGCGGCGGCGCGGCGCGGCCCTTGCCCCTCATGGATCGCCAGCGCGGCGTGAAGAAAACCGGAGGCCGCGCGCAGGCGGGGCAGGCCCTGCGGCGCCTGGTCGAGGGTCCGGCGCAGGCGCTTCTCATGCTGGGCGAGGGCCCGGAGGAACCGACGCTCAAGGTCCGGCGAGGCGTCGGCGAGGATCAGCTCCGCGCGGTCGAGCCAATGGACCACGCGGTCCCCGGCCACCTCCGGCGCCCAGCCGGGGCCCGAGCCGTCGCCGAACTGGCCGATCCAGCCGAAGGTCCAGGACTGCGCGATGCGCTTCGCCTCCCGCGTGCCGGCGGCGGCGAAATCGTCGAGCCAGGCGAAGCGGTGCAACGCCTGTGCGAAGGCGGGCGTGGGGGGCGTGAGGCCCCAGGGGCCAAGGTTCCTGGTCACCACCTCATGGCCCGCGAAGCGAAACGTCCCGGCCAGCAGGCGGCGGGCGTCGGCGGCGTCGCCGATCCACAGCGGTTCGGGCCTGAAGGCGAGCGACCGGGGGGTGCGAGGTCCCAGACCGAGGCTGTCGAGGATTCCGCTCACCGTCTCTCCACGCGACGTCGACTGCACAGGAGAATGCGGCGCGCGGGACGAGCCGGCGCGCCGTGCTCTCGGCCGATGCGGCGCAACATGGACCGGAATGGGGCGGGTGTCACGCCTGCTTCATGTAAAGGGCGGCGAAAAAGCCGTCCATACCCCCGGAATCCGAAAGAAAATCGGGCCGGGTGCGGAGTTGGCCGTTCATGTTCAGCCAGTCCTCGGGCAGGGGCAGGTCCGGGCGGAGGGGCTGGAGAGGCCCGCGTTCGGCGAAGGCGTCGGCGCGATGCTCGCCTTCTTCGGGCAGGAGGGAGCAGGTGGAGAAGACGAGACGGCCGCCGGGGACGAGCCACTGGGCGGCGCGGTCCAGCAGCGCGTCCTGGAGGGCGGTCAGGCGCTTGAGATCGAGGCTCTGGCGCAGGTGGGGCATGTCCGGGTGGCGGCGCGCGGTCCCGGTGGCGGAGCAGGGGGCGTCGAGAAGGATGGCGTCGAAGGGGGCCTCGGGGCTCCAGTCGAGCGCGTCGGCGGCGACGGTCTCGGCGGTCAGTCCGGTGCGGGCGAGGTTCTCCTGAACTCGGGCGAGGCGTGGCTCCGCGATGTCCAGCGCGGTGACGCGGGCGCCGGCGGCGGCGAGCTGCAAGGTCTTGCCCCCGGGCGCCGCGCAGAGGTCGAGCACGCGCAGGCCGCGTATGTCGCCCAGCAAACGGGCGGGCAGGGCGGCGGCGGCGTCCTGCACCCACCAGGCGCCGGTGTCGTAGCCTGGCAGGGCGCTGATCTGCGGGCGGCCGGTCAGGCGGACGGAGCCGGTGGCGAGGAGGGCGGCGCCGAGCGTCTCGGCGAGGGCCGGAGCCTCGGTCGGGTCCTTCGGGGTGAGGTCCGTAGGGGCCGCCGCCAGATGGGCGAGCGAGATGCGCCGCGCGGTCCCCGCGCCCCAGGCGGAGGAGAGGCGGCCCCAGAACCAGCCCGGCATGTTCGCGCGCGCCTCGTCCTGGGCGGCCCACAGAGGCGCGCCCTCGGACGCGAGCTTGCGGGCGACGGCGTTGACGAGGCCGGAGGCGCGGTCGCCGCCTGGGAGGCTGCGCACGGCCGCGACGGCGCCGTCGGCGACGGCATGCGCGGGCTCGTGCAGGTGCAGGAGCTCGATGGTCGCGAGGCGGAGGGCGTGGTGGGCCGCAGGCGGGGGCGTGCGGCGCAGGAAGCGTTTGAGCACCGCGTCGGCCTGCCCCAGGCGACGCAGCGTGTCCGAGGCGCGGGAGAGGGCGCGGGCGCGCTGGGGCGGGGTCAGGGCCGGCGCCTCGGCCAGCAGCTCCGGCAGGGGGCGGCCGCGGTCGAGCACGCCGGAGATCAGGCGCAGGGCCTCGATCCGCTCCGCATGGGGACGCTCGGCGGGAGGGACGGTTCTCGGGCGGGATGCGTCCGGGGTGCGGGCGGGGCGCGGGGCGCGTCCGGGGCCTGCCACGTCAGCTCCACGGTCCGCGGCGGGAGCCCCCGCCGGAACGGGGGATGCGGGTGGGGGCGCTGCGCACCTCGCCGGCGGGAACGGGCTCCCGCGCGGCGGAGCGCACGCCCATCTCTGCCGCCAGCGCCTCCAGGGCCGCGATCCGGTTCTCGGTCGCCGGATGGGTGGAGAACAGGCTGTCGGCGCCCCGGCCCGCGAGCGGGTTCACGATGAACATGTGGGCGGTGGCGGGGTCGCGCTCGGCGCTCTCCATCGGTGCGGCGCGGCCGCCGCCGGCGATGCGGCGCAGGGCGGAGGCGAGGGCGAGCGGGTCGCCGGAGATCTCGGCGCCGCCCCGGTCGGCCGCGTATTCGCGGGTCCGCGAGATCAGCATCTGGATCAGCATGGCCGCGAAGGGGGCGAAGAGCGCGGCGGCGAGCACGCCCACGATGCCGAAGGGGTTCCGCTCCCGATTCCCGCCGAAGAACAGGCCGAACTGGGCGAGCATCGAGATGGCGCCCGCCACGGTGGCGGCGACGGTCATGATGAGGGTGTCGCGGTTCCTGACATGCGCAAGCTCGTGCGCGACCACGCCGGCGAGCTCGGGGCGGGAGAGGGTGCGCATCAGGCCGGTGGTGACGGCGACGGCGGCGTGGTCCGGGTCCCGGCCGGTCGCGAAGGCGTTGGGCTGGGGGGTGTCGATCACGTAGACCCTGGGCATCGGCAGCCCCGCATTGCGCGCGAGCTGGGCCACCATGGCGTGGAGCATCGGGGCGGACTGCGCGTCCACCGGCTTGGCGCGATGGGCGGCGAGGGCCAGACGGTCGGAGTTCCAGTAGGCGAAGGCGTTCATGCCCACCGCGACGACGAAGGCGATCATCGCGCCCGCGGCGCCGCCGATCAGCCAGCCGACCCCTCCGAAGAGGGCGGTGAGCCCGGCGAGCAGCATTGCGGTCTTCACGTAGTTCATGGGGCGAGGTCCCGGACTGATGCTCGGCGTTTGCGCGGGGGCGGCGGAGGGCCTATGTGCGCCTCTGACACCCGAATTGACGTCGTGGAGGGATATATGGCCGGGCCGGATGCGGAAAAAGAGGCGAAGCTGCGCGCCGCCGCGGAACGCGCGCTGCAGGAGGCCGAGGCCCGGCGGAAGGAGGCCGACGCGCGTCCGCCGCTGCCGCCGGAGCTGGGCGGCCGCGAGGGGCCGGAGCCGACGCGCTTCGGCGACTGGGAGAAGGAGGGCATCGTCTCGGACTTCTGAGGGCTTGGAAAGCGAGGCGATTTTCGCATGCGAAAATCGGGCTGCCGCAACTGCGTCGGCAGGTTGGCGAAAAGCGACCCGCGCGGGGCGTTGCCCGGCCGGTTGACGCGGACGCCGCGCCGAAGATGTCGGCGCGGCGTCCGCGGGCTGGCGGGCCGGTCAGTTCAGGTAATACCGGCTGGACGACTTGTAGTAGTAGTAGCTGTAGGCGCCGTAGCCGTACTTCGCCATCTTCTTGGTGTTGATCTGCGTGAGCGCCAGCCCCGACACCCGCACCTTGATCTGCGAGAACTGCGCGAGGCCGTTGCGCACCAGGTCCCGGTGGGTCGAGTTCCAGCGCACGCAGTAGAGCACCGCGTCCACCAGCGGCGCGATCACTCGGCTGTCGGGCACTGCCAGCACCGGCGGCGTATCGATCACCACGAAATCGTAGCGGTCGCGCGCCTCCTCCACGAAGTCGCGGAAGCGCTGGGAGGAGAAGACGTCGGCGGCGTTCACCTTCGTCTCCTCGCCCATGATGACGTCCATGCCGGTGCGCTCGTCGCGATGGACGACCTCTTCGAACGACTTCTCGCCGGTGAGGATCGACATCAGGCCGATTTTCGGCGAGTTCGGGAAGTAGGTGCGGAAGGTGCGGCGGCGGAGGTCGCACTCCACCAGCAGCACCCGCTTTCCGAGCCCGGCCGCGTTCTGCGCGAGCAGGAGAGAACAGGTGGTCTTGCCCTCCTTCGGCAGGGACGAGGTCAGCATCACCACCTTCGGCGTCCGGTCCACGTTGGCCAGCAGGACGCCCGTGCGCAGGTTTCGGATCGCCTCCATCAGCGCCGAGGAGTTCCGCTCCACCGCATAGTCGAGCAAGCTGCGGCGCATCCGCACCGGCGCCACGGGAATCGCGCCCATCACCGGCAGACCGGTGGCGAACTCGAGCTCCTCGGGCGAGCGGAAGGCCTTGTTGAGCTGCTCCAGCAGCAGGACGAAGGCGATGCCCACGAGGCCGCCGAGGAAGCCGGCGCCGAGCACGGTGATCGTCTTGTTCGGGTAGCTCGGCAGGAGGTTGACCGCCGCCGGCGACAGCACTCGGGCGTCCGCCTGCTGGACGCCCTGCTGGACGGAGGTCTCGTTCAGGCGGCGCAGGAACTGCTCGTAGATGCGCTGATCGGCCTCCGCCTCGCGCTGGAGCTGCCGCAGCTGGACGAGATCCTGCGTCTGGCTCTCGAGCTGCGATTCCAGCTGATCGATGGTGCCGCGCACGGCGACGGCCTGGCTCACGGCGCGGTCCCGCTCCGTCTCCAGCTGGGCGAGCTGGCGCTCGGCCAGCGCCTGGAAGCGGGCGATGCCGGCCTCGCGCGCGCCGGCGTCCACGGCGCCGGCGATATCGGCGGCGAGGGTGATGATACCGGCGCGCC
>CAWFLE010000003.1:0-152261 GCA_963816545.1 uncultured Alphaproteobacteria bacterium | reverse complement strand
CCGAAACCGGGGATCTGCTCGTCGTAGTAGATGACGTGCGCCTTTCCGGGCGCCGGGGCAGGGGCATTCTTGCAGAAGGTCTCGTTGAGCTTGTGGGGCACCCGTGTCCGCCTCGTGTCCGGCAAACGCCGCCGTATCACCTGTCGTCCTCCGACTTCCCGTGTCAACGAGAGAAAGCTTAAAGGACGGAAATTAAGGGGTTTAAGCGGACAGACAATGACAGGGGAAGGACCAGCACGCTGGCTCATAACCTGAAGGCCGTAGGTTCAAATCCTACCCCCGCAACCAGCTCTAGCGAACGCGCCGAGGCCTCATAAGCCTCGGCGCGTTCGCCGTCTGCGAACCCCAGCAAGCCCGCCAGATCCCCGATGATCTCCAGCTCGTGCCCGCCCTCCGGCAGGGGGCGAACCACGATCCGGTCCATCCTCTTGGCGAGCTTCTGACGCGCGCTGCACGATCGCCTCCGACGACAGCGAGGCCGCCAGAGCATCCACCGCCTCCTGACCTGACCCCTTGCGCTCATCCGCGGGCGGCCGGAATCGTGGGTTGAGATTTGCCCGTCAGGGCGGCGTGAGCAATGGGCAGCGGCGCGGAGCCTTCGAGGTCGTGCAGCGGCGATGCCCATTGCGGTTTCAGGGAGGCTGCGTAGGCGGCCGGCGTCATGTAGCCGATCGCCGAGTGCGGCCTCACGGTGTTGTAGTCGTCGACCCATCCGCGGAGGATCGCCCGGACGTGGTTCATCGAGAAAAACAGGTGCTCATTGAGGCATTCGTCCCGCATCCGGCCCTGAAAGCTCTCGGCGAAGGCGTTTTGGGTCGGCTTTCCCGGCGCGATGTATCGCCAGTCCAGCTTCTCCGCCTGCGCGAAGGTCAGGACGGCCGTCGAGGTGAACTCCGTCCCGTTGTCGCTGACCACGATGCGTGGCTTGCCGCGGGTCTCGATGAGGACCTTCAGCTCCCGGACGACCCGTCTGCCGGAGATCGAGGCGTCCGGGATCGCCGCCAGACACTCCTTCGTCACGTCGTCGATGATGTTCAGCACGCGGAACCTGCCTCCGCCGGCCAGTTGGTCATGCACGAAGTCCATCGACCAGCGGCTGTTCGGTCCGTCCGGCGCCGGTATCGGCGTGCGCGCGACCGCGATCCGGCGGCGGGATCTGCGCCGCCGCACAGCCAGCCCCTCCTCACCGTAGAGCCGCTGGGTCTTCTTGCGGTTCATGGCCCAGCCCTCCGCACGCAGCAGCACATGCAGCCGGCGGTAGCCGAACCGCCGGCGCTGCTCCGCCAGCTCGCGCCGGCGCCGGCGCAGGCCAGCATCGTCGGGCGCCGGCTTCGGTAGCGGACCGAGCTGCGGTCCAAGGTGCACGCCCGCCGCTCGCTCATCCCGTGACAGGCACGGAGATGCGCGACCGCCTCCCGCATACCGGCGGGCGCCACCATTTTTTTGACAGCAGATCCTTCAACCCGGCGTTGTCGAGCATCGCGTCGGCGTAGAGCCGCTTCAGCCGGGCGTTCTCGTCCTCGAGGGCCTTCAGCCGCTTCGCGTCGGAGACGTCCATGCCGCCGTACTTCGCCTTCCAGACGTAGAACGTCGCCGATGACATCCCGTGCTTGCGGCATAGCCCCGCCACCGTGGCCCCGGCCTCCTGCTCCCGCAGAACGCCGATGATCTGCTCTTCCGTGAACCTGCTGCGCTTCATTCCGGTCCCTTCCAGTCGGTCGGGATCCCAGCACGCCGTGGAGGAGAAACAAGGGGTCAGGTCAGCTATTCCCGAAGCGCAGGCGCTGACATCGAGGCGGAGCTCGAGACACATCGCCTGGCACATCGCACCCACTAGCCCCCGCACTTGCATTGCCGCCTCACCGGATGCCACGGTGAGCCGGTCCGCAATCGGAGGTTGTTTGGTGCAGGGCCTGATGCTGTGGTGCGGGAAGACCGGGCAGGCCTTCTCCACTGGGATCTTCACGGATCTGGACACGCTCTCCGACATGGAGAGCTGGCTTCCCGAGTTGCCCGTCTACTGTCCGTTCTGCCGTCGCGCCCACGCCTGCGGCCTCGCAAAGCAGGTGATGGGGGCCTCGGCAGAGCCATGAGCCGCTGACGCAGGGGCGGTGAGGATCGTTAAGGTTGAATGCCGCCTCGCTAACTCTGTCAACGGCGGCGCAATGATGAACAACAGGTTATCCCAGATTGAAGAGGCCGCGCTGGTTGCGGCTGTCGATCAGGGCGACCCAGATGTTCCCGCGCTTCATCGCCATGGAGCTTCTACTGTTGGCTCTCGGCTTCCTCCTTGCGTGGGCCGAGCTTGCCGCAGCTCACATGAACTACGACGAGAACCCAACAGCGTCCGCCTGCTGCGGCGGAAATGACTGCCGCCCCGTCGAGGTCGACGCTGTGCAATGGGATGAGGAGAAGAAGGGGTGGCACGTGGACTGGGATGGAGACAGCGTCTTCGTCCCTCGCGCGAGCGCGCTTCCGTCTCCGGATGAGGACTTCCACGGATGCGGCAACCGAACCCGCGGACTGTTCGGCGCGACCGGACCCCTACCACCCGGAGCCGCCCGCGAACTCGAGCCGTGGCGCATCTGCTTCTTGGTTCCGGAGAGCGCCATGCGCGCGGCGTTCGCAGATCTCGATCATGAAGGGCGGAACGCGATGCACGAGTTGCTCGCCAGCGCGTTTCCAACTCTGCGCCGTGCGCTCGGTTCTTCGGCGCCGGTGTCTGGCAACGGGGGCGGCACGGGCGGCGGCGGCCGTGGAGAAGGAGGCCAGGAGCTTCCCGGCCAGAATCCTCTCGACCCCACGCCGCCTGCGGAACTGGAGCCCGGCTCGCCGCCTCCCGTGGACGCCGTGTCCCGTTGCCGGCGACCGCTTGGCTGATGGGCGGCTCTCTGTTCGCGCTCCTTCGGGCTGGGCGCAGGGCACACCGCTGAAGCCAGCCGCTGCTTTCCGGTCCCCGGCCGGCAGGGGCGGAGCAGGCTCCGTTAAGTTCGCGGTAAGAATGTTGACCCACAGTTCATGTCGAAAGCAACGCGGGGGCGGTGATGACGGAAGAGCTTCTTGTGGAGGGCGATCCCAAAGCCGTGTTCAGGCTTCTGGATCTCTTGGGCATGAACCGCCCGATGCCCGCCGAGTTAGCTGGGGCGGTCATTGTGAGGATCGGGGACAGGCCGGCGGCCTTGGGGGCTGCCGTAGGCGGCGCTGTGGGACCGCGGGCAGCCGGTCAGCGTGCCGCGCCTACTCCTCGCGTCCATGGGCACCACGGAGATCTTGGGCAAGCAGAGCACCTGCCGCCCAAGAGACGGCGGGCGAGGCAGTGAGGGGGCAACTTTGAACGAGGAGAGGACGATGCCGGCGATCCTGAGCGAGCTTCGTGCCCGAGGCTTGAACCTCGCAGCGGGACGCATCGAGAAGCTCTTGAAGCAGGTGGCTACTTTTGGGGATCAGAGTTGATCTCGTGAAAGCTAGCTATGGCTTCGCGGATCTCCTCGATCAACGCGTCTCGATTGCGGCGGACCTCCGCCGGCAAGGTCGGGACTGCGTTGCAGATTTCTTCCACTCGTCTGGCAGCCTCAAGCAGCAGCTCGACATCCGCCTCCGTGCGAGGGGTCTCGACTCCTCCGTCGTTCCGAATGGGCAGTCCTGGCATCCGGTCCTCTCGCTCATACGAGGATCTAATACCGCCGCGCCTAACCGATGACCCTCCTGATCCACGGGTGGTGGCACAGCGATCGGAGGCGGTCGGATCATCGGCGATGGCGTTCCAGGCGGCGCAGCAGGCGTCGACGATGGCGTCGAGGCCCTCGAGGACGCGCAGGCTCGGGAAGCGCTCGCGGAGCCATAGCCAGACCCGCTCCATCGGGTTGAGCTGGGGCGAATACGGCGGCAGCGGGCGAGCTGACGTTCGGCGGGACCCGCAGCGCCTTGGCGCCGTGCCAGCCGGCGCGGTCGAGCACCATGACGGCGTGCTCGTCGTCGGCGATCGTCGCGGCGAAGCCGTCGAGGAAGATCCGCATGGCGTCGGTGCTCACCTCGGCAGGACGAGCCGAAGGCGGCCTCCCCGCCGGGGCGGGCGGCGCCGAAGAGATACGCCCTGGTGGCGCTGGTCCTGCGGCCCGGCGGGCGGCGGCCTCGGCTCCACCAGCGATGGCAGAGCCGGCCCTTCTGGCCGACCCGCATCTCGTCCTGGAACCACAGCGTGATCCGCTTGCCCGGATGCGCCTCGGCCGCGGCCCCGCCAGCGCCGCCCGCAGCCCCCTTTTTCGAAGCGTCGCTGCGCCGCCTCGTCGCTCTTCGGGGGCGTCGGCCGGGCCTTCTGCCGCGAGAAGCCCTCGCGCCGCAGGATCCGCGACAGGCTCTGCGGCGTCAGGCGCTTGTCGAAGCGGGCCTCGATCCAGCGGCAGAGGTCCGGCAGGGTCCAGCTGCTCACGCCGTCCTTCTCGGGGTCCGGAGCCGCGGAAGATCCGGTCGGCGAGCAGCGCCAGCTCGGTCTCCGTCAGCGCCGGCAGACGGCCCGCGACGGGCGGTCGCGCAGCCCTCCGATCCCCTCGGCGTTGTAGCGCAGTCACCGCATCGCGCAGCGCCTGCCGCTCCATCCCCGCGGCCGTCGCCGCATCCGCCCGGCTCATGCCGTCCAGCGCGTTCGCGATCGCCGGCATCCGCCGCGCCGCACGGTTCCTCCGCTCCCGCGAAGCCATCCTCCGCAACTCCTCCGCCGTCAGATCATCCCGGATCTTCAGCGCCCGACCCATCTCCCCCCCATCTCGCCGCTTCGGGAGTGGAATCAGAGATCAGGCCGCAGGGGAACCCTTCAGCCGAGTCAGAGCTTTCGCGTGCCGGTATAATACCGGCACGCCTAACCAATGACCTTCTCGATCCACGGCTGGAGGCAGAGGGAGCGGATGCGGGAGGGGTCGTTGGCGAAGGCGTTCCAGGCGCGACAGCAGGCGTCCACGATGGCGTCGAAGTCCGCGAACACGCGCAGGCTGAGGAAGCGCTCGCGCAGCCACAGCCAGACGCGCTCCATCGGATTGAGTTGGGGCGAGTAGGGCGGCAGCGGGACCAGGGTGACGTTCGGCGGGACCTGGAGCGCCTTCGCGCCGTGCCAGCCGGCGCGGTCCAGCACCATGATGGCGTGCTCGTCGTCGGGGATCGTGGCGGCGAAGGCGTCGAGGAAGATCTGCATCGCCTGGCCGCCGACCTCGGGCATGACGAGGCCGAAGGCGGCCTCCCCGTCGGGGCGGGCGGCGCCGAAGACGTAGGTCCATTCGAAGCGCTGGTCCTGGCGGCCAGGCGGGCGGCGGCCGCGGCTCCACCAGCGATGGCAGAGCCGGCCCTTCTGGCCGACCCGCATCTCGTCCTGGAACCACAGCGCGATCCGCTTGCCTGGATGCGCCTCGGCCGCAATCTTCAGCGCCGCCCGCAGCCCCCTTTTTCGAAGCGACGCTGCGCCGCCTCGTCCGTCCTCGGGTGCGTGGGGCGGACCTTCTGCCGTGAGACCCCCTCGCGCCGCAGGATCCGCGACAGGCTCTGCGGGGCCAGGCGCTTGTCGAAGCGAGCCTCGATCCAGCGGCAGAGGTCCGACAGGGTCCAGCTGCTCACCCCGTCCATCTCAGGGTCGGGCCCGCGGAAGATGCGGTCGAAGAGCAGCGCCAGCTCCGCTTCGCTCAGCGCCGGCGGCCGGCCTGGCAGCGGCCGGTCCCGCACGCCCTCCGGTCCTTCGGCGTTGCAGCGCAGCACCGCGTCGCGCAGCGCCTGCCGCTCCATCCCCGCAGCTTTCGCCGCCTCCGCCCGGCTCATGCCGTCGAGCGCGTTGGCGATCGCCAGCAGCCGTCGTGCGGCCCGGTTGCTCGTCTCCCGCGCCGCCCGTGCGCGAAGCTCCTTCGACGTCAGGTCGTCCCGGATCTCCAACGCTCCACCCATGTCTGCTCCACCTCCCTGCTTTCGGGGACGGAATCACAGATCAAGCCGGACGGGAATCCTTCGGCAGAGTCAGAGCTTTCGGTCGCCGGTATAATACCGCCGCGCCTAACCGATGACCCTCTTAATCCACGGCTGGAGGCACGGGGAGCGGATGCGGGACGGATCGTCGGCGAAGGCGTTCCAGGCGCGACAGCAGGCGTCGACGATGGCGTCGAAGCCCTCGAAGACGCGCAGGCTCGGGAAGCGCTCGCGGAGCCATAGCCAGACGCGCTCCATCGGGTTGAGCTGGGGCGAATACGGCGGCAGCGGGACGAGGCTGACGTTCGACGGGACCCGGAGCGCCTTGGCGCCGTGCCAGCCGGCGCGGTCGAGGATCATGACGGCGTGCTCGTCATCGGGGATCGTGGCCGCGAAGGCATCGAGGAAGATCCGCATCGCCTGCGTGCCGACCTCGGGCAGGACGAGACCGAAAGCGGCCTCCCCGTCGGGGCGGGCGGCGCCGAAGACATAGGTAAGCGCGACGGCGCGGCCCTATGCGGCGAGGCTTGACGGCTGCGCGTATTGCCAAGGCATGAGGTCTTCGATGGCGGATTTCGGGTGACCATCGAGAATGGCGCGGAGGATGTCGGCGAGGTGGTCGACGGGGTTCACGCCCGACAGCTTGCAGGTTGCGACGAGCGAGGCGAGCATGGCCCAGTTCTCGGCGCCGACTTCGTTGCCGGCGAATAGGGCGTTCTTCCTTGTCAGCGCGATCGGGCGGATCTGGTTCTCGACCGCGTTGGTGTCGAGTTCGAGGGCGCCGTTGTCGAGGAAGCGGATCAGGCCGAGCCAGTGGGCGAGGGTTTAGCGGATGTCCTCGGCCAGCTGGGATTTCTGCGGGATGCGCGACAGCTGGGTCTCCAGCCACGGCTTGAGCGCGGCGATGATGGGGGCGGAAGGTCGCGCCGGGCGGCCAGCCGGATGGCCGCATCCCTGCCGCGCACGGTCTTCTCGACCCCATAGAGGGCAGCGATCTGGCGCAGCATCTCCTCGGCGATGGGCGAGCCCTCGTTCTCGAAGCGCTTCACTAAGCGGCGGCGGACATGGGTCCAGCAATAGACCAGCTGCCATGGACTGCTGTCGCGCGCGATTTGGGTCAGCGCGTTGTAGGACTGGTAGGCGTCGCATTGCAGGAACCGGCCGCGGTATCCGGCAAGGAACTTCAGCGGGTGCTCTTTCCCCCGGCCGGGAGCGTAATGGAACAGCACGATGGGCGGGCCGGCGCCGCCATGGCCGCGGTCGTCGGATACGACGGCCCAGAAGTAGCCGCTCTTGGTGACCTTCCGGCCCGGGTCCAGCACCGGCGCGCGGGTCTCGTCGACGAAGATGCGGTCGGCGCCGCGCAGATGGGCGCGCATGTGCTCGATGACCGGCATCAGATGGAAACAGGCGCGGCCGACCCAGTTGCCGAGCGTGCCGCGGTCGAGGTGGAGCCCCTGCCGCTCGAAGATCCCGGACTGCCGGTAAAATGGCAGGTGGTCTCCGAACTTCGAGACGATGATCCATGCGATCAGCCGCTCGGTCGGCAGCCCGCCCGGCACGACATGTTCGGGGGCATGCGCCTGCGCCACGGCCTGCGAACAGCGGCGGCAGGCGTATCGCGGGCGCCGCGTCGCCAGCACCTGGAACTGCGCCGGGATCACGTCGAGCCGTTCGGAGACATCTTCCCCGATCCGGGCCATCTCGCCGCAGCCGCAGGGGCAGAGGATGCTGACGGGCTCGATCACCCGCTCGATCCGGGGCAGATGCGCCGGCAGATGACCACGGTTGCGCGCCGGCTTCCGGGGCGTCTCCCCGCGCGCACGTTGCAGCGCCGCCTCAGCCTTCTCCTGCGCGGCCTCGAGCACGCCCTGGGCCAGTTCGGCATCCTCCAGCGGCAGGTTGAACTGGTCGGGCGACAGCTTCTCGGAGCGCTTGCCGAACTGAGCGCGCTGCGAGGTGCGCAGGATGTCCTCCAGCCGACGATTGGCCTCCTGCACCTCGGCCAGCGCCGCCTCGACCTGAGCCAGGCGGACCTTCAGATGGGCGTTCTCGCGGCTGAGGGCATCGGCGTCCATGCGCAGGATTGAATCACTCTGGACCGGTTCCGGCCAGCAAAAACAGCGGCTTGCCCCATGATCACCCGGCTGCCTGCGGACGCCGCGCCCGCTCCGGTCTCACCAGCCGCCAGTCCAGTCCCTCGAACAGCGCCGCCAACTGCGCCGACGACATCCGCATCACCCCGTCCCGCACCCGAGGCCAGACGAACTTGCCGCCTTCCAGGCGCTTGTGAACGAGCACCATCCCGGTCTGGTCCCAGACCAGCAGCTTGATGCGATCCGCCCCTTTCGAGCGGAACACGAAGACGGCGCCGCAGAACGGATCGAGCCCGAACATCTCCTGCACCGCCAGCGCCAGCCCGTCGATCCCCTTCCGGAAGTCCACCGGCCGCGTCGCCACGAAGACCTTCCCCGCCCCACCTTGGCCGATCACGATGCCGCCGCCCGCGCTGCCCGGATCGTCCGCATCAACAGCCCCTCCTCGACGCCGGACCCGACGCGGATCACGACATCGCCGACGACGATCTCCACGCCGGACGTCGCGTGGGCCAAGGGCGCCTCCGCTGCCGCGCTTTCGACGACGAGTTCCGCGAACATCGGCAATGCCGCTACGCTCGCGGGCACGACCAGTTCACCCATCCGCAGCTTTCTGCGCCAGTCGTAAACCTGCCAGCGCGTCGTGCCATGCCTGCGGGCGACATCAGCCACCTTGGCTCCGGGCATCAAGCTCTCCGCCGCGATCCGCGCCCGCTCCGCCTTCGTCCGCCGCCGACGCCCAGTCGGCCCCTCGATCACCTCCAGCCGCGAAATCCCACCGCCCGACGAACCGCCCAAATGGACGCCCTCTTCGCCGTCTCGTTCCAAAGCCAACACCTCCCGCGCTCATCCGCACGCAGAATGGCTCGCTCAGATCAGAAGCGGCAGGAGGTGGTCGGCGTCGCGCTTACCCTCAACGCGCGGGCAAAGCTGCGTGGAATGGCGATATTGGAGGGGGCTGTCACCGGTGAGAATTCGCAGCCTAGTCCTGCTGAGCTAGATAAGCTCTGTTCAAAGGTCAAAAATGGTACCGATTGGTGCACGCTTTTCCCCGGCGTTGCTTCAATTGACTTCGATACATCTGGCGATGGTTTTCAGATTGGCCTGCGAATTTTAAAAAAGAGGGTGTTCCCATAACTATTATTCAGGAGGGGTCGCCTTCTGGCGCAGTCGTTGCAATCAAGCGTGTGAATGAGCTTGACTATTACTCGCTAGGTCTGCGCGATCTCGCAAGAAAAATGAAGATGACTCAGCCGAAAACGCTAGCGGCCATAACCGAACTTGGGCTTCAAAATGATGATTCATGCTACAAATTAATATCTGTTGGAAGGCAGTACCACAAGCGGTACTCGCCCAAAGCGCTCGACCACCTGAAGAAGAAAGTGCCGAACTTGGATATGGAGGCAGTCTGGCAGAAGCATAGGCCGCGCTCTAAAGCCTGACGCTCCTCCGCGCCTTCTTAGTTAAGGCTCCGTCATCCTGAGGTGCTTACCCCACAGATCATACTCCCCCGCCTCCGTCACATCCACCTGAACGATCTCCCCCGCCGTCAGGCCCTCGCCTTCGACGAAGATCTGGCCGTCGATCTCGGGGGCGTCGGCGATGGTGCGGCCGATGCCGAGAGGGCGGCCCGCCTCGTCCTGCGCGACCTCGTCCAGGATCGCCCACTGGCGCGTGCCGACCTTGGCGGCCAGCTTCTCGGCCGAGATGCGGGACGCGGTCTCCATGAAGCGGGCGTGGCGGGCCTCCTTCACCTCCTGGGGCACGTGGCCGGGAAGGGCGTTGGAGGGGGCGCCCGTCACGTCCTCGTACATGAAGCAGCCCACGCGATCGAGCCGCGCCTCCTCCAGCCACGCCAGAAGATGCTCGAACTCGGCCTCCGTCTCGCCGGGGAAGCCCACGATGAAGGTGGAGCGGACCGTCAGGTCGGGGTTGATGGACCGCCAGGTGCGCAGGCGCTCCAGCGTGTCCTCGGACGCGGCGGGGCGGGCCATGCGGCGGAGCACGTCAGGATGCGCGTGCTGGAAGGGGATGTCGAGATACGGCAGCAGGCCGGCGGGCGCGGCGGCGGTGCTCATCAGCGGGATCAGGTCGTCCACCTGCTTGTAGGGATAGACGTAGTGCAGCCGCGTCCAGAGGCCGAGGGAGGCGAGGCCCCGGGCGAGGTCCTTGATATGGGCGCGGTGCTCCTCGCCCCGCCAGGTCGCGGTCGCGTGGCGCAGGTCGCGCCCGTAGGCGGAGGTGTCCTGGGAGATCACCAGCAGCTCGCGCACCCCGGCCTCGGCCAGCTTCTCCGCCTCTCGCAGGACGGCGTGGACGGGGCGCGAGGCGAGCTTGCCGCGAAGCTGGGGGATGATGCAGAAGGCGCACTTGTGGTTGCAGCCCTCGGAGATCTTCAGCCAGGCGTAGTGGCGCGGGGTCAGGCGCAGGCCCTGCGGGGGGATCAGGTCGAACTTCGGGTCATGCAGCGGGGGCGAGGCCTGATGGACGGCGGCGACCACCTGTTCGTACTGGTGGGGCCCCGTGACGGCGAGGACCGAGGGGTGGGCGGCGCGGATCGCGGCCTCGTCGGCGCCCATGCAGCCGGTGACGATGACGCGCCCGTTCTCGGCCAGCGCCTCGCCGATGGCTTCAAGGGACTCGGCCCGGGCCGAATTGAGGAAGCCGCAGGTGTTGACGATCACGGCGTCCGCGCCGGCGTAGTCGGGGGCCACGCGGTAGCCCTCCGCGCGAAGGCGGGTGAGGATGCGCTCGCTGTCCACGAGCGCCTTGGGGCAGCCGAGGGAGACCATGCCCACGGTCGGCAGGCGCGGCGGGACGGATTCAGGACGGATTTCGCTCATGCGCGGCGTTTACAGGCGAAACTTTCCCGCGAGAAGAGGGAACCGCCGCGCGTGGGCGAGGTTGACGCGGCCCTTGGGGAAATTGCGGCTTTGCAGCTGGATTAACGTCTGATAACTTACTGATGAGTGTGGGACGCATGGCGACGGCCAGCGCGCGTTGTGGCGCGGTCGGAATCGCCGAGTGGGATGGAGAAGATAATGCGCAGCCTGAAGTCGGGGATCATCAGTCTGGCGTTGGTGGGAGCTGCAGCGGCGGTTCCGCAGGCGGCATTCGCAGTGGCGAGCTTCTCGGTCGACAGCGTGATGTTGATGGGCGTCCGCTACGACTACACGGGCTACACGGGCATCAACAACGACCTGGCGCCCCTGGCTGGCACGAAGATCGACGGGACCTACACGGGCGGCGGGCAGGTCACTTCCCGGGTGAAGACCTCGACTACGGGCATGTTCAACAGCGGCACGGTCCAGACCTCGACGGGCAACTACAACGCGTTCACCAAGACTTACGCGGATGTCGGCGCCACGTCTCTCGACTTCGACATCAACACCCTGATGGTGAAGCCGGCCTATTCGGGGGTTCCGGCGGCCTACACGACGCTCGGCTACGTCAGCATGACCGTCTCGGGCTCCGCCGATGGGTCCGGCGGCGACTCCGCGTTGTGGGGCGGCGCTTAAAACACCAGCATCAACGCCACCTTCAAGAACGACACCGGGTCCACCCAGACGATCGACCTGGCGTTCATCTACAGCCTCGACCCGACCCTGAGCTTCGACTCGGCGAAGGATGCCGGCTTCGCAGGCGGCACGTTCCAGGCGCAGCGCCGCAACCGCACCGGGACCGGCGCCTACTCGAGCTGGGGGAACATCTTCACCGACTCGTACTACAACGCGCCGGAGTTCAGCCTCGACCAGAGCACGGACGAGACGCTGCGCTTCATCACGCTGACGCTCGCCCCGAACACGACCACGCAGATCAACATGCTGCTGGCGGCCGAGGGCAGCGTCACCTCCGACGTGCCGGTGCCGGCCGCGCTGCCGCTGCTGGGCCTCGGGCTCGGCGGGCTGGGCCTGATGGGCTGGCGTCGCCGCACGGCCTGATCCCGGCCAGCCGCGCAGATGACAGGGCCGCCTCCGGGCGGCCCTTGGCGTTTCAGGGCGCCGAATTCGCTCGCCAGAATCCGTGGATGGGGGTAAGGCCTCCTTATGAAGCGCGCTCCCGTCCCGATCGCCGAGGCTCCGCGATTCCCCGCCTGGCAGCGTCCGGTGGGGCTCCTGGTGCTCATGGCCGCGGGGATGCCGCTGGCCTTCGCAACCTGGAACGCGCTGCTCAACAATTTCGTGATCGAGGCGGCGGGCTTCGACGGCTCGGACATCGGCTGGCTTCAGACGGTGCGGGAGATCCCGGGCTTCGCCGCCATCGGCGTGATCGCCGTGATCCTGCTGGTGCGGGAGCAGACGCTCGCGATCCTGTCGCTGCTGGCGCTGGGCTGCGCCACGGCGGTCACCGCCTGGTTCCCGACCTTCGGCGGCCTGCTCATCACCACCTTCATCGGCAGCCTCGGCTTCCACTACTACGAGACGGTGAACCAGTCCCTCCAGCTTCAGTGGCTGAAGAAGGCGGACGCGCCCAAGGTGCTCGGCTGGGTGCTGGCGGCGGCCTCGGGCGCCTCGCTGGTGGCTTATGCGCTGATCGTGGGGGCGTGGAAGGCGTTCGATCTCAGCTACAACTTCGTCTATCTCTGCGGCGGGGCCGCCACCATCGGGGTCGCGCTGTTCGCCCGCTTCGCCTATCCGCAGTGGGAGGCGCCGAACCCCCAGCTCAAGAAGATGGTCCTGCGGCGGCGCTACTGGCTCTATTACACGCTCCAGTTCTTCGCGGGCGCGCGGCGGCAGATCTTCGTCGTGTTCGCCGCCTTCATGATGGTGGAGAAATACGGCTTCCACGTCCATGAGATCACGGCGCTGTTCCTGATCAACTACTCCGCCAACATGCTGCTCGCGCCCCTGATCGGGCGCATGGTGCAGCGGTTCGGAGAGCGGACGGCGCTGATGATCGAATATACGGGGCTCGCGACGGTCTTCGCCCTCTATGCCGGGCTCTACATCTTCGACTGGTCGTGGGAGATGGCGGCGACGCTCTACGTCATAGACCACCTGCTGTTCGCCATGGCCTTCGCGCAGAAGACCTACTTCCAGAAGATCGCGGCGCCGGGCGACATCGCGCCCACGGCGGCGGTGGCCTTCACCATCAACCACATCGCGGCGGTGTTCCTGCCCGCGGCGCTCGGCTACCTCTGGCTGATCGAACCGCAGGCGGTCTTCATCCTCGCGGTCGCGCTCGCGTTCATCTCGCTCGGCCTCGCCACCCTGATCCCCCGCCACCCCGAGGAGGGGCGCGAGACCCTGTTCTCCCGTCCCCCGACCGCGATGCCCGCGCCTTCCGCGCCGGTCGCCCCGGCGGAATAAACGGTGACCCTCGCGCTCTCCCCCGGGCGCCTTCGCGCCCTTCGGCCCGGGCGCCTCCCTCCCCCGCCTGCGGGGGAGGGCCGGGGTGGGGGCTTCCGCACCGGCCCGCGGCGCTGACATGGCCGATCTGGACCTGCCCCTTCCGGCCGCGTCCGAGCACGGGCGTTTCACCCGCGGCGCCACCATGCGCCATGTGGCGGTGATGACGCTCACGGGCTCGCTCGGCCTGACCTTCATGTTCCTCGTGGACTTCGTGACGCTGCTCTACGTCTCGATGCTGGGGGACGAGCGGCTGACCTCCGCGGTCGGCTACGCCTGGACCATCCAGTTCTTCACCGTGAGCCTCGGGATGGGCTTCGGCATCGCCTGCACGGCGCTGGTGAGCCGGTCCTTCGGCGCGCGCGACCGGCCGGCGGCCCGGCGGATCGCGGGGTCGGTGATGACGGTGGCGGCGGGGTTCTTCGCGACCATGGCCGTGATCCTGACGCTGGTGCGCTATCCGCTGCTGCGGGTGCTGGGCGCCGAGGACTACGTGCTGGACGAGGCGGCGCATTTCCTGCTCATCACCATGCCGACGCTGCCGCTGATGACCTTCGGGATGCTCGGCTCCTCGGTGCTGCGGGCGATGGGGGACGCGCGGCGGGCTATGATGGTGACGTTCTCGGCCGGGGTGGTGGTGGCGCTGACGGCGCCCTTCCTGATCTTCGACGACGTGATGGGCCTGCCGGGACTGGGCCTCGGCATCACCGGGGCGGCGCTGGGGCTGGGCACCACGCGGCTGGTGACCGCATTCATGGGCTTCCGCTATTCGGTCTTGCTGCATGATATCGTGGCGCGGCCGACCTGGCGGGCGGTGAAGGGGGACGTGCGGGCGATCCTGCGCATCGCGGTCCCGTCCTCGCTGACGCAGCTCTCGACCCCCTTCGCCAACTTCATCCTGACGGCCGCGATCTCCTCCCACGGGCCGAGCGCGGTGGCCGGCTGGGCGGTGGTCAGCCGCATGACGGTGCTGGCCTTCGCGGGGATCTTCTCGCTGTCCGGCGCGATCGGGTCGATCGTGGGGCAGAACTACGGGGCGCGGCGGTTCGACCGGGTGCGGGAGACCTATCGCGACGCGCTGATCTTCTGCGCGGTGTATGTCGGGGCGACCTGGGCGATCCTGTGGGGCGCCTCGGACTGGATCGCGGCGGGGTTCAGCCTGTCCGCGGAGGGGGCGGAGGTGGTCCACGCCTTCGGAACCTACGGCGCGGGGGCGTTCCTGTTCGCCGGCGCGGCCTTCGTGGCGGTGGCGGCGTTCAACTCGCTGGGCCGGCCCTTGTGGAGCACCGCGGTGAACTGGAGCCGGGATGCGGCCGCCGTGCCGGTGATGCTGCTGGTCTTCGGCGCGGCCACGGGGACGGCGAGCCAGGTGATCTACGCCCAGGCCGCGGCGCTGGCGCTGGCGGGGGTGATGGCGGGGACGCTGGGGTGGCTCTACGTGCGGCGGCTGGAGCGGACGGCCCCGAAGCTCGGCGCCACGGCGGCGGAGTGAGGGCTGGCGCGAGGCTTTCCGGTTCCGTAAGACGGCCTCCAGAGATCGACTTCCGGGAGGCCTGAATGGTCAAGATCACCTATGTCGAGCATGGCGGCAAAGAGCATGTCGTCGACGTTGAGGAAGGCCTGACGGTCATGGAAGGCGCGCGGGACAACGGCGTTCCGGGCATTGAGGCGGATTGCGGCGGCGCCTGCGCCTGCTCCACCTGCCATGTCTATGTGGACAAGGACTGGTATCCCAAGCTGCCCGAGAAGGAGGCGATGGAGGAGGACATGCTCGACTTCGCCTGGGAGCCGAAGGAGACTTCGCGGCTGACCTGCCAGCTCAAGGTGACGCCGGAACTGGAGGGGCTGCGGGTGCAGATGCCGGAGAAGCAGATCTGAGGGCGCTGGCGACCTTTCTGCTGCTGACCGCCCCCGCGGCGGCCCAGCCGCTGGACGGGGCCGGCTTCGCGGCGGAGGTGGAGGGTTGGACCCTCCACTACGGCCTGATGGGCGAACCCTTCGGGTCGGAGCAATACTTCCCCGGCGGCTCGGTCCTGTGGCGGGACATGGCGGGCGAATGCGTCGAGGGCCGCTGGCGGGCGCGGGAGGACGGGCTGATCTGCTTCCTCTACGACCCCGAAACCGGCGAGAAGTGCTGGGACGTGTTCTTCGAGCGGGACCGCCTGCGCGCCCGCCAGGGGGACTGGCCGGCCGGGCTGGCGCTGGAGGAGACGTCGCGGGAGCGGGCGCCGCTGGATTGTCCGGGACCGGATCTCGGGGTCTGAGCGGCCGATGTTTCGCTGCGAAACGCTTTGATGTACCGGGGCGGCGCCGTGTTTCGCTGCGAAACGTTCTGATCGTCCGCGGCGGGCGCCCGGTGTTTCGCTGCGAAACCTGCGGGCCGACCCCCGCGCGCCGGTCCCGGTCTCGCGCCACGGCGGAAATGCCGACGTTGACAGGGGGTCTCGGCGGGAGACCTTCCTGCGGCCGGCGGAGCACCTCCGCACGGGCCGCTTTCGGGTTTGCCGTCAGGCGCCTTCGACGATGCTGAGCATCCCCTCGGAGGCCGCCTGGCGGTGCTTCATCGCCTCCTGGTACGTGTCCGAGTGATAGCAGTCGAGCGCGGTCCGGTAGCTCGCGAACTCGATCACCACGTTGCGTTCGCGGCCGAGCGCGCCCTCCAGTTCGGAGACCTCGCCGCCGCGGACGAGGAACTTCGCGCCGTATCGCTCGAACGCCGGGGCGGCGCCGGAGACGTAGAGCTTGTAGCGCTCGGGGTCGTTCACGTGGACATGGGCGATCCAGTAGCCCTTCTTCTCGGACATCGCTTCCTCCGTCATTCGCCGAAGAGGTCGGCCTGCTTCGGCTTGGTCCTGCGCGCGGGCTTGCGCGGGGGCGCCTCGGCCGGGGCTCGCCGTCGAGGACGGCGGTCCGGCGGGCGTCGGCGAACTCGATCTCCAGCAGCGCGCCGGCGGGCAGGGCCGCGCCGCGGGGGGCGACGGCGCCGTCATGGCGGATCACGGCGTAGCCGCGGTCAAGCGCGCTCTTGTAGCTGAGCGATTCCAGGAGGCGGGCGGCGCGGGCGTGACGCTCCTGCGGCGCGCGCAGCGCCTCGGCGCCGCAGCGGGTCAGGCGGCGGTCGAGGGCGGCGAGCGCCTCGCGGCGGCGGGCGACCTCGGCGGTGAGGCGGGCGGGGCGCAGGCGCAGGGCGCGCAGGTCGGCGCGTTTGTGGGCGACGAGGGTGCGCAGAAGGGCGGGGGAGAAGCGGCCGGCGGGGCCCTGGGCGAGCGCGTTGCGCTTCACGCCGACGAAGCCCGCCAGCGCGCGGGGGAGGCGGTCCGAGAGGACGTCGAGGCGCTGGGCGCGGTCGGCCAGCATCTGCTCCGGGCGGGGGAGAAGGCGGGAGAGGGCGCGCAGACGCTCTCCGCGGTCGGTCAGGCCGCGGGCGGCGGCGCGGCGGCGGCGTTCCTCCAGCGCGCCGAGCGTCGCCAGAAGGTCGGCGCGGACGGGGACCGCGAGTTCCGCCGCGGCGGTGGGCGTGGGGGCGCGGCGGTCGGAGGCGTAGTCGATCAGGGTGGTGTCGGTCTCGTGCCCCACCGCCGAGATCAGGGGGATGCGGGAGGCGGCGGCGGCGCGGACCACGATCTCCTCGTTGAAGCCCCACAGGTCCTCGACCGAGCCGCCGCCGCGGGCGACGATCAGCACGTCGGGGCGGGGGACGGGGCCGTCCGGGGAGAGCGCGTTGAAGCCCTGGATGGCGCGGGCGACCTCGGGCGCGCAGGCGGCGCCCTGGACCGCGACGGGCCAGACGAGGACGCGGCGGGGGAATCGGTCCGCCAGCCGGTGCAGGATGTCCCGGATCACGGCGCCGGAGGGGGAGGTGATCACGCCGATCACCTCGGGCAGGTAGGGCAGGGGGCGCTTGCGGGCGGCGTCGAACAGGCCCTCGGCCTCCAGTTCCTTCTTGAGGCGTTCGAGCTTCGCGAGAAGCGCGCCGATGCCGGCGAGGGCCATCTCCTCGATGATCAACTGGTATTTGGACTGGCCGGGGAAGGTGGTGAGGCGGCCGGTGGCCACGACCTCGTCGCCCTCGGTGGGCTGGACCGAGAGGCGGGCGGCGTTGCCCTTCCAGACCACGGAGGCGAGGCAGGCGCGATCGTCCTTCAGGTCCAGGTAGATATGGCCCGAGCGGGGGCGCGAGACGCGCCCGACCTCGCCCCGCACGCGGACGCGGGAGAAGCCGCCTTCGATGGCGCGTTTGACGGCGCCCGAAAGCTCGGACACCGACAGTTCCGGCAGGTTGCCGGGGGCGGATTGGGCCTCGGGGCCGGGATCGTCGAACAGGGACATGGCGGCGACAGTAGCCGCGCGCGAGGCCTGCGAAAAGGCGGGTCGGCCGCGGAACCTTTGCGTGCGGCGCGTGTTCGAAAGAGAGCACCCGGAGCGTGCGGCCTGCCTTGCAGGCGTCTTCGGGTCGCGGAGTTTCCGTCCGGGTCTCAGCCCCCCTTGGACCGGATGGAAGCGGGCCGCCGCGCGATCCCCCCCGCGCGGCGGCCTTTCCTTTGCCGGTCCGCCCGGGGTCGCATCCTGCGGAAGATGGACCATATAAGGCCCTCCGCGGCCGGTGGGCCGCGCCTTCCTTCGACGTGGCCGGTGGGCCGCGCCTTCCTTCGACGCCGGCCCGCGGGCCGCGCTTTCCTTAGACGGCCGCGCAGGGTAAATGCGCGGCTACCGAGAACCGGACAGCCGAGAGGGCTTGATCAGATGGGTTACCGAGTCGCCGTCGTCGGCGCCACGGGCAATGTGGGCCGTGAAATGCTGAACATCCTCGCCGAGCGGGAGTTTCCCGTCGACGAGATCGTCGCGCTCGCCTCGCGCAGGTCGCTGGGGTCGGAGTGTTCAGTTCGGCGACAAGACCCTCAAGACCAAGGACCTCGACACCTTCGACTTCGCGGGCTGGGACATGGCGCTGTTCGCCATCGGCTCCGACGCCACCAAGATCTACGCGCCCAAGGCGGCGGCGGCGGGATGCGTGGTGATCGACAATTCGTCGCTCTATCGCTACGACCCGGACGTGCCGCTGATCGTGCCCGAGGTGAACCCGGACGCGATCGAGGGCTATGCCAAGAAGAACATCATCGCCAACCCGAATTGCTCGACCGCGCAGATGGTGGTGGCGCTGAAGCCGATGCATGACCGCGCGAAGATCAAGCGGGTGGTGGTCTCCACCTACCAGTCCGTCTCCGGCTCCGGGAAGGAGGCGATGGACGAGCTTTGGAACCAGACCAAGGGGATGTACGTCCCGGGGCAGGAGGTCGCGCCCTCGGTCTATCCCGAAGCAGATCGCGTTCAACGTGATCCCGCATATCGACGTGTTCATGGACGACGGCTCCACCAAGGAAGAGTGGAAGATGGTCGCCGAGACCAAGAAGATCGTCGACAAGGCACATCAAGGTGACCGCCACCTGCGTGCGGGTGCCGGTGTTCGTGGGCCACGCGGAATCGATCAACATCGAGACCGAGGAGTTCCTGGACGAGAACGAGGCGCGGGACATCCTGCGCGAGGCGCCCGGGATCATGGTGATCGACAAGCGCGAGGACGGCGGATACATCACGCCGGTGGAATGCGTGGGCGAGTACGCCACCTATATCAGCCGCATCCGCCAGGACGGGACCATCGAGAACGGCCTGAACCTGTGGTGCGTGTCCGACAACCTGCGCAAGGGCGCGGCGCTGAACGCGGTGCAGATCGCGGAGCTGCTGGGCCGGCGGGTGCTGAAGAACGGCTGAGGCCGGAGGCGGAATGAAGACGCCGCGGGGAGCGATCCCCGCGGCGTTTCCCGTTCACCAGAACCAGGCGGAGCCGCCCATCCACACCGCCATGGCGATCATCATCAGGTTCTCGGTCAGCGAGACGAAGCCGAGCGGCACGTTGCTGGAGCCGCCCACGCAGGCGCATTTCAGCTCCCGCTTGTCGATGTAGACGGCCTTGAACACCGAGACCGCGCCGACGGTCCCGATGAAGAGCGCGACGGGAACCGACAGCCAGGTCAGCGCGCCGGCGATCATCAGCAGCCCCGCGCCGGTCTCCCCGAACGGGTAGAGATAGGCGTAGCGGACCTCCTTCTGCGCCAGCAGGTCGTAGTTCAGGAACATGGTCGAGAAGCTCTCGAGGTCCTGGAGCTTCTGGACGCCGAGGAACACCATCGAGATGGCGATGAACCACTCGGCCACGCGAACGGTCAGCAGATCGCCGTAGGCGGCCCAGCCGATCGCCAGCGCCATCAGCGCGGCGGACCCGAAGATGGCGATGACCGGCTGGTAGGAGGTCTCGTCCTCGCCCTTCACCTCCTTCCCGAAATGCTCGCGGAGGTCGTCGTAGCCGCCGATCCGCTCGCCCCCGATGAAGGTCTGGGGCGTGGTCTTCACCCCGTGCTTCGCCATGAAGGCGTCGGTTTCCTCGCGGGTGGTGAGGGGGTGGTCCTCCACCTCGTATCCCTCGCGCTCCAGCAGGGATTTCGACTTCAGGCCGAAGGGGCAGAGGTGGCCGGGCATGACCATCCGGTAGAGGACGGCCCTGCGCGCGTCTTTGGGGGTCGCGTCGAACATGAGGCGTCTCCGTGGCAGGTTTTCCCTTGGGAAACGCGCCTCCTGCGCTGGAAGGTTCCGGGGATGTGGCAGGGAAGTTGCTGTCGCGGAGGTTGAGGGGGCGGACGGGGGCGCCTCCGTTGCGGCCGCATCGGCGCCGCAATTACGGTCGGCCCATGCGCCACATCCTGATTCGCCTGCTGTGCCTGACCCTCCCGCCGCTCCCGGCCGCGGCGCTCGCGGATTGCGTGGAGCCGTTGCGCGGGGAGGGGGAGGTGCGGGGCGAGATGGGCCGCACCGAGCTGACCCGCGCCGAGCGCGCGCTGGTGGAGGAGCGCTTCGCACCCGATTTCGCCGAGGCGGCGCGGCTGGGGCTGACCACGGACGGCCTCTTCGGCTTCTCGCGGTGCGAGCTGAACGGCTCGGCGCCGGAGGAACTGGTGGTGGTGGGGCGCACCACCTCGCATTGCGCGCAGGCGACGCCGCTGGGGAACCGCGGCATGGACGCGATCTGCGGGGTCTGGGCCTTGGCCGAAACGCCGGAGGGCTGGGTGCAGGTGCTGGAGACGGCGGGGCGTCCGCGGATCTCGGCCTCGCGCACCAACGGCTGGCGGGACTTCGTGATGGAGCGGGCGGGCCAGCAGCCGGCGGTCTACAAGTTCGGGGGCGTGGCCTACCAGGAGGATCTGGGCGACGCCGACCCGCGGGCCGAGGCGCTGGACGATTACGGCGGCTACGGCGCGGGCCCGGACGAGCTGGTGTGGTACGCCTTCGACGACCCGATGCCCGAGGCGGTGGAGGCCGCGTTCCTGGAGTTCTACGCCGAGGAGATGCGCGGACCCGAGGGCCGGGTGGAGGTTCTGCCCGACGCCTTCCGCATCGGGGTGGCGGATCTGGACCGCGACGGGTCCGAGGACGCGGTGATCCAGGGCGCCTCGCCGGAGTTCTGCGGGCCGGAGGGGTGCGTCCACTGGGTGCTGACCGGGCTGACGCGGCACGGGGGCGCGACGATGTCGGGGAAGCTCGCGGGCTTCGACCTGCAGGCGGCGTCCACGGGCGGCGCCGGCGGGCGAGACCTGATCGCGAGCGGCGAGCGCGGCCTCCAGGTCTGGCGCAACGACGGGAACGGCTGGGCGCTGCCGGAGGGGTACTAGTGGACTGACTTCAACGCTTGGAACCCTCGCGAACGGGCCGCGATGATGGCGTCCGGGTTTGCTCGCCACACGAAGGGCTTCGGGCGCTCGTTGTGCTCTTCGACGAAGCGGTTGATGGCGGCCTGAAGTTCGACGACGCAACAGAAGACGCCATGCTTCAGGCGTCGCCGGGACAGCCTGGCGAAGAAGCCCTCCACGGCGTTCAGCCAGGAGCTCGACGTCGGCGTGAAGTGGAAGGTCCAGCGCGGGTGTCGGTCGAGCCAGGCGCGGACCCTGGCGTGCTTGTGGGCCGCGTAGTTGTCGAGGATCACGTGCACGACCTTGCCGGCGGGGATCTCGCGCTCGAGCGCGTTCGAGGCAAGCGGATGAACTCCTGGTGGCGGTGGCGCTGCGTGTTCCGCCCGAAGACCTCGCCGGTGAGGACGTTCAGGGCGGCGAAGAGCGTGGTGGCGCCGTGGCGCTTGCAGTCGTGGGTCATGGTCTCTCCACGGCCCTTCTTGAGCGGCAGGCCGGGCTGGGTTCGGTCGAGCGCCTGGATCTGCGACTTCTCGTCGACGCTGAGCACGACGGCGTGGGCGGGCGGCGCGACGTAGAGGCCGACGACGGCGTGCAGCTTCTCGGCGAAGGCGGCGTCGTTGGAGAGCCTGAAGCGCCGCCAGCGGTGCGGCGCCAGGCCGTGCGCCTTCCAGATCCTCTGCACCGTCGAGACGGCGAGGCCGGCGGCCTTCGCCATGGCCCGGCCCGTCCAGTGGGTGGCCTCGTGCGGCGGCGGCTTCAGCGTCATCTCGACGACGCTCGCGGCATGGGCGTCCGGAACCGGCGCCTTGCCCGGCGGCCGGGTCCTGTCGCGCAGCAGGCCGTCCACGCCCTCGGCCAGGAAGCGTTCCTGCCAGCGCCAGACGGTCGTCTTCGAAGTGTCGGTCGCGGCCATGATCGCGTTCGTGCCGACGCCGTCCGCGCTCAGCAGCACGATCCGCGCGCGCCAGACGTGCTTCTGCGGCGTGTTCCGATCCGCGGCGATGGCCTCGAGCCTGCGCCGCCCGGCCTTGTCGAGCGTGATGGATGTCTCGGTTCGCATGACGCAATCTTCACATGCGCCGCGGCTCGACGGAATCCCGGACCGGGACTCATCTGTCTCAGTCAGACCACTAGGGCGGGGCGGCGAGGTGGCCCCTGCTCAAGGACATGGCGATGCGCGGGATCGCGGAGGCGGCCGCGCCGGCTGTCGCGCCCGCGGCTGAGGTCGGGCTCGCGGCCGCGGTCGACGGTGGGAGCCTGTGGCTGGGCGAGAGCTCGGCGGCCGGGCCCGGGCCCCGAAGGTCGCGGCAAGTCCGCCGGCGCTCCGGGTCCACCGTGCCGCGCGGCGCGCCCGGACCCGATGAGGCCCCTCGGAACCCGAGACGGTCGCCACCGGCGCAGCGCCTGCAAGCCGCGGCGGGCGAACCCCTCGTCAGGGAGTCATACCGGCACGCGAAAGCTCTGACTTCGGCTGAAGGGTTCCCCTGTGGCCTGATCTCCGATTCCATCTCCCGAAGCGGCGAGATGGAGGGGAGATGGGTCGGGCGCTCAAGATCCGGGACGATCTGACGGCGGAGGAGCTGCGGAGGATGGCTTCGCGGGAGCGGAGCAACCGTGCGGCGCGGCGACTGCCGGCGATCGCGAACGGCGCTGGACGCCATGAGCCGGGCGGACGCGGCGACGGCCGCGGGCATGGAGCGGCAGGCGCTGCGCGACGCGGTGCTGCGCTGCAACGCCGACGGACCGGAGGGCGTGCGCGACCGGCCGCTGCCGGGCCGGCCGCCGGCGCTGCAGCAGCCGGCGCCTCTTCGACCGGATCTTCCGCGGTCCGGACCCTGAGAAGGACGCGGTGAGCAGCTGGACCCTTCCGGACCTCTGTCGCTGGGTCGAGGCTCGCTTCGACAAGCGCCTGACCCCGCAGAGCCTGTCGCGGATCCTGCGGCGCGAGGGGGTCTCACGGCAGAAGGTCCGCCCCACGCCTCCGAAGAGCGACGAGGCGGCGCAGCGTCGCTTCGAAAAAGCGGGCTGCGGGCTGCGCTGAAGACCGCGGCCGAGGCGCATCCGGGCAAGCGGATCACGCTGTGGTTCCAGGACGAGATGCGGGTCGGCCAGAAGGGCCGGCTCTGCCATCGCTGGTGGAGCCGAGGCCGCCGCCCGCCGGGCCGCCAGGACCAGCGCTTCGAGTGGACCTATGTCTTCGGCGCCGCCCGCCCCGACGGGGAGGCCGCCTTCGGTCTCGTCCTGCCCGAGGTCGGCACGCAGGCGATGCGGATCTTCCTCGATGCCTTCGCGGCCACGATCCCCGATGACGAGCACGCCGTCATGATCCTCGACCGCGCCGGCTGGCACGGCGCCAAGGCGCTCCGGGTCCCGCCGAACGTCAGCCTCGTCCCGCTGCCGCCGCATTCGCCCCAGCTCAACCCGATGGAGCGCGTCTGGCTATGGCTCCGCGAGCGCTTCCCGAGCCTGCGCGTCTTCGAGGGCTTCGACGCCATCGTCGACGCCTGCTGTCGCGCCTGGAACGCCTTCGCCGACGATCCGTCCCGCATCCGCTCCCCGTGCCTCCAGCCGTGGATCAAGAGGGCCATCGGTTAGGCGCGGCGGTATCAGACCGAGGTCACGCCGCCGTCGATGGCGATGGCCTGGCCGGTCATGAAGCCGTTTTCGGGGGAGGCGCACCAGACGATGGCCTGGGAGACCTCCTCGGGCAGGCCGAGGCGGCGCATGGGGACGCCGCGGGCGACATAGGCCTCGGCCTCCTCCTGGGTCTGGCCGGTCTCCTTCATCGCGGCGAGGACGCCGTTCAGCACCATCGGCGTGCGGGCGAAGGCCGGGCAGATGGCGTTGACGCGGATGCCGCGGCGGGCGTTCTCGGCCGCGGCCGAGCGCGTCAGCCCGATCACCCCGTGCTTGGCCGCCGAATACATGCCGATGGTCGGCGCGCCCGCGATGCCCGCCAGCGAGGCGATGTTGACGATGGACCCGCCGCGACCGCCGCGGCGGTTGTCCATGGCCGGGATCTGGGCGCGCAGGGCGTACCAGACGCCCATCAGGTCCACCTCCACCACCGCGCGGGCCTTATCGAGCGGGATGTCCTCGATCCGGTGGCGGCCGTGGGAGATGCCGGCGTTGTTCACCGCCACGTCGAGGTGGCCGAACTCCTCCGTGGCCAGCTTCACCAGCGCCTCGTGCAGCGCGGGGTCGGAGACGTCTCCGGCCAGCGTCCTCACCGGCGTCGCGAACTCCGCGGCGAAGTCCTCCAGCGGCTGGGAGGGGTGGTCCGAGAGCACGAGGTTCGCCCCCTCCCCGGCGAACATCTTCGCCGAGGTGGAGCCGAAGCCGCCGGTGGCCCCGGTGATCAGGACCGTCAGCCCCTCGAAGCGCTTCACTTCGCGGCCTCCAGCCCTTCGACCGCGATGCGGGCGATGCGGGGGACGTTGCGGCCGGCGCGCATGGCGCCCTCGGGGTCCGAGGCGTTGCCGTCCAGGCCGCGCTTGTAGACGCCCTGGATGATCGCCGCGTAGCGGAAGAAGGAGAAGGCCACGTAGAATTCCCAGTTGGGAATGTCGGTGATGCCGCGGCGCTTGCAGTAGGCTTCCACGTATCCCTGCTCGGACGGCAGGCCGGTGGCGCGTCCGCGCTCCACGTCGCCGATGCCGCGCAGGCCGTCGCGGTTGGGCAGGCGCCAGTAGGCGCACTGGTAGCCGAGATCGGCGTAGGGGTGGCCGAGCGTCGACAGCTCCCAGTCCAGCACCGCGAGGATCCGCGGCTCGGTCTGGTGGAACATCGCGTTGTCGAGCCGGTAGTCCCCGTGGACGATGGAGACCACGCCGTCATCGGCCGGCATGTTCTTCTCAAGCCAGTCGATCAGGTGGTCCATGTCCGGGTATTTCTCGGTCTCGGACGCGCGGTACTGCTTGGTCCAGCGGCCGAGCTGACGTTCGAAATAGCTCCCCGGCCGGCCGAAATCCGAAAGGCCCACCGCCGCCGGGTCCACGTCATGCAGCGCCGCGAGGCAGCGGTTCATGTCGTCATAGGTGGCGAAGCGCTCGTCGGGCGAAAGCTCCGGCAGCTTGGGGTCCCACAGGACGCGGCCCTCCAGGAACTCCATGATGTAGAACATGCGGCCGATGGGGCTGTCCTCCTCCGAGAGGTGCAGCATCTTCGGGACCGGCACGTCGGTCTGCGCCAGCGCCGACATCACCCGGAACTCCCGGTCCACCTGGTGGGCGGACTTCAGAAGCTCGCCGGTGGGCTTGGCGCGCATGACGTAGGCGCCGCTCTCGGCGGTCACCTTGTAGGTGGGGTTCGACTGGCCCTTGTTGAACTTGTCCGCCGCCTTCAGGCCGCGGAAGCCCTCGACATGCTTTTCCAGATAGGCGCCGAGGGCGTCGAGGTCGATCTGCTGGTTCTGCGCGCTCATGCGTCGTCTCCGAGCTTCACGTAGGAGCGGGAGAGGGCCACGACCGCGGGCTTGCCGCCCTTGTCGATCTCCTGGCCCTCGATCTCCACCTGCACCTCGTAGCCCAGCACCACCGAGCCCTCCTTGGCCTGCACGTCCGCGAGCTTGTAGCGGCCGCGGACGCGGGAGCCGACCGGAACCTGCGCCACGAAGCGGACCTTGTCCAACCCGTAGTTGTAGCCCATCACCGCGCCCTTCACCTTGGGCGTGGTCTTGTAGGAGAAGCCCGCCAGCAGGGAGAGGGTGAAGAAGCCGTGGGCGATGGTGCCGGGGAGGCCGGCGGCCCTGGCGCGCTCGGGGTTGACGTGGATGAAGTTGCGGTCGTCGGTGGCCACCGCGAAGGCGTCCACGTCCTTCTGGGTCACGTCGTACCACGGCGAGGCGCCGATCTCCTCGCCGATCTTGCCCTGAAGCTCGGAGACGGTGAATTCAGGGACGTCGCGCTGCGTGGGATCGTAGTCCTCGACGCCGGATGCGGTCATGGCCATCAGGATCTTCCCTTCTCGAACAGGTCGCCGCCGGTGACGGTGCCGAGGCCCCCGTCCAGCGGCAGGATCGCGCCGGTCACGTAGGCGCCGGCCCGGGAGCACAGGAACAGCGCGGCGCCCGCGATGTCCGACGGGCGGCCGATGCGGCCGAGCGGCACGTCGGAGCCGACGGCCTGGGCCTGATCCTCGGACGCCGTGGCGAAGGCGGTCATCTTCGACTGGAAGGGGCCGGGCGCGAAGGCGTTGAAGGTGATCCGGCGGCCCGCGCATTCCTTGGCGAGGATGCGGGTCAGGTGATGCACGGCGGCCTTTGAGGCGGAGTAGGAATACGCTTCGTCCCCAAGCGGCCAGGCGCCCATCACGGAGCCGAGGTTCACGACCCGCGCCGGGTCGTCGTCGGTCGCGGCCTTGTCCAGCAGGGGGAACATGCGGCGCGTAAGCTCGAACAGGCCCATGACGTTGACGCGCATGACCTTCTCCCAGCCGCCCCAGGGGAAGTCGTCCAGCTTGGCGCCCCAGGAGACGCCGGCGTTGTTGAAGAGGATGTGGAGCGTATCCGTCCGCTCCATCACCGCCTCGGCCAGCAGCTTCACGCCTTCCTCGCTCCCGACGTCGCCGCCGAAGCCTTCGACGCGGCCGGGCAGGCCCATGGCGTTGATCTCCTCGGCCACGCGCTCGCAGTCCTGACCCTTGCGCGAGGCGATCAGGACGCGGGCGCCCCCGAGGCCAGCGCCTCGGCGATCATGCGGCCGATGCCGGTGGCCCCGCCGGTCACGAGCGCGGTCTTGCCCGCGACGCCGAACAGGTCGTCGAGATAGCTCATGCTTCCTCCCCGTTTGCCCCGCCGGACTTGAAGGCCGGCGTTGACGACATACCCGACAGTATGTAGGGTCGCGTCCATGAGCGCAAGCCTGCACAGTGAAACGGTTGAGGGGGTGGCCGAACGGCCCGCCGAGGCGCTTTCGCAGCCGCCCGAGGGCCGGACCGCGGCGCAGGAGGAAGTGCTCGCCGCCGCCGCGCGCGCCTTCATGGAACGCGGTTTCGCCGCTACGTCAATAGACGACGTGGCGGCGGTGATGGGGGCCACCAAGGGGCGGGTCTATCACTACTATCGCTCCAAGCTGGCGCTGTTCCACGACGTGACGCGCCGCAGCCTGGAGGTGATCCACGGCGAGGTGGCGGCGGTGGCCGAGGGCGGCGCCCCCACCGCGCGCATGACCCGGATGCTGCGGGCGCATGTGAACTCGATCCTGCGCGACCAGCCGTTCCACCGCGCCGCCATGCAGGGGGTGGAGCTGCACCTGCTGCCGGCCGCGAGCGCGGAGCAGAAGGAAGCGGTGCGCGACCTGATCGAGCTGCGCGGCGCCCATGAGCGGCTGTTCGCCAGGGTGCTGTCCGAGGGCATCGCCGCCGGCGAGTTCCGTCGCTGCGACGTGGCGACCACCATCCGCACGCTGCTGCCCGCCCTGAACGGTCCCGTCTTCTGGTACCGTCCGCGGGCGCAGGAGACCGAGGCCGACCGCGGCCGAATCATCGACGAAGTCGCGGCCTTCGCCCTTGCAGGGCTGGGCGCGCGGCCCGAGACCGCAACGATAACGGAGGAGACGACCACATGAACGCCCATTCGGAGCGGATCAAGCCCGAGCTGCAGACCATGGCGCTGGGGATGACGGAGCGGGTCAAGCCGATCCAGCAGGCCGTCCGGCAGATGATGGAGGAGGACGTGATCCCGGCCTCCCAGAAGTTCCACGAGGCCCACGCCAAGGCGCCGGACGCGTGGACCTACACGCCGGAGATGAACGACATCATCAACGGCCTGAAGGACAAGGCCAAGTCGAAGAACCTCTGGAACTTCTGGCTGACGGATTCCAAGGCGGGCTACGGGCTGTCGACGGTCGAATACGCCTATCTGGCCGAGGAGATGGGCAAGGCGCCGCTGGGGGCAGAGACCTTCAACTGCGCCGCCCCCGACACCGGCAACATGGAAGTGCTGGAGCGCTACGGCAACGACGAGCACAAGGAGAAGTGGCTGAAGCCGCTGCTCAACGGAGAGATCCGCTCGGCCTACCTGATGACCGAGCCGGACGTGGCGTCCTCGGACGCGACCAACATGCGCATGAAGTGCGAGAAGGACGGCGACGAATACGTCCTGAACGGCGAGAAGTGGTGGTCCTCGGGCGCCGGCGATCCGCGCTGCAAGGTGTACATCGCCATGGTCCACACGCCGGACGAGAACCGGCCGAAGCATCAGCAGCACTCGATGGTGCTGGTCGATCCCGCGACGCCGGGCATCACCAAGCTGCGCGCGATGCAGGTGTTCGGCGACCCCGACGCGCCGCACGGCCACCTTCACCTGAAGTTCGAGAACGTGCGGATCCCGGCCTCGAACCTGCTGCTGGGCGAAGGGCGGGGGTTCGAGATCTCGCAGGGCCGCCTCGGGCCGGGACGGATCCATCACTGCATGCGCGCCATCGGACAGGCCGAGAAGGCGCTGGAGCTGATGATCAAGCGGGCGATGAGCCGCGAGGCCTTCGGCCAGCCGGTCTACAAGCTGGGCGCCAACTACGACATCATCGCCGAGGCGCGGATCGAGATCGAGCAGGCCCGCCTGCTGTGCCTCAAGGCCGCGTGGATGATGGACCAAGGCGATCCGCGTCAGGCGGGGCCGTGGATCTCGATGATCAAGACGGTGGCGCCGCGGATGGCGTGCAAGGTGATCGACGAGGCGATCCAGATGTTCGGGGGCGCGGGCGTCAGCCAGGAGACGCCGCTGGCGCACATGTACACGCATGTCCGCACGCTGCGGCTGGCCGACGGGCCGGATGCGGTGCATCGCCGCCAGATCGCGCGGCGGGAGCTGCGGCAGTACACGCAGGAGAAGGTCTGACCTTCCTCCTTCGGTAGGTTCGGAGAGCGGCGCGGGCTTCGGTCCGCGCCGCTTTGCTTTGGCGGGGGCCTCCCGCCCGTCGGCTTCGGCTGACGCCTCGCCTCCCGTTGGGCCGGGCCGCGGCGCGGAGGTTCTGCGCGTGGCCGCCCGGGCGCCCGCCGCGGCTTGCGGGCGGCGGGGCCTGTGGCGGGGGCGCGGTTGTTTCGCGGGCGCGCGTCGGGCAGAACCGCCGCGGGTTCCGGGCGGGGAGAGGCATGGCCGAGTTGGGCGCGAAGACGGGGCGGACGAAGGCGGCGCCTCGGGCGGCGGTCGCCGATGCGCCGTGGGGCGAGCGCGCGCTGTGGATGCTGCTGGGGCTGTTCGTCCTCAACCTCCTGCTCAACGCCTTCACCGTCATTCCCGTGCATTTCGACGAGGCGCAGTACTGGGCCTATGGCAACGAGCACGCGCTCGGCCACTACTCCAAGCCGCCGCTGACGGGCTGGCTGATCGAGCTGGCGACGCTGGGCTTCGGCGACACGCCCTTCGGGCTGCGCTTCTTCGCGCCGGTCTCGCATCTGGTCATCGGCGGGCTGATCTGCCTGACCGGCGCGCGGCTGTTCGATCCGCGGACCGGGTTCTGGGCGGCTTTCGTCTACTCGCTCGCGCCGGGGGTGCTGATCTCCGCCCATCTGATGACCACCGATCCGGTGATGATGATGGGCTGGTCGCTGTCCCTCTACGCGCTGGTGCGGGTGATGGAGCCGCGGGCGAAGCGGGCGGCGGAGCCGTGGGCGTGGTGGGCGATCCTCGGGGCCGGAGTGGGGCTGGCGATGCTGGGCAAATACACCGGCATCGCCTTCGCGCTGGGGGCGCTGGGCTATGCGCTGGTCGGGCGGGAGAGGCCGGCGAGCCCCTCCGCCCGCAGGGGCGCCTGGATCGCCCTCGCCGCCGCGGTGGTCGTGCTGTCCCCGAACCTCGTGTGGAACGCGCTCAACGGCTTCGTCACGGTCACGCATCTGGAGCAGAACGCCTCCTACGGGGCCGGCCCGATGGTGGAGCCGATCTCGTTGCTGGAGTTCCTGGGTGCGCAGCTTGGCGTCATCGGGCCGGTGGCGTTCGGCGCGGTGGTGGCGGGGCTCGTCTCCCGCGCGCGGGGGACGGACTGGCGCGACCGGCTGCTGGTGTGGATGACCGCGCCGCTGCTGGCGGTGATGTGCGTGCAGGCGTTCCTGTCGGGCGCCAACGCCAACTGGGCGGCGCCGGCCTATGTGGCGGGGTCGGTGCTCGCGGCCCGCTGGCTGCTGGCGCGGGACTGGGGGCCGCGGGCGCTGAGGATCCACGGCTGGATCGGCGGCGCCGCGCTCGCGCTCGTGTGGGCGCTGGGCCTCGCCTACGCCAACTACGCGCAGGACCTGCCGCGCGCGGGCGACCCGTTCAAGAAGATGCGCGTGGGCGGCCCGTTCTGCGAGATGGCGCTGACCGCGATGGAGGCGGAGGGGGCGGACGTCCTGCTGTCCGACAACCGCCGCCGGCTGTCGGAGTGCATGTTCCAGGGGGGCCTCGGCTTCGGCGCCGTCGCCGCCTGGGACCCGGACGGCGTGCCGGAGGACCACTTCGAGTTCCGCGCCCGCCTCCAGCCCGGCGACGACCGCCTGATGCTGCTGGCGGTCCACTCGGAGGGGCTGGGGGAGGACATCGCCGCCCATTTCTCCTCCGCCATTCCGGTGGGCTCGGGGACCTTCCGCACCCATGCCGACCGCACGCGAATCCTACGCCCTGTGGCTCGTGGAGGGCTTCGAGGGCTACTGACCCCCTCCCGGCGCCTCACGCGGCGGCGCCGGGGGCGCGAGCGCCCGGCAAACGTTCAGATTCCCTCTTTCGCGGATGCGAGGGCGGCCCTAGTCTTCTCGTCGAACCCGGCGCCTCGCAGCGGCGCCTCAGGACAGGGAGCCTCCCCGAATGACCGACAAGTTCGCCCCCGCCCTTCTCTCCGCCGCGCTCGCGGCCGGCCTTGCCACCCCCGCGCTTGCGCAGGAGGAGCCGGTCCTCAACGTCTACAACTGGTCCGACTACATCGCCGAGGACACGATCGAGAAGTTCGAGAAGGAGACGGGCATCGACGTCACCTATGACGTGTTCGACTCCAACGAGGTGCTGGAGGCCAAGATGATGGCCGGCTCCTCGGGCTACGACATCGTGGTGCCGACGGGGGACTTCTTCGCCCGCCAGATCAAGGCCGGGGTGTACCAGCCGCTGGACAAGTCCGAGCTTCCGAACCTCGCGAACATGGACCCCGTGCTGATGCGGCGGCTGGAGGGCTTCGATCCGGGGACCGAGCACGGCGTCGTCTACATGTGGGGCACCACCGGCATCGGCTACGACAAGGCCAAGGTCGCGGAGCGGCTGGGCGAGGATGCGCCGACCGACAGCTGGGCGCTGGTCTTCGACCCGGAGAACGCCGCCAAGCTCGCGGATTGCGGGATCACGATGCTCGATGCGCCGACCGAGATCATCCCCTCGGCCATGGCCTATCTCGGCCTCGACCCGACCTCCAAGAACCCCGACGACATCGCCAAGGCGGAGGAGCTGCTGAAGACGATCGCGCCGCATGTGCGCTACTTCCACTCCTCGCAGTACATCAACGATCTCGCGAACGGCGACGTCTGCGTCTCCATCGGCTGGTCGGGCGACGTGTTCCAGGCGCGCGACCGCGCGGCCGAGGCCGACAACGGCGTGGAGATCGGCTATTCGATCCCCAAGGAGGGCGCGCTGATGTGGATGGACAACCTCGCCATCCCCAAGGACGCCCCGCACCCCGGGAACGCGCACAAGTTCATCAACTTCATCATGGACGCGCAGATCACGGCCGACATCACCAACTACGTCTGGTACGCGAACGCCAACAAGGCGTCCCTGCCGATGGTGGACGAGGAGATCACCTCCGACCCCGGCATCTTCCCCTCCGACGAGGTGAAGGACCGGCTGTGGACCGCGCCCGTCTACGATGCGCGCACCGACCGGACCGTCAACCGCGCCTGGACCTCGATCAAGACCGGCCAGTGATCGCGGCCCCGGGGGGAGAGCGGGCATGAGCGGCCGGACCCAGCGCGGCCCCAGGTCGGGCCGCGCCTTCATCCGCATCGCGAACCTGACCAAGAGCTTCGACGGCTACCGGGCCGTCGACGACCTGAGCCTCGACGTGCGGGAGGGGGAGATCTTCTGCCTCCTCGGCGGCTCCGGCTCGGGCAAGTCCACCCTCCTGCGGATGCTCGCGGGGTTCGAGCGGCCGGACAGCGGCACGATCGAGATCGACGGCCAGGACATGACCCCGGTGCCCCCGTGGGAGCGGCCGGTGAACATGATGTTCCAGTCCTACGCCCTCTTCCCCCACATGAGCGTTGAGAAGAACATCGCCTACGGACTGAAGCAGGACCGGATGGCGAAGGGTGAGATCGCGGCGCAGGTCGCCCGGATGCTCGACCTGGTGAAGCTGACGCCCTTCGCCAAGCGCCGCCCCAGCCAGCTCTCGGGCGGGCAGCGTCAGCGCGTGGCGCTGGCGCGCGCGCTGGCCAAGAAGCCCAAGGCGCTGCTGCTGGACGAACCCCTCAGCGCGCTCGACAAGAAGCTGCGCGAGGAGACCCAGTTCGAGCTGATGGACATCCAGGAGACCCTCGGCACCACCTTCATCGTGGTCACCCATGACCAGGAGGAGGCGATGACGCTGGGCGACCGCATCGGCGTCATGGACCAGGGGCGCCTGATCCAGGTGGATGCGCCGCGCGACCTTTATGAATACCCGCGCAACCGCTTCATCGCGGATTTCGTGGGCTCGGTGAACGTGTTCGAGGGGCAGGTGACGGAGGACGAGTCGGACCATGTCCGCGTCGCCTCCGACGGCGCTGGGCGGCGAGATCTTCGTCCACCACGGCATGAGCTGCCAGATCGGCCAGACCGTCTGGGTCGCCGTGCGCCCCGAGAAGCTGCGGCTGGAGCGGACCCGCCCCGAGGGCGGCGCTCGGCCCCGAAGGCATCGGCGGCGCCGCGCCGGGGGTGGTGGAGGACATCGCCTACATGGGCGGGCTCAGCCACTACGGCATCCGGCTCGCCTCGGGCCAGCGCATCCGCGCCACCCTCGCCAACCGCGACCGCTACGCCGAGACCGCGCCCACCTGGGAGGAGGAGGTCTGGATCTCCTGGCCCCCCGGCGCCGGCGTGGCGCTGCTGTCGTGAGCGGCTGGCTCCATCGCCGAGGCCGGTCGCTGGTCGTGGCCGCGCCCACCCTGTGGCTGGCGCTGTTCTTCCTGCTGCCGTTCCTCGTGGTCCTGCGCGTCAGCCTCGCGGAGCCGCTGATCGCGCGCCCGCCCTATTCGTCGCTGTTCGAGTGGGCCGACGGGATGCTGACCCTGTCGCTCAACTTCGGGAACTTCATGTTCCTGGCGCAGGACAGCCTCTACTACACCGCCTACCTGAACTCGATCTGGATCGCGGCCACGGCGACCCTGATCTGCCTGCTGATCGCCTACCCGATGGCGCTGCTGATCGCGCGGTCGCGGCATCGCAACCTGCTGCTGCTGCTGGTGATCCTTCCGTTCTGGACCTCGTTCCTGCTGCGCATGTACGCGCTGATCGGGCTGATGAGCCCCACGGGCTTCATCAACGGGCTGCTCGGCCTTTTCGGCATCCCGCCGGTCACCATGCTCCAGACCGATTTCGCGGTGTATATGGGCATCGTCACCGGCTACCTGCCGCTGATGATCCTGCCCCTCTATTCGACGCTGGAGAAGCTGGACGAGGCGCTGCTGGAGGCCGCCCATGACCTCGGCGCGCCGCCCCTCAAGGCGTTCCTGACCGTCACCCTGCCGCTGTCGGTCCCCGGCATCCTCGCAGGCTCTCTGCTGGTATTCATCCCCGCGGTCGGCGAATTCGTGATCCCCGCGCTGCTGGGCGGCCCGGACCAGCTGATGATCGGCTCCGTGCTCTGGACCGAGTTCTTCAACAACCGCGACTGGCCGCTCGCCTCCGCCGTCGCCATCGCCATGCTGGCGCTGCTGGTGATCCCGATCATGTTCGTGCGCAATTCGCTCGGGGTGAAGGAATGAGGGGGTCGCGCTGGCCGCTGATCGCCGCGGCGGGGGTCGGCTTCGCGCTCCTCTACGTGCCGCTCGCGATCATGGTGGCCTATTCCTTCAACGCCTCCAAGCTCGCGAGCGTCTGGGGCGGCTGGTCCGTGCGCTGGTACGCAGAGCTTCTTCGCAACGACCAGATCCTCCAGGCGGCATGGGTGAGCCTGAAGGTGGCGGCGCTGTCGGCCACCATCGGCACCCTCTTCGGCACGCTGATCGGCTACGCCATGACCCGCTTCGGCCGCTTCCGGCCCGCGGCTGCTGCTCTCGGGCATGGCCACCGCGCCCATCGTGATGCCGGACGTGGTGACGGGCCTGTCGCTGCTCCTGCTCTTCATCTCGATGGAGACGCTGACCGGCTGGCCCGGAGAGCGCGGGGTCCAGACCATCGTGATCGCGCACGCCACTTTCTGCATGGCCTTCGTGGCGGTCATCATCCAGGCGAGGCTCGCGGATTTCGACATGTCGATGGAGGAGGCGGCCATGGATCTCGGCGCCCGCCAGCCGCGTGTGTTCTTCGACGTGACGCTGCCGATGCTGACCCCGGCGCTTGTGGCCGGGTGGCTGCTGTCCTTCACGCTGAGCCTCGACGACCTGGTGATCGCGTCCTTCGTCTCGGGCCCGGGCGCGAGCACGCTGCCGATGGTGGTCTTCTCCAAGGTGCGCCTGGGGCTCACGCCCGAGATCAACGCGCTCGCGACGCTGATGATCCTGGTGGTGGCGACCTGCGTGGGGCTGGCGGCCTGGCGGATGGGGCGGCGGACGTAAGGGGCGACACGCGGCGCCGGCCTGCGGCGCTCCCGGCGAAAGGCCGACATGTCCGGCGGCTTCGATGAGGGCGAGCCGACCCTGCGTTACCGGGCCTAACCCCGCCCCACCAGCGGCATCTTCGTCGCCATCAGGGTGACGAACTGCATGTTGGCCTCGGGCGGCAGCTCGGCCATGCGCAGCACCGTCTCGGCCACGTGGGCCAGGTCCATCAGCGGCTCGGGACGCACGGAGCCGTCGGCCTGCGGCACGCCCCTGGCCATGCGCTCGGTCATCTCGGAGGCGGCGTTGCCGATGTCGATCTGGCAGCAGGCGATGTCATATGGCCGCCCGTCGAGCGAGAGCGACTTCGTGAGCCCGGTGATCGCGTGCTTGGTGGCGGTGTAGGGGACCGACCCGGGCCGAGGCGCCTGCGCCGAGATCGAGCCGTTGTTGATGATCCGCCCCCCCTGCGGGGACTGCCGGCGCATGGCCGCGAAGGCCGCGCGGGCGCAGAGGAAGGATCCCGTCAGGTTCGCGCCCAGCACCCCGAACCAGTCGTCCAGCGTCGTCTCGTCGATGGGGCGGGAGGGGGAGCCGCGGCCAGCGTTGTTGAAGAGCGCATCCAGCCGCCCGAACCGCTCCAGCGTGCGGACGAACAGCGTCTCCACCTCCGAGGGCTGGGAGACGTCGGCGGCGTGGAGGAAGGCGTTGGCGTGGCCCTGCGCGGTTTCGACCAGCGCCTCCGCCCTTCGGCCCGCGAGCGCGACCTGCCAGCCGGCCTCGAGGAAGCGGCGGGCGGTGGCGCGGCCGATGCCGGAGCCTGCGCCGGTGATGAGGATGGTGCGGGTCATCGAAGTCCTCCCGGAGGTTTTCCCGGAGGAGAGACCGACGCCGCGCCCTTGGCAAGCCGGAGCGACGCGGCGCCCGCTTTCGCGGGCAGGTTTCCTGCCTCGGTCCGCGCATGCGCGCGGCACTCAGGCGGGCGCGAAACAGGTTAACAGAGTGGTTAATTCCACAAGCGCGCTTTGGGAAGCGGTTGAAAAGGCTGGAGATCGGTCTCGCGGGGGGCCTGTTTCGCTGCGAAACGCCCGCGTGCGAAACGCTCGGGCCGCCCCGCCGGAGGGGAGCGGAGCGGCCGTCAGGGCCGCCCCGCCTTCGGGCTCACATGCCCTCCGGCCCGCGCTTCATGCCGGCGACGCCGGTGCGCGCCACGTCCACCAGCCCGAGCGGGGCCATCAGCTCCACGAAGGCGTCGATCTTCTCCGGCGCTCCGGTCAGCTCGAACACGAAGCTGCGGAGCGTCGTGTCCACCACCGAGGCGCGGAAGACCTCCGACAGGCGCAGCGCCTCGACGCGCGCCTCGCCGGTGCAGGCGACCTTGACCAGCGCCAGCTCGCGCTCCACCGACGGGCCCTCCCGGCTCAGGTCGTGCACGTCGATCACCGGGACCATGCGCGAGAGCTGGGCCTTGATCTGCTCCAGCACCGCGGGGGTGCCGGTGGTCACCACGGTGATGCGGGAGCGGTGGGAGACGTGGTCCGTCTCGGCGACCGTCAGGGATCTCGATGTTGTAGCCGCGGCCCGAGAAGAGGCCGATGACGCGGGCGAGGACGCCGGCCTCGTTCAGCACCAGCACGGCGAGGGTGCGTCGCTCCTCGCCCTCCGCAAGCGCGGAGCGGAGGGCGTAGGCGGAATGGGCGGTGGAGCCCTGGGGGATGTTGAGCGCGTTCATGCGGCGTCTCCTGCGGGGGCGGCGCGGGAGCGCGCCCGGGGGCGTTCGGGTCGGGCGGAGGGAAGCCCCCGCCCCGGCCCTCCCCCGCATGCGGGGGAGGGAGGCGCCCGGCGGCCTTCGGAGAGGTCTCCGACGCGCCGCCGGCGCCGAGGTCAGACGAGGACGGCGCCGCCGAGCTCGATGGCGCCCTCGGTGGAGGACTGGCCGAGCAGCATCTCGTTATGGGCCTTGCCGGAGGGGATCATCGGGAAGCAGTTCTCGTGCTTCTCGACCATGCAGTCGAAGATCACCGGGCCGTCATAGGCCAGCATCTCCTTGATCGCCTCGTCGAGATCGGCAGGATCGTCGCACTTGATGCCCTTGCAGCCGAAGGCCTCCGCGAGCTTCACGAAATCGGGCAGCGCCTCGGAGTAGGAGTGCGAATACCGCTCGCCGTGCAGGAGCTGCTGCCACTGGCGGACCATGCCCAGACGCTCGTTGTTGAGGATGAACTGCTTGACGGGCAGGCGGTGCTGCACGGCGGTGGACATCTCCTGCATGTTCATCATGAAGGAGGCCTCGCCGGCGACGTTGATGACCAGCGCCTCGGGGTGGGCCATCTGCACGCCGATGGAGGCGGGGACGCCGTAGCCCATGGTCCCGAGGCCGCCGGAGGTCATCCAGCGGTTCGGCTCCTCGAAGCCCAGAACTGGGCGGCCCACATCTGGTGCTGGCCGACCTCGGTGGCGATGTAGCGGTCGTGGTGCTTGGTGAGGGCCTCCAGCCGCTCCAGCGCGTACTGGGGTTTGATGACCGTGTCGGAGTTCACGTAGGTCAGGCACTTGATCGCGCGCCAGGCGTCGATCTGGGACCACCAGGCGGTGATCCGCTCCCGCTGGGTCCTGGCGCCCCGAGCCTTCCAGCGCTCCAGGATCGCGCGCAGGACGCAGGCGACGTCGCCCAGGATGGGCACGTCCACCGGCACGTTCTTGTTGATCGAGCTGGGGTCGATGTCGATGTGGACCTTCTTCGAGCCGGGCGAGAACGCGTCCAGCCGCCCGGTGATGCGGTCGTCGAAGCGGGCGCCGATGCAGAACATGGCGTCGCTGCCATGCATCGTCATGTTCGCCTCGTAGGTGCCGTGCATGCCCAGCATCCCCAGCCACTTCGGGCCGGAGGCGGGGTAGCAGCCGAGACCCATCAGGGTGGAGGTGACGGGGAAGCCCGTCGCCTCCGCCAGCTCTCGCAGGAGGCGGGTCGCCTCGGGGCCCGAGTTGATCACGCCGCCGCCGGTGTAGAGGACCGGGCGCTCGGCCTGCTCCAGCAGGTCGACGGCGGCCTCGATCATGTCGGGGTCGCCCTCGGTGCGGGGCGCGTAGGGGAGGCGGGCGGCCTCGTGCGGTTGGTTGTAGCTGCCGGTGGCGAACTGGACGTCCTTGGGGATGTCGACCAGCACCGGGCCGGGACGGCCGTTGGTGGCGACGTAGAAGGCCTGGTGCAGGGTGTCCGAGAGGCGGTCGGTCTCCTTCACCAGCCAGTTGTGCTTGGTGCAGGGGCGGGTGATGCCGACGGTGTCGGCCTCCTGAAACCCGTCGGAGCCGATCAGGAAGGTGGGCACCTGGCCGGTCAGCACGATGATCGGGATGGAGTCCATCAGCGCGTCGGTCAGGCCGGTCACCGCGTTGGTGGCGCCGGGGCCGGAGGTCACCAGCACCACGCCGGGCTTGCCGGTGGAGCGGGCGTAGCCCTCGGCCGCATGGGTCGCGCCCTGCTCGTGGCGGACGAGGACGTGCTGGATGTCGTTCTGCTTGAAGATCTCGTCATAGATCGGGAGGACCGCGCCGCCGGGATAGCCGAACACGGTGTCCACGCCCTGATCCTTCAGGGCCTGGACGACGATCTGGGCGCCGGTCATTTCGCGGGGCATCGGGGTGTTCCTTCGGTTTCGTCTGGCGGAGGCCGGGCGCGGCGCCCGGGCACAAAAAAACCCCCGGTCAGGGGGGCGTGCGGGCGCTTTCGGCGGGGACCGGATGTCCGCCGTCAGTCGCGCCCGGTCATAAGTACGATGAAGGTCATCGGTAGTGGTCCTTCGTGTGTCCGCGAGAGGTCACGTAGCCGTCCGGAAACCTCGGGTCAACCCTGTATGGCCGCGCGGGCGGAGAAAGTTGCGTGGGCCGGGGGCGCGGCGCAACTTTCGTCAGGGGTGCAGGAGGGCGTGGGCTTCGGCCGGGGTTTCGGCGGCGGGCCAGTCCCGGAAGCGGTTGCGCGCCCAGGAAAGCTGGCGCTTGGCGTAGCGTCGGGTGGCGAGGACGGCGGCGTCCCGCGCCTGCGCCAGCGACAGCTCGCCGCGCAGGTGGGCCATGAGTTCGTGGGCGCCGAGCGCCTGCATCGCGGTGGGGGCGGGGGCGGGCCATGTCAGCGCGCCTCGGGCCTCATCCAGCGCGCCCTGTTCCAGCATCTGGTCGAAGCGGGTCTCGATGGCGGCGTAGAGGGCGGCGCGGTCGGGCATCAGGCGGAGGGGGCGGGCGTCGGGCAGGGGGACGAGGGGCGGCGGCGTCTCGTCCTGCATGTCCGCGAGGGGGCGGCCGACGGTCTCCAGCGCCTCCCACGCGCGCAGGACCCGGCGAGGGTTGGCGAGGTCGAGGCGGGCGTAGGTCTTCGGGTCGCGGGCGCGCAGCGCCTCGGCGAAGGCGGGGAGGCCGAGGGCGGCGAGGTGCGCCTCGGCGGCGGCGCGGATGCGGGGCGGGGTCTCGGGGATCTCGGCCAGCCCTTCGGTCAGGGCGGTGAAATGCAGGCCCGTGCCGCCGACGAGGATGGGGACGAGGGAACGGGCCTGCGCGGCGGCGATCTCGGCCTGCGCGTCGCGCAGGAAACGGCCGGCGGAGTGGGGCTCGGTCACGGGGACGTGGCCGTAGAGGCGGTGGGGGGCGCGGGCCTCGTCCTGCGCCGGCGGGCGGGCGGTGAGGATGCGCCAGCCGTCATAGACCTGGAGGGCGTCGGCGTTGACGACCACGCCGGGAAGGGCCTCGGCCAGCCGCAGGGCGAGGCCGGACTTGCCCGAGGCGGTGGGGCCGAAGATCAGGATGGGGCGCAGGTCCATGCGCCGGGGGATGGGGCGCGCAGGGGCGGGGGTCAAGCGCCGGTGCGGCGGAAGCGGTGGCGGTCCCGGATGCGGGCGTTGAAGAAGGCGCCCTTGGAGGGGGCTTCGAGGAAGGCGCGGAAGACCGCCTCGGGCACGTCGAAATAGTCGTAGGTTCCGGTTTCGAGGAACCGGACGGTCAGGATGCCGCCCGACCAGTCCACGCTGCGGATGGCCGAGGAGTGGACCTCCACCTCACATCGCCTTCGCGATCTCCGCCGCGAGCCGCGCGTTGTTGCGGGCGAGCGCGAGGTTGGCTTCTAGACTCCGGCCCCGGGTGAGGTTGAGGATCCGGCCCAGCAGGAAGGGGGTCACGGCCTTGGCGGCGATGTGCTGCGCCTCGGCCTCCTCCACCGCCTGGTCGATGAGAGGGGCGAGCTCGGAGGCCGGGATCTCGTCCGCCTCGGGGATCGGGTTGGCGACGAGCTGGCCGCCGGCGAGGCCGAGGTCCGCGCGCAGACGGTGGGCGCGGGCGATCTGCGCGGCCTCGTCCATGCGCAGCGGCGCGGGGAGGCCCGACTCGCGGGACCAGAAGGCGGGGAAGGCATCTGTGCGCCAGCCGATGACGGGGACGCCGAGGGTCTCCAGCACCTCCAGCGTCTTCGGCAGGTCCAGGATCGCCTTGGCGCCGGCGGCGACCACGGTGACGGGGGTGCGGGCGAGCTCGTGCAGGTCGGCCGAGACGTCCCAGGTGGCGTCGGCGCCGCGGTGGACGCCGCCGATGCCCCCCGTCGCGAAGACTTCGATGCCGGCGAGGCGCGCGCAGATCATGGTGGCGGCGACGGTGGTGGAGCCGGGGCGGCCCGCCGCGAGCGTGGCGGCGAGGTCCGCGCGCGACAGCTTCGCGGCGCCCTCGGAGCGGGCCAGCGCCTCCAGGTCGGCGTCGTCGAGGCCCACGCGGATGCGGCTCTCGGAGATCGCCATGGTGGCGGGGACGGCGCCGGCCTCGCGGATCTCGGCCTCCAGCATCCGCGCGGCCTCGAGGTTGCGGGGCCAGGGCAGGCCGTGGGTGATGATGGTGCTCTCCAGCGCCACCAGCGGGCGGCCCTCGGCGCGGGCGGCGGCGGCCTCGTCGGACCAGGCGAGGAGGGTCATGAACGGTGCTCCATTTTCGCGCGCGCGGCGGCGAGGCCGCCGGCGAGGGCGTCGGCTGGCGGCCGGTCTCGCAGGCGGGCGTCCAGATAGGCGGCGAAGAGGGCGTCCCCGGCTCCGGTCGCGCCGCCGCCGCCGGTGGGGGGGAAGGACCGCGTCGCCCTCGGGGGCGGAGGCCGCGGCCTCGTGCGCGCCGTTGGTGACGGCGGCCTCCCGCACGCCGAGCGACCGCAGGGCCGCGGCGGCGTCGGGGGCGTCATGGAAGGGGCGGCCGGCCAGCGCCTCCGCCTCGGCGCGGTTGCAGACCACGAGGTCGAGCGAGCCCAGCAGCGGCGCGAGGCGGGCGGCCTTGGCGGGCGAGGCGGGGTTGGCCGCGAGCAGCGGGCGGTCCCCCTCCGGCAGCGCGGAGTGGGCGGAGGCGAGGGCGGTCAGCACGCCCGCGGGCAGGTTCGCCTCCATGGCCCACGCGGCGGCGTTGCCGGCGGCGGCGGTGAGGATGCCCTCCAGATGCTCGGCCGTGGCGCCCTCGCAGCCCGGCAGCTCGGCGATGGCGGCGACGAGGGCGCCGGCGCCGTCCTCGATGGCGAGGTAGAGGCCGGTGGGGGCGTGCACGTGCATCCGGCGCAGGGCGACGCCGCCGGCGGTCAGGCGGTCGGCGAGCTGGTCGCCCTCGGCGTCCCGGCCGATGGGGGCGGCGAGGATCACCGGCCGCCCCAGCGCGGCGAGCGCCAGCGCGAGGTTCAGCGCCACGCCGCCGGGCCGGCGGCGCACGCGGCCCGGAAGGTCGCCGCCCAAGGCGAGGGTCTCGCCGGGCGCCGGGCGGCCGATCATGTCCCAGTGCGCCGCGCCGAAGCACAGGATGGCCGGTCCCCGGGCTGGAGGGCGCGGCGTCTTCGGGGGGATCTGGGCGGGCCGGACGGCCATGGCGCTCTCCTCGATGGCTTGAGCCCATGTCGCGGCTCGGGCGCGGGAGGTCAACGGCCCTCGCCGTGGAAAGCCGCCGCCTGCGACGCGGCGCCCGCGCAGGCGCGGGCCGGTTCATGCCTCAGGCCGCGCCTGCGCGCGGCCTTCAGGAGGAGAGGGCCGTCTGCGCCGCCCCTCAGGGGAGCGGCAGGCGGAAGCGCATCTTGTGCGTCTCGTTGTTGGTGAGGCGGGCGTAGGAGGGCGGCAGCTCCACCGTCTCCACGTACTCCGCGCCCAGCCGCTCCAGCACCCGACGCGAGGCGGGATTGTCGGGCGAGCAGGTGATCCACAAGGGGTCCAGCCCGTGGAGGCGCGCGAGCGGCAGGACCAGCCGCACCGCCCGGCCGGCGAGGCCCCGTCCCCTGTAGCGCGGCCGCACGCCATAGCCGACATGCCCGGCGTAGCGGGTCAGCACCTCCTCCCACCCGAGGCGAAGTCCGAGACCCCCCGCCCGCACCCCGTCCACCCGCATGGCGAAGCGGTAGCCGGGCGCCCCCCAAGGGGAATCCTGCGCGCGCTGGAGGGTCTCCACCTCCAGGCTCAGGTCCCCGTCGCGCAGGGGCGCCACCTTCCGGTGGCTGGGAAACGGCGCCGCGTCGGCCGTCATGGGAACCTCCCGCGCTTGACTCGGGCCGCCCGGAGGTGCAAGGGGCGCGCCACTCAATCCGCATGCGGGGATCGGGCCGGCCGGGGAGACATCCCGGCAGGTCCTCCGGTTGGGCGCAAGCCCTATCCCCCGCAGAGGCGAAAACCGGAAAGGACAACGACCATGGCTCTGCCTGAGTTCTCCCTGCGCCAGCTTCTTGAAGCGGGCGTGCACTTCGGCCACCAGACCCACCGCTGGAACCCGAAGATGGGCCCCTACATCTACGGGTCCCGCAACGGCGTCCACATCATGGACCTCACGCAGACCTCGCCGCTGCTCGACGCGGCGCTGCAGGCGATCCGCGACACCGTGGCCAAGGGCGGCCGCGTGCTGTTCGTGGGCACCAAGCGCGCCGCGCAGCAGCCGCTGTCCGAGGCGGCCGAGCGCTGCGCCCAGTATTACATGAACCACCGCTGGCTCGGCGGCACGCTCACCAACTGGAAGACGGTGTCGAACTCCATCGACCGTCTGCGCCGGCTGGACGAGACCTTCGAGAACGGCGCCGGCGGCTTCACCAAGCGCGAGCGTCTGAGCCTGGAGCGCGAGCGCGACAAGCTGAACGCCTCGCTCGGCGGGATCCGGGAGATGGGCGGCGTCCCCGACCTGATCTTCGTGATCGACACCAACAAGGAGCAGCTTGCAGTCGCCGAGGCGAACAAGCTCGGCATCCCCGTGGTGGCGGTCCTCGATTCGAACTCGGATCCGTCCGGCATCGCCTACCCGATCCCGGGCAACGACGACGCCTCGCGCGCGATCTCGCTCTACTGCGATCTCGCCGCCCGCGCGGCGCTCGACGGCATGGCCGCGGCTATGGGCGAGTCGGGCTTCGACATGGGCGAGATGGAGGACGTGCCCTACGAGGAGGCGCTGGAAGAGGCGCCCGCCGAGGAGCAGGCCCAGGGCTGACGCCCGCATGACGATCGGATGACGCCCTGCGCGCTTGACGCGAAGGGCGTCGCATCGAAGACAGCCCCCGGACCGGGCGGCGCGCGGAGCACGCGGCGCCAGACCGGGCCGGGAGCCGCGATTCCAAGGAGAAAGCTCATGGCGATCACCGCTGCGATGGTGAAGGAGCTCCGCGACCAGACCGGCGCGGGCATGATGGACGCGAAGAAGGCCCTGGTCGAGAACGACGGGAACATGGAGGCCGCGGTCGACTGGCTGCGGACCAAGGGCCTCGCGAAGGCCGCGAAGAAGTCTGGCCGCACGGCGGCCGAGGGCCTGGTGGTCGTCGCCGCCGAGGGCGGGCGCGGCGTGGCCGTCGAGGTCAACTCCGAGACCGACTTCGTCGCGCGCAACGCGGACTTCCAGAAGATGGTCGGCGACATCGCGCAGGTGGCGATGGGGCAGCCGAACCTCGACGCGCTGCTCGCGGCCGACATGGGCGGCAAGACGGTGGCGGAGACCGTGACCGACAAGGTCGCCACCATCGGCGAGAACATGTCGGTGCGCCGCATGTCCGCGCTGGAGGGCGACGTGGTCGCCTCCTACGTCCACAACGCGGCCGCGCCCAACATGGGCAAGATCGGCGTGCTGGTGGCGCTCAAGGGCTCCGACCGGGCGGCGATGGAGACGATCGGCAAGCAGGTCGCCATGCACGTGGCGGCCACCAACCCGGCGTCCCTGTCCGAGGCCGACCTCGACCCCGCGCTGGTGGAGCGCGAGAAGCAGGTGCTGACCGAGCAGGCGCGCGAGTCCGGCAAGCCCGACAACGTCATCGAGAAGATGATCGTCGGCCGCCTGAACAAGTTCTTCCAGGAGGTGTGCCTCCTGAAGCAGGCCTTCGTCATCAATCCCGACCTCTCCGTCGAGAAGGCGGTGAAGGAGGCGGGCGCCGACATCGAGGTCGTGGGCTTCGCCCGCGTCGAGGTCGGCGAGGGCATCGAGAAGGAGCAGGAGGACTTCGCCGCCGAGGTCGCGAAGGCCGCCGGCGCCTGATCCCATTCCACGTTGCGGAACTGACGGCGGGCCCTCAGCGGCCCGTCGTCGCCGTTTCGGGCACGCGCTCGGCGGCCCGGCGGAAAAGCTGTTGGCGTGCGGCATGAAGGCCGGATAAACCTGCAATTCGAGGCTGCAAGGGTCCGGGGGGGCCGGCGCCCGCCGGCGGCGGTTGAGGAAATCCCCGCGTGCGGGCGAGGCTGGAGGGGCGCCTGGTGCTGGAGTACCTGTCTGACAGCGGATACATGCCCCACGGGTACTGCCTGCTTTGGCATCCTCTGCTCATCCTGGTCTACGGCGGCTCCGACGTCCTGATCTTCCTGGCCTATTCGGCGATCCCCTTCGCGCTGATGCGCTTCATCCGGCTTCGGCCGGGGCTGGGCTACAACCACCTCGTCGTCCTCTTCGCCTCGTTCATCCTGCTCTGCGGGCTGACGCACCTGCTGTCGTTCTTCACGCTGTGGACGCCGATTTACGTGGAACTGGCGGCGGTGAAGCTGATGACGGCGCTGGTGTCGCTCACCACGGCTGCGCTGCTGTTCCCGCTGGTCCCGAAGCTCGCGCAGATCCCCAGCCCCAGCCAGCTCCAGGCCGCCAACGACGGCCTGCGCGAGGCGCTCGCCGCCCATGAGCGCACCGCCGCCGAGCTGCGGGAGACCCGCGACCAGCTCGAGGAGAAGGTCGCCCGGCGGACCGCGGAGCTGGAGGAGGCCAACGCCCATCTCTCGGTCGTGGTCCGGGAGACGGCGCATCGCGGCAAGAACCTGCTCACTGTGGTGCAGGCGCTGGCCCGGCAGACCGCCCGTCATGCGGCCGACAAGGACGCCTTCATCGAGCGTTTCGGCGAGCGTCTCTCGGCGCTCGCCAACGCGACCGAGACGCTGGTCCGCCGCGGCGACCGCGAGGTGGGGGAGCTGTCGCTGGTGGTCGAGTCGCAGCTCGATCCCTACCGGAAGGCCTATCCCGACCGCATCCGCATCGAGGGCCCGCCGCTCCAGGTCCAGGGGGAGGCGGCGCAGCAGCTGGCGCTGGCGATGCACGAGCTCGCGACCAACGCCGTGAAGCACGGCGCGCTTGCGTCTGCCGAGGGGCGGGTGGACCTGACCTGGACCCTGTCGGGCGAAGGGGAGAGCGAGACGCTGGAGCTGATCTGGCGCGAGAGCGGCGCGCCGGCGGTCCCCCGGGATCCCGACGGGCGCACGGGCTTCGGCAGCCTGCTGCTCGAGCGCGCCGTTCCCGCCCAGCTCGGGGGCGAGGCGCTGCGCGAGGTTCGGGCCGAGGGCCTGTTCTACCGCCTGACCGTCCTCGTGGAGCGTCTGCGCCCCGAAGAGGCCTGACCGCGCCCGAGCCTTGCAAGAGCGGGCCCCTTCCGACAGATTGCGCCCGCCCGCCGACAGGAGAGACTCGCGCATGACCGAGGCCGCCCACACGCCCGCCCCGCTCCTCTACCCGCGCGTGATGCTCAAGATCTCGGGCGAGGCGCTGATGGGGGATCAGGGCTTCGGCCTGCACCCCCCGACGGTCCAGCGCATCGCGCAGGAGGTGAAGTCGGTTCACGATCTGGGCGTGGAGGTGTGCCTCGTGATCGGCGGGGGCAACATCTTCCGCGGGCTCCAGGGCTCGGCGCAGGGGATGGAGCGGGCCTCGGCCGACTACATGGGGATGCTGGCGACGGTGATGAACGCGCTGGGCATGCAGTCGGCGCTGGAGGATCTGAAGGTCCACACCCGCGTGATCTCGGCCATTCCCATGGATCAGATCTGCGAGCCCTACATCCGCCGCCGCGCCATCCGGCACCTGGAGAAGGGGCGCGTGTGCATCTTCGCGGCCGGCACGGGCAACCCGTATTTCACCACCGACACCGCCGCGACGCTGCGGGCGATGGAGATGAACTGCGGCGCCATCCTCAAGGGGACCCAAGTGGACGGCGTCTACACCGCCGACCCCAAGCTGGACCCCCACGCCAAGAAATACGAGCGGATCACCTATGACGAGGTGCTGGTGAAGAACCTCAAGGTGATGGACGCCTCGGCCATCGCGCTGGCGCGGGACAACAACCTGCCGCTGATCGTGTTCAGCCTCCACGCCTCGGGCGGCTTCGCCGAGGTCTTGAGCGGTCGCGGAAAATTCACCATTGTCGAGCAAGCGTGAGGGGCAGGATGCGCGGCGCCGCCCCCGGAGGGAACATCCATGAGCGATGACATCGAAGTCGATATCGACGACGTGGAACGACGCATGGACGGCGCGCTGGCGTCGCTGAAGACGGATTACGCGTCCCTGCGGACCGGCCGCGCCTCCGCCTCCATGCTGGATCCGGTGACGGTGGACGCCTACGGCGCCGACACGCCGATCAACCAGGTGGGCACGGTGAACGTCCCCGAGCCGCGGATGATCACGCTGGCCATCTGGGACAAGTCCCTGGTGGGGAAGGTGGAGAAGGCGATCCGCAAGTCCGGCCTTGGCCTGAACCCGGTCGTGGACGGCACCCTGATCCGCCTGCCGATCCCCGAGCTGAACGAGGAGCGGCGCCGCGAGCTCGCCAAGGTCGCCGGCCAGTATGCCGAGCAGGCGAAGGTTGCGGTCCGCAACGTGCGCCGCGATGGTATGGACATGGTCAAGAAGGCCCGCAACGACGGGCTGAGCGAAGACGACGGCAAGGTCTACACGGACGAGATCCAGGCCCTGACGGACGCCGCGATCAGGAAGATCGACGCCGCGCTGGATGCGAAGCAGGAAGAGATCATGCAGGTCTGAGCGGGCGCTCCCGCAGGACCCCGGCCCGGACGCCCTCCGGCGCCGAAGGAGACGTTGATGTTCAATACCTCGCCCCTTCCCGCGACGGCGGTCGACGCCGGGCCTGCGCGGGACTCCGGCGGCGGCGATCGCCCGCGTCATGTGGCGATCATCATGGACGGCAACGGCCGCTGGGCGAAGGCCCGCGGTCTGCCGCGTCTTGCGGGGCATCGCCGGGGCGCCGACACCGTGCGCCGGATCGTGGAGGCGTCGCCGGATCTCGGGGTCTCGTGGCTCACGCTCTACGCATTTTCGACGGAGAACTGGAAGCGCTCGACCGAGGAGGTCGAGGGCCTGATGAACCTGTTCCGCATCTACATCCGCAAGGAGGGGCGGGAGCTTCGCCGGCGCGGCGCCCGGGTGCGCTTCATCGGCGATCGCACGCGGCTCGCCCCCGATCTTACGGCGCAGATGAACAAGCTGGAGGCCGAGACGGCGGCGAACGACCAGCTCAACCTCACCATCGCCATCAACTACGGCGGCCGGGACGAGATCGTCGCCGCCGCCCGCCGCCTGGCGGCCGAGGTCGCAGCCGGCCGGCTCGATCCCGCGCAGATCGACGCGGCGCGGCTGGAGGGGGCGCTGGACACGCAGGGCATCCCCGACCCCGACCTCGTGATCCGCACGTCCGGCGAGATGCGGACCTCCAACTTCCTGCCCTGGCAGTCGGCCTATGCCGAATACGCCTTCGTGCCGGAGTGCTGGCCCGAATTCACCGAGCAGGTGCTGGCCCGCGCGCTGGACGAATTCGCCACGCGGCAGCGCCGCTTCGGCGCGGTGGGCTGACGCCATGGCCCGCCGCTTCCCCCGCCCGGCCGGGTCCAGCTTCACGGACCTCAGGACCCGCACCCTCGCCGCCATCGTCATGGTCGCGGCCGCGGCGCTCGCCGTCGGCGTGGGCGGCTGGCTGATGGCGATCTTCGCCGGCGCGTTGGCCGGCGGCATGGCGTGGGAGCTTCGGCGCATGACCGCCCCGCGCTCGGACCTCGCGACGGTGTTCGCGGCCGTCGCGGGCGTCGGCGCGTGCCTGTTGACCGAAGGGGCGACGTATCGCTGGGGCGCGCTGTGGGCGGTGGTCTGCCTGCTGCCGGCGGCGTGGCTGCTGCGCCGGGAGTCTCGGCTCGCGCAGGTCTCCACCCTCGCCGGCTCCCTCTACGTGGCGCTCGCCTGCGCGGCCTTCGTCGGCCTGCGCAACGACACGCTCTACGGGTGGGAGGCGGTGCTCTGGGTCGCCGTGGTCGTGGTCTCCGCGGATATCGGCGGCTACTTCTTCGGCCGCACCTTCGGCGGTCCGAAGCTGTGGCCCGCCGTCAGCCCCGGCAAGACCTGGTCGGGCGCCATAGGCGGCGTGATCCTGGCCATGGCCGCCGGGGCCGCCTTCTCGGCCTTCACCACGGGCACCTGGGTGCATGAGGTGGCCATCGTCTCCGGCGTCATGGCCGCGGTCTCCCAGCTCGGGGACCTGGGCGAAAGCGCGCTGAAGCGCCGGGCGGGGGTCAAGGACAGCTCGGCGCTGCTGCCCGGGCATGGCGGGCTGCTGGACCGGCTGGACGGGTTCCTCGCGGCGGGCCTCGTGGCGGCGCTCCTGACCTTCGGCCTCGGCCGATCGGTCTTCATATGGTGAACCCACGCCGGGTCACCGTGCTCGGCGCCACCGGCTCCATCGGCGCCAGCACGCTGGACATCCTGCGCCATGCCGGTCGCGACGCGGCGCAGGTGGTCGCCCTCACGGGGCGCGACAACATTCCCGCGCTGGCCGCCGCCGCGCGGGAGTTCCGCGCAGAGCTGGCCGTCACGGCCGATCCCGCCCGCTACGCCGAGCTGAAGGACGCCCTCGCCGGCACGCCCACCGAGGTCGCCGCCGGCGACGAGGCGGTGACCGAGGCCGCCCTTCGCCCCGCCGACTGGTGCATGGCCGCCATCGTCGGCGCCGCCGGGCTCGCGCCCACGCTGGCCGCGGCGGGGCAGGGCGCCACCCTCGCGCTCGCCAACAAGGAGGCGCTGGTCTGCGCGGGAGAGCTGTTCCTCGCCGCCTGCGCCCGCTCCGGCGCCACGCTCCTGCCCGTGGACTCGGAGCACAACGCCATCTTCCAGGTGCTGGACCGCGACAACCGCGCGGCGCTGGAGCGCGTGATCCTGACCGCCTCCGGCGGCCCCTTCCGCGACTGGCCGCTTGACCGGATGGCCCGCGCGACTGTTGCCGAAGCGGTGGCGCACCCCAACTGGGACATGGGCGCCCGCATCTCCATCGACAGCGCCTCGATGTTCAACAAGGCGCTGGAGATGATCGAGGCGCAGCACCTGTTCGCCCTGCGCCCCGACCAGCTCGAGGTTCTCGTCCACCCTCAGTCCATCGTCCACTCGGCCGTCGCCTACGCCGACGGCGCCATGCTCGCGCAGCTCGGGCGCCCGGACATGCGTCACGCCATCGGCTACGCCTTCCACTGGCCCGCCCGCGCGCCCCTGCCGGTGGAGCGGCTGGACCTCGCCGCCCTCGCCCGGCTGGATTTTCGCGCCCCGGACGAGACGCGTTTCCCCGCCCTGCGCCTCGCACGCGCGGCGATGGAGCAGGGCGGGCTCGCCGGCGCCGCGCTGAACGGCGCCAAGGAGGCGGCGCTGGAGGCGTTCATGGACGCCCGCCTCCCCTTCCTCGGAATGGCCGAGGTGGTGGAGCGGGTGCTCGCCGCCCTCGCCCCCTTCGCCCGTCCCGAAGCCCTGCATGAGGTCTTCGCCATGGACGCCGAGGCGCGCCGCCTCGCGCAGGCGGAGATCACGCGCTTGGGTCTGGGAAACGGGGCCGCTTTCGCTTAATTTGACGCCGTTCAGTCTCCGGCGCACGAAAGGTCCCCATGGACGCGGTCTCCCTCTTCACCGGCGTGTTCGGCACGGCCTGGACGATCATCTCCTTCCTGGTGGTGCTCGGCGTCGTCGTCTTCATCCATGAGTTCGGCCACTACATCGTGGCCCGCTGGTGCGGGATACACTCCGAGGTCTTCTCCATCGGCTTCGGCAAGGAGATCTGGGGTTGGAATGACCGGCGCGGCACCCGCTGGCGCGTGGCGGTCCTGCCGCTGGGGGGCTACGTAAAGTTCCTCGGGGATTCGGACGCCGCCTCCGCCCGGGCCGACCTCTCGACCCTCTCGGAGATGGATGAGCGGGAGCGGGCCCGCTCCTTCCCCGGCGCGGCGCTCTGGCGCCGTGCGCTGACCGTCGCCGCCGGCCCGATCTTCAACTTCATCCTCGCCATCGCGATCTATGCCGGCCTCGCCCTATCGCTCGGCGTGGGTTCCGACCGTCCCGTGGTGGGCACGGTGGCCGAGACGGCCGGGGACTTCCCTCTCCGCGCCGGCGACGAGATCCTGACCGTAGGCGGCGAGGCGGTCTCCACCTTCTCCGACATCGCCCGCGCCTATGACGCGAACCCCGCCGGCCCAGTGGAGGTCACGCTGCGCCGCGGGGGCGAGACGCTCGCCCTTTCGACCGGCCCGCTGGTCCCGCCCGTGGTGGGCGGCGTCGGCCCCGACAGCCCGGCGGAACGGGCGGGCCTCCACCCCGGCGACCGCATCGCCGCCATAGACGGCGAGGAGGTGCGCGCCTTCTCCGACCTCCAGCGCATCGTCGGCGCCTCGGCGGGCGAGCCGGTCACCCTCCGCCTCTCGGACCAGCGGGAGCTGACGCTTACCCCGGTGATGAACCCCACCCGCGGGCGCGACGGGGTGGAGATGCGCCCCCTCATCGGCATCACCGCCATCCCCATGATCGGGCCGGAGGCCCGCACCCCTGGTCCCATCGAGGCGATCGGCGTGGGCGCCCAGCGCACCTGGGACATCATCGCCATGTCTCTGACCTACGTGGGCGCCATCGTCACCGGCGAGGCCGACAGCTCCGGCCTCGGCGGCCCGATCAAGATCGCCTCGCTGTCCGGCGAGGCGTCGGCGGCGGGCGTGGTGACCTTCCTCGGCATGATCGCGATGATCTCGGCCTCCATCGGCATGATCAACCTGTTCCCGGTGCCGGTGCTCGACGGCGGCCACCTGGTCTTCTACGCCATCGAGGCGCTGCGCGGCCGCCCGCTGGGGGAACGCGCGACCGAGGCCGCGACGGGCCTCGGGCTCGCGATGGTGGTCCTGCTGATGGTGTTCGTGACCTACAACGATCTGATGGGCCTCTGAGCGGCTGAGGCCGGCTGCGGGCGCGGATTGGGTGCGTCCGCCGCCCCGTCGCGTTCAGCCCGCCAGAAGCGCCATCGCTTCCGCGTGCAGCGCCCGGCTGCCGGCCGCGAGGATCCGCCCGCCGTCCTGCGGGTCCCCCCCGTCCCAGGTGGTGACCACGCCGCCCGCACCCTCGATGATCGGGATCAGCGCCTGGATGTCGTAGGCGTGCAGCCCGGCCTCGACCACCAGGTCGACGCCCCCCGCCGCCAGCAGCGCATAGCCGGTGCAGTCCATCCCGTAGCGCACCAGACGAACCCGGTCCCGCACCCGCTCGAACGCGGCGCGCTCCTCGGCGCTTCCGACTTCAGGGAATGTCGAGCACAGCCGCGCCTCCGCGAGCCCAACGCCGGTGCGCGTCCGCAGCGGTCGCGGCTCTCCGCCGTCGCGTCTGACCCAGGCCTCGGCGCCGTCGCCCCAGAACCGCTCGCCCACATGCGGCTGGTCCATCAGCCCGAGCACGGGCCGGCCGCCGTCGCGAAGGCCGATCAGCACGCCCCAGGTCGGGGCCCCGATCAGGAAGGCGCGCGTGCCGTCGATGGGGTCCACCACCCAGACCGCGCCGGAGGAGCCCTCGGTCCGGCCCGTCTCCTCGCCCAGCACGCCGTCCTCGGGCCGTTCCCGCGCCAGCACGGCGCGGATGGCGGCCTCGGCCTCGCGGTCCGCGGCGGTGACGGGATCGTAGCCCGCGCCGTCCTTGTTAGCGGCCGACAGCCCCTCGGCGCGGAAATGGGCCAGGCAGGGCGCCCGGGCCGCGTCGGCGGCCCGGTGCGCGGTTTCCATCGCGGCTGGACGCCGCGGCGGGATCGCTGATGCGCTCATGGATTACGGTGAACGTCCCTTGGCTGGCCGGGTCCCCACCCGGCGTCGCCCGTCACCCTAGTCCCTGGCCTGTCCGGGCGCCATGCCTTCGGACCTGCCGCGTCAGGCGTTCCCCTTTCAGGCGGCGTCGCTGAGGACCCTCGCGAGGTCGAACAGGCGGCGGCGCTGGTTCTCCGGGATAGCGTAGTACGACCGGACCAGCTCCAGCGCCTCCTTGTCGGCCAGAAGATCGCCGCGGGCGCGGGAGCCGTCCGCCGTCCCCACGGCGGCCTCCTCCAGCGCATCGGCGTCCAGGCCCTCGAAGAAGTAGTTGATCGGAACGTCCAGGGCCTTGGCGATGTCCCACAACCGCGAGGCGCTGATCCGGTTCATCCCGGTCTCGTACTTCTGGATCTGCTGAAACTTGATTCCCACCAGATCCCCGAGCTGTTGTTGGGTCATCCCCAACATCCAGCGCCGGTGGCGCACACGTTTCCCCACGTGCGCGTCTACGGGGTGCTTCATTATATTGTTGCTCCTGACTACACTCGAACTCGATGGTCGCTCCGAGCTATCAGGCTTACGTGTCTTCGCACGTTGAGCGCTGGCCGCAAATACGCAACACGGGCCGCCCGGACACCGGTACGCTTGCCGACCACTTTAGCAACAAGAACCGCCCGCGCACAATGCGACACCGGGGGTTGAACGCGTCAGGCTGTCGCAAGGTTGTCGCAATATGCGCCAACCTTGCGGGTAGCCGCAGCGTCAGGCGGCGCCGACGGACGCGGCCCGGGCTTCGCGTTTGCGGTCATGCGGGTCCAGGTGACGCTTACGCAAGCGAATCGCATTGGGCGTAACTTCCACCAGCTCGTCCGGCTCGATGAAGGCGATCGCCTCCTCCAGCGCGAAGCGGCGGGGGGTGGTCAGCACCACCGCCTCGTCCTTGCCCGAGGCGCGGACGTTGCTCAGCTTCTTGCCCTTCAGCGGGTTCACGTCCAGATCGCCGGGGCGCGCGTTTTCGCCGATGATCATGCCCTGGTAGACCGGTTCGCCCGACCCGATGATGAGACGGCCGCGATCCTCCAGGTTGAACAGCGCGTAGGGCACGCTGTCCCCGTTCTCCATGGAGATCAGCACGCCGTGGCGCCGCCCCGGGATCGGCCCCTTCCACTCGGCCCAGCCATGGAACACCCGGTTCAGGATGCCCGTGCCGCGCGTGTCCGTCAGGAACTCCCCATGATAGCCGATCAGCCCGCGCGAGGGCGCGAGGAACACGATCCGCGTCTTGCCCCCGCCCGAGGGCCGCATCTCGGTCATCTCCGCCTTGCGCTGGGAGAGCTTGTCCACCACCGCGCCGGAGTGCTCGTCGTCCACGTCGACGGTGACTTCCTCGATGGGCTCCAGGCGCTTGCCGCCCTCCTCCTTCATCATCACCCGCGGGCGCGAGACCGACAGCTCGAACCCCTCACGGCGCATGTTCTCGATCAGCACGCCGAGCTGCAGCTCGCCCCGGCCCGCCACCTCGAAGGCGTCCTTGTCCTCGGTCTCCGAGATGCGGATGGCGACGTTGCCCTCCGCCTCCCGCATCAGCCGGTCGCGGATCACGCGGGACTGCACCTTGTCCCCGTCGCGCCCCGCGAGCGGGCTGTCGTTGATCGAGAAGGTCACCGCGATGGTCGGCGGGTCGATCGGCTGCGCTTCCAGCGGCTTGCTGATCGACGGGTCGCAGAGCGTGTCCGCCACGGTGGCCTTGGAGAGGCCGGCGATGGCGACGATGTCCCCCGCCTCGGCGCTTTCGACCGGCTGACGGCCGAGCCCCCGGAACGCGAGAAGCTTGGAGACGCGGAACCGCTCCATCTCCGTCCCGCCGCGGCCGCATGGCCTTGATGGTGGCCCCGGCCACGATCCGGCCCGTCTCCACCCGCCCGGTCAGCAGGCGCCCGATGAACGGGTCCGCCTCCAGCGTGGTGGCGAGCATGGAGAACGGCTCCTCCACATGCGCGACCTGCCTGGGCTCGGGCACATGCTTCATCACCATGCGGAACAGGGCGTTCAGATCCTGGCGCGGCCCGTCCAGCTCATCGTCCGCCCAGCCGGCGCGGCCCGAGGCGTAGAGGACCGGGAAATCCAGCTGGTGCTCGTCGGCATCCAGCGCGGCGAACATGTCGAACACCTCGTCCAGCGCGCGGTCCGGGTCGGCCTCCGGCTTGTCGACCTTGTTGAGCACCACGATGGGCCGCAGCCCGAGGCGCAGCGCCTTCTGGGTCACGAACTTGGTCTGCGGCATCGGCCCCTCGGCCGCGTCCACCAGCAGGATGGCGCCGTCGACCATGCTGAGGATCCGCTCCACCTCGCCGCCGAAATCGGCGTGGCCGGGCGTGTCGACGATGTTGACGCGCGCGCCCTCCCACTCGACCGAGGTGGCCTTGGCGAGGATGGTGATCCCGCGCTCCCGCTCCAGGTCGTTCGAGTCCATGGCGCGCTCGGCGACGGCCTGATTCTCGCGGAAGGCGCCGGACTGGCGCAGGAGGTTGTCCACCAGCGTGGTCTTGCCGTGGTCGACGTGCGCGATGATGGCGATGTTGCGAAGCTGCATGTAACGTATCCGGACAGGAGGCATGGGCCCGCGTCCCGGGGACGCCGGCGGTCGGACCGCCCTTGCCTGAAATGTTGCGCCGCGGCAAGCGCCCCGTCGCCGCGCCCCCCTCGGGTCGGCGCCCCCGGCGCCTCCTCCGGCCGTCGCGCAACCCGCCCCGCCTGCGCCGAGGCCCCGGCCTCCGAGCCCGCCCCTTGAGCGGGCGGGGCCGTCTTGCATCCGTCAGCGCGCGTGGATCGGAAGCGCCGCGATCCGGGCGTCGATCTCCTCCACCTGCGCCTTGTAGCGAGGCGTGTCCACGCCCCCGAACTTCGCCTCGAACTCCGGCTGCTGCATGAAGGACGGCAGCCCCTCGATCGAGGTCATGATCGCCGACTCCCGCTCCGACATCTCCGCCAGCGTCCCCAGCTCCGAAGGCTCCGCCGCCAGCAGCGTCTCCGCCCAGGCGATCCCGGAGCGATCCGCGGCCACGTCGTCGAAGCTGAAGCCCGAGCCGCCGCCGCTCGCGTCCACCAGCTCCTTCACCTCGCCGAAGCCGAAGCTCAGGGCGCTGCCGCCGGCCGCGGCGAAGGCGGCCGAGAGCAGGAAGTGCTTCCGCAGGTCCTTGCGCCCCGCGAAGGTCGTGCCCCGGCATTTCGAGGGCTCCGAGGTCTCGAACTCTCCCGCCACCTGACGGATCGGCTTGGGGTCTCCGCAATGGGCCGCCAGGGCCATGATCGCGGCCTTCATGTCTTCGCGGGCCGCCTCCGCGCTTTCATGCCCCGCCTCGGCCACCCGCGCCACCGCGTAGCGGAACCAGGGCGTCGCCGGCCCCGCGCCGTTCAGCCTGCCGGCCGCCGCCGCCTCCGCCATCGCGTCGTAATGCGCCTGCACGGCCGAGCCCCCGGCCATCCCCGCCGCCTGCCGCACCCCGTCCATCACCCGCGCGAAGAGCGAGCCCTCCCCCTCCGGCTGCGGCGCGATGGCGAGGCGCAGCTCGCCTCCCCGCGTCTCCACCGACCGCACCGAATCCACCAGCAGCGTCCCGATCGGCACGTCCGACACCGCATCCGCCGCCCAGCGCAGCACCGCCAGCGTGGTTTCGGGCGGCAGATCCATCCGCCCCAGCCGGATCGAGCGCACGTCGAGCCCGTCCTGAGACGGCGCCACCTCCGCCCGCAGGTTGACCCACCCCAGCGCATCCAGCATCGGTGGCTGCACGGCCAGCGCCACCTTCACCCCGTCCGCGCCGATCTCGGTCCGGCCCCGCAGGCTCGGGGCCACGCGCGCGCCGGTGGCGATCAGCCCGTCCAGCTCCCGCCGGGAGGCGGTCAGCACGCGCGAGCCCTCGCCGTTGGCCGTCTCCCGCGCCCGCTTGACCAGCGCCTTGGATTCCGCCGCCTGCGCGGGCGTCAGCGCGTCGGTCTGCGGCAGCACCGGCTCCGGCTCCAGCGCAAGCGCGAGGAACGCGAGCGGCGCTGCGATGACCGCCAGCACGATGAACCAGAACAGAAACCGCAGCATCCGAATGCCCCCCTGGCGGCGCGTCGCCCTCGCGTCCCGTATCGCCGCGCCGCGCCCGCATGGCAAGCGCAGGCCCGGCCCGGAGCGCGAAGGGCGCCGGCGCGCTTCGCGCGGAGAGAGGCTTAGGCCCAGTCCACCCAGCGGCCGTGGAAGTCCGCCCGCGCCAGCGCCAGCGCCTCGCCCCCCGGCCAGAGCGTCAGCGACAGCGCCGCCGAGCCCGTCGCAGCGTCCGGCTCCATGCTCAGCCACGCGAGGGGACGTGCCGCGGTCGCCGCCGCCCCGGCCCGCTCCATCGCCGCACGGATGGCGCCCTGCGTCCCTGCGGGCATGTACTGCCACATGATGGTGTGGACGAGCGTGCGCGCCGTCCCCTCCGCCTGCGGGGCGGCGAGCCGCGCCTCCACCCAAGCTGCGGCGTCCCCCCGCTTCACCGGCCGCGGATGGGCCAGGATCTCCTCCAGCGCCGCACCGGTGCGCGCCAGCCGCTCCGGTTGATCGGGCCAGATATAGGCCATCAGCCGGGCGCGGGTGCGCGGGTCGGTAGGGTCGAGCGGCGCCACGTCCACCGCCGCCCGCGCCGCCACATCAAGGGGCGCGTCCGGCGGCGGGCTCCCCCGCCACGCCTGCCGCACGACCACCCGCGCCTCGGGATCGCCCCAGCCGCGGCCCTCGCCGAAGTCATAGCGGAAGCGGTCGAAGTTCTGGTTCAGCCCGGCCGAGGCGCCGATCTCCAGCCACTCCAGCGGCATCTTCACCCGCGCGGCCAGGGCCAGCGCGCCGCCCAGAAGGGCCCCGGACCGGGCGACCTCGTTGGTCTGCGGCGGCCCGTCGAGCCACGGGGCGAGCCATGCCTCATGGCGGGCGAAGGCCTCCCGCGCCGCCTCCGCCGGATGGCCCTCCGGCTCCGGCGGCCACGCCCGCTCCAACTCGGGCGCGAGGCTCGAACGCGCGAGCCCGTGCAGCGCCCCCGCCACCCTGAGCGCCAGCGCATCCGCCACCGGGTCGCCCCTCCAGCCGAGGATGCGCGCCTCCAGCGCGCCCTCGCCGGTCATGGCGGCGGCGAGCCCCCGCAGCAGCCGGCCGGTGAAGGGCGAGCCCAGGCTCTCGCAAGCCTCCGCCTGCTTCACGAACGCCTCGCGGGTCGCCTGGTCTTCCATTCGCCGTCCCTCCTTGCCGTTGCGCCGCGAAGTCTATGCTGCACCGCAGCGGCCGGTCGAGCGGAACCGCGCCTCCGGCCCGGGCGCCGCGCCGGCCGTCGCGCCTGCGGCCAAGGGTCTCGCCCGCGGCGCGTGCCATGGGCCGGGGCCTGTGGCCGGCATGGGCCGCCGCCGGCGGAGCTTGCGGCGGGCGGGGCGGGCGCCGCGCCTGCCGTCCCGCCTCCGGCCGCCGTCTCGCCCGCGGCGCGCTCCGCGGTTCGCGCCTCCGGCCGGCGCCTCGTCCCGCCGACGGGGCTTGCGGCGGGCGGCGCGGGCGCCATCCTCCGGCGCCATGGAGACGCTCGCCGAGCTCATCGCCCGCCATGCCGGCCCCGGCCGAATCGAGTGGATCGGCCTGCGTCCTGCGCGCCGCGCGCCGGTGCAGGCGGTCGAGGCTGCGCGGCTCGGCTTCGACGGGCTGGAGGGCGACCACGCCTCTCCCGGCAAGCGTGCGCTGACCCTGATCCAGGCCGAGCATCTGCCGGTGATCCGCGCCCTCGCCCGCGCGCCGGAGGCCGGGTTCGGCGATCTGCGCCGCAACCTCGCGGTCTCGGGCCTTAACCTCACGGCCCTTCGGGGGCGGCGGCTGCGGATCGGGGAGGCCGTGGTGCGGGTCGCCGGCCCCTGCGCCCCCTGCTCGCGGATGGAGGAGGCGCTGGGCCCCGGCGGCTACTCCGCCCTGCGCGGCCATGGCGGGATCACGGCGGAGGTGCTTGCGCCCGGCCTCCTGCGCCTTGGCGATCCGGCGGAGCCGCTGGCGGAGTGACCTTCCCTCCGCCATAGTTCCGCCCGACCAGCGGAAGGAGACGCCCATGCGCGCCATGCGCCTGCACGCCCTGAACTCGGCCCTCGTCCTCGACGACGTCCCCCTGCCGGAGCCCGGCCCAGGCGAGGTCCGCATCCGCGTGGAAGCCTGCGGCGTGAACTTCGCGGACGTGCTAAAGGTGCAGGGCAAGTATCAGGAAAAGCAGGACCTTCCCTTCGCGCCCGGCGCAGAGCTGGGCGGGATCGTGGACGCGGTCGGCGAGGGCGCGACGCTCGCGCCAGGAACCCGCGTGGCCGCCCTCGCCTCCGACGGCTTCGCCGAATACGCCGTGGCGCCGGAGGCGGTCTGCACGCCGGTTCCCGAGGGCATGCCCGCCGAGATCGCCGCGAGCTTCCAGATCGCCTACGGCACCTCCCACGTCGCGCTGGACCATCGCGCGCGGATGCAGCCGGGCGAGCGTCTGCTGGTTCTCGGCGCCGCCGGAGGGGTGGGGCTGACGGCGGTGGAGATCGGCAAGCTCATGGGCGCCGAGGTGATCGCCTGCGCCCGCGGGCCGGAGCGGCTGGAGATCGCGAAGGCCGCCGGCGCGGACCATGTGATCGATTCCGATAGCGAAGACATCCGGGAGCGGTGCCTCGCGCTCGGCGGGACTCGACGTGGTCTATGACCCGGTGGGAGGCGACCAGTGGAAGGCGGCGATGCGCGCCTGCCGGCCGGAGGCGCGCCTTCTGCCCATCGGCTTCGCCTCCGGCGACGTGCCGCAGATCCCGGCCAACATCTTGCTGGTGAAGAACCTGACCGTGATCGGCCTTTATTGGGGCGCCTACCGGCAGTTCCGGCCCGAGGTGCTTGCCGGCTCCATGCGCACCCTGATCGGCTGGTGGCGGGAGGGGCGGCTCAGCCCTCACGTCTCCAACCGCGTGCCGCTGGAGCGGGCGAACGAGGCGCTCGACCTGCTGCGGGAGCGGAAGGCGACCGGCAAGGTGGTGGTGACGCCCTGAGAGGGGACGGCGCCGCTACTCCGCGGCCAGCACCCGGTCCTGGGCGCCGCGATAGGCGTCCTTCACGAAGCCGGCCAGAGCCTCGGTGAGGGGGTTCTCCGGTCCCTCGGCGCGGTAGAGGTTGATGTTGTAGACAGGAAGATCCGGCAGGGCGCCGCCGTGGCGGACCACCTCCAGATGGGCCCCGATGGCGGTCGCGATGGCGGCGTGAACCGCAAGGTCGGCGGAGACGCTCGCCTCGATGGTCCGGGTGGTCTCCGACTCCACCGCCATTTCCCAAGGGATGCCGGCCTGGTCCAGCGCCTCCTGCACCGAGGCGCGGAAGATGCAGTTGTTCTCGAACGCCAGCCGCAAGGGCCGCGCCCTCCAGGCCGAGCCGCCAGGCGCGCCGACCCAGACAAGTGAGGGGCGGTCCAGCGTCTCGCCGCCCGGGCGCGGATTGATTTCGGTGGTCAGGATCAGGTCGGCCTCGCCCCGCTCCCGCAGCGCATGGAGGCGGCGCGTGTAGGAGGAGACCAGCGTCACCTTCACCCGCGGATATTCGCGGGCGAAGCGCTGAAGCACCCGCGGGATGTGCGGGTAGACGATGTCCGCCGGCACGCCGAGGGTGATCTCCCCCTCGAAGGCCTGCCCGGTGAGACGACCCCAGGCCTCGTCGTTCAGGGCGATCATGCGCTTGGCGTAGCTCAGCAGCAGCTCTCCCTGCGAGGTGAGCTGGAGAGATCGGCCCGTGCGGTCGATCAGCGGTTGTCCGATGGTTTCTTCCAGCCGTTTCAACTGCATCGAGACCGCGGACTGCGTCAGGTGCAGCCGGCCCGCCGCGCGGGTGACGCCGCCGGCCTCGGCCACCATGGCGAAGCTGCGCAGGGAGGTGAGGTCCAGGTTGCGAGGCATATCAACCTCCGTGATCCGCGACGTCAAAAGCATTCGTTTGAAGAATGTATCACGGCTCGTCATATGCATCAATGTCGGTGATGCCCCGGGGGCGTGCATCACGAATTTTGTTAACAAGGAGGCGATCATGGCTCACACCCTTTCATCGGCTCGCGCTTCGGGCCGGGCCCGCGCGACGGGTCTCTCGTTCACCCAGGTCTTCGCGCGCATGTCGGCGTGGCGGGAGCTGACCCGGCAGCGGCAGGCCCTGTCCCGGCTGAGCCCGGAGCAGCTGCGCGACATCGGCCTCGACGGCGACGCCGCGATGGTCGAGGCGGACCGCCCGTTCTGGGACGCGCCTCGCGGATGGCGCTGAACGAGGCGCCGGATCGGGCGGGGGCCCGGGCCGGGACTTCGGGGGAAGAGAAGCCAACGGGCGCGTGAGAATTTCACGCGCCCGTCATCGTTTGGAAACCTTCCCGGACTACCTCGCCGCGCGGGGTGATGCGGCGGTGCAGGAGTTGCCGGGATGGATGGCCGGAGCGTGATCTGGAGACGGGCGGTGCGGGACCGGCGCGTGGGAAGCTGGAGCGTTCGCCTGCGTCTCGCGGAGGGGCGCCTGCGGCAGGAACTCGCTTGGCGGTACGCGCGCTGAGGCGCGGTCAGTCCTGGATCCCGGTGGGCGCGAGGGGCGCGCCGCTCTCTGGCGCGAGCAGCGGAATCGGCATCAGTTCGGAATAGTTCGGGCCGTCCTGGGTGAGGTCGGAGCGCATGAGCCATGCCTCGGCCGGGGCGAAGGGCTCGGCGGCGAAGGCCGCGTGCTTCTGGAGCCAGGGGTGGAGCCGCGCGCCTGCGGGGGTCCGTGTCGAGAAGCGGGCCAGCGTGACATGCGGCGTGAACCGCTCGTGCGGGAGTTCGAGGCCGCCGGCGCGGCAGGCGCGACGCATGGCGTTGCGCAGGCGGCTGAGGGCGGGTGTCGGCGCGGCCAGCGCATGGGCGCTGCGGGGGCGGGCGGCCCCGAAGACGTCGACGCCGCGGAGCGCCACCTCCGGCGAGGTTTCGCGCAGGGCCTCCAGCTCCACCGCCACGTCCTCCAGAGTTTCGGGCCGCGCGTCGCCAAGGAAGGCGAGGGTGAGGTGCAGGTTTTCCCATGCGACCGCACGGCCTTCTTCCAGGTCGTATGCGAGGTCTTCCAGCCGGTCGCGCAGCGGCTCCGGCGGCAGCAGGGCGATGAAGGCGCGGATCATTCAGGGGGTGTGGGGTCGGCGACTGCGGCGGTCAAGGGCGGCCCCGGACGGGACTCGGCCGGGGCCGCGCCCCGACCATCGCCCGCCCGGGCCGCCTGCCACATCGGGGGCGGCCAGGGCGAGGGGGGCCGGGGTGCGGGGCGTCAGCGGTCGCGGCGTCCGGGCCGAGCGAGGCGGACGCCGCGCGGGTCCTTTGCAAAGGACCCGCGGACCGGCGCGACGGTCGGGGCGGGGTCGGGTCGCGCCGATCGCCGCGCTTCGGTGCGCCGCAGCGGTTGGCGCGGACACGCCCGGCCAGAGAAGGGGGGGCAGGCCACCCGCGATGCCTGCGGAGGCTCGTGCCGGCCAGACGCCCTGTCAGCGGAACGCGCCGCGGGCGCCCCGGGGCCGCCAGAGGCGCGAGGGTCGGCGCGGCGCCTGCGCCGGGGGGGTCAATCGGCCCGAGCCTCCGCGCGCGCGATCAGCGCCTCCACCGCCGGGCCGATATGGGCGACCACGCGCGCCACGCCTTCGGCGTTGGGGTGGAGGCCGTCGGCCTGCATCAGGTCGCGCGGGATGTCCCGGTTCTCGAATCCGCCGAGGCCTTCGAGGAAGTTGGGGTAGAGGAGCGCGCCATGCGTCTCGGCGAGCTCGGGGTACATGGCGTCGAAGGCGGCCTTCCAGTCGTCGCCGTAGTTGCGCGGGGCGGGCAGGCCGGCGAGCAGGGCGGGCAGGCCCCGCTCCGCCAGCGCGGCGAGGATCGCGTCCAGGTTCTGTCGGGAAGAGGCCGGGTCGATCCCCCGCAGCAGGTCGTTTCCCCCCAGCTCCACGATCACCGCGTCCACCTCCGGCGTCAGCGACCAGTCGAGCCGGGAGAGTCCGCCCCGCGTGGTGTCGCCCGAGACGCCGGCGTTGATCACCTCCACGTCATGGCCGCGCCCTCGCAGCCAGGATTCCAGCTGCGGGACGAAACCGTCCTGCTGGGTAAGGCCGTAACCGTGGGTGAGGCTGTCGCCGAGCGCGAGCAGGGTCACCGGCTCGGCCGCGGCGGAAACCGGGGCGGCGAGCGTGACAAGCGCGAAGCCCGCGCCACAAAAGCTTGTCTTGAGCCGGCTCCCGCCGCGCCCATATGCGGATGACGCCCAGGAACGGAGAGCCCCCATGACCGACGACGCCCGCGACGACGCCGCCGTGATCGAGCTTGCGGGGGCGGAGCTGACGCTTTCGTCCAACGCCGGCGCGGTGGAAATCCTGAAGGGGGTCTCGCTGACCATCCGGCGGGGCGAGACGGTCGGCATCGTCGGGCCTTCGGGCTCGGGCAAGTCCTCTCTCCTCATGCTCATGGGCGGGCTGGAGCGGGCGACGGGCGGGTCTGTGAAGGCGCTGGGACGCGACCTGACGGCGATGGACGAGGATGCGCTGGCGCGCCTCCGCCGGGATCATATGGGGGTCGTGTTCCAGTCCTTCCACCTGATTCCCACCATGACAGCGCTGGAGAACGTGGCGACCCCGCTGGAGCTGGCGGGCGCGCGGGATGCGTTCGAACGGGCGGAGGAGGAGCTTCGCCGCGTGGGGCTGGGCAAGCGGCTGGACCACTACCCGAGCCAGCTTTCGGGCGGCGAGCAGCAGCGGGTGGCGCTGGCCCGCGCCGCGGCGCCCCGGCCGGAGATCCTGCTGGCGGACGAGCCGACGGGGAACCTGGACGCCGCCTCGGGCGAGGGGATCATGGAGCTGCTGTTCGGGCTGCGCGACCGCTACGGCTCGACGCTGGTGATGGTGACCCATGCGCCGGAGCTGGCGGCGCGGTGCGACCGTGTGGTGCGGGTCATGGACGGCGAGATCGAGAAGGACCGGATGCGGGAGGCCGCCGAATGACCCCCGCCTGGCGGATCGCGCGGCGGGAGCTGCGCGGAGGGCTGAAGGGGTTCGGGGTGTTCCTCGCCTGCCTCGCGCTCGGCGTCGCGGCGATCGCGGCGGTGGGGTCCGTGCGGTCGGCGATCGGGGAGGGGTTGAGCCGGGAGGGGCGCACCGATCCTCGGCGGCGATGCGGCGGTGGAGATCACCTACCGCTTCGCGAACGACGCGGAGCTGGCGTGGATGGACGCCCGGGCGCAGGCGGTGTCGGAGACGGTGGAGTTCCGGTCCATGGTCGCCGCGCCGGATCCGGAGACGGGGGAGCTGGACCGCGCGCTGACGCAGGTGAAGGGGGTGGACGGCGCCTACCCGCTTTACGGCGCGGTCGAGCTGTCCGGGGGGGTGACGCTGGACGCGGCGCTGGCCGAGCGGGACGGGATCTGGGGGCTGGTCATGGCGCCGGCGCTGGTGGACCGGCTGGACCTCTCGGTCGGGGACCGGGTGCGGATCGGGAACGCCGAGTACGAACTGCGCGCGCGGCTGGAGCGGGAGCCGGACGAGGCCGGCGGGGGCTTCGGGCTGGGCCCGCGCACGCTGATGCGGGTGGAGGCGCTGGAGGGTTCCGGCCTGCTGGCGCCGGGCACGCTTTATGAGACCGAGTACCGGCTGCGGCTGGCGCAGGATGCGCCGCTGGACGAACTGCGCGCCGGGCTGGCGCAGAGCTTCCCGGAGGCCGGCCTGCGCTGGCAGGACCGCAGGAACGGGGCGCCGGGGGTGCAGGCCTTCGTGGACCGCATGGGCGCCTTTCTGGTGCTGGTGGGGCTGGCGGCGCTGGCGATGGGGGGCGTGGGCGTCTCGGCCGCCGTGCGCAGCTACATGGAGCGCAAGACCGACACCATCGCCACGCTCAAGACCGTGGGCGCGCAGGGGCGGACCATCTTCGCGGCCTACCTGATCCAGATCGGGCTGCTGGCGGCGCTGGGCGTCGCCATAGGGCTGGCGCTGGGGGCTGCCGTGCCGGCGCTGCTGGGCCCGCTGCTGCGCGACCGGCTGCCGGTGCCGGCGCTGTTCGACATCTACGCGCAACCGCTGTGGGAGGCCGGGATCTACGGCGTGCTCACCGCGCTGATCTTCGCGCTGTGGCCGCTGGCGCGGGCGCGGGACGTGCGGGCGGCGGCGCTCTACCGCGAAGCGGCGGAGGGCGCGCGGACGCTGCCGCGGGCGCAGTACCTGGTGGCCATCGGGGCGCTGACGGCGCTGCTGGTGGGGGCGGCGGCGGCGTTCTCGGGCATCTGGCCGCTGGCGCTCGGGTTCGCGGGCGGGGTGATCGGGGCGCTCGGGGTGCTGTTCCTCGCGGCGCTGTCGGTTCGGGCGCTGGCCAGGCGCGGGGCGCGCAGCCGGGCGGTGCGCGGGCGCTCGGCGCTTCGGCTGGCGCTGGGGTCCGTGGGCGGGCCGGGGAGCGAGGCGGCGGGGGTGGTCCTGTCGCTGGGCCTCGGGCTCGCGGTGCTGGCGGCGGTGGGGCAGGTGGACTGGAACCTGCGCAACGTCCTGAACAACGAGCTGCCGGAGAAGGCGCCCGCCTATTTCTTCGTGGACATCCAGAACGACCAGATCGATGGGTTCCTGGACCGCGCCCGCGGGTTCGACGGCGTGGAGGAGGTCGAAACCGCCCCCATGCTCCGCGGCGTCATCACCGCCCTGAACGGCGTGCCCGCGGCCGATCTGGACGTGCCCGAGGACTACGCCTGGATCCTGGAGGGGGACCGCGGCGTCACCTACTCCGCCGCGCCGCCGCCGGGGACGAAGGTGGTCGAGGGCGAGTGGTGGCCCGAGGACTATCGGGGGGAGACGCTGGTGTCGTTCTCGGCCGAGCACGGACGCGGAGCTGGGGCTGAAGCTGGGCGATACGCTGACCGTCTCGATCCTGGGCCGGGAGATCGAGGCCCGGGTCGCCAGCTTCCGGGAGGTGAACTTCCGCGACATGGGGATCAATTTCTTCATGGTGATGAGCCCCGGCGCGCTGGCCGGGGCCCCGCACACCCACATCGCCACGGTCTATGCCGCGCCCGAGGCGGAAGGGCCGCTGCTGCGGGAGCTGGCGGGCGAGTATCCCAACGTCACCGCCGTGCGGGTGCGGGACGCGATAGAGCGGGTGTCGGAGGCGCTGGGGGAGCTGGTGATGGCGACCCGCTGGGGCGCCTCGGCGACGCTGGTGACGGGCATCGTGGTGCTGATCGGCGCCGCGGCGGCCGGAGAGCGGCGGCGCGTCTACGAGGCGGCGGTGCTCAAGACCGTGGGCGCCGCGCGGGGGCGCATCCTGGCGAGCTTCGCGCTCCGCTCGGGGATTCTCGGGGCCGCGGCGGGCGTGGTCGCGGTGATCGCGGGCGGCGTCGCGGGCTGGGCGGTGATGACCTTCGTGATGGACTCGGACTATGCGTTCGAGCCGGTCTCCGCGACGCTGATCGTGGTCGGAGGCGCGCTGGCGAGCCTGCTGGCCGGGCCTGCCGTTCGCCATTCGCCCGCTGGGCGCGCGTCCGGCTCAGGTCCTGCGCGCGCGCGAGTGACCCGTCAGACCGATAACGAAACCGTCTGGCAGGGGCGAGTCCCGCTCGAATCCCGACCTCCGGTTTCCGATATCATATCACGAACATGTGGGGGCATGGCGCGCCCGCGCTGAAGGTCCTGAACCCTGGGAGAGGTGCAACGACTATGCAGCAGTACGACGCCGTTCGCCGGACGGGCGCACGCACGGCCGCGATCGACGAGGGTCTGCGCGGCTACATGAACCGCGTCTATGGCCTGATGGCGGTCGCCATGGTCATCACCGGCGCGGTCGCCTTCTTCATCGGCACGAACGAACAGCTTCTGGCGGCGATCTTCAACACGCCCCTGAAGTGGGTTGTGATGTTCGCGCCGCTGGCCGTGGTCTTCGCGTTCTCGGCCATGATCAACAAGATGAGCGCGTCCGTTGCGCAGCTCGTCTTCTGGGCCTTCGCGGCGCTGATGGGCGCCGTCGATCAGCTTCATCTTCGCGGTCTACACCGGCTTCTCCGTGGCGCAGACGTTCTTCGTGACGGCGATCGCGTTCGGCGGGCTCAGCCTCTATGGCTACACGACGAAGCGCGACCTGTCGGCGATGGGCGCGTTCCTTGTCATGGGCCTGGTCGGGCTGATCGTGGCCTCGGTCGTGAACATCTTCCTGTCGCCTCTTCGGCGCTGCAGTTCGCGATCTCGGTGATCGGCGTGCTGATCTTCGCGGGGCTGACCGCCTACGACACGCAGTCGATCAAGAACGAGTACCTGGGGATGTCGCAGGCCGGGCCGCAGGGCGCGGCGATGATGCAGAAGGGCGCCATCATGGGCGCGCTGCGGCTGTACCTCGACTTCCTGAACATGTTCATGTTCCTGCTTCAGTTCATGGGCAACCGGCAGTAATCCGGTGCGCCTGAACGGAACCAAGGGCCGGGGGGAAACCTCCGGCCCTTCTTCGTTTCAGTCGGCCTTGGCGGCGCGGGCGGCGATCTCGACCAGCCAGTCGGGGCTCGCAAGGCCGCAGACAAGCAGGGTTGAGGCGGTGAGCCGCCCCTCCAGCACCCGGTCGCGGATATCGCGGTAGGTGGCGACCGCGCCGGGCTCCGTGACGATCGCGATGACCTCCACCAGGTCGTCCTTGGTCATCCCCGCGGCGTCGAGGATGGCGAGGACGTTGGCCCACGCGGCCTCCACCTGCGCCTCCAGCCCTTGGGCGGGCTTGCCGTCGGCCCCAACCCCCACCTGACCCGATATATGGAGGAGGCGCGCGCCGGGCGGCGTCTCCACCGCCTGCGCATAGCGCGAGGCGGGGCGGGGGCCTGGCGTCTCGACGATCCGGTTCATGGCGGTCTCCTTCAGAAGCGCTCGACCCAGGGGCGGACTTCGATCTCCCAGCTCCAAGCGGAGCGGTGCTGGCGCAGGTGGTCGAGATAGACCTGCGCGATGGCGTCGGGGTCGAGCAGGGAATCGGGGGACTGCGGCTCCCGGGTCTCCGACTGGATGCCGCCATCGATGACGAAATGGCCGATATGGATGCCCTGCGGGTGCAGCTCGCGCGCGAGGCTCTGGGCAAGGCCCCGGAGCGCGAACTTGCCCATGGCGAAGGAGGAGGAGTTGGCGAAACCCTTCACGCCCGCCGAGGCGCCGGTGAACAGGATCGCGCCGCGCCCCTCGGGGACCATGCGGCGGGCGGCCTCGCGGGCGGCGTAGAAGGCGCCGAGCGCGGTGACGGAGACGGCGTGGGCGACCGCTTCGGGGTCGAGGTCGGTGATCGGACCGCGCACGCGGGCGGAGGGATTGTAGACCACCACGTCGGGGGGGCCGCCCTCGTCCAGCGCGGCGAAGAGGCGGGCCACGGCCATGCGGTCGGAGGCGTCGCAGATCTCGGCCCGGGCGCCCGTCTCTTCGGCCAGGAGCGCGAGCTTCCCGGCGTCCCGGGCGGCGAGGGTGACGCGCATCCCCTCGGCCGAGAGTAGGCGCGCGAGCGAGGCCGAGAGCCCCGCGCCTGCGCCGAGAATCAGGGCGTGGGAGAAGGGCGGCATGGCGGACCTCCGTTTCAGGGGTCCCGGCATCCGATCACCCGCAGACACGGCCGACAACTGGAAATGGCGCCCAGAGGCATGACGTTTGCAGCCGGCCGCGGGCGACTCCGGGCCCGTAAGCGCGACGGCGGGCGCGGCCGCCTCCGCGGGAGGTCCCGCGGCTGCGCGTGGGGATCCGCGCTTGCGGGCCGGAGACGCGGCGGCTGGGCAACGTGCCGCGACGGAAGGCGGACAAGCGAAGGGGCGAACCGTCGCCGGTCCGCCCCTTCGCGCAGAATCTAGCGAGCGCCCCCTGGGGGGCGGCGATCACTTGATCTTGCCTTCCTTGTACTCGACGTGCTTGCGCGCGACGGGGTCGTACTTCCGCACGGCCATCTTGTCGGTCATCGTGCGGCTGTTCTTCTTGGTCACGTAGAAATGCCCGGTCCCGGCGGTCGAGTTCAGGCGGATCTTGACGGTGGTCGGCTTGGCCATCTCGAGCTCTCCCGGCGGCGCGGCGTATTCGTTCGGAGCGCGGTAGATACCTCAGGCAGGCCGGGAGTCAAGCGCCCCGGCCCGCTTGCGGCGTCACAGCGCGTCGTAGAACGACCGCTCCTTCTCGTGATGGAAGAAGGGAGCGGGGCGGTCCACCGGCGGCTGGCCGACGGGGGTGATGTTCAGGATCGCCTCGATCTCGGCCAGCACCACCTCGGTGATGAGGGGCAGGTCGAGGTCTCGCGCCTCGCGCAGGGTCAGCCAGGTGAGGTGCGACAGCTCCCCGGAGGCGCGCGACAGGTCGTCCAGGTCGCCCGCCAGCGCGTCCGCCTCCGCGAGGAAGAACCGCGCGTCGAAGCGCTTCGGGCGGAAGGGCGGCGTGATCGCGCGGAACACGAAGGTCAGCCGGTCGCAGGCGGGCAGGTGGCCGGAGGCGAGGAAATCCCGCCAGCTCGGGTCGGTCATCCGGTCCGCCATCTCCTTCGCCCGCGGGTCGGGCACGCCGAGGATCAGGCCGGTCTCCTCGAACGTCTCGCGCACCGCGGCGCGGCCGAGCGCAGGGCCGAGGTTGCGGTCGCTGGCCTTGGCGAGCCGCGCGAGGCAGGCGTCGCGCATGGGCGCGGCCTCGGGCGCGTCATGATCCTCGGGGTCGAGAGCGCCTCCGGGGAAGACGAACTTGTCGGGCATGAAGCTCGCGCCCTTGCCGCGCTGGCCCATCAGCACGCGCGCCTGGTCGCCGTCTCGGCGGGCGATGACCACCGTGGCGGCGTCGCGGGGCGTGGCGGACGGGGGGCGGGAGGTGTCGAGGGCGGCGGCCGCCTCGGGGGATTGCTGCGTGGTGGACATCTTTGGCTCCTTCTCCGCGGCATGTTGCCCGGCCCGCGAGAGCCTGTCCAGCCGATCGGTCAGTTGCGGGCCCCGGCGAATCCACCCATGCGGCGCGCCCACTGGAACCCGACCACGGCGCCCTTGAAGCGCGGCAGCAGCACCAGCGACATCAAGAGCGCCAGCGGCGGCCACAGCGTCCAGTGCACCCAGATCGGCGGGTTCCATACGTCCCAGACGAAGCTCATCAGCAGAATCACCACATGGCCGACCACGAGAATCGTGAGCCATGTGGGCGCGTCGTCGGCGCGGTGGTGATGCAGCGGCTCGGCGCAGGCGGGACAATTCTCGCGGACGTGGAGATAGCCGTCGTAAAGCGGGCCGCCCCCGCAGGCGGGGCAGGTGCTGCGCCAGCCCCGGCGAAGTGAGCGACGCAGATCCCTCTCATCCCCTTCGGCGCGGAGGGGGACGCGCAGCGGCTCGACCGTCTCGGGAACGGTGGCGGGCCGACTCGGGCCGAGATGATGATCGTGCTTCATGCTGCGGAAGGTATCCACGCACCGACGCCGTTCCAGTGCGCGCATGGTCTTGCGTCAGCGTGTCGCCTCTGGCTCCGCCGCAACGAAATGGCGACGGAAGCGCCGCGCCCGGACGTTGCAGTTCCGACGCCGCGGCGCTTCCCGTCTGCGGCGGAACGGACAAGGAGGACGAGATGAAGCTCGCGACGATGTCCCTTGCCGCCCTCGCTGCGGCGACGATGGCCGCCGGCCTCGCCCATGCCGCGCCCGAGAGCCGCGGCGCCGACCTTTTCAAGATGATCGACGCGGACGACGACGGGGCCGTGACGCTGGAGGAGGCGCGGGGCGCCGCTCTGGCGCGGTTCGTCCGGATGGACGCGGACGGCGACGATGCGCTGTCGGAGGCGGAGATGCAGGCGGCGCTCGACCGCATGGGGCGGGGCCGGGCGGCGGATGCGACCTTCCCGGCCGTCGATGCAGACGGGAACGGGGCCGTGACGGCGGCCGAGCTTTCGGCGCATATGGAGGCGCGCGCCGCCGACCGAGGGGCGAACCGCTTCGCGCGGTTCGATTCGGACGGCGACGGCGCCGTGACCGAGGTGGAGTTCGCCGGTTCGAAGCTGTTCGCCCGGATGGGCGACCTGTTCGAGCGGCTCGACGCGGACGGGAACGGCGAGGTGAGCCGCGACGAGGCGAAGGCGCTTCAGCGCCGGTTCGAGACGCGCTGAGGCGCGCGGCGCGGCATGGAGGCCGTCGCCGATCTGGAGAGGCCCGCGGCGTCCGCGCCGCGGAAGGCGGAGGACGCGGCCGTCCTCCGGGGCCGAGGGGGCCGGATGGACGACGACGACGCGCTGATGGCGCGGGCCGCCGCCGGCGACGGGGGCGCCTCGCGTCTGCTGGTGGCGAGACACGGGCCGCGGGCGTTCGCGCTCGCGGTCTCGATGCTGTCCGACCGGGCCGAGGCCGAGGACGTGGCGCAGGAGGCGATGCTGCGGCTGTGGCGCCAGGCGCCGCACTGGCGGGCCGGCGAGGCGCAGGTGAGCACGTGGCTGCACCGGGTGGTGTCGAATCTCGCCATAGATCGCCTGCGCCGGCGCCGCCGCTGGTCGGCCGAGGATCCGCCGGAGCGGCCGGACCCGGCGCCCGGCGCGGAGGCGCGGCTGGCGGAGGCGGATCGGCGGCAGGCCCTGCAGGCGGCGATCTCGGCGCTGCCGGACCGCCAGCGGGCGGCGCTCAGCCTGCGCCACTTCGCGGAGCTGTCGAACCCCGAGATCGCCGAACGGCTGGAGATCAGCGTGGAGGCGGTGGAGAGCCTGCTGGCGCGCGCGCGCCGGACGCTGGCCGCGACGCTCGCGGACCGGCGGGAGGCGCTGGGGCTGGCGCATGACCTCGATCCGGGGGGCGAGGCGTGACGACGGAACCGGCGGGGCGGAACGTGTTGGAAACGTGGCCCGGGGCGACGCCCCGGCGAAGGAGGACGGCGCGATGACGCGCGAGAGCGGACGCATGACGGAAGCGGAGTTCCGCGACCTGGCGCTGGGGCTGGGCGGCGACCCGGCCGGCTGGCCGGGCGGCGCGCGGGCGGAGCTGTCGGCGCGGATGGCGGATCCGGCGGCCGCGCCCTCGGCCCGCGCGGCGGTGGACGAGGCGGCGGCGCTCGACGCGGCGCTGCGGGATCTGGCGGCGGCGCCCGTGGCGCCCGAGGCGCTCTTGCGGCGGATGGAGGCGGATGCGGCGGCGGCCTTCGGTGCGCCCCGGCCTCGGCCTGCCGCACGGTCCGCGGTCAGGCGCGCTCGGCCGTTGCAGCGGATCGCGGCGCCGGCGGCCTTCGCGGCCTCGGCGCTGCTGGGGGTGATGCTGGGATATTCCGGGGCGGGGCCGCTGTCGGCCGGCTTCGCGGAGCTGACGGCGGGCACGTGGTCGGAGGCGCAGGAGACGGCGTTCCTCCAGACCGAGCTGATGGCCCAGGCCGACCTCCCGCCCGAGGAGGAGCTGCGATGACCGATGCGCCGGAGACGGGGCGGTCGCGCCGACGCCGGTTGCGCTGGGCGCTCGGGGCGTCAGTCTGCGTTAACCTGCTGCTGGTGGGGCTCGCGGGGGGCGCGTTCCTGCGCCACGGCGGCGGTCCGCCCCCCGCCGAGATGCCGGCCGGCTTCGACCGGGTGACGCTGTGGCGGGTCTACCGCGCCCTGCCGGAGCCCGACCGCGACGCCGCGCGAGACATGCTGCGGGCGCGGCGGGACGAGATGCGGGATCTTGCGCGCAGCCGCGGCGAGGCGCGGGCGCGGATCGCGGTGACGCTGTCGCGGGATCCGTTCTCGGATGCGGAACTCGCGGCGGCGCTGGAGGCCGCGCGGCAGGCGGAGCGGCGGAGCCGGGATCTCGCCGACGCGATCTTCGTGGAGATCGTCGCGAGGCTCGATCCCCGGCGGCGCGGCGAGATCGCGGAGGCGCTTCGCGAGGCGCAGGAGCGGCGGGACCGCTGGCACGATCATGGCCCCGACCGAGACCGCGACGGGGACCGCGAGGGCGACTGGGACGCCGACGGAGACTGAACCGGGCGGTGCGGCCGGGCGCCTTCAGCCCGCGAGGCTGACCCGGTCCCGCCCCTGCGCCTTGCTGGCGTAGAGGGCGCCGTCGGCGCGGGCCAGCAGCGAGGCGCCGGTGGGGTGCAGATCCGCGGAGCGTGCGCGACGCAGCGCCGGCACGCCCTCCTCGGCGAAGCCCGCAGGCGCCATGGCGGCGAGGGAGGGCGTGCCGAGCCCGCCGCCCTCATGGGGACGCGCGACGGCGACGCCGATGCTCACGGTCACGGGCAGAAGGCCCCCTGGCGTAGGGAAGGGCGCGCAGGCGACGGCCTGGCGCACGCGCTCGGCCACGCCGTGGGCCACGGCCTCGTCGGCGCCGGGCATGGCCACGCAGAACTCCTCTCCTCCCAGGCGCGCGACGAGGTCGGCGCCCCTGACCTCCGCCTTGACCCTCTCGGCAAAGCCGCGCAGCACGGCGTCGCCGGCGGGGTGGCCGAAACGGTCGTTGATCGCCTTGAAGCGGTCGAGGTCGAGCAGCATCACCGCCAGCGGCTGCCCCGCTCGGGCGCATTGGCCCATCATGCGGGCGAGATGCGTCTCCGCGTAGCGGCGGTTGTAGAGGCCGGTCAGCGCATCCGTGGCGGCCATCATCAGCCCGTCGCGCACCGCATTGCGCAGCTGGTCCGAGAACCGCTTGCGCCGGAGCTGGGTGCGCAGCCGGGCCACCAGCTCCGCAAGGTCGGCGGGGGCGGTCACGCAGTCATTGGCGCCGAGGTCGAGGGCGAGGGAGGCCGCCGCCGATCCCTCGGGCAGCGCGACCACGATGCCCGCGCCGCGGGTGGCGGGCCGGGAGCGGAGGGTCGCGATCAGCCGCAGCGCCGCATCCTGCGCCGCGGGGTCGGCGCCGGGTTCGATCAGCACCAGGTCGGGGGCGGCGGCATGGGCGGCCTCCAGCGCCTCCCGCCCGTCGGCGGCGAGGCGCGTGCGCACGCCGAGCGCGGAGGCGAGCTGGGCGCCCCTGCGGCGGCCGCAGGCCGGATCCGCCCTGACGAGCAGCAGGTCCGCCGGCTCCTGCGGCGGCGCATCCCAGCCTCGCAGCGTCGCGGGCAGGCCGAGGGCGCGGGCCGTCTCCTCGCGCAGGCGCAGCTCGTCCACCATGGTCTTGTTGCGCAGGAGGGAGCGCAGACGCGCCAGCAGCGCCTCGTCGGAGGTCGGAGGGGAGAGGACGTCGTCCGCGCCCGCCTCAAGCCCTGTCAGACGCTCCGACGGCGCGCAGCGTTCGGCGATGATGACGACCGGAACATGGGCGAGACGCGGGTCCGCCTTGAAGGCCCGGCACAGCGCGAGGCCCGGCATCAGCGGCGCGCGGGCGTCGGCGATCAGCAGGTCCGGCTCCGCCGCCTGGGCGGCGCGAAGCGCGGCGCGGCCGTCCTCCTCGACCGCGGCGTCGAGGAAGGCGTCGCGCAGGCGGCCTTCGAGCTCCATGGACCTCGTGGCTGGGCCCGCGGCGATCAGGATGCGTCCGCTCATGCAATCGGTTCCGAATCCTGCAGGTCCGACCCAGCCGCCCCGTGCGGTCCGGGAGAACCCGCTGGCTGGAGTATGGGGGCCGAAATCGTTAACGCCCTGTTACCCAATAGCGGCAACAGTGGGGAAAGCATGAGGCGCAGGAGGCGGACGGCATGAAGCGGGAGGCGGCGGAGACCACGGCGGTGCAGGCGCTGGTGTTCCTGGCGGGGCGGGAGGAGGCGCTGGGCGCGTTCCTCGACGCCGCGGGGGCGGACGCGTCGGAGCTGCGGGCGCGGGCGCAGGACCCGGAATTTCTCGGCTTCGTCATGGACTTCATGCTTCAGGACGAAGTCCTGCTGCTGGCCTTCTGCGACGATCAGGGCCTGCCCTACGACCTGCCGATGCGCGCGCGGTCGGCGCTTCCGGGGGGCGACCTTCCCCACTGGACCTGAGCGGACGCCCGGGACGGGACTCATCCGGCCGCCTGCGGCGCCGGCCTCGCCCGCCCGGCCGCCCGCCCCATTGCCGAACTCGGCCCCCGGAGCGGATGATGGCCCATGTCCTTGCCGCCCGGGTTTCTTGAAGAGCTGCGCAACCGCGTGAGCCTCGCGTCGATCGTGGGGCGGAAGGTGACGTGGGAGCGGGGCAAGACCAACCCGTCGCGCGGGGATTTCTGGGCGCCGTGCCCCTTCCATCAGGAGAAGACGGCCTCGTTCCACGTGAAGGACCGCGAGGGCTTCTACTACTGCTTCGGCTGCCAGGCGAAGGGCGACGCGATCACCTTCCTTAGGGAGCTGGAGGGGATGGGGTTCATGGAGGCGGTGGAGGTCCTCGCCCGCGAGGCCGGGATGGAAATCCCCGCCCAGGATCCCCGCGCCGCCGCGAAGGAGAAGGAGCGGCGGGGCCTTGCCGAGGTCATGGAGGCCTGCGTGCAGCACTACCGCCTGATGCTCAGGGGCGGGAAGGCGCAGGCGGCGCGGGAGTATCTGTCGGGCCGCGGCCTGAAGGACGAGGCGGTGGCGCGCTTCGAGCTGGGCTTCGCGCCGGACGAGCGGCGGGGGCTTGCGGAGGCGATGGCCGCGAAGGGAATCCCGGAGGAGGATCTGGTCCGCGCCGGGATGCTGATCCGCCCCGATGACGGCGGCAAGCCCTACGACCGCTTCCGCGGGCGCATCATGTTCCCGATCCGCGACGCGCGCGGGCGCTGCATCTCCTTCGGCGGGCGGGCGATGTCGCCGGAGGCGCGGGCCAAGTACCTCAACGGGCCGGAGACGGAGCTCTTCGACAAGGGCCGCAGCCTCTACAACCACGGGCCGGCGCGGGAGGCGGCGGGCAAGGCCGGGCGGCTGGTGCTGGCCGAGGGCTACATGGACGTCATCGCGCTGGCCATGGCGGGCTTCGACGAGGCCGCCGCGCCGCTGGGCACCGCGGTGACCGAGGACCAGCTCCAGCTTCTATGGCGGATGACGGACGAGCCGATCGTGGCGCTCGACGGCGACGCGGCCGGGCTCCGCGCGGCCCGACGGCTCGCGACCATGGCTCTGCCGCTGATCGCCGCCGGCAAGTCGCTGCGCTTCTGCCTGATGCCGGAGGGGCGCGATCCCGACGACCTGATCCGCGAGGGCGGGGCGGCTGCCATGGAGCATGTCCTCTCGGGGGCCCTGCCGCTGGTGGAGATGCTGTGGCGCGGCATGACCGAGGGGCGGGACCTGTCGAGCCCCGAGCGCCGCGCGGCGCTGGACCGCGAGCTGGGCGCGATGCTCAAGAAGATCGGCGACCGGAACCTGCGCCAGCACTACCTCGACGCGCTGCGGGAGCGTCGGAACGCCCTGTTCCGCCCCCAGCGGGCGCCCTGGACCCCGCGCCGCAAGGGCGGGCGGGACTTCGCCGCCGCACTGCAGGCCGCGCCCACGCCGGAGACCCGGCGCACCCTGCTCGCGGCCGGTCGGGGCGAGGTGCGTGTGCGGGAATGCGCCATCCTCTGGGGCGCGCTGCACCACCCCGAGGTCGCGGAGCGGCACGAGGAGACGCTGCGCGACCTGCCCTTCGACAGCCCCGACCTCTCGGACATCCGCGACGCCATCCTGCGCGCGCTGCCCGAGGCGCTGGAGGCGGAGGACCCCTCGGCCGCGCTGAGGGCCGAGGTGGGGCGAGCGGCGGCCTGCAATCCCGCGGAGATCCTGCGCTCGGGACCCATCCGCCTGATCCGCGCGCTCGGCCCCGGCAGCCCGCCCGAGGACGTCGCCCCCGCCTTCGCCGAGGCGCTGGACCGCCATGCGGGATTCCTTGCAACGCTCGACGAGGGTCGCGCGGCGGTCGAGGACATTTCCTTGGACACGGCCGATGAAATCGCTCATCGCCTCGCCTACATCTCCCGCGAACGCGACGAGAGCCTCAGGCGCGGCGCGGGCTCGGAGCTGGCCGCTTCGGAAGAGGAGGCCGAGCGATCCCGGTGGTTGCGGGACTTTTACGACGCGCGGCCGTGGGAAAAGAAGCCGCGACGCAGGAAGTGAACGGAAACGACCGCGGGGCATGGTGATTCGGGCGCCGAATCGCCTATACGGTTACCTGAGCAGGATCGCGCACGGGCCGCCGCCACGGTCCGCCGCCGTGCAGGCGGGCGCCCCCTGGAGGATTTGCATGGCCGCCAAAGATATCGACGAGAACAAGGAAGAAGAGCAGACCGAGGCTCAGGGCCCGATGCTCGACATGAGCCAGGCCGCCGTGAAGAAGATGATCACGGCCGCCAAGGCGAAGGGCTACATCACCTACGATGAGCTGAACCGGGTCCTGCCGCCTGAGCAGGTGTCCTCGGAGCAGATCGAGGACGTGATGTCTCTTCTGTCCGAAATGGGCGTGAACGTGGTCGAGGAGGAGGAAGGCGAGGCCGACGACAAGGCCGAGTCGGAATCCAAGGAAGTCGCGGTCGCCCAGTCCTCGTCCGAGAGCCTAGACCGCACCGACGACCCGGTGCGCATGTACCTGCGCGAGATGGGCTCGGTGGAGCTTCTGTCCCGCGAGGGCGAGATCGCCATCGCCAAGCGCATCGAGGCCGGCCGCGGCACGATGATCGCGGGCCTGTGCGAGAGCCCGCTGACCTTCCAGGCCATCACCATCTGGCGCGACGAGCTTCTCGAAGAGAAGATCATGCTCCGCGACGTGATCGACCTGGAGACGACCTTCGGCGCGTCGATGGACGACGAGGAGGAGCGCGTCGTCGCCGAGGCCGAGGGCAAGGAGGTGGTCAAGGAGGCCGCCGCCGGGCCCGAGAAGTCCGCGGAGCGCAAGGAGGAGCAGGGCCTCGAAGACGACGAGACCCCCGCCGAGCCCGAAGCCGACGAGGGCGACGAGGAGGAGGAGCAGGCGAACCTGTCCCTCGCCGCGATGGAGGCAGCGCTCAAGCCGGAGGTTCTGGCCAAGCTCGACCGCATCGCCGACTTCTACGAGAAGCTCCGGGAGATGCAGGTTTCCCGCATCGGCGCCGCGCTGTCGCAGACCAAGCACTTCTCCGCGCATGAGGAGCTGGACTACCAGCGCCTCCGCTCGGAGATCGTGGTGCTGGTCAACGAGCTGCACTTCCACAACAACCGCATCGAGGCGCTGGTCGACCAGCTCTACGGCATCAACCGCCGCCTGATGACGCTGGAAGGCCAGCTGGTGAAGCTCGCCGACCTCGCGCGCGTGGACCGCCGCGAGTTCATCGAGGAATATCGCAACTCGGAGCTCGACCCGATGTGGCTCGACCGCGTGTCGAAGCTGAAGGGCAAGGGCTGGGCGATCTTCAACGAGAAGTACGGCCAGCGCGTCGCCGAGACCCGCGACGAGATCGGCACCATCGGCCAGCATGTGGGCGTGGACATCCCGGAGTTCCGCCGCATCGTCCAGACCGTCCAGAAGGGCGAGAAGGAGGCCCGGCAGGCCAAGAAGGAGATGGTGGAGGCGAACCTGCGCCTCGTGATCTCCATCGCCAAGAAGTACACGAACCGCGGGCTGCAGTTCCTGGACCTGATCCAGGAGGGCAACATCGGCCTGATGAAGGCCGTGGACAAGTTCGAGTACCGGCGCGGCTACAAGTTCTCCACCTACGCCACGTGGTGGATCCGGCAGGCGATCACCCGCTCCATCGCGGATCAGGCGCGGACCATCCGCATCCCGGTCCACATGATCGAGACGATCAACAAGCTGGTCCGTACCGGGCGCCAGATGCTCCACGAGATCGGCCGCGAGCCGACGCCCGAGGAGCTGGCCGCGAAACTCCAGATGCCGCTGGAGAAGGTCCGCAAGGTGATGAAGATCGCCAAGGAGCCGATCTCGCTCGAGACGCCCATCGGCGACGAGGAGGACAGCCAGCTCGGCGACTTCATCGAGGACAAGAACGCGATCCTGCCTCTGGACAGCGCGATCCAGTCCAACCTGAAGGACACCACCACGCGGGTGCTGGCCTCGCTGACGCCGCGCGAGGAGCGGGTTCTGCGGATGCGCTTCGGCATCGGCATGAACACCGATCACACGTTGGAGGAGGTCGGCCAGCAGTTCTCGGTGACGCGCGAGCGCATCCGACAGATCGAGGCGAAGGCGTTGCGCAAGCTCAAGCACCCGAGCCGGTCGCGCCGCCTGCGCAGCTTCCTCGACAGCTGACCACCGGATCGTCCGCTTCGGAAAGGGCCGCTCGCATGGGGCGGCCCTTCCTTTAGGGAAGTTCCGCCTTCTCATCAGCTTCCCGTTACGTTAACCTCTGTCCTGGGGAGTGCAAGGATGGGGAGTTCATCGCGAAGCTATTTTCAGCATTCGCTGCGTGCGCAACGCTTGCCGCCGGCCAGGCCATCGCCGTGGAGGTCCCTGTCGACCTCAGCGGGTGGAGCGCCGAAGGCAGCGGGATCTGGAACGTCCAGGCCGGCAACGACGCCGTCGTCCAGATGCAGAACGGACCGCCCACCGTGTTCTTCGGTCCGGAAACGCGCGCGGAAACGCGCTCAAGGGGACGATCCAAGTCAGCTCCAGCGCCGGAGACGACGACTTCATCGGCTTCGTGCTCGGCTACGATTCAGGCGAGCTGGGCGCCGGTCCGTGCCAGTTCATGCTGGTGGACTGGAAGCGCGGCGATCAGTCAGGCTACGACGCAGGCCTCGCCATCTCGCTGGTCACGGTCCCCGGGACCGACAGCTCGGTAAGCGGCGACTACTGGCAGCACACGGGCGTCGTCAGCCCCTCGGTACGCTCCAACGCCGTCGGGTCGCTCTATGGCGACGCCGGGTGGGCCTTCAACACCGAGTACGACTTCGACCTGCAGTTCTACGCCTCCAGCATCAGGGTCTTCGTGGACGGCAATCTGGAGCTTGACGTGGCGCCGTCGGACTTCGGCATCGGCGCCTTCGCCGACGGATCGTTCGGCTTCTACAACTTCTCGCAGGCGCGCGTGACCTATGCCGGCCTCACCGAGGAGGCGCTTCCGCCCGAACCGGGCGTGGTGCCGCTGCCGGCCGCGCTGCCGCTGATGGGCGCGGGGCTCGCGGCGCTTGCGTTTGCGGCCCGCCGCCGCACCTGAGGCGACGCCGGACTGAACGGAGGCCGCCCCGCCCGGGCGGCCTCCCGTGTTCCGAAAGGCGGGCGTCGACGGCCCTAGAGACGGTTCTTGAAGTCGTTGACGTCCTCGCCCTCTCCGGGGCCGCGGCTGCGGCCCCGCCAGAAGCGCCAGATGATCCAGGATGCGGCCGCCGAAAGCAGCGCCCAGACCAGCAGGATCAGCAGCGCGGCGGCCGACCCCTCCGGGTCGGGCAGCACCATCCCCAGTCCGAGCCGCCAGAACAGCAGCCCCGCCGCCATGGCGAAGGCCCCGAGGCTGAAGCTCAGCATCACGTAGCCGGAGACGACCAGCTCCAGCAGCAGGAGCGCGAGCCCGCCCCCGACCCAGACCCACGGATCCAGCAGCCAGCTCATCGTTCGTCCGCGAGGATCGTGGCGGCCCGCGTGAAACCGTCGGTGGCGTCGCCCGGCAGCACGATGATCTTGGAATTGGCCGAGGCCGCGAGCCTCGCGAAGGCCTCGATCTGCCGCTCCGCGATCTGGAAGCGCGCGGCCGCGTCGCCGCCGTCGGCCATCCCCTCGCGGATCAGGCGGTTGGCGTCGGCGGTGGCCTGGGCGGTGATCAGCAGCGCCTCGGCCTCCTTCTGGCGTTCGTAGAGGGCGGCGTCGGCGCGCAGCTCCACGGCCCGCTTCTCGCCCTCGGCGCGCATGATGGCGGCGCGGCGCTGGCGCTCGGCCTCCAGCACCTCGCCCATGGCGCGCTCGGTCTCGGGCTTCAGCTCCACGTCGGTGATCTCGGCGCGGGAGATGTTGATGCCGTAGTCGTCGGCGGCCTCCTCCAGCGCCGCGCGAATGGCGATGTTGAGGCTGTCGCGCTCGGACTGGACGGCGTCGAGCTCCACCTTGCCGATCTCGGCGCGCACGAGGCTCTTGATCAGGCCGATCACCAGCTCCGACACGTCCGAGACGCGGAACACCGCGTATTCGGACTTCACGATCCGGTAGACGCAGAGCAGCTCGATGGTGAAGACCACGTTGTCCTTGGACACCACGTCGAGCCGCACGTCCTTCACCACCTGGTCGGCGATGGAGATCTTCGTGTGCACCCGGTCGAGATAGGGGATCACCAAGTTCACGCCCGCCGACAGCGTCCGGTGGTACTTGCCCAGCCGGGTCACCACGTATTGCTGCGCCTGGGGCACGATCCGCACGCCGAGGATGATCGTCACCACGACGAACAGGATCACCAGCGCGAGAACCACCTCGCCCCGGCTCAGGAAGGACAGGGGATCGTCTTGCACGCGCAGCCTCCGGGATCATGGATGCCTGACATATGGCCCGCCGCCGTCCTGCGGACAAGCGATCCGGCCTGCGGAGAGCGCGTCCGTGCGCCGCTGTTGCCATCCGCGGCGGCGACACGCATCCTTCCTTCATGACCGAGGACCGCTCCTCCGCCGCGGCCGTTCCCGCCGCCTCCGCCCCGCCTGCGACGCCGGGCTGCTCGCGCGCCGAGCGGCTGGCAGATGCGGCCGTGCACTGCACCGGGGTGGCGCTGGCGATGCTGGCGGCGCCGGTGCTGGTGACGCTGTGCGCGGTGTTCTACGGGCCGGGCAAGGAGATCGCCGGGGTCTCGATCTACGTGGCGGGGATGCTGCTGATGCTGGGCTGCTCGGCGGCCTATCACATGATCCCGACCACCACCTGGCGCGTGGCGCTGCGCCGGATGGATCACGCCGCGATCTACCTCAAGATCGCCGCGACGCAGACGCCCTTCGCCGTCCTGATCGGCGGGTCGAACACCCCCCTGCTGCTGGGCACGGTCTGGACCGCCGCCATCGGGGGGGCCGCGGCGAAGCTGTTCTGGTTCGACCGGATGGACCGGCTGGCGCTGCCTCTCTACCTCGCGCTCGGCTGGGCGGGGGCGGCGCTGTTCTGGCCCGGCGACGGCGAGGGGCTGGCCTTCGCCACCATGACCCTCGTGGTGGTGGGCGGGCTGCTCTACACCATCGGGGTGGGGTTCTTCCTGGCGCGGCGCCTGCGCTTCCACAACGCCATCTGGCACGGCTTCGTGCTGGTGGCGACCTTCGTGTTCTACTCGGCGGTGATGGCCGAGATCGGGCTGCGCGCCGCGGCATCGGCGGCCTCGGCGCCCGTCTGACTTGACCCGCGCCCCCGGGCGCACGACGTGGGGAGGGTCCCGCAGACGGAGGTCTTCATGCGCCCGCTCCTCGCCGCCCTCGCCCTTGTCATGGCCGCGCCCGCCTCCGCCGAGCAGATCGGCGAGGTGGACACGGTGTTCAAGCTGCTGGGCGCCAACCACAAGATCGTGGTCGAGGCCTTCGACGATCCGAAGGTGGAGGGCGTGTCCTGCTTCGTCTCCCGCGCCAAGACCGGCGGGATCTCGGGCTCGCTGGGGCTGGCGGAGGACAAGTCCGACGCCTCCATCGCCTGCCGCCAGGTGGGGCCGATCCGCTTCACGGACGAGCTGGAGGCGGGGGAGGAGGTGTTCAAGCAGCGCACCTCGATCCTGTTCAAGTCGATCCAGGTGGTGCGGTTCTGGGATCCGGCGCGGCGGACGCTGGTGTATCTGACCTATTCCGACCGGGTGATCGAGGGCTCGCCGAAGAACGCGATCTCGGCGGTGGCGGTGCAGCCCTGGGGCGACCAGCCGGCCCCGCCGGACCCCGCCTACGACGACTGACGCCGCCCGGTCTCCGAGGGCGCCGCGCCGGCTGTTCCGCCCCTTGGGACGGTCCCGACCGCGGCGCATGGCGGGCGGCCCGCCTCCGGCGACGGTCGCCAATGGCGGGCCGCCGGCAACGCGCCGCGGGCGGAGCGTGTCCCAGAGGCGGGACCGACGCGCGGCGCCTTCGGAGGTTCGCGCTCAGGACCGGTTGAAGTCCGCGTTCGGATCGGTCTCGAACGGGTGGAAGGGGAAGTCCTCCACCGGGATCGTCTTCACCGTCAGCCCCGTCTCCGCCGACCAGTCGTGCAGGCGGATGGCGGGCGGCTCCAGCACGAAGCCCGGGGGCTGCATCGCCCGCTCGGGCGGGATCTGCACGCCCGTGGCGGGGCACGCCGTCACCAGCGTCCCCGCCCAGTGCCGCTCGGCGGCCGCGTGGACATGGCCCGTCGCGATGCGCAGGACCGGGCGGCCCTGCACCGCCTCGGCCACAAGCTCGGTCCCGCGGAACACGAAGCGGTCCATGAAGGGCAGGCCCATCGGGCAGGGCGGGTGATGCGCGAAGATCAGCGTCGGTCGGTCGCCCGCCAGCCGGTCGCGCAGCCAGGCGGCGCGCCCGGCGCAGAACATACCCGCGGTCTCATGCTCGGCCACGGTGTCGAGGCCGAGGATCTGCAGCCCCTCCGCCTCCTCGGCGAAGTGCAGGAACCCCTCGCCCCCGGGCACGCCGTCGGGAAAGTGCGCCCGCATCAGCCCGCGCAGGTCATGGTTGCCGGGGATCAGCCGCAGGGGCGCCTTCAGCCCCGACAGGATCTCCTGCGCCACGGCGTATTGCGCGGCCTCGCCCGTATCCGCCACGTCGCCGCTGTGCACCACCAGGTCCGGCCCGATGCGGTTGAGCTTCGCCACCGCCCGCTCCAGCCGCTCGGCCATGTCCACGAGGCCCTTCCACAGCTCGCCCTCGGCGCGGCAATGGCTGTCGGTGATCTGCGCGATCCGCATCGACTCCCCCTGTCAGCGGTCGATCTGCGGGGCGTTCTGCGTGACGCTCGCGGCCGTGTCCACGATCAGCGCCGCCTCCGCCCCCATGGCGAGCCTCCGTTCCCGCCAGAAGGCGTAGAGCCCGGCCGCCACGATCACCGCCGCGCCCACCAGCGTCAGCCCGTCCGGCGTCTCGTCGAACACCAGCAGGCCCGCGAGCATGGTCCACACCAGCACCGTATAGCGGAAGGGCGAGGTGAAGCCGATCTCGCCGGTCCTGACCGCCACCACGCCGCAGAAATAGCCGGTGAACAGCAGCCCCGCCCCCGCGATCATGCCGACCCAGTGCCAGGTCTCCATCGGCGTCCATTCCCCCAGCGCCGCGCCCACGCCGCCCATGCCCCCCACCGCGACGGTGGTGGTCAGGGTGATGAGCAGCGAGTTGGTCTCGCCGCTCATCTTCCGCGTAGCCACGTCGCGCACGGTGACGCAGAGCATCGAGGCGAAGGCGTAGTAGGCATGCGCGTCGAACCCCGCGCCTCCGGGCCGCACGATCAGCATGACCCCGGCGAAGCCCGCGAGGATGGCGGCCCACCGCCGCCAGCCGACCGTCTCGCCCAGGAACAGCGCCCCGGTCATGGTCAGCACCAGCGGCGTGGTCTGCATGATCGCCGAGACGTTGCCGATCGGCATGTGGAACAGCGCCGTGAGGTAGAAGAGCGCCCCCGCCACCTCCGCCGCCGAGCGGACCGCGAGCCAAGGCAGGTCCCTGCGCGGCGGCATCCGCCGCAGCGCCCCGTAGCGCCAGACCAGAAGCCCGACCAGCGCGGTCGCGAAGATCCCGCGCACCAGGATCGCCTGGTAGAGCCCGATCTCCGGCGCGATCAGCTTCATTAGCGTGTCGTTGCAGGCGAAGCCGGCCATGGCGACGGCCATGAAGCCTGCGCCGCGCAGGTTGAGCGCGAAGCTCGCCTGCGGGGTGAGCGGAAGGGTCATAAGGTCCCCGGACGTTTCCTCGCGTCCTCTCTCCTGCGGGCCCGCGCGCCGGTCAAGCGCCATGTGCCGCCCGCGCGCCTTTCCCCGAGGATGCGCCGCGGCCCGGAGCCCGGCCGGCGCGGCCTTGCGCGTCGAAGACGCGCGCGGAGGCCATGCCTCCGCGCCCGCGCCATGCGCGGGCAAGGCCGCTTGCGCTCCCGCCGGAGGGGTGCGCTTCATGGCCGCCGTCGCAGGACCCCGTTCGCGCCCGCTTTCCCTCCGCCCCGCGGCGCCGCATGGTCCCGCCCATGTCGCGAGGTCGCCCCGAGATTCTGTTCCCCCTCTTCGCAGGGCTCGAGACGCTGGACGGCGTCGGCCCCAAGACCGCGAAGCTCATGGAGAAGCTGGACCTCCACCGCGTCCGCGACGTCGCCTTCCACGCCCCCCTGCGCCTGACCGACCGCCGCCTCCGCCCCAACCTGATCGGCGTCCCCGACGGCGAGGTCGCCACCGTCCGCATCCGCATCGGCCAGCACCGCCCCCATTCCCGGGCCTACCGCGTGGCGGTGGAGGACGAGGGCCCCGGCTTCTTCCTCGTCTTCTTCCGCGCCAAGGAGGGTTGGCTCCGCAAGCTCCTCCCCGAGGGCGAGACGCGCATCGTCTCCGGCAAGGTCGAGACCTGGGAGGGCGTTCGCCAGATGCCCCACCCCGACCACGTCCTCACCGAGGAGGAGGCGCAGGAGCTGCCGGACTACGAATCCGTCTACCCCACCACCGAGGGCCTCGGCCAACGCCTGCTGGCGAAAGCCGCCGCCTCGGCGCTGACGGCCGCCCCCGACCTGCCCGAGTGGATCGAGCCCTCCCTCAAGTCCGTCCGCAAATGGCCCGGCTGGCGCGGCGCGCTGGACCTGCTGCACCAGCCCTCCGACCAGTCCGGCCTCTCCCCCCGCGCCCCCGCCCGCGAGCGCCTCGCCTATGACGAGCTCCTCGCCCACCAGATGACCCTGGCCCTCGCCCGCGAACGTCAGCGCCGCGGCAAGGGCCGCCCCACCCGCGGCACGGGCCGACTCTGGTCCCGCGTCCGCCAGACCCTCCCCTTCTCCCCCACCGGCGCCCAGACCCGCGCCATGGCGGACATCGCCAAGGACATGGCGTCGCGAGTTCCGCATGAACCGCCTCCTCCAGGGCGATGTCGGCTCCGGCAAGACGCTCGTGGCGCTCGCCGCCCTCCTGATCGCCGCCGAGGCCGGCGGGCAGGGCGCCCTGATGGCCCCGACCGAGATCCTCGCCCGCCAGCACCTCGAATCCCTCTCCCCCCTGCTGGAGGCCGCCGGCGTCACGCCGGTCCTCCTCACCGGTCGAGACAAGGGCCAGGCCCGCGGAGACAAGCTCGCCGCCATCGCCTCGGGCGAGGCGCAGGTGATCCTCGGCACCCACGCCCTCTTCTCCGCCGACGTCGAATTCCGAGACCTTCGCCTCGCCGTGATCGACGAGCAGCACCGCTTCGGCGTCCGCCAGCGCATGGACCTCTCGGCCAAGGGCCTGCGCCCCGACGTGCTGGTGATGACCGCGACGCCGATCCCCCGCTCCCTCGCGCTCGCCAGCTACGGCGACATGGACGTCTCCCTCCTCGACGAAAAACCCCCCGGCCGAAAGCCTGTGGCCACCGCCCTCGTCTCGTCGGGCCGCTACGACGAGGTCGTCGCCCGCCTCGCCCGCGCCATGGACGAGGGCCGCCAAGCCTACTGGGTCTGCCCCATGGTCGAGGAATCCGAGACCTCGGACCTCACCGCCGCCGAGGAGCGCTTCCGCACCCTCCGCCACGCCCTCGGCCCCCGGGTGGCGCTGGTCCACGGCCAGATGCCCCCCGCCGACAAGGACGCCGCCATGGCCGCCTTCGCCTCCGGCGAGGCGCGCCTCCTCGTCGCCACCACGGTGATCGAGGTCGGCGTCAACATCCCCAACGCCTCGATCATGGTGATAGAGCATGCCGACAGCTTCGGCCTCGCCCAGCTCCACCAGCTCCGCGGCCGGGTGGGCCGGGGGGCCGAGGCCTCCACCTGCCTCCTGATGTACGACCCGCCATTGGGCGAGACCGCCGCCGCCCGCCTCTCCATCCTGCGCGAGACCGAGGACGGCTTCCGCATCGCCGAGGAGGACCTCCGCCTCCGCGGCGCCGGCGACGTGCTCGGCACCCGCCAGTCCGGCCTCCCCGACTTCCGCATCGCCGACCTGGACCTCCACCAGGACCTTATGGCCGCCGCCCGCGACGACGCCCGCCTCCTCCTCTCCCAGGACCCCGACCTGCACACGCCCCGCGGCGAGGCCGTCCGCACCCTCCTCTGGCTCATGGAGGCCGACGAGGCGATCCGCCTGCTCAAGGTCGGCTGAAGCGCCTGATTCTCCTCACGTTCTCCTCCGATCTCTTAATGTTCTCCTAACGTTCTTGACTCGACTCGGAGAATCGAGGGAACATCCGAGGAACAAAGACGGAAGGAGCCCGGAACATGAAGACCATCGCCCGCCTGACCGCCTCGGCCCCCGCCTCTGCGCTCGAGGATGCGCTCGGCCTCGCCGTCCTGTGCATGATGATCGCGGCCGGCTTCTCCGTCACCGCCCTGCTCTGAGTTCGCCTGCGGACGTCCGCGGAGATGTCCGGACTGGCCGGTCCCCTCGTCCGGCCCCGTCCCGCCGCCCCCTGCCTGCCTGCGGGCGGCGATCTCCGGCCCGGAACCGCACGACTGCCGCCGCGCCCCACCGGGCTGCGGCGGCTTTTTCATCCGGATGACGAAACGTCACCTCCGCGACGGTTGAAGCCGCGGCGTGATCGTGCCACCTCGCCGGCCAGCGATCGCAACCCAACGGAGAGCCCCGGATGTCCGAGCTGACCGTCCGCCCGAACGCCCCTTTCGACCCGGAGCCGCTGGCGCGCCTCCTGCACGACGACGCCGACCTCGCGCTGGTGAACCCCAACGCCAAGCACCCGTTCGACCCGCTGGAATGGCAGGAGAAGTGGCTCAACGAACCGGACGACGCCTCCTTCTATCTCGTGGACGGCCAGGACCGCGAGGTCGGCTTCTTCGCCCTGCGCGTCGGCGTCGGGCCGGAGGTGCGCCACCTCACCTACGTCTTCATCGAGCCCGCCGCCCGGGGCGGCGCCGGCCACCGCCTGGCCGAGATCGCCGAACAGGCCGCCCGAGACCTCGGCGCCCTGACGATCACGCTGAAGGTGGAGACGGACAACGAGCCTGCCCTGACGGTCTACGAGAAGGCCGGCTACGAGGAGCTCGCCCGCCGCAACGGCATGGCCACCATGCGCCGCGACCTCGGCTGACCGAGGCGCCGCGCCGACCGTCGCGCCCATGGCGACGCGCCCGCCCGCGGCGCGTTGCAGGCGGAGGCTCGCCGTGGTGGAGGCCGCCCGTGCCGGAGCGAAGGGAGAAACCGGAGGCGGCGCCCGTTTCGCTGCGAAACACCGCAACGCGCCCGCCGGTTCACGCAAAACCCGAAGCTCGCGGGCGCGGCCAGAGGCCCCTTCGCCTGCAACCCGCGGCGGGCGCCAGCTCCACCGCAGGCGAGGCCTCCGCGCCGCTGCCCGGCCCAACGGGAGGCGAGGGCGCCAGCCCGAAGCCGACGGGCGGGAGAACCCGGCCGGAGCCTAGGCTCCCGCCTCCTTCATCGCCTCCGCCGTCGCCTCCAGCGCCAGCAGGATCGAGGCGTGGCGGTTCTTGTAGTCCTTCGCCGGAACCAGCGCCTCGTAGGCCCCGAACGGCGCCTCCGGCACGTCGCCCCCGCTCTTGAGCATCGCCTTCAGCTGGTCCCGCGCCCGCTCGATCTCCTCGCGCGAGCGCCCGACCGCCTGCGCCCCCAGCACCGAGGCCGAGGCCTGACCCAGGGCGCAGGCCTTCACGTCCTGCGCGAACGACGCGATCCGCCCGTCCTGAAGCGTCAGGTCCACCGTCACCGTGCTCCCGCATAGCGGCGAGCGCTTGCGCACGCTCGCCTGCGGCGCCTCCAGCCGCCCCACATGTGGAATATCGGCGGCGAGCGCGAGGATGCGCCTGGAATAAAGCCCGATCAGGTCCTGCTCGGCGGCGACGTCTGTCATTGCGGTCTCCTTCGGCGGCGCGGCGCCTCCGCCCCTAGATAGGCGAGCCCGCCCTCGTGTAAAAGGCGGGCGCGTTTCCCGGAGGATGCCCGTGACCGACCCCCAGTTCGACCCCGCCTCGCTCACATTTGACGAGCGCGGCCTGATCCCCGCCATCGCGCAGGATGCGGGCGACGGGGCGGTGCTGATGATGGCCTGGATGAACGAGGCCTCGGTCCGCGAGACCCTCGCCACCGGCCGCGTGGTCTACTGGTCCCGCTCCCGCGGCGAACTCTGGCGCAAGGGCGACACCTCGGGCCATGTCCAGCAGCTGGTGGAGCTGCGGGTGGACTGCGACCGGGACTGCCTGCTGCTGATCGTGGACCAGACCGGCCCCGCCTGCCACACCAACCGGCGGAGCTGCTTCTACACCGCCGTCCAGGACGGCGCCGAGCGCGAGATCATGGCGCCCCTCCCATGAGCGAACCCGCCACGGCGCGCGAGGTCTGGGCGCAGCGTCTCACGAGGCGCAACCTCGGGCGGCTGGCGCTGGGGCTCGCGGTCGGCGCCGTGGGCGGTTTCGCGGCGGAGCGCATGGGCGTCCCGCTCGCCTGGATGCTGGGCTCGCTGTTCCTCTGCATGGCCGCGAGTTTCGCGGGCGCGCCCATCGACGTGCCGGTGTGGTTCCGCATGGCGTTCCTGTCGGTGATCGGCCTGTTCCTGGGGGAGAGCTTCTCCTTCGTCGGCGCGGCGGAGCTGGCGCGCTGGCCCCTGACGCTGGCCCTCGCGGTGCTCTACGTGCCGGTCGGGGCGGCGGCGTGCTTCGCGGTTTTCCGGCGGTTCTCCTCCATGGACGGGGGGACCTCGCTGCTGATCTCCATGCCCGGCGGGCTGACGGCGGTCGCGATCTTCGCCGGAGAGATGGGGACGGACGAGCGGCGGGTCGCGCTCTACCACGCGCTGCGGGTGGCGCTGGTGGTGGCGGCGGCGCCGGCCATCGCCTTCGGCTGGCTGGGCCTGCCGCAGCCGGAGGGGACCATGGCGCAGGGGGAGACGCTGATCTCCGCCGCCGATTTCGCGCTGCTGGCGGCGGTCGGGTTTCCCTCGGTGTTCCTGTTCCGGCGGCTGGGGGCGCCTGCCCCCTACCTCCTCGGGCCGCTGCTGGCGAGCGCGGGGCTGAGGCTCGCGGGCGTGGTGGAGGGCGGGCTGCCGGGCTGGCTGGTGGAGCTGTCGCTGCTGGTGGCCGGCTCCTCCATCGGCACGCGCTTCCACGGGGTGCCGGCGAGGTTCTTCGCGCAGACGGCGGGGTGGACGATCCTCGGGACCATCATCCTGATGGCGCTCTCGGGGGTGTTCGCGCTGCTGGCGGAATGGATCCTCGGGATCGACCTCTTCGCCGCGCTGCTGGCCTTCGCGCCCGGAGGGGTTGCGGAGATGAGCCTCATCGCGCTCGCCATCGACGCGGACCCGGCCTTCGTCGCCACCCATCACATGGCGCGGATCTTCGCGGTGCTGTTCGCCCTGCCGCTGATGGCGGGGATCATCCGGCGGGTGCTGGCGGCGGACGCAGCCCGAGACGCGCGCGGATCTGCGCCGGAGTGACGCCTTCTTCCCGCAGCTCGCGGATGCCGGCGTCCCGGTCCCGCTTGGCGAGGCGGCGGCCGGAGGCGTCCCGGATCAGGCGGTGGTGGCGGTAGCGGGGCGTCGGCAGGCCGAGCAGCGCCTGGAGGAGGCGCTGGAGCGGCGTGGCGGAGAACAGGTCCCGCCCGCGGGTCACGTGGCTGACCTCCTGGTGGGCGTCGTCCACCACGACCGAGAGGTGGTAGCTCGTCTCGATGTCCTTGCGGGCGAGGATCACGTCGCCGCAGGTCCCGACCAGCCAGTCGGGGGAGAGGCGCTGGAGGCCGGTCTCGCCGTTCGGACCTTCGTCCAGCTCCTCGAAACTCAGGGCGCGGATGGCGGCGGGGCCGCCGAGGGCGCGGATCGCGGCCCGCATGTCTAGGCGCAGGGCGGCTGGGAGGCTCGGGTCCGGCGGCGCCTCGCGGCAGGTTCCGGGGTAGGGGAAGCCGTCGGGGCCCTCGGGCCCGTGGGCGCCCTCCTGCGGGGCGTCGAGGGCGGCGGCGATGTCCCGGCGGGTGCAGGCGCAGGGGTAGAGGAGGCCGCGGGCGCTTAGCGAGTGGAGGGCGGCGCGGTAGGCGGGGAAGCGGTTGGACTGGCGCAGGACCGGCTCGGGCCAGGAGAGGCCGAGCCAGCGGAGGTCCTCGTGGATGGCGGCCTCGTATTCCGGTCGGGCGCGGGTCCGGTCGATGTCCTCGATGCGCAGGAGGAAGCGGCCGCGGACCTCGCGGGCGGCGTCGGAGGCGGTCAGGGCCGAGAAGGCGTGGCCCAGATGCAGAAGGCCGTTGGGGGAGGGGGCGAAGCGCTCGGTATGCATGGGGGGAGGAAGGGCCGGGGGGCGGGAAGGGTCAAGGCGTTTCGCAGGGGGTGTTTCGCAGCGAAACGCGCATAGGTGGGCGTAGTTTGGGGTGGACGGGTCGTTAGGGGGCACTTTCGTTGATATTGCTGCAAAATTCGCGCTGAAGGTTAGGGAACCGTTGCCGAAAGGGTTGAGGAAGGGTTATCGCCGGGCGCGGGGACTTCCGGCGTAGGCGCCGCGGCGAGTGTTCCGCCTGTGGGGACGGGGGCGCCCGCGGCGCGCGGAGGGCGTGGCGCGGTCTGGCGACGGTCGCCCCGTTCCGGCGGCCGGGAAGGGGGCGCCGGCCAGAGGCGCCTTCGCCTGCAACGCCGCGGCGGGCGCCTCCGTCCACACAGGCGGGACCGCGGCGCCGCGGCCCGGCCGGAGGCCGGCGGGCTTGACGCGGGGCGGGTGGGCGGCGTTCCGTGCCTCGCATGGTGGGCAGGATCATCGAGACGGACGAATGCGTGGCGGAGGGGGCGGCCTGGCTCGTGCAGCGGGAGCCGCGCTTCGCCCGCGTGCTGGAGGAGGCCGGGCCGCCGCCGCTGAGGCGCCGCGCGGACGGGTTCGCGCAGCTGCTGTCGGCCATCGTCTCCCAGCAGATCTCGGTCGCGGCCGCCGCGGGCATCTGGGCGCGGCTGGAGGCGGCGGGGGTCACCACGCCCGGGGCGCTGGCCGCGCGCGACGTGGAGGACCTGCGCGCGCTGGGGCTTTCGCGGCCGAAGGCGCGCTACGCGAAGGCGCTGGCGGAGGCGGCGCTGGACTATGAGGGGCTGCGCGCGCTGCCCGACGAGGAGGCCATCGCGGCGCTGGTGGCCGTGCCGGGGATCGGGCGCTGGACGGCGGAGATCTACCTGATGTTCTCCCTCGGGCGCGCGGACGTGTTCGCGCCCGGCGACCTTGCGTTGCAGGAGGCGGCGCGGGCGCTGTTCGGGCTGGAGGCGCGGCCCTCCGCGAAGGCGCTGGCGGGGATGGCGGAGGCCTGGTCCCCCTGGCGAGGGGTGGCGGCGCGGATGCTCTTCGCCTATTACCGCGTGGCGAGGAACAGGGAAGGGATCAGGTAGAATGGCGACGCTTTCCGGGCCCATGCGGCCGTCTCAGAGCGGGGACCGCACCTCCGTCGTGGTGCTGCTGCATGGCTACGGGGCCGACGGCGCCGACCTGATCGGGCTCGCGGACGTGATGGCCGAGCACCTGATGGGCACCGAATTCCGCGCCCCCGACGCGCCCGAGCGAAACGCCATGAACCCGATGGGCCGCCAGTGGTTCGGCATCCCCGGCATGGACGGCACACCGCAGGAGCAGCGGGAGAAGAGCTTCGACGCCTCGGTGGACCTGCTGAACGGGTATCTGGACGACCTGATGAAGGAGACCGGGCTGCCGGCCTCGAAGATCGCGCTGGTGGGGTTCTCTCAGGGGACGATGATGTCCCTGCATGTGGGGCCGCGGCGGGACGAGCAGCTGGCGTGCATCGTCGGCTTCTCGGGCCGGCTGCTGGCGCCGGAGCGGCTGTCGGGCGAGATCAGGTCGAAGCCGCCGGTGCTGCTGGTGCATGGCGAGGCCGACCCCGTGGTCCCGTTCGAGAGCATGGAGGAGGCGCGCAAGGGGTTGGACGAGGCGGGCGTCTTCGTGCGCACGCTGGCCTGCCCGGGGATCCCGCACTCGATCTCTCCCGAAGGGCTGGTGGCGGCGCTGCAGATGCTGAAGGCGCATCTGGAGTAGGGGCGCGCGCCCGCTCCCGTCGCAAAACCGTCGTCCCGGTCTGGTAGGCGTCCCTGCGGCGCGTCGGGCGATCTGCATCTGGAGAGTTGCGCGACGTAAGCCGCCAGATATAGTCAGGCTATCCGGGGCGGAGTGGCGTCCGGTCTCGGCGCAGTCAGACGACTGGGACGGGAGAGCTTGCGGGTGCATCACGACCCCTACACGACGCACTTCGTGCGAAGTCCGGCGCGGTTGAAGGAACATCCGGCGCTGGTGCTGAACGCCGATTACCGGCCGCTCAGCTACTTTCCGCTGTCGCTGTGGCCCTGGCAGGAGGCGGTGAAGGCCGCGTTCCTCGACCGGGTGACCATCGTGGCGGAGTATGAGGAGGTGGCGCGGTCTCCGAGCCTGGAGATCCGGCTGCCCTCGGTGGTGGTGCTGCGGGACTACGTGAAGCCGGCGCGGCTGGCGGCGTTCACGCGGTTCAACCTGTTCCTGCGGGACCAGTTCCGCTGCCAGTATTGCGGGGCGAAGGGGGAGCTGACCTTCGACCATGTGATCCCGCGGGCGGCGGGCGGGCGGACGACGTGGGAGAACGTCGTGGCCGCCTGCGGGCCGTGCAACCTGAAGAAGGGCTCGCGCAGCCTGAAGCAGGCGGGAATGCGGCTGAAGCAGGCGCCCGGGCGGCCCACGGCGGCGGTGCTGCAGAACGTGGGGCGGAAGTTCCCCCCCAACCACCTGCATGATTCGTGGATGGATTACCTGTACTGGGACGCCGAGCTGGAGCCCTGACGGAGGGAGGCGATCCACAGGGCCGCGAGGATCAGCGACAGGATCGCGTTCCAGCTCGCCATCGAGAGCGACAGGAACTGCCACGCCACCTCGTCGCAGCGCACGAGGGGGGCGTTCTGGATGGATTGCAGAAGCTGGTCGGTGGTCATGTTGGCGGACTGGCCGCCGACGCAGGTGGTCGGGCCCTCCCACCAGCCTTTTTCGACGCCGGTGTGGAAGGCGCCGATGCCGGCGGTGGTGAGGGCCGCGAGGGCGCCGGCGACGCGGATCACGCGCGCCTCGCGCAGCGCGGGGATCAGCAGCAGGGCGCCGAGCGCGATGGCGACGGCGTGGGGCCAGCGCTGCCAGATGCACAGGTGGCAGGGGGCGAGCCCGCCCGCGTATTGCGACAGCAGCGCCCCGAACAGGAGCGCGAAGGAGCCCGCGGCGGCGAGGCCGGCGAGGTAGGTGGAGGGCTTCTCGGTCACAGGGCGTATCTCACCACGGCGAAGCCGCCGATCAGCAGGGCGATGGAGATTGTGGCGACGAGGCCGAGCCGGCGCTCGATGAACTCGCGCGCCGCGTCGCCGTAGCGGTTCAGGAGCGCCGCGATCACGAAGAAGCGCAGGCCGCGGGCGAGGATCGAGGTCGCCATGAAGAGCGCGAAGTTGAGCCCGGTGGCGCCGGAGAAGATGGTGATGACCTTGTAGGGGAAGGGCGTCACGCCGGCGATGAGGACGGCCCAGAAGCCCTGGTCGTTGTAGGAGGCGGCGAGGGCGTCGAACGCCTCGGCCTTGCCGTAGAAGGCGAGGACGGGCTGACCCAGCGTCTCGAACAGGGCGTAGCCGATGAAGTAGCCGAAGGCGCCGCCGAGGACGGAGGCGAGGGTGCAGACGCCCGCGATGAACCAGGCGCGGCGGGGGGCCGCGAGGATCATGGGGATCAGGAGAACGTCGGGCGGGATGGGGAAGATCGAGCTTTCGATGAAGCTCACGGCCGCAAGGGTCCAGAGCGCATAGGGCGCCCGGCCTGATGCAGAACCCAATCGTAGAGCGCCCTCAGCATGGGGCGCAGCGTTAGCCGGGCGGGGGGCGGCTGTCCACGCGCGAGGGAGGGGGTGCGGCGATGGCGCCGCATCCTCCGCCGGGGAGACGCGGAGCCTCGCCCGCCCTGCCGGGAGGGCGCGCGGCGGGGCGGTCTCCCGCGCGGGCGCCGATCGGGCCGGGGCGTGGGGGTGTTCTGGAGAGCGGCTTGGGGGGGGAGGGCCTCTCCAGAAGGAGCGGTCCAGAGCGGGGCGCCTTCCCTTCATGCGGCCCCGCCCGCTAGGGCGTTGACGGCGGGCGGGGCGGCGATATGATCGCGCCTCCCGTCGCCGGGCCTAGCGGGCGTGGCGGAACTGGTAGACGCAGCGGACTCAAAATCCGCCATCCTCACGGATATGCCGGTTCGAAGTCCGGCCGCCCGCACCAACCTCCGACACCCGCGCCTCCGGCCCGAGCCGCGTGCAAGGCCGTCCCTTTCTCCGCATGGAGAAAGCCGGACGCGGATGCGGACGGGCGCGGAGATCTTCTCCGCGCGGACGGCCGCCCGGGTCAGTAGGACTTCGGCTGGCCCAGCACCCGCTCGGCGATGAAGGACAGCACCATCTGCTCGGACACCGGCGCGAGGCGGTTGATGAGGACCTCCCGCATCAGCCGCTCCACGTGGTACTCCTTCGCGTAGCCCATTCCGCCATGGGTCATCACCGCCTGCAGGCAGGCCGCATGGCCCGCGCGGCCGCCCAGGAGCTTGGCCGCGTTGGCTTCGGCGCCGCAGGGGCGGCCCGAATCGTAGAGGTCGGCGGCGCGGAGCGTCATCAGCCACGCCGCTTCGAGATTGGCCCAGCACTCGGCCAGCGGGTGCTGGATCGACTGGTTCTGGCCGATGGGACGCCCGAACACCACGCGCTCCCGCGCATAGTCGGCGGCGCGGCGCAGGGCGTCCTGGCCGACGGCGATGGCCTCGGCCGCGATCAGGATGCGCTCGGGGTTCAGGCTGTCCAGCAGATACGAGAACCCGCGCCCCTCCTCGCCGATGCGGTCCTCCTCCGGCACATGCAGGTCGTCGATGAACAGCATGTTGCTGTCCACCGCGGCGCGGCCGTGCTTGGGGATGCGGCTCACCTCGATCTTCGCGCGGTCGAGGTCGGTGTAGAAGATGGTGATCCCCTGCGTGGGCTTCGCGCAGTCCTCCTTGGCGGTGGTGCGCGTCAGCAGCAGGATCTTGTTGGCCACCTGCGCGGTGGAGGTCCAGATCTTGCGCCCCTTCACCACGTAGCCGTCGTTGGTGCGCCGCGCGAAGGTCTTGATGGAGGTGGTGTCGAGGCCCGCATCCGGCTCCGTCACGCCGAAGCAGACCTGATCCTCCCCCGACGACCAGCCGCGGGATCCAGCGGGCCTTCTGCGCGTCCGTGCCGTGGACCACGATGGGGTGGGGCCCGAACATGTTGATGTGGATGGAGGACGCCGCCGCCATCGCCCCGCGCTTCGCCGCCTCGTGCATCACGATGGCGGCCGCGGTCACGCCGAGGCCGGCGCCGCCGTATTCCTCCGGCATCGTGGTCCCGAGCCAGCCCGCCTCGGCCATCGCGCGGTGGAATTCGCGGGGGAAGCGGGCCTCGGCCTCGCATTCCACCCAGTAGTCGTCGGGGAAGCGGGCGCAGACCTGGGCCACGCCGTCGCGCAGGGACTGGAGATCGTCGTCGGTCATGCCGGCGCCTCCGCGCGGGCGGAGTGCTCGGCGATGTCGCGGGCCAGAAGCTCCACCTGCTCGCGCGCCGGCTCGCACAGGTTGTGCCAGCGGATGAAGCCGTGAACGAGGCCGTTGACCCGGCGGTGCGTCACCGGAACCCCCGCGGCGGCAAGCTCCCGCGCGTAGGCGTCGCCCTCGTCGGCCAGCACGTCGTACTCCGCCACGATCACCGTCGCGGGGGGAGGCCGGCGAGGCTCGTGGTCCTGAGCGGCGAGATGTCGGGCGTGTCGTGCAGGGTCACCGGCGCGTAGTGGTTGAAGAACCACGGCATGTCGCGGCGCTTCAGGGGGAAGCCGTCGGCATGCTCGCCGTAGGAGGGGCGGGAGAAGTCGCAGTCCGCGACCGGATAGATCAGCCCCTGGAAGACGATGGACACGCGGCCGTCGAGCCTGCGCGCGGCGACGGTGGCGAGGTTGCCGCCCGCGCTGTCGCCCGCGACCGAGACGGGCAGGGGGCGGGCGTAGGCGGTGGCGGCGTGGTCGGCGGCCCAGAGGATCGCGTCCTCCGCGTCCTCCAGCCCCGCGGGGAAGGGATGTTCGGGCGCGAGGCGGTAGTCCGGCAGCAGCACCGCGCAGCCGGACTCCTTCGCCAGCGTACGGCCGAGCGCGTCGTAATCGTCGATGTCGGAGATCACCCAGCCGCCGCCGTGGAGGTAGACGCACACGCCCTGCGGATCCTCGGGGACCAGCAGGCGGGCGCGGATGGACCCGGCGCGGGTGGGCAGGTCGAACGTCTCCGCCTTCGGAAGCTCCGGCCCCTCGCCCAGCCCCTCGCGGCCGGCGGCGATCAGGGCGCGCGCCTCGGCCGGCGAGCCGTCCGAGATGGCGGGCAGGCCCTTCATGCGGTCGAGCACGACATGGACGAAGGGGTGCAGGGGCATGGGCGGTCTCCTCCGAAGTTTCGGGGGATCATGCACCGGCCGGTCGGTCAGGGAAAGGGATGCCCATCGATCGAACGATTTACAGGCGCCGGCCTGGCGTCAGGCAGGCACGGGAGGAACGGGCCATGGCGGACGCGAGGACGCTCGACGCGGCGGTGGTGGGCGCGGGCTTCGGCGGCATGCTGGCGCTGCACCGGCTGCGGGGGATGGGCTGAGGACGCAGGCGTCCGAGGTCGCGACCGGCGTGGGCGGCGCCTGGTGGTGGAACCGCTACCCCGGCGCGCGCTGCGACGTGGAAACCCTCCAGTATTACTGCGCCAAGGTGGGCGAGATCGCGGCCGACGGCTGGCGGGGCTTCCGCTTCGCGCGGGAAACGCAGGCGGCCTGGGCTCGGGAGACGGATGCGGCCTCGTACCGGGAGACGCAGGCCGCCTGAAACCGGGAGACCGAGGCGGCCTGAAACCTGGAGACGGAGGCGGCCCGGAATCGCGGGATGGAGGGGCCTCGGAAGCCCGAGCCGCGGGCGGCCCGGAGCCACGAGGCGCAGGCGGTCCAGAGAGCGGGACCCGCGCGGCCTGATCCGCGCGGAGGCGGTCTGGAGCGCGGTCAGCAGCAGCCAGACCGTCACCCCCGCCAGCGCCCAGCCCGGCAAGGCCGCGATCCCGTCCCGCGTCGCCGGCCCGAGGCCGATCAGCGCGATCCCCGCGGCCGGGGCGTTGGCGCCGAAGAGCACCACCGCCAGCGGGTGGAGCGAAACCGCCAGCAGCCTTGTCGCCGCCAGCGGGGGGAGCGAGACCGCCAGCAGCCCCGCCGCCGCCGCCAGCGCCAGCCGGCGGCCCCGTCAGCGCGGTCAGGCGGGAGCGGAGGAGGCGGTCCTCCCGGTCGGTCCAGGGGCGGCTCTTCTCCACCGCCTTCTCCACCGTCTCATGCGTCGGGGGCTTGCGCCCGGCCTTCCCCGGCGCCCGCAGCCGGCCCTTCCCGGTCACGGAATGCAGGATCGGCGTGGCGAACACGCGCGAGGATGTCCCCCACCTCCGGCAGCGCCGCCAGCAGCCCGGACACCATGAGCGGCACGCCGATGGAGCGGCCCCCGGATTCGCCCGGCACGTCGTTGACCGAGACCCCGTCCCCGCCCGCATCCTCCAGTCGGTCCAGCACTTGACCGGGATCGGTCTCCCCGATCGTTGCGGTCAACCCTCGGGTCCTCTTCGCTACCTGCGCCGCAGGGATCACATGAAGGCCCAGGCGAAGAGGCCCGGCGTCACCCCCGCCATGGCGTAGCCGAAGAGCGCCATCAGCCCGTCACGCGCCATGCGCGCGAGGCCCAGCGCCATGATCGCGACGCCCGGCGGCTTCACCTCGAACGGCGCCGGATTCATCGGGATGACCGCCAGCGCCGGCGCCGCCGCGGACAGAGCGATCACCAGCCGCGTGGGCCGCGTGCCGGTCAGGAAGGTGAGCCGCGGCTTCAGCGTAAGCGGTGCGGGATGGCTCTGAGCGGGTCAGCTTGACCGGGGCCGGAAGCTCCAGGAGTTCGTCGATGCGGCCGGCGGAGTGACCGGCGGCGATCGCCTCGAGGGTTGTCCTGAGAAAGGCGAAGGGGTCCACGCCGTTGAGCTTGCAGGTTTCGACGAGCGAGGCGATGCGGACTTAGCTCCGGTCGCCCTCGTCATGGCCGGCGAAGAGGGCGTTCTTGCGGTTCGGCGTCAGCGGCCGGATCGTGTTCTCCGCGGCGTTGTCATCGGGCATGCTGTTCTTGGCGCTTCGATCGCGACCCCGGTCTTCCCTCTGTCGTGGCAAGCTGGGGCATCGGGACTGGGGCGCTGGAGTGCGAAGAAGCGGGCAGGCCGAATTGACTGTGAGCTGCGAGCTCGTGTTGTTATCTGGCCGCCCCTGCGACCAGCCCGTGTGCGCCGAGAGCGCGTATCCGTAGATGTCGCACAAGCCCGTGCACTCCCTTCGAAACAACCGGGAGAGCGTGGGATGAGATCTATCGGAATGGACGTCCACCGGAGCTTCGCGCAGGTCGCCATCCACGAGGACGGCGTCACCGCCAGGAGCTTCAGGATAGACTTGGAGCACGACGCGGTCGTGGCCTTCGGCGAGAGTCTGCGGCCGGACGACGAGGTGGTGCTCGAGGCGACCGGCAACACGGCGGCGATTGTTCGGCTGCTGACGCCGTTCGTCGGGAGGGTGGTGATCGCCAACCCTCTCCAGGTGAAGGCAATCGCGCATGCGCGGGTGAAGACCGACAAGGTCGACGCCGCGATCCTCGCGCAACTCCACGCCGCGGGCTTTCTGCCGGAGGTCTGGGCGGCGGACGACGAGACGTTGGCCCTGCGACGGCTGGTGTCGGAGCGCGTGGCCGTGGTCCGCTCGATCCGCCGGGCGAAGAGCCGCGCCCACGCCGTGCTGCACGCGAACCTGATCCCGAAATACGAGGGTCACCTCTTCGGCAAGGGCGGGCGTCGCTGGCTGACGAAGGCTCCCCTCCCGAAAAGCGAGCGCGATCTGCTCGCCCGCCATCTTGAGGAGCTGGACTGGCTCGACCGCCGCCTCGAGAGGCTCGATCGCGACCTGGTCCGCATCTCGCTCGACGACCCGCGCACGCGCAAGCTGATGACGGTCGCCGGCATCAGCTCGGTGATCGCAACCGCGGTGGTGGCGTCGATCGGCGGCATCGGCCGCTTCGCCTCGGCCGAGAAGCTTGCCAGCTGCTTCGGGCTGACGCCGAGGGTGCGCCAGTCCGGGGATCGCATGGCCGTTCATGGGCGCATCTCCAAGCAGGGGAACGCGACGGCGCGGACGATGCTGGTGGAGGCCGCGTGGTCGGCCGCTGCGGTGCCTGGGCCGCTGCGGGCGTTCTTCCTGCGGATCAAGGCGCGCAAAGGCCAGAACGTCGCCGCCGTCGCCACCGCGCGCAAGATCGCGACGCTGATCTGGAACCTGCTGGCCAAGGACGAGCCCTACCGTTGGGCGCGCCCGGCCTTCGTGGCGATGAAGATGCGAAAGCTCGCCTTGCAGGCTGGAGCGCCCAAGGCCCACGGCAACAAACCCGGCCCCGGGCGAGACTACTGGATCAAGGAGATCCGGCACCGGGAGATGGAGCTCGTCGCCAATGCCGAGGCCGCATACGCGCGCATGGTCGAGGCTTGGCAGGATCGGCCGCCCAAGCCCGAGCGGAGTTGATGGAGGTGAAGAAAGGGACTGTTCAACATCATCCGTGTCCATGGCCACGCGGCCGTCCGAGAGGAACACGCGCAGCCCGTCCCAGTGGTTGGCGAAGCAGGCGAGCTTCTCGCCGATGCGGGATTTGGCGGAGACGCGGGCGCGGGTCTCGGTCGGCCAGACGCCGAACGCCTCCACAAGGGGAGCCGACCTCTCCTGACGCACGGCGCGGCGCGTCTCGGGCGGGCGTCCCCGGATGGCGGCCTCGACCTGGTAGAGGCAGGCGATGCGGCGCAGTCCCGCCTCGGCGATGGGGGAGGCGTCGCGGTCGAAGATCTCGCGCAGCTGCCGGCGTCCGTGCGCCCAGCAACGGGCGAGGACGAGAGGCGCTTCGAGCCCGCGCTTGCCGCGAACCGTCTTGCAGGCGACGTAGCCGTCGACCTGGAGCACGCCGGAGACGCCCTCGAGGCTGCGGGCGGCATGTTCGGCGACGCGGCCGGGGGCGTAGGCGTAGACCACGGCCGGCGGGTCCGCTCCGCCCCAGCGGCGGTCGTCCCGCGCCAGCGCCCACAGGTATCCGGTCTTCGCGCTGCAAGCGCGCCTTCGGCACGACGTCCGCCCGCGGCCGGGGCCGGGCGCCGGCGCCGGGGTCTCGTCCATGAAGAGCTTTTCCGACGCCTTCAGATGCTCGGCCATGCGGTTCACGACGGGCGCGGGATGGAAAGCGGCCTTGCCGACCCGGTCGGCAAGGGTCGGGCGGTGCAGATCGACGCCGGAGCGGGCGAGGATCTGCGAGTGGCGATAAAGCGGCGCGTGATCGGCGTACCTGGAGATCAGCATGTGAGCGATCAGGCCCTCGGTCGGCAGGGCGCCCTCGATCAGCCGGGCCGGCGCCGGGGCTTGAGCGACAGCCCCCGCGCAGCGGCGGCAGGCGTACCGGGGGCGGATGGTGACGAGCACCCGCAGCCGCGCGGGCACGACGTCGAGGCGCTCGGAGCGGTCCTCGCCGATGCGGGCCATCTCCCCGCAGCCGCATGGGCACAGGATGCTTTCCGGCTCGATCACCCGCTCGACCCGGGGCAAGTCCTCGGGAAGCCAGCCGAGATTGCGCTTCGCCGCCGGCGCCGAGCGGGACCGGGCCTGCGTCGCCTCGGCCTCCGCCACGGCCGTCTCGTGATCCTCGAAGGCCAGCTGCCGCTCGTCCGGCGAGAGCTTCCCGGACCGGCGGCCGTGCAGAGCCTGGCGCGGCTCCCGGACCAGGTGGTCGAGCCGGCGGTTGCGCTCGGCCAGATCCGAGACCTCCGCCTCCAGCGCCCGTCGCACCGCACGCTCGGCCTCGAACGCGGCGCGCAGCGCGGGCGGCAGGGCGGAGAGATCGAGATCGTCGGGCGCGGTCATCGCCGGCGAACCATACCCCGCCCAACGGCGGTTGTGGCGCCCTCGCCGACGCGAAGATTCATTCCGGCGGCCGCACGTGCCGAGGCCCGTAGACCGGCCGCCAGTCCAGCCCCTCGAAGAGCGCCTCGAACCGGGCGCGCGGCAGCCGCATCACCCCGTCCCGCACGGCCGGCCAGGCGAACTTCCCGTCCTCCAGCCGCTTGCAGACCAGCACCAGGCCGCTGCCGTCCCGGAGCAGCGCCTTGATGCGGTCGCCGCGCCGGGACCGGAACACGATGATCAGGCCGGAATGCGGGTCGAGATCCAGCTCGCGCTGCGCCAGCGCCGCCAGCCCGTCACGGCCCTTCCGGAAGTCGACCGGCCGCGTGGCGATCACCACGCGCACCGCCTGCGCCGGGACGATCATCGGACCGAGCGCAGCGCCGCCGCGATCTCCGCCACCCGCGCTGCGGGCGCGTCCGCGGCAAGCCGCACGACCACTCCGTCCACCTCGATCTCGAGCCGCCCGTCCGTCTCCGGCTTCGGCCCCGCCGGAGGTTCATCGAGCACCAGAGCCGCGAACGAAGCCTCGTCGTCGACAGGCAGCGCCAGCTTCCCCTGCCGCGCCAGGCGCCGCCAGGTGGTCACCTGCTGCGGCGCCACGCCGTGGCGACGCGCAACATCCGCCACCCGCGCGACGGGGTCGTGGGACTCCAGCACGATCCGCGCCTTCAGCTCCTCCGGCCAGCTCCGCCGCCCGGTCGGGTCCGCCAGAACCTCCAGCCGTTCGACCCGCCGACCTTCTCCGGCCAGCAGAATTTGCGCGCTTTCCTGCAAAGTCGTCCTCCCCGTCCGGCGCCAAAGCCGCGACGACGGGAACAGCAGGCGATCCTTTCAACCAGTCAGGGGGTGTAGCCGCCGCTTACGGTGGAGCGTTCGGTCGATCCGGTCCGTTCGGGGCCGCACGCGGGCCAGGCGCATCCGCTCCATGGACCTGCGCCCCACGCGGCCGGGCAGCTGCATGCTCCCGCGTCCGCTGAGCGAGCGGGTGACCGACAGCAGGATCAGCACCGAGATGCCGGCGATGTCGCCCACGACCGGCATGGCGGCGATGAGCCCGAACACCGCCAGCAGCACCCCCAGCGAGCAGTCGGCGAAGGTCTCCAGCACGTCGGCGAGCGAGACGCGCCCGTCATGGCCGGCCTCCTCCAGCCGTCGAGCACCTTGGCCAGCGTATGCTTCTCGGCGCGCCGCCGGTCCGTCCATGGGGGCGGACGACATGGCGTCTCCTGAAAGGGGGGTAGACTGTCACCTAAGGCGGATGCGGCGAAGGGTCCAGGCGCCGCATGAATGAGGAAAGGCGCAGGGGCGACACGTTTTCTTATGGGAGTTGCAAGGCCTATGTGGGCTTAACGCGAGCTCAGAGCACTGGAAAGCGGTTAAAAGATCATCTCTCCGAAAATCTTGGAGGTAAGTGGGATCGGTTTTCATGGTTCGGCTTTGCGCTGATCGGTGAGCCGGACCTCAAGAGCGGCATACCGCTACTTGAATTTCCTCCAGAAGATCTTACTGATGATACCCATACAACGATTGGTGATCTTGAAGCTCTCCTGATCAGGTCGATTGGCCCGAAGCGAAACGTAAACTACCCAAAGTTCCAAGATGCAACAGAGTGGACGCAGGTCGGTCATGACGAGCAGAGTTCATTTGAAGAAGCTCGCCTGAAGTGCGCGGATCTGCGTGCTTCTTCCGGCGGAAGAGGTGGACCAAAATCACAGCCAGCTTCGTGCTGCGGACCGTTGGGGCCGCAGCGGAACTGTAATCATAGCACTCTCGTCACTGCAACGGAAAGTGGCAGGCCACCTGCTGGCCCGGCGCGATCTCCCGCATCTTCGGGACCTCCTGCGCGCAGCGGGGTTGCGCGTAGGGGCAGCGGGTGCGGAAGCGGCAGCCCGAGGGCGGGTTGACCGGCGAGGGCAGCTCGCCGGCCAGCAGGTCCAGCGACCGGCGCGGCTTCTCCGGGTCCGGCTCGGGCACCGCGGACAGCAGCACCCGCGTGTAGGGATGCGCAGGGCGGCGGTAGATGGTCTGCGGCGTCCGCCAGCTCGCACATCATCGCCCAGATACATCACCGCCACCCGGTCCGAGACGTGCTTCACCACCGCCAGGTCGTGGCTGATGAACAGCATGGTCAGGCCGAAGTCGGCTCTTCAGCTCCTCCAGCAGGTTCAGGATCTGCGCCTGCACCGAGACGTCGAGCGCCGAGACCGGCTCGTCGCAGACCAGCAGCTCGGGCTCGCAGGATCAGCGCGCGGGCGATGGAGATGCGCTGGCACTGGCCGCCCGAAAACTCGTGCGGGCGCCGCTCCATCGCCTGGTCGGGGTCGAGGCCCACCAGCTCCAGCATCTCGACCACGCGAGCGGTGCGCTCGGCCTTCGTCCCGCTCGCCCGCGATGTCCAGCGGGGCGCGCGACCATGTCCCGGATCCGCGCGCCGCGGGTTCAGCGAGGCGATCGGGGTCCTGGAAGATCATCTGGAACCTGCGCCGCCCCCGTTGCAGCGCGCCGCCGCGGAGCGAGGTCAGCTCGGTCCCGTCCAGCCGCACCGACCCGGAGGTCGGGTCGCGGCAGTTGCAGCACCGCGCGCGCGGCCGAGGACTTGCCGCAGCCGCTTTCGCCCACCAGCCCCAGCGTCTCGCCCCTGCGGACCGCGAAGCTGACGCCGGAGACCGCGTGGACGCTTGCGCGCCGCCGGCCAGCGGGTATTCGACCGTCAGGTCGCGGACGTCGAGGAAGCCCTCCGCCTCCACCTCTGAATGCGCGTTCATGCGGCGGCCTCCCGGATCAGCGGATGCCATGCAGGCACTGGTGCGTGGCCTTCGCCTTCCAGCGCAGGCTGCCGGCTGCGGCAGAGGCTCGTCGGCGTAGCGGCAGCGCGGGGCGAAGCCGCACCCCGGCGGCGGGTTGATGAGGTCCGGCGGCCGCCCGCCGATCGCGTCCAGCCGCGGTGGGGCGGGTCGTCCAGCCGCGGGATCGAGGCCAGCAGCGCCGCCGTGTAGGGCATGCGCGGTGCGGCGGAACAGGTCCTTCACCGGCGCCTTCTCCACGATCCGGCCGGCATACATCACCGCCACCTCGTCGCAGCGGCCCGGCGACCACGCCCATGTCGTGGGTGATCAGGATCATCGCCATGTTCCGCTCCTGCTGCTGGCGCTGCAGCAGGTCCAGGATCTCGGCCTGCACGGTCACGTCGAGCGCGGTGGTCGGCTCGTCGGCGATCAGCAGGTCCGGCTCGCAGGCGAAGGCGATGGCGATGGCCACCCGCTGGCGCATGCCGCCCGAGAGCTGGTGGGGGTACTGGTCCACGCGCACGTCGGGCTGGGGAAGGCCCACGGCGGCCAGAGCTCGATCGACCGGGCGCGGGCCTGCGCTGCGGGTCATGCCCAGGTGGTGGGTCAGGCTCTCGCCGATCTGCCGCGCCCATGCGTCAGCACCGGGTTGAGCGAGGTCATCGGGTCCTGGAAGATGATCGCCACCTCCGGGCCCGCGCATGCGCGCGAGCTGCCTTCTCCGGTCATCTTCGTCAGGTCCTGCCGCTTCAGCAGCACCTGAGACCGCTTCCCCGATCCGGGCGGTAGCCGGGCAGCAGCCGCATGATCGACCGCGAGAGCACGGACTTGCCCGATCCGCTCTCGCCCACCACGCCCAGCGTCTTGCCCGCGGTGGAGGTCGAAGCTCACCCCGTCCACGGCCTGCAGCAGCCCGCGCCCGGTGGTGAAGGCGGTCTCCTGCTCGATGCACCTCAGAAGAGGTTCCATCGCCGTCCCTCCCTCAGATCGCGCCTTCGCGGACGTCGGCCAGCCGGCGCCGGATCGCGTCGCCCACGAGGTTGAAGCACAGCACCGTCAGGAACATCACGCCCGTCGGGATCATCGAGATCTACGGCGCTGAGGCCAGATGCTCCCGCCCCTCGGCGATGATCCCGCCCCAGGAGGGGGTCGGCGCCTTCACCGACAGGCCGAGGAAGCTACAGCGCCCCCTCGATCACGATGGCGATGGGGATGTCGATCAGGATGAACGCGATCAGCGGCCAGATGATGTTGGGAAGCACCTCCTGCGTGAGGATCCGCACGTCGGACGCGCCCATGGCGCTGGCCGCCAGCACGAATTCCCGCCCCGCATAGTTCAGCGTCGCCGCCCGCGTGATCCGCGCCGCGGTCGGGATGAACAGCAGCCCCAGCGAAAGCAGACCATCAGAGCGACCCGCCGAAGACCACCGAGAACAGCAGCAGGATCGACGAGCCCCGGGATCGCCAGCCAGGTGTCGATGGCGATGCCGATGATCTCGTCCGTCCAGCCGCGGTAGTAGCCGGCGATCATGCCCAGGATCAGCCCGAGGCCGACCCCGATGCGCCGGCGCCGCGAAGCCGACCGTCAGCGACACGCGGGCGCCCCAGACGATCCGCGCCAGCAGGTCCCGGCCCAGCACGTCGGTCCCGAGCAGGTGCCCGCCCTCGCCGGGGGGGACGTTGATGTTCATCCAGTCGATCTCGTCGGCCGCGGGCAGGCCCCAGAATCGACGCGTCGAGCGCAGGAGGCGATCACCACGATCAGCCAGACCATCGGGATCCAGAAATACAGCCCCAGCCGGTTCTTCCTGCCGTGCTCGGCGATGGCGAGGGCGTGCGGTCGTCCCCCTCATGCGTGTCGGCGATGGCGTGCGCCCCCGTGGGCGAGGAGATGTCAGCCATGGGCGCGCTCCTGCCTCGGACGCGCGGGTCGAGCCACGCATAGGCGATGTCCACGAGGAAGTTGGCCGTCACGAAGGCCAGGCGAAGAAGGTCACGCAGCCCTGGATCATCGATGAAATCGCGCGTGTAGACCGCGTGGATCAGCAGCCGGCCAACGCCGGGGATGCCGAAGATCTGCTCGATGATGATCGACCCGCCCAGAGCCGCCCGACCTGGAGGCCGAGCAGCGTGATCATGGAGAAGGACGAGGGCCGCAGCGCATGGACCAGCAGGATGCGCGTGTTCGACATGCCCTTGGCGCGGGCGAGGGCGATGTAGTTCTCCTGCAGCACCCCGATCATCTCGGCCCGCAGCGTCCGCATGAGGATCGTCCACTCCACCAGCGCGAGGCTGCAGCGCGGGCAGGATCATCGGGCGCAGGTTGGCCCAAAGCCCCTCGGACAGCGGCTCGTAGCCCGTGGCGGGCAGCCAGCCCAGATGCAGCGAGAAGAAGAAGATCAGCAGGATCGCCGACATGAAGGACGGCATCGAGACGGAGGCGAAGGCGATGGACCCCGACGATCCGGTCCGCCCCGCCCGTTGGGCCGGTAGGCCGAGATCAGCCCCATCGGCATCGCCAGCGTCAGCGCGATGAACTGCGCCAGCAGCATCAGCTCGAACGAGACGGGGAAGCGGTCGGTCATCGCCTCCCAGACGTCTCTCCTGGCTGAGGAAGGAGCGGCCCCAGTCGCCGGTGAACACGCCGCTCGACCCATTCGACGTAGCGGAGCAGCACGTGCGGTCGAGGCCCAGCTCCTGGCGAATCTCCTGGACCTCCCGCTCGGAGCTGTCCATGCCGGCCATCTCGTAGGCGACGTCGCCCGGCAGGACGTTCACCAGCAGGAACGTGAAGAAGGTGACCGCGGTCAGCACCACCAGCAGCCGCTGGAACCTGCGGAACAGATATCTCACGACCCGATCCCTCGCCGTGGGAAGAGGGGGGCCGGCCGCGAGAGGGCGGCCGGCGACGCGATTCGGATGGGCCGCGCGAAGCGGCCGGCGTCAGGCCGCGCCGATGCGGCCCAAGGGCCCGCCGCCCCCCGCGAGACCCGAGCGGGGGTCTCCCGCCCGTCGGCTTCGCCCGGCTGGCGCCGGCCTCGCCTCCCGTTTGGGGGAGGCGCCCTGCGGGCGGGCTTCCCCGGAACGGCGGCCGTGCGCTGCGGGGGAACGGCGGGGGCCGCCGCTCACTCGTCGATCCAGGCGCGGGTCACGTCCACCACGCCGCCGTAGGGCGGGGGCACGTTCTTCACCCGCGGCGTGGTGAAGGCGTGAGTAGCTCCCCCCCGCCGCGATAGTGCATGGCGCCGGACTGGTTCCACGCCCGACCATCCGGCACTGCAGGTCCAGCCGCTCCTCCATCGTGGTCGCGACCCGCATCTTCTCGGCCAGCGCATCCGTCTCCGGCGTGGACCAGCCGGTCAGGTTGTAGCTGCGAATCCGAGTGCATGTGCGCGAACAGCTGCGGCCCCATGTCCGCCCCGTCCGCGATCCGCCAGCCGGTGATCCCGAAGTCCCGCTTGAAGGTCCGCGCCACCAGCGTGGACTGGTCCACCGGCTCCAGGTCGATGGTGATGCCCACCGCTTGGCCATCTGCTGCTCAGCTCCCCAAGCTCCCGGCCTCGGGGGGTGGCGGTGTGGATCATGGTCAGCTCGATGGGCTTGCCGTAGTCCGCGACCAGCTCCTTCGCCTTCTGCGAGTCGTAGCCCAGATACCCGGCCTCTCCGCAGTCCTTCACCGGCCCCAGCGGATGCGTCACCGCCGGCCGCGTGTTCTGCCACGAGATCTTGACCAGCGCGTCCTGGTTCCACGCATGCGCGATGGCCCGGCGCACCCGCTCGTCATCCAGCGGCGGCACCCGCGTGTTCACCAGGTTGATCGCGGCCCCCGCGCCGATGGTGGACAGGTGGACGATCCCGGGGTCCTTCATCGCCTCCACGATGGTGGGCCCGCGGTCGGTCCAGATCACGTCCACCTCGCCCGACTTCAGCGAGGCGTAGCGCGTCTGCGTGTCCGGCAGGATGCGGAAGGTGACCTTGTCCAGATGCGGCTTGGCGTCCTCGTTCCAGTAGTCGTCGAACTTCTCCACCACGATCCGGTCGCCCGAGGACCAGTCCACGAACCTGAACGGCCCCGTCCCCACCGGCTGGCGGTTCTGGGCGCCGGCCTCCACGCTCTCCTTCGACGGGATCGGCCCGGACATGGAGGTGGTCGCGAGATACGGCAGCAGCGCCTGCCACGGATGCTTCAGGTGGAAGGCGACGGTGTGGTCGTCGATCTCCTCCACGTTCTCGATCGAGGAGATGAAGGTGCGCGAGGCCGACTTCGCCTCCGGGTCGAGGATGCGGTTGTAGTGCGCCGCCACGTCGTCGGCCCCGAACTCGTTGCCGTCGTGGAACTTGACCCCCTCGCGCAGCTTGAAGGTCCAGGTCTTCTGGTCCTCCGACGCCTCCCAGGACGTCGCCAGCAGCGGCTCCGGCTCCTGCGTCTCGGGGTTCCAGTCCAGCAGCGGCTCCTCGATCGCGCGCATCACGATCTCGCCGGTCTGGCCCAGCACGCCGCCCTCGACCGTGTCGAACCCGCGCACGTCGGTCTCCAGCGCGACGGTCAATTCTCCGCCGTCCTTCGGCGCCTGCGCCTGGGCGGGCAGGGCCAGCGCCAGGGACAGCGCCGCGCCCACGGCTATACGATTGGCTGAAAAGCCAGCGATCAGATTCATCGTTTTCCTCCCGTGCATCGCTGTGCCGCCGTCATTGTTTTTCTGAGGTCCGCGACGGCTGCGGTTGAGCGATCATTGGAAACTTCGCGCCAGATGCCAACACAAAAGGTCGCACGACGCTGCGGAAGGCGCGCGTTTGTTGAGGCATCTCGGGTGCAGGGGAGGGAGGTCGCCCCGTCGGGCGCGTTTCCCCGCATCCCGGAAGACGCAGGGAAACTTACGATTCGGTCAGTTTAGCGCCTCAGCGCAGGCCCATCTCCGTGGCCACGGCATCGGCCGCGTCGCGGGCCATGGAGACCAGCGCGTCCACCTCGTCGCGCTCGATGCACAGCGGCGGCGCGAAGCCCAGGATGTCGCCCTGCGGCATCGCCCGCGCGATCAGCCCCCGCTCCAGCGCCGCCGCGGCGACGCGGGCGCCCACCTTGTCGGCGGCGTCGAAGAACGTGCGGCCCTCGCGATCCTTGGCGAACTCCACGGCGGCCATCAGCCCCTCGCCCCGGACCTCGCCGACCATGGGGTGGTCGTCGAAGGCGTCATGCAGGGCCTTCTGGAAATAGGCGCCGGTGACGCGCGCGTTCTCCACCAGCTTCAGCTCGTCGATCAGCTTCAGGTTCGCCACCCCGGCGGCCGCGCACAGCGGATGCGCGGAATAGGTCCAGCCATGCCCCAGCGGCCCCATCCGGTCCGTCCCCTCCTCCAGCACCTTGAACAGGCTCTCCGAGACGATGGACCCCGACAGCGGCGCATAGGCCGAGGTCAGCCCCTTCGCCACGGTGATGATGTCCGGCGCGATCCCGTAGTGCGCGGACCCGAACATGGAGCCGAGCCGCCCGAACCCCGTCACCACCTCGTCCGCGATCAGCATGACGTCATGCTTGCGCAGCACCGCCTGGATCTTCTCCCAGTACCCGGTCGGCGGCGGCACGATCCCGCCCGTGCCCAGGATCGGCTCGCCGATGAAGGCCGCCACCGTCTCCGGCCCCTCCGCCTCGATCAGCGCGTCCAGACGGTCCGCGAGGTAGGTGGAGAACGTCTCCTCATCCATGCCCGCATCCGGCCGCCGGAAGTAGTAGGGCGCGTCCGTATGCACCACCGGCGCCAGCGGCAGGTCGAAGGCGTCATGGAACAGCTTCAGCCCGGTCAGCGAGCCGGTCATCAGCCCCGACCCGTGATATCCCCGCCAGCGAGAGATGATCTTCTTCTTCTCCGGCCGCCCCATGATGTTGTTGGCGTACCAGACGAGCTTGATGTTGGTCTCGTTGGCGTCCGAGCCCGAGAGCCCGAAATAGACCTTGGACATCCCCTCCGGCGCCCGCTCCAGCACCATATGCGCCAGCTCGATGGCCGGCTCCGAGCCGTGACCGGCATAGGCGTGGTAATAGCTCAGCTCCCGCGCCTGCGCGGCGATGGCGTCCGAGATCTGGCGCCGCCCGTAGCCCACGTTGACGCAATAGAGCCCCGCGAACCCGTCGAGGCTGCGCTTCCCCTCCCGGTCCACGATATGCACGCCCTCGCCCCCGGTCACGATCCGGGCCGGCGTCTCGCCGCGCGCATGGGCGCCGGCGGCGGTGGACGGGTGGAGGAAGCTCTCTCGGTCCCAGGCGGCGAGCAGGTCGTTGGTCAGCATCGGCAAATCCTCCGGCGGGGGGTGGGGGGCGACGCCGCCGTTAGGCCAGTTGACGCTGGGTTCCAACCCAGGAGGGGGCGGCGCCTCAGCGCACCGGGGGCTTCGGAACAGGGTTAACAAATCACCCTATTTCACAAACTCTCGGCCGGAAGCCGTTGATCCGGTTGAACATCGCCCGCGGAAGGGGGGCGCTTCGCTGCGAAACGCCGCGTGCGAAACGTCAGCAGACGCCGTTCCCGGGCGTGATGGTGCAGCCCAGATCCCGCAGCAGCCCGTCCTTGAGCCCGTAGACGAGGCCGTGGACGTTGATCCGCTCCCCCCGCCGCCAGGCTTCCTGCATCACCGGCGTCTCGGCCACGCGGCGCACGCTTTCCAGGACGTTGATCTCGCACAGCCGGTCGATGCGGGCGTCGTCGTCCGCGAGGGTTTCGAGCTCGGCCTTGTGCTCCTGCGCCAGCCGGCGGATCGGGGCGATCCAGTGCTGCGCGAGGCCGCTCACCACCTCGCCCATCGCGGCGCGTACGCCGCCGCAATTGTAGTGGCCGGTGACCATGATCTCCTTCACCTTCAGCACGTTCACCGCGAATTCCAGGGTGCTCAGAAGGTTCAGGTCGCCCGAGTGGACCACGTTGGCGACATTGCGGTGGACGAAGACCTCTCCGGGGTCGAGCCCCGCAACCACGTTCGCCGGCACCCGGCTGTCCGAGCAGCCGATCCAGAAATAGTCCGGCGACTGCTGGGCCGCGAGGCGCGGGAAGAAGTCCGGGGACCGGCTGTTGACGCTCTCCGACCACTCCCTGTTGCGCCGAAGAATGTCCTCGATCATGTCCCGCCCTCACGCCGTTGCGACCCTCGGGCGCGGACATAGACCGGGCGGTTGCGCGCCGCAACCGCGCGCCGCTCAGCGGCTTTCGTCGAGCATCCGCCGCAGGTTGCGCTTCATGCGGTCGAGCACCATCAGCGCCACGTGGACGTCGTCATGGGCGATCCCCTCCAGCACCTGTCCGTTGAGTTCGCCGGCCATGCCGCGCATCCGGGTCAGCACCTCGTCACCTTGGGGGGTGATGCTGATGCGCTTGGCCCGGCGGTCCGCGGCGTCGGGCCGGCGCGCGACGAATCCCGCCGCCTCCAGCCGGTCGATCAGCCCCCCCACGGTGACCTTGCCGACCTCCAGCCGGCGCGCGAGGTCGGTCTGGAGAAGACCCTCGCCTCCATGCTCCTCCTGCCCGCGCTGGAGCTGGATCAGCGCCCACCATTGCGAGCGGGTGATGCCCAGCGGCTTCATCCGCTGGTCGAACAGGGTTCTTCTCAGGCGCGAGACGTCATGCGCGTGATAGCCGATCCGCGTCTCGTCCGTTCCGTCGTCGGGGGCCGCATGGCTCCCGTCGAAGCCTCCGTCGGCGTCGGGCATGTCCATAGATCCAACCACCTTTCCCATGGGTCCGCCGGGGGCGGACGCGGGCGCCTCTCCCACGCGACCGGCCGGTCTGCGCCAACCTTGTTCACCTGCATACGAAAATCCTCGGCAGGAACCAAGAGTCCGATGCGCCCCTTGCCACCGGCTGCGCCCCCGGCGCCATATGTCCGCGGAGCCGGCCGCCGAAGCCGGCCGGGTCAGGGAGGCATGGCGCGGATGCTCAAGCTGCTGGAAGGCAAGCGGATCGTGGAGGCGGGGCACATCCTGCTCGGCCCCTACGCCACGCAGATGCTCGGCGATTTCGGGGCGGACGTGGTGAAGGTGGAATTGCTCGACGGCGACACCTATCGCGGGCTGGGCCAGCCGCGGACGCGCGGGGGCATGACCGCCCAGTGGATGGCCGCGAACCGCAACAAGCGGTCCGTGTCGCTCAACCTCAAGGACGACGAGGCGCGGGAGGCGTTCCTCACCCTGATCCGCCAGTCCGACGCCTTCGTCCACAACATGCGCCCGGCGGCGCTGGCGCGCATGGGCCTCGACTACGACTTGCTCGCGAAGGTCAATCCGCGGCTGGTCTACTGCGCGGCGACGGGGTTCGGATCCTCGGGCCCCTATGCGGGGCGGCCGGCGGTGGACGACGCGATCCAGGGCTATTCCGGGTTCTCGGCGCTGCAGGGGCTGCATTCCGGCGTGCCGGGGCTGGTGCCCGTGGCGGTCGCGGACATCATCTGCGCGCAGATGCTGGCGCAGACGGTGCTCGCCGGGATGCTCCACGCGAAGGAGACCGGGCGCGGCTGCTACCTGGAGACCCCGATGTTCGAGGCGGCGGCGGGCGCGGTCCTGAACCAGCATCTGAGCGGCCACGCCTTCCAGCCGCCCGAATCGGGGCTGCTCTACGCCCGGACCGCGAGCCCGCACCGCCGGCCGGTGGCGACGAAGGACGGCTGGATCATCCACGCCATCTACAATTTCGCGCACTGGACGAAGTTCCTGGGCGCGATCGGGCGGCAGGACATCCTCGACGGCCCGATGATGACCGACCGCTATGCCATGGCCGCCAATGTGGGCGAGCTCTACCGGATGGCCGCCGAGGACATCCTGCCCGAGCGCACCACCGCCGAGTGGATCGCGCTGCTGACCGAGCTCGACATCCCCTGCGCGCCCGTCAAGGCGCTGGACGAACTGGAGGAGGACGAGCACCTGCGCGCGGTCGGCCTCTTCCGCGACTACGACCACCCCACGCAGGGCCGGGTGCGGGACGTCCGGGCGCCGTTCGAATCCCGCGACGTGGCCGAGGGGCCGGACCGCCACCCGCCGGAGCTGGGCGAGCACACCGCCGAGGTGCTGCGCGAGATCGGCCTCGCGCCCGAGGCGGTGGAGGCGATGCGCGCCCGCGGCGTCCTGCGGAGCTTCGACCCGGAAGGGTGAGGCGGCTCAGCGCGACTTGCGGGGCGCGCGGCTGAAGGCGTTGTTGGCCTCGGCGAGCTTCGAGAGCAGGCGCACGAGGTCCGACCGCTCCTCCTGAGTCAGCGGCTGGACGAGGCGGGAGCGTGCAAGCTCGACGTCGAGGCGGGCCGCATCCTCCAGCCTGGCGCCGGCGCGGGTGAGCGACACGATCTTCGCCCTCCGGTCCCGCGGCGAGACCTTGCGATGCACGAGGCCGCGCTGTTCGAGGTTGCGCAGCACCACCGCCACGGTCGTGCGGTCCAGCGCGGCGGCGCCGCCGAGCGTCACCTGATCCTGGGGGCCGTCCGTCGCGAGGAGGCAGAGCAGCAGGTATTGCAGAGGGGTCAGATCATGGGCGCCGCAGGTGTCGAGGAACAGCCCCACGGCGATCTGGTGGCCGCGCCGCAGAAGGTGATCCGTCTGGTCGGCGAATGGGCTCGCCGCCTCCTCCCCTATCGTATGCGCCGTTCCGTCTCCCGCCATGATCGCCACCCCTTCTGGACGTCCCCTCGTTCCGTTACGTGGAGCGAATAGCCACCTTGCGGTCTGACGCAAGGTCATATCCGGTTCATGGCTTGGCTTTTTCAGGGCGAATGGGGCGCGGCGCCCTGTCGCCCCGCGGCGGAAGCCCGCTCGGGTTATCAGGGAGGCGAACGATCCGCGGCCACAGGCCGCGGGCGGATGCGGAGAGGAAACCGGCCATGAGCGTGCAGATCCATCCCGAGGCGCCCAACTTCCGCTCGCTCTGCGGCATCGGCTTGCCGGACGGGCGACGGGTGAGGGAGGGGCGATTTTATCGCTGCGCCTCGCCCCACACCTTCTCTCCGGCGGCGCTGGAGGCGCTGGAGGCGCTGGACCCCTATGCGGTGGTGGACCTGCGCGGCGTCGCCGAGGCGGAGGCCGCCTGGTACGAGCTGCCGGGCGGGATCCGCGACAGGCGCGTGGCGATGCCGGTGGAGCCCAAGACCGGCGACCGGGTGCGCGCCCTGCACGCCGAGGGGAAGCTCACCGCCGAGACGGCGCGCGAGGCGATGCGCGAGACCTACCGCTACTACGCGGAGGAGAGCGCGGCGGTGTTCCGGGAGTTCATGCAGCTCGCCGCCGAGGCGGAGGGCCGGCCGATCGTGTGGCACTGCGCGGCGGGCAAGGACCGCACCGGCTTCGGCGCGGCGCTGATCCTGTCGGCGCTGGGCGCCTCTCGGGAGGAGATCGAGCGGGACTACCTGGTGTCGAACGACCTGTGGCGGCCGTCCTCCACCGCCACCGTCTCCACGCTGCCGGAGGTGGCGCAGGTGGCGCTGAAGCGGGTGGAGGCGGCGTATCTCGAGGCCGCGTTCGAGGCGATGGAGCGCAGCCACGGCTCGGCGCTGGCCTACGCCACCGACGCGCTGGGCGGCGAGGAGAAGCGCGCGGCCTTCGTCAGGAGCGCGGTGAGCTGAGCCGGCGCCGGATGCGGTAGGGCGCGAACGCCAGCAGCGGCAGATGCGCGAGCGGCTGCCGCAGCGCCCGCCCCGCGAGGCCGCGGATCGGCATACGTCGGGCGAACGCCGCGCGCACCCTGCGGCGCAGGCGGCGAAGCCCGGCGGGATCCTCGACCTCCGCCAGCATCCGGGCGGCGGCGGCGGCGCGCGCCTCCATCGGCAGGTCATCCCAGTCCTGCGCGGGAGGCTTGATCCCGGTCGGTTCGAAGATCGTGAGGAAGCGCAGGTCCGGGCGCGCCAGGAACTTCCGCCACATGAAGAGATCCGTGGGAAGGCTGCGCGGCGCGGGGGTCCAGGCCTCGGGCAGCGTGCGATAGGCCGACAGCCGGTAGCCGCATTCCGAGGGACCGAAGAAGTTCCAGGGCGGATCGGCCCGCATCCGCGCGCGGTCTGCGGGATCCGAGAGATCCCCGAAGCTGCGCGCATCATAGCCTCCGCCCGCCCGGGCCACGATCTGCGGCACGCTCACGAAATCCGCCCGGCGGAGCCCGCGCGCGAGGACCGCGAGATGGTCGGGAAACCACACGTCGTCGTCGCCGATCTGGGCCACGAACCCGGACCGCGCGCCCTCCATGACGGCGGCGCGGTGCGCCTCGCCGTGGCGCTCGCCCTTGGGGAAGGGGAAGACGCGGATGCGCCCGTCCACCCGGGCCAAGGCGCGCGCGGCGGCGACCGTCTCGGGCGGGGCGCCGTCGCAGACGATGCAGAGTTCGAAGTCGCTGACCGTCTGGCCCTGCACCGAGCGGACGGCGAAGGGCAGCAGATCCGGGGGGCGCACTACGGGGAGCAGGACGGTGAAGCGGCGCGCCGGCCGCGGCGCGCGCGGATCTTCGGAGGGCGTCACTGACGGGCGAGCCCGGCCATCTCGCGCAAGCGGGCGACGACGCGCACCGCCTCCGCGGCCTCGGACGCCGAGGTCCGCGGGGGCGGCCCCCCGGAGAGATGCTCCACGAAGGCGCGCAGCTCCGCGAGGAGCGGCATCTCGGTCTCCACCGGCACGCGCTGCTCCGCCTCGCCCTCCCGGCGCAGGACGATGGCGTCGTCGTAGCTGTCGCCGAACTGCGCGGCGCCCGTGGTCCCGATCACCACCACGGAGCGGCGGGGAACCGGGTGGCCGGAGGACACCTCCAGCGTCACCCGCACGCCGTCCGCGTTCAGCTCCGCCAGCAGGCTGTCGCCGGAGGCGTCCGGGTCGGTGGCGAACACCGGCTCCGGCAGGCGGCCCAGGATCTCCAGCGCGATCGACAGGTCATGCGGCGCGAGGATCCAGGCGCTGTCCACGTCCCGGTGCGGATTGTCCCAGCCGAGCCGCCAGGAGCGGACCGCCCGGATCTCGCCCAGCGCGCCGGAGCGGGCGAGCTCCGCCAGCTTCATCACGCCGCCGTGGTAGCGCCACTTCTCCATGCAGAACACGCGATCCGGCGCGGCCTGCGCGATGCGGGCGGCGGAGGCCGGGTCGGCGGTCAGCGGCTTCTCCACGAAGATCGGGCGGCCGCGGGGGATCAGCGCCTCGGTGATTTCGGCGTGCAGGACGGTGGGCGGGGCGACCACGTAGCCGTCCGCGTCGGGCAGCGCGGCGAGGTCCGCGTGCGCGGAGACGGCGCCGCGGGCGAGCGCCTCGGCGCGCGTCGCCTCGGAGGGCGCGCAGACGGCGACCTCCGCGCCCAGCGAGCGCAGGTCGCGCAGGATGAGCTTGCCCCAGCGGCCGCAGCCGATCAGTCCAATGCGGGTCATTCGGCGGCGACGGCGGTCAGGTCGAACCAGGCGCGACGCATGGCGGCGTAGTCGTGGGACGGGCTTTGGTCGCGTGGGGACAGGACCGGGTTCTCCGCCGGCCAGTCGAGGCCCAGCGAGGGATCATCATAGCGGCAGCCAAGCTCCTCGGCCATGCTCCAGCCGGTGGAAAGGCCGTAGATGTAGAACGTGGGCTTGGCGAACCAGAAGCCGTGGCAGACCCCGGGCGGGATGAACGCGGCGCAGGGTTCGGAGGAGCCGAGCTCCACGAGGCAGGAGATCCGCTCCGCCGGATCTTCCGGCCGCAGGTCGTGCAGGCCGAGGAGCATGGAGCCTTCGAGCACATGCAGATAGTCGCAGTGGCGCGGATGGACGTGGACGCCGCGCAGGACGCTCCCCTCGCTGCGCACGACGTTCCACTGGCGGAACGGCGGCTGCGGCGTCCACGCCTCGCGGTACATCTCGTAGAGCGCGCCGCGGCTGTCGGCGTGGCGTTTGAGGCGGTGGATCTCCACGCCTTCGGGGAGAGGGTGGTTCATGAGACTTCCTGCTTCGCGGGGTCGTCGCATGGATATTCCGACGGGTGCGGTCGGTTCAACCTGAACCGCTCCGTGCTCGTTGCGATTCCCGACCGGCCGCCGGCCTTTGGCGCTTGCCTTTGGGGGTCCTGCCGGTCGATCCTGCCGCCCGGTAGAAAGATCGACGGCCGGGCGGGGCGCCCGCACCGGCCACGGGAGGAGACGCCATGACCACCGCCACGGGCCACGCATGAGCGCCGGGGGACGCCTGTATTCAGGGGACGAGCTGCGCAGGCTGTTCGCGCCCCGGTCCATCGCCATCGTCGGCGTATCGCCGCGGGAGGGCAGCTTCGGCGCGCGGACGCTGGAGAACCTCGCGCATTTCCAGGGCGAGATCTTCCTCGTGAACCCGAAATACGAGGAGCTGTTCGGGCGGCGCTGCTGGCCCTCCGTCTCGGCGCTGCCGGAGGCGCCGGATTGCGTGGTGCTGGTCACGGCGCGGGAGGCGGTGCGCCCGCTGATCGACGAGTGCGTCGCCAGGGGCGCCGGGGGGATGGTCGTCTTCGCCTCGGGCTTCGGAGAGATGGGCGAGGCGGGCATGGCCCTCCAGCGCGAGAACGCGCGGCTGGCGCATGACGCGGGCATGCCGCTGATCGGGCCCAACGCCATCGGCTACGTCAATTTCGGCAACGGCGCGGGCGCGACCTTCATGACCGGCCTCGACCTGCACGAGGGCTACGAGCGGCCGGCGGCGGAGCGCAAGATCGGGGTGGTGAGCCAGTCCGGCGCCATGGGCTTCAGCCTGACGCAGGCGATGAAGCGGGGGATGTTCTTCTCCCACATGCTGGCCTGCGGGAACTCCTCGGACGTGGATGTGGGCGACTGCATCTCCTTCCTCGCGGACGAGGAGGGGTGCGAGGCGATCGCGGTGCTGCTGGAGGGCGTGCCCGAGCCCGGGCGGCTGGAGGCGGCGATCAAGAAGGCGTCCCGCCTCGGCAAGCCGGTGCTGCTGACCAAGATGGGGCGCGGGGAGGCGGGGGCGGCGGCGTCCGCGTCCCATACCGGGTCGCTGGCGGGGTCCCACGACGCCTACCGGACCATGGTGGAGCGGGCGGGCGGCGTCTTCGTGGACGAGGTCGAGGCGCTGATGGAGACGGCGCAGTTCTTCGCCAAGGCGCCCGCGCCAAAGGCGGAGGGCGTGGCGATCATCGCCACCTCCGGCGGCGCCGCGGTGATCTGCGCCGATGCGGCCGAGACGGCGGGCGTGCCGCTGCCGCAGCCGACGGCGGAGGTCTCGGCGATCCTCAAGGCGCGGATCCCGGAATACGGCTCGGCCGCCAACCCGGTGGACGTCACCGCGCAGGTGATGAACGACCGCCAGTCCCTGATCGACTGCGTGGAGGCGATGCTCGACCAGGAGGATTACGGGCTGCTGATGACCCCGCAGCCGCTGGCGGTGGAGCTGTCGATCCCGCGCTTCCGGCTTCTGGACGGGGTGGCGCAGGCGAAGGGGAAGATGATCGTGATCCCCTGGATGGCCGGCTGGCTGGAGGGGCCCGGGTCCTGGGAGATCGAGAGCGCGCAGGGCTTGGCGCTGTTCCGCTCCACCCGCTATTGCTTCGAGGCGATCCGCGCCTGGGGGCGCTGGCATGCGCGCAAGGTGGAGCCCGAGGAGAAGCCGCGGCTCACGGAGCCGGCCTCAGGCCTCGCGCAGCGGCTGGCGGCCGCGGGCGGCCCGGTGACCGAGCGGGAGGCGAAGGCGATCCTCGCGGCCTACGGCGTGCCGGTGGTGGAGGAGCGGGCGGCGGCGACGGCCGCGGAGGCGGCGGATGCCGCCGCGGCGCTGGGCTTCCCGCTGGCGATGAAGGTGGACAGCCCCGACCTGCCCCACAAGACGGAAGCGGGGGGCATCGCGCTGGGCCTGCGGTCGGCCGAACAGGCCTCGGCCGAGTTCGACGCGATGATGGAGCGGGTGCGGCGCTACAAGCCCGACGCGCGGGTGGACGGCGTGCTGCTGCAGCGGATGGTCCCGCAGGGGGTCGAGATCGTGGTGGGCGCCCGGCGCGATCCGGCCTTCGGGGCGGTGGTGGTCGTCGGCCTCGGCGGGATCTTCGTGGAGCTGATGCGCGACAGCGTGGCCGCGCCCGCGCCGGTGACGCCGGCGGAGGCGGAGGCGATGCTGCGCCGGCTCAGGGGCGCCGCGGTGCTGGACGGCTTCCGCGACCTGCCGGCGGTGGACGTGCCGCGGCTGGCCGAAGTGGTGGCCCGCGTCTCGGAGTTCGCCGCGGATGCGGGCGAGGGGCTGGCGGAGCTGGACGTGAACCCGCTGATCTGCCGGGGCTCGGACATCGTGGCGGTGGATGCGCTGATCATCCCCGCGGAAGGGGAGGAGGCGCGTCTTGCCGGCTGAGGGTCTTGGGTTCATCGGGCTCGGCGTGATGGGGGAACCCATCTGCCGCAACATCCTCAGGAAGGCGGGGCGGGAGATGGCGGTGTTCGACCTCTCGCCCGGGCCGCTGGAGCGGCTGGGGGCGGAGGGGGCGGGGGTCTGCGGGTCGGTGGCCGAGGTGGCCGCGCAGGCGGAGATCATCTTCCTCTCCCTGCCCGGCGGCCCGCAGGTGGCGGCGGTGGTCGAGGACCTGCTGCCCCATCTGCGCGAAGGGCAGGTGGTGGTGGACACCTCCACCGCGCCCGTGGGCCTGACGCGGGAGCTGGCGGCGAAGCTGGGCGCGAAGGGCGTCCGGATGGCCGACGCGCCGGTGGCGCGGACGCGGCAGGCGGCCATCGACGGCACGCTCTCGATCATGGTCGGGGCCGAAGAGGCGCTCTACGCCGAGATCGAGCCGCTGCTGCGCCATGCGGCCTCGGACGTGACGCTGTGCGGCGGGATCGGCTGCGGTCAGGTCGTGAAGATCATGAACAACATGGTCCTGTTCCAGACCGTCGTGGCCCTGTCCGAGGCGCTGGCGCTCGGCGAGGGCGCGGGCGTCGACCGGCGCACGCTGTTCGAGACGCTGTCCAAAGGCTCGGCCGACAGCTTCGCGCTGCGAAACCACGGCCTGAAGGCGATGATCCCGGACGAGTTCCCGAAAGGCGCCTTCCCCACGGACTACGCGCTGAAGGACGTGAGCTACGCCCTCGACCTCGCGCGCGAGCTGTCGCTGGCGGCGCCGGGGGCGGAGCTGGCGGAGGCGCGGATGAAGGTCGCGAAGGCCGCGGGCTTCGGGGCGGAGTATTTCCCCGTGCTGGCGCGGGTGACGGGGACATGAGCGCGCCCGAGACCTGCCGGGCGGCGTTCACCGCCCTCCCCGCCCTGCTGGAGGCCGAGCCGCACCTTATCTGGCGCGGCCGCCGCTTCGACTGCGCCCTGATGCTGGAGGCGGGCGAGACCCGCTGGCATCTGCGCTTCCGCGAGGGCCGGATCGAGGAGATCGTGGAGGGGGACCGCCTGATGCGGTCGTGGAACGCCGCGCTCCGGGCCTCGGCCGAGGACTGGGTGGAGTTCTGGCGGCCCGTGCCGAAGGTGGGGTTCCATGACCTCTTCGCCATCGCCAAGCGGGGGCGGCTGCGGATCGAGGGCGACCTGCATCCGGTCTTCTCCAACCTGCAATACGTGAAGGACGTCATGGCGCTGCCCCGCGCGGCCGGGTTCGGCCCCGCGCAGGATGCGCCCCTGACGGAGGGGGCGGCATGAGCGTGCGCATCGAGCCAGTCATCGGGCGCTACATGCACCTCGAGATCGGGGGCGAGCCGCATCGCCTTTATTGGGAGGAGGCGGGGGAGGGCATCCCGCTCCTGTGCCTGCACACCGCGGGCGCGGACGGGCGGCAGTACCGGGCGCTGCTCAACGACCCGGAGGTGACGAAGCACTTCAGGGTGGTGGTGTTCGACATGCCCTGGCACGGGAAATCCAGCCCTCCGCCGGGCTTCCAGAACCGCGAATACCGGCTTACCACGGCCAGCTACACCGACCTGATCCTGACGGTGGCGCAGGCGCTGGAGCTGGACCGGCCGGTCTGCATGGGCTGCTCCATCGGCGGGCGGATCGTGCTGAACCTCGCGGCCGAGCACCCGGAGAAGTTCCGCGCGCTGATCGGGCTGCAATCCGCCGACCACCAGACGCCCTGGTACGACATCGACTGGCTGCACCGCTCGGACGTCCACGGGGGCGAGGCTTGCGCCGCGCTGATCTCGGGCCTCATCGCGCCCGGGGGGCCGGAGGCGGATCGGCACGAGACGCTGTGGCATTACCAGTGCTCGGGGCCGGGGGTGTTCCGCGGCGACCTGTGGTTCTACCGCGTGGACGGAGACCTGCGGGAGGTGACGCCGAAGATCGACACCGCGAAGTGCCCGCTGTTCATGCTGACCGGCGAGTACGACTATTCCTGCGAGCCTGCGGATTCCGTCCGCACCGCCGAACGCATCCCCGGCGCGAAGCTGAAGATCATGGACCGGCTCGGCCACTTCCCCATGTCCGAGAACCCGGAGAAGTTCCGGGAGCATCTGCTGCCGGTTCTCGACGAGATCCGGGCGTTGTGAGCCCGCTGCAACGGGACTGGGACGTGCTGGTGGCGGGAGGCGGGAACGCCGCCCTCTGCGCCGCCATCACCGCGCGCAAGGCGGGCGCCCGCGTGCTGGTGGTGGAGGCCGCGCCGCGCTTCTACCGGGGCGGCAACACCCGCCACACCCGAAACCTCCGCTGCGCCCATGACGAGGGCAACGGCATCCTCACCGGCCCCTACCCGGAGGAGGAGTTCTGGGAGGACCTGCTGCGCGTCACCGGCGGGCGCACGGACGAGCAGCTCGCCCGCTTCGCCATCGCCGAGTCGAAGGGGTTGTGGGACTACATGACCTCGCTCGGCGTGCGCTTCCAGCCGAGTCTGACGGGGTCGCTGAGCCTGGGGCGGACCAACGCCTTCTTCCTCGGCGGCGGCAAGAGCCTGATGAACGCCCTCTACCGCACCGCCGGGGCGGAGGGGGTGGAGGTGCTCTACGATGCCGAGGTGACCGGCATGGAGATCGAGGGCGGCCGCTTCGCCGCCGCGACCGTGACCGCGGGCGGAAAGGCGCATCGGGTGGCCGCGCGGGCCTTCGTGGCCGCCGCCGGCGGGTTCGAGGCCAACATCGAGTGGCTGGAGGAATACTGGGGCGAGGCCGCGCGCAACTTCCGCATCCGCGGTACGCCCTACAACCGGGGCTCCCTCCTGCGGGAGATGCTGGACCGCGGCTGCCAGCCGGTGGGGGAGCCCGACCAGTGCCACGCGGTGGCGCTGGACGCCCGCGCGCCGCAGTTCGACGGCGGGATCGCAACGCGGCTCGACTGCATCCCCTTCGGAATCGTGGTGAACCGCGAGGGCGACCGCTTCTACGACGAGGGCGAGGATTTCTGGCCCAAGCGCTACGCCATCTGGGGTCGGCTGGTGGCGGCCCAGCCCGGCCAGATCGCCTATTCCATCATCGATGCGCGGTCGGAGCGGCTGTTCATGCCCTCGATCTTCCCGGCGGTGACGGCCGGAACGCTGGAGGAGCTGGCGGGGAAGCTGGAGCTGGACCCCGAGAAGCTGCGCGCGACGGTGGAGGCCTACAACGCCGCCGTCCGCCCGCGCGCGTTCGACCCGGCGGCGCTGGACGGCTGCCGGACCGAAGGCCTTAACCCCGAGAAGACCAACTGGGCGAGGCGGATCGAGGCCGCGCCCTTCCACGCCTACCCGCTGCGGCCGGGGATCACCTTCACCTATCTGGGGCTGAAGGTGGACCGGGAGGCGCGGGTGCAGATGACGGACGGGCCGTCGGAGAACATCTATGCGGCCGGAGAGATCATGGCGGGGAACGTGCTGGGCAAGGGCTACCTCGCGGGGATCGGCATGACCATCGGGGCGGTGTTCGGGCGGCTGGCGGGGCAGGGAGCGGCGCGGCATGTCTGAGGCGATGTCGCCCGAGGCGGCCGAGGCCGACCGCCTGATGACCATCTGCAACGCCTGCCGCTACTGCGAGGGGCTGTGCGCCGTCTTCCCCGCCATGGAGATGCGGCGGGCCTTCGCGGAAGGCGACCTGCGGCACCTCGCGAACCTCTGCCACAACTGCGGGGCCTGCTACCACGATTGCCAGTACGCCCCTCCGCACGAGTTCGCGGTGAACGTGCCGCGGGCGCTGGCGAAGCTGCGGGCGCGGAGCTGGGCGGACTACGCCTGGCCGCGGCCCATGGCGCGGATGTTCGCGCGCAACGGGGTCAAGGTGTCGACGCTGGCGGCGGTCTGCGTGGCGGGGTTCCTGATCGCGTTCATGGCGGCCTCGGACCTGGACGTGATGTTCGGCGTCGTCACCGGGCAGGGGGCGTTCTATGCGATCATGCCCCATGCCGCGATGGCGTGGCTGTTCGGCGCGGTCTTCGCCTTCGCCGTGCTGGCGCTCGGGATGGGGGTGCGGAATTACTGGCGGGACGTGGAGGGAGGCCTCGGGCCGCAGGTGGGGCGGGCGGACCGCGAGGGGCTGCGGCAGGGGTCTCAGGATGCGGCGACGCTGAGATATCTCGACGGCGGGGGCCTCGGCTGCGCGGGGGATGACCGGAGCGTGCAGGACGAGCGGCGGCTGTGGCACCATCTGACGTTCTACGGGTTCCTGCTCTGCTTCGCGTCCACCTCCTCGGCCACCGTGATGCACTACGGCTTCGGGTGGGAGGCGCCCTATTCCTGGATGTCCCTGCCGGTGTTCCTCGGGTTCTGGGGCGGGCTGGGCATCACCGTCGGCCCCGTGATGCTGATGCGCGCGAAGCGGGGGCGGGAGCCGGAGATGCGGGACGAGACCGGGGCGGAGGGCGCCGATGCGGCCTTCCTGCACATGCTGGCGGGGGTGGGGGCGACGGGGCTTCTGCTGCTGCTCCTGCGGGAGACGGCGGCGATGGGGACGCTGCTGGCGGTCCATCTGGGCTTCGTCTTCGCCTTCTTCCTGGCGATGCCCTACGGCAAGTTCGTCCACGGCATCTACCGCTACGCGGCGCTGGTGCGCCACGCGATGGAGCGCAGGCAGGGAGGGGTCCAGGAATGATCCGCATCGGCGAGTTCGAGATCACGCGCATCCCCGAGATCGAGATGCGGGGGGAGCCGAGCCTGTTCCGCGACTGGGACGACGCGGCCATCGCGGCCCTGCCGGAGTGGTTGTCGCCCACCTACTACGACCCCGGGAGCCGGACGTACCCGACCTCGATCCACGCCTTCCTCGTGCGGTCGCCGGATGCGCTGATGCTGATCGACGCGGGCTGCGGGAACGGCAAGCCCCGTCCCGCGCCGATGGACCGCTTCGGGATGCTGGACACGCCCTTCCTCGCGCGGCTGGAGGCGGCGGGGGCGCGGCCGGAGGACCTGACCCACGTGATCTTCACCCACCTGCATGTGGACCATGTGGGCTGGGCCACCGTGAAGGACGGGGACGGCTGGCGGCTCACCTTCCCGCAGGCGCTGCACGTGATGACCCGGACCGAGCGGGACGCCAAGGACCCGGAGCGGGGGGCGCGGGGCCAGTCGGAGGCGCGTACGGCGCCGTTCCTCGACAGCGTGAAGCCGGTGCTGGACGAGGGGCGCGTGGCGCTGGTGGAGGGGGACGAGCGCGACTTCCTGCCGGGCCTCGATTTCATGCCCACGCCGGGGCACGCGGCGGGACAGATGGCGGTGCGGCTGCGCTCGGGCGGGGAGGAGGCGCTGTTCGTCGCCGACGTGATGCACCAGCCGTTCCAGGTGTTCCATCCGGGCTGGAGCTCAGGCTACTGCGAGGACAAGGCCAGGGCCGCCGAGACGCGGGCCAAGGTGCTGGACTACGCCGCCGGGACCGGGGCGCTGATCCTGCCGGGGCACTTCGCGGGGACGCATTGCGGATACGTCCGGCGGGCGGGGAGCGGGTTCGTCTATGCGCCCTCGGACGAGGCGCCTTAGAGCCTGACGGATAAGCCGCGCTTCGTCGGATTTCCCGCTCTCGGAACCGCCCGGAACGGCTTGGACGGGCGGAGAAACGGGCTCTCGAACGGGCGGCAATCCCGTCGATGACCCTCCGGCTACCGAGTGCGGAGATTTGAGCCGGGCGCTTGGGGCCGCGAAACGCGGGGCGTTTCGCATGCGAAACAGTGCTTGCGTATGATGCGCTTGCCTCCTTGATCGACGCGCCTGCAGATCTTTTGTTATCAATGGCTTGCCGGGGATCTGGTTAACGAAACCTTGCTGCTTCAGGGCCGCCCGAAGAAATCTTAACCGTTTTTGAAACCGGCCCGGACCACCCTCCGTAGCTTCGGATAACCGACGGCGCGTGCGCGGTCGGCTGACGGAGGCCGGGATGGCTCGCCATCGCGTGGACGCCCGGCGTTGAGCACGGCCTCCCTCGCCTCGCGCGTGTCCGTCGCCGAGGCGGCGCGACGGCCCGCATGTTTCGGGCCTGGCGCGCCCGGGGGGCCCGGCCCGGTGTGGCGGGGCGGGCCCCCGTCTCTCCCGGAGCCGGGCCCCCGGCCTCCGGGCGGCGGCCGCCGGAAGAGGATCGCCCTCCTGACGTTCGACTTCCGGCGGCCGTTTTTCCAGTCTCCTTGAGGAATGCGCTCGTGCAGCGGGTGCGCCGGCGGAGCCCCGCCCCCGGCCGGCGCCGGCCCGGGCTCGTTCGCGCTCGGCGCCCGCTTCGGCAACGTGGCCGTCCGCATCCGGCCCGCCTTCGGGCATGGCGATGCGGCGGCTCGTCCTGCGGCCGCGCGCGCCGGGGTCAGTCGGCGCGGATCAGCTCTCCGGTGAAGACCACCGGGCCCGTGGGCTGGCCGCTGGGGGAGCCGCCCGTGGGCTCCACCGAGACGGCGAGGACGGAGTCGCCCACCGGGCCCTGGAGGGCGTCGAGCGGCAGGCGGCCGCCCTGGCCGAGCAGGCCCAGGGACACCGGCTGGGCGCGGCCGCCGCCGAGGACCCACATCTCGTAGTCCCGGCCCTCGGGCGGGGCGGGCGCGCGGAGGGGGCGGAGCGAGACCGTGCCGGCGGCGAGGTCCACCTCGGCCACGAAGGCGGGCTGCTCCTCGCCGGGCTGGAGGACGGCGTAGTAGGTGCCGGCGGGGCCGGTGGGCGTGGGCTCGGGCCCGATCAGGCCGGGGGGGAGGAGGATGCCGATGGCGAGCATCGCGGCCAACGCGGCGGCGAGGCCGGTCGTGCCCTTCCAGTAGCGCACGCGGCGGCGCAGATCGACCACGTCGGCCGCGGGGGCGGCGGGCGTGGCGGAGGTGGCGGGCGCGCCGCCCTCGATCCGGGCCTTGATCGCGGCCCAGACCGAGGCGGGGGGGATGGTCGGCTGCGCTTCCGCCAGCCCTTCGAGCAGGGGTTCGAGGCGCGCCTCCCACGCCCGCACCGCGGCGGCGAAGGCGGGATCGGCGCGCAGGCGGGCGTCGGCGGCGCGGCGCTCGGCTTCGTCGAGCGTGCCGAGGACGTATTCGGCGGCGTCGCCGTCGTCCCGGGGGTCGTCGCGGTCAGGCGGGTTCGCCATCGGAGCATCCTTTCAGCGCCGGGAGCGCCCGGCGCGGCCGTGTCGTCAGCGTCTCGGGCGCGGCGTCGCGGCGGCGGTCGGGGCGGTTCGTCACCGGAGCCTCCGGCCGGCGTCAGGCGCGGCCGCGCCGTGGCGCTTCGGGGCGTCGTCGAGGTCAGGCGGGTTCGCCATCGAGGCATCCTTTCAGCGCCGAGAGCGCCCGGCGGAGACGTGTCTTCACCGTGTTGACCGGCATGGCGAAGCGCGCGCCGATCTCCTCCCGGCTGAGGCCGTAGAGGTAGCCGAGCAGCACCATGCGGCGGTCGTCGTCCCTCAGACCCCCGAGGCAGCTTCTGAGCGCGATCGCCTCCGTCCGGTCCGGCGCGGGCGCGGCCCCCATCTCGGGGTCCGCCTCGTCGGAGGCGGCGGAGACCCGCTCCGCCCCCAGCCGCGCCGCGTCTATCGCCCGGTTGCGCGCGATGGCCGCCATCCAGGAGATGGGGGAGGCGCGGGTGCGGTCGAAGCGGCCGGCATGGTTCCAGATCTTCAGGTAGGTTTCCTGCAGAAGCTCCGTCGCGAGGTCAGGTCGGCGGGAAATACGCAGGATGACGCCGTAGAGTTTCGCCGAGGTGCGGCGGTACAGCTCCTCGAACGCCTGCTGGTCGCGGTCGGCCGTCCGGGCCAGCAGGTCCGCGAGTTCCGATGCCGTGTTCGCCAACGATGTCCCCCCTCTGTCGTCGGGGGGAGTTTGGGGGTTGGGGCGCCGGCGTCAACCTCGTTCGGTCACGGACGGGCGGCGAGGATCAGGTCGGCGGCCTTCTCGGCGATCATCAGGGTGGGGGAGTTGGTGTTGCCGGAGGTGATGGTCGGCATCACCGAGGCGTCGGCGACGCGCAGGCCCTGGATGCCGCGGACGCGGAGTTCGGGGTCCACCACGGCGCGGTCGTCGGGGCCCATGCGGCAGGTGCCGACGGGGTGGAAGATGGTGGAGCCGATGTCGCCGGCGGCGCGGGCGAGGTCGTCCTCGGTCTCGTAGTCGGGGCCAGGCTTGAACTCCTGCGGGTTGAAGCGGGCGAGGGGGGCCTGGGCGACGATGCGGCGGGTGAGGCGGATCGCGGCGGCGGCGACGCGGCGGTCGCCCTCGGCGGAGAGGTAGTTGGGGGCGATGGCGGGATGAGCCGCGGGGTCCGGGGATTTCAGGCGCACGGTCCCGCGGCTCTCGGGGCGGAGGTGGCAGACGGAGGCGGTGAAGGCGTCATAGGGGTGCAGGGGCTGGCCGAACGCCTCCAGCGTCAGGGGCTGGACGTGGTATTCGAGGTCGGCGGAGGCGACGTCGGGGCCGGAGCGGGCGAAGGCGGCGAGCTGGGAGGGCGCCATGCTCATGGGCCCGGAGCGGTTCACGGCGTATTCCAGCGCGATCTTCGCCTTGCCGTACAGGGTCTGGGTCATGGTGTTGAGGGTCTTCACCCCGGTTACGCGGTAGGCGCAGCGGATCTGGAGGTGATCCTGGAGGTTGGCGCCGACCTCCGGCGCCTCATGCACGCAGGCGATGCCGTGGTCGGCGAGGTGGTCGGCGGGGCCGATGCCGGAAAGCTGGAGGAGGTGGGGGGAGCCGATGGCGCCGGAGGCGAGGATGATCTCCCGGGCCGTGGCGCGCCGGGGAGCGCCGTCCTGGCGGAAGCGGACGGCGCGGGCGCGGCGGTCCTCGATCTCGATCCGCTCGGCCTGGGCGTGGGTGAGGACGGTGAGGTTGGGGCGGTTCATGGCCGGGCGAAGGAACCCGCGGGAGGCGGACCAGCGGGTGCCGCGCTTCTGGTTGACCTTGAAGTAGCCGACGCCCTCGTTGTCGCCGCGGTTGAAGTCCGGGGTTTCGGGGATGCCGGCCTGCACGCAGGCGGCCTTGAAGGATTCGAGGATGTCCCAGCGGAGGCGCTGGTCCTCCACGCGCCACTCGCCGCCCTGGCCGTGCCAGTCGTCGGGGCCGTCGGCGTAGTCCTCGGACTTGAGGAAGTAGGGGAGGACGTCGTCCCAGCCCCAGCCCGTGTTCCCGAGCTGGCGCCAGTGGTCGTAGTCCGCCGCCTGGCCGCGGAGGTAGAGCATGCCGTTGATGGAGGAGCAGCCGCCGAGCACGCGCCCGCGGGGATAGGCGAGGGCGCGGCCGTTGAGGCCGGGCTCGGCTTCGGTGCGGAAGCCCCAGTCGGCGCGGGGGTCCCCCATGCAGTAGAGGTAGCCCACGGGGATCTTGAACCAGATCCAGTCGTCGGAGCCGCCCGCCTCCAGCAGCAGGACGCGGTTGGCCGGATCCTTCGAGAGGCGGTTGGCGAGGGCGCAGCCGGCGGTGCCGGCGCCGACGACGATGTAGTCGAACTCGCCGATGGTCTGCGTGTCGGTCATGCCGCGCCTCCCCTGACGCCCGTTGAGCCGGGCCTTGGGGGGCATGATGCGGGGGCGGGGCGGCGGCTTCAACCGGTTGCGGCGGGCGCGGGCGGGCGGCATCGTCGCGCCGCGCGCCGGGGGGACGGGCCATGAGGGCGGGAGGCGCGGTGATTTCAGCGGGAGAGAGGCGAGCGCGGCGCGGCCGTGGGGATGCCGGAGGGGGAGCAGGGTGGTGCGGGGCTTCGGGCAGGCCGACCGGGGCGGGGGGGCGGTTTCCGACGGAGGCGTCGGCAGGGGGCGTCGCGGGCATGGCACGGCCGTTGGCGCGGGGCGGGCGCGGTTTCGGGCGGAGCCGATCGGGGCGGAGACGCGGTTTCCGATGGAGGCGGTCCGGACGTGTGGGTCGCGGGCGCGGCGCGGCCACGGGCGATGCCGGAGGCGGAGCGGGTTGGCGCGGGCGCTTCGGGCAGGGCGACCGGGGCGGGGGGTGCGGTTTCCGACGGAGGCGCCGGCAGGGGGCGTCGCGGGCGCGGCCGGAGAGGGCGAGGAAGGCGGCGGATCTGGAGCGGAGCTGCGGGCGCTTCCTGCGGTCCGCGACCGGATCGAAACGCCGGTCTCGCCGCCGGCCTTCGGCAGGGCGGGCGCGGGGCCGGAGGCGCGCGCCTGACGCGGGGCCTCGGGTGGCGCGGGGAATTCGAGAAGGGGCGCAGGGATGGCGCAGGGGCTTCGGGCGGTCGCGGACCGGATGGAATGGGTGATGCGGTTCCCGCTGGAGACGGCGCCGGGGCTCGTGTTCGTGGGCGCCCGGTCGCGGCCGGAGGGGCTGGCGCCCGGCAACCATGCAGGCGCGGGGGAGACGCTGGACGCCGCCTTCGCCGCCTGCATGGGGGAGGCGGCGGAGTACCTCTCGCAGGTCGAACGGACGGGGGACCTGCTGCCGGAAGGGCACGGGCTGCCGGCGGCGGATGCGTGGCACGGGACGGGGCGGGCGCCGGGGCCGGACGCGGTGCGGGCGGAGCGGCTGCATGACGGCGCCGCCTTCGCGGTGGATGCGGACCGGGCGCTGCGCAGGCCGGGGGGCGCGCCGCCGGTGCGGCTCGGGCTCGGCTGCGCGGCGGGGAAGGACCTGGAGGCGGCGCGGCTCGCGGCCGTGCTGGAGCTGGTGGAGCGGGACGCGGCCGCGCTGTGGTGGCGCGGCGGGCGGACGGCGCGGCCGCTGGATCTCGGCGACCCGGAGGTTCTGGCGGCGATGGGGCGCGCAGCCGGATGGCGGGGCGGGCTGCGCGGGCGGCGGGCGTGGTTCCTGGACCTGAGCGTGGGGCCGGGGGCGGCGGTGGTGGCCGCCATCTCGGACGACGAGGCGGGGGGGCGGCTGGCCTTCGGGACGGCGGCGCGGACGGGCGTGGGGGAGGCGATCCTCGCGGCCGCGCGGGAGATGATGCAGAGCGAGCTGGCGCTGGCGCTGAGGGACGAGCGGCTGGGCCTGCACGGGCCGGGGGCGGAGACCGACGCGGACCGCGCCTTCGCCGCCCGCGCGGCCATGGATCCGCAGGACCCGCGGCTGACCGCGCGGGGCGCCCCGCGTAGTCATCGGGAAGGCGACAAAGAGGCCTCTTCAGGGCGATTTTTGCGCCGACTGGTTAAATCTTTGTTTGAGTGCAAGCATCATATCTACAGCGTGACGCTCGCCCGCCCGAGTCTGGGCGTTCCTGTCGCCTGGGCCATGTCGCCGACGCTCCAGCCCGATCCTTCGGAGCTGGAGACGGAGAGGCTTCGGGTGCAGCGCCGCTCGGCAGAGGCGCTTCCGTCGGCGCCTCCGCTGTACTGAGGGGCGAGCAGGGGAAGGCGCGGCGTGCTGGATCAGCGCACGGGTTGCGAGGCTGTTCTGTCGATCCGGGTGCTGGGAGCGCCCTCGGTCCGGTTCGGCGGAGAGACCGTTCGAAATCGTCAACCGCAAGTTGCTGTGCGTGCTCGCCTATCTGGCAATGCTCGACGGCTGCCGGGAATCGCGGGAGCGGCTGGTCGGGCTGCTGTGGTCGGAATCCGACGAGCAGCACGCGCGCGGGTCGTTGCGCCAGGTGATGGCGGCGTTCCGCCGGATCTCGGGCGAGGTGGGGTTCGACGGGTTCGACACCGACCGCGGGCACGTGGCGCTGGCGCCCGACCAGATCAGGGTGGACGTGCTGGAGGTGCTGTCGCGGCTGGGCCCGGACGACGTGCACCCGGCGCTGCTGGAGACGGAGGACCTGCCCTCGACCCTGCTGCTGGGGTGCGAGGACGTGGACCCGTCCTTCCGCAACTGGCTGAACGTGCAGCGGGAGATCCTGCGCGAGCGAATGGTGCGCGGGCTGGAGGCGCATCTGGACGCGCCCGGCGCGGCGGGGCGGGACGTGGCGCGGGCGCTGCTGAGGATCGACCCGACGCAGGAGCCGGCGGCGCGCAGGTTGATGGAGAACCTGGCCCGGTCGGGCGACGTGGCGGGCGCGCTGTCGGTCTACAACGGCCTGTGGAAGGTGCTGGACGAAGAGCACGACATCGAGCCCGCCGAGCCCACGCAGGCGCTGGTGGCCGAGATCAAGTCCGGCCGGATCGGGCCCAGCGCCGCGCCGCAGTCCCTTGCCCCGGCGGCGCAACCGCGCCCCAGCCCGCCGCTGCTGATCGTGGGCGATTTCAACCTGATGAGGGGCGACGAGGCCGCCCGCCTGAACCTGGAGGGCTTCCGCCACGAGCTGACGGCGGCGCTGGCCCGCTTCCGCGAATGGCAGGTGGCCGATGAGGAGCCCGGCCAGCCGGTCATGCGCGGGGAGGTCGGCGCGCAGGACCGGTTCCGGGTGCGCGCGACCGCGGAGCCGATCGAGGCGGGGATGCGCGTCACCCTGACCTTCCGGCGCGAGGACAGCGGCATTCTGGTGTGGTCCGACACCGTCACGCTGACCGGCGGCAACTGGAGCGAGGCGCGGGGCGCGCTGCTGCGCAACGCCACCATCGCGCTGAACGTGAACCTTTCGGCGGAGCGGCTGCGCCAGGCGGCGGGGGGGACCGCGCTGACCGGGTCGCTGCACGACGTCTGGCTGCGGGGGCAGCAGCTGATCCTGGAGTTCAACGCCGCCTCCTGGTCCGAGGCGGAGCGGCTGCTGCGGCAGGTGACGGAGGCGGAGCCGCGCTTTGCGCCGGCCGTGAGCTCTCTCGTGCAGCTCGGGAACACCTCGCATATCTCGCGGCCGGGGGTGATGCGATCGGCCGCCCAGCACCGGGAGACGATGGAGCTGGCGCAGAAGGCGGTGGCGCTGGACCCGCTCGACAGCCGCGCGCAGCTCGCGCTCGGGTGGGCGCTGGCCTTCGCGGACCGGTGGGAGCAGGCGGAGATGACCTTCGGGCTGGCGCTCCAGCTCAACAGCCATGATCCGTGGACCATGACCTCGGCGGCGCAGGCGCTGTCGGTGGCGGGGCGGCACGAGGAGGCGATGTCGCTGGCGAAGGCGGCGCTCGCGGCCGCGCCGGTGCCGAACCACACGCGGTGGGGGTATCACGCGGCCATCCGCTTCTTCTGCGGGGACGACGAGGGGGCGCTGGAGGCGGCGCGGATCGCGGGCGACACCCACGCCACGAACGGCGCCTGGCGGGCGGCGGCGCTGGCGCGGCTGGGGCGGGCGGACGAGTCGCGGGCGGAGGCGGAGGCGCTGGTCCGTCACCTGGCGGCGCGCTGGACGGGGCCGGGCGAGGCCGGGCCCCGCGCGATCGCGCGCTGGGTGCTGCAGATGTTCCCCTACCGGCGCGAGCAGGAGTGGCTGCGCCTGCGCAACGGGCTGGCGAAGGCCGGCCTGCCGGCCCGCCACGCCCCGTTCCCGGACGTCGGCCCCTGAGGGCGGCGCTGCGCGCCCCGGGGCGCGGCGCAGCCTGTGCGCGTCCAGGCGCGGCAGCCGTCGGCGCCGGTCGTCCGGTGACCGTCCGCACCTTTCAGGCGCGGAGTTCGCGGGAGACCGCGGGCGGGAAACGTCTCCGATCTCAGGCGCCGAAAGGATCGGCTTCTCAGGGAGGCGGGTCGGCGCCCTCAGGTGCGGCGAGCGTCGCAGCCCTCAGGCTTGGCGACGGCCTCGGGCCGGCGCCCTCAGGTGCGGCGAGCGCCGCGGCCCTCAGGCTCGGCGACGGCCCTTCGTCCTGCGGCGCGGAGATCCTCGGCGCCCTCAGGTGCGGCGAGCGTCGCGGCCATCAGGCTTGGCGACGGCCCTGGCCCCCGAGGCGCTGAGAGCCCCGGCGCGCTCGGGCGGGAACCGCCGCGTCCTCGGATCCGGCGACCGCCGGCGCCCTGAGAGACCGGAGGTTCCCCCGGGCGCGGCGGCCGCCGACGCGCTCCGCCCGGGAGATCCCGGCCCTCAGGCGCAGTGCAGGATCACGTAGTCGGCGACCCGCTGGCGGTGGACCTTCATCTTGTCCGTCACGTCGGGCGCCTCGTTGGAGAAGCAGCTGAAGGCGTAGGCGGGGATGGGATAGGGATGGTCGGCGAGGTAGGCCTCCGACGCATCGGTCATCTCCCTGGCGGGGACCCGGACCTCGAGCGTGCCGAGCTTCGCCATGGTGATCTCCACGGTCGAGATCTCGAACCCCTGGCGGGAGGGCGGGGAGGCCTTGATGCCCGCCTTGTCCAGGATCGCCATGAAGTCGTCGAGGCTGTGGGAGCCGACGGGCGCCTCGGCGGGGTTCCTGGACCAGCTCTTGACGAGGGCGCCGAAATCCTCGGTGGAGGCGGGGTCGATGACGAAGATGTAGTCCTGCATCGGGGGGTCTCCTGATCGTCGCTGCGGGAACGGCGACGCGGAGCGGCCTGCAGAACGGCGGAATGGCGACCCCCCGCGCGGCTGCGCGGCGGCCCGATGAACGCCCGTCCCCCCGATCCGCCGCCGCCGCAGGAGCCGCCGCCTTGGAACGGCCCGAAGCTACCGCGGCGGCGCCCGGATCTCCAAGGAAATCCCGCGTTTGCGGACGCCGGGACGCCGCGCGAATTAGCGCTTGGATCGCGGCGGTCGGTCCAACCTCGTTCATCAACGGGCGCTCCCGGGGACGTCGCGGTCCGGCGACGCGGCAGGCGCCCGCCCAGGGGGGCATCGATGCTGTATTCGCTAGGGCCGGGCCGGGAGGCCGATCCCCTCGGGGTCGCGTGGTCCTTCGCCCGCGAGACGGAGACGAGGCTCGCCGCCGCGGCGGACCCTGCGCAGGTGGCGCTGCGGCGGCTGCAGGCGCCGGGCGGTTCGGTCGGATACCTGTGCCGCTTCGCCCCCGAGGCGGAGGCCGATCCGGGGATGGCGGAGCGGCTGGGCGCGCTCGCGGCCGCGATGACGGCGGACGAGCCCAACCCGGCGCGGCGGGATTCGCGGATCCCGCCGGTCTGGACCTATTTCGCGCGGTTCCTGGAGCATGACATGGCCGCGCTGGCGGATGTCGGCGCCGCGGGCGGGTCCGGCCTGTTCCCGCGGAGGCGGGAGGAGGTGGAGCGGTCGCTGGTCAACCTGCGGGACGGGGTCCTGCGGCTCGACAGCCTCTATCGCGTCGATGCCGGGGCGGGGCCGCTGGCCGAGAAGCTCGGGCGGTTGATGCGGGAGCCGGAGGCGCCGGCGCGGATGCGGCTCGACCGGGCGGGGCCCTCGGGGCTGGGCGCGACGCCGCTGCCGGCGGACCGCGGGGCCGACGTGCTGCGCCTCGGGCGGCTGCTGTCGCAGGATCCCGCGCGGGGCGTGACGCGGCAGGAGCTGATGGCCCTGCCGGCGGACCTGCGGGAGGGCTTCCTGCGCGGGGGGGAGCCGGACGTCTCGCGGCCCGTCACGGGGGACCGGCGGAACGATGCGAACCTGATCCTGTCGCAGCTCCACCTCGCGCTGCTGCGGTTCCACAACCGGGTGGCGGACTGGGGCGCCGATCAGCGCGGCGCGCAGGCGGAGGGGCTGTTCGAGGCGACGGCGCGGCTGGTGCGCTGGCACGTGCAGTGGATCGCGCTCAACGAGTTCCTGCCGCGGCTCTGCGAGCCGGGCGTGCTTGGGCGCATCCGGCGGGCGGGGGCGCCGGTCTACGCCGAGTTCTGCGCCGCGGAGCGGGCGCGGGGGGGCGGGCGGCTGCCGCTGCCGCTGGAGTTCCTGGCCGCGGCCTCGCGGTTCCGGGTCTCGATGATCCGGGGCGCCTACGATCACAACCGCTGGCACGGGCGGCCGGCGGAGGGGAGCGCGCCCTGCCGCCCGCGCGCGGAGCTGGAGTTCCTGGCCTCGGCGGCGGAGGGGCGGCTGCCGGCCGACCGCGTCATCGAATGGGACCGCTATGTGGGACGGGGGACGTTCCCGGACCGGGGGGCGCGGCTGATCGACACCAACGTCTCGCCGGGGCAGGCGCATGAGGGCGCGTTCCGGTCGCTGGCGCTGGCGACGCTGATGGGGGGGCACCGGCTGAACCTGCCCTCGGCGCAGGACTGCATCGGGGAGTTCAACGCGGTCTATGACGGGCTGATCCGGCCGCTGGGGGCGGAGGCGCTGGCTTCCGGGCATACCGGCGAGGCGCTGCGCCGCGGCGGGTTCGTGGAGCGCACGCCGCTGTGGTTCTACATCCTCAAGGAGGCCGAGGTGCAGCAGGGCGGCGAGCGGCTGGGGCAGCTCGGGACCGCCCTGGTGGCCGAGACGCTGGCGGGGGTGATGGCGCAGGATCCGGGGTCGGTGCTGAACCAGGCGGGGCCGGACGGGGGGCCGTGGACGCCGGCCCGCGGCGCGCGGCCCGACGGGCGGCCGGTGGACGGGATCGAGGCGCTGCTGCGGGCGGCGGAGGTTCTGTAGGCGCCGAACTTTTCCTCACCGAGCGCCCGGTTTCGCGGCGCCCGTGAGGCGCGCGGCGCGCGCGGGGCCTTTCGAGGCCGTCTGGCACGGGACCTGCATCGGGGGTTCTGCGCAGGACGCCTAGGGTTCCGGCCGCGGATGCGGCGCAGGTCCGAGAGGCGTCGCCGCCTTCCGGCAGGACGGGGGTACACGGCGGGAGAAAAGCCCGGGAGGCCACTGCGACGGAGCGTGATGCGCCCAGACGTCCCGTCCGCGCGCACGCTTCGCAGCCTCCCTGGACGGGACGTGGCCTGGAGGGACCGCGCATGTTCCGTACGACCCGACCGCTCATCGCCCTTGGCGCCGCTCTCGCGTTCGTCGCGGGGCCCGCCGCCGCTCAGGAGAAGGACAGCTTCCGCGTCGCCTGGTCGATCTATGTCGGCTGGATGCCGTGGGGGTACATGGAAGACAGCGGCATCATGGACAAGTGGGCCGACAAGTACGGCATCGACGTCGAGATCGTGCAGATCAACGACTATGTCGAGTTCATCAACCAGTACGCGGCGGGGGCGTTCGACGGGGTCTCGGCGACCAACATGGACACGCTGTCGATCCCGGCGGGGGGCGGGGTGGATTCCACCGCGCTGATCGTGGGGGATTACTCCGACGGCAATGACGCGATCCTGGTGAAGGGCGAGGGGAAGACGGTCGGGGACCTGGCGGGGACGCCGGTGAACCTCGTGGAGCTTTCGGTTTCTCACTACCTGCTGGCGCGGGCGCTGGAGGAGGCGGGGCTGGCGGAGCGGGATCTGGAGGCGGTGGTCAACACCTCGGACGCGGACATGGTCGCGGCCTGGCAGACGGACGACGTGCAGGCGGTGGTGACCTGGAACCCGCTGGTCTCGACGATCATGGAGATGGGGGGGCTGACCAAGGTCGCCGACAGCGCCGACATCCCGGGCGAGATCATCGACCTGATGGTCGTGAACACCGAGGTGCTGGAGGCGAACCCCGCGTTCGGCAAGGCGCTGGTGGGCGCGTGGTACGAGACGATGGCGCTGATGGCCTCGGACAGCGAGGAGGGGCGCGCGGCGCGGACGGCGATGGGGGAGGCCTCGGGGACGGATCTGGCGGGGTACGAGGCGCAGTTGGCGTCCACCGAGATGTTCTTTGCGCCTTCGGAGGCGGTGGCCTTCGCGCAGGACCCGGCGCTGAAGGACACCATGACCTACGTGGCGGAGTTCCTGTTCGACAAGGGGATCCTGGGGATGGGCGCGCCCTCGGCGGATTTCGTGGGGGTGGCGTACCCGGACGGCGTCCGTCACGGGCGACCCGGAGAACGTGAAGTTCCGCTACGACACGGAGTACATGGGGATGGCGGCGGAGGGGACGCTGTGAGGCGAGCCTTGGGCTGAGCGGTCCTGTGCGCGCGATGGCCGAGACTGGCGGGGTTCCGGGCGCGTCCCGGGGCCTTTCGCGGCCGCGGGGGAGGTCCGGCGGCGGGGCGGGGGCGCGGCTTCTGGGCCGGGACCTCCTGCGGGGGAGGTCCGGTGTCGGCGCAGCGGCGCCGCTTTGCGGCCGGGGCGTTTCGCGGCCGTGGGGACGCTGCGTGGGCGGGGCGGAGGCGTCGCGTTGCGGCGGGGACCGTTTGCGGCCGTGGCGGGCCGGCCGGGCGCCGCTTCGGGGCGGCGGGGCGGCCGGCGGGGGGCGCGTCTGATGCGCTGGATCAACCGCAGGCCGGGGCGGCTGCTGGCCTTCGGGCTGGCGGCGCTGCCGTTCGCGCTGGCGCTTCTGGGCTATGTGGTCGCCTCGGACATCCGGCGGGCGGCGAACCCGCAGGACCGGCTGCTGCCCGCGCCCGCGCAGATCGTGGAGACGGCGCGGAGCCTGGCGTTCGAGCCTGACCGGCGGTCGGGCGAGGTGCTGCTGTGGGTGGACACGGGCGCGAGCCTGCGGCGGCTCGCCATCGGCGCGGGGATCGCGGCGGGGCTGGGGCTGGGGTTCGGGCTCACGATCGGGTTGCTGCCGGGGGTGGGGGCGGGGCTCGCGCCCTTCGTGGCGGTGGTGTCGCTGATCCCGCCGCTCGCGATCCTGCCGGTGCTGTTCATCGTGTTCGGGCTTGGGGAGGTGTCGAAGGTCGCGCTGATCGTGCTGGGGATCACCCCGGTCATCATCCGCGACATCGCCCAGAGGACGGCCGAGATCCCGCAGGAGATGCTGGTGAAGGCGCAGACGCTGGGCGCCTCGACCTGGGCGATCCTGACGCGGGTGGCGCTGCCGCAGGTGATGCCGCGGCTGATCGGGGCGCTGCGGCTGGCGCTGGGGCCGGCGTGGCTGTTCCTGATCGCGGCGGAGGCGATCGCGTCGACGGAAGGTTTGGGCTACCGGATCTTCCTCGTGCGGCGGTACTTCGCGATGGATGTGATCATTCCGTATGTCGTCTGGATCACGCTGCTGGCGTTCCTGATGGACCTCGGGCTGCGGCAGGTGTCGCGCCGCGCGTTCCCCTGGGCGGGGCCGGCGACATGAGCTTCGTGACGGTCGAGGACCTGTTCCAGAGCTATGCAGGCCGTCCGATCCTGGAGCGGGTGTCGGTGACGGCGGAGGAGGGGGAGTTCGTCTCCATCGTCGGCGCCTCGGGCTGCGGCAAGTCCACCTTCCTGCGGCTGCTGCTGGCGCAGGAGCGGCCGATGCGCGGCGAGATCCGCATCGACGGGCGGCCCCCGGCGCAGGAGCCGGATCGGGACCGCGGGGTGGTGTTCCAGCGGTACTCGGTCTTCCCGCACATGACCGTGCGCGGGAACCTGATCGCGGCGGAGGAGCTGGCGGGGGGCGTGCTCCCCCGGTTCTTCGGGCGGCGCAGGCGGGAGGCTGCGACGCGCGCCGATGCGGCGCTGGAGCGGATCGGGCTCGGGCATGTGGCGGACGCCTACCCGGCGGCGCTGTCGGGGGGGATGCAGCAGCGCCTCGCCATCGCGCAGGCGCTGGCGGGGCGGCCGCGGGTGCTGCTGCTGGACGAGCCGTTCGGGGCGCTCGACCCCGGCACGCGGCTCTCGATGCACGGCTTCCTCCAGGAGCTGCGCGAGGAGACCGCCATGACCGTGTTCATGGTCAGCCATGACCTTGAGGAGGCGTTCAAGCTCGGCGACCGCGTCCTTGTCTTCGACAAGCCGCGCTGGGACCCTCAGGAACCCGAGGCCTACGGCGCCACCATCACCTACGATTTCGACGCGCGGGACGGGGGCATCCCCTTCCAGCGTCATCAACGAGAGGACGATCATGTTCCCCAGACCTGAACCTCGCCGCCGCGCCGGACCGCCCGTCGACCGCCGCCGCTTCCACCACCCCGACCTGACCCAGCTTCGCGGCTGGAAGGCGATGCAGGCCGAGGCCGACATCCCCGGCACGGAATGGGAGAAGGAGAAGGCGTGGGCGCTGCGCATGGGCCTGACGGGGGCGGACTTCGATCCAGGACCGCTCCATCCCCACCTTCGCGCGCGGAGAACTGCCCCACTACGCCGGCATCAACACCTTCCTGAAGGCCCCCTACGCCGAGGACGTCACCGAGGTGGGCCACTACGACGCCACCGTGCTGGGCATCCCCTTCGACGGGGGCACCACCTACCGGGCGGGGACGCGGTTCGGGCCGCAGGGGGTGCGCAAGATCTCGGCGCTCTACACCCCCTACAACTACGAGATGGCGATCGACCTGCGCGAGCAGATGACGCTGTGCGACGCGGGCGACGTGTTCACCATCCCCGCCAACATCGAGAAGAGCTTCGACCAGATCTCCCGCGCCGTCTCCCATGTGTTCAGCAGCGGGTCCATGCCGATCATGATCGGGGGGGACCATTCCATCGGCTACCCCTGCGTGCGGGGCATCGCCGAGTGCACCTCGAAGAAGATCGGGATCGTGCATTTCGACCGCCACGCCGACATCCAGGAGAAGGACCTGGACGAGCGGATGCACACCACGCCCTGGTTCCACGCCACCAACATGCCCAACGTGCCGGCGAAGAACCTGGTGCAGGTGGGCATCGGCGGCTGGCAGGTCCCGCGGGAGGCGGTCTCGGTCGCGCGGGAGCGGCAGACCAACATCATCACCATGTCGGACATGGAGCGGATGGGCGTGGACCGCACCGCCGAGATGGCGCTGGAGATGGCCTGGGACGGCGTGGACATGGTCTACATGTCCTTCGACATCGACTCGATCGACTGCGGCTTCGTGCCCGGCACCGGCTGGCCCGAGCCCGGCGGCTTCCTGCCGCGCGAGGCGCTGGCGCTGGCGCAGAAGGTCGCGGCCGAGGGGATCTGCGGGATGGAGCTGGTGGAGGTCTCGCCGCCCTACGACTGCTCCGACATCACGGCGCTGATGGGGACGCGGGTGATCGTGGACGTGCTGGGGTCGATGGTCGCCGCGGGCAAGATGGGCGCGCACCGGCCGCATATCGACAAGCCGGTGAGCCTGCCCATGGGCGAGTGGTCCGAGCAGACGCACGGCCGCCGCTGGGGCCGCCCGGCGGGGAGGTGAGACGATGCCGCACGACCATCACGACCACGGGCACGACCATCACCACCCTCACGGGCACGGCCGCAACCACCACGACGGCGGGCACCTGCACTCCCACATGGAGCCGCAGGACCATGCGGCGGAGCTTCAGATCCTCGCCACCCAGTTCATCGACGGGTTCCGGGAGGCGAAGGACAAGGCCGCCTACCTGCGCATCGCAGGCGTGCCGCTGGAGATCGAGGACGAGGCTGGCGGTCCGCCCCTGAAGCTGGTGGACGTGACGCTGACCACGGAATGGCAGGTGGGCACGGCTTCCCCGAGCTTCGGGACGCGGGAGCTGTCGTACCTCCCCTTCCCCGGAGAGATGATCGCGGAGCGGACCAACCTGGGCTTCGTCTACGTCTCGATGGATGCGAAGCGGGTGCGGGACCTGCGGGATTTCCTGGGGACGCGCGAGGGGTGAGGGAAGCGAACGGGGCCGCTTGAACCCGCGGCCCCGTTCGGTTAGACGCACGCGGACGGAGAGGTGGCCGAGCGGTCGAAGGCGCACGCCTGGAAAGCGTGTATACGGGCAACCGTATCCAGGGTTCGAATCCCTGTCTCTCCGCCACTTGCCCGAGTGAAAGCATTCTCCCCATCCGGCTGCGGCCGGATTTTTCCGTTGTTTTCGAGGGTTATGCGGGAGGGGCTGAGCACTGGCCCTGCCGTCGCGAGGCCCCGAAGCGGTCTCTCGGGGCCGATATTCTCCGGACCTGTTGCCTGCGCGGATTTAGTGAATTCCATTCAAGTGACTGAAAATTTGTCAATTTTTGACTGGCACAGCTAATCACTTCGATTTCAGTGGCATTCGCCGCTATGTGACCTGACCCCTTGTTTCTCCTCCACGGCGTGCTGGGATCCCGACCGACTGGAAGGGACCGGAATGAAGCGCAGCAGGTTCACGGAAGAGCAGATCATCGGCGTTCTGCGGGAGCAGGAGGCCGGGGCCACGGTGGCGGAGCTATGCCGCAAGCACGGGATGTCATCGGCGACGTTCTACGCCTGGAAGGCGAAATACGGCGGGATGGACGTCTCCGACGCGAAGCGGCTGAAGGCCCTCGAGGACGAGAACGCCCGGCTGAAGCGGCTCTACGCCGACGCGATGCTCGACAACGCCGGGTTGAAGGATCTGCTGTCAAAAAAATGGTGACGCCCGCCGTGATGCGGGACGCGGTCGCGCATCTCCGTGCCTGTCACGGGATGAGCGAGCGGCGGGCGTGCACCTTGATCTCGGCGGACCGCAGCTCGGTCCGCTACCGAAGCCGGCGCCCCGACGATGCTGGCCTGCGCCGGCGCCTGCGCGAGCTGGCGGAGCAGCGCCGGCGGTTCGGCTATCGCCGGCTGCATGTGCTGTTGCGTGCGGAGGGCTGGGCCATGAACCGCAAGAAGACCCAGCGGCTCTACGGTGAGGAGGGGCTGGCTGTGCGGCGGCGCAGATCCCGCCGCCGGATCGCGGTCGCGCGCACGCCGATACCGGCGCCGGACGGACCGAACAGCCGCTGGTCGATGGACTTCGTGCATGACCAACTGGCCGGCGGAGGCAGGTTCCGCGTGCTGAACATCATCGACGACGTGACGAAGGAGTGTCTGGCGGCGATCCCGGACGCCTCGATCTCCGGCAGACGGGTCGTCCGGGAGCTGAAGGTCCTCATCGAGACCCGCGGCAAGCCACGCATCGTGGTCAGCGACAACGGGACGGAGTTCACCTCGACGGCCGTCCTGACCTTCGCGCAGGCGGAGAAGCTGGACTGGCGATGCATCGCGCCGGGAAAGCCGACCCAAAACGCCTTCGCCGAGAGCTTTCAGGGCCGGATGCGGGACGAATGCCTCAACGAGCACCTGTTTTTCTCGATGAACCACGTCCGGGCGATCCTCCGCGGATGGGTCGACGACTACAACACCGTGAGGCCGCACTCGGCGATCGGCTACATGACGCCGGCCGCCTACGCAGCCTCCCTGAAACCGCAATGGGCATCGCCGCTGCACGACCTCGAAGGCTCCGCGCCGCTGCCCATTGCTCACGCCGCCTGACGGGCAAATCTCAACCCACGATTCCGGCCGCCCGCGGATGAGCGCAAGGGGTCAGGTCAAGCAGCGCCGGCGGTTCGGCTATCGCCGGCTGCATGTGCTGTTGCGTGCGGAGGGCTGGGCCATGAACCGCAAGAAGACCCAGCGGCTCTACGGTGAGGAGGGGCTGGCTGTGCGGCGGCGCAGATCCCGCCGCCGGATCGCGGTCGCGCGCACGCCGATACCGGCGCCGGACGGACCGAACAGCCGCTGGTCGATGGACTTCGTGCATGACCAACTGGCCGGCGGAGGCAGGTTCCGCGTGCTGAACATCATCGACGACGTGACGAAGGAGTGTCTGGCGGCGATCCCGGACGCCTCGATCTCCGGCAGACGGGTCGTCCGGGAGCTGAAGGTCCTCATCGAGACCCGCGGCAAGCCACGCATCGTGGTCAGCGACAACGGGACGGAGTTCACCTCGACGGCCGTCCTGACCTTCGCGCAGGCGGAGAAGCTGGACTGGCGATGCATCGCGCCGGGAAAGCCGACCCAAAACGCCTTCGCCGAGAGCTTTCAGGGCCGGATGCGGGACGAATGCCTCAACGAGCACCTGTTTTTCTCGATGAACCACGTCCGGGCGATCCTCCGCGGATGGGTCGACGACTACAACACCGTGAGGCCGCACTCGGCGATCGGCTACATGACGCCGGCCGCCTACGCAGCCTCCCTGAAACCGCAATGGGCATCGCCGCTGCACGACCTCGAAGGCTCCGCGCCGCTGCCCATTGCTCACGCCGCCCTCACGGGCAAATCTCAACCCACGATTCCGGCCGCCCGCGGATGAGCGCAAGGGGTCAGGTCAGCTCTCGATCACGGACATGCTGAGCTGACCACCCGAGATGCGGGGACAGTTGCTCGGAAGCGGGCTCGTTGACCCCGTGGAATTTCAAAGCAAGCTGATGAGAGGTTGATCAGTAGAGAGGTTCCGCAATGAGCACCCTTAGAGCGTGTCTGAGAAGGGGGATTCCCCCCGCGCCTTCGGTCTGATTCATGGGGTGTCGCCCCGCTTCGACCGAGGACGACACCCATGCCCCGCCGCTCGCGCCGCCGCGCCTATCCGAGCGACCTGACCGATCTCCAGTGGTCCGCCATCGCGCCGATGATCCCGGACGCAGCTTCGGGCGGCCGACCGCGCAAGGCCGACAAGCGCGAGATCGTCGAGGCGATCCTCTACCTGCTCCGGGCCGGCTGCGCCTGGCGGCTGCTGCCGCACGACTTCCCGCCCTGGCAGACCGTCTACCACTACTTCCGCCGGTGGCAGCGCGAGGGCGTGTGGGCGCGGGTCCATCACGCGCTGGTCCTGGCCGACCGCGAGCGGGAGGGACGCGAGGCCTCGCCGTCGGCCGCCATCCTCGACAGCCAGACCGTCCGGACGGCGGATCAAAAAGGGGATTCAAAGGCTTCGACGCCGGCAAAAAGATCAACGGACGCAAGCGCCACATCATGACCGACACCGACGGCCGCCTGCTGGCCGTCGAGGTCCACGCCGCCGACGTGCAGGACCGCGACGGCGCGAAGGGCGTCCTGCGCCTGTCGCGGCGCGCCTTCCCCTTCGTCGAGACCGTCTTCGCCGACGGCGGCTATGCCGGCCGCCTCGTCGACTGGGCGAAGACCAAAACCCATGTCGCGCTGGAGATCGTCAAGCGCCCGCGCGGCGCTGCCGGCTTCGTTGTCATCCGCCGCCGCTGGGTGGTGGAGCGGACCTTCGCCTGGATCATGAAGTGCCGCCGCCTCGTGCGCGACTACGAGCAACTCACCGCCGTCGCCGAAGCCCTCATTACCCTCGCCGCCATCGCCACCCTCGTCAGGCGCCTCGCATGACCCCGTGGAATTTCAAAAGCAAGCTGATGAGAGGTTGATCAGTAGAGAGGTTCCGGCAATGAGCACCCTCAGGGAAGTGATTTATTCAGCGACGGCAGTAGCGCTGCTGGCCAGTCCTGCCGCGGCGGGTGTCTGCAATTATAGACCAAGCATCCTGATTGGAGGAGGCACCTCCACTGCCATTGCGGGAGCGGGCGGGGCAGCGGCTGGAACTGGGATCGCCATGCAGGCTGCAGGTTTCTACACGCTCGTTCATGCTGGATCTGGATTGACCATGTTGGGTTCGACAATGGCGGGCACCTCGGCAGCTGGAACTGTGGGTATCATTGCCGGAACCGGGGGCGCGCTCGGTACGATTGGGGCTATCTTACTCGCGCCAGTGACAATTGTCGTGGGCGGCGCCACGGTCGTCGGCGTTGGCGGCCTTGAAGCAGCCTGTTACTTCACCGATGACCGTATCACCGATTACGATGAAGTCTTCGCTTTCATGCAGCATCTCGCAAAGCATCACCCGGAAGATCGGTTTCAACTTGTAACTGGGATACCAGGTCGCGAGGACAGCGCTGTAAAGATCTGGAATCCGGTGACCGAGAATTTAGATAAATACATGGTCTCCGACCTATATGTCGTCAACGGGACGTTGATGCAAAGAAAATGGGGGCTCAACGAAAATCTCGGCTTTATCGCCTATATTCCTGAGAAGCGGCCGCAGTAGAGTTAGGCTTTACGCTCTGAGTATCTCATTAATGAGGCAGCCCTTGCGCGGGCAGCCCGGGAGCAGCCGGATACACCACTTGTAAACCAATAAGGCCGCAATTCTCACCACGTTCTCGATGCCGCGATGCCGGCATGGGACCGGCTTGATCTTGGCTGGCAGGATCTGGCGATCTTGCCCCTCAAGTGGCGGCAGGCATTGACGCACTGGCGTGGCGTCTACCTGATCTACGACCAAGCGGACGGCAAATCGCATGTGGGCTCGGCGTACGGGGCGAAGAACCTGCTCGGAAGGTGGCGCAACTACGCTGCGCAAGGCCACGGCGGGAACCGCCTGCTTCGTGATCGGGACCCGAGCAGCTTTCGCTTCACCATTCTCCAGCGGCTCTCGCCGGATATGGACGCGCAGGACGTCGTGAACCTCGAGAGCAGCTGGAAAGATCAGCTGCACACCCGCGCGCCCAACGGGCTGAACGAAAATTGAAGCCGCGCTTCTGACGGTGGCGCCGCAGGCAAGTGAAGCCTCTCAGCGGTTGACGATGGCTCTCGCCATTGGCCTCGGCGTCGCTGTCGGCAGCGCCAACGTCGGAACAGTCAGGCCCACCGCATTCTACCCCCGACCCTGATCCGCCTCAACGTCAATGGCGGCGACTTTCGCCGGCAGCGCCATGCGACTTGCCATCCACTGCATCCTGCCCCGCATCCCGGACGCCAGAGCCTGTCCAGTAGGCTCAGTCACTTCAGGCTCAACTAAGCCGGCGTTTCTGTCGCGATCCGGCACCCGTGATCGTGGTCCAATCCCGAGGCGGAGCTGTCGAACGCGGTAAGCGTCGGGCTGTTTAAGCAGATCCCGCCCTGGCCGCGACCCTCTTCCGGAGGCGATAGGCCGCCAAGCCGCCCATGGACGCTAGCAGCATCGCAGCCGTCGGCGGCAAAGGGACCGCCGACAGGTGCACCGCCTTCATGTGAAAGGAGAAGTTGCGAATCTCGGTATTGCAGCAGCGCACCTGAAGCGTGGCAAAGCTCATCACGTCGAAATGGTCGTCGCTGGCCTCGTGCTTGCCTCTCGGAAGCGGTTGCTGCTGATAGCTGAGCTGGGTCTGGGCGAGGTCCTCGTCGAGCTGGCCGGTGAAGATGTTGTAGTTCAGGATTGCGCCGCCACCCGTAGCATCCCCGTCCTTCGGGTGGGGGGCGTAGTGGTGTTGGACGAACCCGCTGGCAGTGAGACTGTTGTAGTCCGGATCGCCGAATATTAAGTTGTCCACCACTTCAGCTTCAAAGTTGATCAGGAAGTCCCAAGTGTGCACATCATTGTTGCCTATCCGCGTTTGGACGCTTCCCTTAAGTCCACCGACCTGATCATCCTCGAACTCTGAGATTAGGTTTGGCTGAGTGAAAAATAGCTCGAAGGAGGTGGCGGTGGTGACCACCTTAAGGGTTGGCGAACTGGGGTCGCTCGCGCTGTAGATCGGACTGTCGTTGATGTCGTCCACGAATGCGCTGGGCCCAAAAAGCTGCGCGAGGGTGGCGCCGGTGCCGAGCAGCGTCAGACCAACGCCGGTGAGTTCGAGGACGAGGGCGTCGGCCCGCTCGGCCGTCGCCACCTGAAGAGCCGTTATGGTCACTAGAACTGCTGCAGGACGGCGAAAGGCATCTAGTGTTCGCGATGGTCGGTTCATCTGACCGCTCCATGCCGACCCAGAGGGTTTTCTTGAGGTGCTACATTCGACGCATACGACATGTCTTACGTTACGTCAACCACGAAACGCGCGCTCCGTTCTCGACACTCGTCGGCGGGGCAACGCGCCCGGCCTCCCAAAGTGGGGCCGGCTCCTTTCCACGATCCCCTCTCCTCCTCGCTCACGCCCTCCCTGCGTCCGGGCAGCGGGAACCGGATCGTCGAGCACGAGGTCCTGTGCTCCCGCGACATGACGGCCGTGCGAGCGCCCCAGCTCATGTCGATGCTGTGCCGCGGCAAGGCTGAGGTCGAGGCGATGTTGAACCTATTCGACCTGCTCGGCGGCGAAAGCGTCGCGGGCTCGCTGGAGGCCGGCCAGACGGTTTCGCGGGAGGGCGTCTTCTACCTGTTCATGGCGGCGGTCGACAGCGCTGCGAGGCAGGCGCTGGAGATGGTCGTCGCTATGGCGAGCGCAACGTCGCTGCCGCGGGACGCTCGGCTCCTTCCAGTCGAGCGCTTCGACCGAGCCGAGGCGGAGGGTCGTCGTTCCGGACGCCGATGCCGCCGACGCACGCTCGGTGACCATCGCGCTCTGAGCAGCTCGGACGGCGGAGGCGCTCAAGGCGCGATCAGACGCTCCAGTTCCTCGAGCCGCATGCGGATCTCCTCAATCAGCGATATGCTGCGGGCTTCTCGGCTCCCGGGCGACGGCGGCGATGGCGAAACCCGCACCAGCGACGCCGCAAGAAGGCTCGCGCCCGGATCGTTCATGATCCTAGAGCAGCAGTGTGTGGGGGACGCGGGCCCAGACGCGTCCGCGCTCCTACCGGCGAAGATGGTAGTGGACGGTCTGCCAAGGCGGGAAGTCGTTCAGCAGCAGTCGCCACGAGCAGCCTGCGCGCAGCAGGTAGAAGATGGCGCAGCCCATTTCGGGTTGGCCAGCCTTGCGGGGGCGGCCTTCGCGGCGAACGTCAGGGACCGTGGTCGCGAGGCCGGCCCATTTCGGTCGGATCGCCGGCATAGGTGCGGCGGGAGGGCGACGCGTCGATCCAGGTTCGAAGTGGCCGACCCATGAATGGTACGGCCGAGGCTGAGGACATCCTGCTTCTCGAACACGCTCCGAGGTCCGCAATTGTTGACGCGGCCGCCTTGCGGTAACTTTACGTCAGATGCAATTGGGCGTCGAATGATCGGGAGAAGCCCGCGATGGGGCCGGAGATGCTCGCCGCGACGTCTCTAGGCGTTCTGACTGGCTATCTGGTCGGACTGTCGGCATCCCCGGTGGTCGCCGCCGTCGTTTCGGCGCTCATCGCCATGGCGGCGGGCGTCACGGCGCTGGGCGGCGCAAGCAACCTCCTCATGAAAGATGACGATGCCACTGGCCCGCGAGGGCGGCGACACGACTACGCAGCGTTCGCCTTCGCGCTCGCCGCCGTCGCCGGGGTGACCGCCGGCATCTGGGTGCGCAGCCATAACCTTCTGTCGCCCGCTCCCTCGGTTCTGCAGGCGCAGTGGCAGGCCCTGGGCTTCGACCAGGAGACGGCCGCCCGCATCGCCCTGATCTCGCTGACCGGCATCGCCATGGAGCAGGAGGGCGCATCGAAGCTGGCCGCCCCGGATGGCGTTCGCGCCTCCACTCTCCTGTTCTCCGAGACGGGGAGCGATGCGTGCCAGCGGACCGATCCAGCTCGCGCGCCGGACGCCGATGAGGCCCGACGCGCTTGGCGCCTCGCGCCGGGCGATTGGCCAGATCTCGCCGTCGCCATGAAGGATGCGGACCTTGAGGGGCTGAAACTCCTCTGGAGCCTCTCGTGCGCGGAGCGAGAGCGATGAAGATCGCCGTGTTGACCGCCGTCGCCGCGACCCTTGCCGGCGCGGCCGGAGCGCAGGACCGCGAGCCGCGCTCGGACGTCGTTCGGGCGGCGGCCCAGTCCGTGGTCCGCGTGCTGGGCGACGGCTGCATGGACGCGACCGGCGCCCGCACCGGCGCCCGGGCAGGATCGGGATTCGTCTGGCCCGAAGCCGGGCAGGTGATCACCGCCCTCCATGTCGTCGCCGACTGCGAGCGGCTGTCGGTCGAATACGTCGACGCCGGGCTGCAGCGCGAGGCCCGGCTGTCGCGCAGTCTCAAGCGCGCCGATCTGGTGCTTCTCGAGGTGATCGAAGCGCCCGCTGCGAGACCGCTCACGACGAGCGAGACGATGGACGAGGAGGAGGCCCTCGCCGCCATAGGCCTGCCTCTCAACATCCGCGGCTGGCAGGAGACCTACGGGCGAAGGACCGCGAGGCCGCTGGGACCGCTCGACGACATCCTCAACGAGCGCGCCCGAGAGGAGATCCGCAATCTCGGAGTCCCGGACCTGCAGCTGGAGATCTTCCGGCTCGACGCAGTCGTCAAACCAGGCTCCTCGGGCGGGCCCGTCATCAACCGCCGCGGCGAGGTGGTGGGCGTCGTGAATGGTGGGCTCGATGGCGGTTCCTCCGCGCTCAACTGGGCCATTCCCTCGCGCTACCTGCCCGAACTGCGCCGCGACGGCGAGAGCGGGCCGCTGGCGAGCCTCGGCCCTGCGGCGCAGCAGGTCTTCTCCTACTCCGTCGCGTCCGAGACGTCGGCCAACGGCGGCGCGATGGCGGCGCTCGGCAGCATCAACGACGAGATACGGTGCGGCGGCAGGAGCTACTTCAAACTCGCAAGCCGTACGGTAGGCGAGATCGTCGGCTCTCTTGCCGATCTTTCGGAGCAGGGCGTGCTTGACGATCCGGCGGGCTTCATCGGGATGGTGCAGCTGTTCTCGGCGATCATCCCAGCGGAGCAGATCATGGCGCTCCGCTACGATCTGCTGGTCGACGTCGAAATCGGTGCCACGATCGCCATCCCGTGGGGCGCGCGGCTCGACGACTACGACGAAGGTTGCGTTGCGGTCGCGCGGGACAGCGACGTCCATCTAGCGTTCCAGAGCCGCCGGCTCGGCGGTCTGGTGTCCGCGCAGGCGGCCTCGCTCGAGTTCGAGCGGCTGGTTGGCGAAGGCTACGGCTTCATGGGCTGCCAGCCGGACCCCGCACTCATGGAGCTCGTCCCGCACGTTCGATTCGATGGCCTCGTGGGTCGGCGCCAGGGCGCGTATTGCTGGACGGGCTCTGACGCGGTCCCCGCCTACGCGATCGTCGCCTACCTGGCGCGAGGCGACGACTTCGCCGGGGTAGTGGCCATCAACGAAGACTACGGATCGACGGGGCCTGGAGGCGACCCTGTCGTCACGCGCGACTGGATCGCAGCCGCGATCGCCGTCCTGCTCTCGACCTTCCAGCTCTGATCGCACCGGTTCACGCAGGTGAGAGCCGGACCCGCGCCGCGCGAAGTTCTTTCGGGGTGGTGGCGCAGGTTCTGCGATGCCGCCGACCATACTTCGGCCACCATTGCGCTCTGAGCCTCTCGGACGATGCAGGCGCTCAAGGCGCAAGCAGACGCTCCAGCTCCGTAAGCGCGCGGGACGCCCCTTGGGTTTTCAGCTTTCAGCGCAAGGACCGTCTGCCTGGCGCTCCTGCCAGCTTTCTTGGGGGTTTCGGCACGGCCAACCGTGGCGAGGGCGCCGGCGACGGCTGGCGCACGGGGTTTGCAAGGCGGATCTGTACCGCCCCCGGATTGTGCGACACCAATTTGGGACTACGCGACCATGGGCTGAGCGTCCAGCTGGTCGCGTCGGAAGTGGGCTGGCGAGCGGGTGAGGCGACGCTCGACATATGAGGTCGGGCCTGCCATCAGGCGAAGGTGATTTGACCGTCGCGCCGAAACAGCGCTTGCTGCACGTCGCAGGCCGCTCATAGACGACCTGCAAGTCTTGGCGATCTATGCCGGAAGGCATGCCATGCGAACGCGGAGACGCTCTGCGTTGCTGACACGAACTCTCCCGGAACTGACTGTGCCTATTCCTCTTCATGAAGGATCGCACGATGTCGTTCTTTCCCGATACCTCCCCCAGCGGAGCCGGCCTGACAGTGGACGGCGCCATCGACGACCTGGCGCCGATCGCGCCGGTCCAGGACCTTGCCGAGCAGGCGCTGCTGGTCGATGCGGCCGCCGAGGTCGCGCGTCGCTTTGCGCGAGTCAGCCTCGTCGGGCCACTGGCGCTTCGGCAGCCCGACGCCGGTGTCTTTTCACTGGCGCAGTGGCAGTCCGGCTTTCGCCGGCAGAACGACCGCGGCACATGCTGGGCGTTCGCCGGGGCGGCCGCGCTGGAAGCCGCGTACAGGCGGCGGTTCAACATGCTGATCGACGTTTCCGAAGAGCACGTCTTCCACATGGGCAAGTCCTTCGCGCTGAACCGCGATGGCAGCGGCGCGGTGCAGCAGCCGATTGAGAACAATTCGTCGCTGACCGGCTTCCAGGGCAGCGCCGACATAGCCCAGAAGCTGTCGGAGAATGCTGTCGCGGAAGAATCTCTCGCCCCATACGTCCCGTCTCAGACCGCCCTCGAAGCGCTGCTGCCAATCCTCGGCTACGCCGGTATCGGCGACCTGACCCGGCAGGAAGACTTCGACGCGCTGGAATTCTGCGAGCAGCACGTGACGCTTCTGGCCCGCGTCAACGCCCGCTATCGCGCGACCGGATGGGTTTCGCTCGGCGCCAATCCTTCGATCGAGGCTTTGGAGAACACGCTCCTCGCGGAGCACGAGGTGATCTGCGACGTGCAGCACCTTACCGCGCCCGTCGGCGGCCACGTCCTGCTGCTGATCGGCTTCGACCGCAACCGCAAGGTGTTCTTCGCCAAGAACCACTGGGGCGAGAACCGCTTCATCGAGATCGCCTACGCCAACGATCCCGAGTGGATGATCACGTCCGGCTGGTACATCGACGGCGTGGTCGATCCGACCTTCGTGCAGAGCGAGGCGTGCTGGCTCGGCAACTGGCGGGTCACGCTCGGCCAGCAGTCGTTCCGGATGCTCCTGCGGCGGTCGGAGGACTTCGTTGCGCCGGGCACGCCGACGAAGCTCGGCACCGCTTATCTTGGCGATGGCTCGCATGATGTGAACGGGCATTTCCTGGACGGCGGCACTCACATCCGACTGTGGATCGCACCAGGGACCGGGCCCGTCGCGCCAGGCAGCATGATCGGCACGCAGATCGACGCCCGCCTCGACTTCTCGGACATCTACAACGCCTCGGGCAGCATGGCTTTGTTCATCCCGGTCCACATGTCGCGATTCAACACGCGGTTCGCCGCGCTCTTCGAGGAGAACGACGGCACCGCCTGGCAGGCGCGCCACGGCATCGACGCAGAGAGCTACCAGACCACCTTCGACCATCTCGTCGGACAAGGGTTCCGCCTGACGAGCGTATGCGGCTACAGCGAGGGGCGCGAGGCCAGGTTCAACGCAGTCTGGCAACTGCGGGAGGGTCCCGCCTGGCAGGCGCGCCACGGAATGTCGTCAGACGACTACCAGACGGCGTTCGACGAGATGCTGGCGCTGGGCTTTAGGCTCACCTGCGTCAGCGGCTACGCCGAAGGTGGACAAGCCCGGTACGCCGCGATCTGGGAGCAGCGCGTGGGGCCGGATTGGCAAGCCCGCCACGGGCTGTCCCGCGACGGCTACCAGGCCGCCTTCGACGAGATGGCAGCGGAGGGTTTCGTGCCGGTCCAGGTCTGCGGCTATCGCGTGAATGTCAACGTTCTTTTCGCTGCGATCTGGGAGCGGCGCGACGACGTCGGCTTCGTCGGTCGCCATGGTCTGACCGCAAGCCAGTACCAGGCCGCCTTCGACGAACAGGTGACGGCAGGCAATCGTCTGGTGTGCGTCAGCGGCTACAGCGACACCGGCATCGCACGCTACGCCGCGATCTGGCACAGCGACGTCCGTGGCGCGTGGCAGGCCCGCCACGGCTCCGACGGGACCAGCTACCAGCGCGAGTTCGACGCGCTCGTGGCGGGCGGGTTCCGCCCGGTGCAGGTGTCGGGGTACGGAGACGGCTTCTACCCGGCATGAACCAGACAGCGATGTAGAAGTAGCAGGGCCGTCATCGGATGGCCCTGCGCTCGGAGCGGGCCCCGAGTTCGATAGATCTTCGCCTCGCTAGCAGATGGCGCGATTGGGGTTCAGGCGGCGGCCTTTGCGATGGGTTTGA
>CAWFLE010000002.1:225000-243315 GCA_963816545.1 uncultured Alphaproteobacteria bacterium | reverse complement strand
AACTTCGCGGGCAGGAAGAAGCCGGCCACCGGCGACAATTGGGGCAGGCCGGCGGTCAGCCCTAGGCGAAGACGGCGGCAACGCGCTCGGTCGCATCGATGCGTTTGCCCGTGAACTCGCAGGTCCAGCGGCCATCGGCGTCCAGCTGAAAAAGGTGGAGATCTCGGCCGCCAAGAGCATCCGTCACGATCGCCAGGCGGTAGTTTCCTTCGGAGAACGAAGCGCGCTTGACCCGCTCGATGGCGGCGTACTCGTTCGGAAGTCACTTCTGCGCGCGGCTCCAGTCCAGACACGCCTTTCACCTCGACGCACAGCCGCCCACCGTCGCGATCGAACTCCAGATCCCAGCCGCAGTTGTCCTTCTGGCGATCAGCCTTCAAAGGCCCCAGCTTCTCGATCACGGTTCTGATTGCGGCTCGTTCGACAAGCGCATTGCGCTCGGCATCCGGCGATCTGGGCGCTTGATGCGCGCGCCGATTGCCGATCGCGCCGCTCGCGGCGAGCCAACGCTTTCTATAGCGGCCGAAGGCGCGCATCCAACTTTGAATCTCCTCATGTTGCGAAGGATAGAAGACGGGGTACTCGCCCGGGCATCCTTTGCCTCGCAGAACTTCGAAGTCGCGCTGATCGGGGGGTATCATCACGGCGCGGTCCGCGTCGGCCTCGAAAAGATAGTCAATCGGGTGGTCGGGACGAGTAGGGACGTTGCGGAAACCGGGCCGCCTGCGGCGCCAGACCCGGGCGGCGTCGTACCAGCCAACGACGACTGATCCGCCTTCGGGGCGGGTAGCCCGGAAGATCACTCGGACGTCGTCGACGAACTCATCTTCTTCGTCAGCTCCCAAATTCCCGATGTTGATGGAGCCGCTTCTTGTCTGGACATAGCCGTAAAGCCTTTCTTCGAGAGGATCGAAGTTAAGGAGCTCCGCGCCGAAGCCGTTCTCCGCAACGTAGTCGAAACCGCCCGGAACAACGTCCGACTCGCCCCTGTAGCGGGGCATCCACACAAGTTTACAAATTAGGTTCTTCATTCTTCCCCCCACGAAGAAACGCCGTCTCGCCGACGCAGGCGCGCCTCCCGTCGGCAAGACCCCGCAACTCCCACCGCCGCGATACCCGAAAAGCCGTCGGCTCTAGCAGCGATGAGGTGACCTGACCCCTTGTTTCTCCTCCACGGCGTGCTGGGATCCCGACCGACTGGAAGGGACCGGAATGAAGCGCAGCAGGTTCACGGAAGAGCAGATCATCGGCGTTCTGCGGGAGCAGGAGGCCGGGGCCACGGTGGCGGAGCTATGCCGCAAGCACGGGATGTCATCGGCGACGTTCTACGCCTGGAAGGCGAAGTACGGCGGGATGGACGTCTCCGACGCGAAGCGGCTGAAGGCCCTCGAGGACGAGAACGCCCGGCTGAAGCGGCTCTACGCCGACGCGATGCTCGACAACGCCGGGTTGAAGGATCTGCTGTCAAAAAAAATGGCGATTATATACATTGCAAACACGGGCGCGGTTTGCTAGATATGGCTCAAGGAGATACCAGCCATGTCGAACCTCAGCGCCCCCTACCTGCACGACGAAGCTGCGGCCTTCGCCTTCCTTGAGGAAGTGCTGTGGCCCGAGGGTCCGGTCTGCCCGCACTGCGGCTGCATGGGTCGCATCACCAAGGTGAAGGCGAACCCGGAGAAGCGCGTCCGCCTGGGCCTTCACCGCTGCGGCGATTGCAAGAAGCAGTTCACGGTGAAGGTCGGCACGGTCTTCGAGGCATCCAAGGTCAAGCTGAACCTCTGGCTTCAGGCGGTCGTCCTGATGACCTCCAGCAAGAAGGGCATCAGCAGCCACCAGCTCCACCGCGTGCTGGGCGTGACCTACAAGACGGCGTGGTTCATGGAGCATCGCATCCGCGAGGCCATGCGCTCCGGCGACCTCGCGCCCTTCGGCACGGGCGGCGGTGCTGTCGAGGTGGACGAGACGTTCATCGGCAACGACCGCAACATCAAGCCGAAGCACACGAAGAAGGGCCGCGGCTACGCGCACAAGCACAAGGTGCTGTCGCTGGTGGACCGCGCCACGGGCCGCGTCCGCAGCATGGTCGTGGACGACCTCAAGGCCTCCACGCTGGCGCCGATCCTGCGCGACAACATCGCCAAGGAGGCCCGCTTGATGACGGACGAGGCGGCCTACTACACGAAGATCGGCCGCGAGTTCGCCGAGCATGGCGTCGTCGCTCACGGCAAGGGCGAGTACGGCCGCGGCGACATCACGACCAACACGATTGAAGGCTACTTCTCCATCTTCAAGCGAGGCATGAAGGGCGTCTATCAGCACTGCGGCAAGCAGCATCTTCACCGCTACGTCGCGGAGTTCGAGTTTCGCTACAACAATCGCAGCGCCCTTGGCGTCGAGGACCACGACCGCGCGAAGGCGCCGTTGGCCGGCGTGAAGGGGAAGAGGCTCAAGTACGCGGACCCTCATCGGATCGCTTGCTAAGCGGCGGTCGGACGACTAGGCTCTAAGCGCCGGGGACGCGACGGTTGCGTCAGGAGCGAAAGCTCCACCCGGCGACCTCACCACCCACCGGGAAATTTCACCAGGCCGTATCCGTCAATGCTGCCATCTGGGCGCGAACGGAAGGAGCCGTGCAGCAAATCCGCATACTCCTTCTCTGGAGTGTTGAACGCCCGCCCAATTGCGCCGGCCACCATGTCTGCCAACTGGATCCCGACAGAGTGATGAGACGGTGTTAAGAACACTGTTTCGATGTAGTTTTTGTAGTCGCTGACGAACAAGGCTTCGTCGTCGACAAGATCGTGGTGGTGCTTCCTGAGAGCCTTATCCTGATCGGTGCCCCTGTGATCGGCCACGATAATCCCGTGCTGCTTTGAGCCCACCATGCGAGAAGTGTCTTGCAAGTAGTATTGGAATCTCTCTGATACCGATTTATAAGTGTAGCGGTATATGTGTTCTGGGCCAACTATGAACTTCCGCTGGAATGCGAGACGGCAGTCGCATACACAAGACACAATCCTAATGCTTTTTCTTTTAGTGATTATGGAAAAAAGCTCTTTCCGGAATTTTGCCCGTGCGTCTGCATCGAGATGGGCAACACTGTTATCTCGATCCGTGTTCTCTGGGCCGAAGTACCGCCACTTTATCTCTCCAGATACACGATACTCGGGCTTCGCGCGCAGGGCGTTCATTTCGGAGGCGACAGACGGCCATTGGTCTTCATGCATTATAACGCCAGCAATGACAAAGAACGGCCGCTGGCCTATCTTCTGTTGCTTCGGGGGGTGACCGCTTTCATCTACGAAGCAAAGGTGCATGGGAGACCCTGAGATGGTGGATGATAAGGAAGATCAGAGGCAGCGCTTCGAGCAAGCCGCCCGCGAACTCGGCGTGGACCTTGACGAGGACAAGCTGAAGGAGGCGCTGCGGCGGATGAAGGACCAGCCGCAGCAGGAGGGCGACGATGAGCCGAAACAGAAAAACCGCCCATAGTCTCGCCCGCATCCGCTGGAACGCGGAAGCCGGGTTGAGTGGCTTCCGCAACCTGGGTTTTGAGGCCGGCTATGACTGCGCCCGGATCACCTTAAGCGCTATCGTCCGCATTCTGGACGATCTGGACCGCGCAGATGACCTCAACCGCTCCAGTCATGACGTTGCCCCCTGATCCCGGACTGGGAGGTAAAGTACCCCCGGGACGGAGGATGGGATGATGAGCAAGGAACCGCGCCGTCGTTTCACGACGGAGTTCAAGGAGCAGGCTGTCGCGCGCCTGTCGGCGCCGGGCGCCACGCAGGCCGGCGTGGCCAGGGAGCTGGGGGTCGCCTCCTCGCAGCTCAAGGGCTGGCGGCTTGAAGTGGAGGCGGCAGGTTCGGCCGAGGCCAGCCGGCGTCAGAAGGTCGAGGCGGCGGAGCTTGCCGAATTGCGGCGCGAGAACCGCCGTCTGAAGGAAGAAGTGGAGGTGATGCGCAAAGCCTCGGCTTTTTTCGCGCAGTGGGCGGCGAAACAATGAACGCGAAGCTCGCCTTCATCGCCGCCCATGTCGCGGAGCACGCCGTCCGGCTGATGTGCCGGGTTCTGTCGGTGAGCCCGAGCTGGTTTCACGCCTGGCGCGCGGCCACCCCCGACAGGGCGGCGAGCCGGGCGGCGCAGGACACGATGGCAGCCCGGATCCGCACGATCTTTGAAGACAGCCGCGCACGCTACGGCGCGCCGCGCATCCACGCCGAGCTGGTCGCCCAAGGCGAGCGCATCGCCCGGAAGACGGTGGCCAGGCTCATGAAGCAAAACGGCATCCGGCCGCCGCGGCGGGGCCGCCGCGTGCCGCGCACGACCGACAGCCGACACGATCTCGGCATCGCGCCGAACCTGCTGGCGCGCAACTTCAAGGTAGGGACGCCAGACACGGTCTGGCTCGCCGACATCAGCTACGTGCCCACCGATGAAAGCTGGCTCTATCTCGCCGCGGTCAAGGACCTGGCCACGATGGAGATCGTCGGCTGGTCGATGTCCGATCGGCTGAAAGGGAGCCTCGCGGTCGACGCCATGCGCATGGCGTTGCGGAATCGAAGGCCGACGCCGGGCCTGATCTGCCACTCCGATCGTGGTGTTCAATACGCCTGCGGCGACTATCGGAGGCTGCTGAAGGCGCATGGGGCGCTCGCCTCGATGAGCGGCAAGGGCAATTGCCTCGACAACGCGCCGATGGAGAGCTTCTTCGGCTCGTTGAAGACGGAACTGGTCCACCGAACCCGGTTCGCCTCTCGCCGTGAGGCCAAGGCCGCCCTTTTCGAGTACATCGCCATCTTCTACAACCGCCGGCGCAGGCACTCGAGCATCGGCTACAGGACGCCAGAGCAGGCGAGGATCGACATGACCCGAGCCATGGCCGCATAGTGAACACGCACCCAGTCCGGGATCAGGGGGCAACGTCATCAAGTCGGCGGAGTCGAACGCGGCGCTCGGTAGTGTACCGCCCCCGGATCGTGAGACACCGATTTGGGACTACGCGACCATGGGCTCGGCGTCCATCTGGTCGCGCCTGAACTGGGCCGGCGAGCGGTGACCATGCCGCTGGATCAGCCATTGCTCGTTGTAGGTCCGGCGGAACTCCAGCAGCGCCAGGCGAAGCTCCTCGACGGTGTCGAAGGTGCGAACCCACAGCAGGTTCTCTTTCAGGGTCCGGATGAAGCGCTCGGCGCAGCCGTTGCCCTCCGGGGCCCGAACGAAGGCGGGCGACGACGCGATCCCCAGCCAGCGGATCTCCGCCCGGAAGTCGTGCGACATGTACTGGCTGCCGTGATCGTGGCGCAGGCTCAGCCCGACGGCCACATCCTTGCCGATCCCGCCGAAGCGGGCCTTCACGCCCTGGCGGACCGGCTCCAGCGCCTCGTGGCGCGTGCCATGGAGGGCGGCGTGGATGCCGACGCACTCGGCCGAGCAGTGGTCGACGGCGACGAAGATCGCCACCTGCCCCTGGGCGGTGGTGACTGCCGCGGTCATGTCGGTCCCCCACATGGCGTCGACCCTCTCCGGAATGATCGTGCCATCATGGCTGCGCGGCCCCCGCGGCGTCGCTCGGCCCGTATCCGCCGCAAGGCCATGCGCGCGCATCAGCCGCCGCACCCGCTCCTTCGAGGTCCGCACGCCCCTGAAGCGCAGGCGCGCCCAAACCTTCCGATAGCCCTCGCCGTGGAACGGGCTCGCCGCCAGCACGGCCCGGATCGCCTCGACCAGCACCGCGTCCGGCATCGGACCCTGCGGCCCGGGACGCCGCCGCTCGGCCGGCGGAGCTCCTGCCGTCAGGCGGCGGCGATAGATGCTCGCCCGGCCCAGGTTCCAGACCCGGCAGACCCGCGCCAGGCCGTAACGGCGTCGACCGGAGATCGAGATGACCGCGCTCATCGCCTCGACCTCCGCCGGGCCAAAGGGCGGCCCGCCTCCAGCCGCGAGATCTTCTCGTAGAGCAGCTCGTTATCCATCGTCGCCGCCCCGAGCTTCGCCTGAAGCTGCGCGATGCGCGCGTCGCGGTCATCGCGGGGCCGCGACTTCAGGCTCGCCGCGCCGCCCTCGAGAAACGCATCCCGCCACCCGCTCACATCCGCCGCGGTCACGCGCAGGTCTCGGGCCACCACCTCCAGCGGCTCGCCCCGCAGCACCCGAAGCACCGCATCCTGCTTGCGGTTCGCCGTCATGCGGCGCTCCCGCCCCGGCGCCCCGGCCGCTGCGATACCTGAACTCTCCGCGCCCGGGGCGCCTCCGCTTCGATCGTCAGACGTCATCCAACACCTCCTTCGTCGCCTTCAATAAGGCTTCAGAGATGTCTCAGCGAACCCTGGGGCGGAGGAGTAGGAACGTGGCCTCAAGCGGCCTCTCGTTCTTCAACTTCTTAACGTCGAAGAATTGCGGCTCCCATCGGTTCAGCGCTGCGTCCTCTGCGCGCAGGACGACCGCAGCGAGGATCACGTTCGTCTCGGTCTCGAACACTGCGTAGGGCTCCATCGTGAGGGACTTGCCCTCGTATCGCGCCTCTACCAGCCGCGCCCCTTCAATGGCCGCCTTGAGCGCGGGGAGCGGGTCGTGGGGCTTGGGTGGACGCCCCTGCTGTGCGCCGAGCTTGAAACCGAGACTGAAACCGAAAGCCATGTGGCCCTCCATCATTTCGACGGGCCGGGTTGACTGTCGGGGGAGGATCGGAGTTTAATCCGAGCCGAGGAGTTCCCTTCTAGCCGCGACACCGGCCCTACCGGATCGTCGCGGAGGTGAAGCGGATCAGCGATGTCGGGCCGCCACAGCCCGGCATCGCGCCCTCTTAACCTTCAAGAACAGAACGTGAACTCGGTACGCGGCGCTGCGTCAACGGGGATTTATCATCTTGCGGCGCGGGGCGCCTCAGATACCACACCTATGCAAGCGCGATCTCGTGTTTGCAATGTATATAATCGCCAAAAAAATGGTGACGCCCGCCGTGATGCGGGACGCGGTCGCGCATCTCCGTGCCTGTCACGGGATGAGCGAGCGGCGGGCGTGCACCTTGATCTCGGCGGACCGCAGCTCGGTCCGCTACCGAAGCCGGCGCCCCGACGATGCTGGCCTGCGCCGGCGCCTGCGCGAGCTGGCGGAGCAGCGCCGGCGGTTCGGCTATCGCCGGCTGCATGTGCTGTTGCGTGCGGAGGGCTGGGCCATGAACCGCAAGAAGACCCAGCGGCTCTACGGTGAGGAGGGGCTGGCTGTGCGGCGGCGCAGATCCCGCCGCCGGATCGCGGTCGCGCGCACGCCGATACCGGCGCCGGACGGACCGAACAGCCGCTGGTCGATGGACTTCGTGCATGACCAACTGGCCGGCGGAGGCAGGTTCCGCGTGCTGAACATCATCGACGACGTGACGAAGGAGTGTCTGGCGGCGATCCCGGACGCCTCGATCTCCGGCAGACGGGTCGTCCGGGAGCTGAAGGTCCTCATCGAGACCCGCGGCAAGCCACGCATCGTGGTCAGCGACAACGGGACGGAGTTCACCTCGACGGCCGTCCTGACCTTCGCGCAGGCGGAGAAGCTGGACTGGCGATACATCGCGCCGGGAAAGCCGACCCAAAACGCCTTCGCCGAGAGCTTTCAGGGCCGGATGCGGGACGAATGCCTCAACGAGCACCTGTTTTTCTCGATGAACCACGTCCGGGCGATCCTCCGCGGATGGGTCGACGACTACAACACCGTGAGGCCGCACTCGGCGATCGGCTACATGACGCCGGCCGTCTACGCAGCCTCCCTGAAACCGCAATGGGCATCGCCGCTGCACGACCTCGAAGGCTCCGCGCCGCTGCCCATTGCTCACGCCGCCCTGACGGGCAAATCTCAACCCACGATTCCGGCCGCCCGCGGATGAGCGCAAGGGGTCAGGTCAGAGGCTAGAAGCCGGAGGCCGCGGAAGCAATGGCGGCCGCAGGCCGCGCCTGCCTTAGCGAGGGGCGACGGAGCAGCAGCCGGTCAGCATTCGCGGCTTGGCCGGCCCCTCGATGACCAGAGTTGCGTCGAGCCCGTAGGCCTTGTCCGACATGCCGTCCGAGCAGGAGGTCGGCGCGATGACCGCCGTCAGCCTCCGGGAGCCGCTCGTCGCCAGGATGGCGCGGCGGGGGGAGCGGAAGGTTCCCTGATCGAGCGCCGCCTCCAGCGTCATCGGCCGCTCGGGCTCGCCTGGCGTCGAGAACACGACCTCATCCCCCTGCGCCGCCAGCGACCAGAAGGGCTCGGTGCCGAGGCAGTGCATCGTCTCGGGCAGCTTGCCGTGCTCCCAGACGTCCGTGCGGTAGGCGAGGTAGCTCAGCGCCGCCCAGCCGCTGCGCCCGTCCGCGTTCAACTGCGCCCAGCGGCCGCTGTCGTCGTGGGCGACGACCTCGATGCCTCGCGCGTTGGGCGCCAGCGTGCCGATGATCTCGGCGTTCGCGTTCGGCTCCGCGCGGATGTTGAGCACGTCGTCGGAGGCGACGCCCGAGACGTCGAACAGCGTGGGGAGGATGTACTCCTGGGTCGTGGAAGCGGGGGATGCCAGAAGCAGCGCAAGCGCCGCCGCACCGCACCACGCCCGGGCGCGGCCTCCGCTCCGGACGATCTGATCGCGCATCATGCCCTTCCGCCTCTCCCCATCGCATCGAATGAACTCACGCGCGCCGTCACCGCGTCTCGACGTCGAACAGCTCTGCAACCTCGGGGACGGCCACGCCGGCGTGCAGAGCCAGGAGGATGAGCTTCGCGTCCCGCCCCTCGCCCTCCGAGGCCGCCGTCTCCAGGCGCGCCTCGACATCCCCGGCCGCGCGGTCGCCGTTGGCGTCGATGAACTGCTCGCGGCCGAGCATGCAATAGGCCAGCAGCTGTGCGGCATCCTCGTATGCGACCGCTCCCGAGCGCTCTTTCAGGAGCCGGATCGTCGCGAGCTTCACGGCCTCCGGCGCAGCCTGAGGATGCACCCCGGCTTCCCGCAACGCCTGATCCAGCGCCCTGAGCTCGCGGGACCGACCGAACATATTGAATAGCCCCAGCATCGTCCGGAGCCTAGCATGTCCTGGGGCAGGCGCTACAGCCCGCGCCTCGCGGGGCGCGACGCCTGACGAGCCGCTTGCGTCAGTCGTCGAACAGGACGGTCATCAGCAGGATCGAGTCCTCTACCGCCTCGATCGAGAAGGGCTCGGCGCGCTCCAGATACAGCCATTGCCCCGCATGCAGCTCGACGCTCCGGGAAGGATCTTCACGCTGGCGCGGCCCTCGAGGCATTGCAGGGTCAGGGGGCCGGCGACGTGGTGCGCGGGAATATCCTGGCCCGCGTGCAGGATCAGGCGCATCGCCTCGAAACGGTCGGTCTTGACCAGCGCGCAGGAGCGCTCGTCCGGCAGGTCGTCGCTCGACGCCCGCAGATCCACCGCCTCCCCCGGAGCCGCGTGATGAAGAGCCATGGATTGTCCTCCTCAAGATCGATCTCGCCCCGTTCGGCCATGCCGGCTGCACCGCAGGCGGAACGCTACGCGGGGTTCCCATTTCGCGGTCGCCAGACAGCCCGGGGCTGGAGATGGTCGCGGCGGGACCGAGGTCAAACTTGATCCCGGCCGAGATTCTGGCCGGAGCCATGACCGCCGCGACCCGGTTGAGCCGGCGACCGCATCTGCGGCGGCGCTTGGACCCGGGCCGGAATGAAGAGCCGTGGTGTCCCGCTCGCCCGCGGAGTGGACCGCGAGGACCATGCGAACCGATCGAGTTCCCCTACGTTCGCGAGTCATGCTCAAGATCGGGATCATATCCGACACGCACGGGCTGCTGCGGCCAGAGGCCGAGACAGTGCTGGAAGGCCTCGATCACATCATCCACGCGGGAGACATCGGGCATCCCCACATCGTACCCCGCCTCCGCCACATCGCGCCCGTCACGGCGATCCGCGGCAACGTCGACACTGCCGATGGGCGGCCGTCTATCCGCAGCGCGCAACCGTCGAACTGGAAGGCCACGCATTCCACATCGTCCACGACCTGAAGGAGCTTGATCTCGACCCCGTCGCTGCGGGGTTCTCGTGCGTGATCGCCGGGCACTCCCACCGTCCCAGCGTCCGGACGATCGACGGCGTCCTGCACCTCAACCCGGGAAGCGCCGGGCGTCGGCGGTTCAAGCTGCCGGTGACGTTGGCGACGATCGACTTGGCCGGCGGCGGGATGGAGGTGCAGATCCACGAGATACGAACGGCATGACGGGCCTCCTGCCCAAGGGGGGGCCCGTGGCTCCGAACTGCCGCCGTTGAGGTCCGCGGGGCTGATCCCTGAGTGAGAAGGTAGCGGCTGAGGACCCGCAGATCTTGCCGCAATAGCGCATCCGGCCGCTGACTTTGGCCCGAACTCAGAGGGTCATTCGATGCACGTCGACGATGGCGTCAGCCATTACGTAAGAGGCGCCCGCCGCCACGAGCCGAGAGCGCATTTGCGAGTCCCATTCGCTTGCTTGAGCAGCATCGCTGCTGCGGAAGCGTGCAAGGCGGAACATGTCAACAATGGCGTCTGCAAGATCTTCAGCACAACCGGCCTGCACTAGGCGTTCGTACATCTTCAGTGTGTCCATGAGCACCTCCTCGAGAGATCTTCTCTCGGGCCATGGCAACGAGCGCCATGGCGGGTGTGGAGTTTGCCATGCAGAGCGTAAGCACGTCGACCGCCCATTGCGCTCGTTCCTGAAGGCAATGATGATCCTCCAAGGTGCTGCGCGGATGCGCATGAAGATCACGTGGTTCAAAATGGTTCTTCCGTTTCTGAGAATTTTCATTCGGAGCTCCGTCGCATAGTCCACCCGCGCCCGACGCGGGGCCTGGATAATCATATGCCCCTTCCTCTGCTGGGAGCGCCCGCGCCGGCGTCACTCGCGGCCGATGAGCACCCGCGGGTCGTTGATCTGCTGGCCACGCTCCACGACGAAAGCTGCTCAAGATCCGCGGTCGCCGACTTTTCGGGTCTATCTCTGGGCGATCCAGCCCGTCGCCGCGGAGGAACGGGGCCCGGCGGCGTCGGCAGCGGCTCTGGGCCGCGGGAGCAGAACCTGCCCCCTCAGAGAGCCTTCTCGAGCCCGCACACCGGGATCCGGCGACCGACTACCGTGGAATGGAACTTCTCGCCACTGTATCGACCCATTACACTAGAATCGGCTCTCGATTACAGTGGAACCGCGTTTGCGCTCAAAATAAAGATCGTGGATATAAGCTCCAGACGACAACAACGGAGACTACCATGAATACTAATACGGCGATGACCTCGCCGCACGTCCGCGCTTCGCCTGATCGTAGCCTGCTAACGACGAGGCAAGCCGCCGATCTCCTCGGCATCTCGACCAGAACGCTCGCCCGCTGGCACGCCCTGCGGGTCGGACCCGCCCGCTGCCAGATCGGCCGCAAGGTCTTGTATCGAGCCTCCGCAATCGAAGCCTGGCTGCAGGCCAACGAAACCGCACCCGTCGCGAAATTCAACGAGTTCCCACAAATGAACCCGATACTCACCGCCGCCTTGGACTATGCCGCGCAAGGCTGGCACGTCATCCCCGTCCACGGTGTCGTCGACGGCCGCTGCACCTGCGGCGGCGCCACCTGCTCAGCCGGAAAGCACCCGATCTACGGCGGAGGCTTCAAGATCGCCACGACGGATTTGCAGACCATCCGCGACTGGTGGGACGCGAACCCCGGAGCCAACGTGGCGATCGCGACCGGTGCAGTGTCTGACGTTGCCCCCTGATCCCGGACTGGGTGCGTGTTCACTATGCGGCCATGGCTCGGGTCATGTCGATCCTCGCCTGCTCTGGCGTCCTGTAGCCGATGCTCGAGTGCCTGCGCCGGCGGTTGTAGAAGATGGCGATGTACTCGAAAAGGGCGGCCTTGGCCTCACGGCGAGAGGCGAACCGGGTTCGGTGGACCAGTTCCGTCTTCAACGAGCCGAAGAAGCTCTCCATCGGCGCGTTGTCGAGGCAATTGCCCTTGCCGCTCATCGAGGCGAGCGCCCCATGCGCCTTCAGCAGCCTCCGATAGTCGCCGCAGGCGTATTGAACACCACGATCGGAGTGGCAGATCAGGCCCGGCGTCGGCCTTCGATTCCGCAACGCCATGCGCATGGCGTCGACCGCGAGGCTCCCTTTCAGCCGATCGGACATCGACCAGCCGACGATCTCCATCGTGGCCAGGTCCTTGACCGCGGCGAGATAGAGCCAGCTTTCATCGGTGGGCATGTAGCTGATGTCGGCGAGCCAGACCGTGTCTGGCGTCCCTACCTTGAAGTTGCGCGCCAGCAGGTTCGGCGCGATGCCGAGATCGTGTCGGCTGTCGGTCGTGCGCGGCACGCGGCGGCCCCGCCGCGGCGGCCGGATGCCGTTTTGCTTCATGAGCCTGGCCACCGTCTTCCGGGCGATGCGCTCGCCTTGGGCGACCAGCTCGGCGTGGATGCGCGGCGCGCCGTAGCGTGCGCGGCTGTCTTCAAAGATCGTGCGGATCCGGGCTGCCATCGTGTCCTGCGCCGCCCGGCTCGCCGCCCTGTCGGGGGTGGCCGCGCGCCAGGCGTGAAACCAGCTCGGGCTCACCGACAGAACCCGGCACATCAGCCGGACGGCGTGCTCCGCGACATGGGCGGCGATGAAGGCGAGCTTCGCGTTCATTGTTTCGCCGCCCACTGCGCGAAAAAAGCCGAGGCTTTGCGCATCACCTCCACTTCTTCCTTCAGACGGCGGTTCTCGCGCCGCAATTCGGCAAGCTCCGCCGCCTCGACCTTCTGACGCCGGCTGGCCTCGGCCGAACCTGCCGCCTCCACTTCAAGCCGCCAGCCCTTGAGCTGCGAGGAGGCGACCCCCAGCTCCCTGGCCACGCCGGCCTGCGTGGCGCCCGGCGCCGACAGGCGCGCGACAGCCTGCTCCTTGAACTCCGTCGTGAAACGACGGCGCGGTTCCTTGCTCATCATCCCATCCTCCGTCCCGGGGTACTTTACCTCCCAGTCCGGGATCAGGGGGCAACGTCACCGCGCCACGACCTCGCGCGGCAGCACGATGCCAAGTCCCATGAGCCCGCCTTGCGCCCAGCGATGCCCGACATCGGCGAGGGGGACGATGCTCATGTGCGGCTCTCGCGTAGGCTGCCCGCCCGGCCCGTGTCCACTCAGCCATTCCGGCAGCGGATCAGGCCAGGCCGCCATCAGCGCCGCGCGCAGACGCCGCCCCAGCGCGCCTGCCGCCTGAAGATCGGGTCGGTCCCCGCCTGCATGGGCGAGGACGGTCCAGCTGGGAGAGAAGCAGGTCGAAGGCAGGCGGCGCTCGGCCTTCACCTGCTCGACGACGGGCGCCGGCCGTGGCCGCGCACGCTCGTCGCCTGCGAGATGGCGTCGGTGGAGAGCCTCAAGTTCGTCGAGACGCCCTGCGTAGGGCGCCCGCCGCGCCGCCGTCTCGGCGAGTCCATCCGTCGGCGCCTCGTTCGCCACGAAGCGGCAGCGAACGAGCGAGGCGGAATGCCCGAGGTAGCTGGTGTCTTCCGCGAGAGATGCGAGTTGCCCCAGAAGCTCGGAATCAGGCGCATCCGCCCAGCGAAGACGAAGATGCACAGACCTGTCGTCAAGCCGCACGGCCGGAAACTGCCGGGGCTGGCGCGAGCGCCGCTCGGGCAGCGTCCCCTTGTCGTTCACCGGCACAAAAGCGGTGCCGTGCCGGCGCGGCATGGCGACCGCGGCAGCGACAGTCGGCGCGGGCTGCGCCTCCAGCCATTCGAGCGCCGTCCGCTCCTGTGCGCTGCTCCCGCGCGCGCCCCAGCTCGAAACCAGCGCCGAATATACGCGGTCGGGCTCGGGCGGCCAATCGGGCGCCGGGCTCGACGGATCGCGCGCGAGATAGGCGACGCCGCCGAGCCACTCGATCTCGAGGGTCAGCATGAGGATTACTCCGCCTCCCCCTCGGTCTCGTCACGGAGCGCCTTCACCTGGCTCTCCTGAACGATCCTTACGAGCTTGGCCTCCGGCTCCAGTCTGACCGGCTCGGGGTTGAGGTTGAGCCCGGCCTTGCAAGCCGCGTCGAAGGCCGCCTCGTGGAGGGTCACCGCTGCGTCGGGATCGAGCTCCACCTCGCGCACGCTGCCATCCGGCGACACCACCTCAAGCGAAGCCGGTCCATCGCCGACGAGGTCGCAGCGCGAGCGCAGCGCCAGCCCCTGTCGCTCGACCTCGCCAACCGCCACAAGCCCGAGCGCCGCCAGATAGGCCCGAGCCGCCGCGTCCCGCTCCACGCTTCCGAACCGCAGCCGGCGCAGTCCGGCCAGCGTCAGAACGACCGTCTGTTCGGCGTGGTCGCAGGTGACGCCGAGAACATCGACGGAGGGCGCAATGTTGCCGTGGTTGATCTCGGAAGGGCGGATCTTCTTGGCCTTCTTGCCGGCCGCCTTCTCGTCGGTGTCCCAGCCGGCATCGCCCTTGTAGACCTCGACGGAGCGCAGGATGCCGAGAGGATCGATGCGGCTGCCGGTCCGCCGCCCGGCGCTCCGCATCCCGACTTCGCCGGTGCGCCGGTTCACGACTTCCTCGGCCGGCACATCGACGCCGACGATCTCGCTCGTGATGGCGCGTGCGAACTTGGCGCCGACGCCGCCGCCCTCGCCTGTGGAGTTCCAGGCGCCGAAGAGCAGCGCGGTCGGGGCTGCCTCGAGGATGGCCGTGGCGTCCGACGCCTTTGCCGCGCGAAGGCGCTGCCCCAGATCGCTGTCGCGGAACGGCTGCCCCTCGAGACGGCTGTCGCGCAGGATCGCGTCGAAGATCCGGTGCGGCGCCTCGAGCACGCTGATCGCGGGAACAGCGTTCAGCCCGGCGCCGGGGAAATCGACGTAGAGCCGCGGCAGACGGATGCGGCCTTCCACGGCCGCCGCCAGCAGCGCCTCCTCCATCCGGTTGGCCTGCGACTGAACGCTGTCGATGAGGACGCACACCGCCTCACGCGTGCCGCTCTCTCCGTCCGGGAGCCGTCGAACCTCGAAGACGTGGCGCGGAGGCTCGTTGCTCTCGCCCGGATAGGTTGGCGGGAACAGCTTGTCGCCCTGTCCGCCGGCGGGCTGGAGCCGGCGACGTCGCCGGATTGCAGCGCCACGACCGACAGCCTCGAGAAGGTCCGCATAGTTCAGCGACATCGTCAGCTCCCCATCATCCCAGAAACTGTGCCTATCGAGACTGTGCTCATCGTGCAAGTCAAGGCGAAAGTTGCCATGCTGGCCACCGACGGAGAGAGCCCGTGCCATCTGGCCATCGCTGGAGCGTCGAACAAAGGATCGCCTTCGCCGAGCGCCGCCTGTTCTGGGACGGCTCGCTCAACCGCGAGGACCTGATGCGTCGGTTCGGCATCTCGGCCAATCAGGCCACAGCCGACGTCTCGCGTGCGCGTGCCCGGCATCCCGAAGGCATCGCGTACAACACTGTCGCCAAGAGGTACGAGACGCAGCCGGGCTTCAAACCCGCGGCCGTCTCGGCGGACGACCTGCTGACGGAGCTGCGCCTGATCGCAGAGCGCCAACTCCATCCTGAGGAGAGCACGCTCTCCAGCCCGCCGTCGCTCGCGATCGCGGAGGCGCCGACACGCAGCGTGGAGGCATCTGTCCTCCGGGTCGTCCTCGCCGCAATCCGTGACGGCGTCCGGTTCGAAGCGGAGTACGCGTCATTCCAGCGCCCGGAGATCGCGCGACGCTCCCTGTCGCCCCACGCCCTCGTGTTCGACGGCTTCCGCTGGCATGTCCGCGCACATGACCTCGGCGACGGACGGTTCAAGGACTTCGTTCTCGCCCGCCTCGACGCGCCCGGGATCACATTGGAGCCCGGAGCGGAACCGGCCGCCGACCTGGACTGGCACGAGAACGTTCCCCTGACACTCGTGCCGCATCCAGGCCTCGAGCCGCACCAGCGCGCGGTCGTCATCCGCGACTACGGGATGGGAGATGAAGGGCGCCTCACCCTGAAGGTGCGCCGGGCCGTCGTATTCTACGTCCGCAAGCGTCTAGGGCTTCTGGACGGCCATGAGGCTCGACCGGCGAAGGAACAGCACATCGTGCTTGCCTCTCCTGTCGGCGAGGGTTGAGAGGAGTGACCCGCCATAAAAGAAGGTCGTGGTCTTCGCGAAAGTTGACCCCGCAGTCCCTCGGGGGAGCGCGGCACACTTGCCGCCTTCTTCAAGGCCGGCGCGGAACCTCTGTTGCCGCGAGGCAGCGCGGCCGCACGCACCCAGCGACAGCACTCGGCGGAACCATCCCGCGGATCCGCGCTCTTCGGCGGACACCTGGCGGACACAACAAAAAAGGCTTAGGGTTTTGAGGCCGCTAAGCCGTTGATTTTGTTGGTTGCGGGGGTAGGATTTGAACCTACGACCTTCAGGTTATGAGCCTGACGAGCTACCGGGCTGCTCCACCCCGCGTTGGTGCGTTATCGTGATGAGAGACGAGGGGCGCGGTCTGCGGGTCCGGCGGCGACCTACTCTCCCACGGCTTGAGCCGCAGTACCATCGGCGCAGCGGGGCTTAACGGCCGAGTTCGGGAAGGGATCGGGTGTTTCCCTCGCGCTGTGACCGCCGGACCGGCGGGCCGCGCCCGCCGGGATCTCCGCCCTAAGGCGGAGCCCTGTTGCATTGAGATCTTTCCAAGTTGGATGCTGTTGGTGTCTGAACAGCTGGTCCGGATGACGGCGATTTTCGCCGGCCGTCTTCCGGGACGGGTCAAGCCTATCGAGCGATTAGTACCGGTCGACTGCGCGCATTGCTGCGCGTGCATCTCCGGCCTATCGACGTGGTGGTCTTCCACGGCTCTCAGGCGAGACCTGGTTTTGAGGGGGGCTTCCCGCTTAGATGCCTTCAGCGGTTATCCTGTCCGCACATAGCTACGCTGCACTGCCGCTGGCGCGACAACAGCTCCACCAGTGGTGCGTCCACCCCGGTCCTCTCGTACTAGGGGCAGCTCCTCTCAAGTCTCGAACACCCACGGCAGATAGGGACCGAACTGTCTCACGACGTTCTAAACCCAGCTCACGTACCACTTTAATCGGCGAACAGCCGAACCCTTGGGACCTGCTCCAGCCCCAGGATGTGATGAGCCGACATCGAGGTGCCAAACGATGCCGTCGATATGGACTCTTGGGCATCATCAGCCTGTTATCCCCGGCGTACCTTTTATCCGTTGAGCGATGGCCCTTCCACGAGGGACCACCGGATCACTATGGCCGTCTTTCGACTCTGCTCGACCTGTCGGTCTCGCAGTCAGGCTGGCTTATGCCATTGCACTCGTCGAGCGATTTCCGACCGCTCTGAGCCAACCTTCGCGCGCCTCCGTTACGCTTTGGGAGGCGACCGCCCCAGTCAAACTACCCGCCACAGAAGGTCCCGGACCCGGGTTCACGGGCCGCGGTTAGACGTCAAGCGAATGAAGGGTGGTATCTCAAGGGAGGCTCCACCAGAGCTGGCGCTCCAGTTTCAAAGCCTACCACCTATCCTGCACATCACGCGCCTGACGCCAATCTGAAGCTGTAGTAAAGGTGCACGGGGTCTTTCCGTCTGACCGCGGGAACCCCGCATCTTCACGGGGAATTCAATTTCGCTGAGTCTACGTTGGAGACAGCGGGGAAGTCGTTACGCCATTCGTGCAGGTCGGAACTTACCCGACAAGGAATTTCGCTACCTTAGGACCGTTATAGTTACGGCCGCCGTTTACTGGGGCTTCATTTCGGAGCTTGCACCCCTCCATTTAACCTTCCAGCACCGGGCAGGCGTCAGACCCTATACGTCGCCTTGCGGCTTCGCAGAGCCCTGTGTTTTTAGTAAACAGTCGCCACCCCCTGGTTTGTGCCCCCCGCCTCTGGTTGCCCAAAGACGGGGCCTCCTTCTCCCGAAGTTACGGAGGCATTTTGCCGAGTTCCTTCAACGTAGTTCTCTCAAGCGCCTTGGCATGCTCTGCCAGTCCACCTGTGTCGGTTTAGGGTACGGTCTGATGGAGGGTTCTTTCCAGGAACCGCTAAGCAGCCCATCCAATCCGATAAGGATGAACTACCCTCGCGATCCGTCACCTTCTCCTGGCTCAGGAATATTCACCTGATTCCCATCGGCTACGCTTTTCAGCCTCGCCTTAGGGGCCGGCTCACCCTGCTCAGATTAGCTTCAAGCAGGAACCCTTGGACTTTCGGCGAGAGGGTCTCTCACCCTCTTTGTCGCTACTCATGTCAGCATTCTCACTTCTGTCCGCTCCACCGCGCCCTCACAGGGCGGCTTCATCGCCGATCCAGTTCCGACCATCCCGGACCCCGAGGGATCCGGCAAAGT
>CAWFLE010000002.1:0-220000 GCA_963816545.1 uncultured Alphaproteobacteria bacterium | reverse complement strand
GTCGCCCCGGCCCTGCCGGTTGTTCGACGCCTGCGCCGCCAGGTGCTCCGGCGCGGGGATGTAGAACTCCCGGTCCAGGATCGAGTAGCGGGCGGAATACTCGTTCACGTTCGCCGTGCGGTGCCGGATCCACTGCCGCGCCACGAAGATCGGCAGCTTCACGTGCAGCTTGATCTCGCACATCTCGAAGGGGGTCGAGTGCCAGTGCCGCATCAGGTAGCGGATCAGCCCCCGGTCATCCCGCGCCTTCCGCGTGCCGGCCCCGTAGCTCACCCGCGCCGCCTGCACGATGGCGGCGTCGTCGCCCATATAGTCCACCACCCGCACGAAGCCGTGGTCCAGCACCGGCGCCGCCTCGTAGAGCCGCCCCTCCAGCCCTTCCGCCACGGGGCGCAGGGTGGTCCTCGCCTCCGCGCGCGCGGCCTCGATTTCCGCCTGTTGTTCCGGGCTGAGCGGCATGTGCGGGACCTCCGGTCGATATCGGCTTCCGCCTTACACGTCCCCGGGCGCAATGGCTACGGCGGGCCGAAGCCGGTGGACGGCGGGACGCGCGTGGAACATGCTCCCCCCGACCCTACCCTGTCCGCTCCGGGCGGCGGCATGACCCGCCGCGATCACCGCAAGGAGTTCCAGATGAAGATCAAGTATCTCCACACCATGGTCCGCGTGGCCGACATCGACGCCTCCAAGCGCTTCTACTGCGACCTTCTCGGCCTGACCGAGGTGCGCCGCATCGACAACGAGGCCGGCAAGTTCACCCTCGTCTTCCTCGCCCCGCCGGGGCAGGAGGAGGCCCAGGTCGAGCTCACCTACAACTGGGACTCCTCCGAAACCTATGACGGCGGCCGCAACTTCGGCCACCTCGCCTATTCGGTCGAGGACATCTACGCCATGTGCGAGAAGCTCCGATCCGCCGGCGTGACCATCAATCGCCCGCCCCGCGACGGCCGCATGGCCTTCGTCCGCTCCCCCGACGGGATCTCGGTGGAACTCCTCCAGATGGGCGACGCCAAGGCCCCGCAGGAGCCGTGGAAGAGCATGGAGAACACCGGCTCGTGGTGATCCGGGCGGCGGCGCTGGCGGCCGGGCTGCTGACCGCAGCCCCCGCCCACGCCTGCTCGCTCGCCCTCGCGCTCGCGCTCGACGTCTCCTCCTCGGTGGACAGCGCGGAATACGCGCTCCAGTCCCGGGGCCTCGCCGATGCGCTGACGGACCCGGAGGTGAAGGAGGCGATCCTCGCCCCCGGCGGCGCCATCCACATCGCCGCCTACGAATGGTCCGGCCGGCGGCAGCACGCGCTGATCGCCGGCTGGACCGGGCTGACCACGCCCGCCGCCATCGACGCCCTCGCCGCCCGCATCCGGGCACGCCGCCCCGCAGCCACGCCGACTTCCCCACCGCCCTCGGCCACGCCATCGGCTACGCCGCCCGCCTGTTCCAGCAGGCCCCGGCCTGCGACCGCCGCGTGCTCGACATCTCCGGCGACGGCGCGAACAACGACGGGTACGAGCCGATCAACGCCTACCGCGCCTTCCCGCTCGACGACGTCACGGTCAACGCCCTCGTGGTCGGCGGCATCGCCCGCCCGCAGCTCGTCCGCTACTTCCAGACCATGGTGATCCACGGCCCCGGCGCCTTCGCCGAGATCGCCGAGGACTACCGCGACTACGCCCGCGCCATGAAGCGCAAGCTCCTGCGGGAGATCCGGCCTCCCATGGCCATCGGCGCCCTGCCCTCGGAGCCGCGGGGATGAAGGCGCTCGCGCTGGCGCTCGCCCTCGCGGCCACGCCCGCGGCGGCGGAGCCCTGCGCGGTGGCCCTGATCCTCGCTCTCGACGTCTCCGGCTCCGTGGACCCCCGCGAATGGGCGCTCCAGACCGGCGGCATCGCCGACGCCTTCCGCACGCCCGAACTGCGCGAGGCGGCGCTCGCCCTCGGCGGCCCCCTCCACATCGCCGTCACCCAGTGGACCGGCGCCGGGCGCCAGGCCCTCTCGGCCCCCTGGCGCCCCCTCGGGAATGAGGCCGCCCTCGACGCCTTCGCCGCCGAGGTCGAGACCCTTGCCCGCGCGTGGCGCCACTTCTCCACCGCCATCGGCGAGGCCATCCGCCACGCGACCGCCGTGGGCCGCGCCGCGCCCGCCGACTGCCGGCGCAAGGTGATCGACGTCTCCGGCGACGGGGTGAGCAACGAATCCGAATCCCCCGCGACCGCCCGCCTCGCGGCGCTGGCCGAGGGCTGGACGATCAACGGCCTCGCCATCGCCGGCGCCGAGCCTCCGCCCGCCGAGCACTACCGCCAGGAGGTCATCATCGGCCCCGGCGCCTTCGTCGAGCAGGCCGACGGGTTCGAGGACTATCCCCGCGCCATGCTCCGAAAGCTCCTGCGCGAGATCCGCTCCGACGCCCTCGTCGCCGCCCGCTGACCCCCGAGGGAGCCCGGCCCGGAGGGGGCATCGAGCCCCCTCCGACCCGCGGATACGCTTCGCGATCCGGGCGCCCGCCTCCGCCGTCACGCGTCAGCCCGCCCGCAGGGCGCCTCCCCCAAACGGGAGGCGAGGCCGGCGACAGCCGGGCGAAGCCGACGGGCGGGAGAACCCGCAGGACAGCGCCCGCGAACCGGAAGACGGACCCCGGCCGGAAGCGCCTCGGACGAGAGAGAACACAAGGCGCCACGGCAGGGGCGGATCCTCGGCCAGACCATCGGCCGCCTCGAAAGCCTCAGCGCCCCCTCGAACGATGGGAAACCGGCCGGCTGAAGCCGGTCCCCCTACTTCCGGAAGTCAGGCACCGAAACCATCCGCCCCAGGAACGCGCCGCCGAAGATATGGAAATGCAGATGCGGCACCTCCTGATGCGCGTCCGGCCCGGCGTTCGACAGCACCCGGTAGCCGTTCCCCCCGACCGACTGAGGCGCCCCCGCCTCCTTCGCCGCCGCCGCCACGGCCCGCGTGAAATCCGCGATCTCGGCCTCCGACGCCGCCTCGGCGAAGTGGTCGTAGGTCACGTACTTCCCCTTTGGGATGACCAGCACATGCACCGGCGCCTGCGGATTGATGTCGTGGAAGGCGAGCGAATGCTCCGTCTCCAGCACGCGTCTGCAGGGGATCTCGCCCCGCAGGATCTTCGCGAAGATGTTCTGGTCGTCGTAGTCGTAGGCCATTCGCGCGCTCCGGAGCCGGTCAGGGGCCCGAACCGCCCCCGCAAAGGCTCTAGCCCACCGGCCCCGCCGCCGTCCACCGCCCCCACCCCGGTGCGGCGGGCGGCCGGGGCGGGCGATGCCGGGGGCGCAGCCCCGGCGAGTCCCGTCCCGGGCCCGCCCTCTTCGCCTTGCCCCTCCGGCCCTCGCCGCTATGATGCGCGCCAGCTTGCCCCCACCCGGACCATGAGGCCTCCATGACCGCCGACGCGCCCGAGACCGAGATCGTCGAGAAGACCCGCATCGCCTGCGACGGCGGCGGGCCGGGCCTCGGCCATCCCCGGGTCTGGCTGCAGATCCCGTCGGACGCGGGCTTCGTGGAATGCGGCTACTGCGACAAGCGCTACATCCTCAAGGGCGGCCCCGCCGACAAGGGCTGACCCCTCGCGACACGGAGGGACGCATGGGCCCCGGCGACCATCTCGAGCTGATCGACGGCTCGGGCTTCATCTTCCGCGCCTACCACGCGCTCCCGCCGCTGACGCGGAAGTCCGACGGTCTGCCCGTCGGGGCGGTGGCGGGCTTCTGCAACATGCTCCACAAGCTGATCGAGGCGCGCCAGTCCAACGCCTCCGGCGCCCCCACCCACGCGGCCGTGATCCTCGACCACTCCGCCAAGTCCTTCCGCAACGAGATCTACGACGACTACAAGGCCCACCGACCCCCGCCGCCCGAGGACCTGGTCCCCCAGTTCCCCCTGATCCGCGACGCGACCCGCGCCTTCAACCTCCCCTGCATCGAGCTGGAGGGCTTTGAGGCCGACGACATCATCGCCACCTACGCCCGCCTCGCCTCCGAGGCCGGGGCGAGGGTGACCATCGTCAGCTCCGACAAGGACCTGATGCAGCTCGTCTCGGACGCCGTTCAGATGTGCAAGCCCGGCCTCAAGGGCGGGCCTGACGAGATCATCGACCCCGCCGGCGTGCGCGAGAAATTCGGCGTCGGCCCCGACCGCGTGGTGGACGTGCAGGCCCTCGCCGGCGACAGCATCGACAACGTCCCCGGCGCGCCTGGCATCGGCATCAAGACCGCGGCCCAGCTCATCAACGATTTCGGCGACCTCGAAACCCTCCTCTCGCGCGCCGAGGAGATCAAGCAGCCCAAGCGCCGCCAGACCCTGATCGACTTCGCCGAGCAGATCCGCGTCTCCCGCCGCCTCGTCGAACTCTGCACAACAGTCCCCGACCTCGCCCCGCTGGACGACCTCGCCCTCCGCCTGCCCGAGCCCGAGACGCTGCTGGGCTTCCTCCGCCTGATGGAGTTCCGCACCCTCACCAGCCGCATCGCGGACCGCCTCGGCGTGGAGAGCCTCCCCCCGCCGCCGCGCCCGAAGGCTCCACCGCCGAAACCCCGCCCGCAATCCCCGAGCCCGACTGGAAGGACCCGGCCCAGACCACGCCCATCGACCTCTCCACCTACGCGATCATCCGCACCGCCGAAGACCTGCGCCTGTGGATCGCCAGGATCGAGGACCGCGGCGCCGTCGCCATCGACACCGAGACCGACAGCCTCGACGAGATGCGCGCCAATCTCGTCGGCCTCTCCCTCGCCACCGCCCCCGGCGAGGCCGCCTACCTCCCCCTCGCCCACATCCAGGGCGACGGCGACCTCCTCGGCCGCACCGAACCCGCGGAAGGCCAGATGGACCGCGAGGAGGCCCTCTCCCTCCTCCGCCCCCTCCTGACCGACCCCGCGATCCTGAAAATCGGCCAGAACCTCAAATACGACCTCAAGGTCCTGCGCCGCCACGGGGTCGAGGTCTCGCCCATCGACGACACCATGCTGATCTCCTACGCGCTGGACTCCGGCCTGATGGGCCACGGCATGGACACGCTCGCGGACCGCCACCTCTCTCACCGCTGCATCCCGATCAAGGAGCTGCTGGGGACCGGCAAGACCCAGATCACCTTCGACCGCGTCCCCATCGCCCAAGCCGCCCCCTACGCCGCCGAGGACTCGGACGTCGCCCTCCGCCTCCACCGGGTCCTGAAACCCCGCCTCTCCCGCGAGTCCCTGACCACGGTCTACGAGACCATGGAGCGCCCCCTGATCCCGATCCTCGTGGACATGGAGATGGCGGGCATCAAGGTGGACCGGGACCTCCTCTCCCGCCTCTCCTCCCGCTTCGCCCAGCGCATGGCGGGCCTGGAGGCGGAAATCCACGAGCTGGCCGGCGAACCCTTCAACGTCGGCTCCCCCAAGCAGCTCGGAGAGATCCTGTTCGACAAGATGGGCCTGCCCGGCGGGAAGAAGGGCAAGGCCGGCGCCTGGGGCACCGGCGCCGACGTGCTGGAGACGCTGGCCGCCCAGCAGGGCTCCGACCTCTGCGCCCGGATCCTCGACTGGCGTCAGGTGTCGAAGCTGAAATCCACCTACACCGACGCGCTCCAGACCCACATCCACCCCGACACCGGCCGCGTCCACACCTCGTTCTCCCTCGCGGCCACCTCCACCGGCCGCCTCGCCTCCACCGACCCCAACCTCCAGAACATCCCCGTGCGCACCGAGATGGGCCGAGAGATCCGCGCCGCCTTCATCGCCGAGCCCGGGAACGTGATCCTCTCCCTAGACTATTCCCAGATCGAGCTGCGCATCCTCGCCCACATCGCCGACATCGAGGCGCTGAAAATCGCCTTCAAGGAAGGCCAGGACATCCACGCGATGACCGCCTCCCAGATGTTCAACGTGCCGATGGACCAGATGACCCCCGAGATCCGCCGACAGGCCAAGGCCATCAATTTCGGCGTGATCTACGGCATTTCCGCCTTCGGCCTGTCGAACAACCTCCGCATCCCGCGGGACGAGGCCAAGGCCTTCATCGACGCCTATTTCCAGAAATTCCCGGGCATCAAGGCCTACATGGACCGCACCATCGCCGACGCGAAGGCTAGAGGCTACGTGGAGACCCTGTTCGGCCGCCGCATCCACACGCCCGAGATCGGCGCCTCCGGCCCCCGCGCCGGCTTCGCCCAGCGCGCCGCGATCAACGCGCCCATTCAGGGCACGGCCGCCGACGTGATCCGCCGCGCCATGATCCGCATACCCGACGCGTTGGCCGCCGAAGGGCTCCGCACGAAGATGCTCCTCCAGGTCCACGACGAACTCCTGTTCGAGTCGCCGGAGGACGAGGCCGACCGCGCCGACGCCATCGCCAAGCGGATCATGGAGGACGCCGCCCACCCCGCCGTCGAACTCGCGACGCCGCTGGTGGTGGACTCAGGCAAGGGTGCCAGCTGGGCCGAGGCGCACTAGCGGCGCATTGAAATGCGCCCTACGCCGGGGCGCGATGCGCCCGACGCCGAACCGCCCGGGCCGGAGAAGGGGGGGCTCGCCGCAGCGGCCCCCCCCGAAGCCTCAGCCCTTCGCCCGACGCCGCCGTGCGCCCGCGCCCGCCAGCCCGGCCACGCCCGCGCCCAGAAGCCAAACCGCCGCCGGGACAGGCACCGCGCTGATCGCCCCCGCCGCCGTCGGCGCCAGCGGCTCATAGCCGTTGTCCTGCGCGTCGATCTCGTTCTCCGGCAGGCCCAGCGCTCCGGTGGTGGTCATGCCCTCGCCCGCATCCAGCGGGTCGGTCACCCCGTGGATCACGATCTCCCGGAAATCGAGCGGGAACAGGTCCTCCCGCCCGAAGCCGGCGCCGTAGATGCTGTCGTCGCTCAGGTCGAACACCCGGTCGTACTCCAGCTCGCCCAACGAGTTCGCCATCGGGAACAGGCCGTCCTCGTCGGTCAGGGGCACGAGGATGAACCCGTACTTCCCGAACGCCTCCAGCAGCTCCACATACCCGTCGCCATCCGCGTCGTCCTCGGCGATGGACGGCGTCTGCGAGTCGCCCGCCGAGCCGTCTCCGTTGACGATCCCGTGGATGTGCTGGAAATGCGTCTGCTCGGGCGTGAGCCCCGAGGCCCGGATGCTCACCGCCAGCGTGTCGGCGGTGGAGTTGTAGGTCAGGTCCGCGCGCCCGGCGACCCCGGTGGGGTTCAGCGGCACGAGATCCGAGTAGTAGCGCTCCAGATGCGTCGCCGATGCGGGGGACGCGAGCGCCAGCGCGACCGCCGCCGAGGCGAGACCTGCGAGATGTTTAGACATGGGAGTCTCCTTCCGTCGATGAGCGGTCGGCGCCGGATGACGCCTTCCGCGCGTGCAGGTGCGGGCGAACCGGCCCTCGCGTTTCGGACAGGCGTCGAAAAATGACCGAGAATTGTCGTTGATCCGCGGGGCGGGACGTACCGCCGCCAGATGACGCCCCGCACGTCCGCCGCACGGGCGCCCTGTGGACAAGTCGCCCCCCATCGCTCAGAAAGCCGCCGGACCCCCAGCCCCCGGAGCGACCGATGAAGTTCACCCTCTCCTGGCTCAAGGAGCACCTCGAGACCGAGGCCACCGCGGAGGAGATCGCCGAGGCCCTCACCGACCTCGGCCTGGAGCTGGAGGCGCTGGAGGATCCCTCCGCGCGCCTCGGGGCCTTCACCATCTGCCGGGTGATCGAGGCGAAGCAGCACCCGGACGCGGACCGTCTCCGCCTCTGCCGGGTCGAGGCCTGGCCGAACGGCGCGGGCGCGCCCTCCCGGGAGGTGCAGGTGGTCTGCGGCGCCCCGAACGCCCGCACCGGCCTGATCGGCGTGTTCGCGGCCCCCGGGACGCACATTCCCGGCACGGGCGTGGACCTCAAGCCCGGCGTGATCCGCGGCGTGGAGTTCGAACGGCATGCTCTGCTCCGAGCGGGAGCTGGAGGTGTCCGAGGACCATGACGGCATCATCGACCTGCCGCAGGACGCGCCCTTGGGCGCCCGCTACATCGACTATGCCGGCCTGAACGACCCGGTCTTCGACATCGCCATCACCCCGAACCGCCCCGACGCGCTCGGCGTCGCCGGGCATCGCGCGGGACCTCGCCGCCCGGGGCCTCGGGCGGCTCGAAGACGCCGAAGATCGAGCCGGTTCCAGGCGCCTTCCCCTCCCCCATCTCGGTCACGCTGACCGACGAGGTGAAGGACGAGGCCTGCCCCCTCTTCGTCGGCCGCCTGATCCGCGGCGTGAGGAACGGCCCCTCGCCGGCCTGGCTCCAGAAGCGGCTGCGGGCCATCGGGCTCAGGCCGATCTCGGCGCTGGTGGACGTGACCAACTTCCTGACCTACGACCGCTGCCGCCCGCTGCATGTTTTCGACGCCGACAAGGTGACGGGCAACATCCACGTGCGTTTCGCGCGCGAAAGCGAGGCGCTGGAGGCGCTGGACGGCAAGACCTACGCCCTCGCTCCCGGCATCACCGTGGTCGCCGACGATGCCGGGCCGGAGGGCCTCGGCGGCGTCATGGGCGGCGAGGCCTCCGGCTGCACCGAGGAAACCACCAGCGTCTTCGTCGAGGCGGCCTATTTCGACCCGATCCGCACCGCGATGACCGGCCGGCGGCTCAAGATCAACTCCGACGCCCGCTACCGTTTCGAGCGGGGGATCGACCCGGCCTCGGCGATCCCGGGGATGGAGCTCGCCACCCGCCTGATCCTCGACCTCTGCGGCGGCGAGCCGTCGGACCTGGTGATCGCCGGACAGGTTCCCGACACCGCCCGCAGCTACAAGCTGGACCCGGCCCGCTGCGCGAGCCTCGTGGGCATGGACATCCCTGAAGCGGAGCAGCGGAGCATCCTGACCTCGCTGGGCTTCGAGCCGCGGGACGAAGGGGGCGCGATCATGGTCGGCGTGCCGTCCTGGCGGCCCGACGTGCAGGGCTCGGCCGATCTGGTGGAGGAGGTGGCCCGCGTCGCCTCCCTCACCAAGCTGGAGGCGAAGCCCCTGCCCCGGCCTGCCGGCGTGACCCGGCCGACCCTGACCCTGAGCCAGCGGCGGGAGGCGACGGTGCGCCGGACGCTGGCCGCGCAGGGCATGAACGAGTGCGTGACCTACTCCTTCATCGCGCAGGCCCATGCGGCAGCCTTCGGCGGCGGCTCGGAGGCCATGCGGCTGGAGAACCCGATCAGCTCCGAGATGAGCCACATGCGCCCGGACCCGCTGCCCGGCCTGCTAGCCGCGGCCTCGCGCAACCAGGCGCGGGGGGCGCAGGAGATCGCGCTGTTCGAGATCGGCCCCGGCTGGACCGGCGGGGAGCCGGAGGATCAGCGGATCGTCGCATCCGGCATGATCGTGGGCGCGGCCCTGCCCCGCGGCTGGACCGGCGCGCGCCGCGGCGCGGACCTGTGGGACGCCAAGGCGGCGGCGGAGGCGGCGCTCTCGGCCCTCGGCGCCCCGGTGGAGCGGCTGATGATCCTGCGCCAGACGCCGGAGTGGTTCCATCCGGGCCGCTCGGCGGTGCTGTCGCTCGGCCCGAAGAACCCGCTGGCGGTGTTCGGAGAGCTGCACCCCAGGGCGCTGGAGGCGCTGGACGTGAAGGGGCCGGCGGCGGCCTTCACCGTGTTCCTCGAGAACGTACCCGCCCCGAAGGCGCGAACCATCTCCCGGCCGGCGCTGCAGGCCTCGGACTTCCAGGCCGCCGAGCGGGACTTCGCGTTCGTCGTCCCCGCCGAGACCGAGGCGGAGACGCTGCTGCGCGCCGCCCGGAGCGCCGACAAGGTCCTGATCGAGAGCGCGCAGGTCTTCGACGTGTTCGACGGGCCGAAGGCGGCGCAGAGCCTCGGCGAGGGGCGCAAGTCGTTGGCCCTGTCGGTGAGGCTCCAGCCGAAGGACCGGACCCTTACGGACGAGGAGATCGACGCCGTGGCCGCGAAGGTGGTGAAGGCGGTGGAGAAGGCCTCGGGCGGGACGCTGAGGGCCTGAAGGATCGCGCGCGAAACGCCCAAGGTGTTTCGCGCGCGAAACGTGACGGGTTACCGCGCCATTAACCATTTAGTTGTGCTCAATTCAACATATTGAAATTAAGGGATTAATTTTTCCGGCCCTTAAGAAAGGGTTGACGCGGGGCCGTCGGGCGGGCCCGCGGCGACGCCTTCGCGCTCCCGCGGCTTCCCAAGGCGGGGCGCTCGGCCTACCCTCCGGGCCGCGAAACGCCGGAGGAGCCCGATGACCGATCTCGTGATCCGCAACGCCACCGTGCTGACCGCGAAGGGGGCGGTGGAGGGGGGCGTCGCCGTCTCGGGCGGGCGGATCGAGGCCATCGGCGATGTCCCGGACCGCGCGCAGGAGGTGGTGGACGCGCAGGGCGGCATCGTCATTCCGGGGCTGGTGAACACGCATTGCCATGCGGCGGACAGCCTGTTCCGCGGGCTGGTGGAGAACCTGCCCCTGGAGCCGTGGCTCCAGACCGTGTGGAAGGCCGAGCGCGCCACGCTGAACGCCGAGACCTGCCTGCTGGGCGCGCGCCTGGGGTTCGCGGAGCTGCTGCTCTCGGGCTGCACCTCGGTCGTGGACATGTTCTGGCATCCCGAGAGCACGGCCAAAGCGGCCGAGGAGCTGGGGATCAGGGTCGCCTGCGGGGGGCTGTTCTTCGACTTTCCGGGCATGGACGGGAAGACCGCCGAGGACCGGGCGCCCGATGCGGAGGCGTTCTTCCGCGACCACCCGAAGACGGACCGGCTGGTTCCGGGGACCTTCCCGCACGGGGCCTACACCGTCGGGCCCGGGAACCTGAAGCGCGCCAAGGAGATGGCGGAGACGGCGGGCGGGATCTATTCGGTCCACGCCGCCGAGACGCTGGTGGAGCAGGCGACGGTGCAAGACCAGTACGGCGCCTCGGTGATCCGGCATATGGACGCGCTGGGGATCCTGGACCCGCGCACGATCCTCGCGCATTGCGTGCATCTGGATGACGGGGAGCTGGAGATCCTGGCGCGCACCGGCGCGGTGGTGGCGCATAACCCGGTGTCGAACCTGAAGCTCGCCTCGGGCTTCGCGCGGGTGCCGGAGATGCTGGACCACGGGATCAGCGTGACGCTGGGGACGGACGGCGCGATCTCGGGCAACGACATCGACATGTGGCTGGCGATGCGGCTCTGCGCGACGCTGCACAAGGCGGCGTGGATGCGGGCGGATGCGGTGAGCACCGCGCAGGCGCTGGAGATGGCGACGATCAACGGCGCGAAGGCCATGGGGCTGGGGGAGGTCACGGGCTCCATCGAGGTGGGCAAGGCGGCCGACCTGGTGGTGCTGGACGTGTCGGCGCCCCACGCGGTCCCGATCTTCGATCCGCTGACGCATGTGGTGTTCTCGGCCGGCAAGGGCGACGTGCGGCATGTGTTCGTGGATGGCGAGTGGCGGGTCAGGGACCGGCGGCTGGCCTTCGAGATGGACGGGACGCTGGAAGCGGTGCGGGCCATGGTCCCCGCCATAAGGGCGAGCATCGCTTGAGGGCGCGCGGCGGGGCGGCGCGCGGGCAGCCGGCTGCGCGACCGCGGGCCGGGCGCCCGGATCGCGGAACGCGTATCCGCGTCGCCGCGATCTGCGCTTCGCCTCTGCTAACGTTTTTTCCCGAACGTTCTCGACGACTTCCTCCCATGTGATGGTATTCCCGGGTCTGCGGAAAGCAGTCTGGTGGCGCCGGGGTGGCCGCATTGCGCAGCTGGCGTGGCGCCACGGATCCGCGATCAAGATGATCCCAGCGTACGCGGACAGTAGCAAGCCCCGCGGCCTAGCCGAGCGCGCAAGGATTTTTTCGTCCCAGGTGTTTTTTGGCCTCCAAGTGTTTTTTGGCCCCCAGAAACGAACCGATGTCCCTTTCGCATAGAGACAAGGAGATCATCATGCACACGGCATCGCTTGTTCCGGAAACCCTCGTCGGCATCGCCACCCTCGTGGAGATGCTCCAACGGTCCCGGGCCAGCATCTACCGCGATATCTCGCGAGGGGCGTTTCCGAAGGCTCTGAAACTCGGGCGTTCCTCGCGGTGGCGGGTATCCGAGGTGTACGCCTACATCCAGACCCTCTCCGACCAGAGGGGGTAGAAGGCGCCCGCGCCGCCTTCGCCAGGGATGAAGCCCCGGCGGAGGAGCTGGGCGCCTGACACTGAGGCCGGTATGCGCGCTTGGCAGCGCGCATCGGCGGCGAAGGGTTCGCATCCCTTCGCCGCCTGACGCGATCGGAGCCCGGCGGGAGCAGCAGAAGGACGGGAGCCGGACATCCACGCCGCCTTGATCCGGGGCGGCGCTGCGTCGGACCGCCGATGGCGGTCTCAAGCGCCGGCGCGATACGCGCCGGCGAGAGCCTCAGGCGGTCTTCGCGAGCCCCTCGAGCACTCGTGCGGCATGCACGAGGTCGAGCACGAGCATGACCGCCCGATGGAGCGAGGCGAGTTCGTAGCGCGCCGCCGTGAGAGCGATTGCATCCTCCGTCATATGCGTCTCCGTCCAAGCCGTCGGCTCACCGACGTCGCACGGATCGGAGGACCACATCGTCGTGCTCGTCGTGCCGTTCGCCGCTTCGTTCTCGATGCGATCGATGAGCGCTTCGAGCTCGTTCGCCCCGCGCTCGGAGACGATCGTGCGCCGGTCGATCTCCCGCAGGAGTCGCTCCCGCGCCCGACCGCTTGAGCGGCTGGAGCCGTGGGATGATCTCGTCCCGGATCAGCGGCCGGCAGGCGCGGGCTTGCGCCAGCGCGATCGCCACATGGCCCTCCAGATGCTCTGCCGCCGGCGGCAGAGAGAAATAATCGTTCATGCTGTCCTCCCTCACTTTGACGAGGCCTTCGCGGCGATCGACAGGCGACGCGGTCGCCGATGTTCGACGACGATGTCATCCCGCGTCAGCCAACGGCGCCGCCTCTGCTGACGATGATCGGCGGCCATGTCCCGCTCTGCATGGATCCGTGCGCGGACCCGGTTCATTCTCTGGAACGCGGAGCCTGCGAGGCGGCCGACGACGGGCGAGTCCGTCTCGGAGCAGATATCGAAGCCCGCGCTTTCCGAGGGGAACGAGAATCCTCCGGGCGCCGACAAAGCGCGTCGTGCGCTCGTCCAGGCCGGCTGCGGCACGCGCTTCGCTGCTTGAAACGCGGATCTCAAGCCCCGTGTTCGAACGCGTCGATGCTGTCGTGCCGTACGCGAGGACGGCGTAGCGCTGCCCCCGATCGTCTCGACGTCCAATATCAAGCACGGGCGGATCTTCGTGCCGCTCGCGTCTCCGTCCGCGGCCGGAAATCGATAGAGGACGACATCGCCGGCCGAGAGCTGATCCTGCCAGACCTGCGAGGCGGCGGCGAATTGCGGAGTGGTATCGAGCATGACTGTCTCCTGCTCGTCTGCGGGATGACGCGCTCGCTTCACATTTCCTGCCGGGGCTGGAGCCGTTCGTCGGGCGCGTCACAAGGCGCGCGCACGATCGAACCGGCCCCTGCCCGGCCTCCGGCTGCCGCTCCTTCGCCATGCTGTCCGGCGGCTGCTCTGGATCCGTCCGCTCCGGATCGCCCCCCGGCCGGGGCGGCGAAACCGAAGCAGGATCTCGCGACCGCCGGTCCGCCGACGCGCCCAAGGCGCGTTCTGGGGGAGAGCGTCGAGGGGGATCCCCTCTCGACCCGCGCGGGGCGCGCCTGGGGGAAGGCCGGAAGGGGGTGGCGAGCGCCCCTTCCCGGTCTCGCCGGAAGGCGCCCCAAAGCAAGTTCCGCGTATTCAGCCGCGCAGCGGCGTCTCGGAATACGCAAAGTCGGTCTCTACACCTTCCTTCTCCGGCACTTCGCGCCGACTTCCGGAACGATTTCTGCAACCGTCGCCACGAATTTGGGAAGCCCCAGACTCCCGCACCTAGTTCCGCCGCATCCGAATACAGGGGGCGGACGTGATCCATAGGGATACATGTTTGGGCACATGGAAACTTGGTCGCGCAAAGGCGTCGCGACGCAGAACGGGAGCGAGAAAACGGTGCGGCGCAATGGTCAGCGTGGCTGGACCGCCGAGCAGATCATGGATGAAGCCGAGCGCCTCGGCGACGCCTCGCCACATGTCGGCCGGCCCGCTCGGAAACCGCTCGTGTGGCCTGGGACCTGCACAAGCTTCGCGGAACAGCGGAAGGCCCATGCCGAGGCATGCGCCGTCAAGGTCGCGTTCCCGTACACCGACAAGAAGACTGGGAAAAAGAAGATGCGACGGCGGTCGGTTCGTGAAGACACGCACACGCTCTACACGTCGGTGATGATCTTGCCGTACCCAGCGGAAGGCGCCCTCGCCGGATGGGGCGACAATGAAGGTGTGTCTCCGTGCCTTACGGCTCGCGAGAAACTACGAGAAGCGGCGCCTGAAGGCCGCTGGTGGCGAGCTAGCGATGGCGGCGCTGCATTTCGATGAGGCGCACGTCCACATTCACGTTTACGGTCTCGACCTGCAGCGCGGGTCGGTGAACGGGTTGCATCCTGGCAAGGCCGCGCTGGACGACTTTCGCGAGCGGCATGGAGCGCTCTCGCGGACAGGACGACGCTGTTCCAGCAGTCCAAGCGGGAATACTGCGACGCCATGAGAGGCTGGCAGGATGACCTGCATCGCGAAGCGTTCTCGAAGGCGGGGCTGATGCGGGTTGGGCCCAAACGCTCCCGTTACACCCGGGCCGAGTACATCCGCCGCAAGCGTGAGGAGGAGGAGCGCGCAGCGGCGGCGCAGGACCTTCGCGGGGCCGGCCGGCTGCGTCAGAACGCCTTGGCGTTGCACGCGCTGTTCGAAGAGCATCGCACGGTCGCCGCAGCGATGGATGCCGAACTGAACCATGGGCGGAAGAACCTGAACGCGCTCTCCAGCGAGGTTGAGCAGCGCGCCGAGGAGGTCCGCGTGCAGGGAGCGAGTGCGACTGCGCGCGCACGTCGGAACGTGGCGGAGTTGGCGGAATTGGAGAAGCGGACTGCTGCCGTCGACCGCCGCAGGATAGAAGTGGACGCGAAGATCCAGAGGGCCGAGGCGGCCGAGCGGCGAGCGAAGAGCATGCAGCAGGCCAATGAGCGAAAGGAGCAGGAGCTCGACGCTGGGATCGCGGCCATCGAAGCTATGTCTGCGGGCCTGCTTGAAGAGCAGCTGGTTGAGGGCACGCCGCCTCGCTTGACCGCGGCCAAGGCCGCCGGCGAGCATCCGAAATGGATGGGCCTGCTTGTGCGGATGAACCGTGCGCCGGACGCGGCGGCAAGATCGGGAGGATGGTGTCAGCCGGTCTCCGTGCGCTCCGCCGTCAGGCGGCGGAGCAGGAGCCGAACAGGCCCGCCGGAGGCGCATCTTGAGCTGGCACTTGGACTTGCCGCCGTGCGAAAGGCGGCCGAATTGATAGCTGCGATTTATGCTTTCGCTCGGCAACTTATCGACCAGATGCCGCCCAGCGCTCGCACGCTGGCGGGCGCTGAACTTGAGCGTCTGGCCAAGGATGCGGCGAAAAATACAAGTTTCAGCGGAGACGCCGCCGCGTCCGCGGCGGCAGCCACCCGCACAAGACATCCGCCCGGAGGCACCTTAAGAGAGGAGGTCGTCACGTCGCCTGTATGCGGCACGCACCAATTCGCCATCATCGCGGCACCGCGGCTTACCATAAAGGCGCTTGGAACCGAGCAGCTCCTTCCAGAACTCGTGTTCCCAGTCGCCAAGACCTTCCCACCAACCGAGAGCTCCGGAAGCAATTTCGCTTCTCGTTCCAAAACCCGAACGTCAAGCGGTCTTTAAGCCTCGCCATCCTAACATGCGCCGAAGGGGGCTCTTCGGCACGCTGAGAAATTTCCGCAAGCTGCCGTGCGTTCCATATGCCATGTGGCTCCCACCGCAAGCGCACGCTTGACCTCGTCAGGGGTATTTAGCTCCCCCGGATACGGTGCCTTGCGTCGTTCTTCCGCAAAAGAGAGCGAGGTCCTCCAATTCCTCATCGCTCAAGGCTTGGATGACGCTGTAGGTGCCCCCACCGAACCGTCGTTTGTAGTCATGTTCCAGAAACGCCCCAGCGAATGCGTTATAGAACTCTCGGAGCACCACGAATTTCTGCTCCTCGACGTTGTCGAGCAGGGAAGCCGTTCCTCGGGTGAAGTATATCCCAAGCCTTTCCTGCTAGATTTTGAGTTTCTGAGATTATTGCCTAGAATATCAATTTCTCCGATCCCTGAAAGGAAACAGTAAATTTTTGGCTCGACAAAAGGGCCGGTATCATACAGTTGAGTACTTCCTCAGATCTTTAACTTTCGTGTTTTCAAGTTTCCGCAGGATCTCTTTGGAGTCTTGAGCGCCATCTTCATCACGCTGTGCGTGTAGGGACGGTAGGTATCATCTTGTTCAAACACCACTCCTCTGCTTGGCTTCAGAGAGAAGGTTGTGTACCGCCCCCGGATCGTGAGACACCGATTCGGGACTACGCGACCATGGGCTCGGCGTCCATCTGTTCGCCCCTGAACTGGGCCGGCGAGCCGGTGACCATGCCGCTCGATCAGCCATTGCTCGTTGTAGGTCCGGCGGAACTCCAGCAGCGCCAGGCGAAGCTCCTCGACGGTGTCGAAGGTGCGAACCCACAGCAGGTTCTCTTTCAGGGTCCGGATGAAGCGCTCGGCGCAGCCGTTGCCCTCCGGGGCCCGAACGAAGGCGGGCGACGACGCGATCCCCAGCCCGCGGATCTCCGCCCGGAAGTCGTGCGACATGTACTGGCTGCCGTGATCGTGGCGCAGGCTCAGCCCGACGGCCACATCCTTGCCGATCCCGCCGAAGCGGGCCTTCACGCCCTGGCGGACCGGCTCCAGCGCCTCGTGGCGCGTGCCATGGAGGGCGGCGTGGATGCCGACGCACTCGGCCGAGCAGTGGTCGACGGCGACGAAGATCGCCACCTGCCCCTGGCGGTGGTGACTGCCGCGGTCATGTCGGTCCCCCACATGGCGTCGACCCTCTCCGGAATGATCGTGCCATCATGGCTGCGCGGCCCCCGCGGCGTCGCTCGCCCATATCCGCCGCAAGGCCATGCGCGCGCATCAGCCGCCGCACCCGCTCCTTCGAGGTCCGCACGCCCCTGAAGCGCAGGCGCGCCCAAATCTTCCGATAACCCTCGCCGTGGAACGGGCTCGCCGCCAGCACGGCCCGGATCGCCTCGACCAGCACCGCGTCCGGCATCGGACCCTGCGGCCCGGGACGCCGCCGCTCGGCCGGCGAGCTCCTGCCGTCAGGCGGCGGCGATAGATGCTCGCCCGGCCCAGGTTCCAGACCCGGCAGACCCGCGCCAGGCCGTAACGGCGTCGACCGGAGATCGAGATGACCGCGCCCACCGCCTCGACCTCCGCCGGGCCAAAGGGCGGCCCGCCTCCAGCCGCGAGATCTTCTCGTAGAGCAGCTCGTTATCCATCGTCGCCGCCCCGAGCTTCGCCTGAAGCTGCGCGATGCGCGCGTCGCGGTCATCGCGGGGCCGCGACTTCAGGCTCGCCGCGCCGCCCTCGAGAAACGCATCCCGCCACCCGCTCACATCCGCCGCGGTCACGCGCAGGTCTCGGGCCACCACCTCCAGCGGCTCGCCCCGCAGCACCCGAAGCACCGCATCCTGCTTGCGGTTCGCCGTCATGCGGCGCTCCCGCCCCGGCGCCCCGGCCGCTGCGATACCTGAACTCTCCGCGCCCGGGGCGCCTCCGCTTCGATCGTCAGACGTCATCCAACACCTCCTTCGTCGCCTTCAATAAGGCTTCAGAGATGTCTCAGCGAACCCTGGGGCGGAGGAGTTGGATCGTTCGGAAAGACCGGAAGGAGAAAGCTGCCAAAAATGAAGCTCGCCCAGCGCGCGTGAGATCGCGGTTCACCTAAGGCAATACTGCGAGCCGGTCTACGCCAGGCGCCTTCTCGGGCGGGACCTGCCGACTGGAAGATGTGCCCAACCCGGGTCCACCGCGAACACCATCGTTCTTGCATCGTCTTTCGCCGCGGCTGAAGCAGACGTTGTGAAAGGCGCATTCGGGGCAGATCGCGGCAGCTGCCCACAGCCGTGCAGAGCCAATCGGCCAAGCGGCGGTTCAAATGCGTCCGCAAGGCGCTTCGCTGTCCACGATGCACTCTCGGAAGAGGATCGTCCTGCCCCGTTCGGCCACGGCTGTCGGTGGGCCGGCGGTCGGGGGTGGGGGGGGGCTTTGGGCTCCAGGGGGTGCGGCTTCGCCGCTCCCCCATGCCTGTCGGCGTGGCAAAGCCCCCTTGTAGCGGGCACGGACCAATTCGATTCGCCGCCGTGGCGCGTACCGCCAGCTCGGCGGCCAGTTTGCCGCTTGCTTTCCAGCGGAAATACTTTGTGCGAGAGATGCCAATCCCCACCCAAGGCTTCGCCCGCCCCTGGCCATGCTCCCCAAGCCAGTTCGCCCGTGAGACAGCCCCGGCGGCCGCGCGACGGGTTTTTTCCCGGAGGGCCTTCCGGCGAGCGCGTTCGGCATTCGAGTATATCTGCTTCAGATCGAGGAGCGCGCCATCTCGTCGCTCACGCCAAGCAGGTCGGCGATACGCTCGCCGCTGTAGTGGTACCGGGTGTCGAGGGTGGGGATGCAGCCTGAGCCGGCCTGCGCCCGCGCTTTCGCCGCCTCTGCAAGCCCATCCACTTCCCGCGCTCCCAGACCCGGCGTCGCGCTTGCGGCCATCTTCGCGACGAGGTGCGGGATTTCCGACGGCTGGACGCAATGACTGAGCGCAGCCGCGTAGATGTGGAGCCATGTGTTGCGCAAGCCGATGGGGACATGGCCGCCCCAGACGGACCGGATCGTCTTGAGGTCTTCCATGATCAGTCCGAAACGCGCAGATGGGGAAAGGCCAGACCGCTTCTCGCGGACCCGCCGCTCCTCGCGAGCCTTCTTCGCAGCACGCCGCTTGGAGAGGTCGCTCCGCCGTGGCCTGCCGAGTTCGACGTAGGCGGCATCGGCGACGTCGTCTAAATCGTAGCGGGCGCAGGATCCGGCGATCACATTCACGCAGCGTCCGGATTTCGGGTTCAGAGTGCCAGGCAGGCGGAAGACGCGAGTGGGATCATGGCAAGCGCGGTCGGCACCGAACGAACCGCAGAGCTCGATCAGGGCTTTCTGCGCCGCTCTCCAACGTGGCAGGGCCGCCGGCGGCAGTTCCTGGAGAAGCCACACGGCGGCAAGTCCGCGGCCGGTATCTGTGACGATGGACGGCGCCGGAATGCTCCGGTCGCCGAGGAATGTCTCCAGCGCTCGCCAAACGGCGTTCGGCCCCCGGCGAGACCACTTCTCGGCGCGGTAGAAATCGAGGTCCCCATACAGCGCGCCGAGGGCTGCGAGACGGTCGGTTCTTCGTGGCCCATGAAATCGATTTCAGCGCCAGTAGCTCGACGTTTCGAGCCAAGGAGCGAGGGCGGCGGGCAGGTTGGCGAGCCCGAACGTCCACGTCCTTGGCCGCTCCGCTCCGTCGAATATCATTACGGATGCCTTTCCGTGAGCGTCGGCCGGGTGCAGGAGGCGCACATAGTCCTGCGGCGCCATCGTGGCGGCCGCGGGAGTTGAACCCTTGAATTGGGATGGAAGTATGGGCTGCATTCGACGGAGCTAGGTCCGACATCTGCTGCCCAGAAATCAGGCTCGGCCGTCCTTAAGGTAGAAACGGGTTACCGTGCGTGCCGCTCCGCCGCACATCTATCCCGGAAAACTGGCGGCGATATACTTGAATAGACGCACCGATCAGGGGCGCGGTGGCAAGGCTGCCGCCTCACCAGGGCTTTATCCATACTTATCGAAGGCTTCGGTCCGTGGGTCCCGTCGGCCCCTTCCGCGGGTCGGCGGCGAGGGGACGAATGGCCGTCCCCGCGGAGCAACGGCGCGACCAAGGTGGTCTGGGGTCATAGGATGCCGAGCGCAGGAGCGCAGGCGGAAAAACTGACCTTGCCCCGCGATCCCGGACTGGTCGCTTGTTGACTATGCGGCCATGGCGCGGGTCATGTCGATCCTAGCCTGTTCCGGCGTGCGGTAGCCGATGAAGTGCCGACGCCGGCGGTTGTAGAAGATGGCAATGTACTCGAAGAGGGCGGCCTGGCCTCGCGGCGAGAGGCGAACCGGGTCCGGTGGACCAACTCCGTCTTCAGCGAGCCGAAGAAGCTCTCCATGGGCGCGTTGTCGAGGCAATTGCCCTTGCCGCTCATGGAGGCGCGCGCGCCCTGTGCCTTCAGCAGCCGTCGGTAGTCGGCGCAGGCATATTGGACGCCGCGATCCGAGTGGCAGATCAGGCCCGGCGGCGGCCTTCGGTTCTGCAGCGCCATGCGCATGGCGTCGATCGCGAAGCAGCCCTTCAACCGGTCGGACATGGACCAGCCGACGATCTCCATCGTGGGCCATGTCCTTGACGGCGGCGAGATAGAGCCAGCCCTCGTCGGTGGGCACGTAGCTGATGTCGGCCAACCAGACCGTGTCTGGCGTCGCGGCCTTGAAGTTGCGTGCCAGCAGGTTCGGGGCGATGCCGAACTTGTGTCGGCTGTCGGTCGTGCGCGGCACGCGGCGGCCCCGCCGCGGCGGTCGGATACCGTTTCGCTTCATGAGCATGGCCACCGTCTCCCGGGCGATCCGCTCGCCTTGGGCGACCAGCTCGGCATGGATGCGCGGCGCGCCGTAGCGTGCCCGGCTGTCTTCGAAGATCGTGCCGATCCGGGCCGCCATCGCGTCCCGCGCCGCCCCGGCGCGCCGCCCTGTCGGGGGCGGCGGCGCGCCAGGCGTGAAACCAGCTCGGGCTCACGGCCAGAACCCGGCACATGAGGCGGACGGCGTGCTCCGCGACATGGGCGGCGATGAAGGCGAGCTTCGCGTTCATTGTTTCGCCGCCCTGCGCGAAAAAAGCCGAGGCTTTGCGCATCACCTCCACCTCTTCCTTCAGGCGGCGGTTCTCGCGACGCAGTTCGGCCAGCTCCGCCGCCTCGGCCTTCTGGCGCCGCACGGCCTCGACCGAGCCCGCCGCCTCCAGCTCGAGCCGCCAGCCCTTGAGCTGCGAGGAGGTGACCCCCAGCTCCTTGCGCCACGCCGGCCTGCGTCGGCGCCCGGCACGGAAAGGCGCGCCACCGCCTGCTCCTTGAACTCCGTCGTGAAACGACGGCGTGGTCCCTTGCTCATCATCGATCCTCCGTCCCGAGCGTACTTTACCTCCTAGTCCGGGATCGCGGGGCAACGTCATACTTTTTTTTTTTTTTTTTTTTTTTTTTTTTTTTTTTAAAAAAAAAAAAAAAAAAAAAAAAAAAAAAAAAAAAAAAAAAAAAAAAAAAAAAAAAAAAAAAAAAAAAAAAAAAAAAAAAAAAAAAAAAAAAAAAAAAAAAAAAAAAAAAAAAAAAAAAAAAAAAAAAAAAAAAAAAAAAAAAAAAAAAAAAAAAAAAAAAAAAAAAAAAAAAAAAAAAAAAAAAAAAAAAAAAAAAAAAAAAAAAAAAAAAAAAAAAAAAAAAAAAAAAAAAAAAAAAAAAAAAAAAAAAAAAAAAAAAAAAAAAAAAAAAAAAAAAAAAAAAAAAAAAAAAAAAAAAAAAAAAAAAAAAAAAAAAAAAAAAAAAAAAAAAAAAAAAAAAAAAAAAAAAAAAAAAAAAAAAAAAAAAAAAAAAAAAAAAAAAAAAAAAAAAAAAAAAAAAAAAAAAAAAAAAAAAAAAAAAAAAAAAAAAAAAAAAAAAAAAAAAAAAAAAAAAAAAAAAAAAAAAAAAAAAAAAAAAAAAAAAAAAAAAAAAAAAAAAAAAAAAAAAAAAAAAAAAAAAAAAAAAAAAAAAAAAAAAAAAAAAAAAAAAAAAAAAAAAAAAAAAAAAAAAAAAAAAAAAAAAAAAAAAAAAAAAAAAAAAAAAAAAAAAAAAAAAAAAAAAAAAAAAAAAAAAAAAAAAAAAAAAAAAAAAAAAAAAAAAAAAAAAAAAAAAAAAAAAAAAAAAAAAAAAAAAAAAAAAAAAAAAAAAAAAAAAAAAAAAAAAAAAAAAAAAAAAAAAAAAAAAAAAAAAAAAAAAAAAAAAAAAAAAAAAAAAAAAAAAAAAAAAAAAAAAAAAAAAAAAAAAAAAAAAAAAAAAAAAAAAAAAAAAAAAAAAAAAAAAAAAAAAAAAAAAAAAAAAAAAAAAAAAAAAAAAAAAAAAAAAAAAAAAAAAAAAAAAAAAAAAAAAAAAAAAAAAAAAAAAAAAAAAAAAAAAAAAAAAAAAAAAAAAAAAAAAAAAAAAAAAAAAAAAAAAAAAAAAAAAAAAAAAAAAAAAAAAAAAAAAAAAAAAAAAAAAAAAAAAAAAAAAAAAAAAAAAAAAAAAAAAAAAAAAAAAAAAAAAAAAAAAAAAAAAAAAAAAAAAAAAAAAAAAAAAAAAAAAAAAAAAAAAAAAAAAAAAAAAAAAAAAAAAAAAAAAAAAAAAAAAAAAAAAAAAAAAAAAAAAAAAAAAAAAAAAAAAAAAAAAAAAAAAAAAAAAAAAAAAAAAAAAAAAAAAAAAAAAAAAAAAAAAAAAAAAAAAAAAAAAAAAAAAAAAAAAAAAAAAAAAAAAAAAAAAAAAAAAAAAAAAAAAAAAAAAAAAAAAAAAAAAAAAAAAAAAAAAAAAAAAAAAAAAAAAAAAAAAAAAAAAAAAAAAAAAAAAAAAAAAAAAAAAAAAAAAAAAAAAAAAAAAAAAAAAAAAAAAAAAAAAAAAAAAAAAAAAAAAAAAAAAAAAAAAAAAAAAAAAAAAAAAAAAAAAAAAAAAAAAAAAAAAAAAAAAAAAAAAAAAAAAAAAAAAAAAAAAAAAAAAAAAAAAAAAAAAAAAAAAAAAAAAAAAAAAAAAAAAAAAAAAAAAAAAAAAAAAAAAAAAAAAAAAAAAAAAAAAAAAAAAAAAAAAAAAAAAAAAAAAAAAAAAAAAAAAAAAAAAAAAAAAAAAAAAAAAAAAAAAAAAAAAAAATTTTTTTTTTTTTTTTTTTTTTTTTTTTTTTTTTTTTTTTTTTTTTTTTTTTTTTTTTTTTTTTTTTTTTTTTTTTTTTTTTTTTTTTTTTTTTTTTTTTTTTTTTTTTTTTTTTTTTTTTTTTTTTTTTTTTTTTTTTTTTTTTTTTTTTTTTTTTTTTTTTTTTTTTTTTTTTTTTTTTTTTTTTTTTTTTTTTTTTTTTTTTTTTTTTTTTTTTTTTTTTTTTTTTTTTTTTTTTTTTTTTTTTTTTTTTTTTTTTTTTTTTTTTTTTTTTTTTTTTTTTTTTTTTTTTTTTTTTTTTTTTTTTTTTTTTTTTTGCTGCCGCCGCTGCGGGACGCCATAGTCGGCGAACTCAACTACCTCCCTGCGACATTCATATTCGGGGCCGATGAGGTCGGTCATCACAGAAAGTAAATCTTGCACCTGACCATCGTGTTCAACCATGGCATTCTGCATTTCCGAAACGTTTTCAAACACAACAAGTTGTGGCCGAAGTTCGACGGCGATCTCTATAGCGTCTATTGCGAGGCGGTTTCGCTCATCCAACTTGGGTTTTTTACCAGAGCGCACACCGTTAAGGAGCTTTCCTCTCCCGTTCTTCGACATTCCCTGACATGGTGGCGTCGCAAAAAGGATGTCGAGCGTCTTTCCGTTAAGTCTACTGGATGCTTCCTGTATTAGGTCGGACTTCGTGTCTCTAATATCTCCAGCAAACATCTTGGCCCCAGGGTAGTTAGCCTGAAAGACCGACGCACGGTCAGCAAGAAGCTCAGAGGCGACAAGCACGTCAACTCCAGATGCGCGAAGTGCGAGATCCCCTATGCCGCCCCCGAAAACAGGCTAACGCCCGTCAGAAGCCTGCTGGCGGTGGCATCCGCATCATTGCTCATCCTTGAATGCCTTCCCCTATTGCGGCCAGATCCCCTAGCCAATCCCGCTACCCTTTGTGGTACCTGCGTGCGGGTCAACGACAAAATGTTCATTAGCATAGATCTCCAGAGAGTTTCAATCGAGTGAGGTGCGCGAAGCGCAGGGCCTAGAGCGCGAGCCCACCCGACTAGATCAAAGGGGATTCCCCTGTACCGCATTCTGATTCAAGATGTCTCCCGGGGACGGAGCCGGCGCGCATGTTCGAAGCGCTCTCCCTCGATCTTCGCGTCCGGGTTCGGAAGGCTGTCGCCAGCGGCGCCAGCCACCGTGAAGCCGCCGCTCGCTTCGGCATCAGCGCGGCAGCGTGAGCCGATGGCGGTCGCTCGGGCGCAGCCCGAGCGGCGCCCGGCCGGGACCGCTCGGCGGCGACCGCCGATCCGTCCGCGTCGAGGCGCAGGGCGACCTGATCAAGGCGCTGCTGGAGGCGACGCCGGACATCACCGTCGAGGAGCTGCGCGCTGCGTTGGCCCGGCACGGCCACCGCTTCGGCTACGGCACGCTCCAGCGGTTCTTCCGCCGGCACGGCATCACGCGCAAAAAAATGACGTTGCCCCCTGATCCCGGACTGGCAGGTAAAGTACCCCCGGGACGGAGGATGGGATGATGAGCAAGGAACCGCGCCGTCGTTTCACGACGGAGTTCAAGGAGCAGGCTGTCGCGCGCCTGTCGGCGCCGGGCGCCACGCAGGCCGGCGTGGCCAGGGAGCTGGGGGTCGCCTCCTCGCAGCTCAAGGGCTGGCGGCTTGAAGTGGAGGCGGCAGGTTCGGCCGAGGCCAGCCGGCGTCAGAAGGTCGAGGCGGCGGAGCTTGCCGAATTGCGGCGCGAGAACCGCCGTCTGAAGGAAGAAGTGGAGGTGATGCGCAAAGCCTCGGCTTTTTTCGCGCAGTGGGCGGCGAAACAATGAACGCGAAGCTCGCCTTCATCGCCGCCCATGTCGCGGAGCACGCCGTCCGGCTGATGTGCCGGGTTCTGTCGGTGAGCCCGAGCTGGTTTCACGCCTGGCGCGCGGCCACCCCCGACAGGGCGGCGAGCCGGGCGGCGCAGGACACGATGGCAGCCCGGATCCGCACGATCTTTGAAGACAGCCGCGCACGCTACGGCGCGCCGCGCATCCACGCCGAGCTGGTCGCCCAAGGCGAGCGCATCGCCCGGAAGACGCTGGCCAGGCTCATGAAGCAAAACGGCATCCGGCCGCCGCGGCGGGGCCGCCGCGTGCCGCGCACGACCGACAGCCGACACGATCTCGGCATCGCGCCGAACCTGCTGGCGCGCAACTTCAAGGTAGGGACGCCAGACACGGTCTGGCTCGCCGACATCAGCTACGTGCCCACCGATGAAAGCTGGCTCTATCTCGCCGCGGTCAAGGACCTGGCCACGATGGAGATCGTCGGCTGGTCGATGTCCGATCGGCTGAAAGGGAGCCTCGCGGTCGACGCCATGCGCATGGCGTTGCGGAATCGAAGGCCGACGCCGGGCCTGATCTGCCACTCCGATCGTGGTGTTCAATACGCCTGCGGCGACTATCGGAGGCTGCTGAAGGCGCATGGGGCGCTCGCCTCGATGAGCGGCAAGGGCAATTGCCTCGACAACGCGCCGATGGAGAGCTTCTTCGGCTCGTTGAAGACGGAACTGGTCCACCGAACCCGGTTCGCCTCTCGCCGTGAGGCCAAGGCCGCCCTTTTCGAGTACATCGCCATCTTCTACAACCGCCGGCGCAGGCACTCGAGCATCGGCTACAGGACGCCAGAGCAGGCGAGGATCGACATGACCCGAGCCATGGCCGCATAGTGAACACGCACCCAGTCCGGGATCAGGGGGCAACGTCAAAAGACGGCGCATGCTAGCGAGCAGGAGCGGCCCTACGTCCTGAAGCGCCGGCGGGCCTGGTTCGACGGCCAGCTCGATCTCGACCCGGATCGGCTCGTCTTCATCGACGAGACCTGGGCGAAGACGAACATGGCCCGCACCCACGGGCGCTGCCGACGCGGCAGCGCCTGCGCATGAGCGTCCCCCAACCAAAGCGAAGGTGCCAGCGGCAAGATGCGAGCAACGAAGCGCCTTGTCGAAGAAGTCTCGCGTTGAGCCACGCCGTGCCTGGCCCAAGATCGGGAGTTGCCGGTGAGGCTGAGAGCCTACAGCGGAGCAGCCCAAGGAGACCGGGTTCGTGTAGCGCACGACGCTCGAGCCCTTTCAGCCGGACGATGGTCGACGGCGGTCCGGCACGGACCCGCGATTGACGCCAACGCGTCGGCCAGCAGGTTCACCGCAACGCGCTCGTGATCGACCACATCGCGGAGGATCTTGGTGTCGATCATGTAGTTCGGAGCCGCCGAAGACACCTGCTCCCTGTTGAGGGGGTTTAGGTGGCACAGGAGGGTGTCGACGACGGATGGTGCGACCCCAAGCTGCTTCAGGATGGTCGCCCCGGTTCGGCGCAGATCATGGCGGTGCCAGCCGGAAGTTCCGCTTGCAAAGTTGATCGCCTCCTGAACCCGATCCCAGTTGTCGAAACGGCCACCGCCCGTGGATGGAAAAACGCGATCCTCCGGCCCGCCTTCGACGAAGCTCGGAAGAGAAAGAAGCAGCTCGATCGCGGCCTCAGACAGGGGAACGGTAACCGTGCGGCGCTCCGCATTGCCGTGCGAGCCAGGCTTGCGCCTCGTCTTCACGGTCTTCGTCCACGTCTTCGCGCGCACGTCGATATCCTTTTTGCGGACTTCAACCACCTCCTCGCGGCGAGAGATGGTCAGAAAGAGGAAGCAGAAGGCAGCGGGCCCGTAGTTGTCCCGCGGGTCGAACTCGAGTGGAGCTCCGCAGGTGCGGGATAGACTAGCAGAGGCATGACGCGGAAGAGTTCATCCTGAATCAGAACGCGCTCGCGTATTCCCACAATTGTGGGATCATCGATAGACGGATCATGGATTTTCGCCAAGTCTGGGAGTTCGAGATGCTGATCGCGGCCGGCGTTCTCCTTTTCGAAGTTTCCGCGATGCGAAGCCCAGTCGAAGACGGAGCGCAGGTAAGCCAAGGCGCGCGCCGCTGCGCCGTTGGCGCTCTTCCTGCCGTTCTTCGGCTTCATCGGCTCGTAGCCTTTGACCGCTTTCGCGAAATCGGACTGGTGCAGCGAACCCAGGGGCTTTTTCAGGAGCGTCGAGAAGATGTTCTCGATCGCCGCCCGCGCCTCCGGTTTCGTTCGACTGACCCGGCTGCCTTTGCGCCACATCGACCTGGTCTTGCCGAAGATGGGCTCAACCTCATCAAGAAGCATGGCTAGCGTAATGCTACGAGCTTCGGCATGGGCTTTGGCCAGACGGGCCTCCTCGCGGGGATCAAGGCCGCTGCGGATGTCGCCGATGTGTTTCGTCGCTATCGCGCGGGCGTGCTTCAGCGAGATCGCGGGATATGGCCCGATCGTGATTTGCGCGTTCTCGCCGTTCACCCGCGTGTGGAGGCTGAAGGTCTTCTTGTCCCTCGGTGTCACCCGCAATACCAAGCCGGTGACTTTGGTATCCCGGATTTCGACTCGCTTGCCGGCGGCGTTCTTGTAGCCGCGCACATAGACGTCGGTAAGCTCGTGCGGCGCATTGGGGTTGTCGGTCGTCATCGTAGTGCTCCTCGTGTCAGCGAGGAGGACGTCGGTCCGAGAGATTCACCTCGGAAGGAAATACCTCCGGGGTGGCGCTGGGGTGGCGAAATCGCTGCGCTGGCGTGCGATCTGCCGAGGCGAGGCGAGCTCTCGTGAGACTCTTGCTGCCAAGGGCAGGCGGCTGAAACATAAGGAGTTTTCCGTCCGCCGTAGTCTCACCCTGTATCACGGAGGCGCGGGTGGTTGCACCGCCAGCGCGGAACGCGTATCCGCGGGGACGAGGGGGCTCGATGCCCCCTCGGACCCGGGCTCCGTCGGGGAGCGGGCGCAGGACGGAGGAGTGACGGATGAGCCGGTGGCGCGAGGCGGTGGAGGCGGTCCGGGGGCGCGTGGAGGCGCCGGAGATCGCGGTGGTGCTGGGCTCGGGGCTCGGCGGGCTGGCGGACGCCGTCGAAGGGGCGGTGCATGTGCCCTACGGGGAGGTTCCGGGGTTCCCGACCTCCACCGCGCCGTCCCATGCGGGGCGGTTCGTGGCCGGGCGGCTGTTCGGGCGGCGCGCGATCCTGATGCAGGGGCGCGTGCATCTGTATGAGGGGTGGTCGGCCGCGGACGTGGCGCTGCCGGTGCAGGTGATGCGGGGGCTGGGCGCCGGCGTGCTGGTGGTGACCAACGCCGCCGGGGCGCTGAACCCGGAGCTGGCGCCCGGCGCGCCCATGCTGATCGGGGATCATCTGAACTTCACCGGGATGAACCCGCTGACCGGCGAGAACGACGACGGGCTGGGCCCCCGCTTCCCGGACATGAGCCGCGCCTATGCCCCCGACCTGCGGGCGAAGGCGCGCGCGGCGGCGGAGGCGTTGGGCGAGGACCTGCCCGAGGGCATCTATGCCGGGATCGCGGGGCCCTCGCTGGAGACCTCGGCCGAGCGGCGGTGGCTGCGCTCCACCGGGGCGGATGCGGTGGGCATGTCCACGGTGCTGGAGGTGGTCGCGGCCAATCATGCGGGGATGCGGGTGCTGGGGCTCTCGGCCATCACCAACGCCGCCGCGGGCGGGCCGGACCAGCAGCCGGACACCATCGAGGAGGTGCTGGAGAATGCCGCCAGGGCGGGCGCGCGGATCGCGCGGCTGCTGGAGCGGGTGGCGGGGGAGCTGTGAGCCCCGCGGTTTCGGAGCTTCTGGACTTCAGGGGCCGGCGGGCGCTGGTCACCGGCGGCCTCGGGCGGGATCGGGGCGGCCTGCGCGGCGCGGCTGGCGGAGGCGGGCGCCGAGGTGGTGCTGCAGGCCAACGCCAACCCCGCGCGCGCGGAGGCGGCGGCGGCGCGCATCCGGGCCTCGGGGGGCGAGGCGCGGGTGGTGGCGAGCGACCTCACGGCCCCCGGCGCCTGCGGGCGGCTGGCGGCCGAGGCGGGGGCGGATCTGCTGGTGCATGCGGCGGCGCGGCAGGACCTGGGGCCGCTCGGGCAGGCCGGGCCTGTGGCGCGGGACGATCGAGGCCAATCTCAACGCGGCGCAGGCGCTGCTCTGCGCCTTCGCGCAGCGCGGAGGGGGCGCGGGCGGCGGTGCTGGTGAGCTCGGTGGAGGCGGCCCGGCCGGGGGCGGGGCACGGGGCCTACTCCGTGTCGAAGGCGGGGGTGGAGATGTTGGCGCGGGCGGCGGCGGCGGAGTTCGCGCCCGTGCGGGTCAACGCGCTCGCGCCGGGGCTGACGGACCGGCCGGGGCTGGCGGAGGGCTGGCCCGAGGGGGTGGCGCGGTGGCGGGCGGCCTCGGCGCTCGGGCGGGTCGCGCAGGCGGAGGAGGTGGCGGACGCCGCCCTGTTCCTGCTGAGCGACGCGGCGCGGTTCGTGACGGGGACGGTGCTGGCGGTGGATGGGGGCTGGGGGGCCGCGCCGGGCTGGTGAGCCTCGCGAAACGGTCATGGGCGGCGCGGAGGGGCCGTGCTATGCTCGCCGCGAGCGGACAGGCGGCGCAGACTGCCGGACCCGAGGCGAAAGGCGAAGTCATGAATCTCGTTCGGCGTGTGTGCCGGGCCGCGCGTTTCGGCGCGGTCGCGGTCGTGTGGGCGGCGGCTCCGGCGGGAGCCATGCCGGGATCGGCGGATGGCGCGCGGTTCGCGCCCGCCATGTCGGCCATGGACCGGGACGACTGGGGCACGGCGGCGGCGCTGGCCGCGGCGGTCAACGATCCGGCGGCCCGGACGCTGGTGCAGTGGCGCCAGCTCGGCGACGGCGAGGGGGGCTTCGGAGCCTACCGCGAGTTCCTGGCCCGCCACCCGGACTGGCCGCAGCGGGGCAAGCTGCGCCGGCTCGCCGAGGAGCGGATGCCGCAGGGGCTGTCTCCCACCGAGGTGGAGGCGTTCTTCGCGGGGATGGAGCCGCTGTCGGGGACCGGATCGCTGAGGCTCGCCGACGCGCTGGCCTCGCGCGGCAAGGTGGACGCCGCCCGGCAGGAGGTGGCGCGCGCCTGGCGGGAGATGTCGCTGACCCCGTCGGAGGAGCAGACGCTGCTGGCCAAGTGGGGCGGCGTGCTCGCCCCCTACCACATCGCGCGGCTGGACATGCTGCTGTGGCGCGGCCTGACCGGCGAGGCGGAGCGGATGATGCCGCGCGTCGATGGCGGCCGGCAGGCGCTGGCGCGGGCGCGGATCGCGCTCCGGCGCGGCGACAACGGCGTGAACGGGCTGATCGCGCAGGTGCCGGCGGCGCTGCAGGGGGATGCGGGGCTCGCCTACGAGCGGTTCCGGTGGCGCGCCTCCCACGGGATGCCCGAGGGCGCGGAGCAGATGATCCTGGAGCGGTCGACCTCCGCGGAGGCGCTGGGCAAGCCCTCGGCCTGGGCCGGGGAGCGGCGGGACCTGGTGCGCGCGGCGGAGCGCGAGGGGCGGGCGCGGACCGCCTACCTGCTGGCGGCGCGGCACTTCCTGCGCACCGAGGAGGGCTACGACTACGCCGATCTGGAATGGCTCGCAGGCTGGATCGCGCTGCGCCGGCTGAACGATCCGGCGGCGGCGGAGGCGCATTTCGCCAACTTCACGCAGGCGGTGAACACGCCGATCAGCCTCGGGCGCGGCTGGTACTGGCTGGGCCGCGCGCGGGAGGCGAAGGGCGACCGATCCGGCGCGCAGCGGGCCTATGAGGAAGGCGCGCGCTGGCAGACGAGCTTCTACGGCCAGCTCGCGGCCGAGCGGGCGGGGGCGCCGGCGGATGCGGGGCTCGCGGCCTCGCCGCTGCCGACGGACTGGCGGGACGCGGCGGTGCTGAACACCGAGCTGGTGCGCGCGGGCGTGCTGGCCCATCACGCGGGCGACCGGGGGCTGTCGCACTGGCTGCTGACGCACGCGGCGAAGCAGGCGAGCAATCCGCGGGACCTTGCGGCGCTGGGGCAGCTGGCGCTGGAGCTGGAGCGGCCCGAGATCGCGGTGCGGGCGGGCAAGGCGGCGGCGGATGGCGGGCTGGTGCTGGCGACGCCGTATTATCCGGTGGTGGATCTGGCGGGGGCCTCGGGGTCGCTGTCTCCGGCGCTGGCGCTGTCCATCGCGCGGCAGGAGTCGGAGATGAACCCGCAGGCGATCTCCCATGCCGGCGCGCGGGGGCTGATGCAGCTGATGCCGGGGACGGCGCAGCTGGTCGCGAAGCGGCTGGGCATGGCCTACAACCAGTCGGCGCTGACCTCGGACTGGCGCTACAACGCGCGGCTGGGGACGGATTACCTTGCGGGGCTGGTGGACGAGTTCCGGTCGGTGCCGCTGGCGGCGGCGGGCTACAACGCGGGGCCGGGGCGGGTGCGCCAGTGGCTGGCGACCTATGGCGACCCGCGGGGCGGGCGCATGGACATGGTGGACTGGATCGAGACGATCCCCTTCGACGAGACCCGCAACTACGTCCAGCGGGTGATGGAGGGGCTCCACGTCTACCAGGCGCGCCTGACCGGGCGGGCCGAGGCGCCGGCGCTGTCGCGCAGCCTGCGCTGAGGGAGGCGGGCGCGGGTGGCCCGGGCCTCCGCGCCGGGGCCTCCAATGTCGACGGAGGTGGCCGAGGCCTCCGCGGCGGGGGTCTCGGTTGCGCGCTGGGGAGCCGCCTGGAGGGCGGCGCCCGGGGGGGTCGAAGATCCCGGCGGCGCGTGAGGCGGCTGAAGCCCGCCCCGACCTCGCCTGCGGGGGGGCGGTTGGAGATCTCTGCCGGGCGGCTGTAACCGGGCCGTCCGGCGGGGCAGCGGATCGTCGCCGGAGGCCGAGGCTCCGCTACTGGACCAGGCTGCCGCCGGCGGCCACGACGGTCTGCTCCCCCGGGGGGAAGGTGAGGTCGAAGTCCGCCTCAAGCTGCTCCCCGCAGCCGGCGATCTGCGTGTTGCCGCCGAGCTGCATGGTGTTCCATGTCTCCATGTAGATGCCGCCCGAACTCTTTAGCGACCCGCCGGGATTGATGTCGGGCGCGGCCGCCACCATTCCGTGGATCGCGGCGGAGGGTCCCCAGCCGCCGAGGCCGATCCGCTCTTTGGAGAAGAGATACACGTCGAACTTCCCGTCGTCGCAGTAGGTCGCCGGGTCGCCGTAGGAGATGTTGCCCGCGAGGTTCAGGGCCCCCGCGCCGAAGAAGTAGATCTTGTCGAAATGAAGTGCGCGGCCGCCGCCCACGCCGATCTGGCCGTTGGCGATCAGCGCCACGTTCTGCGCGTCCACCCCGCCCGCAAGCTGCATTCCATGGTTCACGAGGTAGATCGTGTGGGGCTGAAGGTCTCCCGGCTGCACCGTCCACCACCACTGGTTCACGCGCACGATGTTGGCGTAGCCGGAGGCGTTGTAGATGAAGCTCGGCAGGAGGTCTCCGCCATAGGTCGTGATCCCGCTTTCGTAGAGCGTGCTCCAGAGGGTGGAGAAGCGGGCGTCGAGGGTTGGCAGGATCGAGGGCGAAAGGCTCGTCTCTCGCCTCACCTGCTCGGCGGTGGCGCTGCCGGCGCGGACCGGCGAGATCACGACCGTGGCGATGTCGGCCGCGCTGAGGCGCACGTCGGACGAGAACCAGTCGTTGCCGCCCGTATGGAGCCCCGTCTCGCCGTGCAGGCAGACGCCGTCGCTGAACGTGTTGCCGCCGCCGGTGTTCATCTCGCCCGCCGACAGGATCATGGCGCCGCCGCAGATGTCGCCGCCGCCGTTGGAGATGCCGGCGCGGATGCGGGCGGTGGAGCTGGCGGCGACGTTCCAGGACTCCTTGCCCATCATGCCGATGAGGAAGGTGGGGACGGGAAGGCCCGCGCCGTTGCCGCGGGCAGCGCTGACGCGCACGGCCTCGAAGGGCTCGGAGTCGGGGACGAAGCCGCCGCTGGCGTCGTAGTAGCCGATCTCGACCATCGACGGCAGGGTGACGTGGCCGTTCGTGTCCACCGGCATGTTGATCTCGGACAGCGCGATGGCCGCGTTGCGCGCGGCCTCGGCGTCCGGGAGCTTGCCCGCGGCGGCGAGCGCCGAGGCGTCCGCCGTCGCCTGGAGCTGGGCGCGGATCCGGTAGGCGTTGCTGACGTCGAGCACGAAGCCCGAGATCATCATCATCATGGTCATCCAGAAGATGGACCAGACGGAGGCGGCCCCGTCCTCGGACCGGGCGAGAGATCTCGTCGCCCGGGCGAGCGCCCGATGCGCGTCAACCACTGGCGGCCGCGGCCTCGTCCACCATGGTGATGGAGGCGTTGAGGATGTTGTCGCCCGACAGCAGGTAGCTGAAGATCACCACGTCGCTGAACGGCACCTGGATGGTGGCGGTGACGTATCCGCCCTCGGTGGTCACCTGCACCGCGCCGCTGGCCGAGGCGAGCTTGCCGCGGGCGAAGGTCTCGGCCTCGGCCTCCGACGAGAGGCCCAGCGAGACCTGGCGGGAGGTGGAGCGCGCGAGGTCGATCATCTGCGTCTGCTTGTGCATCAGCAGGGCGGCGTCGGTGGCGACGCCGAAGATCGCGAAGAAGATGGGGAGCCAAAGGGCGAACTCCACGGTCGTGGAGCCTTCCTGGTTCCTGAGCAACGCACTCAGGCGTCTGACGCACATGGTTGTCCCTCCGGACGAACGCTACGCTTGTCCGAAGCCGCCGGGGATCCCCACGCGGGGACGTCGGTTCGGGCATGAAACCTCTTTTCATGAACAACTTGTTCATGTAAGTGGCCTTACTCACGGCTCATATTACGACGTTTGCGGCCTCCGGCAAGCGGCGTCATGCCGGGCGATGCGAACAAACGTCGGGATTCGCTGGAATTGTCCCTCCGAAGTCGCGGAGGGCATTGGTCATTTCGCCTTCATCTGGATGACGCGCCGCGTCGCCGCGGCACGACGCGGCGTTCAGACGGTGATCTCGGGGACGCTGCGGAACGCCTCGCGCAGCGAATCGCTCCAGGCGCCGGAGACCTTGGCGAACTCCTCGTCGTCCTGCTCCATCCGGCGGCGGACCGAGAGGCGCATCTCGCCGGCCGGGATCACGGCGAGGTCGAGCGGCATGCCGACCGAGAGGTTGGAGCGCAGCGTGGAGTCCATGCTACACGAAGGCGGCCTTGAGGGCGGTGGCGAGGGGGGTCTCCGGCTCGATCACCCGGTCGAGGATGGGCTTGCCGTACTTGTGCTCGCCGATCTGGAAGAAGGGCGTGTCCTCGGTCGCCTCGATGAAGTTGCCGGCGGCGTAGATCAGGAACAGGCGCGGCTTCCCGCCCTTGCGCTGGCCGCCGAGGATGATCGAGGCGCCGGCGCCGGCGCCCTGCGCCTCCAACTGCTCCCGGTAGCGGTCGCTGCTGGGCGGCCATCGCGTCGCCCACAAGCTGGGCGGCGCGGAACATGGTGGGGCAGGTGAGGATCGACTCGGATCTCATCCCCGGCCTCGATCGCCTCGTTCAGCGCGGTGACGACGCCCTGGGTGATGGAGAGGTTGCCGGCGGTCATCACCACCAGCGCGCGCTCGCCGGGACGCTCCCACGTGAACATCTTTCCGAAGCGGGAGATGTTGTCGAGGCCGGCGTTGGTGCGCGTGTCGGAGAGCATCACCAGGCCGGCGTTCAGGCGCAGGCCCACGCAGTAGGTCATCGGTCGCTCCTCATGCCCTCGCGGATCGGGCATACAGGCGCGCGGGCGCCGGCGTCACGCGTCGCTGACGCCGCGGGGTCACCGGGATTGCGACGCCTGCGCGGGCGCCACCTCGACGGTCCACCTCCGCCTCCAGCGTGGTTTCCGAGCCGCCGGTGACGGAGCCGCGGATCGGCGAGGCTTCGTCGGCGTCGAGGCCCGCAGTCAGGCGCACGTAGCCGTCGGTGGGGCAGACGCCGTTGGAGGGGTCGAAGCCCACCCAGCCCAGACCCTCCACATGCGCCTCGGCCCAGCCGTGGGTTTCTGGAGGTCGTGCGGCTTCCTCGGCGTCGTCGGGGAGCGTGGAGGTAGCCGGAGACGTAGCGCGCCGGCGACGCCGAGGGACCGGGCGGCAGGCGATGAAGACGTGCGCGTGGTCCTGGCAGACGCCGGCCCCGAGCGCGAGGGCGCGGGCGGCGGTGGTCTCGGCGTCGGTCACGCCAGGGCGGTAGTCCACCGCTTCGCGCACCGCGTCCTTCAGGGCGTGAAGGGTCGGCGAGCGGGCCGTCCTCGCCCTCGGCCGTCTTCGCCGCCAGCTCCCGCGATCGCGTCGTCCGGGGTGGTCAGCCTGGTGTCGCGCAGGAACACGCCCGCGGCGCGGGCGCGGCCGATGCCGCGCACCACGCCGGCGGCGTCGGCGGTCTCGACCACGCCCTCGGCGAGGATCTCCACCTTCTCCACGGCGTGGTGGGCGTGCCAGAGCGCCGATCGTCGTCGCCGAAATCGTCGGTCAGCAGCGGCTCCACGGCCTCGCCGTTGACCGAGACCTTCCACGCGACGGCGCTTCTGCGTGTCGTAGATCGCGACGGCCACAGGCGCAGGCGCAGGGCGACGCGCAGGGCGGCGGGATCGTAGTCGTAGACCGTGCGGTGGCGGATGCTCAGGCGCATGCGGGCGGCCCCCTCAGAAGTGGTAGGCGCGGCTGATCTCGCGCCGACAGCCGGGCGGTGACGCCGCAGCGCGTCGGAGCACGAATTCGTGCAGGCCCTGCTGGAACAGCTCGCCCATGCCGGCGTCCTCCAGCCGGGCGACCATCTCGCGCGGCGGTGGCGTGGCAATCGTGCCGGGCGCCGTAGCGTGCGCGCGAGATGGTCGAGATGCGCGCCCGATCTGGCGGTAGCAGTAGATGAGCGACCGCGGGAAGGCGCGGTTCAGGAGCAGGAAATCGGCGATCTGCCAGGGCGCGTAGTCGCCGCGATAGACGTGGTGGATAGGCGCGCGTGGCCGACGTCGCGTGCAGCACCGCGGTCCACTGGTGGTGGTCGCGCCCGCCGCCGACCACGTCGGTCTCCGGCAGCAGCATGTAGTATTTCACGTCGAGCAGCCGCAGCATCATGTCGGCCCGCTCGATGTAGCCGCCGAGCCGCATGAAGTCCTAGCCGTCGTTGCGCAGCATCGAGGTCTCGGCCGCGCCGCGGAACAGGTCGGCGCTGGCGCTTGGTCCAGTCCAGCAGCTCCGGCAGCTCGCGGCGCGAGGTTCGGCGCGGATGTCGTCCACGCCCTCCAGCCGCCGCCAGTCGTCGTTGAGCGCCTCCCACATCTCGCGGGTCAGCGCCGTGCGCACCGCCTTGCCGTTGGCCGCGCCGCGGCGAGGCAGGCGCGGATCGAGGACGGCGTCGTTCGGCGTCGAGCAGCAGCGCGCGGGCGGCCGCGACCTCGGTGATGCGCTCGTCCTTCTCGAACAGGCCGCCGCGCAGCCGCAGGACACGGACGACCGAGCGCCATTCGTCGCGCGCCCGGCCGCCCGGGCAGCATGGCCATGCGGCTGCCCATCTCCATCATCCGCGCGATGCTTTCGGCGCGCTCGAGGTAGCGGGCCATCCAGTAGAGGCTTTCGGCGGTCCGGCTCAGCATTCCGGGCCCTCATTCCGCTCAGCACCCAGGTGTCCTTGACCCCGCCGCCCTGGCGGGAATTGACCACCAGCGAGCCCTTCGCGCAGCGCCACGCGGGTCAGGCCGCCGGGCACCAGGCGCATCTCCCGGCCGACCAGGCAGTACGGGCCGGAAGTCCACGTGCCGTCGGCCGACGCCGCTCGGCGGCGAGCGTCGGCACGGTCGAGAGGTCCAGCGTCGGCTGCGCGATGAAGTCGGAGGGGTCGGCCTTGATGCGCTCGGCGTAGGCCTCGCGCTCGGCGGCGGTGGCGCGGGTGCCGATCAGCATGCCGTAGCCGCCGGAGCCGTGGACCTCCTTCACCACCAGTTCGTCGAGATGTTCGAGGACGTATGCGCAGGCGTCGGGCTCCGCGCAGCGCCAGGTCGGGACGTTGTCGAGGATCGGCTTCTCGCCGAGGTAGAAGCGGATCATCTCGGGGACGTAGGTGTAGATGGCCTTGTCGTCCGCGACCCCTGCGCCGGGCGCGGAGCAGAGGGTGACGCCGCCCGCCCGGTAGGACGTCGAAGAGGCCGGGGACGCCCAGCAGCGAGTCCGGGCGGAAGGCCAGCGGGTCGATGTAGTCGTCGTCGATCCGGCGGTAGATCACGTCCACGCGTTGCGGCCCGCGGGTGGTGCGCATCCAGCAGCGGCCCTCGTCGACGAACAGGTCCTGCGGTTCGACCAGTTCGACGCCCATCAGGTCGGCGAGGAACGAGTGCTCGTAATAGGCGGAGTTCAGGGGGCCCGGGGTCATCACCACGCAGGTCGGCGAGCCGTCGCAGGCGGGGGGCGCCACTTCCTCGAGCGTCTTCAGCGAGTTCGTCGGGGTAGGCGTCCACCGGCAGGACCGCGCCGCCGTCGAAGAGTTCGGGGAACATCCGCATCATGATCTCCCGGTTCTCCAGCATGTAGGAGACGCCGGACGGGGTGCGGCAGTTGTCCTCCAGCACCTGGAAGTCCGTGGGGCCGGTGCGGACGATGTCGATGCCCACGATGTGGGAGTAGACGCGGCCGGGAGGCTCCACGCCCATCATCTCGGGCAGGAAGGCCTTGTTGCGGTAGACGATTTCCGAGGGGACGATGCCGGCGCGCAGGATCTCGCCGCGGTGGTAGACGTCGTAGAGGAAGGCGTTGAGGGCGCGGGCGCGCTGGCGGATGCCGCGGTCGAGCCGTGCGCCATTCGGAGGCGGAGAAGACGCGGGGGATCAGGTCGAAGGGGATCAGGCGCTCGGGGTCCCCGCCCTCGCCGTAGACGGCGAAGGTGATGCCGATCCGGCGGAAGATGGCCTCGGCTTCCTCGGAGCGACGGTGGAGGAGGTCCACGCCGCTCTGGTCGAGCCATTTCGAGACGCCCGCGTAGGGGTCGCGCAGATTGCCGTCCGAGCCGGACATCTCGTTGAACAAGGGGCGCCTCCGTGGCCTTCGGTTGTCCTCTTGATGAGAAGCGCGCGGGAGCGCGAGGTCAAGGGCGGGGGCGGAGGGTATTTCCGGGGAGCGGCGCCGGAGGGGGCGCGGCTCCCGCTCAGGTTGTTCCGGGTTGGAGGGGATCGGGCGGGGCGTCGCCTGACGCTTCCGGCAGCAGGCCGGCCCTGCGATAGCTCTCGATCAACCTGTCGAAGACCGAGACGTCGGCGCGACTGCGGGCCAGGAGCTGCGCCCCGGTGACGGCGGCGTAGAGGGCGCCGGCGCGGTCCGCGTCCGCGATGCCGGCGGCGCGGAGGGTCCGGGCCAGCCAGGCGAGGTTGACCTCGGCGAACTTCAGCGCCTCGGCTCGGACGGCCTCGGGAAGGTCGTCATGCTCGGCCGCCATGAAGCTGCACAGGCACATGCGGTTGCCGTTGACGAGCGCGCGGCGGAAGAGGCCGGGATACCAGCGCAGGCGGTCGAGCGGGTCCGGGGTCTCGGCGGACTTCGCCTCCAGCTCGGCCGAGGCGTCCTCCCAGTAGCGGCGGGCGACGGCGACGGCGAGGTCGGGCTTGGTGGGGAAGTGGTAGTGCAGGCTCGCCGACCTGATCCCGACGCGGGCCGCGATGTCGCGGAAGTTCAGGCCGCCGTAGCCGTGAGCCTGCGCCGCCTCCTTCGCCGCCGTCAGGATGGCCGCTTTGGTGTCCGACATGGCTCCCTCCGATCCGCTCGCCTATCACCTGATAGGGAAAGACGTTGACGTGCAAGTCGGGAGGGTTAGGATTTCTATCTAGTGGTAGATAGGGGAGGCGCACATGGCGATGAGGATTCACGACTGGCATACGGGGCCCTACCCCGCCCGCGTCCGCATCGCGGTCGCCGAGAAGGGGCTTCGGGAGGCGGTGGACTTCGTCTCCGTCAACCTGCGGAAGGGGGAGCACAAGACGCCGGCGTTCCTGGCGAAGAACTACTCGGGCACGCTGCCGGTGCTGGAGCTGGAGGACGGGCTGATGATCGCCGAGTGCACGGCGATCACGGAGTATCTGGATGCGCTGGATGGCCAGCCGGTGCTGACCGGTCGGACGGCGCGCGAGAGGGGCGTCATCCACATGATGACAAGGCGGGCGGAGCTGGAGCTGCTGGACGCGATCAGCGTCTATTTCCATCATGCGACCCCCGGCCTGGGGCCCGGGGTGGAGGTCTATCAGAACGCGGAGTGGGGGTTGCGGCAGCGCGACAAGGCATTGCGGGGAATGCGTTATTTCGACGGCGTGCTGAGAGGGCGGCCGTTCGTGGCGGGGGAGGCGTTCTCCATGGCCGACATCGCGGTGATCGGCGGGATGATCTTCGCGGAGCTGGTGAAGCTGCCGGTTCCCGAGGAGTGCGGGGCGCTGCGGGACTGGTGGGCGGGGATGCAGGCGCGCCCCGGCGTCAGGGGCCGGATCGCGATGTCGGAGCCTCGGCCGGTCTGACGGCGGGCGGAGGGCGCGGAGCCGCCGTCGCCGGCGGCTCCGCGCATCCGTGGCTCAGAGGTCCACCTGCACGAGGTAGGGGCCTTCGGAGTCCAGCCCGGCCTGGAAGGCGCGCACCAGTTCGGTGGCGTCGGAGACGCGGGCGCCCTCCACCCCCATGCCGCGGGCCATGGCCACCCAGTCGAGATCCGGGCGGTCGAGGCTGAGCATGTCCACCGCGCGGGGGCCCGGATTGGCGACGCCCACATTGGTCAGCTCGCCGCGCAGGATGCGGTAGGAGCGGTTGGCGAAGATCAGGACGGTGATGTCGAGCTGCTCGCGCGCCATCGTCCACAGGGACTGCACGGTATACATCGCCGAGCCGTCGCCGATCAGCGCCACCACCTTGCGGTCCGGCGAGGCGATGGCCGCGCCGATGGCCACAGGCATGGCGAAGCCGATGGAGCCGCCGCGGTTGTTCAGCCACGAATGCGGAGGCGCGCCGGCGGTGGAGGGGAAGAAGGCGCGGCCGGTGGTGACGGATTCGTCCACCACGATGGCGCCCTCGGGCAGCAGGGCGCCCAGCGCCGCGCCGATGGTGTCGGGGTTCAGCGGGCCGGAGGGGATTTCCGGACGGCGCGGGTCCACGACGCCGAGGGGGCGTCGGTGGCGCCGGTCGCCTCGCGCAGCGCCTCCAGCGCGCCGGAGATGTCCTGGCTCCAGTCCACGAGCTTGACGATCTCGGCGCCCTCGGCCGTCAGGATGCCGGGCTTGTCGGGGTAGGCGAAGAAGCCGACCGGCGCGCGGGCGCCGACGAGGACGATGCGGCGGAAGGGCTTCAGGACCTCCAGCGCCTGGTCGATCGGATAGGGGATGCGGTTGACCTCGATATGGCCGGCGCCGCGGTCGAGGCGGGCGTTGGACCATTCGGTCAGCAGCTTGCACCCCGTTTTTGCGGCGATGCGGGCGGCGGTCTCCAGGTTCGCCTTCTCCAGCGCGGCGCCGCCGAGGATCATCAGGGTGTCCGAACCGCCGAGGGTCTGCGCGGCCTTGTCCACGTCCTGCGGGTCGAAGGCCTCGCGCGCGGCGGGGGCGACGGGGTCGGCGACCTCGCCGCCGTCGTTCCAGGCCGTGTCGCCGGGCAGGATCAGCGTGGCGATCTGGCCGGGAGCGCGAAGGGATTCCGCCACCGCCTGCGCCCCGTCGCGGCCGATGTCGGCGGCGGAGGTGGAGGTGTGGACCCAGTGCGACATGGGCCGGGCCACGCCCTCGATGTCCGAAGTCAGCGGGGCGTCCAGCTCAAGGTGGTAGGTGGCGTGGTCGCCCACGATGTTGACGATGCCCGAGCCCGCCTTCTTGGCGTTGTGCAGGTTGGAGAGGCCATTGGCGAGGCCCGGCCCGAGATGCAGCAGCGTCGAGGCCGGGTGGCCGCGCATACGGAAGTAGCCGTCGGCGGCGCCGGTCGCCACGCCCTCCTGCAGCGCGAGCACGCAGCGCATGCCGGGGACGTGGTCGAGGGCGGCCACGAAGTGCATCTCGGAGGTTCCGGGATTGGTGAAGCAGACGTCCACGTCGCTGGCGAGCAGCGTCTTCACCAGGCTTTCGGCGCCGTTCATGGGGTTCCCCTCGTTTGGTCGGCGGGCGGACGCCCGCGGGCTTTGTCCGGCGGGGAGTGCTAGGGCCCGGCGGGCGCGGACGATAGGGGGGCCTTAGCATTTCGCCAACCCGGCGCGGGCGAGGATGGGCGAACGGAGGTCTGCGGGAGGGGAATGATGCGGGCGATGCTGTTGGCGGCGGCGGCCGCCCTGCCCTGCGCGGCGACGGCGGCGACGACCGGGCTGGAACAGCCGTGGGCGGAGTTGTCGATGCGGCGCTGCGCGGAGCCGATGCTGGCGCAGGCGGGGCTGGGCACGGACGGGCTCTCGCCCCTGCCGGAGGCGGAGGCGATGATGGTGGACTTCCGGTCGGCGGGCCGGGTCTGGCGGGGGACGGGGCCGCTGCTGCTGATCCACATGGAGCATGCGGCCGGGGCGGAGGTCTATGCCGGGTGCCGGGTGGACTTCGCCGGCCGGGCGGAGGGCGGGCCGCCGCTGGACGTGCCGGCGGCGATTTCGGCCTTCGAGGCGTGGGTGGCGGCGTCGCTCGACTCGCGGCGGTTCGCGGACGTGACCTGCGTGCAGGGGCCGCGGCTCTACGCCCGCAGGATCCGCACGGCGGCGGAGGTGCGGCCGGGGGTGCATGTGGCGATCGTGGTGGAGGCGGGGGTCGGCGGATCGTTCCTGTTCTTCGCGGCGGTTGAGGAGCCGGTGGGCGCGGGGGGCTGTCCGGCGGGCGGCTGAGCCCTCCGGCGGAGGCGCCGCGCCGGGCGTGACGTCTGTGGCGGCGGCGGCGCCCGCGGCGCGCGGCAGGCGTGGCGCTTGCGGCCGGCGCCTGATGCCGACGCGACGGGCGGTTGGGGGACGGGCGGCTGCGATCCCGGGCAAGCGTGGCGCTTGCGACCTGCGCCCGGGCCCTTGGCAAGAGGGGGGGCGACTGAGGCGCCGGGCGCTTCCTCATGGGCATATCGGAGGGGGGCCCGCGAGCGGGCGTCGCGAGGTCCGGTCCGGCTTGCCGCCGCCTGTCTCCTGCGCCATGCAGCACGGAGGCGGAGGAGATGGCATGGCGGATCGACCCAGCGCGCTCGTCATCGGCTCGGGCCCCGCGGGGCTGATGGCGGCGGAGAGGCTCTGCGCCCGCGGCGTCGCCGTGACGGTGGCGGAGGCGAAGCCCGCGCCGGCGCGCAAGTTTCTGATGGCGGGGCGCTCGGGCCTGAACCTGACCAAGGCGGAGCCGGAGGCGACCTTCGGCGCCGCATACCGGGAGGCGGCGCCGTGGCTGCGGCCCATGCTGGCGGCGTTCGGTCCCGAGGCTGTGGCCGACTGGGCGAAGGGGCTGGGGCAGGAAGTGTTCGTCGGCTCCTCCGGCCGGGTGTTCCCGCGGGCGATGAAGGCCTCGCCGCTGCTGCGGGCATGGCTGGCGCGGCTGGCCGCGGGGCAGGTGCGGCTCGCGACCGGTTGGCGCTGGACCGGGTGGGATTCGGAGGGCGCATGGCGCTTCGAGGCGGGGCCGAGGGCGACTAGTTTCGGATCACGAGGCTCGGCTGACGGGAGCGCCGGCGTCGCGGAGCTCGCACGGTACGGCGCGGAGGCCAGCGCGTCGAGCTCAGCCCGGACATTCGCCGTTCGGCCGGACGTGACCGTGCTGGCACTGGGCGGCGCGAGCTGGGCGAGGCTGGGGTCCGACGGCGCCTGGGCGGAGCTGCTGGCGGCGCGAGAGGTCGACGTGGCGCCGTTCCGCCCCGCCAACATGGGCCTGAAGGTGGAGTGGTCCGCGGCCATGGGCCCCCGCTTCGGAACCCCCGTGAAGAACGTGGCGCTTCGCGCGGGGACGGAGCGGGTGCGGGCGGAGTTCGTGATCTCGGCCCGCGGGCTGGAGGGCGGCGGGATCTACGCGATCTCCCGCGCGGTGCGGGAGGGGGCGGCGCTTCGGCTGGACCTCGCGCCCGACCTGGGGCTGGAGGAGCTGGCGAGGCGGCTTGCGCGCCGACGCAAGGGGGACACGCTGGCCAACTCGCTGCGGAAGGCGGCGCGGCTTGGGGCGGGGGAGGTGGCGCTGCTGATGGAGTTCGGGCGCCCCCTGCCCGCGGAGCCTGCGCGGCTGGCGGGGCTGGTGAAGGACCTGCCCGTCCGGCACGCGGGCCCGCGGCCGCTGGACGAGGCGATCTCGGTGGCCGGCGGCGTGCGGGCGGAGGCGCTGGATGCAGGGCTGATGCTGCGCGCCCTGCCCGGCGTGTTCTGCGCGGGCGAGATGCTGGACTGGGAGGCGCCGACGGGCGGCTACCTCATCACCGGCTGCCTCGCCACGGGCCGCTGGGCGGGGGAGGCGGCGGCGGACTTCCTGGGCGTTTGACTCGCGGACGCCGGGGCCGGAGGCTTTCCAGGAACAGGGAGGAACCGATGGTGCAGGATCAGGGGCCGGTGCGCGTGGAGCGCGAAGGGCCGGTGACGACGATCGTGATGGCGCGGCCCGAGCGGCGCAACGCGGTGGACGGGCCGATGGCGCTGGCGCTGCGGCGGGCGTTCCACGACTTCGAGGCGGACGAGGGCGCGCGCGTCGCCGTGCTGTGGGGCGAGGGCCGGACCTTCTGCGCCGGCGCCGACCTGACGGCGGTCGGCGACCCGGAGCGGCGGCACGACCTGGACCCCGAGGGCGGCGGCGACGGGCCGATGGGGCCCTCGCGCATGGCGCTCTCGAAGCCGCTGATCGCCGCCGTCTCGGGTTACGCGGTGGCGGGCGGGCTGGAGTTGGCGCTGTTGGCCGACCTGCGGGTGGCGGAGGAGGGGGCGACCTTCGGCGTCTTCTGCCGCCGCTGGGGCGTGCCGCTGATCGACGGCGGCACGGTGCGCCTGCCGCGGATCGTGGGCATGGGTCGGGCGCTGGACATGATCCTGACGGGCCGGCCCGTGGGCGCGCGCGAGGCGCTGGAGATGGGCCTCGCCAACCGGGTCGTGCCGGAGGGGCGGGCACGGGCGGAGGCGGAGGCCCTGGCCCGGGAGATCGCGGCCTTCCCGCAGGAATGCATGAAGACGGACCGCGCGTCGGCCCATGCGCAATGGGATCTGCCGATGGCGGAGGCGCTGCGTCAGGAGGGGGCGCGGGGCGCGCCCATCGTGGCGCTGGAGGGCCGGGCCGGTGCGGCGCGCTTTGCGGACGGCGCGGGGCGGCACGGCAGGTTCGGCGACTAGGCGAAACCGCGGGGTCGGGCGCCGGCCAGAGGGACTGTTTGTCGGATGCGCCGCGGGCGTGACGGCCGCCTCAGGCGCGTCAGCCGGCGCGGCGCCGGCTCCGCCTGTGGGGAGCGTGGGCATGGCCGGGACGGAGGCGCCAGCCACAGGCCCTGCCCGTCGAACGCGCCGCGGGCGGGAGCGTCGCCAGGGGCGATACGGCCGGCGCGGCGCCCTCCCCACAGGGCGCCGCGCCGGCCGTATCGGACGCGCGCTCAGGGTCAGGTCCGGGACGCGCGCCCGATGGGGTCAGAACGGGCTGTCGGGGTAGTAGAACTGCGCGGCGTTCTCCGGCGTGATCACGGTGCTGCCGATGATGAAGCGGCCGGCGATCGGGGCGTCGGAGGTGAGCGCGAGCACCGTCAGCTCGATCGCGGTGGAGATCTGGGCCGGCGGGTAGGTCACGTTCACCGGAAGCTGGGGGTCGCCCTCCATGATCCGCTTCACGATCTCCTTCATGCCGGCGCCGCCGACCACCCACATCTCGTCCTGGCGGCCCGCCTGCTCGATGGCCGCGAGCACGCCCACCGCCATGTCGTCGTCCGCCGCCCAGACGGCGTCGATGTCGTCGTACTTCGACAGGAAGTCCTGCATCACGTTGAAGGCGTCGTCGCGGTTCCAGTTGCCGTGCTGCATGTCGAGCACGTTGATGCCGGAGCCTTCGATGGCCGCCTGGAAGGCCTCGACCCGCTCGTTGTCGAGCGTGGTGGGGATGCCGCGCAGGACGACGATGTTGTCGCCCTCGGACAGCGTCTTGGCGAAGTACTCGCCCGCGGTGCGGCCGAAGCCGGTGTTGTCGCCGGCGACGTAGAGGTCCTCGATGTTGGGCTGCGACAGGCCGCGGTCCACCACCGTCACCCAGATGCCCTTCTCGGCGACCGACATCACCGGGCCGGTCAGGGGCTCGGACTCGAAGGGCAGGACCACGAGGGCGTCGATGTCGCGGGTGGCCACCATGTCCTCGATGTCGCTGACCATCTTCGCGGACTGGCCGGCGGTGGAGAGCACGAACTTGATGTTGGGGTGCTTCTCCTCCAGCTCCTTGATCGTGCGCTGGGCGTGGTAGTTCAGCCCGCCCATGAAGCCGTGGGTGGCCGAGGGGATGGCGACGCCGATGGTGTAGGACTTCTCCTGCGCCACCGCGGCGGTGGAGCCCAAGAGCGCGGCCCCGAGCGCCGCGGCCTGAAGAAACCGTCTGCGGATCATGGTCTTCCTCCCTTCCTTCGTCCGCTAGTCGGCGGACTTGCTGTCCCGCTGCAGCACCACAGCGAGGATGACGATGACGCCCTGGATCGCGCCGTTGAGGTAGGGGCTGACGATCGCGGCGAGGTTCAGGATGTTGTCGATCAGGCTCAGGATCAGGACGCCGACCACCGTCCCCCAGACCCGCCCGTAGCCGCCCTTGAGCACGGTGCCGCCGATGATGACGGCGGCGATGGCCTCCAGCTCCCACAGGATGCCGGTGGAGCCAGACGCGGAGCCGAGGCGCGGGACGTACATGATGGTCGCGAGGCCCACGAGCATCCCCAGCAGGATGTAGGTGGCCATGCGGACCCGGTCGACCTTGATGGCGGAGTAGCGGGCCACCTGCTCGTTGGCGCCCAGCGCCGCGCACCAGCGGCCGAAGGGGGTGTGGCGCATGGCCATCTCGCCCAGCAGGGCCACGGTCAGGAACACGATGATCGGCCAGGCGACGCCGAGGATCCCGTCGTAATAGACCGGGCGATAGAGGGTGCGCAGGTCGAACTGCAGCGAGACCGTGCCCCCGTCGGCGAGCCAGGTGGTGAGGCTGCGGTAGATGCCCATGGAGCCGAGCGTGACGATGAACGGCTCGATGTTGACCTTGGCCACGAGGAAACCGTTGAGCCAGCCGGCGGCGAAGCCTGCGATGAGGGCGACCAGCATCCCCAGAACGATCACCCAGACCGAGACGCCCAGCGCCGGGATCATCGCGTTCATGGCGAGGATCATCACCGCCGCCACGAAGGCGGCCATGGAGCCGACCGAAAGGTCGATGCCGCCCCCCACGATCACGAAGGTCATGCCCACCGCGATGATGCCGATGAAGGCCGAGCGGGCGAGGACGTTGGTGACGTTGGCGTAGCTCAGGAAGTTGTCGTTAAGGAAGGCGCCGAGGATCACCAGCAGGATCAGGGCCAGCAGCGGCCCGAGGACGTGGAGGTCGAGGCGGCGGCGCTTCGCGGGGGCTTCAGCTTCGGTCATGCGCTTTTCCTGGCGGGGATGCCCATGGCGAGGCGCAGGATCGCGTCCTCGGTGATCTCGTCGCCCTCCAGCTCGCCGGCGATGCGCCCCTGGGCCATGACCATGACCCGGGTGGCGAGGCCGATCACTTCCGGCAACTCGGACGAGACGACGATGACGCTGCGCCCCTCGTCGGCGAGGCGGCGGATGAAGCCGTAGATCTGCTGCTTGGTGCCGATGTCGATGCCGCGGGTGGGCTCGTCGATGATGACGATCTGCGGCTCGGCGAGCATGGTCTTGGCGAGCAGCAGCTTCTGCTGGTTGCCGCCCGAGAGGGCGCCCGCGGTCAGGTTGCGGTCGCCGGTGCGGATGTCGAAGTCCCTGATGGCGTCGGTGAGGGCGCGTTCTTCGGCCTTGAAGTCGATGCGGATGCGGGAGAAGCGGTCGAGCGCCAGCAGGGTCAGGTTCTCGCGCAAGGATTTGCCGAGCAGGAGGCCCTTCTCCTTGCGGTCCTCGGTCAGGTAGACGAGCCCGGCGCGGCGGGCGTCGTCGATGCGGCCGTTGCGGATGGGCCGGCCCATGACGCGGATGTCGCCGGTGGAGGGGCGCAGGCCGACCACGCCCTCCATCAGTTCCGTGCGGCCGGCGCCCACGAGGCCGGCGAAGCCCAGCACCTCGCCGCGGCGGAGGGTGAAGGAGGCGCCCTTGGCGTGGCCGGGGACGGTGAGGTTCTGCACCTCCAGCACCGTTTCGCCGGCGGCGGGCGCCTTGTCGGGGAAAAGTCCGGTGAGTTCGCGCCCGACCATGGCCTCGGCCATGCGGTCCTCGTCCAGCTCCGACGCGGGCGCCTGGAGGACGCGGCGGCCGTCGCGCAGCACCGTGACGCGGTCCGCGATGCGGCGGACCTCGTCCAGCTTGTGCGAGGTGTAGAGGATCGCCGCGCCCGACGCGCGGAGTCGGTCGATCTGTTCCAGAAGGATGTCGGTCTCGCGGTTGGTGAGGACGGCGGTGGGCTCGTCCATGATCAGCACGCGGGCGTTGCGGCCCAGCGCCTTGGCGATCTCCACCATCTGGCGGTTGGGGACCGAGATGTCGTGGACGCGCGCGCGCGGGTCCACGTGGCAGTTGAGGCGCTCCAGCAGGCGGCGGCTTTCGGCCTGCATGCGCGCGGTGCTGGAGGAAGGGGCCGCGGCGGATCTCGCGGCCGAGGAAGATGTTCTCCTCCACCGTGAGCTGGGGGGCGAGATTGAATTCCTGGTGGATCATCAGGACGCCGGCCGCCTCGGCCTCGCGCATGGAGGCGAAGCGGACGGGGCGCCGTCGAGGGCGACCGTGCCCTCGGAGGGCGCGAGGTAGCCGCCGAGGATCTTCATCATGGTGGACTTGCCGGCGCCGTTCTCGCCGATCAGGGCGTGGACCTCGCCGGGGCGGAGGTCGAAGTCCACGTCGAACAGCACCTGCACCGGCCCGAAGCGGCGCGAGACCTTGCGCAGTTCGAGGACCGGGGCGGTCATCTCAGCGCCACCCAGGCGGCGTCGCGGCGGGAGGAGCGGACGCAGGCCTCCACGAAGGCGACGCCGTCCAGGCCGTCCTGGAGGGTGGGGAAGGCGACGTCCTTCGGCAGGGGCGCGCCTTCGCGGCGGGCGCGGATGGCGCGGGCGGCCTCGGCGTAGATGTTGGCGAAGGCTTCCAGGAAGCCCTCCGGGTGGCCCGGGGGGATGCGGGACATGCGGGCGGCGGCCTCGCCGGTGGCGGGGCCGTTGCGGGTGAGGCGGCGGGACGGTTCGTTGAGCGGCGTGTGCCAGAGCTCGTTCGGACTCTCCTGCATCCAGGAGAGGCCGCCCTTGTCGCCGAAGACGCGCAGGCGCAGGCCGTTCTCCTGCCCGATGGCGACCTGGCTGAACCACAGGAGCCCCTTCGCGCCGCCCTCGAAGCGGAGCATGACGTGGCCGTTGTCGTCGAGCTGGCGGCCCTCGACCAGGCTGTGGAGGTCGGCCGCCAGCGCCTCGGGCTGGAGGCCGGTGACGAAGCGCAGCAGGTTCCAGGCGTGGGTGCCGATGTCGCCGACCGCGCCGCCTGCGCCGCTTTGGGCCGGGTCCGCGCGCCATGCGGCCTGCTTGTTGTCGGGCGCGGCGGCCTCGGCCAGCCAGTCCTGCGGGTATTCGACCTGCACGAGGCGGAGGCGGCCCAGCGCGCCCTGCGCGATCATCTCGCGCGCCTGACGGATCAGCGGGTAGCCGGTGTAGTTGTGGGTCAGCACGAACAGGGCGCCGGACTTCTCGGCCGCGGCGGCGAGGCGGCGGGCATCCGTAAGCGTGCCCGCCAGCGGCTTGTCGCAGATGACGTGGATGCCGCGCTTCAGGAATTCGCGGGCGGCCGGCAGGTGCATGTGGTTGGGGGTGACGATGGCCACCGCCTCGATCCCGTCCTTCAGCCGCGCCTCGCGTTTCGCCATGGCGGCGTAGTCGTCGTAGATCCGCGTCAGGCCGAGGGCTTCGCCGGAGGCGCGGGCCTTCTCGGGCGTCGAGGAGAGGGCGCCGGCCACGAGCTGGAAATGGCCGTCGAGGCGGGCCGCGATGCGGTGAACGCCGCCGATGAAGGCGCCCTGCCCGCCGCCGACCATCCCGAGGCGGATGGGCGCGGTCATCGGTCGAGCCCCAGCATCCGGCGGTTGGCGGCGGCGTCGGCGCCGCCAGAGGCGAAGTCGTCGAAGGCGCGCTCCGTCACCCGGATGATGTGGTCGCGGACGAAGGCGGCGCCCTCGCGCGCGCCGTCCTCGGGGTGCTTGAGGGCGCATTCCCACTCGACCACGGCCCAGCCGTCGAAGCCGTACTGGGTGAGCTTCGAGAACACCGAGGCGAAGTCCACGTGCCCGTCGCCCGGCGAGCGGAAGCGGCCGGCGCGGTCCACCCAGGACTGGTAGCCGCCATAGACCCCTTGGCGGCCGGTGGGGTTCAGCTCGGCGTCCTTCACGTGGAACATGCCGATGCGGGAGTGGTAGATGTCGATGTTGTCGAGATAGTCCAGCGCCTGAAGCACGTAGTGCGACGGGTCGTAGAGCATCTTGGCGCGGGGATGCTGGGCGACGCGGGCGAGGAACATCTCGAAGGTCACGCCGTCGTGCAGGTCCTCGCCGGGGTGGATCTCGAAGCAGATGTCCACGCCGTTCTCGTCGGCGGCGTCCAGCAGCGGGCGCCAGCGGGCGGCGAGTTCGTCGAAGGCGGTCTCCACGAGGCCGGCCGGGCGCTGGGGCCACGGGTAGAAATAGGGCCACGCCAGCGCGCCGGAGAAGGCGGCCTGCTTCGTCAGCCCGAAGTTGCGGGAGGCGGCGAGGGCCTTGCGGATCTGGTCCGCCGCCCATGCCTGACGGGCCTTGGGGTTCCCACGGACCTGCGCGGGCGCAAAGCCGTCGAACATCTCGTCATAGGCCGGGTGGACGGCGACGAGCTGGCCGTGGAGGTGGGTGGAAAGCTCGGTGATCCTCACGCCGTTGGCCTCGGCGATGCCGGCGATCTCCTGGCAGTAGTCGCGGGACTGCGCGGCGCGGTCGAGGTCGAAGAAGCGCGGGTCTCCGGCGGGGACCTGCACGCCCTCGTAGCCGCACCCGGCGGCCCAGCGGGTGATCCCGTCCCAGGTGTCGAACGGGGCCTCGTCGCCCACGAACTGGGCGAGGAACAGGCCGGGGCCCTGGATCGTCTTCACGCGGCGCCTCCCTGCGTCGCAGCTTCCCGCTGCAATCGTTTTCAAGCGGCAGGTTAGCCGAGATGAAATCGTTTACAAGAGGATTCCGGCGGGGCACTGATGAGGCGACGAAGGGGAGGCGGATGCGCAGGACGGCGACGATCAGGGACGTGGCGCGGGTGGCGGGGGTCTCCACCGCGACGGTCAGCCGGGCGCTCTCGGACCCCGGCAAGGTCGCCGAAACCACGCGGGGCGCGGTGCTGGAGGCGGTGGAATCCACCGGCTACCGCCTCAATCACATGGCGCGGAACCTGCGGCAGAAGCGGACGGGGAGCGTGATCGCGCTGGCGCCGAACCTCGCCAATCCGTTCTTCTCGCAGATCCTGTCGGGGGCGGCCTCGGTGCTCACCGAGGAGGGCTACGGGCTGCTGGTGGCCGACACCCGCACCGGGCCGGACCCGGAGGCGCGGCTCGTGCACTATCTCAGCAGCGGGATCGCGGACGGGGTGATCCTGCTGGACGGGGGGCTGTCGGCCGCCTGCCTGGAGGTGGCGGGACGGCCCCCGGTCATCGCGGCGTGCGAGTGGCTGGAGGCGCCGCTGCCCTCGGTCCGGGTCGAGAACGCGGCAGGGGCCCGCATGGCCGTGTCGCATCTGGCGGAGGCGGGGCACCGGGCGATCGGCTTCCTCGCCGGTCCGGAGGGCAACGTGCTGACCGGCAGCCGCCGGCGGGGATACCTCGAGGAGATGGCGGCGCGGGGGCTCCCGGTGCGGGAGGACTGGCTGCTCCCCGGCGATTTCGGCCTCGCCTCCGGCGCCGCGGCGGCCGGGCGCTGGATGCGGCTGGAGACGCGACCGACGGCGGTGTTCTGCGCCTCGGACGAGATGGCCTGCGGCTTCATCGGCGCGGTGCAGAAGGCGGGGTTCGCCGTGCCGGGAGACGTCTCGGTCGTGGGGTTCGACGACATCGAGGTCGCGGCGCACCTGACGCCGGCGCTGACCACCGTGCGTCAGCCGCGGGACCTGATCGGGCGGCGGGCGGCGGGCCTGCTGGTGGAGATGATGCGCCTGCGCCGGACCACGGGCCCGGCGGAGGCGATCCCGGTGGAGCTGATCCGGCGGGACAGCGTGGCCCCGCCGGCAAAGGTTGCGGCGCCGGTCTAGAGCCCCGGCAGGAACAGGATCAACTGGGGGAACAGCGACAGCAGCGCCAGCACTCCGAGGTCCATGACGATGAACCAGAACACCCCGCGGAAGATCTGCGAGGTGGTCACGAGGTTCCCCACCACGCCCTTGATGACGAACACGTTCATCCCGATGGGCGGCGTGATCATCCCGATCTCCAGCAGCTTGGTCAGCACCACGCCGAACCAGATCAGGCTCCAGCCCGAGTTGTCCACGATGGGCAGCACGATGGGCATGGTCAGCAGCATCGCCCCGATGGGCTCGAGGAACATGCCCAGCAGGAGGTAGAGCAGGATGATCCCGAACAGGATCATCGTCGGGTCGGCGGAAAGCCCGATCACCGCCTCCGACAGGTAGCGCCCCGCGCCCGACAGCGTGAGGAACCGCGCCAGCAGCGTGGCGCCCACCGCGATGACGATCAGCGCGCCGGTGGTGATGACCGTCTCCTCCGCCGCCATGCGGAACCGCCGCCAGTCGAGCGAGCCGCGGAGCAGCGCCACCAGGCAGGCGAGGAAGGCGCCGATGGCGCCGGCCTCGGTCGGGGTGAAGACGCCGCCGAAGAGGCCGCCGAAGATGCCGATCATCACCAGCAGGATCGGCCAGGTGTCGCGCAGGGCGGCCATCCGCTCGGCGCGGGAGGCGCGGCCCTCGAAGGCGGGCGCGAGGGCCGGGTTGATCTTCACCCGGATCAGCACCACCAGGACGTAGCCGATGGCGGTGATGATGCCGGCCGAGATCCCCCCGAGGAACAGGTCCGACACCGAGACCTGCGCGATCACGCCGTAGAGGATCAGGATGATCGAGGGCGGGATCAGCGCGCCGATGGTGCCCGCCACGGCCACGGTGCCGGTGGCGAGTTCCGCGTCGTATTTCTGGCGCATCATCTCCGGCACCGCGATCCGGCCCATGGCCGCCGAGCAGGCGACCGAGGAGCCGGACACGGCCGCGAACCCGGCGGACCCGAAGATGGCGGCGATGGCGAGCCCGCCGGGCAGCGCCGAGGTCCAGACCTTGGCGGCGTGGAACAGCCCGCGCGTCAGCTCGGCGTGGTAGCAGACGAAGCCCAGCAGCAGGAACATGGGCACCGAGCTCAGCACCCAGTTGGCCGCGAACTGGTAGGGCATGACCGCGATGGCGCCCCAGGCCACGCGCCAGCCCATCAGCACCCAGAGCCCGGCGAAGGACACCGAGATCAGCGCGATCCCGATGGGTACCCGCATGGCGATGAACAGGAACAGGATCCCGAGGCCCCAGAGGCCGATCTCGATCCCGCTCATGCCGAGCGCTCCGCATCGAGGGTGGGAGCGGTGACGAACTCGCCGCCCTTGCCGGTGAGCTGGGCCACCAGCTTGTAGACCGCGACCAGCACCATCAGGCCGCAGCCGATGGGCAGCGCGTAGTAGCTCGGCCAGATCGGGATCGCGAGCGAGCCCTGCTGGAGCGACGCGCCGATGGCGGCCTTCGAGTCCGCCTCGATCCAGGTGCGGACCGCGAGCATGGAGAAGGCGGCGGCGCCGATCAGGCTCGCGAAGACCCCGAGCCCGCGCTGAGCGCCCCGCGGAAGCAGGTCCGCCACGATCTCCACCGAGATATGGGCGTCCCGACGCTCGGCCACGCCCAGCGCGATGAAGCCGAGGATCACCATGTAGTAGTGCGAGACGATGGTGATGGTCCCCTCCACGGGCATGTTGAGAAGGTAGCGGCCGGCCACGTCGAGGGTGACGTGGATCATCATCAGCGCCACGCAGGCGATGCCGATGAAGGACGCGGCGGCGTCGAGCTTGGCGAGGATCAGGCCGATGCGGCGCATGGGGCTCCGGCGGGTGCGAGGGGAAGGAAGCGGGCGCGGCCGCGACGGGCCGCGCCCGGCGGATCAGAGGCCGTAGGAGGCCGGGTCGACCTTGGACATGATCTCGTCCCAGTAGACCTGGGTCAGCGCCTCGGGGTCCTGGGCGTCCTGGACGAGGGGGATCCACTTCTCGATCAGGTCCCGCATGGTCTGGACCTTGTCGGCGCCGTTCTGCACGCCGTGCTGGCTCTCGTAGTTCTGGATCAGCGTCTCCACGTCGGCCCGAATGTAGCTCTGGATCTTCTCGTTGTCGGCGTCGCTGAGCTCATGGAAGGCGATGCCCTTCTCGCGCGCCTTCACAAGCTGCGCCTCGCCCTCGGCCCAGTAGTTCCAGGTCATGTGCGAGGTGACGGCGGCGGAGGCGTGCAGCAGCGCCGTCCGGTCCGCCTCGCTCAGGCTCGCCCAGGTGTCGCGGTTGATCGACGAGGTGGCGGAGGCGTAGACGGCGCCCGGCGCCCCGGTGGTGATGTCCTCCACCACGTCGATGAAGCCGAAGTTCGAAAGCTCCGTGGCGTTGGAGGCGGTGCAGTCCAGCACGCCCTGGCTCAACCCCTCGAAAGTCTCGTTGATCGACATCGACACCGGCGTGCCGCCGAAATGCTCGATCCACCGGCTCCAGAATGCGCCGCCGGCGCGGACGCGCTTGCCCTTGAGGTCCTCCAGCGAGGCGATGGGCGTCATGCACTGGAGGATGTAGGACGGGCTGGAGGCGCCGGCGGTGAAGAGCTGGTTCTGCTCCGCAAACTCCGCCTGGCAGTCGTCGCAGTGGAGCATGACATATTCGGTCAGCGCGCCGGAGAAGGCCATCGGGCCTTTGTCGCCGGCGTCGTAGAGCTCCATCATGCCGGCCAGCTCGGTGACGAAGTTGGTCTCCGGGAACTCGGACAGGAAGTAGGGCGTGAGGATGGTCACGATATCGGCGATGCCGTCGCGCGCGCCCGACGACGCCTCCAGGAAGTTGAGGAGCGAGAGGGGGTAGACCTCCACCTCCAGGTCTCCGTTCGACCGCTCCTCGGCGACCGAAGCGAAGGTCTCCACCGCGTCGGCGGCGACGGTGCCCGGCGGCCAGCCGATGGCGTAGCGCAGCGTCTCGGCCTGCGCGGCGGCGGTCAGGGCGGCGATGGCGCAGGCGCCGAGAAGGGCGGCCTGCAGGGTCTTGCGGGTCGTCATGGGGTCTCCTCCCTTGAGCATCTCGGGGGTTGGCTCCCCCTTGTCTCGGTGGCGGCCGCGATTTCAGGGCCGCCGTGATTAAACGTGCAATTAATACGCTGGGCAAGCTTCGATCACGCGCGCCCGGGTCATTCCGCGCCCCCGCGCGAGGCATGGCCCCCGACGGCGGAGGTGCGGGGCGTCGGCTCCGGGATCTGGCCGCGGCGCGGGCCGAGATAGCCGAAGAGGAAGGCCGCCACCTTGCGCATCTGGATCTCCTCCGACCCCTCGGTGATGCGGTAGCGGCGGTGGTGGCGGTAGATGTGTTCGAACGGCTTGTGGCGCGAATAGCCGATGCCGCCGTGGATCTGCATGGCGCGGTCGGCGGCCTCGCAGCACAGGCGGTTCGCCCAGTAATTGCACATGCTGACCTTGTCCGAGAGGCGCTTCTCCACCTCCGGGTGGGGCATCTGGTCCATCTCCCACGCGGTCTTGCGGATCAGGAGGCGGAGCATCTCGGCCTGGGTCGAAAGCTCCACGATGGGGAACTGGATGGCCTGGTTGCGCGCCAGCTCCTGCCCGAAGGGCTTGCGGTGGCGGGCGTAGCGGATGCTCTCCTCGATGCAATGGCACGCGGCGCCGAGCGAGGACGCTGCCTGCCGGATGCGGTTCTCATGGACGAAGGCCTGCGCCAGCGCGAGGCCGTTCTCCGGCGGGCCGAACATGGCGTCCTCGGGCACCCAGACATTGGTGAAGCTGACCCGCGGGTGGTCGGTGGGCATGTTGAAGGTCCAGAGGTATTCCTCGATCTTCACGCCCGGCGTGTCGGAGGGCACGAGGAACGCGGTGATCCCCTTGGCCGCCCCGTCCTCGCCCGAGGTGCGGGCGAAGCAGACGCAATGGCTGGCGGTGTGCATCCCCGTGGTCCACATCTTCTCGCCGTCGATGCGCCAGCCGGCGCTTGCCGTCGCGCGTCTCCGGGACCGCGCGCGTCTCCATGTGCGTGGCGTCGGAGCCGTGGTCCGGCTCGGTCAGCCCGAAGGTCATGTGGAAGCCGCCCTCGAGCGCGCCGCGGATGAAGGTCTCCTTCTGCTCCGGGGAGCCGAAGTCGCGCAGCATCACGATGACGGGGAAGTTGCCGACGATGGAATGCTCGGTCTGCAGGTCGTTGAACAGGCCGAGGCCCTTCGCCGCCAGATGCTCCCGGATCACGGCCATCCACAGGTTCGATCCGCCCTGCCCGCCGTATTCCGTGGGAAGCGAGAAGCGGTAGAAGCCGGCTTCGTCCGCCAGCCGCACCGCCTCCGCCATCAGCGCCTCCCACTCGGGCCGCGGCAGGCCGCCCTTGTCGAAGTCCGTGCGCGCCCATTCGCGGCGGTGGTCGAAGAAGCGGATGTTGTCGTCGCGGTTCTGGAGGGGCAGGATCTTCTCCTCGATGAAGGCGTCGATGCGGGCGAGAAAGTCCTGCAGGTCCTGCGGCAGCGCGAAATCCATGGTCAGGCTCCTTCGGGGCGGTCCGCCTGCGCAAGGCGGCGGTAGGGCGGGAATTTCGGTTGGTCCACGGCGACCTTGGCGAGCGTGGTGCGCCAGAGGTGGTCGATCAGTCCGGGCGTCTCGGCGGTGAGCGCGCCGTCGCGGATGCGGCCGGCAAGCTCCCGCGTCAGGTCGTCCAGCGGCCCGTCGCGGCCGAGCAGGGCGGCAAGCCGCGCCCGCTCCGCCGTCTCCTCCGGGCCCGAAGCCAGCCCCCTGCGCACGATGTCGAGCGCGTTGGCCGCCACCCGCGCCTCGAAGGCGGCGTGCGGTGGCAGGGCCGGCGCGGCGGCCTCGCGCAGGAAGCTCGCGACGGCGTCGAGGATGCTGTCCGGCGGGGGCGCGTCCTGCATCAGCCGTTCCTCCCGGTCAGGTCCATCATCAGCACCAGCTCGATCTCCGAGGCGCGGTGCGCGATCACGTGGCGCTCCACCGAGCGGTCGGCGCCGGTGGCGACCCAGTTCGCCATCTCCTCGATGATGACGCCCCAGCGCAGGGCCGACAGGATCTCCCACCAGCGCAGGGCCTGCGGGTCGATCGGCTCGCCCCCCGCAGCCTCGTAGGCGGCGAGCAGCGTCTCCCGGTCGCCCATGCCGCCGACGGGTTTCTCGCCCCCGAAGCGCCAGCTCTGCATGCAGAGCCAGCCGAGATCCGAGGCCGGGTCGCCCACATGCGCCAGCTCCCAGTCCAGCACGGCGCGCAGCCGGTCGGGGCCGATCATCAGGTTGCCCATGCGGAAGTCGCCATGGACGAGGCGCGGGGTCACCGACGCCGGCGCGTGGTCCGAAAGCCAGCGGATCGCCATCTCGAACACCGGGCGCGGGAGGCCGTGACGGGCGTGGCGGTCCACCAGGTCCGCCAGCATCTCCTCCGGCGTCAGCCGGCGCAGCGGAAGCCCCTCGGGGTCCAGCCGATGAATGACGGCGAGGATCCGACCCGCATCCTCGGCGAAGCGATCCCGGGCGGGGGCGAAATCCGGCTGGCGGAGGATGCGCTGGGGCAGGGTCTCGCCCTCGATCCGCGGCATGACGAAGCCCGTCCCCGCGCCATCCTCGGGCGAGAGTTCGTGCAGGATCGGCGGGACCGGCACGCCCGCCGCCTCCGCCCGGCGAATGACGGCGGCCTCCAGCGGCAGTCCCACGCCGCTGCCGCCCGGCCTGCGCCCCTCGGGCGCGCGGCGCAGGATCAGGGGGCGGTCGGGCCCCGCAAGGCGAAAGGCCCAGGTCTCCTGGCTCGCCCCTCCCGAGAGGCGCTGGAGCGCCTCGACCCCGTGCGCCGCCGGGTCCAGCCTCGGCGCAAGCCGGTCGAGCGCGGCCTGAAGCGCGTCGTCGCCGCTCATCCGCGCCCGGCCCCTGGCAGGGCGTGCGGGCGCACGCTGCCGGTCTTCATGCGTCTCCTCCTGCGTCGCCCGTCCGTTCGCGCGGCGGCCGTTCCTGCGAGTTAACTACCCGATTAAATCGCGCCGGTAAAGCCGCCGGCGCCGCGGATGACGCTTGCGCTCCGCCCTCCGCCCGGCAACATCCTCGGGAAGCGCCGCCGGCAGATGCGGCGCAGGGAGGAGATCGCCTTGAGCCTGAGAACCTTCGGGGGCCCCGGCCGCTACATCCAGGGCCCGGGCGCCCTGCCCGCCGCCGCCCGCATGCTCGCCGGCTGGACCCGCCGCGCAGCCGTGGTCGCCGACCCCGTGGCGCGGGAGGCGGCGGGACAGGCGCTCATGGCCTCCGCGGACGCCGAGGCGGTGGAGCTGGACTTCCAGGACTTCGGGGGCGAATGCACGGCCGCGGAGATCGACCGCCAGATCGCGCTGGCGCGGGAGGCCGGCGCCGGCGCGGTCCTCGCAATGGGCGGGGGCAAGGCCATCGACACCGGCAAGGGCGTCGGCGGACGCGCTGGACCTGCCGCTCGCCGTGCTGCCCACCGTCGCCAGCAACGACGCCCCCACCAGCTCTCTCATCGTCGTCTATGACGAGAACCACCGCGTGGCGGAGGCGCGTCGGATGCGGCGCAGCCCGAACGCGGTGATCGTGGACACCCGGATCATCGCCCGCGCCCCCGCGCGTTTCCTCAGGGCGGGGATCGGCGACGGGCTTTCCAAGACCTTCGAGGCGCGACAATGCGCGATCTCGGGCGGCATGAACTTCTTCGACGGCCGCCCGACGCTGGCCGCCCAGGCGCTGGCCGATCGCTGCTGGGAGATCCTGCGCGCCGACGCCGAGGCCGCCCTCGCGGCCTGCGAGGCCGGCGAACCGGACGAGGCGATGGAGCGGGTGGTGGAGGCGGCCGTCCTGCTCTCGGGCCTCGGGTTCGAGAATGGGGGCCTCTCCCTGACCCACGCCCTCCTCCGCGGCCTGACCGCGGAGCCCGAGCTGGCGGGCCGCCTCCACGGAGAGCTGGTGGCCTACGCGCTGCTGGTGCAGGTCGAGCTGGAGGAGCATCCGGCGGAGGTGCTGACGGACCTGCGGGGATTTCACCGTCGGATCGGCCTTCCCTGTTCGCTCGCCGATCTCGGCAGGCCGGAGGCGACCGAGGCGCTGGGGCTGCGGGTGGCGGAGGCGGCGCTCGGCGCCGCCTATGCCCGGAACTTCCAGCGCCCGCTGAAGGCGAGCGACGTGGCCCAGGCGATCCTGAGGGTGGAGGAGGCGGCCCGCTGAGGGCGTTTCGCGCCGAGGTCCCGGCTTGACTTGCCGTCCGGCAGGGCGTGACATGCGTCCCGCACAGGCCCCTTGGGGGCGCAGGGACAACGGGCCGCAAAGAGCCTGCCAGGGAGGACCCACCATGAAACGCACGATCCTTTCGTGGGCGGCCGCGGCCGTCTTCGCCGTCTCCGCCACTTCCTCGCAGGCGCAGGAGCCGAACGACCCCGAGGTCTTCCGCTTCGGCGCCATCCTCGCCATGAGCGGCAAGGCCGACTGGTACGGCAAGGTGATGAGCCAGGCGGTCCTGCAGGCGGTGGAGGAGATCAACGCCAAGGGCGGCATCGCCGGCATCCCGATGGAAGCGATCATCGAGGATCACAAGAGCGGGGTCGCCAAGGAAGGCGTGTCCGCCATGAACCGGCTCATCAACATCCACGGCGTGGAGGCGGTGCTGACCTCGTTCTCGCCGCCGACGCTCGCCATCGCGCCCATCGCGGACGAGAAGGGGATCCTGCTGCTGAACGGCGGCGGCGTCTCCACCGCGCTGATCGGGGCGTCCAAGTACCTGTTCCACAACCGGTCCCTCGCCTCGGACCTCGGCAAGGCCGCGGCCACCCGGGCGAAGGAGGAGGGGCTGAGCAAGATGGCGCAGCTCGCCTGGAAGACCGACGCCGGAGAGAGCGTCATCGCCGGGGTCGAGCCCTATTGGGACGAGCTGGGCGGATCGGTGACGGCGACCGAGACCATGGAGGTCGGCGCCGCCAACATCGACACGCAGATCGCCAAGATCCGGGCTTCGAACCCCGACTGGGTGGGCCTGTGGCTGTTCTCGCCCGATCCGGGGCTGGCTCTGCGCAAGATCCGGGAGTTCGGCATGGACGTGCCGGTGATCGGGATCGAGTACAACTCCGACATCCAGAAGGTCGCCGGGGAGCATTCGGACGGGTACGAGTACACCTCCGACTACTTCAAGGCCTCCGAAGGCTGGCCGCAGGACTTCGCCCAGGGCTACGAGAAGCGCTACGGCGAGGCGCCGGAGTTCTACGCCGCCAACTACTACGAGAGCGTCTACGTGCTGGCCGAAGCCATCCGCCGCGCCCGCGAGAAGGGCGGCGACTACTGGGACGGCGCGAAGCTCGCGGAGGCGATCCGCGAGAACCCGACCTTCGACAGCGTCTACGGCGGCCAGATGACCTACCAGGACAACGGCGTCGCCAGGAAGCGGGTGGCGCTGTTCGAGGTCGAGGGCGGCGAGAGCTCCTTCGTCAAGTACATCGAGATCGAGTGACGGTCAGGCGGGCGCGGCGACCCCGCGCCCGCCGCCGGTATTTCCGATGGATCTTCTTCTTCAGCTCCTCGTCAACGGCATCATCAACGGAAGCCACTACGCCCTGCTGGGCGTGGGCTTCGGGTTGATCTTCGCCACGACCCGCATCGTCCATTTCGCCTACGGGCCGATCTTCACCTTCGCCGCCTACATCTGCTGGTGGGTCTCCGGCGGGATGGAGCTTCCGCTGTGGCTCGGCATCCCCGCCGCCATGCTCGCGGCCGCGGTGCTGGGGGTGGTGAGCTACCTGATCCTCTACCGCCCGCTGGAGATCAACCGCGCGCCCCCGCTGGTGCCGCTGATCGCCTCGCTCGGCCTCTACATCGCGCTGGAGAACTTCATCGGCGTCGCTGTTCGGCACCGGCGTTCGCGTGGTGCGAGGTGGATTACGGGATCTTCTTCGTCGGGCCTGTGTTCTTCACCTCGATCCAGCGTGGCGCAGGTGCTGAGCCTTCTGGTCATCGGCGCCGCGCTCTGGGCCTTCCTGCGCTTCACGCGCTGGGGCAAGGCGATTCTCGCCATGACCGACGACCCCGAGATGGCGCGCGTCATCGGCATCGACACGTTCAAGGTGACGCTGCTGGTGTTCGCGCTCGGCTCGGCGATCTCGGCGGTGCCGGCGTCCCTGATCCTGCTCAAGGACGGGGCGAGCACGCATATGGGCTTCGCGGCCGTGTTCATGGGCTTCGTGGCGGTGATCGTGGGCGGCGTCGGCTCCCTGCGCGGCGCCGCGGCGGGCGGCTTCCTGGTGGGGCTGGTCGAAAGCCTCGGCCTCTGGCGCATCCCGACCGAGTGGCAGGACTCCATCGCCTTCGTGGTGCTCTACCTGATGATCATGCTTCGGCCCGAGGGCCTCTTCGGCATGGCGAGGCGCTGAGATGGAGTATCTTTACCACATCGGCGTGATGGTGTGCCTCTACGCCATCCTCGCGACCTCGTTCAATCTGCTGATCGGCTTCGCGGGGCTGTTCGCGCTGTCCCAGGCGGCGCTCTACGCGCTCGGCGCCTACGGACGGCCATCGTGACGACGTGTCGCTCGGCCTGGCCGTTCCCGCTGCCGCTGATCGTCTCGGTCATCGCCGCGGCGGCGCTCTGCGCGCTGATCGCGGTGCCGGCGCTGCGGGTCAGCGGGCACTACCTCGTGGTGGTGTCGCTGGCGCTCCAGATCATCGTGGTCGCAGGTCATCATCAACTGGGGGGCGCTGACGGGCGGCACCGGACGGCATCTGCGGCATCCCGGCCTATTCGTTCTTCGGCTTCCGTCTGGACACTCCCGACCGATTCCTGATCGCGGCCGTCATCGGCGCGATCCTCTGCTTCTGGATCGCCCGCCGCCTGACCCGCTCGCCCTTCGGCCGGGCGCTGCGGGCGATGCGCGAGAACGAGGCGGCGGCGCAGGCCGTGGGCAAGAACATCCTCTACATGAAGGTGACCGTGTTCGCGTTCTCGGCCGGGCTCGCGGCGGTCGCGGGGTCCCTGTTCGCGCGCTACTTCACCTATGTCGGCGCCCGACAGCTTCACGATCGACGAGACGATCTACATCCTCGCCATGGTGATCCTCGGCGGCACGGGGAATCTGTGGGGCTCGGTGCTCGGCGCCGCGATCCTGGTGATCCTGCCCGAGCTGCTGAAGTTCATCGCCGCTGCCGGTCGACATCGCCGACAAGTTGCGCCTGGTCGCTCTACGGCCTGGTGCTGATCGGCGATCCTGCGTGTTCCGCCCGCAGGGACTGCTCCCCGAGCGCGCGGGGCCGCAAGCGCCATGTTCGTGCCGGTGGATGCGGACCGGCGAGGGGGATGCGCGAGGCGCTGTTCGCTTCCGAAGGCGCGCGGCGACGAGGTGGTGCTGGAGGGGCGCAACCTCAAGAAGACCTTCGGCGGCATCACGGCCATCGCGGACTTCTCGATCCAGCTGCCCAAGGGCCGCATCACCGGCCTTATCGGCCCCAACGGCGCGGGCAAGACCACCGCCTTCAACCTGCTGACCGGGTTCCTGAAGCCCGACCTCGGGCGAGATCCGTCTCCGCGGCAAGGCCATCGACGCCGAAGCCGCACGAGCTGGTGGCGGCGGGCGTGGCGCGGTCCTTCCAGGACCTCCGGCTCTTCACCAGGATGACGGTGATCGAGAACGTGCTCGTGGCCCTGCCCGGCCAGTCCGGCGACCGGCGTGGCGTCCGCTGTTCCTGCGGCCGGGCCGCGTGCGGGAGGAGGAGCGCCGCAACGCCGCCCGCGCCATGGAGATCCTGCGCTTCGTCGAGCTGGACGAGAAGGCCCACGAGACCGCCGAGAACCTGTCCTACGCCGAGGAGAAGCTGCTGGTCGTCGCCCGCCTGCTGGCCACGGGGGCCGAGGTGCTGCTGTTCGACGAGCCCATGTCCGGCCTCGACCGACCAGACCCTTCAGGAGATCGTTCCCGGTGATCCGCAGGCTGGCGGAGAACGGCAAGACCATCTGCATCATCGAGCACAACCTCGACGTCATCAAGGAGCTCTGCGACCAGGTGTATTTCCTCGACGAGGGCCGAGCGCATCGCCACCGGCACGCCGGAGGAGCTGATGAACGACCCCGAGCTCGCCGAGAGGTACTTCAAGTGAGCCCGATCCTGGAAACGCGCGCGGCTCTCGGCCGGCTACGGCAAGAAGCGGGCGGTGCATGGGGTGGACCTTGCGCTGAACCAGGGCGAGATCGCTGCTGGTGCTGGGGCATAACGGGGCGGGGAAGACCACGCTCCTGCGGTCCATCTTCGGGCTGATCCCGGTGATGGACGGGTCGGTGCATCTGGACGGGCGCGACATCTCCAGCCGCCAGCCCGCCGCCAACGTGGCCGACGGGATCGCCTTCGTGCCGCAGGGGCACGGGATCTTCCGCAGCCTGACGGTGCGCGACAACCTCGACCTCGGGGCGTTCGCGGAGACGGACAAGCGCAGGATCCCCGAGCGGCTGGACGCCGTCTATTCCATGTTCCCGATCCTGAAGGAGCGGGCCTCGCAGGTGGCGGGCACCTTCTCGGGCGGGCAGCAGCAGATGCTGGCGATCGGGATGGCGCTGATGCACGGCCCGCGCGTGCTGATCCTGGACGAGCCGTCCATCGGCCTCGCGCCCAACCTGGTGGAGCGGGTGATGGAGGCGATCCGGGAGATCAACAGCCGGCTCGGCGCCTCGATCCTGATCGTGGAGCAGAACGTGAAGCTGTCGCTGCCCATCGCGGACCGGGCCATGGTCATCAAGACCGGGGGCGTGGTCTATGAGGGCGAGCCCGGGCCGCTGAACGACCATGTCCGCCTGATGCAGTTGTTCTGAGAGGCCGCCAATGCGCTGGAAGCACCGCCCCGAAGGCTCCACCTGGGGCGATTTCGGCCCCGACGACCAGACCGGCCGGCTGGCCCTGCTGACGCCCGAGCGGGTGCGGGCGGCCGCCGCCGAGGTGCATGCGGGGCGCAGCTTCTGCCTGTCGCTGCCGCTGGACCTGCCCGGCGGGAACCTGCTGAACGAGCGGCGGCATCCGCCGAAGCTGTTCGCCACCATCCGCGGAGACGGGGCAGCGATGTTCAACCGCCCCATGGCGGAGGTGAAGGACCATTTCACCGACGTGATCTCGGACGATGCGGTGCTGCTGCACTGCCAGTACTCGACCCAGTGGGACAGCCTCGCCCATGTGGGGGGCCTGTTCGACGCGGACGGGGATGGCGCGCCGGAGGTGGTCTACTACAACGGCTTCCGCGGCGGAGAGGACGTGCACGGGCCCGAAGGGCACGGCGACGGCTGCTCGGCCTACGAGGGCTCCCACGCCGACCGGCTGGGGATCGAGAACATGGCCGCCACCGGCGTGCAGGGGCGCGGGGTGCTGGCGGACCTGCGGGCGCATTACGGCGACGAGCGGCGCTATGTCGGCTACGACGACCTGATGCGGGTGCTGGAGGCGGACGGGGTCGAGGTGGAGGAGGGCGACTTGCTGTGCCTCCACACCGGCTTCGCGGACCGGGTGCTGGGGATGGCCGGCGCCCCGGACGCCGAGGTGCTGCATGGCGCCTGTGCGGTGCTGGACGGCCGGGATCGGCGGCTGCTGGACTGGATCACCGACAGCGGGATCGCCTGCCTGATCGCGGACAACTACGCGGTGGAGGGGCATCCCTCCCGGCCCGGCGAGGGGAAGCACGCCTTCCTGCCCCTGCATGAGCACTGCCTGTTCAAGCTGGGCGTGCATCTGGGGGAGCTGTGGTTCCTGAGCGACCTCGCGGCGTTCCTGAAGGCGGAGGGGCGGAGCCGGTTCATGCTGACCGCCCCGCCGCTGCGGCTGCCGGGGGCGGTGGGCTCTCCGGTGACGCCGGTGGCGACGGTCTGAGAGGGGGCGGCGATGCGGGTTCTGGTGACGGGCGCGGGCGGCTTCATCGGGCGGGCGCTGGTGCGGGACCTGCTGGGCGACCCGAATCTGGCCGGGGAGACCATTCAGGAGCTGGTGCTCGTGGACCGCGCGGCGCCCGAGGCGCAGGCCGACGGGGTGCGGGTCACGCCGGTGGCGGTGGACCTCGCGGCCGAGGGCGCGCTGGAGGCTTTCTGGGGCGCGGGGTTCGACGCGATCTTCCACCTCGCGGCCTCGCTGACCCTGGAGGCGGAGCGGGATCCGCCGGCGGGGTGGGCGGTGAACCTGACCCTGCCGCTGAGGCTGATGGAGGCGGCGCGGCGAAGGTCTCCGCGGCGGCCGCGGTTCGTGTACGTCTCCTCGATGGCGGCGTTCGGGGGGGACCTGCCGGAGGTGGTGGACGAGAGCGTCGCGCCGGCGCCGCGCACCGCCTACGGGACGGCGAAGGCGGCGGTGGAGCTGCTGCTGGCGGATCACACGCGGCGCGGGGATCTGGACGGGCGGGCGCTGCGGCCGCCGGTGGTGCTGCTGCGGCCGGGGGCGCCGAGCCCGGCGGTGTCGGACATCTGCGCCTCCATCGCGCGCGAGCCGCTGCTGGGGCGGGACTTCGCGGCGCCCTTCGCGCAGGAGGATGCGTTTCCGGTGGTCTCGGCCCGCCAGATCGCGCGGAGCCTGCGGCGGCTGCACGATGCGCCCGAAGACGCCCTGCCCTTCTCGCGCGCCGTCAACCAGCCGAGCCTGACGGTGACGGCCGGGGAGATGCGGGACGCGGTGGCGCGGGTCGGCGGCGAGGCGGCCGCCGCCCGGCTGAGCTTCGCGCCGGACCAGAGGATCCGGGACGTGGTCTCGGGCTGGCCCCGGGCGCTGGCGACGCGGGTGGCGCTGCCTGAGCCGCTGGAGGCGGACCCGGATCTGGACGCGATCCTGCGGGACTTCCTGGCTGACGTCTGAGGCTGCGGAGCAGCGTTTCGCAGGGGGTGTTTCGCAGCGAAACACGGCCCTCATTCGGACCACGTCGTTTCTTCTCAAGGGCTTGCCGGCGAGGATTTGTGAAATAGGGTGATTTGTTAACCCTTTCCCGTCTCCCGGTCGAAGGCTTCCGCGCGGCCCTCGGTGCGCAGGATCTGCTTCTGGAGCTTGCCGCTCGCGGTCTTCGGCAGGTCCGGGATCACCCGGATGTAGCGGGGGATCATGTAGCGGGGGACCCGATCCGCCAGGAAGCGGATCAGGTCCTCGGGGTCCACGGCGCGGCCCTCGACGGGGGAGACCACGGCCATCACGTCGTCCTCGGTGAATTCGGAGGGGACGGCGACGGCGGCGGCCTCGCGCACGTCGGGGTGGGCCGCGATCTCGGCTTCGAGTTCGAGGGAGGAGATGTTCTCGCCTCGGCGGCGGATCACGTCCTTGAGGCGGTCCACGTAGAAGTAGCGGCCGGAGGCGTCGCGGCGGAAGGCGTCTCCGGTGTGGAACCAGCCGTTGCGGAGCGCCTCGGCCGTGGCCTCGGGGTTGCGGTGGTAGCCGAGGAAGTGGGCCCAGGGGCGGTGGGCGCGGAGGATGAGTTCGCCGGGGGCGCCCTCGGGGACCTCGATGTCGTGGGGGCCCACGATGCGGGCCTCGAACGGGGGGCGGAGGCGGCCGGCGACGCCGATGGTGTCCTCGCCCGGGTCGGCGACGATGGGGCTGGAGATTTCGGTCATGTTGAAGACGGTGCGGGGGGTGACGTCGAAACGGTCGCGGAAGGTCAGGGCGTCCTCGGTGAAGGGGACGATGTAGGCCTCTCGCAGGGGGTTGTCGGCGTCGGAGGCTTCGGGCGGGCGCTTGAGCAGGAAGGCGGCCATGACGCCGAGCAGGAGGGTCACGGTGGAGCCGGTGTCGCGGATTGCGGGCCAGAAATCATCCGTGCGGAAGTTCGGGACGATGGCGAGCGTCGCGCCGCGGGCCAGCGCCGCGTAGACGAAGAGGGTGGTCCCGCAGTGGAAGAGCGGGCCAGAGCAGAAATAGACGTCGTCGGGGCCGATGGCGTCGATCGCCTCGGGGCCCATGGTCCAGTGCTGGGCGTAGCCGAAGAGCACCCCCTTGGGCGCGCCGGTGGTGCCGGAGGTGTAGAGGATCGCCTGCGGGTCCCAGGGCATCACCGGGGGCTCGGGCGCGGGGTCTTCGGGCGCGTCTTCGGGGTCGGTCAGGGGGCGCAGGGCGGGGCCCTGGGGGGCGTCCTGCGGCGCGGGGCCCGTCAGGAGGATGGTCTGGGGGGCCGAGGCGAGGCCTTCGAGGCGGTGGATCAGGGCCGGGTCGGCGATCATCAGCCGCGCCTCGGCGTTGGCGAGCATGTGGTCGAGCGGGCGGCCCAGCGCGGCAGGGTTCAGGGGCACGTAGATCGCGCCGATCCAGTTGATCGCGAACCAGGTGACCAGCAGGTCCGGGCCGTTGCCCATCCAGCAGAGGACCGGATCGCCCCGCGTTGCGCCCTCGGCCCGCAGGAGGGCGGCGCGGCGGCGGACGCGCGCGAGGGTCTCGGCGTAGCTCCAGGTCTCGTCGCGCCAGAAGCGGACGAAGTCCTTGTCGGGGTGGGCGGCGGCGGCGCGTTCCAGCATGGGGCGCAGGACGCAGAGCTCGGCGGGCGGAACCTCGTGCGGTGCGATGTCGGTCATGGTTTCCTCCCCCCTGCGCGGCGCCCGTTCGCGCCGGCGACAGGTATGGGCCGGGCCTGCGGCGGGTGTCAAAGCCGCCGCCGCCTCTTGACGAGTCGGGGGGATGACGATCTGCTAGCATACCAAGCCGGATGGACGGCGCGGGCGCTTCGCGGCGCCGCGACGGATGGGACGAAGCCGGCGCGAAGATGCCATGGGGAGGCGCGAGGACCGGACCGATCCGGGCCGCACCCCCTTTGCGGCGAGCGGGGAGCGGGAGGCGGTCCGGCATGGCGGACGATTACGTGATCGAGACGCGCGGGCTGGTGAAGTCCTTCGGGGGCTTCCGGGCGGTGGACGGCGTCGATCTGAAGGTGCGGCGCGGGACCATCCACGCGCTGATCGGGCCGAACGGCGCCGGCAAGAGCACCATGTTCAACCTCATCACCAAGTTCCTCCAGCCGACCGAGGGGAAGATCCTGTTCGACGGGCGGGACATCACCCGCGCCAAGGCGCCGGCGGTGGCGCGGATGGGGATGATCCGCAGCTTCCAGATCTCGTCCACGTTCCCGCATCTGACGGTGCATTCCAACGTGCGGGTGGCGTTGCAGCGGCGGCTGGACACCTCGTTCCACTTCTGGAAGCCGGTAGGCACGCTGGACAAGCTGAACGAGGAGGCGGACGCGCTGATCGCCCGCGTGGGGCTGACCGAGTTCCGCGACGCGCTGGCGACCGAGCTGCCCTACGGGCGCAAGCGGCTGCTGGAGGTGGCGACCACGCTGGCGCTGGACCCCAAGGTGATGCTGCTGGACGAGCCGATGGCCGGCATGGGCGGCGAGGACATCGCGCGGGTGACCGAGCTGATCCGGCGCGAGGCGCAGGGGCGCACCGTGGTGATGGTGGAGCACAACATCCGCGTGGTGGCGGACCTGTCGGACACGATCACCGTGCTTGCGCGGGGCGCGGTGCTGGCGGAGGGACCGTATGCCGAGGTCTCGGCCGACGAGCGGGTGATCTCCGCCTACATGGGCGGTATGGAGGAGCACGCATGAGCGACCCGCTGCTGAAGGTCGAGGGCCTCAACGCCTGGTACGGCGAGAGCCACGTGCTGCACGGCATGAACTTCGAGGTCCGCGCCGGCGAGGTGGTGACGCTGCTGGGGCGCAACGGCGCGGGCAAGACCACCACTCTGAAGTCGGTGATGGGCGTGGTGCGGGAGCGCAAAGGATCGGCGGTCATCAACGGCGTGGAGACCGTGGGGATGCCGGCCAACAAGGTCGCGCGGCTGGGGATCGCCTGGTGCCCGGAGGAGCGGGGGATATTTTCCTCGCTGGACGTGACTGAGAACCTGATGCTGCCGCCGGTGGTGGGGCCGGGGGGCATGTCGTTGGACGAGGTCTATGAGCTGTTCCCGATCTTGCGCGAGCGGGGGAAGAGCCAGGGCACCAAGCTTTCGGGCGGGGAGCAGCAGATGCTGGCCATCGCGCGCATCCTGCGCACCGGCGCGAAGCTTTTGCTGCTGGACGAGCCGACGGAGGGGTTGGCCCCCGTGATCGTGGAGCAGATCGGCAAGACCATCAAGGAATTGCGCCGGCGGGACTTCACCATCCTGCTGGTGGAGCAGAACTTCCGGTTCGCCGCATCCGTCGCGGACCGGCACTATTTCGTCGAGCACGGGGAGGTGATCGACGAAATGACCAGCGCCGAGATCGAGACGCGCAAGGACAAGCTCTCGGAATATCTGGGCGTCTGAACAACCAACAGGGAGGATCACGCATGATGACCCGCAAGAGCCTGCTGCTCGCCAGCGCCGCAGTCATGGCGGCCGCCGGCGCCGCGAAGGCCGATATCAGCGACGGGAAGGTCGTGCTCGGCCTGATCGACGACATGTCCGCGATCTACGCCGACATCACCGGCGAAGGGAACCGGGTGGCGATGGAGCTCGCCATCGAGGACTTCAAGAAGGAGACCGGCGGCTTCGACAACGCCGAGATCGAGGTCCTGACCGCCGATCACCAGAACAAGGCCGACGTGGCCGCGACCACCGCGCGCCAGTGGATCGACCAGCAGAACGTGGACTTCATCACCGGCGGCGCGAACTCCGCGACCGGGCTTGCGGTGCAGGAGGTGACGCGCCAGGAGGGCGTGGCCTACTTCAACACCGGGTCGGCGACGGTGGAGCTGACCAACTCGCAGTGCTCGCCGACCGGTATCCACTGGCCCTACGACACCTACGCGCTGGCCAACGGCACCGGCACGGCGATGGTGCAGGAGGGGCTGGACACCTGGTTCTTCATCACCGCCGACTACGCCTTCGGCCACAGCCTCGAGGAGCAGACCGCGGCAGCCGTGAAGGCGGCGGGCGGCGAGGTTCTGGGCTCGGTGCGCGCGCCGTTCCCGAACAACGACTTCTCGTCGTTCCTGCTGCAGGCCCAGGCCTCGGGCGCCAAGGTCATCGGCATGGCCAACGCCGGCGGCGACACCATCAACACCATCAAGCAGGCCAAGGAGTTCGGGATCACCGACGCCGGCCAGACGCTGGCGGGGCTGCTGGTGTTCATCACCGATGTGGATGCGGTGGGGCTGGAGGACACGCAGGGCCTGACCATCACCTCCGCGTGGTACTGGGATCAGGACGAGCAGACCCGCGCCTTCACCGAGCGGTTCCGCGAGAAGATGGGCCGCGTGCCGTCCTATGTGCAGGCGGGCACCTACTCGGCCACGCTCAACTACCTCAAGGGCGTGAAGGCGACCGGGTCGGATGACGGGCTGACGGTGGTGAATTACCTCAAGACCGTGCCGATCGAGGACATGTTCTCCCGCAACGGCTATGTACGCGAGGATGGCCGCCTGATCCACGACATGCTGCTGGTGCAGGTGAAGAAGCCCTCCGAGTCCAAGGGCCAGTGGGATTACATGAACATCCTGCGCACCATCCCCGGCGACGAGGCTTTCATGCCGCTCGACCAGAGCCGCTGCGAGTTCGTCAAGAAGGGCTGACGCTTGACCGGGGGGCGGCGCGCCGCCCCCCGGCTGCGCGAGGGAGGCTGAACCTATGCCGGAATTCCTGGGCGTTCCCCTGCCCCTGTTCATGGGCCAGCTCCTGATCGGGCTCATCAACGGGGCGTTCTACGCGGTGCTGAGCCTCGGGCTCGCGCTGATCTTCGGGCTGCTGAACATCGTGAATTTCGCCCACGGCGCCTTCTACATGATGGGCGCCTTCGTGGGCTGGATGCTGCTGACCTATCTCGGGATCGGCTACTGGCCGGCGCTGATCCTCGCGCCGCTGATCACGGGCGCGGTGGGCATGGTGGCGGAGCGGTTCCTGCTCAAGCCGCTGGCGAACCTCGACCACCTTTACGGGCTGCTGCTGACCTTCGGGCTGGCGCTGATCTTCGAGGGGGCGTTCCGCAACACCTACGGGGTGTCGGGGCAGACCTATTCGATCCCCGACACGCTGCAGGGGGCGCGGAACCTCGGGTTCATGTTCCTGCCGAACTACCGCGGCTGGGTGATCGTGGCCTCGCTGATCGTGTGCCTTGGGACGTGGCTGCTGATCGAGCGCACGCGGCTCGGGGCGCTGATGCGGGCGGCGACCGAGAACCCGGATCTGGTGCGCGCCTTCGGCGTCAACGTGCCGGTGATGGTGACGCTGACCTACGGGCTGGGGGTGGCGCTGGCGGCCTTCGCCGGCGTGCTGGCCGCGCCGATCTATTCGGTGAACCCGCTGATGGGGTCCAACATCATCATCGTGGTGTTCGCCATCGTCGTGATCGGAGGGCTTGGGTCTATCAAGGGCGCCATCCTCTCGGGCTACATGCTCGGCATGATCGAGGGGCTGACCCGCGTCTTCTATCCGCAGGGCTCGGCCATCGTGATCTTCGTGGTCATGGCCGTGGTCCTGATCCTGAAGCCCGCCGGCCTGTTCGGGAGGACCGCATGACCGACGCAACCCACACGCCGGCGGCGGCGACGTCGCGCAAGGGGCTGGGAATCGGGGTCTGGGCGCTGGTCGGGATCGCGGCGCTGTGCGTGGCGCCCTACGTCCTCTACCCGGTGTTCGTGGCGAAGGTGCTGTGCTTCGCGCTGTTCGCGGCGGCCTTCAACCTGCTGCTGGGCTATGCGGGGCTGCTGTCCTTCGGGCACGCGGCGTTCTTCGGGTTCGCGGCCTATGTCTCGGCGCACGCCTCCAAGGAATGGGGGCTGACGCCGGAGGTGGGGATCCTGCTGGGGACGCTGACCGCCATGGGGCTGGGGGTCGTGTTCGGGCTGCTGGCGATCCGGCGGCAGGGGATCTACTTCGCCATGGTCACGCTGGCGCTGGCGCAGATGGTGTTCTTCATGTGCCTCCAGGCGCCGTTCACGCATGGCGAGGACGGCATTCAGGGCGTGCCGCGGGGGAACCTGTTCGGGCTCATCAGCCTCGAATCCAACATCGCGCTTTATTACTTCGTGCTGGCGATCTTCCTGATCGGGGTGTTCGCGGTGTGGCGCACGGTGCATTCGCCCTTCGGGGAGGTGCTGCGCTCGATCCGGGAGAACGAGCCGCGGGCGATCTCCTTGGGCTATGACGCGGATCGCTACAAGCTGCTGGCGTTCATCATCTCGGCCACCATCGCCGGGCTGGCGGGGGCGACGAAGGTGCTGGTGTTCCAGCTCGCGTCCCTGACCGACGTGGCCTGGCAGATGTCCGGAGAGGTGGTGCTGATGACCATCCTCGGCGGCATGGGCACGATGCTGGGGCCGCTGGTGGGGGCCGCGGTGATCGTGAGCCTGCAGAACTACCTCGCGCAGATCGGGTCGATGACGCTGGTGATCCAGGGCCTGGTGTTCGTGGTCTGCGTGCTGGCGTTCCGCCGCGGGATCGTGGGCGAGGCGCTGGAGTGGAACCGCCGGCGCAAGGCGCGCAACGAAGGCAAGTTGGCGGGCTCCGGCCCGCCAACCTGCCGGACGGTATGGACAGCGTCGCCGGGAATCCCGATGCTGCGGGCGACGCCGCGACGCGAACGTCGGGAGGACCCGCCATGACCACCGAATACGACGCCCTGATCATCGGAGCCGGATTCTCCGGCCTCTACCAGCTTCACCTGCTGCGCGACCGGCTGGGCCTGAAGGTCCGGGTGCTGGAGGCCGGGGACGGCGTGGGCGGCACCTGGTACTGGAACCGCTATCCGGGGGCGCGGTGCGACACGGAAAGCCACGCCTACGCCTTCTTCTTCTCGCGGGAGCTGCACGAGAGCTGGCAGTGGTCGGAGCGCTATCCGGGGCAGGAGGAGATCCGCGGCTACCTCAACCATGTCGCGGACCGGCTGGACCTGCGGCGGGACATCGAGCTGGGCGCGCGGGTGGCGCGGGCGGCGTACGACGAGGGGACGAGCCGCTGGGAGGTGGAGACCGAAGGCGGCGAGCGCTTCGGCGCGAAGTGGCTGATCGCGGCGGTCGGGTGCCTGTCGTCGGCCAACATCCCCGACATCCCCGGGTTGGGGGAGTTCGCGGGCGAGTGGTATCATACCGGCCAGTGGCCGCAGGCGGGCGTGGACTTCACCGGCAAACGGGTGGCGCAGGTGGGCACCGGTTCCACCGGCATCCAGGCGGCGCCGGTGATCGCCGAGAGCGCGGGGCGGCTGACGGTGTTCCAGCGGACGGCCAACTACTCGGTGCCCGCACGCAACGCGCCCTTGTCGGAGGCGCGCAAGCGCGAGGTCCGGGAGGGGTATGAGGAGATCCGGGACCTGACCCGCTCCACCCCCAATGGGCACCCGTTCCGCATCTCGGAGCGGGGCGCGCTGTCGGTGGACGCGGCGGAGCGGCTCGCGGCCTATGAGAAGGCGTGGGAAGTCGGGGGCCTGCGCTTCCGCGCGGTGTTCGGCGACCTGCTCCAGAACCGCGAGGCCAACGAGACGGCGGCGACGTTCATCAAGGCCAAGATCCGGGAGGTGGTGAAGGACCCGGAGACGGCGGAGATGCTGGCCGACATCGACCACCCCTACGCCGCCAAGCGCCCGCCGATCGACACCCACTACTTCGAGACGTTCAACCGGCCGAACGTGAGCTTGGTGAACGTGCGGCGCGACCCGATCAAGCGGATCGTGCCGCAGGGGATCGAGATGCGGTCCGGTGCGGTGCATGAGGTGGACGTGATCGTCTTCGCCACCGGGTTCGACGCGCTGACGGGGCCGCTGACCTCCATCGACTTCCGCGGGCGGGACGGCGTGTCGCTGGCCGAGGCGTGGAAGGACGGGGCGAGCACCTATCTCGGGCTTCAGGTCGCGGGGTTCCCCAACCTGTTCACCATGACCGGGCCGGGCAGCCCGTCGGTGCTGTGCAACATGCCGGTGGCCATCGAGCAGCATGCGGAGTGGATCACGGACTGCATCGCGCGGATGCAGGCGCAGGGGGCGGAGGCGATCGAGACCACGTCCGAGGCCGCGGACGCCTGGATGGCCCGCTGCGACGAGGCGGCGAACGCCACGCTGCTGCCGACGGTGCCGCATAGCTGGTACATGGGCGCCAACGTGCCGGGCAAGCCCAAGCGGTTCCTGCCCTATGCCGGCGGCATGACCCGCTACCGTGCCATCTGCGACGAGGTGGCGGCGGAGGGGTATTCGGGCTTCGTGGTCGACGGCGTGGCCGCGCAGGCGCCGGCGCCCGCAGAGGCGGAGCGGGAAACGGCGCTGTCGCCGGGCGTCTGAACCTCCGGCGCCGGCCCGGACAGGCGCCGAAAGCGCCGACGTGAACCTCGGCTGGACAAGCCTGCGCGGCGGTGGTTCGTTCCCCTCCGCGCAGGTCAGGCGTCCAACGCCGACGATGACCGCCAAAGGACTATCAGGAGGAAACCCTTGGATCGCCGCAACTTCATCCGCTCCGCCGCGCTGGGCGCCGGAGCCGTCACCCTCGCCGCCCCCGCGGTGGCGCAGGGCAACATGACCTGGCGCATGGTCACGACCTGGCCGAAGAACTTCCCCGGGCTGGGCGTCGGCGCCCAGCGCCTTGCCGACCGCATCACCGCCGCCTCCGGCGGACGGCTGACGGTGCAGGTCTATTCGGCCGGCGAGCTGGTGCCGCCGCTCCAGTCGCTGGACGCGGTCATCGACGGCACGGCCGAGATGTCCCACGGCGCCGCCTACTACTGGCAGAACAAGAGCCCGGCGCTCGCGTTCTTCACGGGCGTGCCCTACGGCATGACCTCGCGCGAGCTGACCGCCTGGATCCGCTACATGGGCGGCCAGGAGATCTGGAACGAGATCTACGACCAGTTCGGCGTGCAGGGGTTCCTGTCGGGCGACACGGGCACCCAGGCGGGCGGCTGGTTCCGCAACGAGCTGACCGGCGTCGATTCGATCAACGGTCTTCGCTTCCGCACGCCGGGCCTCGGCGGCCGGGTGTGGGAGAAGCTGGGCGCCACCGTCACCAACATGGCGGCGGGCGAAATTTTCCAGGCGCTCCAGTCCGGCGCGCTGGACGCGGCGGAGTTCGTGGGGCCGTACAACGACCTCGCGCTCGGGTTCTACCAGGTGGCCAAGAACTACTACTTCCCGAGCTTCGTGGAGCCGGGGCTGGCGACCGAGCTGGTGGTGGACAAGAAGAAGTACCAGGAGCTGCCGGACGACCTGCAGGCCATCATCCGCGACGTGAGCCAGGCGGAGTACGACCAGGTCGCCTCGGACTTCTACGCCAACGATCCGCGGGCGCTGAAGACGCTGGTGGAGCAGCACGACGTCCAGGTCCGCCAGTTCCCGGACGAGATCCTGGAGGCTGGCGCCAAGGCGGCGGAGGAGGTCATGAACGGCCTGCTCTCGTCCGACGACGCGCTGACCAAGAAGACGGCGCAGAGCTTCGTGGACGCGCTGCAGATCGTGCGCACGCGGTCCCGCGACACGGACGGCGCCTTTGTGCAGGCGCGCGAGAAGTACTTCATGGTCTGAGCGGAGGTCTCCGCGATGAGAAAGGGCCGCCCAGTGGGGGAGCCATTCCGAGATGTAGGACATGGGCGGCGGTCTCACCGCCGCCCATTCCCCGCCTCGGGCCTTCAACGTCCCTGAAGTTTCGCCCACATCGGCGTTCCGTGGAACAACCACGGCTGGTAAAGAATTCTCGATAGGTCAGGCAGGATGGGGCGATCGTCTCTCCGCTGATCACGGGTCCTGGGCTTCGGCTCTCCTGCGTCCTGCGCTTCTCCAAGTTGGTCCGGTCGCTCCGCGGATCGCTTCGGCTGCGGCGGCTGATGGACGCCCATTCGCATCGCCGGAGTTGTGCGCACGACACGGTTGGCTCGCCGTTTCGGCACAAGAATCGCCGTGGCCGTCCCGGGCACCGGGATGCGCCTCAGCCGCTGCTCGTGGTCCTCGGCTGGTTTCGGTGATCCCTCTTCGGCTGCCGCCTCTACCCGTTCCGTCTCCTCGTTGAGAGGCAACCTGTAAGGTCGCCAGTCGAAGAAGTTATAATGCACGCGCCAGATGTTCATCAGGGCGATCAGGACGCGTGGGTTGTAGGCGGCGCCGTTGATGTAAGCGGCTCCCACCCGGGAGCTTCGTCCGCCCGCCCGCTGGATGATGCTGACACGCTCGCGGATGGCGTTCATGAACGTCGAGGTGGGCTGGATCGTCGCCATAGCGACCCTGCGCGTGATGGCGGCGCGCAGCTCCGGATCGCCGATCTTGTCGTCGATGCCAAGCCGCCGGTAGGCAGCGCGATAGCGCGGCGACAGGATCGGGAAGCCGACCGTCTTGTCGATCTCGTTCGCTGTCTGGATCGGGCTGTGAATCCACAGGCGAGGTTCGGGCTGTGTCCCAGGTGGTGGTGTAGGAGGCCGCGCGCGGAGCCCCTGGCGTAGCGCAGCGCGCGGCCTGGGGTGACGCTGGCGGCCATCGCCGGTCTTCGGAGAAGGTTCGGGTTGCAAGACCTGGAACCTGAACGGAGACGACGATGACCGATGAGAGAATGGCGCTGGTCGAGCTGGTTGAGAAGCAGGCCGATGGCGATCTCGTGCGCGAGATGCTGGCCTTTGCGGCCGAGCGGATCATGGAGCTGGAAGTCGAGGCGCGGACGGGCGCCTCGAAGGGCGCGCGGTCGCCCCTGCGCGAGGTCCAGCGGAACGGATACCGTGATCGCGACTGGGACGCCCGCGCCGGACGGATCGCGCTGGAGATCCCGAAGCTGCGCAAGGGCAGCTACTTCCCCAGTTTCCTCGAGCCGCGCCGCACGGCCGAGAAGGCGCTCGTCGCGGTGATACAGGAGGCCTGCGTCCACGGCGTTTCGACCCGCTCCGTGGACGATCTGGTGAAGGCCATGGGCGCGGGCGGCCTGTCGAAGTCCCAGGTCAGCCGCCTCTGCGTCGAGATCGACGAGCGGGTGAATGCCTTCCTCACCCGTCCCCTGGAGGGGGCGTGGCCCTATCTCTGGCTGGATGCCACCTACCTCGAGGTCCGCGAGGGCGGGCGCATCGTCAGCCGCGCGGCGATAATCGCTGTCGCGGTGAACGAGGACGGCAAGCGCGAGGGGCTGGGCGTCGCCACGGGGCCCTCGGAAGCCGAGACCTTCTGGACCGATTTCCTGCGCTCCCTCGCCGATCGCGGACTGCGCGGCGTGAAGCTGGTGATCGCCGACGACCACAAGGGCCTGCGGGCGGCCGCGCGGCGAGTGTTCAACGCGACCCGTCAGAGGCGCCGGATCCACTGGATGCGGAACGCGTTGGCGCACGCCCCGGCCAAGCAGCGCACTGCGGTCGCGGCGATGCTGAAGACCATCTTCGCGCAGGAGAACAAGGAAGGTGCGGAAGCCCAGGGGGACGCCGTAGCCGACGCGCCGCGCGAGAAGAACGAGAAGCTCGGCGCCTTCATGGACGCCTCCCGCGACGAGGTCCTGGCCTACATGTCCTTCCCTCGCGAGCATCGGGCTCAGATCGCGTCGACGACCCCACTCGAGCGCGTCAACCGCGAGGTCAAGCGGCGGTCAGACGTCGTCGGCATCTTCCCGAACGATGAGGCCATCGTCCGGCTCGTTGGCGCGCTGATGCTGGAGACCAACGACGAATGGGCCGTGGCGCGCCGGTACATGTCGCTTGAAAGCCTCGCCCGCGTCACCGACACTCCCACAGTCAGGCTGCCCGCCGTGGCGTCCTGATCAGCCTCGGATCTCTCTCCGAGGGCCGGCGCTCCTACACCACGCCCCGGGACATGATCGCAGTTGCCGCAGTAGAGGCCTTCCAAGATCCCGTTCTGGGTCCAAAGTCGGTTCCGTTCTTCCTCGAAGGCATCGTTCGACAGCAGCCTCGTCTGAACTCCACATTCGGAGTTGCCCCGGAGGTGCTGGCAGATGATGACCCGGCCATCGCTCCAGGCGCGCGGATCGCCCGCGAACTCGAAGGCATCGGTCTGCCGGTGATACTTCTGGTCGCTCTCCGTCTCCATCTTGTAGCGACCCACGCCCTTCGCGATGGCGGGATCGGACTTCGCGGCCCTCAGGCGCCTCCCGGCGGCTCCACGGCCGACGAACGAGCGCTTCGTCGGCGCGGGCTCGATACCGTAGTTCCCGCGGTCCGGGTCGCCGCAGCAATTGAGATTTGTATCGCCGGAGACGCGAGCGGATATTTGCGCGAGCGTCCGGTTCTCCAAGCTCTTCACCTTGTCCGGTCCTTTGGTCCGTTTCTGGGTCAAGAGCTCGCGCACCTCGAAGATTGGCCATTTGGGCCGATGACGACATCAGACGGCGCAAAGAGCAGCCGTCGCGGGAAGTTCGAACTTCCCGCCAATACGCCTTTTTGGGCAAGCGGCTGATACGAGATTTGGGCAAAAAACAAGCACCTGCCGGCCTTTCGGCCGGCAGGTGCGAAGGACGCGTGTCCTTTGGCTCGGAATGGCTCCCCCAGTGGGCGGCCCTTTCCGTTTCGCGCGGGCTTCGCCAGAAGCGGCGCTACAGAACCGTCGGAAGCCAGGTGGCGATGCCGGGGAACACGAACAGCAGCGCGATGGCGATGATCTGCAGCGCCACGAAGGGGAGGATGCCCTTGTAGATCGCCGAAGTCGGCAGCCCCGCCGGCGCCACGCCCCGCAGGTAGAACAGCGCGAAGCCGAAGGGCGGGGTCAGGAACGAGGTCTGGAGGTTCACGCCCACGATCACGCCGAGCCACACCGGGTCCACGTCCAGCGCCAGCAGGATCGGGGCGGTGATGGGGATCACGATGAAGATGATCTCGAACGTGTCGAGGATGAAGCCCAGCAGGAACATGATGAACATGACCATCGCGATGGCGGCGACGGTCCCGCCGGGCAGGTTCGACAGGAACTCGTGCACCAGATTGTCGCCGCCCATCAGCCGGAACACCACCGAGAACACCGAGGCGCCGAACAGGATGATGAACACCATCGAGGTGATGGTCGCTGTGCTGACCACCGTTTCCCGCAGGATGGTGAAGCTGAAGCGCCGGCGGGCGGCGGCGAGGACCATGGCGCCGACGGCGCCGACGGAGGCGGCCTCGGTCGGGGTGGCGACGCCGCCGAGAATCGAGCCGAGCACCGCCGCGATCAGCAGGAGCGGCGGAACCAGCGCCACGAGGATCTGGCGCGGCAGGTCGCGACGCTCATGCTCGGGCGCGGGGGTGGCGGGGCAGGACTCCGGCCGCAGGATCGCCATCAGGATCAGCCAGAAGGAATAGAGGCCGACCAGCAACAGGCCCGGCAGCAGGGCGCCCGCGAAGAGATCGCCGACCGACACCGGCGTGGGGGCGAAGTTGCCCTTGGCCATCTGCACCTGGGAGTTGATGCCCGAGAGCATGTCCCCCATGAAGATCAGCACGGTCGAGGGCGGGATGATCTGCCCCAGCGTGCCCGAGGCGCAGATCACGCCCGTGGCGAGCTTGGGGTCGTAGCCCGCGCGCAGCATCGCGGGCAGCGAGATCAGGCCCATGGTCACCACCGTCGCCCCCACCACCCCGGTGGAGGCCGCGAGCATCGCGCCCACGATGATGACCGAGAGGCCGAGGCCGCCGCGCAGGTTGCCGAAGAGCTTGCCCATGGTCAGCAGGAGCTGCTCGGCGATCTTCGAGCGTTCCAGCATCACGCCCATGAAGATGAAGAGCGGCACCGCCACCAGCACCTCGCTGGTCATGAAGCCGATGTAGCGGTTGGGGAGGCTGCCGAAGTTCGAGGGGTCGAACACCCCGAAGGACATGCCCACCAGCCCGAACAGCAGCGAGGTGCCGGCCAGCGTGAAGGCCACGGGGAACCCCAGCATCAGGAAGCCGATGATGCCGAAGAACATGAGGGCGGCGAGGATCTCGCCGATCAGAACGGGTTCCATCAGAGGGCTGCGTCCGGGAGGTCATGGTCGTCGCCGCGCTTGTAGCGCAGGCGGGGGGGCAGGAGGTGCTCGGCGCCGCGGAGGACGAGCACGGCGCGCAGGGCCATGGCGAGGCCCTGGAGCGCGATCAGGACCGCGAAGCCGAGGATGAAGGTCTTGAGGATGTAGAGGCCGGGCATGCCGCCCACGTTGGCGGAGGCCTCCTGATAGCCCCAGGCGCGCTGGACGAAGGGGAAGCGAGTAGGTCCACACGATCCAGGCGAAGGGGAGGAGGAAGACGAAGACGCAGACCAGGTCGATGGCCGCCTTCCGCCGCACGCTGGCGGGGCGGTAGAAGATGTCCACCCGGACGTGGTCGTCTCGCATCAGGGCGAAGCCGGCGACGGCGGTGAACATGGCGCCGTTGAGCCAGATGTAGAGGTCCTGCATCCAGACATGGCCGATGGCGAAGACGTAGCGCTGCACGACGACGGTGAAGCAGACGAGGACGATGCCCAGCGCGCACCAGGCGAAGACCTGGCCGACCGCGTTGTTCAACGTGCAGATCGCCCGGACGAACCAGGCGAGGGCCTTCATCATCGCGCATCCTCCGTGGCTGCAGGCGGGATGAGCGGGCGCACCCGCCGGGCTTCCATGCCCGATCCGCCTGACTTCCACAACCGGGGCCGGGATGCGGCGAACTCTCGTCGCGGTCAGGGGAATTCGCGGGGGAGGGAGGCGGGGGAGCCCGGGCGTCGCCCCCTTCGCGTGGCGCCCTGCCCGATCGGGCAAGGCGGGCGCTCTCGGCGGCGAGGCGCTCCGGCGGGAGCGCGGACGCCGCCGGATCAGCCGGGGGTGAGGACCACGGCGGAAAGCGGCGGCAGGGTCAGGCTGAGGGTGGCGGCGCGGCCGTGCCTCGGCTCGGGGGAGGCTTCGAGGGCGCCGACGCCGACGCCGGAGCCGCCGTAGTCCTCTGCGTCGGTGTTCAGCCGCTCCCGCCACCGACCGGCGGAGGGGACGCCGATGGCGTAGTCGTGGCGCACCACCGGAGTGAAGTTGCAGACCACTACCGCCCGCTCGCCGTTCCTGCCGCGCCGTTCATAGGAATAGACGCTCTGCTCGACGTCCCCGCCCTCGATCCAGGCGAAGCCGGCGGGATCGCAGTCCTGCGCGTGCAGGGCGGGTTCTTCGCGGTAGAGGCGGTTGAGATCGCGCACGAGGCGCTGGACGCCGCCGTGATCGGGCTGGTCCAGGAGATGCCAGTCGAGCCCGATATCGTGGTTCCACTCCCGCTCCTGACCGAACTCGCCGCCCATGAACAGGAGCTTCTTACCGGGATGGGTCCACATGAAACCGTAATAGGCCCGCAGGTTCGCGAACTTGCGCCAGCGGTCGCCCGGCATCTTGCCGATCATCGAGCCCTTGCCATGCACCACCTCGTCATGGCTGAGGGGCAGCACGAAGTTCTCGGAGAAGGCGTAGTGCAGGCCGAAGGTCATCTTGTGGTGGTGGTATCTCCGATTGACCGGATCCTCCGCCATGTATTCCAGCGTGTCGTGCATCCAGCCCATGTTCCACTTGTAGGCGAAGCCGAGTCCGCCTTCGTCCACGGGGCGGGAGACGCCGGGCCAAGCGGTGGATTCCTCGGCGATGGAGACCTGGTCGGGGGTGCGTTCCTCGATCAGGCGGTTGGTGGTGCGGATGAAGTCGATGGCGTCTAGGTTCTCGCGCCCGCCGTGGATGTTGGGGACCCACTGGCCCTCGGAGCGGGAGTAGTCGAGGTAGAGCATGGAGGCGACGGCATCCACGCGCAGCGCGTCGATCCCGTAGCGTTCCAGCCAGAACAGGGCGTTGGCTTCGAGGAAGTTCGCCACCTCCCGTCGGCCGAAATTGTAGATCAGGGTGTTCCAGTCCTGGTGGAAGCCCAGCCGCGGGTCGGCGTATTCGTAGAGATGCGTCCCGTCGAACTGCGCGAGGCCGTGGGCGTCCGAGGGGAAGTGCGCGGGCACCCAGTCCATGATCACGCCGAGGCCCGCGTCATGGCAGGCGCGGACCATGCGCACGAAGCCTTCCGGGTCGCCGTGGCGGGAGGTGGGGGCGTACATCCCGATGGGCTGGTAGCCCCAGGAGCCGGAGAAGGGATGCTCCGTCACCGGCAGGAACTCGAGATGGGTGAAGCCCATGTCGGTGGCATAGGCCACGAGCTGCTCGGCGAGCTCGTCGTAGGTGAGCATCCGGCCGTCTTCGGCGCGGCGCCAGGAGCCGAGGTGGACCTCGTAGATCGACATCGGATCCTCGCGCGACTGCGCGATGTGCGGGCGGGCGGCCAGCGGCTCGGGCGCAGGGTGCACGATGGAGGCGGTGGAGGGGGGCAGCTCGTGGCGGAAGCCGAAGGGGTCGGCCTTCAGGGGCAGGACGTCGCCCTGGGGGCCGACGATCTCGTACTTGTAGCGTTCGCCGGCGCCGAGGCCGGGGATGAACAGCTCCCACACGCCGGGGCGGTGGCGCAGGCGCATGGCGTGGCGGCGGCCGTCCCAGAAGTTGAAGTCGCCGACAACGCTGACGCGCCGGGCGTTGGGTGCCCAGACGGCGAAGGCGACGCCGTCGGTATCGCCGTGGCGGGTCAGGTGGGCGCCGAGCTTGGCGTAGAGTTCGAGGTGACGGCCCTCCGCCATCAGGTGGGCGTCGAGGTCACCGAGGATGGGGCCGAAGGCGTAGGGGTCATGGACGGTCCAGTCCCGCCCGTCGGCGTGGAAGGCGAGGCGGTGCTCGAACCACGTCTTCCCCGGCAGCATGGCGCCGAAGACGCCGCCGGAGTGGAGCTTCTCCAGATCCGCCACCACTTTGCCGTCGGGGTCCGTGATGGAGGCCTGCGCGGCGCCGGGGTCGAAGGCGATCACGCGGAGGCCGCCGTCGACCTCCTTCATCCCGAGCCAGGCGAAGGGGTCGTGCAGGCGACCCTCGGCGATGGCGGCGAGGATCTCGGGCGGGGCGATCCGGGTCATCAGGCGTCCCCTTTCAGCAGGTCGAGCACGCCCCGGAGGGGGATGGAGAGCCAGGCGGGCCGGTTCGCGGCCTCGTAGCCGATCTCGTAGAAGGCCTTCTGGGCGAGGAACAGGCTCAGGAGCGGGTCGTCGCCCTCGCCGTCCCGTCGCCTCGGCGTAGGCTTCGAGGAAGCGGGCGGCGGAGCGGTTCCGCCAGCGCCATGCCAGCGCCTCGGCGCGGTCGGACTCGATGCCCTTGACGGCGAGGCGGTCGAGCGCGGCGAAGGCGGCGTAGTCGAAGCTGCGCAGCATGCCGGCCACGTCCCGCAGGGGGGAGGACTTCGCGCGACGCTCCTCCAGCGTGCGGCGGGGCTCGCCTTCGAAGTCGATGATGTAGATGTCGGCCTGCGCCACCAGCACCTGCCCGAGATGATAGTCGCCGTGGATCCGGGTCTTCACGCCGTGGGGGCGCATCGCGGAAAGGCGGTCGAGCAGCGCGTCGACCTCCTTGCGGCGGTCCCGCAGTTCAGCCGCCTCGGGCGCGGTCGCGGAGGCGATGCGGCGCAGGGCGTCCTCGGCCTGCGCACGCACGTCGGCGGACCAGTCGGCGATGTCGTCGGCGGTCACCGGCTCGGACCCGAAGGCGGGGTCTCCGGTGGGGGTGGCGAGGGCGACGTGCAGCTCCCCCGTGCGCCGGCCCAGCACGTCGGCGAGGTCCAGCGGGAAGGGGAACGCCTCGTCCTCCGTCGCCGGCGTCTCCTCCGAGCGGTCGGTGAGCGCCTCGTCCTCCAGCTCCCGCTCCAGCGCGTCGAGGATCGCGGACCAGCCGTCGCCCTGGTTTCGGACGTAGTCGAAGCAGGCGGCGATGGTGGAGGGGGCCTCGCCCTCCCGCGTCAGGGTCGCTTCGCCGAGGAAGGCGGGGGTGTTGGCGAAGCCCGCCTCAAGGGTGAGGAAGCGGCCGATCTCGATGTCGGGCTGCGCGCCGGGGCGGATGCGGCGGTAGATCTTCAGGAGGCCCTTGTCGCCCAGCGCCAGCGACACGTTGGACTGCTCGGCGCCGAGGGGGCGGGCGTCCTCCGCCTCAGCCAGCGCCTCCATGCCGGGCTCCCCGGACGCGCGGAAGGTCATGCCTTCGCCCGAAAGCTCGGCGCCCTCGCGCATGGAGTTGAGGAGCGCCTTCGCGAAGCCCGGATCGGCGGCGGCGTCGATCAGCGCGCCCATGCGGTTGGTGCGGCGCAGGCGGGAGAGGGTGGCGCCGAGGGTGGAGGCGCCGGCCAGGGTGTGCTCCTCGCCCCAGAGGGGACGGAGCGGGAGGAAGTAGGCCTGCGGGCCGCTCTCCGCCGTCTCCACCTCCGCGAGCGCGAGGCGGTGGCCGTCCAGAACCGGGCCGGGCGCGACGCGGGAGTTGCGGATACGCTCCCCCTTCGCGCCGAACCAGCGCTGGCGGGGGAGGAAGCCCGGCAGGATCTCCCGTCCCAGCCGCTGGGCGGATTCGGGCGTGAGCAGGTCCGAGACGTCCTGGCTCGCGCAGGTGAGGGTCATCAGGTCGGGCGCGGGCTCGTCCGCCGGTCGCCGCCACTCGGGCAGGTCCTTCTCGTTGGCGAGCTGGAACCACAGGAACCCGTAGGGCTGGAGCGTCAGCAGGTACGGCAGCTCGCCGACCTGCGGGAAGGCGCCGCCGCCCTCCATCTCCACCGGCACGGCGCCCTTCCAGGCGGAGAGGTCCAGCTCCACCGCCTGCGCGGTGCGGCTGACGTTGAAGACGCAGAGGACGGTCTCGTCCTCGAAGGTGCGGGTGTAGGCGAGGATCTTGCGGTTGGACGGATAGAGCAGGTCCAGCTCGCCGCGGGCCATCGCCTTGTGGCGGCCGCGCACGCGGATCATCCGCTTCATCCAGTTGAGGAGGGAGGAGCTGGCGGCGGTCTGCGCCTCCACGTTCACGGCCTCGTAGCCGTAGACGGGGTCCTGGATGGTGGGCAGGTACAGCTCCTGCGGGCGGGCGCGGGAGAAACCGCCGTTGCGGTCCGCGCTCCATTGCATGGGCGTGCGCACCCCGTCGCGGTCGCCGAGGTAGTAGTTGTCGCCCATCCCGATCTCGTCGCCGTAGTAGATCACGGGCGTGCCGGGCATGGAGAACAGGAGGCCGTTCATCAGCTCGATCTTGCGGCGGTCGCCGTCGAGCAGGGGCGCGAGGCGGCGGCGGATGCCCATGTTGATGCGCGCCCGCCGATCGCCGGCGTAGAAGGACCAGAGGTAATCCCGCTCCTTGTCCGTCACCATTTCGAGCGTCAGCTCATCGTGGTTGCGCAGGAAGATCGCCCATTGGCAGGGGTCCGGGATCTCGGGCGTCTGGCGGAGGATGTCGGTGACGGGGTGGCGGTCCTCCTGCGCCACGGCCATGTACATGCGCGGCATCAGCGGGAAGTGGAAGGCCATGTGGCACTCGTCGCCCTCGCCGAAATAGGGGCGGGTGTCCTCAGGCCACTGGTTGGCCTCGGCCAGCAGCATCTTTCCTTCCCAGCGCTCGTCGAGCGCGGTGCGGATCTTCTTCAGGAGCACGTGGGTCTCGGGGAGGTTCTCGTTGTTGGTCCCCTCCCGCTCGATCAGGTAGGGGATCGCGTCGAGGCGCAGGCCGTCCACGCCGAGGCCGAGCCAGAAGTGCATCACCTCCAGCACGTTGTTCAGCACTTCGGGGTTGTCGAAGTTCAGGTCGGGCTGGTGGGAGTAGAAGCGGTGCCAGAAATAGGCGCCGGCCTCGGCGTCCCAGGTCCAGTTCGATTTCTCGGTGTCGGTGAAGATGATCCGGGTCTCGGGGAACTTCTCGTCGGTGTCGGACCAGACGTAGAAGTCCCGCTCCGGGCTGCCGGGAGGCGCCGTGCGGGCGCGCTGGAACCAGGGGTGCTGATCGGAGGTGTGGTTGATGACCAGCTCGGTGATGACGCGGATCCCGCGGCGGTGCGCCTCGTCGATGAAGCGGCGCACGTCTTCCATGTCCCCGTAGGAGGGGTTCACGGACGTGTATTCCGAGATGTCGTAGCCGTCGTCCCGCAGCGGCGAGGGGTAGAACGGCAGGATCCAGATGGCGTTGACGCCCAGCTCCTCGACATAGTCGAGCCGCTGCATCAGGCCTTTGAAGTCCCCGACCCCGTCGTTGCTGGCATCCATGAACGCCTTGACGTGGAGCTGGTAGATCACTGCGTCCTTGTACCAGTCGGGCGGTCCCTCGACGGGCGGGAGGGGCGTGATCTCGGCGGGGGCGTTGGAATCCATGCGGTCTCCGCTCATCGGGCTGCGGCAGGGTTCTTGAGGGCCCAGATCGCGTAGGGCCGCTCATGCGGCGTCAGCCAGACATGCTGATGCTTGCCTTGCCAGACGAAGTCCTCGCCGGTCACGAGGTCGGTCGCCTCGATGCCCGCGTCGTCCGGCAGGCCGAACTCCCACAGGGGGACGTCGATGTCGGCGCCCTGCGGGTTGTCGGGGTCGAGGTTGACGGCGAAGAGGACGAAGCTGGAGAGGTCCGGCGTCCACTTGCCGTAGTAGAGGATGTTGTCGTTCCAGGCGGTGTAGAAGGTGAGGCCCGAGAACTGGCGCAGCGCCGGATGCTCCGCCCGGAGCCGGTTCATCAGGCGGATGTCGTCCTTGATGTGGCCGGGGCGGTCGAAGTCCCAGACGCGGAGCTGGTACTTCTCGGAGTTGAGGTACTCCTCCTTGCCCGGCATCGGCGTCGCCTCGCAGATCTCGAAGCCGTTGTAGACGCCGTAGCTGGTGGCGAGCGAGGCCGCGAGGACCAGGCGCACACGGTGCATCGGCCGGCCGCCGGTCTGGAGGTGGACCGGGTTGATGTCCGGCGTGTTGACGAAGAAGTTGGGCCGCATGACGTTGGGCATATCGCCCGTCGTCAGCTCGGTCATGTACTCCGTCAGCTCCTGCTTGGTGGTGCGCCAGGTGAAGTAGCTGTAGGACTGGTTGAAACCGACCTTGCCCAGCCGCTTCATCATCTTGGGGCGGGTGAACGCCTCGGCGAGGAAGATGACGTCCGGGTGGCGGTCATGGATCTCGCCGATCATCCACTCCCAGAACGGCAGCGGCTTGGTGTGGGGGTTGTCCACGCGGAAGATCTTCACGCCCTTGTCGATCCAGAACTGCACGGTGTCGCGCAGCTCCAGCCACAGCGACGGGATCGCGCCGCGGTAGAAGTGGACGTTGACGATGTCCTCGTACTTCTTCGGAGGGTTCTCGGCGAATCGGATGGTGCCGTCGGGGCGCCAGTCGAACCACTCCGGATGCTGCTTGATCCAGGGGTGGTCGGGGGAGCACTGGATGGCGAAGTCAAGCGCGATCTCCAGCCCATGATCGCGCGCCGCGTCCACCAAGCGGGCGAAGCCGTCGAAGCCGCCGAGCTCGGGGTGGATGTCGCGGTGACCGCCCTCGGGGGAGCCGATGGCGTAGGGGGAGCCGGGATCGTCGGGGCCAGGCTTCAGGGAGTTGTTGCGCCCCTTGCGGTTGGTCGCGCCGATGGGATGGATCGGCGGGAAGTAGAGGACGTCGAACCCCAGATCGCGGACATAGGGAAGCCGGTCGATCACGTCGTCGAAGGTTCCGTGCCGCGCCTCGTCGAAGGACATGGACCGAGGGAGCAGCTCGTACCAGGCCGAGAACTCCGCCCGCTCCCGGTCCACCCACACCGGCATCGGCTGCGCGAGCCGCGACAGGTTCGTGCGGGGGGCGGCGCGACGCATGAGGGAAGTGGTTTCGCCATCCATCAGGATACCGAGAACCTCGCCTTCCCCGGACGCCGCCCGTAACCGCGCGACCAGCTTCTCCAGCGAAGGCCGGTTCGGAGAGCCTGCCTCGGCGGCCTCCAGCGCGCCCTCGACCAGATGCACGCCCTCGGTCAGCTCCAGCGAGATGGGGATGTCGGCGGCGTGCTTCTTCGCCACTTCCGCCTGCCAGGAGGCGAACAGGTCGCGCCAGGCGAGGATGGTGAATTCGTGCCTCCCCGGACGCTCGAACACGACCGCGCCGCGCCAGCGGTCATTCTCAACGAACGTGATCGGGGACTCCGTCCACGCCTCGGCCCCGAAGGGACGGATCAGGGCGGCCGCGCCCAGCTTGTCATGCCCGTCGGCGAAGATGTCGGCCTCGATCAGAACCTGCCGGCCCTCCACCACCTTGGCCGCGAAACGCCCGGCGTCCACCGACGGCGTTACGGACTCGATCGCCACGCGGTCCTCCGCCAGCCGCTCCAGCCGCGCCAAGGACGCCGCGTCTTCAGCCTTGTTCGACGCCGCGCGCAGACCTGCCGCCTTGCCCATGCCTGGAGCCTCCCTTTCGTCTTGTCCACCGAACGTGCCGCAGCCGCGGAGGTTCCGTCCGGCCCCCGCGGCGGAAGCGCGGAACTGGAACTGGCCGAACGCTGTTTGCGGAACATGAGCGCATCATTCCCCCCCATCGGCCCGTCCAGTTCACGCCCCTGCCCGAGAGGCGCGAAATGAGCGGCCGTCTCATCGTCGTCTCGAACCGGATCCCGCTGGGCGGCCCCGGGTCCGGCGGCCTGGTGGTCGCGCTGCACGAGGCCCTCGCGGAGCGCGGCGGCATCTGGATCGGCGCCGAAGATATCGAGGGAGAAGAGCCCGCGCCGGCCCTGCGTCGGCGCGAAGGCGGGGCCTACGAGAAATACACCTTCGACCTGACGCCGAAGGATCGGGAGGAATACTATCTGGGATTCGCCAACTCGGTGCTCTGGCCGCTGTGCCACCGACGCTCCGACCTCATCGACTACGAGACGCGCTTCGCCGAGGGCTACGAGCGGGTGAACGCCCGCCTCGCGCGGATGCTGGCGGAGATGCTGGAGCCGGAGGATCGCCTCTGGGTGCAGGACTACCACTTCTTCCCCCTCGCGGCGCGGTTGCGCGAGCTCGGGGTCGAGAACCGGATCGGCTTCTTCCTGCACATCCCTTTCCCGAACGCCTCGGACCTGCCGGCCCTGCCCCGGTCCGAGCTTCTGGTGGACTGGATCGCGTCCTACGACCTGTTCGGACTTCAGACCCGGCGCGACGTGGCCGCCTGCCTGGAATTCTTCCGCGGCGCGACCGATGCGGAACTGATGCTGGACGGGGCGGTCCGGCACGGGGACCACACCGTCCGGGTCGCGTCCTACCCGATCGGCATCGACCCGGACGCCCTTGTCGAGGCCGCGGACGCGCGCCGTGCCGAGGCCAAGCTTCGTCTCGACCCGCAAGAGCGGCTGCTGATCGGCGTGGATCGCCTCGACTATTCCAAGGGCATTCCCAACCGGCTGAACGCGATGGGCGCCTATCTCGACAGGCGCGCGCCGCAGGACGCCCGCGCGACCCTCCTGCAGATCGCGCCGCCGTCGCGCGAGCGGGTGCTCGCCTACCGCGAGGTGCGCGACGAGATCGAACTCCTGACCGGCAAGATCAACGGCGAGCATTCCGAGATCGACTGGACGCCGGTGCGCTACATCCACAAGCCCGTGGAGCGGGAGCTTCTGGCCGCGATCTTCCGGCGGGCGGACGTGGCGCTGGTGACGTCGCTCGCCGACGGCATGAACCTCGTGGCCAAGGAATACGTGGCCTCGCAGGATCCCGAGGATCCGGGCGTTCTGGTGCTGTCGCGGTTCGCGGGGGCGGCCGAGCAGATGCAGGAGGCGCTGATCGTGAACCCCTACGACATCTCCGAGATGGCGGACGCGATTTCGAAGGGGCTCGCGATGCCCGTGGAGGAGCGTCGGGAGCGACACGCGGCGCTGAACGCGAACGTGCGGCGGCAGGATATCGACTGGTGGACGAAGACCTTCCTCGACGCGCTGGACCATTGCCCGCGGCAGACGGGGCGCACCCTGCAGTTCCGCGCCTCGGCGACGGCGCGCGGGCGAGACTCGTGAGCGCGCAGCCGGCGAGCGCGATCCCCGACCTTCGGACGATGGAAGAGGAGGTCATGCAGCGGCTCACCTCCGGCCGGCTGGGCCTCTTCCTCGACTATGACGGCACCTTGACGCCTATCGTCCCCAACCCCGCCGACGCCAAGCTCGCGCCGGAGACGCGCGCGCTTCTGGACGCGCTGTCGGGCCAATGCGTGGTCGGCGTGATCAGCGGACGGGATCTGGAGGACGTGCGCGCCAGGGTCGGGCTGGAGTTGGTCTGGTACGGAGGGAGCCATGGCTTCGACCTCGCGGGCCCCGGGGGCTGGCGGCAGGAGGTCGAGTTGGGGAAGGAGGCCCTGCCCCTGCTCGACGCCGCCGAGGCCGAACTTCGCGACGCCGCGGCGGAGATCCCCGGCGTTGCGGTGGAGCGCAAGCGCTTCTCCATCGCCGTTCATCATCGGAACGCGGATCCCTCGGCCGCTCCTGAAGTGGAGGCCGCGGTGGACGCCGCTCTCACCGGCCGTCGCCTTCGCAAGGGGCTGGGAAAGATGGTGTTCGAGCTGAGGCCCGCGGCGGAGTGGGACAAGGGCTGGGCGCTGCTCCGGTTTCTGGAGGCGCTGGATCTGGAGGGGCCCGGGGCGACGGCGGTCTTCGCAGGGGACGACGTCACGGACGAAGACGCCTTCCGCGTTCTGCGGGAGCGCGGTCTCGGCTTCGGCCTCCTGGTCGGGCCGGCCGACGGACCGGACAGCTGGGCGGAAGCGCGGCTGGAAGATCCGGCCGCCCTCGCTCTGTTCCTGGCCCGGCTTCTTCGGCGGCTGGAGGCGGCTGTCGTCTGAGCAGCCTCCCAAGGGCTTCGTCCGAGAACCGGCAGTTGTCCGTGTTCAGATAATTGGAGACTGTGAATGCACGCCCGCTTTGGAGGGACGGTCCGAGAGACATTGGCGAGCGCTCAGGTGGCGCCAGCCCCAGCCGACCTTGAGATCGGTGAAGTCCGTCCGCCAGGGCTGTTTCGGGCGGGTGGTCTTGTCGTGGAACTCGTTCGCCCATCCTGACCACGATGAAGTCGGGGCTGGCGATCAGGTCGTGCGCCTTGAGGATGCGGTGCTTCCGGGCGGGGATGATCGCCACGCCACCTCGATCTTCCATGTCCTGACGGATCGCGTCGGAGTCATCGCCGCGGTGGCGCCGTCGATCATCTGGACGCTGTCGGGCGAGCCCTCTGCCTCGTTCAGGGCCTCCAGGATCACGTCCCGGACCCCGGCCAGGGTCCATCGTCGGAACTGGCGATGCACCGAGCCCCAGGGGCCGAAGCTCTCGGGCAGGTCTCGCCAGGGCGAGCCGGAGACACGCCGTCCAGCACCCGTCGGCGGTCCTTCGGCGGGCGGCCCCGTTTCGGGCCGGTCTCGATCACGAACGGCGCGAAGAACGCCCGTTCCGCATCGCTCATCAGGTCGCGAGCCACTCGTCCCTCCCTTCCAAGGAGGGTCTCCGAATCACGCCTCAGCCGGTTCGGGTATCCGCTTCGTCAACACAGCCTAGGGAGGTGCTCGGCCTCTGGCTGGAGCAGAACGAGGGCGCCAGGTTCTGGCTCAAGCTCATGAACGAGTTTCGAAATCGCGGGGTCGAGGACATCCTGCTCGCCGTGGTCGACGACCTGAAGGGGTTCCCCGAGGCCATCGCCGCGGTCTTTCCCGACGCCCTCGTGCGAACCTGCATCATGCATCATGCATCCGATGCGCCACAGTCTGGACTTCGTGTCCTGCAAGGACCGGAGGCTCGTGGGCGCAGGCCGTGGATGCCGACGCCGGCGAGGCCGCCCTGACGGCCTTCGAGGCGGGCGACTGGGGCCGGAAGCACCCCGCGATCGGCCAGAGCCGGCGCCGCGCCTGGCCCGAGGTTATCCCGCCTCTCGGCGTTCGCCGACGAGGTCCGAGGGATCCTCTACCCCACGAATTCCATAGAGGCCCTCAACGCCAGGCTGCGCCCCGCCGTCCGCACCTGGGGCCACTTCCCAGGCGCCGATGCCGCCCTGAAGCTGCTGGTTCTCGTCTTGAACCGCGCCAGCTGCGGCGCGACAATCAGGATGCGACGGGCGCGACAATCAGGATGAGAGAGCGGCGTCGGTGGCGGAGCGAAGGGCGGGCGTAGCCCGACCGCACGTCCGCCACCGGCGGCGGCGAGTCCGAAGGCCCATCGGGTCGGGCGCGCCGGGGCGATCGCGGCCGGTGGGGGTATGCGGGTGGTTTCTCTGTTTCGGAGGAGCGCCCCGTGCCCGGCCGCCATGTGACCGATCATCAGATGACGCTCTTCATGAAGCATCGCATGACCGACCCCACGCCTTTGGCCGCCGCTCGCGCCGGGTTCAGCACCGCCGCGGGATATCGCGTGGCGCATGATCCGCGGCCATCTTCGGAGAAGGGCGCGCCAAGGGAGCGGCGTCGGCCCGAGCCTCTTGCCGACGTGTTCGACGCCGATGTCGTGCCGATGTTGAAGGCGAGCCCCGGCCTGAGGCCGGTCGCCATTCTCGAGGAGCTCCTGCGCCAGCATCCTGACCTCGGGCGCGGGATCCGCCGGACGCTGGAGCGGCGCATCCGCCAGTGGCGCTCGCTGCACGGCGCGGAGCGCGAGGTGATTTTCCGCGAGGTCCACGAGCCGGGCCGGATGGGCCTGTCGGACTTCACCGACATGTCCGGGCTGGGCGTCACCATCGCCGGGGCGCCGCTGCCGCACCGGCTCCACCACTTCCGCCTCGTCTTCAGCGGCTTCGAGCACGCCCATGTCGTGCTGCGGGGCGAGAGCCTCCCGATGACCGTTGCGCCAGCCGTGCCCCGCCTCTTCGGAGCGCTCGTAGCGGCCGCGACCTGGCGCCGCCGACAGCTCCTCCTCGAGGATCTCCTCGATGAAGGCGCGAACGCGGCCCCGCACCTCGCGGGGAGCCCGTCATGGCCCGTGCCGAAGTCGACCGGCTTCGTCGCGACATACCTGCGGATGCGGCGCGATCGGGCCGGCGGTAGAGTCGTGGGACGATGCGGCGCCGCGCTCCGCGGCCCACGCGAAACGACAGCGGTTCGGAGCCGCGAACGGAGGAGACGCTCATGTCCACCACCACCCCCGAAAGCCCTGGAGACGAGGCGCCCAAGGAGGCCTCCGCTCAGGTCCGCGCGGCCAATGCCGGGTTCGCCATGCCTGCGGACGACCGCCGGGACTTCGAGGACGCGCGCCGCGGCTTCCTCGGGTCCCTCCCCGACGGCGTGGCGCCCGGCGCGGGATCCCGCCCCGCCTGGGACATGCGCCGCTACGCCTTCCTGGATCGCGAAGCCGCGCCCGACACCGTCAATCCCAGCCTCTGGCGCCAGGCCCGCCTGAACGCCATCCACGGCCTGTTCGAGGTGATGCCCGGCGTCTACCAGATCCGCGGCCTCGACCTCGCCAACATGACGCTGATCGAGGGCGAGCGCGGCGTCGTCGTCATCGACACGCTGACCACGCGCGAGACGGCCGCCGCCGCCATCGCCCTCTACCGGGAGCATCGCGGCGACCGCCCCGTGACCGGCGTGATCTTCACTCACACCCATACCGACCACTGGGGCGGCGCCTCGGCGCTGGTGGACCCGCAGGACGTGGCCGCCGGCCGCATCCCGCTGATCGCCCCCGACCGCTTCATGGAGGAAGCGGTGGCCGAGAACGTGATGGTCGGCGCCGCCATGCTCCGCCGCAGCCTGTTCCAGTTCGGCCACATGCTGCCGCCCGGCGAGAAGGGGCATGTGGACAACGGCCTCGGCAAGGCGATGGCGGTTGGGACCTGGGCGCTGGTCCCGCCCAACGACCTGATCCGGGAGACCGGCGAGACCCGCACCGTCGACGGGGTGGAGCTGCACTTCCAGATGGCCCCCGACACCGAGGCCCCGGCCGAGATGCACATCTGGGCCCCCGGCCTCAAGCTCCTGAACATGGCCGAGAACGCGAGCCGCAACTTCCACAACCTGCTGCCCTTCCGCGGCTCCATCGTGCGCAACACGCTCGACTGGTCGCGCTACATCAACGAGGCGCTGGAGATGTGGGGAGGCGAGGCCGAGGTGCTGGTCGGCCAGCACCACTGGCCCACCTGGGGGAACGCGCGGGTGCGCGACCACCTCGGGATCCAGCGAGACCTCTACAAGTTCGTGCACGACCAGACGGTTAGGCTGATGAACCTGGGCCTGACCCCGCAGGAGATCGCGGAGACCATCCGCCTGCCCGATGCCATCGAGGCTGCGTGGCACGCGCGCGGCTACTACGGCGCGCTCCGGCACAACGCGAAGGCCATCTACCAGCACTATCTGGGTTGGTACGACGCCGTGCCCGCGCATCTCGACCCGCTGCCGCCGCAGGCCGGGGGGCGGAAGATGGTCGAGTACATGGGCGGCATGGACGCCCTGCTGGACCGCGCGCGCACAGACTTCGAGGCGGGCGAGTTCCGTTGGGTGGCCGAGGTCCTGAACCGCGCCGTCTTCGCCGACCCCGCCTGCGCCGAGGCCCGCGCCCTGCTCGCCGACGCCTACGAGCAGCTCGGCTACGCCTGCGAGGCCGCCACCTGGCGCAACGCCTATCTCAACGCGGCGCAGGAGCTGCGGAAGGGCCCGCCGAAGCTCGGCCTGCGCTCGACCGTCAGCCCCCAGACGGCGCGGGCCCTGTCTCCGGGTCAGCTGTTCGACGTGCTGGGCGTGCGGCTCGACGGGCTGGCGGCGCAGGAGATGACGCTGGCGCTGACGTTCCGCTTCAGCGACCTCGGCGAGGACTGGGTGCTGACGCTGGAGCACGGCGCGCTGACCTGGGTGGCGGGTCGGTCCGAACCGTCGGCTGCGGCCGTCCTGACGCTGCCTAAGACGGCTTTGTCGGCCGCCGTCTCGGGCGAGCGCCCGCTCCCCGAGGCGATCGAGGCCGGCGAGGTTGCCGTCGAGGGCGACGCCGAGGCGGTTCGCCGGCTGTTCGCCCTGATCGAGGCGCCCGCGCCCGGGTTCGCCATCGTGGAGCCGAAGCCGGATCGCCGCTTTTGACGGGAGGCGCGGCTGTCTCGCGGAATGACGCTTTCGGCGATCACCCGCCGGTTCCAGACTGGCGGCGTCCCCGCCTGGATCCGCCGGCTGGCGGGCCGCGAGACGCTCTTGCTTGAAACCTGCACCGGAGAGATTCCGTTCCCGTGAACAGGCCTGCGGCCCATGCCACAGAGGGGGTGCGGAGCCTTTTCACCGGACCGGCGCTTCTGTCGCATGTCGCAGCGCCGCGCTCACGGAACCGGACCCCGTTCAGCTTCATTCAACAGACGGCAGTCCCGCGAGCGGCTGCTTCCAGGGGGCGCCGCCGGTCGGCGCAGGATTTTCGTCCACCGCGTCCCCGGCCGATGATTGGGAGAGGCGATGACCCCGGACGTTTCAGCGGGCGCAGGACGCCCGGGAGAAAAGCCGCGCAACGCGGGCTTCGCCTGTGGCAGGAGCGCTTCTGCAGGCATCAGCCGCTTCCAGGGGTGGCGGGAATGAGCTTCCGCCGCTGCGTCGGCGACTACGCTCTCATCGGAGACGGCGAAAGCGCCGCCCTGGTGGGGCGGGATGCGGCGGTGGAATGGCTGTGCTGGCCGCGCTTCGATTCTCCCGCCTGCTTCGCCGCGCTGCTGGGGGACGCGCGCAACGGGCGCTGGACGATGGCGCCCGAGTCCCTCTCCGGGCCGCCAACTCGTCGTTATCGCCCTGACGCGATGATCCTCGAAACCCGCTTCGAAACCGCGACCGGGGCGGCGAGAGTCATCGACTTCATGCCCATCCGCGAGCAGCGGTCCGACATGGTCCGCATCGTGGAGGGGCTGGACGGCGAAGTGGAGATGCATACCGCCTTCGCGCTCCGCTTCGACCACGGTCGCCTGCCCCCATGGCGGCGCTGGGAAGATGGAGCCCATCGCTTCGTCTGCGGTCCCCACGCCTGCCGCCTCATGGCCGACGTCGATCTGAACCCGGCGCAGGACGAGGAAGACCGTCTCGTGGGCTCGTTCCGGATCGCGGCGGGCGAGCGACGGAGCTTCGCCCTGACCTACCACCCATCGCTCGCCGATCCGCCGCCCTGCATCGAACCGGACCGCGCCCTCCGCGAGACCGAGGAATGGTGGCGCGAATGGGCGAGCCGCTGCACGTATGAAGGTCCGTGGCGGGAGGCGGTGATGCGCTCGCTGCTGACCATGAAGGCCCTGGCGAACCGGCCGACGGGCGGGATCGTGGCGGCGCCGACTTCCTCGCTGCCGGAGATCCCGGGCGGCGACTTCAACTGGGACTACCGCTTCTGCTGGCTCAGGGACGCGACCTTCACGCTGCTGGCCTTCCTGACGGGCGGCTACCCGGAGGAAGGGCAGGCCTGGCGCGACTGGCTGCTGCGCGCAGCGGCAGGACACCCGGCGCAGCTCCAGCCCGTCTACGGCATTGAAGGGGAGCAGCGCCTGACCGAATGGAACGCCGACTGGCTCTCCGGTTTCGAGGGCGCGCAGCCCGTCCGCTTCGGCAACGGAGCGTTCGAGCAGCGCCAGCTCGACGTGTTCGGCGAGGTCATGGACGCCATCCACCAGGCCCGAATGCATGGCGCCGAACCGCCGCCGGACGCCTGGAACCTCCAGCGCCGCCTGGTGGAGCATGTGGAGGAGGTGTGGCGGGAGCCCGACGCCGGCATCTGGGAGAGCCGGGGCGAGCCGGAGTTCTTCACCTTCTCCCGCGCCATGGCCTGGGTGGCGCTCGACCGCGGCGTGCGCAGCGTGGAGCGCTTCGGCCTCGACGGTCCCGTCGAGCGGTGGCGGCGGGTGCGCGAGGAGATCCATGCGGAGGTGTGCGAGCGCGGCTTCGACCGCGACCTCGGCAGCTTCACCCGCGCCTACGGGAACCGGGAGCTGGACGGAAGCCTTCTCCTTCTGCCCGCCATCGGCTTCCTGCCGGCGACGGACCCGCGGATTCTCGGCACCATCGACGCGATCAGGGAGAAGATGACCGTGGACGGCTTCGTCTATCGTCATCCGCCGAAGCCCGGGGGCGAGGCGAGCTTTCTCGTCTGCAGCTTCTGGCTCTGCGATGCGCTGATCCTCGCGGGTCGACGCGAGGAGGCGGCCGCGCTGTTCGAGCGTCTGCTGGACGTGCGCAACGACCTCGGCCTGATGTCCGAGGAGTACGAGCCGCGGGAGCGGCGGCTGGTCGGCAACTTCCCGCAGGCGCTGTCGCATCTGGGGCTGGTGAACACGGCCTACAACCTGCTGGAGCGCAAGGGCCCGAGCCGCAAACGCGGCGAGGAGCGCTGACGCCCGCATCCGGAGGAGGATCGAGATGTCCGAAGTGAACCGCAAGTCGTCCGGCGCTCCGGTGGTCATGGTCACCGGCGCCTCGGCCGGGGTGGGGCGCGCGGTCGCCCTGCGCTTCGCTCGCGACGGCGCCCGCCTCGGGCTGATCGCCCGGGACCGGGAGGCGCTGGAGGAGGTGGCCCGGGAGGTCCACGAGCTTGGGGGCGAGGCCATGGTCCTGCCGCTGGACGTCTCCGACGCGCAGGCGGTGTTCGACGCCGCGGATGAAGCCGCCCAGGCGTTCGGCCCGCCGGACGTCTGGGTCAACGACGCGATGGCGACGGTGTTCTCGCCGGTGTCGGAGATCGCCCCGGAGGAGTTTCGCCGCGTGACGGACGTCACCTATCTCGGCTTCGTCCACGGCAGCATGGCGGCGATGCGGCACATGCGGCCGACGGGGCGGGGGAGCATCGTGCAGGTGGGCTCGGCGCTCGCCTTCCGCGGGGTGCCGCTTCAGGCCGCCTACTGCGGCGCCAAGCACGCGATCCGGGGGTTCACGTCCTCGCTGAGGTCGGAGCTGGAAGGCGAGGGCTCCGCGATCCGGGTGTCGATCGTGGAGCTTCCGGCGGTGAACACCCCGCAATTCGACTGGGCCCGCACGCACATGTCCCACCAGCCCCGCCCGATGGGCAAGCCGATCCGGCCCGAGGTCGCGGCCGATGCGGTCCACCGGGCGGCGCGCGGCGACTGGCGCGAATGGTGGCTGGGGACGTCGTCGCTGGAGACGATCCTGGGGAATTTCCTGCTGCCGGGGGTGCTGGACCGCTACCTCGGCCGCACGGCCTTCAAAGGCCAGGAGACGCCCGAGCCGCTGAATGAAGGCCGCCGCGACAACCTTGAGACGCCGGTGCATGGCCTGCATCGCGTCTCCGGCTCTTTCGCAGACGAGGCGTCCGGCCGCGCCGTGCTGCTGCCGGGCCCCGCCGTGCGCGTGGGGACGGTGGCGCTCGGGGCGCTCGCCTGCATGGCGGCGGGCGCGGCGCTGGCTTCCGCCGGCCGGTCGCGCCGCGGATGAGGGGGAAAGCGTGGCGCAGATATTCCCGCGCGGCTCCAACACCTTGGCGAGGGTGGGGCTGGTCCTGCTGGTCGCCGCGCCGATCCTGCTCGTGTCCTACCTCCTGTTGCTCGCCAGGTCGGACTACGTCACAGGAGAGGAGCGGACGGTGGAGCAGCCGGTCCCCTTCAGCCACGCCCACCACGTCGCCGAGATCGGGATCGACTGCCGCTACTGCCACACGGGGGTCGAGACGTCGGATTACGCCGGCATCCCCCCGACGCGCACCTGCATGACCTGCCACAGCCAGCTCTGGACCGAGGCCGAGATGCTCGCCCCCGTCCGCCGCAGTCTCGTGACCGGCGAGCGGCTGCGCTGGAAGCCGGTGAACCACCTGCCCGACTACGTCTATTTCAGCCATCAGGCCCATGTGGGCAACGGCGTCGCCTGCACCACCTGTCACGGGCCTGTGGGCGAGATGAAGCTCACCCGCCAGGCGGCGCCGTTGAGCATGGGCTGGTGCCTCGACTGCCACCGCGATCCGGCTCCGAACCTGAGCCCGCCCGAGGCGCGGTTCGACCCACTCGACGCGCCCACCGCCGCGACCATGGCCGCCGGAGAAGCGCTGATGGCCTACTACGACATCCACCCGCAGGGCCTGACCGACTGCTCGAGGTGCCATCGATGAGCGACGGCTTCCACCTCCCCGACGACGCCCCCGGCCTGAGCCGGCGGGAGGCGCTGCGCCTGTTCCAGGCGGGGGCCGCGGCGCTGGTGGCAGGATGCGCGCCCCGGAGCAGGACATCCTTCCCTACATCGACATGCCCGAGGGCATGGTGCTGGGCGAGCCGCTGTTCTACGCGACCTCCCTGCCGCTGGGCGGTTGCGGCCGCGGCTTCGTGGTTGAGACGCGGGAGGGGCGCCCGATCAAGGTCCACGGCAACGAGCTGCACCCGGCGAGCAGAGGCGCGACGGACGTGTTCGCCGAGGCGGCGGTGCTGGATCTCTTCGACCCGAACCGCCCTCGCGCCCCGCGCAAAGGGGGCGGCCTCGCCACCTGGTCGCGGTTCGAGGGGGAGCTGCTGGCGCGGCTCGGCGGGGACGGCGCAGGCTTCGTCTTGCTCACCGGGCCAGTCGCCTCTCCCACGCTTGCGCGCCAGATCGCTTCGTTCCTTGAGCGGCATCCGGGCGCGCGCTGGCATGCCTGCCCGCCGGACCCGGACCCGCTGCGCCCCGGAGGGAAGGGTCCGCGGATGGCGCCGGACTTCTCGCGCGCCGAGGTGATCGTGAGTTTCGGTTGCGATTTCCTCGGGCCCGGCCCGTCGCAGATCGAGACCGCGCGCGCCTTCGCCGATGCGCGGCGAGGTCCGCGCGGGCGGATGCGGCTGCACGTGCTGGAGGCGGCGCCGACGCTGACCGGCGCCGCCGCCGATCACCGCATCGCCGGACGCCCCTCGCGCATCGCCGCGGCCGCGGAGTGGCTGGCCGCGAGTCTGGAGGGCGAAGACGTCGCCGATCCGCCCGAGGAGATGGTCCGGTCCCTCCGGCAAATCCTGTCCGACCTCCGCGGCGCCCGCGGCCGCGCGATCGTCCTCGCCGGCGACGGGGCGCCCGGAGCCCTGTCCGCCGCGCTGCGGCTGAACGCGGCGTCGGGGGCTCCGCTGGATTGGCAGGAGGCTGGGGAGACGGGGGGCCCCGAGCCGGAAGACGCGGCCTCGCTGGTTGCGTCGCTTGTCGCGGGCGAGGTGCATTCGCTGCTCGTGCTGGACTGCAATCCGTTCCACGATTTGCCCGAGGCGGCGGGGCTGGCGGAGGCCCTGCCGCGGGCCGGGTGGACCGCCTGCGCCGACGCGCAGGACACCGAGACGGGCGAGGCCTGCCTTTGGCGCCTGCCGCTGAACCACCCGCTGGAGGACTGGTCGGACCTGCGCGGACCGGACGGGACGGTCGGGCTCGTCCAGCCGATGATCGGGCCGCTGCACGACACGCGCTCGGTGCATGAGGTGGCGGCGTTGCTGGCGGACCGGATCGGGGCGACGGCGCGCGATCTGGTGCGGGAAACCTGGCGCCGCCGGGACATGGACGTCGGAGCCTTCGAGAGCGTCTGGCGCCGCGCCCTGCATGACGGCGTGATGCCAGGGACGGGAAGCCGGCCCGCGAAGCCGCCGACCGCCGCCCCCGCCATCTCAGGCGAGGAAGGCTTCGACCTGGTGCTGTTTCCCTCTCCCACGCTCTGGACCGGCCGCTACGCCTCCAACGCCTGGCTTCAGGAAACGCCGGAGCCGTTCACCAAGCAGGTCTGGGGGAACGCCTTGTGGATGGCGCCGCCGGAAGCCGCGCGGCTCGGGCTGTCGGAGGGCGACCGGGTCTCCATCCGTTCGGAATGGGGCGAGGCGACGCTGCCGGTCGTCCCGCTGGAGGGTCAGGCGCCGGGCACGCTGGGCATGGCGATGGGCTACGGGCGGCGAACCGGAGGACCGATCGGCTCCGGCATCGGGGTCTCGGCCGCAATGCTGCGTCCGCCGGACGGGCGGATGACGATCGGCGGGATCTCCGTCTCGCCCGTGGGGGGCCGGGCGGACCTGCTGCGCACGCAGACGCATTTCGAGGAGCATGACCGGGAGATCCTGCGCACGGTGACGCCCGAGCATCCCTCGCTGGAGCCAGCGGGCGAGGACGCCAGCTTCTACCCGCCGTGGAAATACGACGGCCACGCCTGGGGCATGGTGATCGACACCGACGCCTGCATTGGCTGCAACGCCTGCGTCACCGCCTGCCAGGCCGAGAACAACATTCCCGTCGTCGGCCCCGACGAGGTCGCCCGGGGGCGGATCATGCACTGGCTGCGCGTGGACGCCTACCGGCAGGAGGAAGGCGGGACCGGCTTCCAGCCCGTCCCCTGCATGCACTGCGAGCAGGCCCCGTGCGAGCCGGTCTGCCCCGTCGCCGCCTCGGTGCACGACTCCGAAGGGCTGAACGTGCAGGTCTACAACCGCTGCGTGGGCACTCGCTTCTGCCAGGCCAACTGCCCCTACAAGGTCCGCCGCTTCAACTTCTTCGGATACGCGGACGGCGAGGAATACGAGAGCCAGGGCGCCAACCTGCTCGACGCGCTGATGAACCCTGACGTCACCGTCCGCTCCCGCGGGGTGATGGAGAAATGCACCTACTGCGTCCAGCGCATCAGCCGCGCCCGCCGCACCGCAACCGCCGAGGACCGTCCGATCCGCGACGGCGAGATCGCCACCGCCTGCCAGTCGGCCTGCCCCACCCGCGCGATCGCCTTCGGAGACCTGAACGACGAGAACTCCGAGGTTTCGCGCGCGAAACGCGACCCGCGCCACTACGCGCTGCTCGACCATCTCGGGACGCGCCCGCGGACCACCTACCTCGCGCGGGTCAGGCCGGGGAAGAAGGCGTGAGCACCCCGGCGGAGCGATACCTCCCTCTCGGGATGAGCGACGAGGCGGTGACCGCCGCCGTGACCCGCCCGGTGCTGGAGGACCGCTTCGGCATCGGCTGGTGGATCGGGATCGCCGCTTCGGCGGCCCTCACGCTGCTGATGGTCTTTTCGCTGGTCTGGCTGGTGGAATACGGCGTCGGGATCTGGGGGATCAACACCACCAACGTCTGGGGCTTCGCCATCGCCAACTACGTCTGGTGGATCGGGATCGGCAACGCGGGAACGCTGATCTCGGCGATGCTGTTGCTGACAAGGCAGCGCTGGCGGACCTCCATCAGCCGGTTCGCCGAGGCGATGACCCTTTTCGCCGCCGCCATCGCCGGGCTGTTCCCCATCTTCCATCTCGGGCGGCCCTGGTTCTTCTACTGGCTCGCGCCCTACCCCGACAGCATGGGCCTGCTTCCCCAGTGGGGCAGTCCGCTGGTCTGGGACTTCTTCGCCATCGCCAGCTACCTGATCTTCTCCCTGCTCTTCTGGTTCGCCGGCGCCATGCCGGACTTCGCCGCCATGCGCGACCGCGCGAAGGGGGCGGGGCGGATCGGCTACGGGATCCTCGCGCTTGGGTGGCGAGGATCGGCGCGGCAGTGGCGGCACTGGCAGGCGTTCTACGGCGCGATGGCCGCGCTCGGGGTTCCGCTGGTGATCTCGGTGCATTCCGTGGTGGGGCTGGACTTCGCCGCCGGCATGTCGCCGGGCTGGAACGAGTCGATCTTCCCGCCCTATTTCGTGGTCGGGGCCATGTTCTCGGGCTTCGCGATGGTGGTGGTGCTGGCGGCCTCGATCCGCAAGGCGCTGGGGCTGGAGCGGCTCATCACCGTAGCGCATTTCGAGGTCATGGCGCGGATCCTGCTCATGGCCTCGTTGATCATGTCGGCCTCCTACGCGACCGAATGGTTCTTCTCCTTCTATTCGGGCGAGGAAGGCGAGAACTACCTGACGCGGTTCGAGATCTTCGGCCGCTACTGGCCGTATTACTGGACCATGCTGGCCTGCAACTGCCTGTTCCCGCTCGCCTTCGCCCTGCCGCCGGCGCGGCGGTCCATCCCGGTGGTGCTGGCGGTGGCGGTGCTCATCAATGTCGGCATGTGGCTGGAGCGGATCCTCATCATCTCCGAGACGCTGTCGCGCGGATACCTGCCTTCGCAGTGGTCGCTGTTCTGGCCGACCGTCTGGGACTGGCTGCTGCTGGCCGGAACGCTCGGCTTCTTCGCGTTCCTGTTCTTCCTGTTCGTGCGCTTCGTGCCGGCCGTCTCGATGCACGAGGTCAAGGCGCGGATGCGGGAGGCGACGGCGTGAGCGAGCCCTTCCTCCTCGCCCGCTGCGACGACGCCGAGGCGCTGGTGCGGGCCGCGCGCGCCGCGCGCGAAAAGCGCCTGCCGGCGACGGACGCCCTCTCTCCCCATCCGGTGCCGGAACTGGACGAGGCGCTGGCCTTGCCTGCGTCTGCCGTCCGGCCGGTGATGCTGGTCGGCGGGCTGGTCTCGGCGGCGGCGATGTTTCTGCTCCAGACGTGGTATTCGACGCAGCGCTACCCGCTCAACTCCGGCGGGCGGCCCACCTTCGGCTGGCCATCGTTTCTCGTGCCCACCTTCGAAACCGGCATCCTCGGCGCCGCCGCGGCGGGTTTCATCGCCCTGCTGATCGCGTGCAGGCTGCCCCGCCTGCGCCACCCCCTGTTCGAATCCGACGCCGTGGCGCGGGTCAGCTCCGACGCTTTCCTCCTGGTGTTCGCCGCCGCCGGGGCCGAGGCCGCCCGCGAGGTCGCCGCCTTGCCCGGCGTCCGCGAGGTGACGGAGGTGCGGCCGTGAGGGCTGCGGCGATCCTCGCCCTCGTGTTCCTGGCCGCCTGCCGGCAGGAGATGGCCGAGCAGCCGAAATATCAGGCGCTGGATCCCTCCGAACTCTGGGCCGACGGCGCTTCCGCACGTCCGGCGCCGGAGGGAACCGTCGCCCGCGGCGCGCTCGAGCGGGAGACGGTCGCGGAGACGCCGCCCCCCGCCACGCCCGCGCTGCTCGCCCGCGGCCGGGAGCGCTACGAGATCTACTGCGCCCCGTGCCACGGCTTGGACGGCGGCGGCGGCGGCCGGGTGGTGCAGCGGGGCTTTCCGGCGCCGCCGTCCTACCGTGTCCCGCGCCTGATGAAAGCGCCGGCGAGACATTTCTACGACGTCATCACCGACGGGTACGGAATCATGTATTCCTACGCCGACCGCGTGAAGCCCGAGGACCGTTGGGCGATCACCGCCTACATCCGCGCCCTGCAACTCGCGGGGGCGGAGGCGGAGCGATGACTGCGGCGCTCCGCTCCCGGTCGGGGATGCTGCCGGTCGCGATCGGGCTCGCGGCCGCAGCGGGACTCGCTCCGATCGCCGTCGCCATGCCCGAGGCGGCGGCGCGCGGGTGGCTCGTCGCCTGGCTCTTCGCGATGTCCTGCTGCACCGGGGCCGGCGTCCTGCTGCTGATCCACAGCCTGACCGGCGGTCGCTGGCGCGAGGCGGGGGAGCCGTGGTTGTCCGCCCTCTCTTCGCTCGCGCCATGGGTCGCGCTCGGCGGTCTGGTCCTGCTCGCGACGCACGCTTTCCTGTATCCGTGGGCGAAGGGCGAGATCACCGGCGCGTTCCAGCGCGCCTGGTTTTCCGCCCCCGCCTTCTTGGGCCGCGGCATCGCCATCCTCGTGGTCTGGAGCTGGATCGGGCTCATGGCGCCCCGCGCGCCGTCCGCGCCTGCGGCCGCGCTGGGTCTCGTGGCCTACGGCATCGCCGTCACCGTCGCCGGCGTGGACTGGGTGCTCTCGCTGGACCCGGAGTTCCGGTCCACCGATTTCGCGGCGTTGCTTGCGATCTCGCAACTCGGGGCGGCGCTTGCGCTGTGCGCGGCGCTGGGAACCGGCGGCGGGCGGGGCGCGCAACGCGACTGGGGCGGTCTGATGGTCGCCGCGGCGCTGGGCTCGCTGTACCTCTCCGGCATGCAGTTCCTGGTCAGCTGGTCCGGAGATCTGCCGCACAAGGCGGCGTGGTACGGCGCGCGCACGGGCACCGCGGGCGAGGCCGTGGCCTGGGGGGCCCTGATCCTGGGGGCGATCATGCCGGTCTCGGCGCTGACGGATTCGGCCCTTCGCGGAAGTCGCCTGCCGCTGCGCGTCGCGGGGATCGCGGGGCTGGGCGGGCTCTGGCTGCACCTCCTCTGGCTCATCGCGCCCATGGGCCGCACCGACGCCCCCGCCGCCGCGGGCGCGGCGCTTCTGGCCACGGCGTTCGCCGCCGCCATCGCCGCCCTCGCCCTCCCGAGGATGCGCGCATGACCGGCCCGGATCGCGAACCCTCCGGCGTCGCCGTCCGGCCGGTCCTGCTGGCGGTGGGCGGTCTGGCGCTGCTTCTGGTCGCGGCGGCGGCGGCGGTGTGGTGGACCTTCCCCTCCGCCCGCTCCGCGCCGCCGCTCTCAACCTCCGCCTTTCCCCGCCCCCGGATAGAGACGCGCCCCGTGCGCGACTATATCCAATGGGCCGAAAATCAGCGAGCGAGGCTTGCGGGCGCCGAGGGGTGGATGCCCATCGAGGAGGCCATGGCGCGCATCGTTGCGCGGGGTCCGCACGGACTGGACCCGGTGGAGGAGGACTCGGAATGATCCGCGCCGCCATCCTCGCGCTGCTCGCGGCGACGGCGCCGGCTTTCGCGCTTACGCAGGTCCAGCTTGACCGGGTCGCGATCGAGCCCCGGCAGGACGCGCGCCTCCCTGCCGGGCTGGAGTTGCTCGCGGGGGATCGGCCGGCGGTGCTGGTGTTCGCGGATTTCGACTGCCAGGACCTGTGCAATCCCATCGTCGGACAGACCTCGGCCCTGCTGCGGGATACGGGCCTGTCTCCGACGCAGGACTTCCAGATGGTGGTCGTGGGGCTGGACGCGAAAGACGAAGCGGCGGAGGCGCAGGTGTTTCTCGACGACGCCGTCGACCCCGCCATCCGTCCGGCCCTGACCCTGCGCCAGCCGCCGCAGGCGCAGGTGGACCGGGTCGCCGACGCGCTCGGCTACGTCTCGGTCTACGATCCTGAGCGCGACGCCTACGCTCATCCCGCCGCGATGTTCGTCCTGACGGCGGAGGGGGGGCTCTCCCGCGTCTTTCCAGGCCTGATGCCGGACCCGGAGGACCTGCGCCGCGCGCTGATCGAGGCCGGCGACGGGCACGTCGGGGGGCTTGTGGAACGCATCGCCCTGACCTGTTTCGCCTTCGACCCGGAAACCGGCCGCTACAACTTCATGATCGAGCGCGCCCTGACCGCGGCGAGCCTCCTGACCGCGCTGCTGATGGCGGTCGTCATCTGGATCGCGCTGAGGCGCGAGCGGCGGAGGACGGCCCGATGAACATCTCCTTCGGCCCCGAAACCGCCTCCACCTCGGCCGAAAGCTTCGACTTTCTGTTCCTAGGCCTTATGATCCTCGCCGGCGCGATCGTCCTGCTGGTGACGGCGCTGATCGCGATCTTCAGCGCGCGGTTCCGCGCCGGATCCGAGGCGGCGCGCCACCGGGTTCCGCATCTTCTGAGCCGCGAGGTGGAGATCGGCTGGACCGCGGCCGTCGCCTTCCTCGCCGTCTTCTTCTTCTGGTGGGCCGCGAGCTACGAGGTCACGCAGACCAACCCGCCCGCCGACGCGCTGGAGATCCACGTTCTGGCCAAGCAGTGGATGTGGAAGACCGAACATCCGGGCGGCGCGCGCGAGATCAACGCCCTGCACGTCCCGGTCGACACGCCCGTTGCGCTCTACATCAACTCTCAGGACGTGATCCATTCGTTCTTCGTCCCGGCTTTCCGCCTGAAGCAGGACGCGGTGCCGGGGCGGACGGCGGTCGCGTGGTTCGAGGCGGACAAGACCGGCGTGTTCCCCCTGCGCTGCGCCGAATATTGCGGCACGTCCCACGCCCGCATGACGGGCGAGGTGACGGTGATGGACCCCGGCGACTACGCCCGATGGGTCGAACTCCAGCCCCGGTCCGACGATCTCGCGGCGGAGGGGCGGGCGATCTTCTCCCAGGCGGGCTGTTCCGGCTGCCATGCCGGCAATTCGAAGGTGCATGCGCCCTCGCTGGAGGGAATCTTCGGCCGGCCCGTGCACCTGTCCGACGGCCGCACGGTGACGGCGGATCAGGGTTATATCCGGAACTCGATCCTTCAGCCCAAGCGCGACGTGGTGGCGGGCTACGCGCCGATCATGCCATCGGACTACGCTCGGACGCTGGACCAGGGGCAGGTCTCGGCTCTCGTCGCCTACCTGCGCAGTCTTTCGAAACGGCAGCCCGCCCAGGAGGAACGCCCGTGACCGATGCGACCTTCCCCGTGGGCGGCGGCTATCTGGGCGCCGGACGCACCGTGCGATCGTGGCTGCTGACGACGGACCACAAGCGGGTGGCGATCCTCTATTTCGCGTCGATCACCTTCTTCTTCTTCGTCGGCGGCGCCGCGGCCACGCTGGTGCGGCTGGAACTGGCGACGCCGGCGGCCGACGTCGTCTCGGCGGATTCCTACAACAAGCTCTTCACGCTGCATGGCGTGATCATGGTCTGGTTCTTCCTCGTGCCGGCCATCCCCAACACGCTCGGCAACTTCATCCTGCCGCTGGCCATCGGGGCGCAGGACGTGGCCTTCCCGAAGCTCAACCTCCTGAGCTGGTACCTGAACCTCGCCGGAGGGCTGCTGGCCGGCGCCGCCCTGACGCTGGGGGGCGTGGACACCGGGTGGACGTTCTACACGCCCTATTCCACCGTCTATTCCAACTCCTACGTCACCCTCGCGGCGGCCGGCGTGTTCGTGGCGGGCTTCGGCACCATCGCGACCGGACTGAACTTCCTCGTCACCATTCATACCCTGCGCGCGCCGGGGCTCAGGTGGATGCGCCTGCCGCTCTTCGTCTGGTCCATCTACGCCACCGCGCTGATGATGGTGCTCGCCACCCCAGCGCTCGCAATCGCGCTGCTGATGATCGTGGCCGAGCGGGCGTTGGACCTCGGGATGTTCGATCCGAACCGGGGCGGCGACCCCATCCTCTTCCAGCACGTCTTCTGGTTCTATTCGCACCCCGCGGTCTACATCATGATCCTGCCGGGGATGGGCGTGGTGACCGAGATCATCACCTGCTTCGCCCGCCGCCGCGTCTTCGGCTACACGGCCATGGTCTGGCGCTGCTGGCGATCTCGGTCTTCGGGTTCTTCGTCTGGGGGCACCACATGTTCACCTCGGGGCAGTCGGTGTACGCGAGCCTCCTGTTCTCGCTCCTGTCGTTCGTGATTGCGGTGCCGTCGGCCATCAAGGTCTTCAACTGGAGCGCGACCCTCTACGGCGGGCGCATAACGTTCGAGTTCGCCGATGCTCTACGCGCTCGGGTTCGTCGGCCTGTTCACCATCGGAGGGCTTTCGGGGCTGTTCGTCGCCTCGCTGCCGATAGACGTGCATATGCACGACACCTACTTCGTGGTGGCGCATTTCCACTACATCATGGTCGGGGGGATGGTATCGGCCTTCTTCGGCGGGCTGCATTTCTGGTGGCCGAAGATCACCGGGCGCCTCTACCCCGAACTTGTGGCCCGCGGCGCCGCGGTGCTGATGTTCCTTGGGTTCAACCTGACCTTCTTCCCGCAGTTCATCCTCGGATGGTCGGGGCATGCCGCGGCGCTATCACGTGTATCCCGAGGCGTTCGCCTTCTGGAACGCGCTCTCCTCGGGCGGCGCCGCCATTCTTGCGCTCGCCTATCTGCTGCCGATCTTCTACCTGGGGTGGTCGATGATCCGGGGCGCCCGCGCCGGCGCCGATCCGTGGGAGGCGACGGGTCTCGAGTGGCGCACCTCCTCGCCCCCGCCCAAGGAAAACTTCACGACGCAGCCCATCGTCCGGCGTCCCGCCTACGACTACCACCACAAGGACGACCAGCCTGAAGAGCGGCGACGCGGCGCCCACCGGCCGCAGGACGTGGTGGAGGACGCGCGATGACCTCGCCTCCCGAACCCTACGCCCTGTTCCCGCGGCAGCGCGAGGCGACGTCCTTCGGCATGTGGATCTTCCTCGCGTCCGAAGTGATCTTCTTCGGCGGTTTGTTCCTGGGCTACGGCGTCTATCGCCACCTCCACCCAGAGGCCTTCCTGGAGGCCGCGCGCCACACCGACATCCGCTTCGGCACGGCCAACACCGCCATCCTGCTGACCTCCAGCGCCACCATGGCCGTCGCCGTCCAGGCGGCGCGGCACGGCATGAAGCGCGCGGTCCTGCGAGGGCTGGGACTGACCGCGGGGCTGGGCCTCGCGTTCCTGGTGGTCAAGGCCTTCGAATATCGCGTGGACATCGAGGAGATGCTGATCCCCGGCCATCCCGGATTTCCGCTGCACCCCGACGCCACGGAGATCTTCTTCTCATTCTACTGGGCCATGACCGCCCTTCACGCCGTCCACCTCACCATCGGCGTGCTTTCAGTGGGCGCGACCTTCCTGCTGGTGCGCGCCGACAGGTTCGACTGGCGACGCGGGGGGCAGCTTCACGCGCTCGGTCTCTACTGGCACCTGATCGACCTGATCTGGATCTTCCTCTACCCCCTGCTCTACCTGGTGGGGCGATGAGCGCGCGTCCTCCGTCCGAAGCCCGCCTCTGGATCGGGGCCGCCTTCGTCTGGCTGGTCCTGTCCGGGCTGCTGGTCGCGACCGCCGCTCTGGCTTACGCGCCGCTCGGAGCCGCGAAGATCTTCGTCGCGCTCGGCATCGCGGCGGCGAAGGCGGCGCTGGTGGTCTGGCTCTTCATGGAGCTCCGCTCCGCCTCGCCGATCATCCGCATCGCCTCGGCGGCAGGCCTGTTCTTCCTGCTGGTGATGTTCGCCCTCACCTTCGCGGACGAGATGACGCGGAGCCACGCGCTGGCGCTCTTCGGCCAGCGGTGACCAGCGGTCTGCGATCCGCCTCGCATCGTTGCAGGGTGGAGTTCGAGCGGCGATGCCTCAGCGAACCGACTTGCTGAACAGACGACGATCGGCGCGACGCGGGCCGGGCGCCGAACAAGAGTGACGGCGAAACCCTCATCGCTTGCGCGCCTCTCGCCGCGGGGCGCAGAAAACTCGCCCAAGACGAACAGTTGTCAGCGCTCGCGCCGCCGCCCCGTTCGGTCCGCCCACGTATTTGGCGCGCGGTCCGCTCAGCGCGCCGCGGAGGCGGCTTTCGGACCGGAGCCGGCGGCGCCGTTCCCGGGAAGCTCGATGTTGATTTCGAGCGTCGAGAAGTCGTCGCCCCGCTCGATCTTTATATCGACGCTGTCCCGCCCCACCTGCATGTGGCGCTGGATCACCTCCATGATCTCGCGCTGGATGAGCGGCAGAACGTCCGGCCCGGAGCGCCCGGTGCGCTCATGAGCCAGAAGGATCGACAGCCGATCCTTGGCGGTGGCGGCCGTGTTCGCCTGCTGGGGCGGGCGGCGGAAGAAGCCGAACATGCTCATGCCGTGCGCCCCAGCAGCCGGTGGAACAGGCCCCGACGCTCGCCGGACTGGACGCGCATCTCCGTCTGCTCGCCGACGAGGCGGGAGACGGCGTCCGTATAGGCCTTCGCGGCCGCCGCCTTCTCCTCGAACACCACCGGCGTGCCCACGTTGGAGGCTCGCAGGACCGCAGGGCTTTCGGGGATGATCCCGAGGAGGGGGATCGAGAGGATCTCCTCCACGTCCTCGATCTTCATCATCTCGCCGCGTGCGACGCGGCCCTCGTCGAAGCGCGTCAGGAGGAGATGCGGCTTCACCCCGCCCTCTCCCCGCTCGGCCCGCCGGGTCTTGCTGCTCAGCAGGCCGATCACGCGGTCGCTGTCGCGGACCGACGAGACCTCGGGGTTCGTGACCACGATCGCCTCGTCGGCGAAATACATGGCGAGATGCGCGCCCCGCTCGATGCCCGCCGGACTGTCGCAGAGGATGTAGTCGAACTCCTCCGAGAGCTCGTTCAGGACCTTCTCGACGCCCTCCAGGGTCAGCGCGTCCTTGTCCCGCGTCTGCGAGGCCGCGAGGATCGAGAGGTTGTCGAGCCGGCGGTCGGTGATGAGCGCCTGCTTGAGCCGCGCCTCGCCCTGAATGACGTTGATGAAGTCGAAGACGACCCGGCGCTCGCATCCCATGATGACGTCGAGATTGCGCAGGCCCACGTCGAAGTCGATGACGACGGTCTTGTGTCCGCGCATCGCCAGGCCCGCGCCGATGGCCGCGGTGGACGTCGTCTTGCCGACGCCGCCCTTGCCGGAAGTCACAACGATGATCTTGGCCACGCTGGTCCTCTCTCTCGGTTGCGTCACTTGAGCGCGACGATGCGCAGGGCGTCGTCTTCCAGGAAGGCGTGGACGGGCTGCTGGGCGAAGGCGTCGCCCATCTCCTCGCTCGTCTTGTAGAGGCCCGCGATGGCGATCAGCTCCGCCTCGAGGCTGTGGCAGAAGATCCGCGCCTTCTCGTCTCCGTGCACGCCCGCCAGCGCTCTGCCGCGCAGTCGTCCGTAGACGTGGACGTTGCCATGCGCCACGACTTCGGCGCCGGAGCTGACCGAGCCCACCACCACCACGTCGCCTCGCTCCGCATAGATCCGCTGGCCTGATCGCACCGGCTCCGTCACCAGCACGGTTGCGGGGGCCTGCTCGGGGGGCGTCGGCGCGCCGGCGGCCGGCGCGGTCTTGCGCGGCAGGCTTGTCTCCCGCCCGCCCTGCAGGCTTGAGAGCCCAAGGCGGGCGGCCTCCGCTTTCTGGCGATCCGTGGCGTTCTGAACCGCGAAGGGGGTCAAGCCGCGTGAGCGGAGCGCTTGAAGCAGTTGGGAAAACCCGTCTTCGGCATCGAGACCTTCCGCCTCCGCCAGATCGAGGACGAGCGGCGCGTCGGAGAAGAAGCCGGGCGACTGCCGCAGCAGGTCATCCAGCGCCGCGAGGTAGCTCTCGCCGGCGCCGCCATCCACGGGCAGCGCCACGGCGGTCAGGAATCTTCCACGCACCTTGAGGCGCTTCGCCGCGACGGCCGGAGCCGGCGCGCCGGCCTGCGCACTTGACGACTGCAAATCGGACCTGCTTCGCTGCTCAGGCATCCCGTTCGGATGCTCTTTGGCTTGGACTATAGCGGCTCCGGCTGCGGTTCGCCACCCTCCACCGCCGAACTCGTGCTCCGAATGCCGGAAAACCAGTCCGTCGCACGGCTTGCGCATGCGGCTTCAACCCTCGCGGCGTTCGGCGGTCAAGAGACTGCGGTCACCGTCAGTTCATGCACCCGCCAATCGGCCTCGCTCGCGGCGCGTGTCGCCTCCTCCAGCCGCCGCGGCAGGTCCTGCGTCGACGCGGCCGTCCAGAGCGAGATCGAGCCGGTGACGATGCGCCCCTCGTTTCGCAGCAGGACGTCGGCGTCCTTCACCCAATCGAGGGCCTGGACGGCGCGCCTCACCTTCTCCACCACCGGATCGGTCCCCTTGCCGTCGATCCTGAGCGGCGCATGGTCGGAAAGATCGCTCACCGCACGCACGAGATGCTTCCGCCCGTCGTTCAGCACGTCGAGCGAGATCAGGATGGCCGCGGCGGCATCGGCCCACCACAGCCCGAAGCCCACGCCGATGATGCCCCCGATGGCCGCCGCCGCGGTCATCCAGTCGGCCTGCTGCATGGCTGCATCCGCCATCAGAACGGGATCGTGGATCTCGCGCGCCACCGGCTTCTTCATGCGCCCCAGGATCACCGGCGGGATGATCGAGTAGAGGAGAACCGCCATCATCAGCCAGCCTATCCAGAACTGGATCCCGAAGATCTCGGTCAGCCCCATGGTCGGGTGTTCCTGCATGATGAGCGCATGGGCGCTGTCGTAGATCATGTAGAGCGCAAGCAGGACCAGCGCCGTCGCCGACACGAGGTACGCGATGGAGATGGCCTTGAAGCGGCCGAACGGGAACGTGTCGGACGGTCCCTTCCTCTCGAAATGGCGCGCGATCAGGAACGCCATGGCAGGCACCAGCCCCAGCAGATCCTCGATCCAGGCCGTCTTCATGGCCTGCGACCCCCCGAGCGCGAAATACATCGCGACGATGATGGTCGTCAGGAAGAACAGCGTCGCCCATTCCAGCCGCGCGGCCCGGTGCAGCGTGCGCGCCTTGTCCTCCGGCCATTCGAAGCCGCGCCGCACCCTCATCGCGCGGCCTCCAGCGCGTGGCGCACGGTCTCCTGCCGCCCCCCGAGGAAGCGGTCGACGGCGATGATCCACGCATTCTCGCCCTTGGGCACGGCGAAGACATGCCGCTCGGTCCGCAGAACCGCGACGGCGTGCTCCGCATCGGCCAGCCGCCATCGCGGCTTCGCCTCCAGCTCCGTGTCCGCCGGCTTCGGCGTCGGGGTTCCGCCCTGCTCCTCCACCAGCGCGGCGTCGACGCTCCCGGGCGGGACGGCGACCGGCGCGCCTTCCGGATCGGTCACGGCCGCGCCCTCGGGGGCGGCGATGACGACGTCCTCTTCGTAGTAGGGCCGGGTGAAGGCGACATGCGCCTTCCATGGATTGTCCGCGGTCAGGCCCCCCACCACAAGATCAAGCTCGTGGCGTTCGAGGGCTTCGAGCACGTCGGCCTCGTCGACGCCGACCCAGACGATCTTCGCCTTGAGCGCATTCGCCAGGCCGCGAACGAGGTCCACCTCGACGCCCTCGGGCGGTTCGCCTTGGCCGGCGACCCAAGGGGCACTGGGCAGCAGTCCGACCTGCATCGTCCCGTTCGTTACGTGCTCGAGCGTGCCATTCGGATCCCGAGGGTAGTCGTCGCATCCCGCAAGCGCCGAAGCCAAGGCGAGAGCCGCGCACGCCCCCCGCGCCGGAGCACGCACTCGCCTGCCGCGCGCCGCAGCCACGTTCCCCGCTTCAGTGGGGTCGCCGCCCGCCAGCCATCCGATATTCAGGGCGACGCTCCTCACGTGCAGGACCGCGCAACCTTCGGCCGCCGCCTCGGCCGATGATCCGCGGCCCAGCCTTGCCCGCAATTGCGGAGCCCGAACCGGCCAACTCGTCCCGGCCGTGCCACCCTGCAGGGTATAGGCGCATCCGTGCCGGGTGGTCGCTGCGCGCTGATATTCATTCTCCGCCACCCGAGCCGCCCGGCTCAGTCCTGCCCGCGCTTGACCTTCACGCCCTCGAAGACCACTTCCGCGCCCTTGAGGAAGCGGCGACCGTTCTTCTCGTCATGGCGCGCGAAGGCGGGGGCGTCGAAGCGGACCTTCAGCGTGTAGGCGCCGTCCGCCGGAAGCTTCCAGTTCCGCCCGTAGTGATAGAGGTACGGATGCCACAGCAGCGGCAGCTCGTGGGACGCCGATCTCGTTGCCGTCGCCGTCGATGATCGTCGCCTCGATTCTGAGGCCGGGGATCAGGCGCCCGTCGGCGGCGTCCCGGACGGCGACCTCGATATGGGCGTTCTCCTCCCCCGGCTCGGACCACGCGAGGTCGCCGTCCTTCGGGACCCACATGCCTTCCGCCTCCTCGACCGCATAGGCCACGAGGTACTCTCCGGCCTGCACCTCCCGCCCGTCATGCGCGATCTCTTCGGTCATATGGCGCAGCGTCCGGGTCAGGGCCTCTCCCTGCGCGCGGCCGAGTTCCAGCCCCTTCTCATCGCCCTCGTCGCTGGGGACGAGAGGCGTCGTCCCGCCGTCGTCGGTCATATCGCCTCCTGTCTGCGTTCCAGCCGGCAACGGTCACGGGCAAGCTTCGGTTCCCCCAATTCGGGTGCGGCCGCCTTCGCCACGACCGCCCCGGAGCGCCGCCGAACCGCCCGCGCTCTGCGCCCGAGGTTGCGGGCGGTCATCGACGAGGGGCTCATCGACGCCAAACGGGATCTCCAGCATGTGCGGAAGGAGGAGGCCGGCGAAGACCGTGATACCGGCACGCGAAAGCTCTGACTCGGCTGAAGGGTTCCCCTGCGGCCTGATCTCTGATTCCATCTCCCGAAGCGGCGAGATGGAGGGGAGATGGGTCGGGCGCTCAAGATCCGGGACGATCTGACGGCGGAGGAGCTGCGGAGGATGGCTTCGCGGGAGCGGAGCAACCGTGCGGCGCGGCGACTGCCGGCGATCGCGAACGCGCTGGACGCCATGAGCCGGGCGGACGCGGCGACGGCCGCGGGCATGGAGCGGCCGGCGCTGCGCGACGCGGTGCTGCGCTGCAACGCCGAAGGACCGGAGGGCGTGCGCGACCGGCCGCTGCCGGGCCGGCCGCCGGCGCTGCTCTTCGACCGGATCTTCCGCGGTCCGGACCCTGAGAAGGACGCGGTGAGCAGCTGGACCCTTCCGGACCTCTGTCGCTGGGTCGAGGCTCGCTTCGACAAGCGCCTGACCCCGCAGAGCCTGTCGCGGATCCTGCGGCGCGAGGGGGTCTCACGGCAGAAGGTCCGCCCCACGCCTCCGAAGAGCGACGAGGCGGCGCAGCGTCGCTTCGAAAAAGCGGGCTGCGGGCTGCGCTGAAGACCGCGGCCGAGGCGCATCCGGGCAAGCGGATCACGCTGTGGTTCCAGGACGAGATGCGGGTCGGCCAGAAGGGCCGGCTCTGCCATCGCTGGTGGAGCCGAGGCCGCCGCCCGCCGGGCCGCCAGGACCAGCGCTTCGAGTGGACCTATGTCTTCGGCGCCGCCCGCCCCGACGGGGAGGCCGCCTTCGGTCTCGTCCTGCCCGAGGTCGGCACGCAGGCGATGCGGATCTTCCTCGATGCCTTCGCGGCCACGATCCCCGATGACGAGCACGCCGTCATGATCCTCGACCGCGCCAGCTGGCACGGCGCCAAGGCGCTCCGGGTCCCGCCGAACGTCAGCCTCGTCCCGCTGCCGCCGTATCCGCCCCAGCTCAACCCGATGGAGCGCGTCTGGCTATGGCTCCGCGAGCGCTTCCTGAGCCTGCGCGTCTTCGAGGGCCTCGACGCCATCGTCGACGCCTGCTGTCGCGCCTGGAACGCCTTCGCCGACGATCCGTCCCGCATCCGCTCCCCGTGCCTCCAGCCGTGGATCAAGAGGGTCATCGGTTAGGCGCGGCGGTATGAGATCCGCCAGATGCCGGCGCGTTTTCGCGTCCGGCATGACCTCGCGGATCCCGAGGATGCCGAAATGGTTGACCAGGCCGGCAGGAGGACAAAGCGGAAGCCGACCAGGAGCGCCATGGAGGTCGGAACGTGACGCCGGCGGGATGGTTGCGGCCGCTCCTGCCCGCAGCAGTCGCCTCATCATCCGCGGAGGGGGCGACCACGCCGCCCCCGCCGCCTGCGGGAGCGGCCCGCACTAGCCAGCGGCCTGCGAAATCGCACGGGCGTCAGCTCTTCTTGATGGCGCTGAAGCGGCCGTTGCGCTCTATCCGCCCCTCGCCGACCTGCTCCGGGCTGGCCAGCCCTTTCAGCCGCAGCTCCTCCTCGAGGTCACGCTCCCCGAGAAAGCTCCGCCGCGCCGCCTCGCGGTCGACGCGCCCGTCGCGAATAAGCGCCACCGGCCTCCCCTTCACGAGCGTCGAGAACCTGTCGCTCCGCGATGCTGCAGCGGCAAGCAGCGCGTGCAGCGCCACGAGCGCGCCCATGGCCGCGAAGGTGGGAAGGAGCGGCGCGTTCGCCGTCAACGCGCGGCTCAGGGACGAGCCGGCGATGACCGTGACGACCATGTCCAGGGCCGAAAGGTTCGTGAAGGCGCGCCGGGGCGCGATCCGGTAGAGCAGCACGGCGTAGGCGAAGACCAGCAACGCGCGGATCGACATCTGCCACCAACCGATCTCATCGGCGTTTCCCCCGATCAGGTGGTTGAGCGTATCCAGCATCCGTCCCCCTCCCTTCCGCATGGCCTCAACGCGCAGGCCCGTGGAAGGGACGTGCGGATGCGCCCCGCGGTTCAGGCGGCGCCGCCGATCGCCGCCGCGGGGCTCCTCTCGCAGCCGGAAGACGATCCGGCAGCCGGCACCGTACTCAGCTGTCCCCGGTCAGGAACAAAGCCGGCGTCCAGGCGCTTCCTTCGTGAGGAGGTAGTGATGTCGAACTTATGTGCGGGCAAGTGGAGAAACTGGGCGGCAGGCCTGATATTGGCTCTGCTTGCGATCGCTGCGGTAACGTCCTTCCTGCCGCTGATCGAGACCGACAGGTGGTGGATCCGATACCTCGACTTTCCGCGCCTTCAACTGGCGATCACGCTGGTCCTCCTGCTCGCCGCAGCGGCCGCCCTGCGCTCGCATCTGGGCCGCATCGGCTGGGTCGTTTGCGGGCTCGGCGTGTTGGCCCTGGGCTATCAGGCGGAGAAACTCTACCCGTTCACCCGCATTGCGGCCCCCGCCGCCGCCGGTCTGGAAAGCTGCGCGCCCGGCGGATCCCTTAAGCTGATGATCGCCAACGTGCAGGCGCGGAACGAACAGGCGGAGGCGTTCCTCGACCTCGTCTCCGAAGCGGACCCGGACCTGCTGCTGGTGATGGAGACGGATGCCTGGTGGGACCGCAAGCTCGCGGCGCTTCGCGACAGCTTCCCGGAGAGGGCGCAGTTCATTCCCGACGGCCACGGCGCCTTCGGGATGCATGTGCTGTCGAAGCTGCCGCTGGTCTCGCCGGAGTTCCGGTTCCTGTTCGGCGCGTATACGCCGACGGCGGTGGCAGGCGTCGAGCTGCCGGACGGCGGGGTGGTGCAGCTGATCGGCGTTCATCCTCACCCGCCGCTCGCATGGTCGCAGCCGACGACGCTGCGGGACGGCTCGCTCCTGATGGCGGGGAGGATGGCGCGGTCGTCCCCGGAGCCCACGATCGTCGCCGGAGACTTCAATGCGGTTCCGTGGGAGCCGGTCACCCGCCGCGCGGCCCGGATCGGAGGGCTGCTCGACCCCCGGCTCGGACGCGGCCTGCATCCTTCGTTCAGCGCCGACAGCGCCCTGATCTCGTGGCCCCTAGACCAGATCCTGTTCCAGGACGGGCTCGGCGTGGTCGACTTCGAGGTGCTCCACCGGATCGGGTCGGATCACTATCCCGTCATGGCGCGCCTCTGCCATGCTCCGGAGCGCGGCCTTCGGCAGAATGCACCGGAGCCGGCGCCCGGGGACATCGAACAAGCCGAGACGTCCATCGACGCCGCCCGCGCGCTGGCGCCCGAGGGCCGCTCATGAACGGGCCAACCTCGCCCGCTCGTCGGCCGCGTACATCCCGCCCCTTCGCTCTTCAGTGGGTTCCGCTGCGAATCCCGGCGGCGTCCCGATGGTCTATCCTCCCCGGCGTCGCAGCCTGCGGAGCGCGACGGCGGGGAGCGGCTCGATTCCTCTCGAATGGCCTTCCGCTCTCTCCGTTCCCGGATGCCGGCTGCGTCATGGCCAAGTTCCGCCAGCACCTCGCCGCTGTGCTGCTCCGCCTCAGGCGTCGCTGAGCGCAGGGTCGGCTCCGCCCCCGAGACGGCCACGGTCTGGTTGAGCACCTTGAGCGTGCCGCGCACCACATGCGCGCGCGGGAACCGGCGATGTCATGCCCCCGTCGGCGGTGGGGTAAACGCCCATCGGCGTGGAGGCTGGATGTTCGTCGTCCGCCTGACCCGGCCAGTGGTCTGCAGCTCGCTCCGCGGCCCGCGCTGCGGCACGACCGCCTGCCAGGCCAGCGCGCCGGCGACCAGCGCGAACAGGAAGACGAGCATAGGCGAGGGCGACAGCTCGGTCATCAGCCAGCCGCCGACATCGTTCCTCCAGGGGCCGATGTTGGAGGCGAACGTCCCCACCCGGGGGACGGTGAAGCTGGCATGCGCGAAGGGCGCCGATCAGTCCCCGCCGCCGCGTCGAGTGCGCCGGCGGTCATTGGGACGCTTCCCTGCCGGCGCGGATCATCGCGCGCACCCGCACCGAGAGCCCCTGCGGCAGCGCCCTGCAGGGGTTTTCGAACTCCGCCCAGATCGTCAGCATGCCGGTGGAGGGGTCGACGCTCGCGTTCTCGAACATCGGGGGGCCCTCGACCGGATAGGGCGTGTCATCCGGAAGCTCCTGCGTCAGCGCCATCCGCTCGAACGCCGCGACCCCGGCCTCGGCCATTGCGGCCATCCGCGTGTCGTCGCGCAATGAGTACGACAACAGCACCGGGTCGACGGAGACGATCTCGGCCAGCGCGGCGCCGGCGATCGCCTCGACATAGGCGCCCGGCGCCACCAGCAGCCGGCCGATCCGGCCGCCGATCGGCGCGACGACGCGCGCGCGTCGCAGGTCGAGCGCCGCCTCCGCCGCCGCGAGGCGTGCCTTCGCGACATCTCGGACGACGTTGGCCTGCAGCGGGCGCGAGAGAGAGCCGGCACCACGGCGGAACAGGTCCTCTTCGCGGCCGGCAGCGTCCTCGGCCTCGTGCAGCGTTGCCCCGGCCTCGGCGACGGTCACCTGTGCTGCCCTGGCCGCGATCTCGAGCCCGCTCGCGTCCACGGCAACGAACAGATCGCCGGCTTTGACCGTCTCGGCGCCGCGGAACAGGACCTACTTGACGAAACAGTGCAGCTGGTTGGTGACGACGACGCGCTGCTTGGGCTCAACCCGGCCGTCAACGTACAGGCGCGGACCGGCGAGCGCCGCCGGCGGGAGGCGGCGCGGTGACCACCGCGAAGGAGGGGCGTCAGCATTCGGCGTCCTGCGGCGCGGCGGCGAACGGCAGCTCTTGGGGCGGCGCGCGAGCTTTCGTGTAGGTCCGCTCAGGTGAAGGTTTTCTGATGCGGGCCGTGGCGTGGGGGTGGATCCTGGCGCGACCTTGGCCCGCGTTGGAAAACCTCCCAAGGAGGAAGTCGCGTGGGGCTGGGCTCAGTCTATGGGGAAAAAGCACTGACGGTCGGCGCTGCTGTGGTCGGAGATGAGCGCGTGGGTTGCGACGCCGAGCGCGGAGGCTGCTGATTTCGCCGGATGTTGGTGATGTTCGTGGCGCGGCAGGCCCGGTTGCGGCGGTCTTCTGGAGGAGGGCGGCCTCTGTCCGACAGCGGCCTGGCCTGCGCCTGACGAGGCGCCGGTGATGGATCGGCGAGGGTGACCAACGTCTCGTCATGCCGCCCGGTCCCTCGGCGGCGCCCGCGATGTTGGGTGCTGGCCGCGGCGGAAGATCTCGATGATGCGCATCAGGCCGCCGCAACAGGGGCACGGCTCCCGCAGGGTGAGCGGAATGTTCCGGGCGCACTCGGTCTCGACGCTTGGCGGCGGCTCCTGAACGGGCTGCGGCGCCTCGAGCAGGCCGCGGATCCTGGCGATGCTGGCCTTCCGGGCGGCGCTGGCCAGCAGGCCGTAGTGCCGGATGCGGTGGAAGCCGTCGGGCAGGACGTGGATCAGGAACCGGCGGATGAACTCGTCCGTGGCGAGCCGCATCACCTTCCGCCGATCGCCGTGCTTGATCCGGTAGTCCTTCCAGCGGAAAGCCACCATGTCGGCGTCGGCGCTGACCAGCCTGCTGTTGGAGATGGCGACGCGGTGGGTGTAGCGGCCGAGGTAGACCAGCACCGCCTCGGGGCCGCCGAAGGGCGGTTTGGCGTAGACCCCCCACCCCGATCTGCGCAGGGCCTCGATCCACGCGGCGAAGGCGTCGGCGTCCGACAGCCCGGCCAGATCGCCGAAGAAGACCAGCATGCCGGCGCGGTGCAGCGCCAGCAGTCCGTCGAGGAACAGGCGGCGAAAGAGGTGCGACAACACCCGCACGGGCAGAAAGAAGCCTGGGCGGCAGGCGACCCAACGGGCGCCGTCCGGCGACAGGCCGCCGCCGGGGACGATCATGTGGACATGAGGATGGTGGGTCAGCGCCGAGCCCCATGTATGCAGCACGCTGGTGATGCCGACCCGTGCGCCGAGGCGCTTGGGGTCGGCCGCGATGGTGCTCACCGTCTCGGCCGACGCTCGGAACAGCAGGTTGTAGACGGCCTTCTTGTTCCAGTGCGCGATGCGGGCGATCTCGGCCGGCAGGGTGAAGACGACGTGGAAGCACTCCACCGGCAGCAGATCCTCGGCGCGCGCCGCCATCCCGTCGCGCGCCGCCGGTCCCTGAGCGTCGCGCCGGAGGCGCGCTTTCAGCGCGACGGGCAGTGCCGGTTCTTGCAGGAGTTGCAGGCGACGTGCCGATGGCCGCACTTGGCGCAGCCCGCCACATGCCTGGCCCGAGCGCCGCGGTCCGGCAGGCCTCGATCGCCGACATCACCTTGAGCTGGGTCAGGCCGACATGCCCCGCATGGGCCCGCCGCCACGCAGGGCCATGGGCGCGGAAGATGTCGGCGAGCTCCAGCCTTGGCCGGGGCACGCGCCCCCGAGGGCTACTCCGGACCTCTTCGCAGTATCGCGTCCGGCAGCTTCTTCAACGCCTCGAAGGGACTGACGGTGTCCCGTATCGTCCTGGTGGCGACATGGGCGTACTGGGCGGTCGTCGTCAGCTTGGCATGCCCGAGCAACACCTGGATCACCCGCACATCGGTGTTGGCCTCCAGAAGGCTGGGTGGCGAAGCTGTGGCGCAGGGTGTGCAGCGTGGCGGCCCGGGCGATGCCCGCCATGTCCTTGGCCGACATGAAAAGCCCGGTTCAGCTGCCGCGGGGAGATCGGCGCTGATCTTCGGCTCCGCCCGGGAACAGCCAAGGCGCGCAGGTCCTCCGGCTTGGCGGTGTCGGGGGACCGCCTCAGGAACGCGGCGAAGTCCTTGATCGCCCGGATGCGAGCCTTTTGCGCCTTCTCGCACATACCGCGGATCCGCATGTCTTCGATCATCCGCTGGCGCAGCGGCGTGGTCCTCTCCTCCGTCATCGGAACCTCCCGTCTGAAGAGGGAAAAGACCCCGATCGTCAGACAGAAAGGCCGAACGCCAAACGCAATCCGGTCCGATCAACGCCGAACGACAGCCACATGCACCAATGCCGCGGAGCGGCTTCGTCCTCGGGCCGGGAGTGGAGGCAGCGGCTCAATCCCACTGCGCCTGATCTCGCGCCGCCGCGTGTCGGTCGGAGCCTATGCAGCGGACACAGTGCGCTGCCCGCGCTCGTAGCGGCAACAGCAAAGCTAATCTGCAACATCAGATGCCGCAGATAAATCCGGCCGGTAGCCCATTATTTCCAAGGCGTAACGAGGTATTTCTCGCCCGTCTTCATTGCGCGATAATCTGCCACGGCTTCCTTGGCCAGCATCTCTTCGAGATCGACCCGCTTCTTGTACTTGCTGGCAAAGGTCGTCGTCAGGTTCTCGAGCACACGCTTGCGCATCCGTTCAACGATTTCCATTCCGGCCGATTGAAGGAAGGGGAACAGCAGCCATCCGGACAGGGTCCAGCCGAAGCCGTAACTGGGCGACAGGATCGTCGGACCCGTATCCAGACGTCCGTAGATGAACATGCGCTTCTTCTGGTTGGAGCCGTAGCGCGAATACTCGGTCATCTTGCCGACCGCGACCTGTTCCATCGCCTTGAAAACGCTGTCGACCGATTTCCCCCCGCCGATCGGATCGAACCCGTAGAAGGCGTCGGTGTCGTCGATCGCGGTTCGGAGTTGGTGCATGAAGTCGTCATCCGAAGAATTGACGACATGGGTCGAACCAAGCTGCTCGAGCAATTCGACCTGCTCCTTTTTCCGCACCAGATTGACCAGTCCGATGCCGTCTTCCTTGCAGATGCGGGTCAGCATCTGGCCCAGGTTGGATGCTCCGACCGTATGCAGGATCGCGTTCTGCGCGTCCATTTTCGCATTCTCGACGAAGCCGAGGGCGGTCATGGGATTGACGAAGGCGCTCGCACCGTCCTCAGCCGAATAGTCGCCCAGCGGCAGGCACATGGCGGCATCGGCGATGCAATACTGGCTGTAGGCGTTGCCTGGGACGCAAGCGACGCGCCGCCCCATCAGCGCCTTGGCCTTATCGCCGTCGCCCGTCGCCACGACAGTGCCCGCGCCTTCATTGCCGGCGGGAAGCTTCAGCCCATGACGCGCCTTGGAGCCCGAATTGAACGGCTCGGGCATGGTGGCGACGTACTTTCCGGGCGAGTATTCCGCGTTTTCGAGATCGGCCGCACCGGCAAGGATGGCGAGATCCGACGGATTGATCGGCGCCGCCTCCATTCTCACAAGCACCTGATTGCCGGCAGGATCGGGGAAGGTCACATCCTCGATCGCGACGGTGAGCGTACCATTGCTTTCGAGCGTCGTGAAGAGTTGCTTGCCGGTGGTGCTCATGCCGATATCTCCAGTTTTCGTGATCGGGATGCGGATGGTCTCGGATCGAAGGTCCGGCACTTCGAACCTGCGGCTTCATCGAACACGAGACGAGCCCAGGCGGCAATCCCGACGCTGAACCCTCCTCCCGTTGCCGGCGCAACCTGTATGACGGAACGGCGGCTTCGTCCGCACCGCCAACGGCCAAGCATCTCCTGCTGCGCGACGAACGAACGGCGGCTCCGATGACGCTGCGGGGCAGCCTCCGGCCGAAGGCGAAGGTCTGGACTGGGCCGAGAGCGACGGCGCCGCGCAAGGCGGGGAGCCGATGGTCGCTGCGGGTGTTTGCACCCTGCTTGGTCCACGGCACGGTCCGAACGTTGCACCGCGGACACCCGGAGGCGCACTGGCCGCCCCCCCGGGCGGCACGCGCCGCATTGCGACCGAGCGAGTTGATGTCACCAAGTATCCACAAACGGCCGCTTCTTGCCCGCACGCATCCCGGGAGCAGGGGCGGCGTCGAGCGCCGCGGCGATCCAGACGCGACTGTCGGCCGGGTTGATCACATTGTCGAACTCGAGCAACGAGGCCGCGCTGAGCGCCTTCCCCTTCTCATAGGCATCGGCCACCAGGCGGTCGAACAGGCTCCTGCGCGCCTCCAGGTCCGACTCGGCCATCAGCTCCCGCCGGAAGCCCAGCTTCACGGCGCCCTCGAGGCCCATGCCGCCGAACTCGCCCGTGGGCCAGGAGGCGACGAAAATCGGCGCCCGGAAGCTGCCCCCCGCCATGACCTGCGCGCCGAGGCCGTAGGCCTTGCGGAGCACGATGGTCATCATCGGCGTGGTGATGTTGGCGGCGGCGACGAAGAGGCGGGAGCAATGGCGCACCAGGGCGGTCTTCTCCACCTCCGGCCCCACCATCATTCCCGGCGTGTCGCAGAGCGACAGGATCGGGATGTCGAAGGCATCGCAGAGTTGCACGAAACGCGCGGCCTTGTCGGCGGCGGGGCTGTCGATGGCGCCGGCGAGGTGGACGGGGTTGTTGGCGAGCACGCCTACGGCGCGCCCCTCGACGCGGATGAAGGCGGTGACCATGCCCGGGGCAAAGCCCGCTCGGATCTCCATCATGGAGTCGACGTCGGCGATCCCCTCGATCGCCGCGCGCACGTCGTAGACCTCGAGCCGGTTCTCAGGGACCACGTGGCGCAGGACGCGGGGGTCGGGCGCCTCCCACGCCGTCACCGGCCCCTGGAAATAGGAGAGGTAGCGGCGGGCGGCGTCGACGGCCTCGTCCTCGTCCTCCACCAGCACATCGATGACGCCGTTGAGGGTCTGCACGTCGCTGGGGCCCACCTCCTCGGGTCGGAAGACGCCGAGGCCGCCGCCTTCGATCATCGCGGGCCCGCCCATGCCGATGCAGGCGTCGCGAGTGGCGATGACCACATCGCAGCAGCCGAGCAGCGCCGCATTGCCGGCGAAGCAGCGGCCGGAAGCGATGCCGACCATCGGCACCAGCCCCGAGAGGCGGGCGTGGTTGTGGAAGGTGGTGATCCAGAGGCCTGCAACCGACAGGTTGGCGGCGTCGACGTCGCCGGGCCGTCCGCCCCCGCCCTCGCAGAAGAATACCATGGGGGTGCGCTGGCGCTCGATCACCTGCAGCATCCGGTCGGTCTTGGTGTGGTTGAACTTGCCCTGCGTGCCGGCGAGGACGGTGTAGTCGTAGTGCAGGATTCCGACGCGGGAGGCGGACGGTCCGAACAGGTCCGCGTTGACCCGCCCGAAGCCGGTGATCAGGCCGTCGGCGGGCGTGCTGCGGACCAAGTCGTCCAGCGACCGGCGGGAGCGCTGGGCGGCGACGGCGAGATCGCCATATTCCACGAAGCTCCCCGGCTCGCACAGGCGGGCGATGTTCTCCCGCGCCATGCGCTTGCCCTTGGCGCGGCGCCTGGCGACGGCCTCGGGGCGGTTCTCGTCCAGCGTGAAGGCGCGGCGGTCGATCAGGTCCTGGAGGTCCGGGCGGATGCGGGAGAGGTCGGTCTCGGCCCGCGCCTCCTCGTGGTCCTCCGCGGAGGCGGTCTCGTCCAGGATCGCGAGGAGGTCGCCCTCGTAGACCGTGTCGCCGGGGGCGACGGCGAAGCGCCGGAGGCGGCCGGAGGCGGGGGCCTTGATGCTGTGCTGCATCTTCATGGCCTCCATCACGAAGAGGGTGGCGCCTCTGCGGACCTCCGCCCCCTCCTCGACCTCCAGCGACAGGATGGTGCCTTGCATCGGGGCCGCCACCGCGCCCTTCTCGGAGGCGCGCGGCGCGTCCTCGCGCGCAGGCTCCGCCGCGCCGAAGGAGAGGACGGCGAGCGGATCGGACGCGTCCACCGCCCGGCGGCGCGGGGCCGCCTGCGGCGCGGCCGGCAGCAGCGACGGGGGCGGGGTGCGCGCGGCGTCGAAGATCGCTTCCGCCCGCTCCTCGATCAGCCGCGTGTGGGCCGTGCCGGCGGCCAGTTCCGGCAGGTCCAGCAGGGCCTGGAGGTAGGGGATGTTCGTCTCCGTCCCCTCGATGCGGAAAGCGCGGAGCGCCCGGCGCGTCCGCGCGATCGCCGCCTCCAGCCCCTGCGGCGCATGGGCGATGACCTTTGCGAGCAGGCTGTCGAAGGCGGGGCTGGGTCGGAGGCCCGCATAGCCCGCGCCGTCAACCCGGATGCCGGGGCCGCCCGGCGCCTCGTAGGCGGTCAGGAGCCCGCCGGCCGGCGTGGCCTCGCCGTCCCGGCCCATGCGCTCCAGGTTCACCCGGACCTGCACCGCAGCGCCGCGTGGGGCCGGGATCCGGTCCTGCGTCAGCCCGAGATCACCAAGGCTCTCCCCCGCCGCAATCCGGATCTGGGACTGCACGAGGTCCACGCCCGTGACCGCCTCGGTCACCGTATGCTCCACCTGGAGGCGGGGGTTCGCCTCGATGAAGGCCATCTCCCCGCCCTCGCCCACCAGGAACTCGAACGTGCCAAGCCCCCGGTAGCCGACGGCGCAGGCCATGGCGACGGAGGCGTCCAGCAGCCGCCGACGCAGCGCCTCATCCAGTGCAGGGGCGGGCGCGATCTCCACCAGCTTCTGGTGGCGGCGCTGGAGAGTGCAGTCCCGCTCCCACAGATGCACCGCATCGGCGCCGTCGCCCAGCACCTGGACCTCGATGTGCCGGGCGCGGGCGAGGAACCGCTCGGCATAGAGGGACTCGTCGCCGAACGCCGCCTTCGCCTCCGCCGAGGCCGCCGCATAGGCCTCCTTCAACGCATCCGGATCGCGGACGATCCGCATGCCGCGCCCCCCGCCGCCGGAGACGGCCTTGAGCACGATCGGCGCCCCGTCGAGCGAGGCCATGAAGGCGGCGACCTCCTCCAGCGAGGACGCCGCGTCGAGGCCCGGGTTGACCGGCGCCCCCTGCTCTTGCGCCAACCTGCGCGCGCGGGTCTTGTCCCCCAGCAGGTCCAGCGCCTCGGGCGAGGGACCGATGAAGAGCATCCCGGCCTCGGCGACGGCGCGGGCGAAGGCGGCGTTTTCCGACAGGAACCCGTAGCCGGGATGGATCGCGTCGGCGCCCGCCTCCTGCGCGGCGGCAATGACCGCCTCGGCGTCCAGATAGGCGCGCGGTCCCTTGCCGGGCAGCGCGGCGGCGCGGTCCGCACGGCGCGGATGCAGCGCCTCGGCGTCGTCCTCGGAGAACGCGGCCACGCTCTCCAGGCCAAGCTCGGCGGCCGCCTGCGAGACGCGGATCGACACTTCGCCGCGGTTGGCGATCAGGATGGTCTTCATGCTTGCTCCTGCTGGACCGGCGGCTCAGAGGAGCTTCGCCAGCTCCTCCTTCTTGACCTTCCCGGTGGCGGTCATGGGCAGCTCGTCCACGATCCTGATCTCGGGGCGCTTGTAGGTGGCCATCGCCTCGCCGCACCAATCCTCGATGGCGCGGGCGTCGAGGCCCTTTCCCTTCACGGGGTCCAGCCGGACGAAGGCCACGGGGACCTGACCCTTCGCCTCGTCCGGCCGCCCGATGACGCCGGAGCCTATGATGGCCGGGTGGCGGCCCAGCATCGCCTCCAGCTCGGCGGGGAAGACCGACATGCCGCGGACCTTCAGCATCTCCTTCCTGCGGCCAAGGAAGTGCAGGAAGCCCAGCTCGTCGATCGTCCCGAGGTCGCCGGTATGGAGCCAGCCGCCCCGCAGCGCCTGCGCCGTCGCCTCGGCCTTGTTCCAGTATTCCTTGAGGTTGGAGGGGGAGCGGACGCAGATCTCGCCCTCCTCGCCCAGCGGCTTCAGCGCGCCCGTCTCGAAGTCGCAGATCTTGAAGTCGGTGCCCGGCACGGGCAGACCCACGAAGATGGGCTGAAGGCTCAGGTCGTAATCGTCGTGTTGGAAGCCGCCGGTGAAGGTGTCGCAGGTGTGGGTCTCGGTCATCCCCCAGGCCGCCTCGGCCATGACCGAGCCGGTGATGTCCTTCCAGCGGCGGCGGTAGTCGGTGTTGAGCTTCTTGACGAAGGAGGAGACGCGGGTGGAGCGGATCGAGCTCAGATCGAACTCGCCCACCATAGGGTGCTCCATCACCTCCACGGCGTTGTCCACCAGCAGGCCGGCGCGGGTGGCGCGGCGGGATTGGACGGCCCCCATCCAGCTGACCGGATCCCAGCGCGCCAGCAGCACGCATTTGGCGCCGGCGAAGACGGGGAAGATCAGGCCCATGTCCTCTCCCGCGATCCAGAAGAGGGGGTGGAAGTTGACCGTCACGTCCTCGGGCGTCAGGCGCAGGCCCATCGTGCAGGTGGTGGCGGCGGTGTAGATCATGTCGCGCTGGGTATGCGCGCAGCCCTTGGGCATCCCCGTGGTGCCGCCGGTGTAGTTGAGGGCGCAGACCGCATCGAGGTCGATGGAGACGCGCTCCGGCCGCTCCGGCGCGCGCGACAGCGCCTCGAGGAAGTCCTCGGTCCCCCCGGCGGCCTCGCGGTTCGAGGTCACGCTGTGGGGGACGTGGAACGCCGGCGCCTCGGGCACGAGGTCGGCGAGGCCGGTGGACCACACCTTCTTCAGCGGACACTGGCCGCGCACCTTCTCCACCAGCGGAACCAGCGCATCCTGCGACAGCAGCCACTGCGCGCCGCTGTCCTCCAGCTCATAGATCAGCTCGTGCTCCTTGAACATAGGGTTGACCGGCACATGGATGGCGCCGGCCTTGAGGATGCCGAAGAAGGCGTAGGCGAACTGCGGACAGTTCCCGAGGAACACGCCGACCCGGTCCCCCGTCCCGACCCCCTCCTTCTGGAGCAGCGCCGCGAAGCGGTCAGACTGGCGGTCCAGTTCGGCGAAGGTGATCTCCCGCCCGTAGTAGTCGAAGACCACGCGGTCCGGCGCGGTCTCCGCCCAGCGGCGCAGGCAGTCGGTCAGCGCGATCTCGCCGAACGGATAGTGCGGCTCCCGCGGGACGCCCTCGGGCCAGCGCTCGGCCACCAGCGCGCGGACGCGGGCGACGTAGGCGTCCTCGGTGAGGGGGGCTTCGGCGGTCTGGCTCATGTCAGGGCTCTCCGTTGCGGTTCGGCGCGGGGCAGCCGCGCCTCGGTCAGCAGGTGGCAGCGCGCCCAGGCCTCGGGGCCTGTCGCGGTCGGCTCGGGGTCGGTCTTGTCGCAGGGCGCGAAGGCGTGGGGGCAGCGCGGGTGGAAGCGGCAGCCGGGCGGGGGCGTCAGAGCGGACCCGATCTCGCCGCGGATCACGTCCGAGACGGGCTGATGGTCCGGGTCAGGCCGGGGCGCGGAGGCGAGCAGCGCCTGCGTGTAGGGATGGCTGGGGCTCGCGAAGACCTCCTCCGTCGGCCCCTGCTCCACCATCGCGCCCAGATACATCACCCCCGTCTCGTGGGAGAAATGCTCCACGAGCGCGAGGTCATGGGCGATGATCAGGTAGGCGAGGCCGAACTCGTCCTGGATGTCGGACAGGAGGTTCAGGATCTGCGCCCGGATCGACACGTCGAGCGCCGAGGTGGGCTCGTCCAGCACCATCGCCTTCGGCTTCACCGCCAGCGCCCGCGCGATGGCGATGCGCTGGCGCTGCCCGCCGGAGAACTCGTGCGGATAGAGGCGGGCGGCGTTGCGGGGCAGCCCCACCACGTCCAGCGCCTCCTCCACCCGCCTGGTCAGTTCGTCGCCGGAGGGGCGTTCGTGCGACAGGATCGGCTCCGAGATGATGCGCCCGACCCTCAGCCTCGGGTTCAGCGAGGAGAACGGGTCCTGGAACACCGCCTGAACCTCGCGCCGGAAGAAGGACAGCGCGCTCCCTGAAAGGGACGAGACCTCCTTGCCGCGATAGATCACCGAGCCCGAGGTCGGACGCTCAAGCAGCAGCATCAGCTTGGCCATCGTCGTCTTGCCGCAGCCGCTCTCGCCCACCAGCGCGAAGGTGCGGCCGGGCTCGATCCCGAAGCTCACGTCCTCCACCGCATGGACGAGGCCGGGCTTCTTCAGCAGGCCGCCGCCCACCGGGAAGCGCTTCACCAGGTTGCGCGCCTCAAGCAGCATGGGCGACCTCCCCTTCCCGCAGCCAGCAGGCGGAGACGTGGCCGTCGCCCACCGCGAAGTCGGGCGGATAAAGCTCGTCGCACTTCGCCATCCGGTGCGGGCAGCGCGGCGCGAAGCGACATCCCTTCGGCAGGTCCAGCAGGTTCGGAGGCTGGCCGCCCAGCGCATAGAGGCGGCGGCGCTTCTGGCCGAGCTTCGGGATCGAATCCAGCAGCGCCTGCGTGTAGGGGTGCGAGGGGTTGCGGAAGATCTCCCGCGCCGGCCCCTGCTCCACGATCCGCCCGGCATACATCACCGCGATCCGGTCGCAGATGGAGGCCGCGACGCCCATGTCATGCGTGATGAGCACGATGGCGACGCCCGTTTCCTCCTGAATCTGGCGGTAGAGCTCCATCATCTTGACCTGGATGGTCACGTCGAGGTTCGAGGTCGGCTCGTCCGCGATCATCACCTCCGGCGCGCAGGCGATGGCCATGGCCGACACCACGCGCTGGCGCATGCCGCCCGAGAACTGGTGGGGGTATTCGTCCAGCCGCTTCTCCGGCGAGGGGATGCGCACCCGGCGCAGGGCGTCCGCCGCCCGCTCCCGCGCCTCGCGCAGGGACTTGGCGATGCGGTGGTAGCGCAGCGGCGCGCCCACCTGGTCCCCCACGGTGTAGACCGGGTTGAGCGAGGTCATCGGGTCCTGCGTGACCATGGAGATCCGCCGGCCGCGCCACTCGCGCGCCAGCTCCTTCTCCGTGACCTTGGTCAGGTCCGTGCCCCCGACGATGACGGACCCGGAGGCGATGCGCCCCGCGGGCTTCGGGAGCAGGCGCAGGAGCGACAGGCAGGTCATGGACTTGCCGGACCCGCTCTCCCCCACGATCCCCAGCGTCTCCCGCGGCTGGACCTCGAAGCTGACGCCGTCCACGGGGCGCAGGACGCCGCGGCGCAGGCGCAGTTCGGCGGTCAGGTTCTCGACCTTCAGGGCGGCGGTCATAGCTGCTTCCTCTTGGGGTCCAGCACGTCCCGGAGCCAGTCGCCGAAGAGGTTCGACGAGAGACACACCAGCATGATCGCCACGCCGGGCAGCGTGATCGCCCACCAGGCGTTGGTGATGTAGCCGCGCGCATCGGCCAGCATCAGGCCCCAGGAGATGGCGGGGGACTGGATGCCGAGGCCGAGGAACGACAACGACGCCTCGAAGATGATGACCTGCCCGATCTGGAGCGTAGCGAGGACCAGCATGGTGTTGACGATGTTCGGCGCGAGGTGGCGGTAGAAGATCGTCAGCGGCCCGACGCCCGCGACCTTGGCGAGCGCCACGTAGTCCCGCTCCTTCAGCGACAGGATCTCCCCGCGCACGATGCGGGCGTACCAGGTCCAGTAGGTGACGACGATCACGATGATCACCGTCTCCAGCCCCGGCGAGAGCACGGCCGCAAGGATCAGCGCCAGCGCGAGCGAGGGGATGGACATCTGGATGTCCACCAGCCGCATGATGACGACGTCGACCCAGCCACCGAAGTACCCCGCCACCATCCCGGCCAGCGAGCCGATCCCCCCGGACAGAACGATCGCCCAGAGCGACACCACCAGCGATACCCGCGCCCCGGCGATGATCCGGCTCAGGATGTCGCGGCCGAGGTTGTCCGTCCCCAGCGGATGCGCCCATGAGCCGCCCTCGGCCCAGAAAGGCGGCTGGAAGTTCGCGCGGAGGTTCAGCGCCGCCGGATCATGCGGCGCGATGGCCGCGCCGCCGATGGCGCAGATCACCAGCAGGGTCAGCACGATCAGCGAGAACCACGGGATGCCGGCGGCAGGCCTGCGGAAGCGCCATGTCGGCTGGTTGGTCTGCGGGGCCGGCGGGGCGGCGGCGTCAGCGGCCATGACGGATCCTCGGGTCGATGATCCCGTAGCTCAGGTCCACGAGCAGGTTGGCGGCGACGAACATCACCGCGGCGAACAGCACGCCCGCCTGCACCACGGGGAAATCGCGGGCGAACAGCGCCTCCACCACCGTGCGGCCGAGGCCGGGCCAGGCGAACACCACCTCCACCACGAAGGCGCCGCCGAGCATCGCGGCGAAGTAGACGCCCAGCATGGTCACCAGCGGGATGGCGGCGTTGCGCAGCGCGTATTTCCAGACCAGCGCCCGCTCCGGCGCGCCCACGCTGCGGCCCATGCGGATGTAGTCGCTGTCCAGCACGTCGAGCATCGCCGAGCGCACGATGCGCGTCTGCGCCGCCACCGGGTACCAACCGAGAGCGATGGCCGGCATGATCACATGCGCCGGCGTCCCGGAGCCGTAGGCCGGCAGCCAGCCGAGGTGGATGGCGAAGAACAGGATCAGCAGCAGCCCGACCCAGAAGTTCGGCATCGCCTGGCCCAGCATGGCGAAGCCCTTGGCGAAGCGGTCGAACCAGCCTCCCCGGTGCACTGCCGCAAGCACGCCGAACGGAATGGAGATGGCCATGGAGAAGCCAAGCGCCACCACCGACAGCAGGATGGTCGCCGGCAGCCGGTCCAGCACCAGGTCGATCGCCGGCATCTCCCAACGATAGGACCGGCCGAAATCGCCCTGCAGCGCGTTGCCGGCGAAGATCAGGTACTGGCGCCAGATGGGCAAGTCGAGCCCGAGATGGGCGCGCACCTGCGCCACCAGCTCCTCCGGCGCCTCGGGCGGCAACATCAGGACGACGGGATCGCCGCTGAGCCTTGTGATGGCGAAGATGACGATGGACGCGCCCACGATGGACAGCAGTCCCTGAAAGATCCGTCGCGCGACGTATCCGAGCATGATCGAGTTCCGGTCCGGAGGCGGGTTCCCGCCGGCGCACCAGCGCCGGCGGGCGGCAAGGTCACTCGGACTTCAGGCCGATCTCCTGGAAGTTCCGCCAGAAGCCCGGATAGGGCCAGGGCGTGAACTCCACCTTGTCGTCGTCCCAGGCGAAGGTGACGAGCGGACGGTAGGTCGGCAGGCCGCCCAGCATCAGCTCATGCTTCTTGCGGGCGATCTCCTTCAGCGCCGCCTCGCGCTCCTTCGGATCCATGAGCGTGTTGGCCTGCTCGATCATCGCGTCGAGCTCGGGGTTGCTCACGTGAGAATAGCTCCCCCACCCCTCGCCGGGGATGTAGCTGTGCACGTGCCCACCCCAGGCGACGCCCGGGTCGCCCGGCACGCCCTGGCCCCACATCCAGCTGATCAGCCCGCCCTCGAGCTGAGGCGTATCTTCGGCGCGCCGGCCGAGGTTGATCCAGGCGCTGTACTCCATGTTCTGGAGCCGGCAGCGGATGCCCACGGCCGAGAGATAGGCGAACATCGCCTCGCCCACTTCCTTGATGTTGGGCTCCCGCGGGGTGATGAGGTTGTAGCAGTCCGTCTCGAACCCGGACGGATAGCCGGCGTCGCGCAGCAGCTGCATCGCCTTGGCGGGGTCGTACTCGTAGGGCTTCAGTTCCGGGTCGTAGCCCGTGGATCCCTTGCCCACCTGCGCGTACCGCTCGCCCTGCCCGAAGAGGACCGCGTCGATGATCGCGTCCATGTCGATGGCGTGCGCCACCGCCTGCCGGACCTTCTGGTCGCGGAAGGGCGAGTCCTCGGGGATCGTGTCCATGTCGAGGAAGAGGTTGTTGCCGGCCACGAGGCTGACCGTCTCGACTCCGTCCAGCGCCTCGACCTCCGAGATCATCGCGGGCGGCACCGCGTCGATCCAGTCCACCTCGCCGGTCCGCAGCGCCGCGACGCGGGTCAGGTCCTCGGGGATGATCTTGATGACGAGCCGGTCGGCCGTCGGCCGATGGTCCTCGTTCCAGTAGTCCGCGAAGCGTTCGAGGACGAGCTCCTCCTTCACCTTGCGGGAGACGAACTTCCACGGGCCGGTGCCGATGGGGTTCTGGCCAAAGGCCTCCTCGCCCACCTCCTCGAAGTACTTCTTGGGCATGGCCCAGAGCTGGAGGTAGTTGGCCACATAGGCCGCATCCCCCTTCGAGAAGTGCAACTTGAAGTGGAGGTCGTCGATGATCTCGAACTCATCCACATTCGCCTGGTAGTGCGACCAGCGGGAAACATTCGGGTCCTTCAGCCGCTGGTAGGAAAACTCGAAATCCGCCGAGGTCAGCGGGTCGCCGTTGTGAAACTTGACGCCGGGCCGGATGTGAACGTCGATCACCGGCTTGCCGTCGACCTCCGATACCTCCCAGCTTTCGGCGAGCCAGTTCTGCATCGTGCCATCGGGCGCCGGCTTCACCAGCTGCTCGAACATGTTGCCGATAAAGTACTGATCCACGCCGGCCGAGTACTTGGCCGGGTCCATCGTGGTCGACTCCGCCGCCAGCGCGACCGTCAGCGTACGGTCCGACTGCGCCTGCGACGGCGACGCCATGGCGGCCGCGGCTGCGGCCAGCGCCGCGATGGCGCTCCCCCTTGAAAGCATCATTGCACCTCTCCTCCAGCATTTCCTCCGCCGGGACGCTCTGTCGGCGCTCTCTCGGCTTGGTCACGCTGCTGCCGGATCGTCCGATTGTCAACAGTGTGGCATCCGCTTCCCGAGCGTGCCGAGGTGCGCTACTGTCCGGCGTTCGACGAAGCTGTCCGAGGGCGCCCATGCTGAAGAACGCTCCGACGCCGGAGATGGAAGTTTCCCAGCCGACCCGTGCCTATCCCTCGCGTCGTCCCATGAGCCTTCCCGAGCAGATCGCCGAAGACGCGAGCCGGCGGATTCTCGCCGGAGATCTTCGGCCGGGCCAGCGCCTGGGCGAGATCGAGATGGCCGCGCATTACGGCGTATCCCGCGGTCCCGTGCGGGAGGCGCTGCGAGAGCTCGAGAAACGGGGGCTCGCCACGGTTCAGCCGCGCCGAGGCGCCTTCGTCGCCCGCATCGACAACGACGCGATCGCCGACATCTTCAACATCCGCGCGGCCAATCTCGGCCTCGCCGCACGATATGCGGCCACGATGGCGCCCGACGACGCCCTGGCGGAGATCGAGGAGCGGGTGGCGGCCCTTGAACGGCTCGCCCGCATCGAGGACGTCGATCCGGTGGAGTTCGCCTTGGCGTCCGGCCGCGCCGGGGCCGCCATCGGCCGCGCGGCGGGAAGCCCGATCCTCAAGACGGTGCTCGTGGCCTTCGCGGAGGGGATGTTCTGGAGCCTGATCTGGCGCGAGCACCGGATCGACTTCCTGACCGCGGAAAGGCGCGTCGAGGTGGCGGCGAAGTGGCGGGACGTGATGGGCCTCCTGAGCGGACGAGACGGCCCCGGCGCGGAGGCGGCGCTGAGGGACCTGCTGCACGAGAACCGCGACAAGGCCTTCGACCGCCTGCGGCTGCCGGGTTCGCCGGCGCCTGACCCGCGGCGGATGATACGCGCCGGCGGCGCGCCGTCGGCATAGGTGACGCTCGAAAGCCCGGACAGGCTCGTATAGGGCGTCCTCTAATCGCCTTGCTCAGATTTCGTGGGCGACAGCGCGCAGTCACCGCCATCACCAGCAGCCCGGCCAGAAGCGCGCGGGTCGGGGTCACCGCTGCGCCTCCCGTTCCGACCGCCCCGCCAGCAGCAGGCCGCCGACGATAGCCAGGTGCTTGGCCACCTCGGCCTGCCCCCCGGCGAGCGGCGACGATAGTGCCAGATGCGCCCCCGGTGGTGCACGCTGGGGCGGTCGACAAGCAGGGGATGCAGAGGAGCGGCGGGCCCGAGGCCGCCAGCGCCGCTCCCGCCCTGCGTCGCAGTTCGTGCGGCAGTCGAAAACGGCGCTGCCGTGGCGTCGGGATGACGCTGATTCCGTTGCGGTTTTCAAATCATGGCCGGGGAACCTGCTGGCGCGAGCAGCCGGCCGTGACCGACCAGTAGGAGCTTGTGTCGAGGGCACCGCCGAATTCGGCTGATTGGGCGCTGTAGAATGCAGGAAGAGCGGGCGTGACTTTTTAATCTTTCGGAGCGACGCAATGCCCATCGCGCCGGCTTTTCAGCAGCTGGCTTGCGGTGACGGCGGAGCGGCTCGTCAACTAAGCGCGGCGCCTCGTGCGGGCGGAGCGTCGCCGGAAGCGGCGCATGGGCGTCGAACACCGACCTGATGATCCATCTCGCGACGGAGAGGCGGGGCGCCGGAGCCCGCCCAGACTGGCTGCTCTGGGAGAGCGGCGCCGACCTCCCCTTCGTCGCCGTCCGGATCGGCCCGGATGGCCTGCGCAAGACCATCAACATCGGCATTCGGGCGGCCGAGGCTGACGCGAAGAGCCCATGGACGAAGCCGCTCCGCGGCATTGGTGCATGTGGCTGTCGTTCGGCGTTGATCGGACCGGATTGCGTTTGGCGTTCGGCCTTTCTGTCTGACGATCGGGGTCTTTTTCCTCTTCAGACAGGAGGTTCCGATGACGGAGGAGAGGACCACGCCGCTGCGCCAGCGGATGATCGAAGACATGCGGATCCGCGGTATGTGCGAGAAGGCGCAAAAGGCTCGCATCCGGGCGATCAAGGACTTCGCCGCGTTCCTGAGGCGGTCCCCCGACACCGCCAAGCCGGAGGACCTGCGCGCCTACCAACTTCACATGACGGACGCCGGCATCATGCCGCCGACGTTCAACGCGCGCATCGTGGCGCTGCGCTTCTTCTTCAGCATGACCTGCGGGCGCGAGGAGATGAAGCGGTACATGCAGTTCCGCACCCAGCCTCGGAAGCTGCCGGCGATCCTGAGCCAGGAGGAGGTTTCGGCCCTGCTGGCGGCGGCCCCTGGGCCGGGGCTCAAGTACCGTGCGGCGCTCAGCATCTCCTACGGCGCCGGGCTCAGGCGCGGCGGAGGTCTGCAACCTCAAGATCGGCGACATCGTGCCGGAGGCGCGTCTCCGACACGACGACAGCGATCGAATGCGGGCCCATGCGGGGCATGTCGGCCTGACCCAGCTCAAGGTGATGTCGGCGATCGAGGCCTGCCGGACCGCGGCGCTCGGGCCAGGCATGTGGCGGGCTGCGCCAAGTGCGGCCATCGGCACGTCGCCTGCAACTCCTGCAAGAACCGGCACTGCCCGTCGCGCTGAAAGCGCGCCTCCGGCGCGACGCTCAGGGACCGGCGGCGCGCGACGGGATGGCGGCGCGCGCCGAGGATCTGCTGCCGGTGGAGTGCTTCCACGTCGTCTTCACCCTGCCGGCCGAGATCGCCCGCATCGCGCACTGGAACAAGAAGGCCGTCTACAACCTGCTGTTCCGAGCGTCGGCCGAGACGGTGAGCACCATCGCGGCCGACCCCAAGCGCCTCGGCGCACGGGTCGGCATCACCAGCGTGCTGCATACATGGGGCTCGGCGCTGACCCACCATCCTCATGTCCACATGATCGTCCCCGGCGGCGGCCTGTCGCCGGACGGCGCCCGTTGGGTCGCCTGCCGCCCAGGCTTCTTTCTGCCCGTGCGGGTGTTGTCGCACCTCTTTCGCCGCCTGTTCCTCGACGGACTGCTGGCGCTGCACCGCGCCGGCATGCTGGTCTTCTTCGGCGATCTGGCCGGGCTGTCGGACGCCGACGCCTTCGCCGCGTGGATCGAGGCCCTGCGCAGATCGGGGTGGGGGGTCTACGCCAAACCGCCCTTCGGCGGCCCCGAGGCGGTGCTGGTCTACCTCGGCCGCTACACCCACCGCGTCGCCATCTCCAACAGCAGGCTGGTCAGCGCCGACGCCGACATGGTGGCTTTCCGCTGGAAGGACTACCGGATCAAGCACGGCGATCGGCGGAAGGTGATGCGGCTCGCCACGGACGAGTTCATCCGCCGGTTCCTGATCCACGTCCTGCCCGACGGCTTCCACCGCATCCGGCACTACGGCCTGCTGGCCAGCGCCGCCCGGAAGGCCAGCATCGCCAGGATCCGCGGCCTGCTCGAGGCGCCGCAGCCCGTTCAGGAGCCGCCGCCAAGCGTCGAGACCGAGTGCGCCCAGAACATTCCGCTCACCCTGCGGGAGCCGTGCCCCTGTTGCGGCGGCCTGATGCGCATCATCGAGATCTTCCGCCGCGGCCAGCACCCAACATCGCGGGCGCCGCCGAGGGACCGGGCGGCATGACGAGACGTTGGTCACCCTCGCCGATCCATCACCGGCGCCTCGTCAGGCGCAGGCCAGGCCGCTGTCGGACAGAGGCCGCCCTCCTCCAGAAGACCGCCGCAACCGGGCCTGCCGCGCCACGAACATCACCAACATCCGGCGAAATCAGCAGCCTCCGCGCTCGGCGTCGCAACCCACGCGCTCATCTCCGACCACAGCAGCGCCGACCGTCAGCGCTTTTTCCCCATAGACTGGGCCCAGCCCCACGCGACTTCCTCCTTGGGAGGTTTTCCAACGCGGGCCAAGGTCGCGCCAGGATCCACCCTCACGCCACGGCCCGCATCAGAAAACCTTCACCTGAGCTGCCGTTGGCGCCGACCGACGCTCCGGTCCAGGAGCGGCCATTCATGCGGATCGCAGCAACCTGGTCGCCTCAAACGGCAGCTGATCCAAGGCCCATTGATCACGACCCATGTACCCAAGCTCGGCGGCCGCTGGTCATGATGCGTCGAGGCTGGTCGGCGAGCTTGTTCCGTGCCTCGCAGCAGTGGCCGACGATGTCGTCGTAGGAGCTGAAGACGCGGTTCGACAGCCAGTTGTCGCGCATGAACTGCCAGACGTTCTCGACCGGATTCAGCTCCGGGGAGCGCGGCGGCAGCGGGAGGAGCGCGATGCTGTCCGGGATGATGAGCCGGACGGACATGTGCCAGCCCGCCTGGTCGAACATCGGCACGGCATGGGCGCCGGGATCGACCGTGAGGCTGATCTCGGCGAGATGCGCCTGCATCGCCTCCGTGTCGGCGAAAGGCATGACGAGGCCCGCCGCCTTGCCCTTGGCCGGGCAGATCGCGCCGAAGATGTAGGGCCCACTTCGTGCGCTGATCGTGCGGTGCGCGGCCGAGTCCCGCGTCGCGCCCAGCGGCGCGTGATCGGGTTTTTCTGGCCTGCCCGGGCCTCGTCCCGCCACCACAGCTCGAGCCCGGTCCCGGGCGGGAGCCGGTCCCGGATCTCCGCCAGCCGGTCGGGGAGGTTTTTTCGAACTCCAGCTGGGCGTCGGGGTCCTGCCCGTAGTGGCGCGGACGCGCAGCCAGCTTACGGAAGCCCATGAGGCGGAGCTCCCGTCCCAGCGTCTGGCGGCTGACCGAAACGCCGAGCTCCTCCCGGACCCACTGCACCAGGTCCACCAGCCGCCAGCGAACCATGCCGTCCAGATATGGCCTCGGTCCTGCCTCCACAGTCCGCGCCAGCGCCGCTCGCTGCGCGCCCGTCAGCAGCGGCGCTTTGCCCGGAGCCTTGCGGTCGAGCAGCCCGGCCGGGCCCTCGGCGTTGAAGCGGACGACCCAGTCCCGCACGATCTGGAGCCCGACGCCCCGATCTTCGCCGCCTCGCTCCGGCGGCCGCCGTCGTAGATCGACGCCAGCGCCAGCAGGCGTCGGGTCTGCCGCGCATCCCGGCTCGCCTTCGCCAGCGTCCTGAGATCATCGGCAGTGAAATCGACCCGCGGTGCGATCGCTGCTCCCATGGAGATCCTCCCTCGGTTCTCCATGTTGAATCAGAACAAGCCAGCCGCGGGAATCCCTCGCGTGAGTCAGCCTCAGCGGGCGCTGGTATTAGTGCTGCGTCAGCTCTCCAACGCAGGTGCGCCAGCTCCCCGCACCTCCTGAAGGGCGTTGGCGCTCCGGTGGAACCTTACAACGCGGGCACAGACCTCGCGGGCCGCCTAAAAGCAGCTGCTAGGGCGCTGAAGGGCTTACGCCTGCGGCAGCTCGATCTGCGGCTGGTAGCGAGGTTGTAGGCACGATCCTTCTGTCGGAGCCGCTCCTCACTGATAGGATTGCGGCATGATTGCGGACCGGTACTTTTCATCGGTCGCCGCACACGTCGTTCATATGCAAGACAGCCGATTCCGCGTACCCATCGGCATACGGCGCTCAGCCTTCTCGGCTGTGGGAGCGACGAAGATCGCGCTGGAGTTGCAAGGGAGGTTCCCATGTCCGCTCGAAACTCGATTTCTTCCATCGTCGGCGCGCCCATCCGCCCCGAGGTGCTCTTGCTCGTTCATCCGGAGGCAATCGCGGCCGCGCCTGATGCGGCGATCCGGGCCTGCAGAGAGATGATGGAGACATGGTCCGGTCCGCTCTTCGCGCTTGATGATGTCCATGATCACGGCGCGTTAGGCGTGGAGGCGGAGTCCTTCCTCGATGCGGTCGACGCGGCCGTCTACGACCATGCCGATCGCAAGCTGCGCGGTCGGGTTCACGCCGATGTGCGACGGGGGCTGACGCGGGACGCGGTTCGGCTCGTCATGCGCCTGGCGCCTTCGACAGCATCGTTCCGCATCGTCACGGTCGACGAGACCGGGCAGGGCGCCGAGGTGGCGCGCCTGCTGCGGGCCTCGGGGCGCAATGTCGCCATGAGCCCGGCTGGGCAGCCGGAGAAGGTTCGGGCGGATCGCGCCGCGGCGTAGTCGCCAGCTCCGGTCGAAATCCCGCTCAGTTGTAGAAGCGCGCGGGTTCCCCGAGCGCCGTCGGTACTGACCGATGGCGCTCAGAAATCCCGCTCAGTCGTAGCCCAGCTCAGTTCTCCCAGTCGACCCGGCGGACCGCTCATCGCCATAGGCGGAGGACTGCGGAGAAGACGCTGGAACGCTTTTCTGACGTAAGGTAGCCTTACCTCCCCGCGCCGAGACTCCCGCGAGAGGGATCCGCGCGAGTTCCAGGAGGGAATGACCATGCTGCGTATAATGACGACGGCCTTCGCCTTCGCGGCGTCGCTCTCGCAGCGGCGCCTGCCGCGGCGGCCGACTTCTACGCCTTCGGCGACAGCCTCACGGACTGCTGCGTCCGCGGGCCATTCACACAGGACAACACGGCGACCTGGGCCGACATCCTGCCGCCGATGATCGGCCTCGACTACACGGCGAGCACCGAGACCAACTTCGCCGTGGGCGGCGCCCAGTCGGGCGAGGTCAACGCGTTGCCGTATATCGAGGAGGATCTCGGCTACGAGACCGGGTTCCTGTCGCAGGTCGAGCGCTTCAAGAAGCTCGGCGCGGATGTCTCCGACGACGATGTCGCCGGCATCTGGATCGGCACGAACGACATCTGGCCGTCGGTGCTCGGGTCCGAGCTTAATCGGCAGGGCAAGCAGATCCACCGGCCCATCGGCAAGCGGCCCGATGCGGGCGCGCTCGCGGAGAAGGTGGCGGGCAATGTCCGCCACGGGATCGAGGATCTGCAGGAAGCGGGCTTCACGAAGTTCATCGTGCTCTCGCCCTATGACATGGCCGATGCCGCGGTCACGCCTGACGAGGATGACGACGTCTCGCACGAGTATTCCGTGGCGGTGACCGAGGCGCTGCGGGGGCTCGATGTCGAGGGCGCGCAGATCACCTTCGTGGACGTCTTCAAGATCATGGAGCAGATCCTGGAGAACCCGGGCGGGCATGGCTTCGAGCACGTGGACGCCCGCCAGCACTGCGATGCCGCAGGATGCGACGACCTCCCCCTCGAGGAGCAGAACAAGTATGTCTTCGTGGACGGCATCCACCTGACCAACAGCGTCAACAAGCTGATCGCCGAGGCCGCCGCCGAAGCGTTCAAGAGCAGCGGAAACTGAACCGCGTCGTAAAGCGCGCCGATGCGCGGCGGGACGCTCCTGTCGCTCATCGCCGTCAGGCTCAAGGCGTCTGCCTGACGGCTGGCGGGAGATCCGGCATTGACAGATGCGCCGCCGAGGTCGCCTGACTTGTGGACCCTGTCGTTCGGCGATTGGATCTCCGTGTCGGATACGGCTCCGTCCCGGTCCGCGTCCGCCAGAACCATGAGCATCTGAAGAAGAGAGGCGGAAAGCTGCTGGCGCCTGCCGGGCCGTCCGGACCCTCCGCCGGGAGACAGATCAGTGGAGTTCGTTCCAGTCCCCGGTGGTCAGGCACTTGTCGAGCATTCGGTCGCAAGGCCGGCTCGGTCGTCCAACGGGCGTCTCGCCTCGGAGTATGCTTCCGAGACGCTGGGCGTGCCGCTGACGGCCGACGCCTACTGCGGCGCGAACTCGGGTCTCTGCAACATCATCATGGACCCAAGGGCGCGGGAAACCGGCGTCTTGAACCAGCTGGAGATGTATTGCGCCGACCTCGCAGGGTCCCCGGCCGGCCCGCGGGCGCTCTACATCCTCGGCGCAGGCGGCAACGATCTGCGCGGCACCGATCGCTCGGATACGGATCTGCTGAACGCCCGGATCGACGAGGTGGCGTCGAATCTCGAAACGGCAGCCGAGACCCTGGACTCGCTCGGCGCGGAATACATCTTGGGGATGCCGCGCTTCCCCAGGGAAGACCCCCGGAGCGACGACAACGCGAACGCGCAGGGCCTCGGCGTCGCGATCCGGGCCATGGACCTAGGGGACGTCAACAGCACCGACGCCTGCACCGAAAATCCCGCCTGCGTCGACGATCTCTCGGTGGCCGCAGGCTACATGCAGTGGGACGGGCTCCACAAGACGACGCGGACGCATGAGGTTCTGGCGGAAGCGCTGGTGGCTCAGGTCAGGGCGACGCCGGTTCCGGTTCCCGCTGCCGGGGCTCTGGCAATTCTCGGCGTCGGGACCTTCGGAGCCATGGCTGCCTGACGCGCGTCGGGCGCGGAGGCCTGACGAACGAGCTGGATGAGCCGACGCCTCCGGCCTCCTCAGCCCGCAGGTGCGCCTCGATCTCCCCCGCCACTTGCCGAACCTCCGTCTTGCCCGGAAAACGCCGCATAACCGGAGGATGCTCGCAATCGTTTCCGCATTCTGCAGCGAACTCGCCCGGAGGTTCAATTGCCGCCCGTCATCAAGAACCTGATGGTCTTCGCCGCCGCCTGCGCGGGTATCATAGCCGCGTCGGCGGCCCGGGCGGACCTTGCGCCCGACGCTCCCCTCGACGACCCGCTGACCTGCCTCGCGCGTGCAGTCTACTTCGAGGCGCGGGGCGCGTCGGAACAGGAGATGACGGCAGTCGCCTGGGTCATCCGCAATCGCGCCGAGGATCCGGAGTTTCCGTCCACGATCTGCGGCGTGGTACGCGAGGGCGGGGAGAAGGCGCCCTGCCAGTTCGGCTGGTGGTGCGACGGCCGTCCCGACGTCGTGAGGAACGAGCGCGTCTACGCGAAGATCGCGACGCTGGCGAGGGCGGTGCTCGCGGGCGACGCGGAGGATCCCACGCGCGGTGCGAACATGTTCCACGGCGCCCGGCGGAAGCCGCCGAGCTGGACCGCGTCGGCCGAGGGCAGGGGACGGATCGGCAGCCACCTCTTCTACTTCCTCGACGAGCGCTGAGCCACTGCAGATCGGAGCGCCGGTCACGCGGGAAGCGCGAATTTTCGCGATCGTGAAACGCGCCAAGTCTTTCTGCAGTCGACGTGAAATCATCGCTTGCGCGACGCCCCGGTCGGCCGCATATGCGCGTCACGGACGCCAACGCACGCGCCTCTGTCCAGCGGTCAGCCGCCACACGCAGCGACGGTAACGTCTCCCTTGGAACTGAGCGGCCATATATGGCCGGGTCTATCGGAGATGACCATGACCGCCCACGTCACCGACTTCGTCGGCCGCGTCGCCGACGAGCATGCCTCCCGCATCGAAGACTTCATCCGCGCGACGGTCTTCGACCGTCCGACGCTGGTGCTCGACACCCAGGTGGTGGAGCGCAACTATCGCGCGCTGCGCGCCGGCCTCGGCCACGCCCGCATCCACTACGCGGTCAAGGCCAACCCGGCGCGCGAGATCGTCGAGACCCTGATCGAGAACGGCTCCTCCTTCGACGCGGCCTCGCGCGGGGAGATCGAGCTTTGCCTGTCGCTGGGCGCCTCCGCCGACAGCATCTCCTTCGGCAACACCGTCAAGCGCGCCTCCGACATCGCCTTCGCGCATCACGCGGGCATCCGCCTCTTCGCCGCCGACGCGGAGGAGGAGCTGGAGAAGATCGCCGAGCATGCGCCGGGCGCCGAGGTCTACATCCGCCTGATCGTGGACGCCTCCGAGGCCGACTGGCCGCTGAGCCGCAAGTTCGGCTGCGCGCGCGACAAGGCCCTCGACCTGCTGCGGATGGCCGGGGATCTCGGCCTGCGCCCCGCGGGCTTCTCGTTCCATGTCGGCTCCCAGACCCGCAAGGCGGAGATGTGGACCGTGACGCTCGACCAGATCGCGCGGATCTGGGCGGATGCGCAGGAGGCGGGCTTCGCGCTGGACCTGCTGAACATCGGCGGCGGCTTCCCCGCCTTCTACGGCGAGGAGATCGAGCACCCCACCGTCTACGCCGCCCGGGTGATGGAGCTGGTGCGCGCCCGCTTCGGCGACGTGCCCCGCGTGATGGCCGAGCCGGGCCGCGGCCTGGTGGCCGAGGCGGGCATGATCGCGGCCGAGGTGCTGCTGGTCTCGCGCAAGTCCGAGGCGGACATGCACCGCTGGGTCTATCTCGACATCGGCAAGTTCTCGGGGCTGGCGGAGACGATGGACGAGGCGATCCGCTACCAGTTCACCACCGACCGCGACCATGAGCCGACGGGCGCCTGCATCCTCGCGGGTCCGTCCTGCGACAGCGCCGACGTTCTGTATGAGAAGCGCCCCGTCCAGCTTCCGGTGGGTCTGAAGGCGGGCGACCGCTTCATCATCCGCAACTGCGGCGCCTACACCTCCAGCTACTCCTCCGTCGGCTTCAACGGCTTCCCCCCGCTGGACGTCGTCGTGATCTGATCCTTTGCAGGGGTCCCGGCAGAGGGACGCTTGCAACGGCTCGGTTCCTCAGGCGCCTTCGCGCCCTGATCGCACCGAGGCGGACTTGCGGACGATTTGGCGCGCGGTGGCCCGCGCCCGACACTCGCCTCGGAAGGGCCCGGGAAGCGCTCCCGGGTCTGCGTTCAGATATGCGGCTTTCTGTTAGATCCGCAGGAGCGCGAACGAGGGCGGCTGGGGCGAAACGGTGGCGCGTCTGCGTCAGACGAACGCGCGGGGTCGAGACGGTCGGCCTTGATCTCGCGGTGGCCCTGAAGGCGGCCTGAGCGAGTCAGAAATCGCTTCGTTTGCAGGCGGAACCTGTCGTCGCGGCCGAAGGCGGATCATGTCCCGGGGCGTGGTGTAGGAGCGCCGGCCCTCGGAGAGAGATCCGAGGCTGATCAGGACGCCACGGCGGGCAGCCTGACTGTGGGAGTGTCGGTGACGCGGGCGAGGCTTTCAAGCGACATGTACCGGCGCGCCACGGCCCATTCGTCGTTGGTCTCCAGCATCAGCGCGCCAACGAGCCGGACGATGGCCTCATCGTTCGGGAAGATGCCGACGACGTCTGACCGCCGCTTGACCTCGCGGTTGACGCGCTCGAGTGGGGTCGTCGACGCGATCTGAGCCCGATGCTCGCGAGGGAAGGACATGTAGGCCAGGACCTCGTCGCGGGAGGCGTCCATGAAGGCGCCGAGCTTCTCGTTCTTCTCGCGCGGCGCGTCGGCTACGGCGTCCCCCTGGGCTTCCGCACCTGCCTTGTTCTCCTGCGCGAAGATGGTCTTCAGCGTCGCCGCGACCGCAGTGCGCTGCTTGGCCGGGGCGTGCGCCAACGCGTTCCGCATCCAGTGGATCCGGCGCCTCTGACGGGTCGCGTTGAACACTCGCCGCGCGGCCGCCCGCAGGCCCTTGTGGTCGTCGGCGATCACCAGCTTCACGCCGCGCAGTCCGCGATCGGCGAGGGAGCGCAGGAAATCGGTCCAGAAGGTCTCGGCTTCCGAGGGCCCCGTGGCGACGCCCAGCCCCTCGCGCTTGCCGTCCTCGTTCACCGCGACAGCGATTATCGCCGCGCGGCTGACGATGCGCCCGCCCTCGCGGACCTCGAGGTAGGTGGCATCCAGCCAGAGATAGGGCCACGCCCCCTCCAGGGGACGGGTGAGGAAGGCATTCACCCGCTCGTCGATCTCGACGCAGAGGCGGCTGACCTGGGACTTCGACAGGCCGCCCGCGCCCATGGCCTTCACCAGATCGTCCACGGAGCGGGTCGAAACGCCGTGGACGCAGGCCTCCTGTATCACCGCGACGAGCGCCTTCTCGGCCGTGCGGCGCGGCTCGAGGAAACTGGGGAAGTAGCTGCCCTTGCGCAGCTTCGGGATCTCCAGCGCGATCCGTCCGGCGCGGGTGTCCCAGTCGCGATCCCGGTATCCGTTCCGCTGGACCTCGCGCAGGGGCGACCGCGCGCCCTTCGAGGCGCCCGTCCGCGCCTCGACTTCCAGCTCCATGATCCGCTCGGCCGCAAAGGCCAGCATCTCGCGCACGAGATCGCCATCGGCCTGCTTCTCAACCAGCTCGACCAGCGCCATTCTCTCATCGGTCATCGTCGTCTCCGTTCAGGTTCCAGGTCTTGCAACCCGAACCTTCTCCGAAGACCGGCGATGGCCGCCAGCGTCACCCCAGGCCGCGCGCTGCGCTACGCCAGGGGCTCCGCGCGCGGCCTCCTACACCACCACCTGGGACACAGCCCCGAAGGCGCCGCGGCGACAGGGCAGCAAGGGAGGATCCCACGCCACTTATCGACATCGAGATCATCGAAGGCGTCTTCAGCGCGGACAAGAAGCGCGATCCGATCCGCAAAGTCACCGAGGCCGTCGTCGCCGTGGAGGGCGAGGGGATGAGGGGCACGACCTGGGTGCGGATCCGCGAGCGCGGGCAGGGCCAGCAGCGCGCCTGCCGCGCCAGCGACGGCGATCCTCATGGTCATGGAAACCTCCCCTTCATCAATCCGCGAATGCTCGGGGGATCCGCATGCTGCGCCCGCGGAGGAGGCTTGTCATACCCCGTTTGGGGGATGCAGGCCGGTCCCGCACGCTCCTGGCGTCCGAGAGCGGCCGGGCGCCGCCGCGCACAGGGGAGCCCGCATCCCTTTTCAGGCGCCGGACGAGGATAAGGTCATGTCTGCATTTTCGGGAGCGAGCTCCGCCGCCGCGCTGTTCGCGATCGCGGCGCTGGCGTCGGGCTGCGCCGACTTCATGACCGACGCCGGCGACGCGGATTTCGAGCGCATCTCCACGGAGCAGGCGTTCCGCGAGGCCGTGGAGGGCAAGCGCCTCGACTACGGACGGGGATCCTACGGGACCTTCGGCATGGACGGCACGCTGGACGGGATTATCGGCGGCGAGGCGCCTCGGGGACGCCGGGAGTGGAAGGATGATCTCTACTGCCGCGAGGCGTCCTGGGGACCATCCGGCGTGGACTACGCCTGCGTGCCCCTCGAGATTGCCGGAGACCGCCTGCGCGTCTACAGGCCTGAGGGGAGCCATGTGGAAGGCACGCTGCGGAGCTGACGCGCTCGCGGGCACGCCGGAAGCTTGATGCGACTGATCGCTATGGTCGCGGAAGGACTTCAGGCGCTTGAACAGGCCGTGATTTGAGCCATGGCGCGGGGGCCGACGCCGGTTTGCGGCGCCCCCCGCGATCACCGACGAGGTCAGAAGACGACTTTGAAGCCGCCCGCTTTCAGAGCCTCGCGCCGCGCCTCGGCCCAGGCGGCATCCCAATCCTCGGGATCCTCGGCCCTGAGCTTCTCCCAGGCCGCCGCGAGCGCTTCCTGACGCTGGATCAGCTGATCGTTGTGGGCCCGCGCCTCCTCGCTCCAGACGCCTGCTTCCTTGAAGAAGCGGATGGCGCCCTCGTGGTAGGGGACCACCCACTGGAAGGACTGCTTGTCGAGCGCCCAGCCGTCGATGCCGGGCGCCTTGCCCTGGTAGTCGGGATAGAGCTCCACCATCGCCTTCGTCATGTTGTAGACGAGGTCCGCGTCCTGGTCCGCCATCGTGATGAGGGCGGGGTATGGGTAACCCGCCGTCGGCGCCCCCTCGTCCGTCCCGGCCGCCGCGGCGCCCTCGGTCGCGGTCATCGTGCGGAAGTAGGGCGCGACTTCGAGCATGCGGGACACCGCCTCCTCGTCGTCGGGGTCGATCGGCGGCCAGACGAGACCCCGCGGGGACGCCTCCGCCTGAAAGAAGCCGCTGGCGGTCGTGGATCCGAAGGCCGCGTCCACCTGATTGGCCCCCAGCGCGTTGAGCGAGTCCGCGTAGCCGCCGAACTCCACCTTCTTCACATCCTCCCAGGTCAGGCCCGCATAGGCGAGATAGGCCTCGATATTGACGTTGATGGCGGGCGCGCCCTTGATGTAGGCGACGCGCTTCCCGCGGAGGTCGGCATAGGTCTCGATCCCCGCATCGGCGGCCACGCCGATCGCCTGTCCAATGGTTCCGGCGAAGTTGGTCATCACCACCCGCACCGGCTGCGGACCCCAGTCCTCGTTCGCGAAGTCGAAGACGCCCTCCTGCATCATGTAGACGCCGACGCCGAAGGCGGAGAAGGGAACGCGGCCCTGCCGCAGAGGCGCGGCGCGGGCGATGTCGTTCTTGCCCGGCAACACCCGAAGATCGACATCCGCCTCGTTCTTGAGCGCGGCGCCGATCGCCACCGCTTGTCCAAAGCCGGTGGAGCCCGTGTCGTAGGCGGTCCAGGCGATCTGCGGCGGCAGGTCGAACTCCGCCCGTGCGTGCGTCGCGGACAGCGCCGCCGTGGCGGCGGCCAGCGTCGCGAGCGCTGCGTGGATCCGTGTCATCGAGAGTTCCTCCAGGTTTGTTCTCCGCCGCGGCCGGAGACGCAGCGCGGGGTCCGGCGGAGGACCCTCGGCGGTTAGATGTATCCGACCGAACGGCAGGTAGACGAAAGCATCTCATACGCCCTTCGTCCACCCCGGTTGGCCGGGGATGCCGCGATGCTACGCGGCGACGTTCGCGAGATTGAGCGTCATCCCGTCGCTGCCGTAGAGGTCGGCGACAGCGGCGGAATCGCCCCGGCCGAACGTCTCCCCGGAGGCGGCGATCCGCGCCTCGATCGTCTTCGACGGGTCCGTGATCCCGGCGCTGCCGTGGGCCCGGCCCTGGCCTTGGTTGGAGCGGGATGAAGTCCACGAGTGCGAGGCACGCCGCGCTCCCCATGCCATCCCGGTAGCTGTCACCTCGAAATGCAGCATCTTCTCGGTATAGTAGACGGCATCACAGATCGGCGGCGCCCGGAGCAAGCATGGCCGCTAGCGATCAGCGTGACCCTCGACCGGCGCCTGCGCGACGAAGTCCTGTCTCTGGCGGTCAACGTGCCGCGTGCCGCGGAGGCGGGCTTGTCGCAGGCGATCCGCAAGGAACGTGCGCGGAGATGGAAAGCGGAGAACGCCGGTGCCGATCGCGGACTACAATGCGGAGGTGGAGGTTCAGGGCCTGCCGCTCGCCAGCTTTCGCAAGTTTCATCAAGGCGCGTCGGCCGCCGCACGGTAGATATTCAACAAGTTCCTGGTTATGCGAGTCCTGTATCGGGGGCGTTCCGACGCTGCCCGAGCGCCATCGCCGCCGCGAACAGCCCGCGCACGGTCACGTCCGTCAATGAGGTGGAAATTCGTGGTGTAGCCGAGGGCGCCATCATGATCATGCGGCGGCTGAGTTGGAGCTGCATGTCGAGCGGGTCGGGCGCGGGCGCATCGAGCTCCGCCATGGCCTCGACCTGCATGTAGCGGTGCTGGAGCTGCCACTCGTCGTTCGCCTCGAGCAGGACGGCGCCGATGAGGCGGATGATGCTTTCTTCGTTGGGGAAGATGCCCACGACGTCGGCGCGGCGCTTCTTGAGGAAGCCCGCCCAGAAGGTCTCCGCTTCCGAGGAGCCGATGTGCAGGCCGATGATCTCTCGCCGTCCATCGGTGTTGGCGGCCACGGCGATCATGGCCGCGACCGAGACGATGCGCCCGTCCTCGCGCACCTTCAGGTAGGTCGCGTCCAGCCGGACATAGGGCCAGTCCCCCTCCAGCGGGCGCTTCAGAAAGGCTCCGACGCGCTCGTCGATCTCCTTGCAGAGCTTGGACACCTGGCTCTTCGAGATGCCCGACAGCCCCATCGCCTGGACGAGGTCGTCGACCTTGCGCGTGGAGACCCCTGCGATCCACGCTTCCTGGATCACCGAGATCAGCGCCTTCTCCGTCGTCTTCCGGGCCTCGAGGAAGGGCGGAAAGCAGCTCCCGGTCCGCAGCTTCGGGATGCGCAGGTTCAACTGCCCCAGCCGGGTGTCGAGCGTCCGGTCCCGGTAGCCGTTGCGCCAGGTCGATCGTTCGCCGCTGCGCTCATAGCGCCCGGCCCCGATCAGCCCCTCCACGTCGGCCTCCATGAGGATCTGGAGCACCGTCTCCGCGAGCCTGCGAAGGAAATTGCCGTCATCGGCCTTCTGCAGCGCCTCCATCAGCGCCATCCTGTCGTCGGTCATCGGGTCCTCGTGGCCAAGGGGGAAGTCGGACAACTCCACCGTGGCCGCATCTCCCGATGGCCACCTCCGGCTACACTGGAATCTCCACCACCTCCGTGGACGCTACCCGGCGCACGGAGAGATTGCGGCTTGCCTGCTGCGCCTCAGTGCCCGACTCGAAACTGCGTCAGACATGGCAATACCTTGCGAGGCGTCGGGTGGTTAGGCGGATGTGGGAGACGTTGATCCAGGCCTCGGCGGAGGCGACTGATTTTTCCCAGTCTCTGGCCAGTCTGCGACACCGTCCAAGCCAGGCGAAGGTCCTCTCCACGACCCATCTTCGGGGCAGGACCTCGAAGCCCTTCGCCGTATCGGAGCGCTTGATGATCTCGATCGTCCACTCGCCGATCCGGTCGCGCGCGCCGCGGAGCGTGGGCCCCGCGCAGCCGCCGTCGGCGAAGACGTGCCTGAGCCACGGGCACGATCTGCGGATCGAAGAGAGCGCCGCGGGGGCGCCGTCGCGATCCTGGATATCGGCGGCATGGACGACAAGGCCGAACAGCAGGCCGATGGTGTCGACCACCGCATGGCGTTTGCGCCCGTTGATCTTCTTGCCCGCGTCATAGCCTCGTATGCCGCCGCTTTCGGTGGTTTTCACGGTCTGGCTGTCGATGACGCCCGCCGTCGGCTGCGCCTCCCGGCCCTCCAGCTCGCGGGTTTCCATGGCGAGGTTGAACCGGCACGCGAAAGCTCTGACTCGGCTGAAGGGTTCCCCTGCGGCCTGATCTCTGATTCCATCTCCCGAAGCGGCGAGATTGAGGGGAGATGGGTCGGGCGCTCAAGATCCGGGACGGACGCTTCCGCGGCGGCATGAAGGGCTCGATCAGCGCCCCCTCGCGGTCGGTCATGTCGCTCGCATAGCGAAGCGCCTTCCGCCGATGCTCGCGGCGGGCGCTTTCGGTCCAGGGCATTGCCGTCTCCGTCCGGTGCGGCAATCGGACAGAATCACAAGCCGCTGAAACCGCACAAATCTTTTCGGGTTGGGCTCTAAGGGAAGGATCCTGATCTCTACGCTCGCGGAGCTGCTGGCGCAGACCAGCCGCTTCGACGAACGCCATGTCGACGAAGAGATCCTCGGGCGGAGCCGCGTGCCGGACATCCTGAAGGCGTTCGACGCCCTAGGCGGCCGGGCCCCGCGTTCCGCGATCGCCGACGTCATTCCTACCGTAGCCGCGAATCTGTCGCGGCTGTTGAGCATGCTCGCCGCCAAGAGCTTCGTCGAGCGGCTCCGGCTCGGAAAGGAAGCCTCGTTTCTGCTTGCAGAAACAGGTCGAGCGGCGCTGGAGCGCGCGCGCGGAGACGCCGTTCTCCCCGCCGCGACGCCGCGAGCTCCAGCGCCGCCTGATGTTCATGGCGCACGCAGCATACCGCGAGCGGGTTTTCAGCCGCGGTTTCTCAGTCATCGGGGAGTTCACACGTTTTGACAGCGAGTTGAACGCCGGTGTTCAACTTTCAGCAGACTGAACGCGGGGGATTTTTGATGTCGGCGCGGCGCTTGGGAAGCGCGCTGCACAACGGGTTGACGTTGATCAGAGTGCGGCACGGGAATAGATCCGGTGCAGAGGACGACAAGGGCGCATCGAAAGTGCGCCCGGACCTCAGGCGAGAATAGCCGCGACGGCCAGCATGGCCCCGCACATAAGCGTTCCGGCCTCAAGCAGCGTTTCGCCATCGAAGGCGATGGTCCTCTAGCGTCTCGCGGCCGTGGTTTCGAACCGGATCTCCGCCGACCGGAGGGTCGGGCCGAGCGCCACGATAGCGAAGGCGAGAGGGATCATGCCTTCGAACGCGGCGATCATGTCAGTGCCTCCCTGCCATGGGGGGAGACTAGGCTGTCAAACGGCCTGGAAACGGGACCCCTGACCGGCGCGCAAAAGGGGTCCTGTCGCGTTCTCGATGCAGGCTGCTACGGCATCGGCATGAGCCTCGCACGCAGCAGATCCACGTTTGCGCGTCCGCCCATCTGGCGCTTGATCGTCTTCAGCCGTGAGATATGGCCCTCGGTCTGGCCCTTCGACCAGGGCGGCGCGATGGCCGCGGAGACTGCGTCGCGATCGGCGGCGACGCCTCGGGCGAACCCGCCGACAGGCGAAGACACGGCGGTCTCAAGCCAAGGCTCGATCTGTGACGGATCCCGCCCGCGGATCAGACCGTGGAACGCGTCGACGGCCTCGCGCAACGACGAGCGGCGGGACGGCGTGCTCCACCGTGGCGACGATGACGGCCTCGGCGCGGGTGAGCCTGTCGCGGGCGAGCGTGAGCAGCCGGGCCAGCGCCCGCGGCGCCGGACACCGGCCGGGCCGGGCGGTCGCATCGTCGCGACGGCGGCGAGTCGCCCGTTCCGTCACCACCCGCAGCGACCCGGCGAAGCCGGCCGCGCGGAGGCGGCGCCAGAGCTCCGCGCCGTTCCGGCAACCGTGGCCCCACTCGGTGTTCAAGCGGTCCAGCCAAGGCTCGAGCGAACTCGCGCGAGGCCGGAACGGCTCGCCGCGGCCGCCGCGAAGCACATCGCGCAGGAGCTTCCGGGAGCGTCCTGTCCGACGGACGATCTTCTTGATCGGAACGCCCGAGGCGTGCAGCGCCCGCACCGCCGCCTCCGCCTCGACGCGCCGCTTCCAGCCTTCGCGCTGCAACCGCTCGGCCGCGGCGAGCGTCGCCGGGTCGGCCGCGCCCTCGCCGAGCGCGCGCCGAACGCTTCTCATGCAGCGTCGAGGCGCCAGCAGGAAGGCTGCGCTGGCGTTCTCCATCAGATGCCGGCGGTCGGCGACCTGAATCGCTTCGGGGCGGCCTTGCCTCGCGCCCGCTGCGTAGCCGCCGCCTCGGTCGCGGGCGATGATCTCGACGCTCGGTCGCGCCGCGAGCCAAGCTGCGACCGTGCCAGGCTCCCGATCGGGCGGAAGGTCCATCGCTTCCCTCCGCTCGAGATCGCAGATCGGCGTGCCGTAGCGGTGGCCCTTGCGCCACGCCCAGCCGTCGATCCCGATCACGCAGGGCGCGCGGCCGACGGCGCCGAGCTCCGCCGGCGCACCGTACGCAGGAGCGTGTCTTTGCTGACCGGCAGCAGGAGCCGTCGCGCGATGGCCTGTCCCGGGCGACCGCCGAGCGCCATGCCCGGATGGTGGACGATGCCCTCCAGCCGTCCAGTGCGTCGTCCGCGGACCGCCGCCGCCGCCGGGTCGAGCCGCTCCGCAAAGATCCGGCGCGAGCAATCGGTGTTCGAGCACCGGAGACGGCGCACCGAGGCGATGATCTCCACACGGCGGCCATGCGCGGGAAGATCGAGGAGCCGACGAAGGCATCGGCTGTGCACCTGCCGCGACGGCCGCGCGCAGCACGGACATGGCGCCGTCGATGCGGAGGCCCGCGCCTCGACCCGGAGCACGCCGTCCACCAACACGACGCGCTCCACCCGCAGTCCTGCGAGCGAAAACGCCCGCTCCCGCCTCAACCCGATCATCCGCAGCGCCCCAAAGGAGAAACGCTGTCCTCAGAAGCCCAGAATGCATCGAGATTGAGTCAGGCCCCTTGTTCCACGCCGATCCACAGCCAGGACTGAGGCGAGACGCGAGACTGCGACGGGCTAACCTGGCGAAGCGGCTTCCCTCTGTCCGAATCGTAGCCGCGGCGCTGCTGCTGCGGCTCGGGCTGCTCTGCGCCGTCCTGGCGGGAGCGTGGGCGATGGGTTGGCTGCAGGGCGAGGATCCGCCGCCTGCGGCGGCCGCGAAAGGCGCCGTGACACCCGCGCCGAACGCGCATCTGCGGCCGGGCGGGCCGGAAAGCGAGGCGTCGGAGCGGCGCTGACGCAGACCATTGCAGGTTTCCCGGCGAGCTGCGTCGGGAAATCCGCGCATGGTTGCACGATCGCGTCGGGGGCAGGCTCACCCTCGCGGCAAAGCCTTCCGGGCGCGGCGAATTCTCCGATGAAGGCGCCTTTGACGCGAGGCAGGAGCGCCAGCGAGGCGATGAGGACGGCGGAGGAGAGAAGCGCCACAGTCAGCGGCGGGTCTCCCAGCCCGCCCCCCAGCTCATGCACGGGATCGACAGGTGACCCGCGATCAGGATCGTCGCATAGGCGGGTCCGTCGTCGGCCCGGAAGCCGCGGAACTCCTGTCCGCATGTCGAGCAGTGCCCCTGATTTTGAGATAAGCTCGGAACAGCCGGCCCTCGCCGCACCGGAGGCGCTTGCCTCTCCATCCGTGGAGCAGGGTCTGTCCGAGGGGAGCCTCTCCCGGCGCCTGAACCACTTCCGGCCGTCCGCTTTCGTGCATCATGCTCCGCCCTTCGTTCGGTCCGGCGCCGACGTCAGCGTTTCAGCTCCGCCATCTCCCGACGCAGCGACTTGCGCTCTTCGAAGTCGGCGGTCACGTCGCGCATGACCGCCGCCACGCCTTCCAGATCTCCGCCCGCTCCCTTCAGCGGCAGGATCGAGAACTGCACCGAGATCCGCACCCCGTCCTTTCGCAACGCAGGCACCGAAAGTAGGTCTCCTTCCCCGTAGCGGGTGCGCCCGGTGTGCATGGTCTCGTGATAGCCCGTCCAGTGACGCGCCCTCAGGTTCTCCGGGGTGATGATGTCGAGGCTTTGCCCTAGGGCCTCGGCGATCGAGAAGCCGAAGATCCGCTCGGCGCCCGCGTTCCAGAAGCGGATCAGGCCCTCCCGATCCGAGACCACCAGCGCGTCCGGCATCTCGACAGCAAGGCGACGGCCCAGCTCGGCGGGATCGAACGACCGAACTCCGTCGTCTCCGGTGATGTAGATCTCGAACTCGCTGGCGTAGCAGGGCGCAGAGGCGGGCTCGTCATCTCCATGATGGGCCATGGATGATCCTCCGGGTCAGGTGGTGGTCGTGGCGTCGGAAGCGGGGCCCCGATCCGCCGCGACCACGGCTGGAAAGTCGGCGGGCTGAAGCGCCACATCGGCAAGCGTGCAGCGGTCGAGGACGGACAGGAACGCACCGAGCGCCTCGCCGAGCACGCCCGGGAGGCGGCAGCAGCCGGTGACGACGCACCGGTTGCCCGTGCCGAAGCACTCGACGAGATCGAAATCGGGCTCCGTCAGCCGCAGAACCCCGCCGAGAAGGATCTCCTCGGGAGGCCGCGCCAACCTGAACCCGCCTGCGCGGCCGCGGACGCTCTCGAGATACCCTTCACGCGTCAGCGCGTTCGCCACCTTCATCAGGTGGGCTCGCGAGATCCCATAGACATGCGCCGTCTCGTCGATGGTCACGAGCCGCTCGCCGGACGCGGCCGCGAACATCAGCACCCTCAGGGAGTAGTCCGAGAACTTCGTCAGCTGCATCTCGTCCTCCGATCGCCGCACACGGTCCGGCTTGGGAACCTCAGGCCGCCATGAGCTCGTCGGCGGGGCCGAAGAACTCGTAGTGAATCCTGTCAGCCGGAACTCCGGACCGAGACAGCCCCGAAACGAGCGCTCGCAGGAACGGGCGCGGTCCGCAGAGGAAGTAGTCCGCTTCCGCCACGGGCGTGTTGGACCGCAGCCACTCGGCGTCGATGAGCCCTGCCCGGTCGTAGTCCCGCTCCGCGACGTCCTCCTGCCTGGGCGCCTCGTAGAAGATCGTCGCCGTCACGCCTGCGGCCCGCTCAGCGATCGACCTGACGTGGTCGCGCATCGCATGCGTGGAACCGTTCAAGGCCCCGTGGACGAATTGCGTCGGCAGCTCGGGGTGCCTCTCCACTACGGTCTCCAGCATCGACATCATGGGGGTGAGCCCCACGCCCCCCGACAGCAGGACCACCGGCCTCGAGGGCGCGTCGGACAGGAAGAATTCCCCCGCGGGCGGCGCGACGAGCAGCTCGGTTCCCGGCCGAACCTCCTCGTGGAACCATCCGGAGGCAGCGCCACCCGGCTCCCGCTTCACGGAGATCCGATAGGTCTCCCCGTTCGGGGCCGAAGAGATGCTGTAGTTCCGGCGCAGCGGCTCGCGACCGGGCACGTCGAGCCGGAAGGTGAGGTACTGGCCCGGCTTGTGCCTCAGCACGGCGCCCCCGTCCGAGGGACGGAGCAGGAAGGACCGGATGATGTCGCTCTCCTCACGCACGTCCTCGACGCTGAAGCGCCTCCAGCCGGACCAGCCGCCGGGCGCGGTGGCGAGAGCGTCGTAGACGACATGTCTCGCGCGCGATGAGGATGTCGGCGAGGAACCAGTAGGCCTCGCCCCAGGCCGCGAGCACCTCATCCGTCGCCGCGTCTCCGAGCACCTCCTTGATCGCGCCAAGCAGCGCCTCCGCCACGTGCGGGTAGTGCTCGGGCAGGACCTGGAGGCCTACATGCTTCTGCGCGATCCGTTCCACCGCAGGCGCCAGCGCATCCAAGTTCTCGATGTTCTGCGCGTAGGCGAGGATCGCGGACGCGAGCGCCTTGGGCTGCGACGACGCCTCGCCCTGGTGCGCCTGGTTGAACATCGCGCGGATCTTGGGGTTCCGGAACATCCTCTCGTACATCGTCCGGACCACCTCGAGCCCGTGCTCATCCAGCGCCGGAACGGTGGCCTTGACGATCGCGATGGTGTTCGCGCTTAGGGACTCGGGCATGGGACGCTCCGCAACTGATGATCTTTAAGATGTATGGATGATGTATCTTTTCAGGCGACAGTTCAGAATGCGAACCGTCGTCGCACCCGCTCAACCCCCTGCATCCTCCAGATCATTCGACGTCGTATGCTCGAAGCCGACCGCGCCTGGCCGAGCCGCGGACAGGAAGCCGGGAAACTCCAGCCCCGGTCGGTCCAGGGATCGTGTCCGGATCACACCACCCGCAGACTCTCGCTTCCGACGTCGGCGCCCCGGCCCCTGTCACGCTGACGTCCCGCACAATTCGCCTTATGCGTGCAGGCGACATCACCACGGACAGATCCCATGCCTCTTGCGATCATCATCGACCTCCTGCTCCGGCTCCGGCTCCGGCGAGAGGCTGCGGCCAACGCGTTGGAGACCGACATCGCCGCGTTCCTCCGGGACGAGGACGATGAACTCTTCGAGGCGCACCAGCGGTGGGAAGACGAAGAGCGGGAACGATCCTCTTCGACGTCGAGATGATGACCCCGGAGTTCCGGAAGGTCCGCGCGCTTCGCAAGCCCTGCTCGCCGGAAGCGCCGAGGCTACGCCCGGGCTCCTGCCCTTCTCAGCGGTTGCAGGACGGCGGGTCGGTCGAATGCCGAGCGCGTGCAGGGGGCGAAGGCTGTCGAGCGGTGCGTCCTGCGCATCGAGAGCCCCTGCAATTGAGCGGGATTTCACAGCGGCCGGGCCGCTTTTGCGAGATGATCGGAACGCCCGCGAATTCACGCGCCCGTTATGGTTCGCCTCCGGCGACGCCGCCGTCGATCTCTCCGGCGGGTTCGACCCCGCTGTGTCGGGCCTCGACCTCGTCAACAGCCGGATGATGCCTCCGGTGGTCTCTTCTCGCACGCGGCGGGCCTGGCGGAGATTTCGGCTCTCATCGTCGGCGCGCCGCCAGGGGCGCCCCGATCTCCGTCTCTCGACGGACTGTCCGAAGAGAGGGGGCGTGGCGGAAGCAGTTGGTCCGCCACGCCCCGCGATTTGGACCCCAAGGGCTCCCCTTGAAACAAACCTTTCAAATCAATTCGGCACAAAGACTTGCTTCCTTAATGACCCTAATTGACATCTCCGGTCATGAGCGACACATGAACGAACTGCCGACTGAGCGGTTTCCTATCTCACCTGTCAGAACCTGAACGATCGGCGAGCCGAGTGGATCTCGCGTTGCACGCTAGGAAAGAGTCTCAACAGCCTATTTTCTGCCTATGCACGAACATTCCCACGCACGCGGAGCCGGAACCCGCGAGATGGGTCGCCGCACAACGCGCAGACCGACGTCAGGCGAGCTTCAGAAGATCGATCCGAGCACATCGAAGATGGACGTGTTCCGGCGCGCGTTCGCCAACTCCCGCAGAGTCACGCGACCGTCCTCGTTCTCGTCCGCTACGGAGAGGTCGGATCCGAGCCTCTCCTCCCACTGGACCCGGGTGACGACGCCGTCGTCGTTCTCGTCCAGCAGTTCGAAGAGGTCCGACAGCATCGCCTTCCCGTCATCGCCTGGCACGATCCCGCTCACGGGCGCCGCCATGAACTCCTTTCGCGTCAGCAAACCATCGGATCCTGCAAGCGAGCGGAAGACTTCGCCGCTTCGGGCCCGCAGCTCCTGGACCGTCGTGCCCGGATCTCCAAGGAGCGGCTGAGGGCTCGCAGCCGCCGTCATGGCGAGCAGGCCTGCCATCGCGGCTGCAGGCCAGTCTCGCCTGCGGAGGGGGCTCCAGAAACCTTTCACGTGAACCATCTCCGGCCGAGTGCATCCGCGGCGGTCGCGACCCGACGTCTCTCGGGCCAACCCGCTCGATGCAGAACCTGTTCCCGTCGGGGCGGCAGGCAAGCCCCGGATCCGTCGTGGCCACAGCCGCGTCCCGCCGTGCTACAAGCGGGCCGACTACGAGCGGGAGCCGCGCATGAAGACGATCCTCACCCTCGCGGCGCTGGCCACGTTGTCCGCCGCCTCCGCCGCCGACGCGCAGGAGCGACGGATCGTGGCCTGAAACATCGGCGCGGCCGAGCGGTCTCCGAACTCGGCGGCGAAAAGCGCGGCCGGTCTCGTTGCGCAGGTCGGCCGGGTCGACGTGCTGATCCTCGAGGAGGTCATCGACGAGGCGCAGGTGCAGGCCGTCGCCGAGGCCGCGGGGCTGGAGCACTGGGTGATCAGCGACCTCTCCCCGCCCGCCGCCGTCACCCGCAGCCGGTTCGCGTCGCTCGAGCTCGCCATCCTGAGCCGCGCGCCCATCGCGTCGGCCGCCGAGTAGGATACCACTGGCCCGCGGCCGGAGGGCGACGGTTTCGCGCCGCGCGCCTCGTCCGAGACGGTCCCGACGGAGGAGATCCTCGTCGAGGTCCCCTTCGACCGCACGCAGCCCTCCCGCGGCTTCCTGCGTGCGGATCCCGAGGACGGGTTCGCGGTCTGCTCCGTGCACTGGAAGTCCTCGCGCGGACAGTCGTGCAACGCCGCCGACCCTGGAGTTCGCCCGCGAGCGGGAGGACCAGGCCGCGCGCCTCGCGGCAGATGCCGCCCGCATCCTCGAGGACGGCCGCAGTCTCGTCATCGGTGGAGACTTCAACATCCAGGCCCCCGGTCGCACGCTGCGCGTCGGAACCGCCGAGGTGGACTGCGCCCCTATGCGGACATGCGAAGGCGTCTGCGGCGATGGCGGGCGGACGGCTACGACGACAGCCTCCAGATCCTGCTGAACGGCCCCGGAGGCCGTCTGATGTCGGCTCCCTGCCCGAGACCTATGTGGCGCGGTCGTTCCCCGGCGGCGCGATCGACCACCTGCTCGTGGCGGGTCCCATCGCCGCCCCCTTCTCGAACGCCACGACGCCGGAAGTGCAGGGGCGCGAGTTCGCAGGTTCGGACCGCCGCCACGTCATCGCCGTGCTGTCGGATGCCGAACGGCGACGCTGAAGGCCCTTCGAGGGCCCGACAGCTGCCGGACGAGATCCGGAGCCGGATCGACGACCTGGAACGGCTCGTGGCGGAGCAGCCTTGGGCCTGCGTCGCGACTGTGGCTCAAGCGACGGCGCCTTCCGGACCGCTCCGCGCGTTGCGCGCGAGATCGCAAACTGCTTCACCTCGGCTCGGAGCGAAACTTTCCGCCCCGGTAGCGTGCCAGTATGGGGCCGTCCTTGCGGACGCGTCCGGCCTCCTAGTCCAGATCTTCCCGCGCTTCCGCGATCCACCGCTCGCGCGCCCGCTCGGCCTGGGCCTTCCCGATGCCTTGATCGAGATGGCGACGCACCAGTTCAGCCATCGAGACGCCTGCGGCTTTCGCCTCCGCTTCCAGCGCTGCTTTGCGCTCGGCGCCGATGTCCCTGATGTTCAGCACGCTCATGCTCATCACCTTTGTGAAGCAGTCGTGCTACACGCTGGCGCGGCAACCGAAGAACTTCAAGGCAGCGGAATCGGAACCCGGCCACTGACCGCGCAACGGGCGTGCTGATGGCCGAACGTGTGAAGACAGGTCCCCGTGCCGTAGCCGCCTCCTACGACCGAAGCGGGATTTCCCGGAGGCCGGAGGTCCCGCGCATCGGCGAGGGGAGGTCGACCGGCACTGCCGCAACTGCGTTCAGCCGCTGCCGATCGCTGGACCGGCAGCGGCTGAACGAGATCCGGAGCCGCATCGACGAGCCGAAACGACTCGTGGCCGAACTGCTCGTCGATGCCGCGCCCCGACTATGCTTATCGTGGAAAGGCGCGTCGCCTCGGCTGGCGGCCAGCGGTCGACGTCCACGCCGCCGAAGAGCCCAGCCGCCCACCAGCACCCCGATCGCCGCCATCGCTCCCGCGGGAGGGACGGATACCCGGCTGACCTCGACGAACTGCATGCGAGCCGCCGCTCCCAGGAAGCCGTTCTCGCCCTTGATGTTGAGCAAACAGGTCCGCGGCCACTGCGATCGCAGCAGCATTCCCCACTCCTGACAACCGGTCGGGCCGTCGATGTAGGGATAGGAGGGTCTGCGTGCGGCGAGCGCCGCGTCGGCGGTCCATGCCCGGCGCTGAGAGGTTTTCCAGGAGTCGCCGATCGCCCGCTGCAATTGCGCCTGCGTCGGCTCGTCCTGCGCCCTGAGATGTCCTGCCCGGTCGATCACGAGGCCGTCGGCCTACTCGACGATCCGCCTCGCCGTGCCGTTCGCCACCAGGACCTGACCGTCTTCAACGAGAACGAAGGCGCCGAGCCCCAACCTGTCGAGCGCGCCAAGAGCGGCGTTGTGACGGGCCCGCAGCGCCTGGAGTTGAGCCCATGCGGGGACGTTGGGGCAACATGGGCCTGTTGTTGCGTCACGTGCCCTTCCGGATCTCCGAGATCACCCCTGCGACTGAGCGGGATTTCAGCCGCGGGCTGGCGGTTCGGCCGGGAGACCCCATCTGCGGTGTCCCCGGCGCGAAGTCCGGGACGACGGCAGGAGGACGACATGGCGCGGAACGGGAAGACAGGCGGACGAGGCGGCTGGGATCCTTACCGGATGATGGTCGAGATCCAGCGCTTCCAGATGGACTGCGGCTTGGCGGCCGCCGAGGTGATCGCCAAGAGATCGCAGATGGCCCTGACCGGCACGCTCACTTCCCAGGAGGCCACCCGGATGGTGGCGGAGAAGCAGTCCGCCGCCGCCAAGGCGGTCGAGGCTGGGGCCGCCGCGCTCATGACGGGAGCCTCGCCGCACGTTGCGGCGCGAAGGGCGGGCAAGAAGCTGTCCACGCCCGCACGGGCGAATGCCCGTCGCCTGCGCGGCTGAGGCGGAACTCGTGACCGATCCCCGCCCCGACCTCCTCGTCGATCCCGGATGGCTCGTCGCCCGTCTGGACGATCCCCTCATCCGCGTCTTCGACTGCCGGGCGACGCGCGAGGCGCGCCCCGAGGGTCCTTCGCTCTACCGCAACGAACGCGACGCCTGGGCGGCGCAGAGGATCCCCGGCGCCGGCTACCTGCACATGGTCGACGATCTCTGCGATCCCTCGGCGCATGTGCCGTTCACGCTCGCGTCGCCGGAGCAGGTGACGAAGGTCATGGCGGCCGCGGGCGCGCGACCTGACCAGGTCATCGTCCTCTACGGAGATGCGGGCGAATCTCCCGTTCACCGCGTCTGGTGGGCGCTGACGGCCTCGGGCTTTCCCGACGTGCGGGTCCTCGATGGCGGCTTCTCGCGCTGGCGGGCCGAGGACTTGCCGGTGGCGACGTCCGTCCCGGAGCCGCCTGCCCAGGCGCCCGCGTTCGAGCTCACCCCTCACCCGGAGATGCGTGCGGACAAGGCCGACGTGGAGGCCTCCCTCTCCGATCCTCGCGCCGTTCGCGTCAACGCGCTGTCGCGCGAGCATTTCGAGGGCGGCGGGGACCAGGTGTTCGGAAGGCGCGGGCGCATCCCGCGCAGCGTGTCGATCCCCGCGGCCGACCTCGTGGAATCGAAGACGGGCCGCTTCCTCCCTCTGCGCGAACTGGAAGCGCGAATGGATCGCGCCGGGCTGGCCAAAGCGGCACCGCTGATCCCCTACTGCGGCGGCGGCATCGCGGCGAGCACGGTCGCCTTCGTCCTGCATCTGCTGGGTCGGGACGACGTCGCGCTCTACGACGGTTCGCTGATGGAATGGGGCGCCGATCCCGAGGCGCCGATGGAACGTTGACTTCACGAGCCGCCGGGCCTGCAGCTCTTGCCGCCATGAGATCTTCAGGCGCCGATGTTGATCCGGTGGCGCCCTTGAGCGAGCGGCATCCGCGGTGGCGTCGTTCAGTGGCCCACGTGAACCTCGCCCACGCCCTGAACCCCCGCGGCGACCGAAAAGCCTGCACCGACTCCGGCCCCGAAGTTCAGCCCGCAAAGCCGCAGATGGGGCGAGCCTGAAACCACGAAATCGACAGCCGCCTCCACCACGCCCCCGGCGGAAACGCGGATGAACGCGTTGACGGAGCCGAAGGCTTCAAGCGCGGTCTGACTGCGGTCCGCCGAGCCCCAGTAGAGCCCGCTGGTCAGCTCGGCGCTGAACTCCAAGGCAGCGCCGATGCCGGTGTGCCCCATCGTGAACAGGCCGACGTAGTCGGGCCCGGACAAGCCGTGCTTGTAGAAGAACCCGAAGCCGCCATCGACGACCAGCACCGACTCCGCCGACGACCGCACCCCTATGGCGATCAGAACGTCCAGTCCCGTGTCGGCCTCCGGCGCGGAGAAGCCCAAGCCATCGAACGTAGCGCGCACGTCCTCCAGCCACGGGCCGCCGCCCAGCATCGTTATCAGATCTTTTCCGTCCGGATGTTCAGCCGGCGCCCCGAGCCCTGCCCGCTGATCGTGCCAGACGCCTCCGGCGATCGTCTTCTCCACCTGCGACCTGGTATAGCTCCTGGGATGGCGCAGGCCGCTGACGTCCGGAAACGGATAGGGTCCGTCCATATACGGGATTTGCACCGGCTTCGACGGCATGTGAGACACGATGGTCTTCGACCCCGAGAAGCTCATGACGACGACCCGCTCCGCCGGAACGGCCTCCAGCGTGACGGTGATCTTCTCTTTCAGGATCGAATAGGCGAGGGTCGCGCTGTCACTCAGATGGCCGGGGTAGAGCTGCATCCGGCTGAAGTCCCGCGCGGCGAACATCGCGATCTTCTTGACATGGATGTCCACGAGGACCTTGGTCCCGGAGTATGAAATCGTGACCACCACCTGCCCGAGGTCGAGCGGCCTCAGCCCCGGTATGCCCGCCTCTGCGGTAGCCGTTGCGTCACGGTTTTCGTAGCCAGGGAACGGCGCAGTCTCGAGATCATCGCTCCCGTCGTCCGGCATCGGAACACCCTTTCCACTGCGAGGGGGTCCGGCCCGCTCAGTACAATCGAGCCGATGTCTCAGTCAACTTGATCCCGATCATCATCTCCGAACCTGAAAAGTCAATGAAAATGCGCATCAGCGAGCAGATCTCACGTTGTATCAGTTTTTCGTTTCGTATTGTTTCCTTACATTCCTAGTTCAAGAGACTTCTTGTCTGTGCGGTTTCGGCCGTTGATCCACGACGGTGGGCGACGCGACCCTCTATCAAGGCGCCCTTATGCAGCCGGGCGCCGACCCGAAGGCCCGATGGAAACCGGGACCGGCCTGATCGGGCCCGAGCTTCAGCCGGTCCCGGTGGCGCCGCCGCGCGAGCCCTATTATTGCTCACGCCGCGCGACCGGCTCAGTCGCGCGAAATCGCCCATATCTCATAGGATAGTCGAGTGCAGCATCCAATTATTATAAATCACGTTACGTACTCTACAGATTGATAGATGAGGCACGAATTTAGCGTCAAACCTTCTATTTTATTTGCGTACCGCTCTCTTATCTCAAGTGGGAGAGGCGCCACGATCGCACCGATACGTGAGAAGCGGAGACACTCGATGCTGAAGAACCTGCTGAACATGATGAAGCGCGTCGCGCGCGCGATGCGTGCAGCGGCGATGAAGGCCGCTCGCGCGATGAACGGAAGCGGCGGCGGCTACGTGGCTCCGGAGCCGGACGTCGAAGAGGAAGAGGCCGAGGTGGAGGAGGCGGCGCAACTCAGCGACCGCGATCCCGCGCGGCGCGATGCACAGGCGCTCCGGCTTATGCTCGCGACGCGGTCTTTTCTAGCGGAGTAGACACCGCTCAGCACTACAAGCGCATGTCGCCCCGCGCACGGGGGTGAACGACCCGGGCCTGTCCCTGACGCCCACGGACGGGCGGAGCGTCGCCATCGCCTCTCGCCCGAAGGCACGGAGCGGGACGACCATATCGACTTCACGACCGGCGGCAGCTTCGCCCTGCAAGGTGAGAACGGCGCCGGAATGATCGGCCACGGAACCGCCCGGATTTTTCGGGCCGGGGCGGTGTAAAATCCCGCCAGTGGCAGTCTCTGGATCACGAGAGTGATCTGGGGGCGGAAGGATGTACGGCGTGGAGCTGTATTCGAAGGTCCGCATGGCGGTGCTGCGGGACGGGCTGAGCCAGCGAGAGACGGCGCGTCGGTTCGGGATAGACCGCGGCACGGTTTCGAAGATGGTGGGACATTCGGCGCCGCCGGGATACCGGCAGGCAGGGGCGCGCATGCGCCCCAGGCTGGACGCGCATGCGGGGTTCATCGACGAGATCCTGAGGACGGATCTGACGGAGCCGAAGAAGCAGCGGCACACGATCCTGCGGATCTTCGAGCGCCTGCGCGACGAGCGGGGGTTCGACGGCGGCTACACGACGGTACGTGACTACGTCCGGCCGCGCAGGCTGTCCTTGAAGGAGGTCTTCGTGCCGCTGGTCCACCCGGCCGGGCACGCGCAGGCGGACTTCGGGGAGGCGTGGGCGGTGCTGGGCGGCGTCCGGCGGAAGGTGCGCGTGCTGGTGGTCGACCTGCCCCAGAGCGATGCGATCTTCCTGAAGGCCTACCTTGCCGAGACGGCCGAGGCTCTGTGCGACGGCCATGTGGCGGCGTTCGACGTCTTCGGCGGCGTGCCGCTTTCGATCCTGTACGACAACACCCGGCTGGCGGTGGCGAAGATCCTGGGCGACGGGACGCGCCAGCGCGCCAGGCTGTTCGCGGAGCTTCAGTCGCATTACCTGTTCCGCGACCGCTTCGGTCGGCCCGGCAAGGGCGCCGACAAGGGCAATGTCGAGGGGATGGCGGGCTTCGGCCGCCGGACCTTCATGGTCCCGATCCCCGAGGCGACCGACATCGACGCTCTGAACGCGATGCTGCTGGAGCGATGCCAAGCGCGTCAGGACGTGGTGCTGCGCGGAGCCGACGTCACGATCGGCGAGCGGCTGGCGGCCGACCGCGCGGCGTTCCCGGCGCTGCCGCCGACGCCGTTCGATGCCTGCGACAAGCGCCCCGGGAAGGCCTCCAGCCAGGCGCTGATGCGCTGCAAGAGCACCGACTACTCGGTCCCGGTCGCCTATGCGCATCGCGACGTGCTGGTGAAGGGCTACGTGGACGCGGTGGCGATCTCGGTCGGCGCCGAGGAGATCGCCCGCCACCCGCGCTCCTATGACAGCGCCGACTTCGTCTTCGATCCGCTTCACCACCTCGCGCTGCTCGAGATGAAGGTCGGCGCGCTCGACCAGGCATTCGTCGGGCGATCCTTCCACTGGAAGGCTCGCTTCTCCTCCTCATCCTTGCAAGGCTGGGCGCTGCCCGACGCGTTCCCGACGCTGCGCCGCCTGCTGGAGGCGCGGCTGAGCGGCAAGAACCGCTGCGCGGCGGGCAAGCGCGAGTACGTGCAGGTGCTGCGGCTGCTGGAGACCTTCCCGATGGCGGTCGTCCATGGCGCGGTGACCGACGCGCTGAAGCTCGGCGCGATCAGCTATGATGCGGTCAGGCGCCTCGCCCTGTGCCGGGTCGAGCGGCGTCCCCCGAAGCTGAGCCTCGACGTCTGCCCCTACCTGCCGGAGGCGACCGTCGAGACCACGTCCGCCGCCAGCTGCATGAGCCTCCTGGCGGGCGCCGGCATGACCGCCACGCCCGAGACGCCCGAGATCCTGCTGCGCCATCATCTGAAGAAGCTGAAGCTTCCGACCGTGTCGCACCGCAGGTGCGCCTGCGGCGCAACGCGAGTACGAGAAGCTGGCCCGGCAGTGCGCCGCCGAGAACGTCGACCATGTGCGCCACCTGATGCGGCTGATCGAACTGGAGCTGCCCGCGGCCAGAGGCCGCCGAAGTCCACTGGCGCGCGGCGACGCGCGACCGCGAGGCCCGCACCGTCGAGCGGCGCATCCGCGACGCCCGCTTCCCGGCGGTCAAGAGCCTGGAGAGCTTCGACTTCGACGCCATTCCTGGCCTGAACAAGAGACTGGTCCTCGATCTGGCGCGCTGCGAGTTCGTCGCCCGGCGCGAGAACGTCATCATGCTGGAAGCATGTCTCCAACATGACGCCCTCGGGCCCAGCGGCACGGGCAAGACCCACATCGCCTGCGGCATCGGGCTGGCCGCCTGCCAGCGCGGCGTGAAGACCCGCTTCGCCACCGCCGCCGCCATCGTGCACGAGATGATCGAGGCCCAGGATGAGAAGCGGCTGATGCGCCTGCAAAAGACCCTCGCCAGCTATGAGCTGCTGATCATCGACGAGCTGGGCTTCGTGCCGCTGTCGCGCACCGGCGCCGAACTGCCGTTCGAGCTGATCAGCCAGCGCTACGAGCGAAGCGCCACGATCATCACCTCGAACCTGCCCTTCGATGAGTGGACCGCGACCTTCGGTGACGAACGCCTCACCGGTGCGCTGCTCGACCGCCTGACCCACCATGTCCACATCCTGGAGGCGAACGGGCCGTCCTATCGCCTCGCCCAGAGCCGCTCGCGCAAGCTTACCGCCTGATCCCCGAGAAGAAGCGGAAACGATGACGCCCCCGGCATGCCGGGGGCCTCATCGCTCATGAGCGCAGTGGCCGGTTCTTTCGGCGCCCCAGTGGCCGACTCTCTCGGCGCCGTTGACAGGTAGCGCACGGTGCGCGGGGCGGCCTCTCCGGTCCGGTGGGCGATGGGGGCCGGACGATCGGACAAGCCCCCGACCTCCGCTCAGAGGGGCACGACGTTCGCCTCCGGTCCGTAGGGGAAGCGCGTGATGTTCTCGGAGCCGCCGGCGTTCACCACGAGGATGTCGTGCTCGCGGTAGCCCCCGGCCCCGGGGCGCCCCTCGGGGATCCACAGCATCGGCTCCATCGAGACGACCATGCCCGGCTCCAGAACGGTCTCCACGTCCTCGCGCAGCTCCAGCCCGGCCTCGCGCCCATAGTAGTGGCTCAGAATGCCGAACGAGTGGCCGTAGCCGAAGGAGCGGAACTCCAGCAGCTCCTCCTCGGCGAGGAAGCGGTTGATCTCGGCGCAGATCGCCGCGCAGGAGATGCCGGGACGGATCAGCGACAGGCCCAGTTCATGGGCGGCCACGTTCGCGCGCCACAGGCGGAGGGTCGCCGCGTCCGGCTCGCCCAGGAACAGCGTGCGCTCCAGCGCGGTGTAGTAGCCCGAGATCATCGGGAAGGCGTTGAGGCTCAGCAGGTCGCCCCCGTGCAGCGCGCGCGTGGTGACCGGGTTGTGGGCGCCGTCTGTGTTCAGGCCGGACTGGAACCAGACCCACGTGTCCCGCTGCTCGCTTCCGGGATGGGCGCGCGCGATCTCCAGCTCCATCGCGTCGCGGCCGGCCATCGCCACGTCGATCTCCCGCGCGCCCTCGGCGATGGCCTCGCGGATCGCGGCGCCGCCCAGGTCGGCGATGCGGGCGCCCTCGCGGATCAGGGCGATCTCCTCGTCCGACTTGACCATCCGGGCCTGCATGGCGGCATGCGCGACGTCGGAGAGCTGCGTGGCGGGCGCCGCCTCGGCGAGAGCGTCCCGGGCCGCCAGCGTCAGGTGATCCGCCTCGATGCCCACCCGCCGAGCGTCGCCCAGCAGGCGGGTGGCCGCGCGCCAGAAGTTCCCGCGCCGCCAGTCGGTGTAGATGACGTTGTCGCACCAGCTGCGGCGCCACGGCTGCCCGCCGTCGATGTTGGCGGTGACGGTGGTGCACGCAGAGCGCGTCACCACGCAGCCGTAGGGTCGCCCGAATGCGCAATGAAGAAAGCCCGTATAGTAGGCGATATTGTGCATGGAGGTCAGCAGGACCGCGTCGAGATCGCGCGCGGCCATGATCGAGCGCAGCGTCTCAAGCCGACGCGCGTACTCCCCCTCGCTGAAGGGCAGGGCCGCCCGCTCTCCGTTGGGCCGCACGAAGCTCTCGCGACTTTGCTGAACCTCAGCCATCGACATCACCCTCATCCGACCGCCGGACGCGATGCGCCGAACGGCTCATCCGGGCGTGCAGGACGGTGGAACGCGGAAGGCCAGGCCGCCGCGCTGCGGGCTCCGAGTCTGCGCCGACGCCATCGCCGCGGACCACGCAGGAACCGGATAATCGCCTACCGGAGAACGATCAAGCCCATGCTGCACACCGCCGTCCGGCGCGGACCAGCGACCCACGCCTGAACTGCACGAGGCCGACGCTTGGAGGTCGGGGAGCCGACGCAGCGCGTTCCCCGGGTCGCGTCCAGCATCTCGGGTGAGAGCTGGGCGGCGAGACGCTGGGCGGTCTGCTTCCCGCGGCAGGTGGTGAGCATGGGGCAGCGCCGCGCTCGGCGCCCGGCGGCCCGGGGGGTCGGCTTCGGGCGACGGAGAAGCGGCCAGCGGGCTGAGCAGCGCGAAGTTGGAAGCCGTCGCGCGGCTGGCCCCGCGGCACGATGTCGATTTGTCGATCATCTTGTCCTCCGCCGGGGCGCCCCGGTACCCCTGATCGCTCGCGGGAACCGACGGCGGAAGCGTCGCGCCGTAGGCGTCCGATCAAGCTGAGGCGGTCTGGCGGGCGCCCTCGGTCGCGGCGATGTCGAGGAAGCCGTGCTGGAACTCCACGCCTGCGTCCGCCTCGCGGGAACCTATGAAGATGGACTTTCGGATGCCGCACTCGCCCAGCCGGACGGCGACCAGCGGCATCTGACCCGCGTACTCCGCGATCAGCCAGTCGGGCAGCGGCGCCACCCCGCGGCCAGCGGCGACGAGCTGGAGCATGATGTCCGTCGTCTCGATGGTCTTGTGGACGCGCGGCAGCCGCTGCGCAGGTAGAAGGAACTGGGTGAAGACATCCAGCCGCTCGGTCGCCACCGGGTAGGTGATCAGCACCTCCCGCTCCAACGCCTCGGCCGCGACATGCGGCGCCTCCGCAAGCGGGTGGCCCCGCGCCACCGCCAGCATCAGTTCATAGTCGAAGACCGACGTAAAGCTCAGGGAGGGGCGTAACACCGGGTCCGGCGTGATCAGCAGGTCGATCTCCTGCGACAGCAGCGCGCCGAGGCCGCCGAACTGGAACTCCTGCTTCACGTCCACGTCCACGTCAGGCCAGGCCGCGAGATAGGGCTCCACCACGCGCAGCAGCCAGCGGTAGCACGGGTGGCACTCCATCCCGATGCGCAGCATCCCCCGCCGTCCGCGGGCGAAGTCGGCGATCTCCGCCTCCGCCTGCTCGAACTGTGGCAACACGCGGGTGGCGAGGGCGAGCAGCCGACGCCCCGCCCGGGTCAGGCGCAGGCGGCGGCCCTCCCGCTCCCACAGGGCCACGCCCAGGTCCCGCTCCAGCCGCCGGATAGCATGGCTGAGCGCAGACTGGGTGAGGTGCAGGCGGTCGGCCGCGGCCGTGACGCCGCCCTGACGGTCCACCTCTCGCAGGATGGCGAGGTGCTGGCGATCGAGCATCATGACTCCGTGTCATTCATGGAGCGATAAATGCCATTTCTCTTCATCTCTGGCCACCCCTACCCTCCGCTCCGAACCCAGGGACAGGAGGATCTGATGCCCGCCATCGCCGCCGCCAATCTCGGCTTTCCCCGCATAGGCGCCCGCCGGGAGTTGAAGTCGGCCGTCGAGGCCTTCTGGAAGGGCGATCTCGACGAGGCGGGGCTGGAGGCGGCCGCACGCGACCTGCGCGCCCGGCACTGGCGGATGCAGTCCGAGGCGGCGATCGACACGATCCCGTCCAACGACTTCTCGCTCTACGACCAGGTTCTGGACATGACCGCGGCGGTCGGCGCCGTGCCTCCCCGCTTCGGCGAGGCCGAGGGAGAGGTGGACCTGCCGACCTATTTCGCCATGGCTCGCGGGCGGCAGGATGCCCCGGCCATGGAGATGACCAAGTGGTTCGACACCAACTACCACTACATCGTCCCCGAGCTGCACGCCGGTCAGCGCTTCCGGCTCGCGTCGCTGAAGGCCGTGCGCGAGTACGAGGAGGCGAAGGCGCTGGGGATCGAAACGCGCCCGGTGCTGATCGGCCCGCTCACCTGGCTGAAGCTGGGCAAGGCCAAGGACGCCAAACTCGACCCGCTGTCGCTCCTGCCTGCGATCCTGCCGGTTTACGCAGCGCTGCTCTCGCGTCTCGCGCAGGCAGGCGCCGGATGGGTGCAGATCGACGAGCCGGCGCTGGTGCTCGACCTGAACGAGGCGGAGCGGGCGGCCTTCGCCCCCGCCTATGCCGCGCTGGCCGAGGCCGGTCCCAGGATCATGCTGGCGACCTATTTCGGCGGCCTCGGCGACAACCTTGCGACGGCGCTGGCCTTGCCGGTGGCCGGGCTGCACCTGGATCTGGTGCGCGCGCCTGGCCAGCTCGGGGCGGCGCTGAAGGGGATCGGGCCGGACAAGGTCCTCTCCCTCGGCGTCGTGGATGGTCGAAATGTCTGGCGCTGCACGTTGGACCTTGCACTCGGCAAGCTGGAGCAGGCGGTCGCCGCGCTTGGCGCTGACCGGGTGCAGGCGGCGCCCTCCTGCTCTCTCCTGCACGCGCCCCTCGACCTGGACCAGGAGACGGAGCTCGACGACGAGCTGAAGGGCTGGCTCGCCTTTGGTCGTCAGAAGCTGCGGGAGGTCGCGACGCTGGCCCAAGGCGCCGGCGAGGGCCGCCGCGCGATCGCGGATGCGCTGGACGCGAGCGGGGCCGCCATGATGTCCCGCGGCTTCTCCTCCCGCGTGCAGGACAAGGCGGTGCAGGCCCGCGCCGTGGCCCTCCGGCCCGAGGACTTCGCGCGGCGCTCTCCCTACGCCGCGCGCCGGTCTGTGCAAGCCGCGCGCCTGAACCTGCCGCCGCTGCCCACGACCACCATCGGCTCCTTTCCCCAGACCGTGGAGGTTCGCCGCGCCCGCGCCGCCCACCGTCGCGGCGATCTCCCGACCGCGGACTACGAAGCCTTCCTCGAGGCCGAAACCCGCGCCTGCATCGACTTCCAGGAGGAGGTTGGACTCGACCTGCTGGTCCACGGCGAGTTCGAGCGCAACGACATGGTGGAATTTTTCGGCGAGCAGCTCGCGGGCTTCGCCTTCACCCGCCACGGCTGGGTGCAGTCCTACGGCACGCGCTGCGTGAAGCCGCCGCTGATCTACGGCGACGTCTCGCGCCCCGCGCCGATGACGGTGCGCTGGTCCGCCTTCGCCGCGGCCTGCGCATCGAAGCCTTTGAAGGGCATGCTCACCGGCCCCGTCACCATTCTGCAATGGTCCTTCGTGCGCGACGACCAGTCCCGCACTGAGACCTGCCGCCAAGTCGCCCTGGCGATCCGCGACGAGGTGCTCGACCTCGAGGCCGCCGGCCTTCCTGCGATCCAGATCGACGAGCCGGCGCTGCGGGAGGGCCTCCCGCTCCGTCGCGCCGACTGGGAAGGCCATCTCGCCTGGACGGTGGACTGCTTCCGCCTCTCCGCCTCCGGCGTCCGGGATGAGACCCAGGTCCACACCCACATGTGCTACTCGGAGTTCAACGACATCATGCCTGCCATCGCGCGCATGGATGCGGACGTGATCTCCATCGAGACGTCGCGCTCGGACATGGAGCTGCTGGGCGCCTTCGGCGACTTCTCCTACCCGAACGAGATCGGGCCTGGAATCTGGGACATCCACTCGCCTCGCGTGCCGTCCGCGGAGGAGATCGGCGCCCTCCTGAGCAAGGCCGCCGAGGTGATTCCGGCCGACCGGCTGTGGGTCAACCCCGACTGCGGGTTGAAGACCCGCAGCTGGGAAGAGACCCGGGTCGCGCTCGCCAACATGATCAAGGCGGCGCGAACATCGCGCGACGACCCGGGGCCGGGTGCAACCATGGACACCAGGGCGTCGGCGTTCCCCGTCCTCTCCGTTCAAACGGCAGCGGCTGCTCCCTCCGCGCGGCCAGGGGAACGGACATCCCCGTGCGCAGGATAGGTCCTCTTGCGGCGACGTGGTTCTCCACTTCCTCCTGCGAGGCCGCGGGGCAGCACGACGCCACGCCAACGGTGGAAAGTCACAGCAGGTTCGGTCCCTGCATCGGCGATCCGCAAGACGATTCTCACATCGTCCAGGCGCCGCGAAGAGACGAGAGCTCCGCTCCCTCGGCGTCGAGAGGAACCCTGGTTCGTCTCTTTCTCGCTCCGTGGTTCTGGATGCCACTCGGCCGGGTTGAAGAAGGGCGTTCGAAAGTTGCATTCTGTCGCTGAGGAAGATGATCGACTGGAGCTGAGCCGGCAGCGGGTCCGCCGCTGCGACAGCTCCAAGAAGCTTGGAGTCTGACGAGCGTGATCTGCGGACCGAGGATGTCGAGGTGCAGAACGTTACGCGGGACCGCGCGAGGATCAGCAGCGCCTGATTTGTTCCCGAGCCTGGTCCGGTGGATGCCTTCATGTCGATCCTGAGCCTACTTATCCCGGTTTCGCTCGTGATGGGCGCCGTCGGACTGGCGGCCTTCTTCTGGAGTCTGCGGAGCGGCCAGTTCGACGACCTCGAGGGGGACGCCGAGCGGATACTCTTCCACGACGACGACGCGCCCCTTGAGCGGCAGGAGCGCCCCGCAGGGCGCGAGAAGGAACGCTTCACATGATCTCGCAGCTGACCCGTCCCGAACGCGTGACCGCCGCCCTGCTCTCGGCCCTGGCCGTCGCCGTGGGGCTGCTGATGGCCGCCGTCGGACGCGGCGACCCGATGGGCATGCAGGGTTGGGTGGTGGTGATCTTCGGGGGCGTCCTGCTCTTCCCCATCATCGGCGGCCTTCTCGAGCCGGAGCCCAGCGAGAGCCGGTTCTCCTCCTACTACGACGATCCGACGAAGGTCGGCATCTTCTTGGCGCTGCTGTGGGGCGTGGTGGGGATGGGCGTGGGCCTCTGGGTGGCCGCGCAGCTCGCTTGGCCGTGGCTGCGCTTCGACACGGCCTGGTCGAGCTTCGGTCGGATCCGGCCCGTCCACACCTCCGGCGTCATCTTCGGCTTCGGCGGCAACGCGCTCATCGCCACCTCCTTCCACGTCATGCAGCGGACGTGTCGGGCGCGGCTTGCCGGGCAGCTCTCGCCCTGGTTCGTGCTGATGGGCTTCAACCTGTTCTGCCTGGTGGCGGCGAGCGGCTACCTCATTGGGGTGACCCAGTCCAAGGAATACGCGGAGCCGGAATGGTACGCGGACATCTGGCTGGTCGTGGTCTGGATCACCTACTTCGTGCTCTACATCCGCACGCTGGCGCGACGGAACGAGCCGCACATCTACGTCGCCAACTGGTACTACCTCGCCTTCATCCTGGTCGTGGCGGTGCTGCACATCGTCAACAACCTCGCCGTTCCGGCTTCATTCGCGGGGGCGAAAAGCTACTCCGCCTTCTCCGGCGTCCAGGATGCCATGACCCAGTGGTGGTACGGCCACAACGCCGTGGCGTTCTTCCTCACCTCAGGCTTCCTGGGGATGCTCTACTACTTCCTGCCCAAGCGGGCCGAGCGGCCGATTTATTCGTACCGCCTGTCGATCCTCAGCTTTTGGGGCATCGTGTTCTTCTACATCTGGGTGGGCTCGCACCACCTGCATTACACGGCGCTGCCCTACTGGGTGCAAACTCTGGGGATGACCTTCTCGGTGATGCTGCTGGTGCCGTCATGGGCGTCGGCGGGGAACGCGCTGATGACCTTGAACGGCGCGTGGCACAAGGTCCGGGATGATGCCGCGCTGCGCTTTATGATGGTAGCCGTCGTCTTCTACGGCCTCTCCACCTTTGAAGGCTCGTTCCTGGCGATCAGGCAGGTCAACGCGCTCTCCCACTACACCGACTGGACCGTCGGCCACGTCCATGCGGGCGTCCTGGGCTGGGTCGCCCTCATCACCTTCGGCTCGATCTACGCGCTGACGCCCATGCTCTGGCGGCGGGAGGGGATGTATTCCGGGCGTCTGGTGGAGATCCACTTCTGGCTCGCGCTGAGCGGAGTGATCATCTACGTCTTCGCCATGTGGAACTCCGGCATCGTCCAGGGGCTCATGTGGCGGACCTATACCGACGTCGGCACGCTCCGCTACACCTTCATCGAGTCGATGGAAGCCATGTTCCCCTACTACGTGGCCCGCGTCATCGGCGGGGCGCTGTTCCTGCTGGGCGCGATCCTCGCCCTCTACAATGTCTGGATGACGGTCCGGGTCGATCGGCGGAAGGGCGAGCGGATCGGGGCCGCGGCGCCTGAGGCGCCCGCACCTGCCGTCCCAGCAGCGGAGTGACCTGATGCTTCGCAAGCTCATCGCCCCGTTCGCCCGCTTCTTCGAGGCGCACGCCCGCGGCCACTACCGGCTGGAGCGGCGCTCGATGGGCCTCACGCTCGGCATCATCGCCGCCGCCAGCGTGGGCGGCTTCATCGAGATCGCGCCGCTGTTCACGATCGACGAGACGGTCGAGGAGGCGCCGGACATGCGGGTCTACACGCCGCTCGAGCAGGCCGGGCGCGACATCTACATCCGCGAGGGTTGCTACGCCTGCCACAGCCAGATGGTGCGGACCCTGGCGGACGAAGTCGACCGCTACGGCCACTACTCGCTCGCGGTCGAGAGCCAGTACGACCACCCCATGCTCTGGGGCTCGAAGCGCACGGGCCCGGACCTCGCCCGTGTCGGCGGGAAGTATTCCGATTACTGGCACGTCCAGCACCTGGTGAACCCGCGCGACCTCGCGCCTACTTCGGTCATGCCGTACTACGCCTTCCTGCTGGACGAGACGCTGGAAGTGGACGACCTGCCGGACCGCCTGGCCGCGCTGCGGGCCGTCGGCGTCCCCTATACCGATGAGATGATCGAGAACGCGGCTGCCGATGCGCTCGGGCAGGCGCTCCCGTACGACGCGCGGGCCGATGGCGTCTTCGAGCGCTACGGGGAGAAGACCAACGTCCGCCCCTTCGACGGCATCGAGAGCCGGGTGACCGAGATGGACGCGCTGGTCGCCTATCTTCAAATTCTTGGCCAGCTGACCGAGCTGCCGATGCCGATCCAGCCGGAAGAACAGGTGCTGACGGAGTAGACGAGATGGAGATCATGCACGAGACGGTCGAGGTCTTCGCCAAGTCCTTCGGTCTGTTCTACCTGATCGCGATGTCGGCAGCCGTCTGCATCTACGCCTTCTGGCCATCGCTGCGGAACCGCTTCGACCGGGCGGCGCGAAGCATCCTGGACGACGAGGACGGCCCATGTCGGTGAAGGAACGCGACCCTCTGACCGGACACGAGACGACCGGCCACGAATGGGACGGCATCACCGAGCTGAATACGCGCGTGCCGCGCATCATCTGGTGGTTCATCGGCATCACTCATGTCTGGGCGGTGGTCGTCTGGATCCTGCTGCCTTCGTGGCCGCTGCTGAACACCTACACCAAGGGCATCCTCGGCCTCGACGCCCGGGAGCGCGTGGAGGAGGAGGTCCGGGAGCTGCGCCTGTCCCGCAGCGACTGGGTGGACGCCATCGAGCAGGCGAGCTTCGACGAGATCCGTGCGAACCCGATGCTCATGGACATCGTCCTCAAGACCGGCCCCGTCCTCTTCGGCGACAACTGCTCCGGCTGCCACGGCGCTCAGGCGCAGGGCGGGCCGGGCTTCCCCAGCCTCACCGATCTCTCCTGGCTCTGGGGCGAGGATGACGAGACCATCATGGAAACCCTGCGCGTCGGAGTGAACTCCCCTCATGAGGAGACGCGGGTTTCCCAGATGCTCGCGTTCGGCCGAGACGGCATCCTCACGCGCGACCAAGTCCGCAGCGTCGCCGCCTACGTGCAGTCCTTGTCCGGGCAGGAGGTCGCGCCTGAGGCGCTCGAAGCCGGCGGGCAACTCTTTCAGGAAAACTGTGCAGCCTGCCATGGCGAGGACGCGAAGGGTCTGCGGGAAGTGGGGGCCCCGAACCTCACCGACGACTTCTGGCTCTACGGAGGAGATCGCCGAAAATCTCTTCCATACGATTCACGACGGCCGGCAGGGCTGGATGCCCGCGTGGGAAGATCGCATGAGCCTCGCGGACCGGAAGCTGCTGACGATCTACATCCAGGAACTGGCGGGCGGGAGACCGGAATGACCATCGCCCGGGGCCGTCCGCTCGTCTCCCGGCGCCTCGCAGCCATCGCGGCCGCGCTCGTGCTCGTGGCGGTCTTCGTTGGCGCGAATGTGCATCTCGTCGCCGTCTCGATCGCCACCCATCCTGCCTGCGTTCCGCATCCCGGGTACAACGAAGAGGGCGCCGCGCTGATGCGCGCGGCGAAATCGTCATGCTGAGCGACCACGCCGGACCGCCTCCGCCCGACAATCCCCATGCCAGGGGCATGATCCCCAAGGTCGTGCCGCCGCTGCCGCGCGAGAACCCTTACGCCCGCGACCTGCCCTGGAGAAGCGCGTTTGGTTGGCTCCGGGGCGGGTGGCACGACTTGGCGCGCGACCCGCTGCCCAGCCTGACCTACGGGATAGGCATTTTCCTGATTTCCCTGCTCGTCGTCTGGTTCCTGTTCCGACTGGAGCTCGACTACCTCCTGTTCCCCGCTCTCGCCGGCTTCCTGGTGCTGGGCCCGCTCATCGCGAACGGGCTCTACGAGAAGAGCCGCAGGCTCGAGGCCGGCGAGCCCACGAACCTTCGCTCCATGATCTTCGTCACGCCCGAAATCGGGCCGTTCCGCGCTGTTCATGGGGGTCCTGCTTCTCGGCCTGTTCCTGCTCTGGCAGCGCGCCGCGGTGCTGCTCTATGCGCTGTTCTTCGGCCTGGTCCCGTTCCCGGGGACCGAAGACATCGCGCCGATGCTGTTCCTGACCCCCGAGGGCTGGGGCCTGCTCCTCGTCGGCTCGGCGGTCGGCGCCCTCTTCGCCGCTTTCGCCTTCGCGATCAGCGTCTTCGCCATGCCTATCCTGCTGGAGGAGAGGAGCGACGCGATGTCGGCTCTCGGCATCAGCATGGCGATGGTCTGGAACAACCTGCGCGTGATGATCGCCTGGGGCGCGATCGTGCTTGCGCTGTTCGCACTTTCGGTGGCGACCGGCGGCGCGGCCCTGATCCTGGTCTTCCCCATCCTCGGCCACGCCACCTGGCACGCCTACCGCGCGATACGCGTCCAACCAGAAGGCGGCGCCAGCGAGCGAATGTTCATTCGCCCGGCGTAGGCCGAGCGTATTCCCGTCCCGGGCGGGGAAGCCTCGCCTAGTCGACCTGAAAGTTTCTCAGTTATTTTTACGCAGTCCAGCGCAGTAAAAGCCGGTTGCCAGTTTGCGCTGGCGCAAACCTATCGTGGCGCAAGTATCCCATGTTCTTGAGGAGGCCATCGGGGCCTCTTCAAGAGGAGACGGATCATGCTGACGCGCAGGGTCGCTTTGCTGGGGGCTGCGGCGATCGTCGCGCCCTTGATGATGATCAACCTGCCTGGCGCAGCCCGGGCATCCGACGAAGCCATGGACACGGGCGCGGCGACAGCGGTCGACCTTTCTCACCTGCCCCGCGTGAGGCAGCAGCTGGTGGCCCCGCCGTTCGTGCACGCCCATGAACAGGTCGCCGTCGGCGGCCCGAAGATCGTGCAGTTCGAGATGACGATCCGCGAGAAGGAGATCCAGGTCGCCGAGGACGCCTGGATGCAGGCCATGACCTTCGACGGCTCCGTCCCCGGACCGATGATGGTGGTGCACGAGGGCGACTACGTCGAGCTGACGCTCAAGAACCCGCCCGAGAGCATGATGCCTCACAACATCGACTTTCACGCCGCGACCGGCGCGTTGGGTGGCGGGGCGTTGACCCTCGTGAATCCCGGAGAGCAGACGGTGCTGCGCTTCAAGGCGACCCGGCCGGGCGTGTTCGTCTACCACTGCGCGCCGGGTGGCCCCATGATCCCGTGGCACGTCGTCTCGGGAATGTCCGGCACGATCATGGTCCTGCCCCGCGATGGGCTGAAGGACCACGAGGGCAAGCCCGTTCGCTACGACCGCATCTACTACGTGGGGGAAAGCGACTTCTACATCCCCAGGGACGAGAACGGCGCCTACAGGCGCTACGCCGACCCTGGCGAGAGCTACCCCGACACGCTGGAGGTGATGAACCGCCTCACGCCCACGCATGTGGTCTTCAACGGCGCGGTCGGCGCCTTGACGGGCGATGGCGCGATGAAGGCGAAGGTCGGCGAGAAGGTGATGATCGTCCACAGCCAGGCCAACCGGGACACGCGCCCGCACATCATCGGCGGCCATGGCGATCTGGTCTGGGAGGAGGGCAAGTTCAACAACCCGCCGCTCCGGGACCTGGAGACGTGGTTCGTGCGCGGCGGCTCCGCGGCGGCGGCGATGTACGAGTTCCGGCAGCCCGGCGTCTACGCCTACGTGAACCACAACCTGATCGAGGCGGTGAACCTCGGGGCCACGGCGCATATCGTCGTCGAGGGGACTTGGAACAACGACCTGATGGAGCAGGTCCAGGCTCCTGCCTCCTACACCGCCGGCTTCTGATGCCGCGTCGCGCTGCCGGGCGCGGGAGACGAAACGAAGGGGGCGGTCATACGGCTGACGCATGCCGAGCCGTGGAACCCGCTTGAGGATGGCCTGTCGTATGCTTCACGGCAGGCCGTTTGCGTGGCTACGCGATTTTGCGCTGAAAAAGGCGAAGAGGCGCCGCGGCTTCCGAATTTTTTCCTCGCAATAACCATACGCACTCCCTCCCGAAGGAGCGAGCCGGGGTCCGCGGGAGCCCCCCGGAGGTTGGGTTCAGGCGCCGCTGTCGAGCGCAATGCGCCTGAGCTCGCGCAAGATGGTCGAAGCCGCCCGACCCAGCGCCCGGGAGATCACCCGAAGCGACAGGCCGCTTGCCTTCAGCTCCGCAAGCCGATCCCGTTCCTCGGCGGTGAGATGAGCATATCCCGACATGGCAGCACCGTTTTTCGTTTGGAGACAGACGGACACGTTATCCGTCGACGGTGTTGCACTTCACGCTGAAACTCACGGGGTGCAGGACAATGAGCAAGGAGCGCGGACGCGTCGCCAGGACCAGAGGCAGCGCCGTTCACACCTCGGTGGAACAGGGCATTTCCAAGCTCCGCGTTGATCTCGGCTTCGCGCGGCGTGCGCGGCGGATCCCGACGACCGACATGGCGGCCCGGATGGGCGTGAGCCGGAGCACACGGCACTGGCTGGAAGCGGGCGACCCGGGCGTGTCGCTCAACACGCTCGCCATGGCGCTCTCGGTGCCGGGTCTTTTCGACGGCCTCACCGATCTCGTCGACCCGGCGAGCGACGATCTCGGTCTGGTCCTGAGCCGGAAAACCCTGCCGCGGCGCGTGGTGACGCGACCGAGGAGGCGCGCTCCCGTCGACGGGACGCCGCGTCCGGAGCCCCGCAGCTCCGGTAGTGCGGAAGGCGAGCCGGCGGGCTGGTGATGGCTGCCCGCCGCGTCGACGTGCGGATCGCGGCGCGCGCCGCTCCGGTGGGCGAGCTCATCGTGGAGGCCGACCAGGGCCGCGAGACCTCGGTCTTCACCTACCATGAGAGCTGGCATGCGCTCGGGCGCGCCTTCGCGCTGACGTCCGACATGCCGCTCGTCGCGGCGCCCTTCCATGGGCGAACCGAGGAGAGGCGCTCCTGCCTGCCCCTGCCGCTCGCCGACGCCGCGCTCGACAGCTGGAGGCGGAAGATCATCGAGCGGCTGCGCGGAACGGACGAGCGCTCGACTACCTTCTCGAGGCCGCCGATTTCCTGCGGGTTGGCGCCTTGCGGTATTTCGACGGCCCGGGCGAGGACGCCGTGGCGCTCGCGCCGCCCCGGGAAGTGGGCCTCGGCGTGCTGCGTCTCCATGATCTCGAGGAGGTCATCCGCCAGGTCCGCGCTTTCGAGGAAGACCCGGCGAGCTATGCCGCGGGCCGCGCGCGGTTCGTCGGCGGCGATCTCCTCGCCGAAGCCATGGGCTCGCTCGGGGGCGCGCGACCGAAGGTCAATGCACGGGACGACGATGGCGCGCTATGGATCGTGAAGCTGCCGAAGATCGACGACCACTACGCAATGGCACGGGCGGAGGTGATGACGCTGAAGCTCGCGGCGGAGGTCAGGATTACGGCGGCCGAGGCGCGCATCCTCAACACGTCGCAGCGGTTTCCGTCCGCCCTCGTGCGCCGTTTCGACCACACAGGCGCCGATCACGCCGACCGCGTGCCCTTCATCTCGGCCCAGACCTTTCTCGGCCTCGACGGCACGGCGACGAGCAGCTACGAGGATCTCGCGATGGCGATGCGGCAGCATAGACGGACAGCGCGGAAGGACGGGGAGCCGGAGGATCGCCTCCGACTCCCCGTCCGTTCACGCGGTCGGAGCCGGATTGGGAAGCGCCAGCCAAGGCCCGACCCGTAGCGCGAACAGCGCGAAGCCCACCGTCCACAGCCCGCAGGCGACCGTGATCCCGTCGAGGCCGAACAAGGCGGTCTCGGCGAAGGCCGTGCGGACCACGGCGGCGGCGGCGACCAGCGCGAAGGCCGCGGTCAGCCGGCGTCCGGCCGCCAGGCTGCGCCCCGTATGCCCGCGCGTGGCACGCATGATGACCGCCACGGTCATCCCGCCGATCGCCCCGATCCCCAGGAGGTGGAACCCCGCCGCCGGCGCAAGCAGCCCGGCCGCCCCGGCGCCGGTCGCGATCAGCCCGACCGGAACGAACAGATAGGAGACGTGCAGCATCAGCAGCAGCGGCGAACGCCAGGTCGCCGTCCCGCGCCACCGCGCCAGGCGAACGAGGTGGAGCGCCCCCGCACCCGCCAGCGCCGCGCCGGCTGCGGGCGAGTCCGGCGCCGCCGTCCAGACCAGCATCGCCGCCGCGCCCGCCAGCAGGCAAAGCCCGTCGAACCGCCCGAAGGGAGCGGGCAATTGGACCTCCCCCCTCTGCGCCAGCCAGTTGCGGGTGAAGCTGGGAATGATGCGCCCCCCGATCAGCATGATCAGGAAGATGACGACCGCGAAGCCCAGCCTGCGACCGATATCGGCGGAGCCTTCCACCCTCGCCTCCAGATGGAAGACCATGTTGGCCGCGAACAACAGCAGGACGGGGACGACCACGATGAGGTTGCGCCAGTTCCGGCCCGCGACGATCTCGACCGCGATCATGGCGGCGATCGTCAGCAGGAAGCTTCCGTCGACCGCCATGACGGCTAGCGGACCCAACGGCAGCGCGCCGGCGCAAGCCGCCCGCCCCGCGGCCCACAGCGCGGTCAGCGCCGCCAGCGGCCAGCCGCGGGCGGGCATCCGGCCGGTCCAGTTCGGAACGGCGGTGAAGAGGAAACCCGCGATCACGGCGGCGACGTAGCCGAACAGCATCTCGTGGATGTGCCAGTCCACCGGGAGGAACGGCCCGGAGAGGGAGAGGTCCCCTCGCCCAACCAGCAGCCAGATCGGCATGACGCCGGCGCCGAAGAGGCTCGCGACCAGGAAGAACGGGCGGAAGCCGCCGCTCAGGAGCGCGGGGCCCTTGTAGGAGTTGCGTCCATTCATGACCTTGTTCTCCAGTGAAGAAGGGGCGGCCGGCCTCGACGCCGCCGCCCCCGCGTTTCGAGGGATGCCCGCCTCAGTTGACCTTGGCGAACGCCTCCTCGAACCGCTGCTTCACCTTCCCCGGCATCTTGGCGGCCTTCGCCGCGTTGAGGTTCTTCGCCTCGCCGACCTGGATCAGGCCGACCATGCCCATTCCGTAGTGAGGGGTGCACTTGACCCCGTAGAGGCCCTCCTCCTCGCATCGTCAGGACGTATTCCTCGTTGAACTTGCTCTTGAAGACGGCGACGCCCTCGGGGAGCATCTCCTTGATAGCCTCGACGTTGTGGCCCTTGTCGGTGGGAATGAAGACGATCACGTCCCCGGGCCGGGCGGCGGTGTAGGCGGGCTCGAAGACCATGGCCCCGGCCTCGCCCTTGTTGAGCATCCTGACCTCGTGGGTCTCGGCGGCGGCGGCGCCTGATGCGGCGATGGCGGCGGCGCTCAGAGCGATCATCAGGCGGTTCATCGTTTCTTCCTTTCGGCTCGATGCAGTTCCGTCGGGGGCCTGTGTGGGCTATGACCGGCTCCGAAACGTTGATGCAGCGCAACCTCCCGGACAGATGCCCAAGCTCGACGAAAGCCTGCTGACCGCCCTGCCGCCCTTCTCGAAGCTGGAGCGGTCGCAGATCCGCGAAATCCTCGATCAGGCGACGCCGAAGCGCCACGAGGAAGGCGCCGCGGTCTTCCGCGAGGGGTCGGAAGCCGACCGCTTCTTCCTGCTGCTGGACGGCTTCATCCGGGTGATCCGCACCACGCCGGGAGGCGAGCAAGTGGTGGCGCTGCACATTCCGCCGGGGCAGCTTTTCGGGATCGCGCCCGCCATCGGGCGCGACACCTATCCGGCGACGGCAATCTGCGCGTCGGAGTCGTTGGCGTTGTCTTGGCCCGTGCGGCTCTGGAGGGACTTCGCCGCCCGCTACGACGGGTTCTCCACCGAGACCTACCGCACGCTGGGCGCGCGGCTGGGCGAGTTCCAGAGCCGCGTGACGGAACTGGCGACCCAGGCTGTGGAGCAGCGCGTGGCGGCGGCGCTGCTGCGCATGGTCAACCAGTCCGGCCGCAAGGTGGAGGGGGGGATCGAGATCGCGTTCCCCCTGACCCGCGCCAACATCGCCGAGATGACGGGCACGACGCTGCACACCGTGAGCCGCCTGCTCTCGGCCTGGGAGAAGGACGGAATTGTGGCGAGCACGCGCAAGCACGTCACCGTCACGGCGCCCCACCGGCTGGTGCTGCTCAGCGGGGCGGCGGGCTGAGAGCGCCGGCCGCCTCGCGCAGCTCCTTCCGGAAGGTCTCCTCGTCCAGCCCGTATTCGGAGCAGGCGTCCATCACCGTGTGAAACGGCGCGATCGGGCAGCCGAAGCACAGCATCCGGCGGCGCAGGAAGACGGCGGCCGTCTCGGGCCACGCGCGGAACAGGTCCGCGAGGGGCAGGTCGGGGTCGTCGATGTCCGGTCGGCGCATGGCGGCTCCTTCGGCTGCTGATGCAACCCTGCCCGCGCCGACCGCTCCGATCTTTGCGCTGGCGCAACAACCGCCGCGGAGCGCCCGGCTAGGCAGGCGTCATCGCAATCGACGCAGAGGCCGGACATGACGGAGATCCTCACCAAGTCGCGGGCGCGGAACGTGTTCTATGGAGGATCGCTGTTCTTCATAGGCGTCTTCGCGATCATGGCCGCGGACAGCCACCACTACATCGTGACCCAATCCACCGCCGCCCTGCCGCTGACCGAGGAGGTCATCCACGGCAAGAAGGTGTGGGAGCGCGCAAGCTGCATCAACTGCCACACGCTGCACGGCGAGGGCGCCTACTTCGCGCCCGAGGTCGGGAACGTGATGACCCGCTGGGGCGTCTCCGACGACCCGGAGATGGCGCACGAGATGCTGAAGGGGTGGATGGAGGCGCAGCCCTCGGGGATCGAGGGCCGCCGCCAGATGCCGCGCTTCGAGCTGACCGACGAGGAGATGCGCGCGCTCAGCGAGTTCCTGCGCTGGGCCGATCACAACGACACCCAGGACTGGCCGCCGAACGACGCCGGCTGAGGGGAAAAATGATGCTCAAGTACAAGTCGCAGAAGGTCGCGCTCGGCTATTTCGCCGTCGCGCTGGCACTGTTCGCGATCCAGGTGTCCGGCGGGCTGCTCGCGGGCTGGATCTACGTGGCGCCCAACACGCTGTCGGAGACGCTGCCGTTCAACGTCGTCCGCATGATCCACACCAACGCGCTGATCGTCTGGCTGCTGATGGGCTTCTTCGGCGCGGCCTACTACCTTGTGCCCGAGGAGTCGGAGCGGGAGCTCTTCTCCATCAACCTCGCTTGGATCCAGCTCGCGATCCTGACCGTGGGGACGCTGGGCGCCGTGGCCAGCTACCTCGTCGGCATCCACGGGGGCCGGGAGTTCCTGGAACAGCCGCTCTGGGTCAAGTTCGGCATCCTCGTCGCAGCGGTGATCTTCCTCGTGAACATCTCGCTGACCGTCCTCGCGGGGCGCAAAACCGCGATCACCAACATCCTGCTGATGGGGCTGTGGCTGCTGTCGCTGCTGTGGATCTTCGCCTTCATCAACCCCGACAACCTCGCGCTCGACAAGATGTACTGGTGGTTCGTGGTCCATCTGTGGGTCGAGGCGACGTGGGAGCTGGTGATGGCCGCGATCCTCGGCTTTCTGATGCTGAAGCTGACGGGCGTGGACCGAGAGGTGGTGGAGAAGTGGCTCTACGTCATCGTCGCCACGGCGCTGTTCTCGGGCATTCTCGGGACCGGGCACCACTACCTCTGGATCGGGACGCCCGGCTATTGGCAGTGGGTCGGATCCATCTTCTCGACCTTCGAGGTGGTTCCCTTCTTCGCGATGATGAGCTTCGCCTTCGTCATGGTCTGGAAAGGGCGCAAGAACCACCCCAACAAGGCGGCGCTGCTGTGGTCGCTGGGGGCGTCGACGGTGGCGTTTTTCGGGGCCGGCGTCTGGGGCTTCCTGCACACGCTGCACGGGGTGAACTACTACACCCACGGCACGCAGGTGACGGCGGCGCACGGGCATCTCGCGTTCTACGGGGCCTATGTGGCGCTGAACCTCGCCATGTTCACCTACGCCTTCCCGGCGCTGCGGGGGCGGGAGCCCTACAACCAGCGGCTCAACATGGCCTCGTTCTGGCTGATGACGGGGGGGATGGCGTTCATGACCTTCACCCTGACCTTCGCGGGCACGATCCAGACGCATCTGCAGCGGGTGATGGGCCAGTACTACATGGAGGTGCAGGACCAGCTGTCGCTGTTCTACCTGATGCGCTTCGGGTCCGGCGTGGCGGTGGTGCTGGGGGCGATCCTCTTCATCTACGCCCAGGCCGCGGCCCCGCGACGCGCGCCGGCCGCCCCCCGCGCGGCGGCCATGCCGGCGGAGTGAGCCCGATGACCGCCCTCGCCCTCCGGCCCCTTCCGCGGAAGGGGCCGGCCATGACCCGGAAGCGCCGTCGCATCGTCCTGATCGGCCTCGGCGCGGCCTTCCTCGCCGCCGCTTCGGCGCTCGTCGGGGTCGGGATGCGGGACTCGATCGTCTACTTCCTATCCCCGAGCGAACTGTTGGAGCGCGCCCCCGGCCCCGACCAGCGGCTGCGCGTGGGCGGGCTGGTGGAGGCGGGCTCGATCCGCCGCAGCGCGGGCGGGCTGGCATTCCGGGTCACCGACGGGACCGCCTCGCAGCCCGTGACGTTCGAGGGCGTCCTGCCCGACCTCTTCCGCGAGGGGCAGGGCGCCATCGTCGAGGGTCGGCTTCGCGGCGGCGTGTTCGTCGCCGAGGAGGTCCTGGCCAAGCATGACGAAACCTACATGCCGCGCGAGGTGGCCGAGGCGCTGAAGGCGCAGGGCGTCTTCCGCCCCACCGGCGCGGCCGGAGACCGATGATGAACGCGATCACCTTCCCCAGGACCCCCTTCTACCGCCCCGTCGCCGACGAATGCGCGGTGTTCGAGGCGGCCCATGCCAACGGCCTGCCGGTCCTGCTCAAGGGCCCCACCGGCTGCGGAAAGACCCGGTTCGTGGAGCATATGGCCGCCCGGCTCGGCCTGCCGCTTCACACCGTCGCCTGCCATGACGATCTGTCGGCCGCCGACCTGATCGGGCGCCACCTGCTGAAGGGCGGCGAGACGGTCTGGGCGGACGGCCCCCTGACCCGCGCGGTGCGGGAGGGCGGGATCTGCTACCTCGACGAGGTGGTGGAGGCGCGCAAGGACGTGGCGGTCGTCATCCACCCCCTGACCGACCACCGCCGCCGGCTGGTGGTGGACCGCACCGGCGAGGAGCTGGCCGCGCCCCCTTCCTTCATGCTGGTGGCGAGCTACAACCCCGGCTACCAGAACATCCTCAAGAAGCTGAAGCCCTCCACCCGTCAGCGCTTCGTCTCCATCGGCTTCGACTTTCCCGAGCAGGGCGTGGAGACGGCGGTGGTGGCGGCCGAGAGCGGGCTGGACGCGGAGCGGTCCGGGGCCTTGGTGCGCCTCGGCGGCCGCATCCGGGCGCTGTCGGGGATGGACCTGGAAGAGGGCGTCTCCACCCGCCTTCTGGTCTACGCCGCCCGCCTGATCGCCGGGGGGATGGCCGTGAACCGCGCGCTGGAGGCCGCGGTGATCGAGCCGCTGAGCGACGAGTCCGACGTGCAGCAGGCGCTGCGCGACGTGGTCCTCGCGGTCTACGGGTGACGCCATGATCCACCCGCTCGACCTCATGGAGCCGGAGGAGACCGTCGGCGGCCTCTGGCACGACTGGGCCAGCCGTCAGGGCGCGGCCGCCCGCCACGCCGATGCGGCTGTGAACTTCGACTCGATCCGCGCCAGCGTCTCGGCGCTGTTCCACGTCCTCGGCGGGCCCGCCTGGATCGAGATCGTTCCCGCCCCGGCCGCCGCCTCCGGCCACCGGCTGCCCCGGCTCCGCCGCCTCGGGGCCGCGCGGGAGACGATCCATGCCGCCGACTTCGACGGGGAGCGGCTGCGGCTGCCCCCCGTGATCGACGTGTTCGACGACCACGAGCTGAACCGGGCCGCCTATCTCTGGCTGGCCGCGCTCGCCGCCGTCGTGGTTCCGCCAGCCGTTGAAGCCGACCCCTGCCGCGCCGACTTGGCGGAGATCGCGGCGCTGGCCGAAGCCTCCGACGCCGCCTATCTCCGCTGCCCTGGACTGCGCCCGGCGCACAGCGCCATGTGCCGCCGGATGCTTGCGACGCGCCCGGTCGTCGCCCTGCCGCGCCACGAGGCGGTGGTGGAGGCCATGATCCGCGAACAGCTCGGCGCCGACATCGCGCCGCCCGCGCCGCCGAACGGGCCGGCCCCGCGCGGCTATCGCACCTGGGCGCCGGTGCCGATCTGGCTTCGCCTTCGGCACGCCGGCCCCGGCCGCGCCCCCGCCGCGCCGGCGGAGGAGGCGACCGCCGCCGCCCTCCCCACGAAGATCCGCAAGTCCGCCAGCCGCGAGGACCGCGACCAGGCCAGCCGCAACGACAGCTTCATCGTCCACCGCTTCGAGTCGATCATGTCCTGGGCCGAGAGCCTGAACATCAACCGCATGACCGACGACGATGACGCCGAGAACGCTCAGAAGGCGGCCGAGGACCAGGACCACCTGACCCTCTCGGACCATGTCCGCCGCGCCGCCTCGCGCCTGCGCGTGTCGCTCGACCTCTCGCCCCAGGACGCGGAGCACGAACGGCTGGCCGGCCGCTTCACCTACCCCGAGTGGAACCGCCGCGCGGGCGCCCACATGCCCGACCACTGCCGCGTGCTGGAGGCGGAGGCGAAGCCTGCGACGGGCTTCGCGCCGGACCCCCGCCTCGTCGCCCGCGTGCGGCGCCAGTTCGCGCCGCTGCACCCGCGCCGGGTCCTGCTGCCGCGGCAGGTGGACGGGACGGAGATCGACCTCGACGCGGTGGTGCGCGGCCGCGTGGACCGCGCCGCAGGGCGCAGCGGCGACGACCGGCTCTGGCAGGACAGCCGCCCGATGGGACGCGACCTGTCGGTGGCGATTTTGATGGACTGCTCCCGCTCCACCGAGGCGGTGGTGGGCGACCGCTCCGTCATCGAGACCGCGCGGGAGTTGCTCGCGGCGCTCGCCGCCGGCATCGACGCCGCCGGCGACCGGCTGGCGATCTGGGGCTTCTCCTCGCTGCGCCGCGACCGGGTGTTCCTGACGCGCTGCAAGCGGTTCGACGAGGCGCTGACGCCGGAGGTTTCCGCCCGCATCGGCGCCTTGAAGCCGGGGCACTACACGCGCCTCGGCGCCGCGCTGCGCCACGCCTCGGCGATGCTGGCGCAGGAGGCGTCGGCCCGGCGCCTGCTGCTGGTCCTGACCGACGGCAAGCCCAACGACCTCGACCACTACGAAGGCGTGCACGGGATCGAAGACAGCCGCATGGCCGTCCGCGAGGCCCAGGCCGCCGGCCAATCCGTCCACGGCGTCGTCATCGACGCCGACGGCCAGGACTGGTTCCCCCGCATCTTCGGGCGTGGGGGTTTCAGCCTGCTCCCCGATCCAGCGCGGCTTCCCCGCGCCCTCCCCGCCATCTATCAAGCCCTGACCGCGGAGGTCTGACATGATCCGAACGCTGATTCTTCTCGCGGCGCTTCCCTCGCCGGTTCTCGCGGCGTTCGAGCGACCCGTGCCGCAGGCCCAGACCGGCGAGGCCGAACTCTGGTATGCAGGGGCGACGCTTCTACTGATCCTCGCGCTGGGGGCGGTCCAATGGCTGGTCGCGAGGCGCTGAAGCCGGGCTGGCGGCTCGTTGCCGGCCTCTACCCCTTCGCGGCGGGGGCCGCGGCGGTGAACCTCTTCTTCGCCTCGCTGATCGGGAGCTGGGTCGGGCTGCCGGTGCTCCCGCCCTATGCGGCCGTCGCAGGGGGCCTTGCGCTTGGCCTGCCGGGTGCGGCGGCCTTCGCGCGGCACCTCCGGCGCCTGATGAACGAGGCGGAGTCGGAGCCATGAGCTGGCTCCCCTTCGCCGCCGCTCTCGCGGCGTTCGTCGCGGCGCATGACCTGCCCATCCGCACCGGCCTGCGCGACCGCACCATCGCCCGGCTGGGCCGCCGCGCCTGGTTCGCCGGCTACGGCCTCGCCTCGCTCGTCCTCCTCGGCTGGATGATCGCGGCGGCGGCCGACGCGCCCTATGTGGAGCTCTGGCCGCAGCTTCCGTGGCAGCGCTGGGCGCCGAACCTCGTGATGCCGCTGGTCTTCGTGATGGCCGCCTGCGGCGCCGGCATCCGGCAGCCTTTCACGCTGGGCGGCCGGCGGGGTACGGCGTTCGATCCCGCCGATCCCGGCCTCGCCGCAGTCGTGCGGCACCCGCTGCTCCTTGCGCTGGGGTTGTGGGCCGGGGCGCACCTGGTCCCGAACGGGGATCTGGCCCACGTCATCCTCTTCGGGCTGTTCGTGCTCATGGCGCTTGCCGGAATGGCCGTGTTCGACCGTCGCGCGGAGCGGGAGCTTGCAGGGCCGGCAAGGGAGCGGTTCTTCCGGAGGACCTCCGCGCTCTCGGTCGCGCCGCTGGCGGACTGGACGTGGCTTCGGCGCAATGGGCATACCCTGGCGCGGCGGGCGCTGATCGGGCTCGCGCTCTGGCTCGCGGCGCTGCTGCTTCACGGGCCAGTCATCGGCCCGAGTCCCCTTCCGCTCTGAGGTTGCGGCAGCGCAACGAACGGGCCCCTCCGCCGCGCGTAATCTCCGGTCATGGAAAACATCGCACGCCTTCAGTCGCTCGGGTTTCTGGACCGCCGCGTGCCCCGGTACACGAGCTATCCCACCGCACCGAACTTCTCGGCCGGCGTCGGCGCCGCCTTCCAGGGCAAGTCCTTGGAGCGGCTCGAGCCCGCCGAGCCGGTGTCCGTCTACGTCCACATCCCGTTCTGCGAGCGGTTGTGCTGGTTCTGCGCCTGCCACACGCAGGGTACAAAGACTCTCGGCCCGGTCGAGAGCTACATCGAGGGCCTGGAGAAGGAGCTGGCGCTCGTGGCGCGCAAGCTGCCGGCCGGCGTCTCCATGGGCCGTCTGCACTGGGGCGGGGGGACGCCCACCATCCTCCCGCCACCCCTGATCCACCGTCTCGCGGAGGCCATCCGCAAGGTTTTCCCTCCGGCGGCGGACTTCGACTTCTCGGTCGAAATCGACCCGACCATGGTAGATGCCGCCAAGATTCGCGCCCTCGCCGCCGACGGGCTGACCCGCGCCAGTATCGGCATCCAGGACTTCGATCCCAAGGTGCAGGCGGCCATCGGCCGGATCCAGAGCTTCGAGGCGACGCGACACTGCGTGGACGACCTGCGGACCGCCGGCGTCGCCTCGCTGAACGCGGACCTCGTCTACGGCCTGCCGCATCAGACGGAGGCGCGTATCGAGGCGACCCTCGCGCGGACCCTGGAACTGGGGCCGGACCGGCTAGCGCTGTTCGGCTACGCGCATGTGCCCTGGGCGTCGAAGCGGCAGAAACTCATCGACGAGGCGGCGCTTCCGGACGACGTCGCCCGGGCACGCCTCGCCTCCATCGCCGCCCGGCGTTTCGTGGACGCCGGGTTCCGCCGGATCGGGATCGACCACTTCTCGAAGCCGGGAGACGCTCTGGAGGTCGCGGCGCAGTCCAGTGGCCTGCGGCGGAACTTCCAAGGCTACACCGACGACGCCTGCATGACGCTGATCGGCCTCGGCGCCTCCTCCATCTCGAGGTTCGCGGACGGGTACGTTCAGAACGCGCCTGCAACGGCCGCATGGCGGCAACGCGTGGACGCCGGCGCGCTCCCGGGCGCGAAGGGTCATGTCCTGACCGAGGAAGACCTGCTCAGGGGCCGCGCGATCGAGATGCTGATGTGCCGCTTCCGGATCGACATGGCCGAGCTCGCCGCCCGGTTCCCGCTGACCGCCCCGCTCCTGAAGCCGGAGATCGCGGCTGCGGCGCAGCGCTTCGGGGCTCTCGTGCGCGCCGACGAGACGGGCTTGGCCATAGAGCCCGGCGGCGAGCCGGTCGCGAGGGTGATCGCCAGCGCCTTCGACGGCTACTTCGGCGCAGGGGGACGTTTCAGCCGCGCCTCGTGAGCGCTGCTCCACTCGCACTGCGGTCCCTCTACCAGGGCTCTCGCGGCAGCGTGCAGCGAGGCGGCTTCGAGCCACCGGGCGTATTCCCCTCAAGGGCGCGCGCTGCCTCAAGACGACATCTTTGCCTTGGAGACGCGACCTGCGAGGAAAGAGAGAGATGGCGCATCGCGAACAGCGCCGACGCCGAGAACCTCCGCGCGATGCATCTCGAACGGTGGTGGCCGGGCCGAGCGCTCGGCTGCGAAGCTGGGCGATCACGTGCTGCCAAGCCTCGCAGGCGGAGCCTGAAGCTGGGCTGTGTCCCAGGTGGTGGTGTAGGAGGCCGCGCGCGGAGCCCCTGGCGTAGCGCAGCGCGCGGCCTGGGGTGACGCTGGCGGCCATCGCCGGTCTTCGGAGAAGGTTCGGGTTGCAAGACCTGGAACCTGAACGGAGACGACGATGACCGATGAGAGAATGGCGCTGGTCGAGCTGGTTGAGAAGCAGGCCGATGGCGATCTCGTGCGCGAGATGCTGGCCTTTGCGGCCGAGCGGATCATGGAGCTGGAAGTCGAGGCGCGGACGGGCGCCTCGAAGGGCGCGCGGTCGCCCCTGCGCGAGGTCCAGCGGAACGGATACCGTGATCGCGACTGGGACGCCCGCGCCGGACGGATCGCGCTGGAGATCCCGAAGCTGCGCAAGGGCAGCTACTTCCCCAGTTTCCTCGAGCCGCGCCGCACGGCCGAGAAGGCGCTCGTCGCGGTGATACAGGAGGCCTGCGTCCACGGCGTTTCGACCCGCTCCGTGGACGATCTGGTGAAGGCCATGGGCGCGGGCGGCCTGTCGAAGTCCCAGGTCAGCCGCCTCTGCGTCGAGATCGACGAGCGGGTGAATGCCTTCCTCACCCGTCCCCTGGAGGGGGCGTGGCCCTATCTCTGGCTGGATGCCACCTACCTCGAGGTCCGCGAGGGCGGGCGCATCGTCAGCCGCGCGGCGATAATCGCTGTCGCGGTGAACGAGGACGGCAAGCGCGAGGGGCTGGGCGTCGCCACGGGGCCCTCGGAAGCCGAGACCTTCTGGACCGATTTCCTGCGCTCCCTCGCCGATCGCGGACTGCGCGGCGTGAAGCTGGTGATCGCCGACGACCACAAGGGCCTGCGGGCGGCCGCGCGGCGAGTGTTCAACGCGACCCGTCAGAGGCGCCGGATCCACTGGATGCGGAACGCGTTGGCGCACGCCCCGGCCAAGCAGCGCACTGCGGTCGCGGCGATGCTGAAGACCATCTTCGCGCAGGAGAACAAGGAAGGTGCGGAAGCCCAGGGGGACGCCGTAGCCGACGCGCTGCGCGAGAAGAACGAGAAGCTCGGCGCCTTCATGGACGCCTCCCGCGACGAGGTCCTGGCCTACATGTCCTTCCCTCGCGAGCATTGGGCTCAGATCGCGTCGACGACCCCACTCGAGCGCGTCAACCGCGAGGTCAAGCGGCGGTCAGACGTCGTCGGCATCTTCCCGAACGATGAGGCCATCGTCCGGCTCGTTGGCGCGCTGATGCTGGAGACCAACGACGAATGGGCCGTGGCGCGCCGGTACATGTCGCTTGAAAGCCTCGCCCGCGTCACCGACACTCCCACAGTCAGGCTGCCCGCCGTGGCGTCCTGATCAGCCTCGGATCTCTCTCCGAGGGCCGGCGCTCCTACACCACGCCCCGGGACATGATCCTGAAGCTGGTGACGTCTGGTGCGTAGCGAGCCCGTGCGGAGCCAAGAACCCCACATTCCGCCGGTCGCAGATGGCGCGAGAACTCCGTCGCAGCCTTCTCTGAGAGGCCGCGCGAACTCGGTTCGGAAGGGCTGCGCCAGTGGATGCTGCGCCTCGGCGACTGAACATCTCGTGGGCGACTTTCCGCTCGCCTGGCGCCCCGCTGACGAACGGCATCAGGCGTGGCAGCAGCCCGTCAGGGTTGAGGTTCGCAGGGAACAGTCGCCGGCTTCGAGCTTCCGATGGCAATGAAATCCTCGACCTGCAACGCCATGTCCGCGAGCGTGTACCGGTCGAAGACGGCGAAGAACGCGCCCAATCCCTCGCCGATGATCCGCGGGAGCCGGCAGCACGCCGTGACTACGCACTGGTTGCTCGGCTGGAAGCACTCGACCATCTCGAAATCGGGCTCCGTGATCCGCAGGACGTCGCCCAGGCGGATCTCCTCCGGCTCCCGCGCCAAGCGGAATCCTCCGCTGCGCCCGCGCACGCCCTCGAGAAGGCCTTCCCGCGTGAGCGCCGTCACCACCTTCATCAGGTGCGTGCGCGAGATGTTGTAGACGCGCGCCGTCTCGTCGATCGTCACCAGCCGATCTCGCGACGCCCCCGCGTACATCAGCACGCGAAGCGAATAGTCCGAAAACTTGGTCAACCGCATCTTTTCCCCCTCCCTCCGCCTCAGACCTGCTTCTCGAGCTTGCCGACCGCCTCGTCCCGATCCGCCTGAAGCCAGCGATCCACGGCCGAGGCCACCTCCCGCCCCTCTCGAATTGCCCAGACCGCGAGCGATGGTCCCTTCCGCGCGTCGCCTGCAACGAAGACGCCCGGAACGGGGGTCATGCGGGTGGAGCGGTCGGCGGCGATGGTCCGCAGCGCGGACATGCCCACCAGTCCCTCCGTCAGCCGCCCGGCGTCTTCTACATGAAACCCGAGGGCGCTCACTACAAGATCGGCCTCCAGATCGAATTCGGATCCGGGGATGGGCACAGGCTGCATCCGGCCAGGGCCGACGCGCGTCAGGCTGGTGCGGCAGGCGCGGAGACTGCGGACGCGGCCTGCGGCGCCGCAGACGGTCTCGGGCTGGCCGGCGTGGACCGCGACGGGAACGCCCAGCAGCGACTTCGGCTGACTCAGCCAGCCGAAAGCCGCGCCTTCATCCTCCGCGTGACTCACTTCGCGAACGGACCCGGGCATGTTGGTGCGATCGCGGCGGTAGAGGCAGATGACCGATGCGGCCTTCTGCCGAACGGCAGTGCGGACGCAGTCCATGGCTGTGTCGCCGCCGCCGATGACCACCACCCGCTTCCCGGCGGCGTCGATATCGGGCGAATGCGTTTCCCCGATTAGGGCGCGGCTGGACGCCATCAGGTAGCGCAGCGCGTCCACCACTCCCTCGAGATTCTCGCCGGGCACGCCCAGACCGCCGGCACCATAGGCTCCGTAGGCCAGAACAACGGAGTCGTGCCGCTCCCGGAGCGCCGGGAGACGGATGTTTCCGCCGAGCACGCTTCTCCCGTGGAATACCACCCCCGCCTCCAGAAGCAGCCGGGCCCGCCGCATCACCACCGCCTGCTCCAGCTTGAACTCGGGTATGCCGTAAGTCATCAGGCCGCCCATGCGGTCATGTCGATCGTAGAGATGCACCTCATGGCCCGCCGCCCTCAGTTCCTCGGCCGCGGCCATGCCTGCGGGGCCGGCGCCGATGATCCCGACGCTTCGACCCGACAGGCGATGCGGGCGTCGGGGCTCGACCCACCCTTTCTCCCAGGCGACTTCGGTGATATGGCGCTCGACGGTGCCGATGGTGACGGCGCCGTGCCCCGCCTGCTCCAGCGTGCAGGCCCATTTCGCCTCGCAGAGCCGGTCCTGCGGGCAGATCCGGCCGCAGATCTCGGGGAAGTTGTTGGTCTGCTGCGCGAGCTCGTAGGCCTCCTGCGTCCGGCCCTCCGCCGTCATCTTCAGCCAGTCCGGGATGTTGTTGTGGAGAGGGCAGTACGTCTGGCAGAAGGGCGTCCCGCACTGTTCGCAGCGCGCCGCCTGCTCCGCCGCACGTTCCGGCGCGAACTCGTCGTAGATCTCGGCATGATCGCGGATACGCAACTCCGCAGCGCGCTTCTCGGGGGTGTCGCGCCCGCGCTCGACGTACTTCTGCATCCTGTCCGGCATGAGCTCCTCCTCGTGGTCCGATGAGTACCTCTCAAAAGAGTTATTGACAATGAATCTTTTAGGGCCCATGTACCGCTCGTCACGAGGCCACGGTTGTCCGGGGTCTCCGGCGGTCGGAACAAGTCGCGCTGCAGAAACCGCAAGCAAGCCCCTTCGGGGACGCGACGCCGCAGATCGGGAGTTTCTCATGCTCATCGCCGTCGCCGTCGCCGTCGCGAAGGCCGCAGGCATCCTCACGCTGCTTACCCTTGCGACGATCGTCATCAGGATCGTGCGCTCTGATCCTGACGAACAAGTCGATGCCGTGGAGCACGGTGGCCCGGACCTGGTGGGACGGAGCATCATGCGCGGCTTCACCCTCATGCTCATCGTCGGCGTATCCAGCGCCTTCGCCATCAGCATCGGCGTAATCGTCCAGGCGCTCTGACCGACCCGGCCTGCCGCCGAGACGATGTCGTTTGTGAAGATCAAAACGGCGGAGGTGCGCTGGCCCCAGCCAGCCCTGCCGCACCGCACGGCCCGGAGACCAGCATGAACCGCGACAGCCTCAGTGATGCCATCCAGCTCCAGCCTACGCAGGACGGCTTCGACATCGAAGCCGATGATCTCGCGAGCCTGCTGGCTCTTCCCGTGGAGGAGGTGCGCCGGGAGATGCAGGCGGGGCGGATCGTCAGCCGCTTCGAACAAGGGGTGGAGGAGCACGCGGGGTCTTGGCGCGTGACCTTCATCCACGGCCGCGAGCGAGCCCAGCTTACCGTCGACGACAGCGGACGGGTTCTTCGCCGCAGCCGAGTGTCCTGGTCCGAGCCTCCGGCCCGGACCGCAGCTTCGCCCGAAGAAGACGGCCGGGAGGCCTGACGGGCGCGACGCCGCCAAAAGGGCGGCATGGAAGGGGATGGACGGATCCGTCCCGCAAGGAGAAAGACATGCGAACCAATCTGACCGTACTCGCCGCGATCGCCGCCCTCGGGCTCGCTGGCGCCGCCCAGGCGGCGGATCATGAAGTCAAGATGCTGAACCGCGGTTCGGACGGCGGAATGATGGTCTTCGAGCCTGCATTCCTGAAGGTCGAGCCGGGCGACACCGTCACCTTCGTCGCCGGGGACAAGAGTTCACAACGCTGAAACCATCCTCGGAATGCTTCCCGAGGGCGCGGAGGCCTTCAAAGGCAAGATCAATCAGGACGTCACCGTGACCTTCGATGTTGAGGGGGTCTATGGCGTCAAGTGCATGCCTCACTACCCCCTCGGGATGGTGGCTCTCATCCAGGTCGGCGACGATCTCGCGAACCTGGATCAGGCTCTCGAGGTGAAGAACCCGGGCAAGGCCGGGGCGAAGATGGCGGTCCTCTTCGAGAACGTGAACACCGACACGGCCGACGCCAAGTGAACGGCCGCAGGGTCCGGGCGAACCGCCCGGACCCTGCGCTCACAGGCGCTCAGAGCGAGACGAGAGCATGGACACGCCTGATCCGATTTTCTGCGGATGCGACGTCGAGGGCCAGCCGGAACTGCTGTCGGCGGATGTGGCGGCGGTCTGCATCCTGGGCCTGATCCGACCGGTGGTGGAGACTGAGACGCTTCCGCTGACCGTTGCGGCGGGACGCGTGCTGGCGGCGCCGATCTCCCCAGGCGGTGCCTGCCCTCCGCGCTTCGCCACCACCGAAGGCTACGGTCTCTCGGCCGGACAGCTTCGCGGCGACGGCCCGTGCTCGGGAAGCGCTCGCGGAGCCATAGCCAGACGCGCTCCATCGGGTTGAGCTGGGGCGGATACGGCGGCAGCGGGACGAGGCTGACGTTCGGCGGGACCCGGAGCGCCTTGGCGCCGTGCCAACCGGCGCGGTCGAGGATCATGACGGCGTGCTCGTCATCGGGGATCGTGGCCGCGAAGGCATCGAGGAAGATCCGCATCGCCTGCGTGCCGACCTCGGGCAGGACGAGACCGAAGGCGGCCTCCCCGTCGGGGCGGGCGGCGCCGAAGACATAGGTCCACTCGAAGCGCTGGTCCTGGCGGCCCGGCGGGCGGCGGCCTCGGCTCCACCAGCGATGGCAGAGCCGGCCCTTCTGGCCGACCCGCATCTCGTCCTGGAACCACAGCGTGATCCGCTTGCCCGGATGCGCCTCGGCCGCGGTCTTCAGCGCAGCCCGCCCTTTTTCGAAGCGACGCTGCGCCGCCTCGTCGCTCTTCGGAGGCGTGGGGCGAACCTTCTGCCGTGAGACCCCCTCGCGCCGCAGGATTCGCGACAGGCTCTGCGGGGTCAGGCGCTTGTCGAAGCGAGCCTCGACCCAGCGACAGAGGTCCGGAAGGGTCCAGCTGCTCACCGCGTCCTTCTCAGGGTCCGGACCGCGGAAGATCCGGTCGAAGAGCAGCGCCGGCGGCCGGCCCGGCAGCGGCCGGTCGCGCACGCCCTCCGGTCCTTCGGCGTTGCAGCGCAGCACCGCGTCGCGCAGCGCCTGCCGCTCCATGCCCGCGGCCGTCGCCGCGTCCGCCCGGCTCATGGCGTCCAGCGCGTTCGCGATCGCCGGCAGTCGCCGCGCCGCACGGTTGCTCCGCTCCCGCGAAGCCATCCTCCGCAGCTCCTCCGCCGTCAGATCGTCCCGGATCTTGAGCGCCCGACCCATCTCCCCTCCATCTCGCCGCTTCGGGAGATGGAATCAGAGATCAGGCCGCAGGGGAACCCTTCAGCCGAGTCAGAGCTTTCGCGTGCCGGTATTAGTCGGCGGCTTGGCCGGAGGAGCGTCCGCCTTTGTCCAAGCTGCCGGAGGCGACGTCGACGTCCTTGGATTGGCGGTGCAGCCCTGCGACCGCCTCGGCCTCGGGCGGCTGAATGGCGCCCTCTGCCTGGTCTTGCCAGAGCAACCGGTCGCGGCGCTGGCCGCCTGGCGGCTGGTGGCGGAGCCCGCGGCTGAACGTATGGCCGGGTTGACCCCCCGGATCCGCTCGAAGATCGTGGTGAAGGCGACGGAGGAACTGGTCCGGCGGCCTGGACGCTGCGAGCTTCGGCAGGCGCGGATTGTAGGGTACGACTCAGCCGGAGCGCCGCTGGCGCGCCTCCAGCAGGAACACCTTGGCGGGTCGACGGCGTCGCTGCCCTCGTGCGACGGTTTCGCCATCATCCCGGGAGAGGAGGAACGGGTCCGGCCCGGTCAGCTTCTCGAGTTCCTGCCTGTCTGACGACGCGATGGGCTTGGAGCACCTATGTCGTCGGCCATCGTCCCTTCAGGAGCCACTCCTGTTGGGGGCGGGTGCGCATGGAACATCGGCTCGTCTGAGTTCGGGTGAGGGCGGCGCGCACCACCTTGGATTGTTTCGATACGAAATGAACCTTGTCCAATTGACTGCCAAGGCGGCGCTGTCGGATCGTCTGGAGGTTGTGTCCGACCGCGGGCAGTCTCGGCTGAGGTCGACGCCGCCGTCGGCGAGACGGCTGGCCCGACGGCTGAAAGAATTGAATGTGCGAGAAGGCGCAGGAGACGCCCGAGCGTCTCGCCTTCCTGCTGTATAGTGCGCGGCGGGCGTCGCGCGTCCCAGAGCAGGCGAAGGAGATCGTCTCCTTTCGCCTCGAACCTGAACCGGTAGGGAGGACTCCCATGTCGAACGACACCGAGCGCAAAGGTCTGAACCGGCGCGAACTGCTGGGCTCCAGCGCCACTTTCGCCACCGTCGCCGGCCTCGGCGGCGTGACCGGAGCGGCGGGCGTCGCCGCCGTCGGTCCGGCGCTCGCGCCCGGCAGGGCCGCCGCCGCGACCCAGGGCGCGCGCGGAGCCGTGGCCCCCGGCGAGCTGGACGAATACTACGTTTTCGTCAGCGGCGGGCAAAGCGGCGAAGTCCGTATCGCCGGCCTCCCCTCCATGCGCGAGTTGATGCGCATCCCCGTCTTCAACCGCGACAGCGCCACCGGCTGGGGCCAGACGAACGAGAGCCTCAAGATCCTGACCGAGGGCCTTCTCCCCGAGACGCGGAAGTTCCTGGAGGCGCGCGGGCTCAAGACCTATCAGAACGGCGATGCGCACCATCCGCACATGTCGTTCACGGACGGCACCTATGACGGGCGCTACGTCTTCATCAACGACAAGGCCAACACCCGCGTCGCGCGCATCCGGTGCGACGTGATGAAGACCGACAAGATCATCGAGCTTCCGAACCAGCACACCGTGCACGGCCTGCGCGTGCAGAAGTATCCGCGGACCGGCTACGTCTTCGCCAACGGCGAGGATCGGGTGCCGATCCCCAACGACGGCACGGACCTCGACCAGCCCGAAAAGTATCAGTGCGTCTTCACCGCCGTCGATGGCGACGAGATGAAGGTGGCGTGGCAGATCCTTGTGGACGGCAACCTCGACAACGTCGATGCCGACTACCAGGGCAAGTACGCCTTCGCGACCTGCTACAACTCGGAAGAGGGCACCAACCTGGCGGACATGATGTCGTCCGAGCAGGACTGGGTGGTGATCTTCAACCTCAAGCGGATCGAGGAGGCCGTCGCCAGCGGCAAGGCCAAGATGATCAACGGCGCGCCGGTGCTCGACGGCAAACATGGCTCGCCCTACACGCGCTACGTTCCCATCTCGAACAGCCCCCACGGGATCAACACGGCGCCGGACGGGATCCATGTGGTGGCGAACGGCAAGCTCTCGCCGACCTGCTCCGTCTTCGACGTCACCAAGTTCGACGCGCTGTTCGAGGACGAGATCCAGCCCCGCGACGTGATCGTGGCGGAGCCGCAGCTGGGCCTCGGGCCGCTCCACACCGCCTATGACGGACGCGGAAACGCCTACACCACGCTCTTCATCGACAGCCAGGTCTGCAAGTGGAGCATCGAGGCCGCGCGCCGTCAGTACGCCGGCGAGGATGTGGACCCGATCATCCAGAAGCTCGACGTGCAGTATCAGCCGGGTCACAACCATTCCTCCATGGGGCAGACCAAGGAGGCGGACGGGCAGTGGCTGATCTCGCTCAACAAGTTCTCGAAGGACAGGTTCCTCAACGTTGGGCCGCTGAAGCCGGAGAACGATCAGCTGATCGACATCTCCGGCGACGAGATGAAGATCGTCCATGACAATCCCACCTTCGCCGAGCCGCATGACGCCACGATCATCCATCGCTCGAAGATCAATCCGGTGCATCTGTGGGACCGGAATGACCCGATGTTCGCCGAGGCGCGCGCCCAGGCGGAGGCCGACGGCATCGACCTGGAGGCGGCCGCCGACGTGGTCCGCGACGGCAACAAGGTGCGCGTCTACATGTTCTCGGTAGCGCCGGCCTTCAGCCTGGAGGAGTTCCGGGTCAAGCAGGGCGACGAGGTGACGGTCTACGTGACCAACCTCGATCAGGTTCAGGACGTGAGCCACGGGTTCTGCATCACGAACTACGGCATCAACATGGAAGTGAGCGCTCAGCAGACCTCGTCGGTGACGTTCACGGCCGACCGGCCCGGCGTCTACTGGTACTACTGCCCGTGGTTCTGCCATGCGCTCCACATGGAGATGAAGGGCCGGATGCTGGTGGAGCCGCGCGCGTCATGAGGACCGCACCCCCGGGGCTTCTCGCCTTCCTGCTGACGGCGGCGCTCGCCGCCGTCAGCTCTGCGCGGGCGGCCGAGCGCGCGGTGGCCGCCGGTACGCCGGTGCAGCCGATCCTCGACGAGGCCGGCGATGGAGACGTCGTCCGTCTCGGACCCGGGACCCACCGCGGGCCGCTGCGGATCGAGCGGCGCATGGTCCTCACGGGCGAGCCCGGCGCCGTGGTGGAGGGGACCGGCGAAGGCAGCGTCATCGTTGTCGAGGCGGAGGCGAGCGTCCGCGGCTTGACCGTCCGCGGGTCGGGAGACGACCTCAGCGCCGAGGACTCCGGCATCTTCGTCGGCAAGAACGGCGACGGCGCCCTGATCGAGGACAACCGGCTCGAGGACAACCTCTTCGGAATCTACCTGTGGGGCCCGGACGACGCCGTCGCGCGGGGCAACACCGTCATCGGCCGGCGCGATGCCCCCTACGCGGAGTTGGGGAGCGGGATCTCGATCTGGAATGCACCCGGATCACGGGTCGAGGACAACGAAATCCGCTTCGGTCGCGACGGCATCTTCGTGAACACCAGCAAGCGCAACGTGTTCCGCAACAACAGGCTGACCGAACTGCGCTTCGCGATCCACTACATGTACGCCAACGACAGCGAGGTCAGCGGCAACGTCTCCATCGGGAATGACGTGGGCTTCGCCCTCATGTTTTCCCACCGGCTAGACGTGCACGACAATCTGTCCAGGGGCGACCGCGACCACGGCTTCCTGTTCAACTACGCCAACAGCTCCACCATCGAAGGAAACGTGGTGGAGGATGGCGGCGAGAAGTGCGTCTTCATCTACAACGCCAACTTCAACACCTTCCGCCGGAACCGCTTCGAGGGGTGCGAGATCGGCATCCACTTCACCGCGGGATCCGAGGACAACGTGATCGTCGGAAACGCGTTCGTGGGGAACCGGACCCAAGTGAAGTACGTCGGCACGCGGCTGCTCGACTGGTCGCAGGATGGCCGCGGCAACTACTGGAGCGACAACGCCGCCTTCGATCTCGATGGCGATGGCATAGCGGACAATCCCTATCGCCCGAACGACGTGATCGACCAGGTGCTTTGGCGCAACCCGATGGCGAAGCTGCTGGTCACGAGCCCTGCGGTTCAGACCATCCGCTGGGCGCAAAGCCAGCTTCCGGCGCTTCAGCCGGGTGGGGTCGTTGATACCGCACCCCTCATGTCGCCCCCGGAGATGCCCGCCGCCGCGCACTGACGTCGCGGCGGCGGAAAAGGATCAGCCGCCGCCGAGGGTGTAAAGAAGGTAAGCGCCCGACTTGGACCGCCTGCCGGGCTTTCGCCTGACGAGCTAACCCGGATTATGCATCTGGGTTGGCGGGCGTAGCCCAAGCCGATGATCCGGCATAGTTTTCAGGTGCTGACGCCAAAAACTCCGGATCGGTAGGATCATGCCCGCCACCATCGAGACTACGCCGCCCCTGCCGAACCTGTCATACCGGCGCGCCTAACCAATGACCTTCTCGATCCACGGCTGGAGGCAGAGGGAGCGGATGCGGGAGGGGTCGTTGGCGAAGGCGTTCCAGGCGCGACAGCAGGCGTCCACGATGGCGTCGAAGTCCGCGAACACGCGCAGGCTGAGGAAGCGCTCGCGCAGCCACAGCCAGACGCGCTCCATCGGATTGAGTTGGGGCGAGTAGGGCGGCAGCGGGACCAGGGTGACGTTCGGCGGGACCTGGAGCGTCTTCGCGCCGTGCCAGCCGGCGCGGTCCAGCACCATGATGGCGTGCTCGTCGTCGGGGATCGTGGCGGCGAAGGCGTCGAGGAAGATCTGCATCGCCTGGCCGCCGACCTCGGGCATGACGAGGCCGAAGGCGGCCTCCCCGTCGGGGCGGGCGGCGCCGAAGACGTAGGTCCATTCGAAGCGCTGGTCCTGGCGGCCAGGCGGGCGGCGGCCGCGGCTCCACCAGCGATGGCAGAGCCGGCCCTTCTGGCCGACCCGCATCTCGTCCTGGAACCACAGCGCGATCCGCTTGCCTGGATGCGCCTCGGCCGCAATCTTCAGCGCCGCCCGCAGCCCCCTTTTTCGAAGCGACGCTGCGCCGCCTCGTCCGTCCTCGGGTGCGTGGGGCGGACCTTCTGCCGTGAGACCCCCTCGCGCCGCAGGATCCGCGACAGGCTCTGCGGGGCCAGGCGCTTGTCGAAGCGAGCCTCGATCCAGCGGCAGAGGTCCGACAGGGTCCAGCTGCTCACCCCGTCCATCTCAGGGTCGGGCCCGCGGAAGATGCGGTCGAAGAGCAGCGCCAGCTCCGCTTCGCTCAGCGCCGGCGGCCGGCCTGGCAGCGGCCGGTCCCGCACGCCCTCCGGTCCTTCGGCGTTGTAGCGCAGCACCGCGTCGCGCAGCGCCTGCCGCTCCATCCCCGCAGCTTTCGCCGCCTCCGCCCGGCTCATGCCGTCGAGCGCGTTGGCGATCGCCAGCAGCCGTCGTGCGGCCCGGTTGCTCGTCTCCCGCGCCGCCCGTGCGCGAAGCTCCTTCGACGTCAGGTCGTCCCGGATCTCCAACGCTCCACCCATGTCTGCTCCACCTCCCTGCTTTCGGGGACGGAATCACAGATCAAGCCGGACGGGAATCCTTCGGCAGAGTCAGAGCTTTCGGTCGCCGGTATCACCCGTGAAGGGCAAGGCGCTGACCGCCCGTTTCGACGGCGGTTCGCTGTCCTCCGATGCCGGGCTGCTGGCGCTGCGCGAGGTGGAGCGGCGGCTGGGCGTGGCCGGGAGGCTGGCGACCTGCATCGACGATCCCCGCGATCCCGCCCGCACCCTGCACACGCTCGCCGACATCATTCGGTTCCGGTTGCTGATGATCGCGGCGGGCTACGAAGACGGCAACGACGCCAGTTCGCTGCGCGGCGACCCGATGTTCAAGATGGCGCTGGATCTGTCGCCCGGCGCGCGCGATTTGTGCTCGCAGTCGACCGTCTCCCGGCTGGAAAACCTGCCCGATGGTCGCATGCTGCTGCACATGGGCCGCGCCATGGTCGATCTATATTGCGCATCGTTTCGGCAGGTTCCAAAACGCATCATGCTCGATATCGACGACACGTTCGATGCGGTCCATGGCGGCCAGCAGTTGCGGCTGTTCAACGCCCATTACGATGAATATGGCTTTCAGCCGATCGTCGTGTTCGACGGCGAAGGCCGCTTCATCACCGCCGTGCTTCGCCCCGCCAAGCGCCCGAGCGGCAGCGAAATAGCCGCGCTTTCTGCGCCGCCTGTTGCGCGCGATCCGCGCCAACTGGCCGAGCGTGAGATCTTGCTGCGCGCCGACAGTCACTATTGCGCGCCCGAAGTCCTCGACTTCTGCCGCGCGCGCGGCCTCGACTTCATCCTCGGCCTGCCGACCACGCCATTGCGCCGCCATGTTGCAACGCTTGAGGCCAGCACGAAAGCCCGCTCCGAGGCCGCCGAAACAGGGCAACGTGCGCCGGTACAAGGAGTTCCACGACGCCGCCGCCTCGTGGAGCCGCGTCGAGCGGATCATCGCCCGCGTCGAGGCTGGTCCAGGGGCCCGACACGCGCTTCATCGTCACCAGTCTGAACAAGCGCAACGCCCGCGTCCTCTACGAGGACGTTATTGCCGGCGCGGCCAGGCCGAGAACCACATCAAGTCCTTGAAGACGCATCTCGCCGCCGACCGCACCTCATGCACCAACGCCAGCGCCAACCAGTTGCGGCTGTTCCTGCACGCCGGCGCCTACTGGCTCATGTGGGGCCTGCGTGCCGCCCTGCCGAAGCGATCGATGCGGCGCGTCCCAGTTCGACACCTTGCGGCTGCGGGTCATGAAGATCGCCGCCCGCGTCGTCGAGATAAAGACCCGCATCACCGTCCACCTGCCGACCGCCTGTCCCGCCGCGCCCGTAATGCGCCTGCTGTTCGAGCGGCTGCCGCGCTTGACGCCGATCTGACGATCCTCCCGGCCGCCGCCCCCGCCCGCCCATCAGCCGCAGCCCTGGAACTTAGCCGCCCCCGCCGCAACGGAAGTCGCGCGCGTCCATCGGCGTGCACGCAAGCGCGATTCAGCGCCCGAACCCGCCGCGACCCGCCGTCTCACGCTCGTTGGTGCATAGTTCGAGCTAAGACACGTGCATAGCGACGTCGTTTGCGACGTGTCTTGGCGGAGGGTTCATGAGGGTCGAGGTGCTGGGGGCCGAGCGTCGGCGGCGTTGGAGAGACGACGAGAAGCTCTCCATCCTGGCTGCCGTGGGCGCGTGAGAACGGCGCCGGAATGATCGGCCACGGAACCGCGCGGATTTTTCGGGCCGGGGCGGTGTAAAATCCTGCCAGTGGCAGTCTCTGGATCACGAGAGTGATCTGGGGGCGGAAGGATGTACGGCGTGGAGCTGTATTCGAAGGTCAGCATGGCGGTGCTGCGGGACGGGCTGAGCCAGCGAGAGACGGCGCGACGGTTCGGGATCGACCGCGGCACGGCTTCGAAGATGGTGGGGCATTCGGCGCCGCCGGGATACCGGCAGGCAGGGGCGCGCATGCGCCCCAGGCTGGACGCGCATGCGGGGTTCATCGACGAGATCCTGAGGACGGATCTGACGGAGCCGAAGAAGCAGCGGCACACGATCCTGCGGATCTTCGAGCGCCTGCGCGACGAGCGGGGGTTCGACGGCGGCTACACGACGGTACGTGACTACGTCCGGCCGCGCAGGCTGTCCTTGAAGGAGGTCTTCGTGCCGCTGGTCCACCCGGCCGGGCACGCGCAGGCGGACTTCGGGGAGGCGTGGGCGGTGCTGGGCGGCGTCCGGCGGAAGGTGCACGTGCTGGTGGTCGACCTGCCCCAGAGCGATGCGATCTTCCTGAAGGCCTACCTTGCCGAGACGGCCGAGGCTCTGTGCGACGGCCATGTGGCGGCGTTCGACGTCTTCGGCGGCGTGCCGCTTTCGATCCTGTACGACAACACCCGGCTGGCGGTGGCGAAGATCCTGGGCGACGGGACGCGCCAGCGCGCCAGGCTGTTCGCGGAGCTTCAGTCGCATTACCTGTTCCGCGACCGCTTTGGTCGGCCCGGCAAGGGCGCCGACAAGGGCAATGTCGAGGGGATGGCGGGCTTCGGCCGCCGGACCTTCATGGTCCCGATCCCCGAGGCGACCGACATCGACGCTCTGAACGCGATGCTGCTGGAGCGATGCCAAGCGCGTCAGGACGTGGTGCTGCGCGGAGCCGACGTCACGATCGGCGAGCGGCTGGCGGCCGACCGCGCGGCGTTCCCGGCGCCGCCGCCGACGCCGTTCGATGCCTGCGACAAGCGCCCCGGGAAGGCCTCCAGCCAGGCGCTGATGCGCTGCAAGAGCACCGACTACTCGGTCCCGGTCGCCTATGCGCACCGCGACGTGCTGGTGAAGGGCTACGTGGACGCGGTGGCGATCTCGGTCGGCGCCGAGGAGATCGCCCGCCACCCGCGCTCCTATGACAGCGCCGACTTCGTCTTCGATCCGCTTCACCACCTCGCGCTGCTCGAGATGAAGGTCGGCGCGCTCGACCAGGCATTCGTCGGGCGATCCTTCCACTGGAAGGCTCGCTTCTCCTCCTCATCCTTGCAAGGTTGGGCGCTGCCCGACGCGTTCCCGACGCTGCGCCGCCTGCTGGAGGCGCGGCTGAGCGGCAAGAACCGCTGCGCGGCGGGCAAGCGCGAGTACGTGCAGGTGCTGCGGCTGCTGGAGACCTTCCCGATGGCGGTCGTCCATGGCGCGGTGACCGACGCGCTGAAGCTCGGCGCGATCAGCTATGATGCGGTCAGGCGCCTCGCCCTGTGCCGGGTCGAGCGGCGTCCCCCGAAGCTGAGCCTCGACGTCTACCCCTACCTGCCGGAGGCGACCGTCGAGACCACGTCCGCCGCCAGCTGCATGAGCCTCCTGGCGGGCGCCGGCATGACCGCCACGCCCGAGACGCCCGAGATCCTGCTGCGCCATCATCTGAAGAAGCTGAAGCTTCCGACCGTGTCGCACCGCAGGTGCGCCTGCGGCGCAACGCGAGTACGAGAAGCTGGCCCGGCAGTGCGCCGCCGAGAACGTCGACCATGTGCGCCACCTGATGCGGCTGATCGAACTGGAGCTGCCCGCGGCCAGAGGCCGCCGAAGTCCACTGGCGCGCGGCGACGCGCGACCGCGAGGCCCGCACCGTCGAGCGGCGCATCCGCGACGCCCGCTTCCCGGCGGTCAAGAGCCTGGAGAGCTTCGACTTCGACGCCATTCCTGGCCTGAACAAGAGACTGGTCCTCGATCTGGCGCGCTGCGAGTTCGTCGCCCGGCGCGAGAACGTCATCATGCTGGAAGCATGTCTCCAACATGACGCCCTCGGGCCCAGCGGCACGGGCAAGACCCACATCGCCTGCGGCATCGGGCTGGCCGCCTGCCAGCGCGGCGTGAAGACCCGCTTCGCCACCGCCGCCGCCATCGTGCACGAGATGATCGAGGCCCAGGATGAGAAGCGGCTGATGCGCCTGCAAAAGACCCTCGCCAGCTATGAGCTGCTGATCATCGACGAGCTGGGCTTCGTGCCGCTGTCGCGCACCGGCGCCGAACTGCCGTTCGAGCTGATCAGCCAGCGCTACGAGCGAAGCGCCACGATCATCACCTCGAACCTGCCCTTCGATGAGTGGACCGCGACCTTCGGTGACGAACGCCTCACCGGTGCGCTGCTCGACCGCCTGACCCACCATGTCCACATCCTGGAGGCGAACGGGCCGTCCTATCGCCTCGCCCAGAGCCGCTCGCGCAAGCTTACCGCCTGATCCCCGAGAAGAAGCGGAAACGATGACGCCCCCGGCATGCCGGGGGCCTCATCGCTCATGAGCGCAGTGGCCGGTTCTTTCGGCGCCTGACCTGACCCCTTGTTTCTCCTCCACGGCGTGCTGGGATCCCGACCGACTGGAAGGGACCGGAATGAAGCGCAGCAGGTTCACGGAAGAGCAGATCATCGGCGTTCTGCGGGAGCAGGAGGCCGGGGCCACGGTGGCGGGGCTATGCCGCAAGCACGGGATGTCATCGGCGACGTTCTACGTCTGGAAGGCGAAGTACGGCGGCATGGACGTCTCCGACGCGAAGCGGCTGAAGGCCCTCGAGGACGAGAACGCCCGGCTGAAGCGGCTCTACGCCGACGCGATGCTCGACAACGCCGGGTTGAAGGATCTGCTGTCAAAAAAATGGTGGCGCCCGCCGGTATGCGGGAGGCGGTCGCGCATCTCCGTGCCTGTCACGGGATGAGCGAGCGGCGGGCGTGCACCTTGGACCGCAGCTCGGTCCGCTACCGAAGCCGGCGCCCCGACGATGCTGGCCTGCGCCGGCGCCGGCGCGAGCTGGCGGAGCAGCGCCGGCGGTTCGGCTACCGCCGGCTGCATGTGCTGCTGCGTGCGGAGGGCTGGGCCATGAACCGCAAGAAGACCCAGCGGCTCTACGGTGAGGAGGGGCTGGCTGTGCGGCGGCGCAGATCCCGCCGCCGGATCGCGGTCGCGCGCACGCCGATACCGGCGCCGGACGGACCGAACAGCCGCTGGTCGATGGACTTCGTGCATGACCAACTGGCCGGCGGAGGCAGGTTCCGCGTGCTGAACATCATCGACGACGTGACGAAGGAGTGTCTGGCGGCGATCCCGGACGCCTCGATCTCCGGCAGACGGGTCGTCCGGGAGCTGAAGGTCCTCATCGAGACCCGCGGCAAGCCACGCATCGTGGTCAGCGACAACGGGACGGAGTTCACCTCGACGGCCGTCCTGACCTTCGCGCAGGCGGAGAAGCTGGACTGGCGATACATCGCGCCGGGAAAGCCGACCCAAAACGCCTTCGCCGAGAGCTTTCAGGGCCGGATGCGGGACGAATGCCTCAATGAGCACCTGTTTTTCTCGATGAACCACGTCCGGGCGATCCTCCGCGGATGGGTCGACGACTACAACACCGTGAGGCCGCACTCGGCGATCGGCTACATGACGCCGGCCGCCTACGCAGCCTCCCTGAAACCGCAATGGGCATCGCCGCTGCACGACCTCGAAGGCTCCGCGCCGCTGCCCATTGCTCACGCCGCCCTGACGGGCAAATCTCAACCCACGATTCCGGCCGCCCGCGGATGAGCGCAAGGGGTCAGGTCACGCCCCAGTGGCCGACTCTCTCGGCGCCGTTGACATAGTCGGGGAGAAGAACGCCTCGCAGGACGAGCAACATGATCCATGATGAACCGAACCTCGTCACCTCCAGCAAGAGCCAGAGGGTCGTCGTCGGGGGATGTGCATTCACAATCGAGATATACCGGCTCGAGACCGACAAGACCTGGACGCTTGAAGTCGTCGACTGCGAAGGCACCAGCCATGTCTGGGACGAACAGTTCTCTTCCGACGAGGGCGCCAGAACAGCGGCTCTACAGGAGATCGAAGCCGCCGGCCCCCTCGCCTTCATGAGGGGAGACAACGTCATCCCGTTCCAAAAGCCATAAAGCCGGTGGGGCCGCAACAGCGCTTACTGAGGCACCGTTTCAGGGCGCCAGCCTTCGGAGAGGCTACAGGCTGATCAGGGGGACCCGAGCGAGGGCGGCGGCGCAAAGCGTACCGGTCGGTGCTGTCGTCACTAATGGGCGGGGGGCCAAAGCCGGCATCTGCTCCGGCGTGGAATAGACCGATAAGCCGCGGCTGGTGCGTGCATCAGCATGGGCAGGCGGCGATCACGCTCTCTGGCATATGGCCCCCGTCACCTCTTCATGTTCGCGATCTCCCAACGCAGCGCCTTCCGCTCTTCGAAGTCGGCGGTGACGTCGCGCATGATCGCCGCCACCGCCTCTATAGCTCCGTCAGTTCCCGTGAGCGGCAGAATCGAGAACTGAACGGAGATTTTAACGTCGCCCTTGCGCAGCGCGGGAACCGAGAGGAGGTCGCCGGCCCCGTAGCGAGTGCGCCCGGAGCGCATGGTCTCGTTATAGCCCGTCCAGTGACGGGCCCGGAGACTCTCCGGCGTGATGAGGTCAAGGCTTTTCCCGAGAGCCTCAGTGGCCGCGTAGCCGAAAATCCGCTCCGCGCCCGCGTTCCAGAAGCAGATCAGGCCCTCCCGATCCGAGACCACCACGGCATCGGGCATCTCGAGCGCGAAGCGTCCTGCGAACTCGCTGAAGTCGAACGAGGCGACCTGCCCGCTGCCGACGACGTAAGCCTCAAACGCGCGGGCGTAGCAGGGCGCAGAGGCAGCCTCGTCGTCGGTATCGCGAGTCATGCCGCATCCTCCGATCCGGCCGGCGCCGGGCGTCCTGCCGAGGGGCCGCCTCCTCGGCACGCCCTCTTGGAAACTCTACGGGCCGATGTGTCACATCCGCAAGCGCGCAGGGTCGAGACGGACAGGAACGCTCGAAGAGCCTCGCGGAGCACCGCCGGAAGCCGGTGGCTTGGCCATGCCAGTCTCATTTCCCGATGCTACCTCCGAACTGACACCTCCGGCAGCGAGTTGCGCCGCGTGAGGTTTTCCAAGACCCGCCCCTCGGCGGAAGGTGACCGCCCGAGGGATGGTGGCCGCAAGGCTCATGACCCCTCGGGCGATCCTACACAGCGACTGTGCCTTGCGCCTGACCACGCGGGCGATGAGCCGTCGCGACCGCGGCGCGATCACGCCGCCAGAAGCTCGTCCGTGGGCCCGAAGAATTCGTAGTGAATCCTGTCGGCCGGAACGCCGGACTGCGCCAGCCCAGCGACGAGAGACCGCAGGAACGGGCGCGGGCCCCAGAGGAAATAGTCCGCCTCCGTCACCGGCGTATTCGAGCGCAGCCACTCCCCGTCGATGAGACCCGACCGGTTGTAGTCGCGGTTCGCCACGTCCTCCTGCCTGGGCGCCTCCTAGAAGATCGTCGCCCTCACGCCCGCCGCCCGCTCTTCGAGCGACCTGACGTGGTCGCGCATGGCATGGGTGGCGCCGTTCAGAGCGCCGTGCACGAACTGCGTCGGCAGCTCCGGATGGTTCTCGGCGATGGTCTCCAGCATGGACATCATCGGCGTGAGGCCGACGCCCCCCGAGAGAAGAACCACCGGCCGCGCGGGCGCGTCGGGAAGGAAGAACTCTCCGGCGGGCGGCGCGACGAGCAGCTCCGTCCTCGGCCGAACCTCCTCATGAAGCCATCCGGAGGCTACGCCCTGCGGCTCCCGCTTCACGGAGATCCGACAGGTCTCTCCGTTCGGGGCGGAAGAGATGCTGTAGTTCCGGCGCATGGGCTCCTGACCCGGGACGTCGAGCCGGAAGGTGAGGTGCTGGCCCGGCTTGTGCCTCAGCACGGCGCCCCCGTCCGAGGGACGGAGCAGGAAGGACCGGATGATGTCGCTCTCCTCACGCACGTCCTCGACCCTGAAGCGCCTCCAGCCGGACCAGCCGCCGGGCGCGGTGGCGAGAGCGTCGTAGACGACATGCTCGCGCGCGATGAGGATGTCGGCGAGGAACCAGTAGGCCTCGCCCCAGGCCGCGAGCACCTCATCCGTCGCCGCGTCTCCGAGCACCTCCTTGATCGCGCCAAGCAGCGCCTCCGCCACGTGCGGGTAGTGCTCGGGCAGGACCTGCAGGCCTACATGCTTCTGCGCGATCCGTTCCACCGCAGGCGCCAGCGCATCCAAGTTCTCGATGTTCTGCGCGTAGGCGAGGATCGCGGACGCGAGCGCCTTGGGCTGCGACGACGCCTCGCCCTGGTGCGCCTGGCTGAACATCGCGCGGATCTTGGGGTTCCGGAACATCCTCTCGTACATCGTCCGGACCACCTCGAGACCGTGCTCCTCCAGAGCGGAGACCGTGGCCTTGACGATGGCGATGGTGTTCGGGGCGAGGGACTCGGACATAGAACGCTCCACAATTAAGGATCGTTTAGGTCGCACTCGCAGCCCCTGCCGCGCCGAACTGGTGGACGCCGGTGTGACGGAAAGGGGCTCCCGGTGCGGTCGTCTCCACCAGTTTCGCCTACCTTCTCGTTGCTCAGCCTGCTCTCCGAGCGGCCGAGGGTTTGAAAGATGTATTCACGTGGTGTATTAAGTTAAGGAACGCCCGCTCGGGCTCGTGCGAACGGGCTGAAGCGGGTGTGACGAAGCGGCCGGTCGATCATGCCGCGCAGCGAAGGTGGAGGATCGGCCGGTGCCTGCGGAGAAGATCCCGAGATTGCGAAAGTTGGGGAAGCGTCTGCGGCGCAGCCGCTTGAGGAGGCCCATGGATGAGCCTGCTGAAGGCGCCACCGACCCGAGAGATCCGAATGCTGGACGAGCTTCTGGCGGTCGCGCGCGCCGTGGAGTTGCAGGCGGCGGGCCGCTACGGTGAACTCGCGGCACTGATGCGGAGCGGCGGCAATGAGGCTGTCGCCGATGTTCTCGCCGCCCTGGAGGTCGAGGAGCGGGCCCGCGCGCGCGAGATCGCGGGGCGCTCCGGCGCCGGAGCGGACGCGGAACAGGTTCGGGCGGGGCTGGTGGGGATCGGGTGGGCCGACCTGTTCGATGCGGAGGACCTCGGCTCGTCGCGTCTCGTCACGCCCTACGCAGCGCTCTCCGTTGCCGTGCGGAACGAGGAGCGTCTGTTCTCCTTCTGGAGCTACGTCAGCTCGCAGGCGACCGCGACGGACGTGCGCCGGGAGGCGGAGCGTTTGGCGGTGGATGCCCTGACGCATGTGGCCCGGCTCAGGAAGGAGCGGCGCCGCGCCTTTCACTCCGGGAGGGAAGGACGCCGGAGGGACGGTCGGCCGGAGGAATTCCCGCAACGCGCCAAGCTGCGCCTCCTGCGCCTTTCCGGCGCGCTTGCGGAGGCGGCTGACCGCCTTGAGGACGAGGCCGTGGCCGCCGCGCTCCGCAAGATCGCTGCGGAACAGCGCGCGGAGGCGGATTTGATCGAACCTGACGCAGAAGGTGCGGACCCTGTTTCGGGAGATGCAGCCGAACCTGCGGGCGCGCAGTCGCGGAACGAGCTGGACCGTGCGGTCGGGCTGGTGGAGGAGGCTCTGGACCGCTGCTTTGAGGCGGCGGAACGGAGCCGGGATGAGAGCGTCGTCGCGCTCGCCCAGCACCTTGCGCAACGGGGGGTGGTGTGGCTTGCGCGGCTCCGTGAGATGGAAGCCTGAGATGGGCGTCGCGGAACTGCCGTTCCCGGGGTCTGTTGCCCCTGCGGGACAAGTTCCCGTTGGCGAACAACCGGAAGACAGCATGATGCCGATGCTTTCAGCGTGTGGCCGTCATGCGCAGTCTGCCGCCGTGGCCTCGCCCGAGATGTCGCGTTGCGGCTTCGTCGCTGCGGCGGGCCTCACGTTAGGGGCGGCTGCGCTCGCAGGGCGGCGGGCCTTCGCGCAGGGCTCCCAGCACGAGGTGAAGATGCTCAACCGGGGCTCGGACGGCGAGATGATGGTGTTCGAGTCGGCGTTTCTGAAGATCGCGCCGGGCGACACGGTCACCTTCGTAGCGACCGACAAGTCGCACAACAGCGAGTCCATCCTCGGCGTGCTGCCCGAGGGCGCCGAGGCGTGGAAGGGCAAGCTCAACCAGGACATCTCGCACACGTTCGAGAAAGAGGGGATCTACGGCTACAAGTGCATGCCCCACTTTCCGCTCGGCATGGTCGGACTGATCCAGGTCGGCGAACTCGGCTGGGAATTTTGAAGAGGCGACGGCGGTCAGGCTGCCGGGCAAGGCGGGGCAGCGCATGGCTCTGCTATTCGAGCAGGTGCAGACCGCCTGATATTCGGGACAGAAGCGGGCGACGCCCGGGCCGGCGTCGCCCAGAAGGGGAGAGGGTATGACGCTGTCGCCGGGCATGACGCGAAGGGGGGCCGCAGGGCCGCGTGGTGACGGAGCAGCCTGGGGCGTGCTGCTCGCCGCCCTGTTAGCGTTGATGGCGTTGTCGGTCCCGCTCCAGGGTCACGCGGCGGAGCGGCTTGCCGACTACGTGGACTCTCTGGTAGCGGGCGAGCTCGTGCCCGGAGCGGAGAGGCTGGGCCCGCTGAACGGCTCTCCTCCGGTCGCGCCCGCCTTTGAGGGGGAGAGACAGACCGGGATCGTCTTCCTCGCCTCCGATTTCACGGAGTTCGACGGGCTATTCCGGCAAGCCGATCCACATCGCGGTCGGCATGGACATGCAGGGCCGGGTGACGGGGCTGCGACTACTGAAACATAGCGAACCCATCGTCCTGATCGGCATCCCCGAAACGCGGGTGGTGGGCGCTATTGAATTGCTGATCGGCATGGACGCGGAGGCGGTGGCCGCCGGGCGACAGCCGATCCCGCAGGTGGACATCATCAGCGGGGCCACCGTGACGGTGCTGGTGATGGGCGACAGCGTCATCCGCTCCGCCATCGCGGTAGTGCGAAGCGGGCGTCTGGAAGGCGCCGCAGAAGTCGCCGCGCCTGTCGTCGTCCAGCGCGAGCTGGACATGGCGCAGGACGAGGTCCGGTCCTGGGAGGAGCTGGTCGGCGACGGCTCCGTCCGTCGCCTGTCCCTGAGCGTGCGCGACGTCAACGAAGCCTTCGCCCGCTCCGGCGATGCAAAGGCGGCCGCTCGGCCCGAACCGGGGCCGCCGGAGGAGACATTCATCGACCTCTACGCCGGCCTCGCCACCGTTCCCGCCGTAGGGCGGAGCCTGCTGGGGGAGGCTGGATATGAACGCCTGATGTCCCAGCTTGAACCGGGCCAGCAAGCCATCGTCGTCGCCGGAGAGGGACGCTATTCGTTCAAGGGCTCGGGTTACGTGCGCGGCGGCATCTTCGACCGGATCGAGCTGTTTCAGAACCTGAACACGATTCGCTTCCGGGACAGGGACCACACGCGGCTGGGGGACATCGCCGCCGAAGGCGCGCCGGACTTCGCCGAGGTCAGCCTCTTCGTGCTGCCGGAAGGCGCGGAGTTCGATCCGACGGAGTCCTGGACCCTCCAGCTTCTGGTGCAGCGGGCGACGGGACCGCTGGAAAAGGCTTTCCTGACCTTCGACCTCGGCTATCGGACGCCGGAGCGGTATCTGACCGCCCCCCCCGCCCCGCCGGAGCCCTCGCCTGCGCTCGAGGGGGAGGCGGAGGCGCTGTCGAGCGACCTGACCGATCCGCTGTGGCTCCGAATGTGGCGGCAGAACACCGGCAAGATCGCCATCGCCTCCGCGGCGGTCGGGCTTCTGACGGGGGTGTTCTTCTTCCAGGACGCGCTGGTGAAGCGGTACCGTCTCTATGTCTGGTTCCGGCGGGCGTTCCTGCTGTTCACGCTGGTCTGGATCGGGTGGATCGCCAATGCGCAGCTTTCGGTCGTCAACGTCCTCACCTTCGCCAACTCGCTGATCACCGAGTTCAACTGGGCCTACTTCCTCGCGGCTCCGCTGATCTTCATCTTCTGGTGCTCGGTCGCGGTGGCGCTGGTCTTCTGGGGCCGGGGTCCGTTCTGCGGATGGCTGTGCCCGTTCGGCGCGTTGCAGGAGCTGACCAACAACGCGGCGCAGGCGCTGAAGGTGCCGCAGATAAAGGTGCCGTGGGGACTGAACGAGCGGCTCTGGCCGCTGAAATACATCATCTTTCTCGGCCTTGCGGGCCTGTCGCTCTATTCCGTGGCGCAGGCCGAGATCGCCGCGGAGGTGGAGCCGTTCAAGACCGCGATCACCCTGAAGTTCATGCGGGACTGGCCGTTCGTGCTCTACGCGGTCATCCTGCTGGTGATCGGCCTGTTCATCGAGCGCTTCTACTGCCGGTATCTCTGCCCTCTGGGCGGCGCGCTGGCGCTTCCGGCCCGGATCGCGATGTTCTTCGGCTGGCTGAAGCGGCACCCCGAATGCGGCTCTCCCTGCCAGCGCTGCGCCAAGGAATGCCCCACCCAGGCGATCCATCCCGACGGCCGGATCAATCCGAACGAGTGCATCTGGTGCATGCACTGCCAGGACCTCTACTGGGACGATCACCGCTGCCCCGCGATGATCCAGAAGCGCATCAAGCGGGAGAAGTTCGAGGCGTTGAGCTCGCCCTCCATGCGCAAGGGCGGGAAGCCGCCGCTGCTCGGCCCGCGGGAGGCGCAGGCGGACCGGGCCGGCGGCGACCGCCCGCGCAAGGCATGAGGGCCGGGATGCGGGACCTGGCGCCTGAGCGGGAGGAGACGGCCAGGCTGGAGGGCGTGGGCAAGCGCTACCGGCGGCAGGCGGCGCTGGAGGACGTCTCCTTCGCCCTCCGCGAGGGAGAGGTGGTGGCGCTGGTCGGCCACAACGGGGCCGGCAAGACCACGCTGATGAAGCTGATGCTGGGTCTGATCCGGCCTACGTCAGGGCGGCTGGCGGTGCTTGGGGCCGATCCGGGGCTGCGCGACGCGCAGGCCCGCAGCCGGACCGGCTATCTGCCGGAGAACGTGGCCTTCAATCCCAGCCTCAGCGCGCGCGAGCTTCTGACATTCTACGCGAGCCTGAAGGGCCTGCCCCGGGCGGGCGTGGAGGAGCTTCTGGCGCAGGTCGGGCTGACCGAGGCGGCCAGGCGGCGGGTGGGGACCTACTCCAAGGGGATGCGGCAGCGGCTGGGGCTGGCCCAGGCGCTGCTGGGCTCGCCCAAGCTGCTGCTGCTGGACGAGCCGACCACGGGGCTCGACCCGGCGCTTCGCGCCAGCTTCTACGAGTTGCTGCTTCGTCTGAAGGAGGACGGTGCCACCGTCGTCCTCTCGTCCCACGCGCTCACTGAACTGGAAGAGCGCGCGGACCGGGTGATCATCATGAACCGAGGCCGGATGATCGCGGACGGCGCCATCGAGGACCTGCGGCGGATCGCGGATCTTCCGGTCCGGATGAAGCTTGAGACGGGGCCGGACTGGACGGCCGGGCACGCGGCGACGCTGGCGGAGGCGGCGGAGATCGCCCCTGCCGGGACAGGCGTAGCGCTGACCTGCCGGGCGGACCGGAAGATGGACGTGCTGCGTGCGGTGGTCGGGCTGGGGCCCGCGGTCCGCGACCTCCAGATCCTGCCTCCGACCCTCGACGAGCTCTACGCGCATTTCCTTAGAGGGGAGGGCGTCGCATGAGGGGCCTGTTCGCCATCGCCGGCAAGGAGATCCGGGAGGGGGTGCGCAACCGCTGGATCCTCGCGACGACGCTGCTGCTCGCGGCGCTGGCGCTGGCGCTGTCGTTCCTGGGGAGCGCGCCCACGGGGACGGTCGGCGCCGGGCCGCTGGAGGTGATGGTCGTCAGCCTCTCCAGCCTCACCATCTTCCTGATCCCGCTCATCGCGCTGCTCCTCGCTCACGACGCGATCGTGGGCGAGGCCGAGCGCGGAACCCTGCCGCTGCTTCTCAGCTACCCGGTCGGCCGGGGCGCCATCGTGCTCGGCAAGTTCTTCGGCCATGTCGCCATTCTGGCGGGCGCGACGGTGGTGGGCTACGGCGCGGCCGGGCTTGCGCTGACGCTGGGGAGCGGCGAGGCGCTGTCCGCCGGCATCGGTCCGTTCGCGGCGCTGCTGGGAACTTCGGTGCTTCTGGGGGCGGCGTTCCTCGCCATCGGCTATCTTGTCAGCGCCTTGGCGCGGGAGAGGGGGGTGGCGGCCGGCGCGGCGCTGGGCATCTGGCTGCTTTTCGTGCTGATCTACGACATGGCGCTGCTGGGCGCGCTGGTTGCGGATGAAGGGCGGACGATCTCGGCGGGGGTGCTCAACGCGCTGCTGCTGCTCAACCCCGCGGACGTGTACCGGCTCTTGAACCTGGCGGGCGGGAGCGACGCCGGCCTGTTCTCCGGCATGGCGGGCCTCGCCGAGGACAGCGCGCTCACGCCGGGCGTGCTGCTGGCGGCGCTGGGGGCATGGATCGTCCTGCCGCTGGCGCTGGCGAGCGCCGTGTTCTCGAGGAGAGAGGCATGAAGATCCTTGACGCGGCGCTGGCCCCCGCGGTCGCTCTCGGGCTATTGCTCGGCGGCTGCGACGATGCGCAGGAGGAGGCGGCGCGTCCCGTCCCGCAGGAGCTGACGCGGGAGGCGCTGGGGCACTACGATCGCATGGTCGTCATCGACCATGACGGGCCGAAGGCGCAGATCTGGCTGGAGAGTCGGGATGACCCGATCTGGTTCTCCTCGGTCCGCGACGCCGTCGCTTTCCACCTACTGCCGGAGGAGCCGCGCGACATCGCGGCGATCTACGTCAGCGACATGGCGCAGGCGGAGAGCTGGGCGCAGCCTGGCCCCGGCACGTGGATCGAAGCGCGGGAGGCGCTGTTCGTGGTCGGGAGTGACCGGCGCGGCGGCATGGGAGCCGAAGAGCCCGTGCCCTTCGGAACGCCGGAGGCCGCGGAGGACTTCGCGAATGCCCATGGCGGCAGGATCGTGCCCTTCGACGAGGTGCCCGAGGACTACGTTCTCGGCGCCACGGCCGAGCCGGCGCCGATGCCGCACGGCACCCATGATCGGCACTGAACGAGGAGGCGAGGCATGACCGGACCCAGTCGCAGACGGTTCATCGGCATCGCGGCGGCGGCCGCGGGCGGGGCCATGCTCGGGGGATTCGGCAGAGCCGATGCGCCGCTGCACGTCTGGAACGGCGTCGCGCTGGGCGCCCGCGCCAGCCTGCGGCTCCACCATCCGGACGAGGTCGAAGCCCGCAGGCTGATCGACCGCTGCGTGGCTGAGATCGGGCGGCTGGAGCGGGCATTCAGCCTGTATCGGCCCGACTCCGTCCTCAGCGTCCTGAACGCCACCGGCGCGGTAGAGGCGCCGCCGCTCGACTTCATCCGGCTTCTCGGCGATTGCCGGCGCTTCTCGGCGGAGACGGAGGGGGCTTTCGACGTAACCGTGCAGCCGCTCTGGCGGCTCTATGCGCGTCACTTCGCGGCGCCGGGGGCGGACCCCGCCGGACCTTCCGCGCAAGCCATGGCCGAGGCGGCGGCGCTGGCGGACTGGCGCGCGCTCCGGGTTGAGCCGGGCCGCGTCGGCTTCGACCGGGCGGGGATGGAAGCGACGCTCAACGGGATAGCGCAGGGCTACGTCACCGACCGGATCGCGGACCTTCTCCGGTCCGAGGGGCTGGAGCACGTGCTGATCGACCTCGGCGAGACCCGCGCGCTGGGGTCGCGTGCGGACGGGCTTCCGTGGCGGGCGGGCATCGCCGACCCTGACGCCGGGGGCGCTCTGGCGGCGCGGCTGGACCTGGAGGCGAACGCGCTGGCCACCTCCGCGCCTACGGGCTTCGCGTTCGATCCGGCGGGGCGATTCCATCATCTGATCGACCCGCGCGACGGCGCTCCGCGCGCCGAGTATCGGAGCGTATCGGTTCTCGCCCCGGATGCGACGACGGCAGATGCCCTGTCCACGGCCTTCGTCCTGATGGAGGAGCCGGAGATCGAGCGCCTCGTGGCGGCGCGACCGCGGACGGGGGCGCTGCTCCTCGGGCGGGACCGACGCATCCGGAGGATCGGTGCGTTCCCGGCATGAGCCGATGGCGGGACCTGCGAGGCGGCCGTGTCTTCTTCCCGCTGGCGCTGCTGATGGGGGCCCTTTGGACGCCGATCTGGGCGCTTCGGTACTGGGGCGTCCTTGAGGGAAGCTCCCATTTTCCGGCCGCGCAGTGGCATGCGCACGAGATGATCTTCGGATACCTCGCAGCGGTGATCGCGGGGTTCGCGACGCTCGGCGACCGCGGCCCCCGAATCCTGGCGCTGGCGGCGCTGTGGGTCGCGGCTCGCGCGCTCCTCCTGACCGATGCGCCGCCCGCGCTGTCCGCGGCGGTGGATTTCCCCTTCCTGCCGATGCTGCTCGTCCTGCGCCGGCCCCGGCTGTGGGCCGGCGCCAAGATGATGACGCTGGGGATCGCCGCGGCGCTTCTTGCGCTCACGCTCGCGAACGTCTGGATGCATCTGGCGGCGATGCAGGGCGACGCCCACCGAGCAGGCGCGACGGCCGCCATGGTGATCGTGCTGCTGCTCATCATCGTCGGCGGCAGGCTCGTGCCCGGCCATACGCGGGCCGCGACGCGGCGCGGGCCCGGCTTGCGGCTTACCGGGCTGGAGCGCTGGAGCATCGTTCTCGGCGGCCTGCTGATCGCGACGACCGCCGCCGGCCTCGCGCTTGCCGCAGCGGCGCTTGCGGCCGCGCTGGGCGGCCTTCAGGCGCTCCGGCTCTGGCGGTGGCGGGACCGGGCAGTGCTGGCGCACCCGCTCCTGTGGGGACTGCATCTGGGGTTCGGCTGGCTTGCGCTGGGCCTGGTGATCCTGGGCGCTGCGGGCTTGGATTGGGCGAGCCCAACCGATGCGCTCCACATCATTCTCGTCGGCGGAGCCGGCACGCTTACGCTCGCCATCATGATGCGGCTCGTGCAGGCGCAGAACAGCCTCTCGCAGCGGGGCGGTTCCGGGGAAACCGTCGTGCTCGCGCTCATCTCCTTGGCCGCTGCGCTGAGAGGAGGCCTCCCCGTTGTCGCCTCCGACTGGCGACCGGAGGCGAGCGCAATCGCGGCTGTCGTCTGGTCGGCGGCGCTTGTGACCGCCCTGGCGCTCTACGCGCCGCTGCTGGTCCGGGGGCGGTGAGGGTTGCAGATTGGAACGCAGCGGCGCCTGAGCCGTTTCCCTTGAACCGCGGCAACCAGGGAGTGAAATGTCATGCGCTGGCCTGCCCCCTGAAACGTGGTCCTCCCTGAAGTAGGCTCTGCGAGCCTTTGGAGGATGCCAGGAATGCCGCAGAAGAAGCACAAGCCGGAGGAGATCGTCGCGAAGCTGAGGCAGGTCGACGTGCTGCTGTCGCAGGGACGGCCGGTTGCGGAGGCTATTCGCACGATCGCCGTGACGCCTTTCACCTACTACCGATGGCGCAAAGAGTTCGGTGGGCTGAAGTCGAACCAGGTGAAGCGGCTGAAGGAGCTGGAGAAGGAGAACGAGCGGCTTCGGAAGGCGGTGTCGGATCTGACGCTGGAGAAGCTGATCCTGCGGGAGGCGGCCTCGGGAAACTACTGAGCCCCGCCCGCCGTCGCCGCTGCATCGACCACGTTGTGACGAAGTTCGACGTGTCCGAGCGGATGGCGTGCCGCGTGCTGGGGCAGCACCGTTCGACGCAGCGCAAGTCGCCGAAGGGGCGCGCCGACGATGCGGCGCTCACCGCGGATATCATCGCGCTGGCGACCAAGTACGGCCGGTATGGCTACCGCCGGATCACGGCGATGCTGCGGGCGTCCGGCTGGGAGGTGAACGTCAAGCGGGTCGAGCGGATCTGGCGGCTGGAGGGGCTGAAAGTGCCGATGAGGCAGCCGAAGAAGGGTCGTTTATGGCTGAACGACGGCTCCTGCGTCCGGCTCCGCCCCGAGCGGCCCAACCATGTCTGGTCCTATGACTTCGTCGAGGACCGCACCCACGACGGCAGGAAGTTCCGCATGTTGAACGTCATCGACGAGTTCACCCGGGAGGGCCTGGCGATCCGCATCGACCGGAAGTTGAAGTCGACGGACGTCATCGACGTCCTCTCGGATCTCTTCATCCTGTCAACGGCGCCGAGAGAGTCGGCCACTGGGGCGCCGAAAGAACCGGCCACTGCGCTCATGAGCGATGAGGCCCCCGGCATGCCGGGGGCCTCATCGTTTCCGGCGGCGCACTGCCGGGCCAGCTTCTCGTACTCGCGTTGCGCCGCAGGCGCACCTGCGGTGCGACACGGTCGGAAGCTTCAGCTTCTTCAGATGATGGCGCAGCAGGATCTCGGGCGTCTCGGGCGTGGCGGTCATGCCGGCGCCCGCCAGGAGGCTCATGCAGCTGGCGGCGGACGTGGTCTCGACGGTCGCCTCCGGCAGGTAGGGGTAGACGTCGAGGCTCAGCTTCGGGGGACGCCGCTCGACCCGGCACAGGGCGAGGCGCCTGACCGCATCATAGCTGATCGCGCCGAGCTTCAGCGCGTCGGTCACCGCGCCATGGACGACCGCCATCGGGAAGGTCTCCAGCAGCCGCAGCACCTGCACGTACTCGCGCTTGCCCGCCGCGCAGCGGTTCTTGCCGCTCAGCCGCGCCTCCAGCAGGCGGCGCAGCGTCGGGAACGCGTCGGGCAGCGCCCAGCCTTGCAAGGATGAGGAGGAGAAGCGAGCCTTCCAGTGGAAGGATCGCCCGACGAATGCCTGGTCGAGCGCGCCGACCTTCATCTCGAGCAGCGCGAGGTGGTGAAGCGGATCGAAGACGAAGTCGGCGCTGTCATAG
>CAWFLE010000001.1:0-734092 GCA_963816545.1 uncultured Alphaproteobacteria bacterium | reverse complement strand
CAACTCCATGGAATATCAGGATGGACCGCCCCTGCCGGGGCAGGCCCCGGCAGGGGCGCGCAGCGCCAGCGCAAGCTGAATTTCCAGACGTCAGGTTACGGTACCGCGATCACTCGCACCGCCCGCATACCCACAATAGGTGGCGGGGGTGGCTGGGGCCCCCGCCCGTTTTTCGAGCGTTTTTATTGAAATATTATTGCGTGTTTGTTCCGTGCCTGCGGAGGCTGCGCATCAGGTCTTGCACCAGCTCATCGGATAGTTCGCCCGCCCGGTGGACTTCTCTGCGGTCTCGTTCGGCATCTACGTCATCCTCAATCGCCGCCAGCATCGCGAGGCGCTCGTGCTCGGACGCGTGCTCCCAGCGATACCGAAGCAGGCTCGTCGCGCCGACGATCGCTCTCTGTCTTTCGTGCGGGCCTTCCGGTTCGTTGAACCGCTGAGTCATGACGAGAAGATCGCCGTAATATATCCGGCGTGCGTGCGCGCCGTCGGCTTCGAAGCGGAAGCGGGCGGGGTCGATCTCAATCCCCATCGGCCCCAGCCTGTGTCTCGGCGAAGAAGGCCAAGCGCTGGTGGGCGGACATGGCGGCGACCCGGTCTCGCAGCTCCATCGCGAGCCACGCGAGTATGACGGACCGTGACTCACAGTCGGAACTGTCCCATGCGACGGCATAGCCAAGCGCAGGGCCGCCGTTTTCAAAACCCGTCGGAAAGTCGCAGTCGCGATAGCGCGTCGCTACAACGCGCCGGCGATCGTCGGACAAGACCGGCTCTACCTCACCCGGATCAATCTTGATCGACATCGTCCTGCACTTCCGCCACCGCATGCAGCGCCATCAACTCATGCGCGCTCATACTAGGGATTTGCTGCTGTAGAGCCATTGCAGCAGCTCTTATGTCAGCGCGTTCGATGGCAGCGATGTGCTTCGGTGAATCATGCTCAGTCCACGTCCCGATCATCGCGACCAGTTTCGGTCGCAGCTCAAACCTCGCCCCTCGATATCTCACCCGGGAGATGTAGAAGCCGTCGTGCTCGATGATCGATACGTCAGCGGGATCGATCGTGATCTTCATGATGTTCATCGCATCACCTCCAGCCGCTCGTGCGCCGACATCCCCTGGAGTTGGCGTTCGATCTGGCGGGCGGCATACTCGCGCGTCCAGGGCTCGCCGCTCTGTAGCGCACCGCCGATCACGACGGGCCAGCGCCGGCCGCGCCAGCGGACGCCGTAGGTGTCGTCGAGGCGCAACTCCACGGCGGCGGGATCAACGCTGATCTTCATCACTGTCTCCCGTCTGGCGCTCCGCCCGCTTCCGCTCAATCATGTGGCGCGTCTCAGCCTCGCCATCCTCTACCGAGACGAACTCCCCTGCCTGCCGCTGCTCGAGGAGTGAGCGCAGTGCCTCCTCCGGCTCGACGAGCAATGCGCCCCCGACTGGAAACTCCGCCGGCACCGCCTGGTATCTCCCGCGAGTTGGACGAGCCGGCACGATCACGACGCCCTGAAGGCCAGCACGCAGCTCTATGCCGTGCTCCTCGCAAGCCCTGTTGAGCGCGGCGACGGCCTCAGCCTTCCACGACTGATCCTGATCGCGGGCCCGCTCCCGAAGTCGCTGGAAGGTCGCATCGTCTATCGCCCTACCGAGCCTGCTGGCGCGTCCCTCGTCTAGCATGCGGAGGACATCATCGCGCGAGCTATTGAGGGCCTCGGCGTTCTCCTCGCGCCACGCCCTGGCCCGCTCCTCGCGTGCGGCGGGCGAGTGGTCTTCGCCGACAATCACACCATCACCCTCCACCGCGCGCCCGGCGGTGTAGCAGTCGATCTCGTAGATGCCCGGGCGACCGCCGCCGGGCCAGGGCCAAGCGTGATAGCCGACCGCACGATCGGCACGGACATCCAGCAGCGTCCCGCGGGCCGAGTTGTCGATCCATACGCCGTGATCCGCGGAGAGGCGGCCGAGCGCGTCGAGGAAGCGCTGAATGCGGTCGGTTTCCGTTTCACAGTCATCGTCGATGCCCAGATTGACATCACGAGGGACGGTGCCGCGGGACGCGCGGAAAGCCTGCACGAACCGATCGACCCGCTCCGGATCATGTGGACGATCGCGACCGCTGGTCCGCACCAGCCGCCGGACGTAGATCAGTCCGCCCGCAGACAGGGCGACTGCCGCGGCTACTATCGCGGCTTGGATGCCGATCGGGATCATGTTCTGCCCCGTTACCCATGACCACATCGCCTTCGATCGGCTCGTCCGAAGTCGACCTCGATGCCGGCCGTGAGAACTCTGACCCGCTCAATGAGCTCGGCGGGCATCGGGCGCGTCGCGTGCATGGTGCGGTCGAGGTCGTCGAGTACTGCCCTCTCTTTCGCTCTGGCATGTGCAGCGATCCGCGCATGGTTGCTGATCCCGCCGTCATATTCCATCCAGTCGCACTCGCCGCAGATGATCCAGGGGCGCGGACCGGTGACGGCGGCCTCGGGATCCACCCCCTCGAACAGGAGTTCGCTGATGATGTCCTTGCACGACTGGCAGGGATCACCCAACGGATGACATGTGCACGACGAGAGGTGGCGCTCGATCTCCATGACGCCGTCATCACAGATCGGGCACGGATCTCCGGGGTGGAAGAGACGGTCAGCCATTGAAGGGCTCCGCCATGTCCGCCGCAAATGAGGCCACGATCGCCTCCCTTTCCTCAGCAAGCCGATCGCAGGGTCGCTGGCCGCCGAGGCTGCGGTTGGGCATGATGAGCCAATGAAACAGCGCCGACCGCCCGCCCCATTCCTCCGTGCGCATCTCGTCGAGGCGGCGCAGCGTGTCGAGTTCAGTTTCTGTCATCGGCCTTCCCGCGCCTTTCAGTGCGTTGTGCAACTCCTCCGCCGCAGCGAGAACCCGATCGCGACTTTCGGGCGGCAGATCAGCGATGACGTCGTCGAGTTGTATGGTCATCAGAAGTCGGCCTCCTCGTCCCCGCCGCTTTGACGGCATCATGTCCGGGTTCCAGAACCATATCCACGCCGTGAAGCCGTCGCGGAACCCGTCCCAGAAGAGTGGGCTGCGGATCGAGCGGTGCCAGGAGGCGAGCAAACGGCGCATCAGTCCTGCCCTCCCCTGTCTTCGAAAGAAAATCGAGCATCGCGTGCGACGACGCTTTGGCCTTCGCCTCGAGCATCTCGGCGGCATCAGCGGGCGTGATGCCCTGCCTCAACACCTTCTGCTCTACGATGGCGCCTGCTCGCTTGGTGAGGGTGATCGGCACCCAGGACTGGATCTCGAAGCGAGCGCCGCGATACTCAACGGTCGCGACGTCCTCACGCTCGGAGATGATCTCGAGCTCCGCCGGGTCGACCTGGATCTGCATCACCCCTGCCCTCCCTTCTTCTCCCTACCGAACATCTCATCGAGGACCTTCTGGCACTCCGGGTCGTTCAATGTCCGCTCCGCCGCGGCTTCATGGCGAGCGCGGGCGGCTTCACCTCCCATGATCCGGAGGCGGTCGTGGTTGCTGAGCTTATGGATATCGAGGCTCGACTGGGTCGCGTGGATGGCGTTGAGGCATGCGCCCAGCCTTACCGCGCCCTTAACCCAGGTCGTCTCACTGACGAAGTAGCCACGGGTATCCTCGCCGAGCGGTGCGAGCATGGCTCCCTCATCCCTGTCCCAGTCGATCTCGATGCCGTGCTTCCAACTGATCCGCGCCAGGTCGTCGAGGAAGGCTTTGATCTTCTCGGGGGTGGGGGTGGTGGTACCGTAACCTGACGTCTGGAAATTCAGCTTGCGCTGGCGCTGCGCGCCCCTGCCGGGGCCTGCCCCGGCAGGGGCGGTCCATCCTGATATTCCATGGAGTTGCGAAACCAGCCATGGAGAAGCGCGAATGGACGGACGGAAAGATACGGCGGTCGAGGCCCTCTTGGAACATCTGATCGAGCATGGCCCCGGCGATATCGCCACGGTCTTCGGCCGTGCGTTCGAGCTCGCCATGCAGATCGAGCGGGAGCGTTTCCTGTGCGCCGGTCCCTACGAGCGCACTGCCGAGCGCCAGGGCTATGCCAACGGCTACAAGCCCAAGCGCATCGACACGCCGGCAGGCACGGTCACGGTCGACGTTCCCAAGACCGCCGGCCATGATGGCGCGCCGTTCTACCCGCAATCGCTGGAGCGCGGCCGCCGCTCGGTGCGCGCCGTGATGCTGGCGGTGGCGGAGATGTACATCAAGGGCGTGTCGACCCGCGAGGTCGAGGCGGTGATGCGCGAGTTCGGCATCGAGAGCCTGTCCTCCTCGCAGGTCAGCCGCGCGGCGAAGCTTCTGGACGACGAGCTGGAAGCCTGGCGCAACCGGCCTCTCGGCGAGATCCGGTATCTGATCCTCGATGCGCGCTACGAGAAGATGCGCCACGGCGGGGTCGTACGCGACGCCGCCGTGCTCTCGGCGATCGGCATCGGCCCGGACGAGCGCCGCCGGGTTCTCGGGGTCTCGGTCGCCCTGTCCGAGGCGGAGGTCCATTGGCGGGCCTTTCTGGAGAGCCTCCAGGCCCGCGGCCTGCGCGGGGTCGAATATGTGGTCTCCGACGACCACGCCGGCCTGCGCGCCGCCCGCAGGGCCGTCTTGGGCGGCGCGAAATGGCAGCGCTGTCAATTCCACCTCGCCCAGAACGCCATCCATCACGCGCCGAGCCTCGCGATCCGCAAGCGCATCGGCGCCGAGCTGCGCGCCGTTTGGAACGCTGCCTCCCTGGCAAAGGCCGAAACCGCCTTGGCCGAACTCGTCGCGACCTACCGCGACACCGCCTCGAAACTCGCCGCATGGCTTGAGGAGAGCGTGCCCGAGGGCCTCGCCGTCTTCACGCTGCCCGACCATCACCGCCGACGCATGCGGACCTCCAATCCGATGGAGCGCGCCGTCCAGCAGGAACTCAAGCGCCGCACCATCAAGGTCAGGGTCTTTCCCAACGAGGATTCCCTCGAGCGGCTGGTCACCGCCGTGCTCGTCGAGATCGACGAAAAATGGGCCTCGGACGCAAAGGCCTACATCAAGTGGGAATGCCAGGATGCGTGATCACGCCAGAGCAGAATTTCCAGACCACAGGTTGCTCAATCGGGGTGGTCACCGCTTCATCCTCCGAAGCAGGCCCAGGCTGATGAACGAGAAACCGCTGAGGACGAACGCCAGGATGTTCATGAGACCCCACCCATCAAGATAGACGGATGCGGTGGCGAGGACGGCACCCACGCCCGCGTAGACCCGCCCAAGCATTGGGTATGAGTTAACCTCGAAGTGGGCGACGATGATCCGTTTGAGTGTCTTCCTCATGTCTCTCTCCCTGTTTCCAGGGACATAGAGACGATTACACGGCGCTCAAAACGCCCGCGATCCTTGGACGGGGTGGTGCTTGCCCATCCTCTCGCGCAGAATAAGGCGGATCCAGGATCGTGGGGTATTTCAATGAAACTGCATCGCAGAGACTACGTCATCAGAGCTGTTCAAACAGCCCACTCATTTGGCACGATGGGAGAGGCTTGCATCCTCAAAGAACTCGAGAAAGAAATCTCGCTACACGATTATGTCGCCTGTGTCGTCAACGTCTATTTCTCCTGTGAGATATATCTAAAGGCGTTTTTGACGATGGAAACCGGCAACGCTCCCTCAACTCACCATCTTGGAAAGCTTTACAGGAAGCTCTCGAACGGCAGTCGGCAACAGATACAGGCGACATATGAAAACTCCGAAATTACAAATGGACACACCAGGAGCGTAGAGTTGTTCATGTCCAGCGGAATTCAGCCACGCGACGCGAACATCCCGAAGATAGTAAACGATGAAAAAGATGTTACCTCTATCTTGGACGGGATAGGCACTTCTCATGTCGAACTCAGATATATATACGAAGACCCCAAGGGTGGTGATTTCCGACACCACATCCTACGACCCGCGCCAGTTGTTCGGATAAATTCTTCGTTGCACAGGATAATTTATAGCCGCACCACGGCAGCTGATGATCGAGATGCTCAGCCAGGCTAACAGGCTGCTGTCATGAGGCGAACCCACCCTCACCGCGCGCCAGATGATCCAGCACCTCCCGACGCCCCTCCGCACTCGAGAGCATGTCCCCAGGCCGCCGACCGCCAAGCGGTGCCGACGGGCGGCGGAGCCAGTCCTGGGCCCCGCCCCCGTCGCCCAGCACCCTGACGGCGCGCTCGATTACAACAGCGGCGAGAACGCGCTCCAGGTCGTGCCTGAGCGTCTCCGCAGGCATCTTCCCGCCGAGGTCGTCGCATGGCTGTAGCAGCCACTCAGCGCGCTCCTCGGGGGCCATCCACGCGATGGCGTCAGAGACCGCCAGGATCCGTATCAGCTCGGGCTCCGACGGCAGCCGAGCCCGACGCAACATGAGGTCGAGTTCGTCCACGTCAGTCATCGGGCTCAGTCATCCTCGAACAACTCCCAGCCCTCGCTGATCAAGCGGATCAACTCGTGATTGCTGGCGTAGCAGCACAGCCGCCAATACGGCTCCTCATACCACACGAGCTGCGGGCGGAGCAGGAGGCGCTGCTCCATCTCAGCGCTCGTGAAGGGGACAGGCCAGATCAGCAGTCTCTCTCGCTCAGTCGACATCCGTCATCAGCACCGGCCACCTCCTGCGCCTCTCCCTGATCTCATCACGGCGCCTGGCTCGGCGGGCGTCAAGGTCGGTGCCGACGTTCCTCGCTGCGGTGCTCATCTCGAGCGCGATCCCCACAGCGAACGGCAGCACGAGGGTACCGTAACCTGACGTCTGGAAATTCAGCTTGCGCTGGCGCTGCGCGCCCCTGCCGGGGCATGCCCCGGCAGGGGCGGCCCATCCTGATATTCCATGGAGTTGCGAAACCAGCCATGGAGAAGCGCGAATGGACGGACGGAAAGATACGGCGGTCGAGGCCCTCTTGGAACATCTGATCGAGCATGGCCCCGGCGATATCGCCACGGTCTTTGGCCGTGCGTTCGAGCTCGCCATGCAGATCGAGCGGGAGCGTTTCCTGTGCGCCGGTCCCTACGAGCGCACTGCCGAGCGGCAGGGCTATGCCAACGGCTACAAGCCCAAGCGCATCGACACGCCGGCAGGCACGGTCACCGTCGACGTTCCCAAGACCGCCGGCCATGATGGCGCGCCGTTCTACCCGCAATCGCTGGAGCGCGGCCGCCGCTCGGTGCGCGCCGTGATGCTGGCGGTGGCGGAGATGTACATCAAGGGCGTGTCGACCCGCGAGGTCGAGGCGGTGATGCGCGAGTTCGGCATCGAGAGCCTGTCCTCCACGCAGGTCAGCCGCGCGGCGAAGCTGCTGGACGACGAGCTCGAGGCCTGGCGCACCCGCCCGCTCGGCGAGATCCTATCTCTTCCTCGATGCCCGATACGAGAAGATGCGCCACGGCGGCGTCGTACGCGACGCCGCCATCCTCTCGGCGATCGGCATCGGCGCGGACGAGCGCCGCCGGGTGCTCGGCGTCTCCGTCGCCCTGTCTGAGGCCGAGGTCCACTGGCGCGCCTTTCTCGACAGCCTCGTGGCACGCGGCCTGCGCGGCGTCGAATCTCGTCACCGACGATCATGCCGGGCTCGCGCCGCCCGCAAGGCCGTCTTCGCCGGCGCGATATGGCAGCGGTGCCAGTTCCATCTCGCCCGCAACGCCATCCATCATGCTCCGAGCCCCGCCATCCGCAAGGCATCGGCGCCGAGCTGCGCGCCGTCTGGAACGCCGCCTCCCTGGCAAAGGCCGAACCGCCCTGGCCGAGCTCGTCGCGACCTACCGCGACAGCGCCCCCAGGCTCGCGGCATGGCTGGAGCAGAACGTCCCCGAGGGCCTCGCCGTGTTCTCGCTGCCCGAGCCCCACCGGCGGCGCATGCGCACCGCCAACCCCATCGAGCGCGCCATCCAGCAGGAACTCAAGCGCCGCACCCGAAAGGTCAGGGTCTTCCCCAACGAGACGCCCTCGAGCGCCTCGTCACCGCCGTCCTCGTCGAGATCGACGAAAAATGGGCCTCGGACGCCAAGGCCTACATCAAGTGGGAATGCCAGGATGCGTGATCACGCCAGAGCGAATTTCCAGACCTCAGGTTGCTCAATCGTCCCAGCGTCGCTACCGGCGGTCGACTTCGATGCAGGCGCATCAGGGGGCTCAAGCCCGTGGCCGCCCGGTCGATCGACGTGGAACGCGACGCATTGGAGCAGCGTCGCGGCACTCCAGAGGCCTCGCCTGAGGTCTGCTTGCGGAGACCGCTCGCCGCCGTCGCGTCTTCGGCATCCTGGATCGAGCAGACGCCCGCTCTGAACGCCTCAGGCTCGAAGCTCCCCGTCGCGGCGGCGGCCGATGGATTCAAGCAGGAGCATCAGGTCGCCGGACCGAAATCCAGTCGCCGGCGGGTCCCTTCCTGAAAGAAAGGCCTCGGTGGCGGCGGACAGCGCGCGCCCGGCCGGGAGCCGGGGATCCCCGGACCTGTAGAGCGCAGCCCCCACCACTCCGGCGGCGCCGGCGAGGTCGAAACTGGCTCGCGCATGATCGTAAGAAGGGCGTCGAGCGTGGGCGGGGAGTTCTCCGCCGAGGTCAGCCAGCCCAGCATCTTTTTCAGCGCGCGCTTGCTTGTTCCGGATGCCGTCGCGATCTTCGCGGCGAGGTCGTGCACGCTTCGCACTGGAGGATATCGGCGCAAGGGCATGCCTGGGCTCAGGCTTCGGCCTCAAGTCGTCCCATGTCAGCGTCCAAACGCGCACCCGGCCCGAACGCCGGGCTTGGCAGGATCATCGCGAGCTTGCGGAGGTTCTGGACGGTGGCGGCCATCAGGAACTCGTCCCTCGCGCCGTTCGGGCCTCTGAGGCGGAGGCGGGTCAGGCCGAGGATGCGCTTGAGATGGGCGAACAGCATCTCGACCTTCTTTCTCGCGTAGGCCGAGGCGACGTAGGCGTCGCTCGAGGTGATCTCCCGCGCCAGGTCGCGGGCGCCCTCGTGGATCGACCTCGTCACTTTCCGCGGCGGCTGCTTCGGGCAGCACCGCGGCTTGAGCGGGCAGGCGTCGCAGTCGGCCTTGGAGGCGCGATAGCGGATCGAGCCGTCGTCCTTCGCAGCCGGCCGGATCGTCTGGAAGGCGCGGCGGCCGGGGAGCAGCCTCTTGCCGCCGGGACAGGCGTAGCTGTCGGTCTCGCGATCATAGGCGAAGTCCTCGCGGGAGAAGGTCCCGTCCTTGCGCTGCGGACTTGTCGATGACCGGGATGTGCGGCTCGATCCCCTCGCTCTCGACCAGCCAGCCGAGCGCCTCGGCGGACCCATAGGCGGTGTCCGCGACCAGCTTCTCGGGGTAGAGGCCGAAGCGATCCCGGGTGCGCGCGATCATGTCCAGCGCCGCGCCGACCTCCGCCTGGCGGATCGGCGCGGTGGCCTCGACGTCGACGATCACCGCGTTCTCGAGATCCACCAGGTAGTTGGTGCAGTACGCGTAGAACGGCCGGTCCCCGTTCGCCGCGGTGAACCGGGCGGCCGGGATCCGACGGGCGACAGCGCCTTCGGCTTCACCGGCGTCGCCGCGCCGAAAGCCGCGTCGTCGAGCGTGTCGAGATATTCCTGCGTCGCCCGCGTGATCCTCTCCGGCGCCCATTCCTCCGGCTCGATCTTCTCGAAGCGGCAGGCGTCGGCCGAGATCAGCGAGGCGTCGACGCCGAAGCTGTCGCCGCCGACCAGGCCCTCGCGCGATGCAGCGCGCCAGCACCTGCTCGAACAGATGCCGGAACAGGTCGCTGTCGCGGAACCGGCCATGGCGGTTCTTCGAGAAGGTCGAGTGGTCCGGCACGGGGTCGGTCAGATCCAGCCGGCAGAACCAGCGGTAGGCCAGGTTCAGATGGACCTCGTCGCAGAGCCGGCGCTCCGAGCGGATGCCGAAGCAGTAGCCGACGATCAGCATCCGGATCATCAGCTCCGGGTCGATCGACGGCCGCCCGGTGGAGCTGTAGAACGGCGCGAGAAACCGCCGGATGTCCGAGAGGTCGACGAACCGGTCGATCCGCCTCAGAGTCGGTTTCGAAACTCAAGCTGACCGCGCGAGCCGTCGAACGAGCAGCATGATGGAGGCCGTGTAGAGGAAGGCGTTGGCGGAGGCGACGGATGCTTCGAAGTCCTTCGCCAGTCGGCGGTTCCGATTGATCCACGCGAAGAAGCGCTCGACGACCCAGCGGCGGGGGTGGACGGCGAAGCCGATCTGGCCCGGATTTTGCGGACGATCTCGACGGCGATGAGGGTAGCCTCGGCGACAGTGTCGCCCGCGTAGCCGCTGTCGGCGAAGACCTTCTCGACGAACGGGAAAGAGCGGCGCGAGGCTCGCAGCAAGGCCGCGCCGCCGTCGCGGTCCTGGATGCCTGCCGAATGCGTCTCCAGCATGAGGCCGCGGCCGTCGGTGTCGACCAGGGCATGGCGCTTGCGGCCCTTGATCTTCTTGCCCGCGTCGTACCCTCGCGGCCCGCCGCTTCGACCGTCTTGACGCTTTGGCTGTCGATGATCGCCCCGCTCGGGCTGGCCTCACGCCCGGTCCGCTCCCGGTCCGCCATGACCAGCGCGTGGTTGATCGCAATCAGGCGCGCCGCTGTCGCGGAGCGCCGCGAACCAGCGATAGATCGTGCTCCATGGGGGGAGGTCGCTGGGCGAAAGCCGCCAGGGGCAGCCCGCCCGCATCACGTAGAAGATGGCGTTGACGATCTCGCGCATCGGCCATAGCCGAGGTCGGCCGGTCCCTCGGGACGCAGGCAGATGCGGCTCGATCACCGCCCACTCCGCATCCGTCAGATCAGTCTGGTAGCGCAGCGACGCGCGATCATGCTGCGCCCGGGTGGTCGGCGTCCACATCGGCAGCTCCCGTCAGGTTTCGGCGACCCGCTGGAATCACGCACGAGGCGCAACCGCTCAACCCCTTTCGAAACGGCCTCTCAGCAGGTGATCGGTCGGGACGTGGTCTTCGATCGAGAACTCGTAGAACAGCGCGCCTTGCGCCACCTGCCGCGGCCCCATCATGGCCCGCCCTCTCCCGTTGTTCGGGAAAGAGTGAATCAGGGCCGAAACGGCTACTTCAACTCCGACTTTTTCAACGGCATTTCCGCAGAGCCGACTTCGAGCGCACAACGCTACCGAAGGCTTCGTCGGCAGCGTTGTCCCCTTGCAACCTCGTAATCCCGGAATTCGGCGTCCAGCGTCACCCCGAGTTGCGTGAGCCGGTGAAGCTGGTGGATTCCGCAGACGCCGGCTCCGGCGACCGCCGCGTCCCGACGCTTCTCTGCGCCGCTGCCGTCCGCCCTCGTTCCGTCCGTGGACGTGCTCCCGCCTCGGGGCGTTCTCCGGTCGGGCCGGTCGTGCGCCTGTTGCGCGGGCTTCAGCGGCGCCAGGCGCGGAGGTAGACAGGTTCGTCGCGTGCCGAGGGGGGGTCAGTTCCGGTGGATGCGGCAGATCGCGCCCGTCTTGCGCAGGCGCAGGCAGAACGAGAGGGCGGCGTCTCGGCTCTCCGCCGGGACCTGCACCGTGTAGCGCATCGAGTTCGCGATGCCCGGCACGGGCGCCCGGATCACGCGAAGCTCCGTCGCGGCCAGCATGTCGCGGTGGCGCAGCCGGACCTTCCCGGCCAGCCGCTCCGCCAGTCCCCACTGGCGGGCCGAGGCGACGACCACGCCCCAGGGGGGAATCGGATCGCGGAACTCCCTGATGGCGCGGCCCGCTTCGCCTGCATGCGGCAGGCCTCGAAGAAGGGCGTCTCGCCGTCGAGGCGATAGTCCACCGTCTCGGGCGGAGCGTCCCGCCAGACGCGCGCCGGGCGCCCGGTGATCGCCGAGACGTAGGTCGAGGGTCTCGGCGGGGAAGATCGCGTTTTCCTCGCGCGAGGTAGCGCTCCATGCGGTTCTCGCCGCCGTTGTAGGCTGCGGCGGCGAGGCCAGGGTTGCCGAAGCGCCGGATCAGCTCCGCGAGGTAGCTCGCCGAGGCGAAGATCGCCTCCGCCGGGTTGAAGGGGTCCCCGAGGCCCCGCAGCGCGGCGGTGCCGGGCATGAACTGGCGCGATGCCGAGCGCGCCGGCGGGGCTGACGGCGGAGGCGTCGAACAGGCTCTCCTTCCACAGGAGCCGCGCGAGGAAGCCGCTGTCGAGGCCCGCGTCCCTGGCGGCGGCGTGGATGGCCGTGCAGACGTCGTCGATGTAGGTAGGCAGGCTGATGCAGTGGCGGCCGTCGGAGGTGCAGCGCGCCTCAAGGTCCGCGGTCGCCTCCGCAGGGGCGGCGGGGTCGGCCTGCGCCGACGGAGAGGCCGCCGCCGACAGCAGCAGCGCGAAGAACAGCCGCAGAGCGAGGATCATCCAGCCCCAGATGGGCTGCGCCGCCGTATCGGCAAGCCGCTCCCGTCGGGCGTGACGCGGCGCAAGTCGTTGAGCCGCCGACCATGGTCAACCGAACACGGGGCGGAGGTGCAGCGTGTCGACGGGGATGCGATCTATCGCGCTCTTCAGGTGCGCCATGTTCTCGACCTTGGGGCCGTAGCTGCCCTCGGAAACATCGTTGAGCTCGTGCCCCATCATTCGAACCCGGATTGCATAGTCGACGCCGCCTGAACGAAGATCCTGATAGAAGTCCTTGCGCAGGGAATGGTGGTCCTGGCCGCGCTCGTAGATGCCCTCCGCCACCCTGTAGTTGTGGTACAACTTCGAGAACCAGGACGAGTACGTCCCGAGGGATCCCCGCTTCACCTCCAGCAGGCGTACCGCGCCTTCGCCTCTGCGGCGTTCGGCCAGCGCCACGATGCCGAGGCGGAGCAGTTCGTCGTGGATCGGGATCATCCGCTTCGCCGCGCCTGATTTCAGCGAGTTTCCTGAGCCGGGATGGATGTCGAGAACCCAGACGCCCTCGTGCAGCCGGACGTCGTTCGGGCCGAGTTGCAGCACCTCTTCCGCACGAAGGCCCTGATACCTCGTGATGACGGGGGCCCAGAAGAGCGCGTCGCCCGGGGTGGTCGCTCCCGAAAGGAAGGTGCGGGTGGCGAACAGACGCGCTCGACCATCGGGCCCGAGAGCCGTGCGCGTGTCTCCGCGCTCCTCGTTCAGCTTCTTGAGGTGCTTCTTGGACCAGATGACGTTGGCCATCGGATTTCTCCCGATCTCGGAGCGGCTCACGATCATCTCGAACACGCCCTTGAAGTAGCTCTGGTGCTTGTACTGGGTGTTCGGAGAAAGACGCTTGACCTCCGCTTCTCTGGACGGCCTTCTCCAGTTGGTCCTCATTCCACCCGTTCTCTTCCGCTTCCCGGTCCAGGCGCAGCAAAGCTTCCTCGTCGTGCTCGTCGGCCCGCGCGATGACGTCGTGCATGGTGCCCGACCATGCCGGCCCGCTGTTCCATTTGGCGGGAACCCGGCCAAGGTCCTCCGTGAACCGCTCGAGATCGCCCCGCTTCACCTCGCGCATCGTGGGCATCCGTCCCATGTGCTCGAGAAGCCAGGTTGTGACCAGCTTCGCCGTGGCGTCGAAGCCTCGTCTGGACTCCTCGAGCCACGAGACATTCGTCCCGAAGTTGCTGCGCACGGCTCGCTCGAGATCGAACGCCTTGTCAGCGGGGAGATCCCACAGCGCTTCGCCCTCGAGCAGCTTGAGCTCCTGGTATTCCGGCGTCCGGAACTCCTCCATGCGCTCCGTCTTCGTGGGCTTGCGCCTGACGCGAAGTCCGGGCGGGCGTTTCGGGCTTCAACGAGGCCTTCTTGGAGACGCGAGAGACGACCGCAGCAGGCAGACCGTTTCGCTTTCGGCGCAGCCGGCGCACGCGACGGAGCAACCGCGATGCTCGTCTTGTTCGCGACGCAGGGCTCATCGGCCGCAACAGCCGCGTCGACGAGCCTGCAACCGCCCGCGACGCTCTCAACGAGGATCTCGCGCTGCTGCTCCTTGAGCGCCGGCGCTTGGGCTGACGCAATTTCCTGGGCGCGGTGCGGCTCGGACGGGGCCGCCACCGCCACTTCAGCCGCGCTCTGCTCCGGCCTCGGTTCGGATTTCTGCGCCGGCTCCCTGATCGACCATGCTTCGTGAAGGGGCGCTTGGCCCACGCAGAAACGGTTAGGACCAGCGCTCTGGGCGGCGCCGTCCAGCCGCGCCACGAGGCTCGCGCGGTCGCCGGCGTAGATACCATGCTCGCGCGCCACGTTCTCCTCGGCGACCGCCGCAAGAGTGCGCGCGGCTTCGCGAAGCACCTGCGGCGCAGCCATCATGGAGCCTGGCGCTCCGACTTCTCGAGCCGCCAATCCCACCTGAGCGGCGATCGCGGAGAACTCGTTGCGACGCAGAGCTTCGCGCCAGCGCCCGAGCTCCTCCTCGTGCCGGCGGCAGGCTTCGGCGACGCGCGCGTCGTCTCGGACGCCGGAGAAGGCGCGCGCGGCTTCGGCCGCGGCCAGCGCATTGCGCGCCAGCTGCGTGAGCATCGCCTCCACCTGTCCCGCGTCGACCATCGCCGTTCCGATTCCGAGCTTCACCAGCGTGAAGCCCCGGTCGAGCGCGGCGCGGACATGCGCCGCCGCCCGAAGGGCCTCGACGCGGGAATTGGTACCGGTCGAAAAGCGCCAGAAACGCCGGATGGAAATTTTTTCGCCGATGCCGATCGGGGTCCGGATCCGGACCCACCAGACGCGTCCGCGAAGGTAGAGCCCGGAGCCCCGCGGGGCCGTCGCAATTGTCGCCATGTGTCACACCCTGTGCCACAGCCGGGCGCCACAGGAGGACGAGCGAAGACGTTCTCTGAGAGAACGTCTTTTCAAATCAACGGCTTGTGGATGATGTGGCTGGGGAACCTGGATTCGAACCAGGACCGACGGAGTCAGAGTCCGCTGTTCTACCGTTAAACTATTCCCCAACGGCGTCGGGCGCTCAGGTAGCGAAGCGCGGCGGGCGGGTCAAGGGGCCAGGACGGATTCACTGGTCCTCCAACCAGATCTCGACCAGCCCGGGAGAGGGAGAGGGCTCGTAGGCCGTGAAATCCCGGACGCGGTCGGTGGAAACCAGCGCAGCGACCTCCTCCGCGCCCCCAAGGTCGCCGGAATGATAGAACCGCACGTGGCGGCGCTCCACAGCGAAGTCGATCTCGACCAGGTTGACGGGCGCGAACCCTGCAGCCTCCAGCTTCGCCTGCAGGAACTCTGCGGAGCGCTGCAGGCCTTGGCGGTAGTGGATGAAGACGCGCAGAGGCGAATCGGCTGCATCGGCGGCCGACGCGATCTCGGGCGAGACGGTCGGACGCGGCATCGGAACCGCGGCATCGACCTCCGCCTGCGCAAGGCTTTGCGCCGCGCGATCCGTCTCCCGAGCCGGGAGCCGCGGCGAGGGCTCAGGCGCCACGAAAGAAGACGACCGTTCGGGCAGGTCCAGGCGCGCCGGCTCCGACCGCGCCGTCCTTGGCAGCGAAGCCTGCACATCCACGTCTCGCGGAGCTTCCTGCGACGGTGAAAAGGTGCGCGGGCCCGACGGGGAGGCAAGCGCGACCGGCGCAGCCGCCGGGCTCGCCGGCGGCTCGGCCCACCTTGCCGTCGCACCATCGAAATTCACGCGCCAGAGGCCGAACGCCAACGCGCAGAGAACGGCCGTGGCCGATACCACATGAACCGGACTGAACCGTCTCCGGGACGCCGGACGCAAAGGCCGCGTCTCCCGAACCTCCGGGCGCGGGACCTGGCGCGGCCGCACCGCGCCCGCGGCGGCTCGTCGCCGGCCCTCCGCCGCCCCAATAACCTGGGCGCGGCGCGCAGACGCCGCATCGAGACGCGCCCTCAGCGTCCCGGGCGCGTCGCCCATGGCTTCGTCCAGGCGCCGCAGCGCACCGTCTTCAAATTCTTCACCCGGCATCTTCAGCTCCAGACGCCCCCGGGGAGCTACGGGGAAGGGCATCCGAGAGTTTCAGCGCCGCCCCCCTTTCCAACCCTCCCCCGGACGCATATCTGCGCTGACAGGCGGGTTCTGTCCCTCTCGTCAGGGGCCTAAATCCTGGTGGCCTATCACTTCTCGCGGGAGCTGGCTCTGTTTCGGGCCGTGGCCTGAAGCACCCGGCGCCCACCTGGTAACCCAGGCTCGCGAGGATTAGTCGCTCCAACGGTCGCGACGGGCCCGCCGCCCATCCTTGCGTCTCCGGCGCCGCCGGGGCAGTTTCGCGCATCGGAACATCAGCCCCGGAGAACCCCTCATGTCCTCGCCCCTCGACGGCCTGCGCGTCCTGGACCTCACCCGCGTGCTCGCGGGCCCCTGGTGCACGCAGATGCTCGCCGATTTCGGCGCCGACGTGATCAAGGTGGAGAACCCCGACGGCGGCGACGACACCCGCTCCTGGGGCCCGCCGTTCCTGAAGGACAAGGACGGAAACGACACGCGGGAGGCCGCCTACTACCTCTCAGCCAATCGGAACAAGCGCTCCGTCACCGTCAACCTGCGGTCCGAGGAGGGTCGGCAGGTGATCCGCGACCTCGCCGCGAAATCCGACGTGCTGGTGGAGAACTTCAAGGTCGGCGGCCTCACGAAGATGGGCCTCGGCTACGAGGACCTGAAGAAGATCAACCCCCGCCTGATCTACGTCTCCATCACCGGCTTCGGCCAGACCGGCCCCCGCGCGCAGGAGCCGGGCTACGACTACCTGATCCAGGGCCTCGGCGGGATCATGTCCATCACCGGCAACCCCGACGGGACCCCCGGCGCCGGCCCGCAGCGGGTGGGCATCGCCATCACGGACCTGACCACGGGCATGTACTCCACCATCGCCACCCTCGCGGCCCTCGCGCACCGCGAGAAAACAGGCCGCGGCCAGTACATCGACATGGCGCTGCTGGACGTCCATGTGGGGTGGCTTGCCAATCAGGCGATGAACTACTTCATCGGCGGGAACGTGCCCCAGCGCACCGGGCCGTGGCACCCCAACCTCGCGCCCTACCAGCCCTTCCCCTGCGCCGACGGCGAGGTCATCGTCGCCTGCGGCAACGACCGCCAGTTCCGCATCCTGACGCGGGAGCTCGGCGTCCCCGAACTGGCCGACGACCCCCGTTTCGTCACCGTCCCCGACCGCAACGCCAACCGCGAACTCCTCTCCGGCCTGATCGAGGCGCAGATGCGCCGGCGCCCCGCGCCCACTGGCTGGACGCGCTGCCGAAGGCCGGCGTCCCCTGCTCCGGCCTCAACACCATCGACAAGACGTTCGAGGAGCCGCAGGTTCTTGCGCGCGACATGAAGATCGAGGTGCCCCACCCGCTTGCAGGCACGGTCCCCAACGTCGCCAACCCGATCAAGTTCTCCGAGGCGGAACTCAGCTACCGCCGCGCCGCCCCCCTGCTGGGCGAGCACACCGACGAGGTCCTGCGCGAGGTTCTGGACCTGCCCGAGGATCGGATCGCCGCGCTGAAGACCTCCGGCGCCCTCTGACGCCGCCCGCGGCCGCTCAGGGCAGCGGCCGCGACTTTCCGGCTTCGTCGATGGCGACGTAGATGAAGACGGCCTCGGTGACCTTCGCCCGCTCGCCCGAGGGCATGCGCGTGATCCAGGCCTCGACCCCGTAGCGCATGGAGCTTCGCCCCTCGCGCTGGAGGTCCGCGTAGATCGTCACCACGTCCCCCACCTGCACGGCGCGGTGGAAGGTCATCGCCTCCACCTGCACGGTCGCGACCCGGCCCCGAGCCCGCTCCCGCGCCGGGACCGAGGCGCCGAGGTCCATCTGCCCCATCAGCCAGCCGCCGAAGATGTCGCCGTTGGCATTGGTGTCCGCCGGCATCGCCAGCGTCTGAAGCGCGAGCTGCCCCTTCGGCCCGTTCACAGCCCCGGACCCCGGTCGCCGGGCGCGAGGTCCTGCGCGAAGCACAGGAGATGACCTTCAGGCGTCTTCACTTCCACCTCCCGGCTGGCATAGCGCGTGTCCTCCGGCCCGCGCACCAGCTCCACGCCGTTCGCCGCCGCCACCAGCGCGAAGTCCCGCGCGTCCGTCACGTAGATGTAGGCGGCCCAGCCCCGCGGCGGCCCGGCCCCTTCGGCACGCGAGAGGCCGAGCGTGACGTCGCCCAGCGCCGCGATGCCGAAGTTCGGCCCCTGCTCGTCCCGCCACCATCCGGCGAGCCGGAAGCCCAGCCCGCGCACCAGGAACTCCCCCACCCCCTCCGGGTCGGCGCAGGCCAGCACCGGCATGGCGCGCAGGCCGGTCATTCAGTAGAGCGTCGGCTCGTAGCGGGCGTGCATGGCGTCGGCCTCCTCGACGATCATGCCCGGAAGCTGCATGTGGTCCTTGAACATCTGACCGGGGCTCGGCAGGGCGTCCTTCTCGGGCCAGCTTGCGGGATCCCACAGGCGGGAGCGGAGGAACGCCTTGGCGCAGTGCAGGAACACCTCCTCCGCCTCCACCCGCAGCACGGTGATCGGCAGCCGCCCGCGCGTCTCGAACCTCGCGCGCACCGCCTCCTCGTCGTGGATCGAGGCGCGGCCGTTGATCCTCAGCGTCTCCTTCAGCCCGGGGATCATGAAGATCAGCCCCGCCTGCGGGTTTCTCAGGATGTTCTCGTACCCGTCCACCCGGTTGTTCCCGGGCCAGTCCGGGATCAGCACCGCTCCATCCCCCTCGGGCTTCGCGAACCCCGGCCCGTCTCCCTTGGGCGACACGTCCACCCGCTCTCCGTCGCAGGTGGCGATCATCACCATCGGCGACAGCGCCAGGAACCGCACGCAGTGGGCATCCAGGCGCGAAAGCTGCTTCGCGACCGCGCGCTCCATCGGCTGGCCGTAGGTCGCGCGCAGCGCCTCGACATCGGTGATCATGGCGGCCTCCGGCGCGGACCCGGCCAGGCGCCGGGCTCCCGGAGCCTAGATCAGCGGCGGCAGCCTTGCCAGAGGCTCAGGCCTCCGTGCCCGACCCTTCGCCCGGCCTGACCGGCGCAGCCGCCGCCACGCCGACCATCGCCGGCCGCAGCAGGCGGCCCGCGATGGTGAAGCCCTGCGCCATCACCTGAATCACGGTGCCCGCCGCCGCGCCCTCGACGGGCGCCTCGAACATCGCCTGGTGCAGCTTGGGGTCGAACTTCGCGCCGATCTCCGGCGCCACCGGCTCGATCTGGTGCTTCCTGAACGCGCCCAGACAGCTCGTTCCGGGTCAGCTCGATGCCCTCCATCACCGGACCGGCCGCCTTGCGCGCGCCCTCGTCCGCGGCATCCAGCGCGCGCCCGAGATTGTCGTAGACCCCGAGAATATCCCGCGCGAGCTTCGTGCCCGCGTAAGCCTGCGCGTCCTTCACGTCGCGCTCCGCCCGCTTGCGGACGTTCTCCGTCTCCGCCAGCGCGCGCATCAGCCGCTCGCGCAGCTCGTCGCGTTCGGCCATCGCCTGGGTGAGCGAGGTCTCGAGATCGTCCTCCGCCTCCTCCTCCACGACGCCGGCCTCTTCGCCGTCGACCTCGTGGAGCGCGAGCTCCTCGGCCGCCGCGGCGTCATCCTCGCGGTCGTCCACGCCATCGCGGATCGCGGCCTCCATCGGGTCTTCGCCCAGATCGTCCGAGGTATCCTCGGTGGTCACGCGCCTGCCGTTGGTCGCCATGCTCTTTCCTTCTCCTCAGCGGCGCCGGTCGGTCACCATCCTGCCCATCAGGCGGGCGGTGTAGTCCACGATCGGCACCACGCGGCCGTAATTGAGGCGCGTGGGGCCGATGACGCCCAGCGCGCCGATGATTCTGCGCTCCGCGTCCATATAAGGAGCGATCACGAGAGAGGAACCCGAAAGCGAGAAGAGCTTGTTTTCGGACCCGATGAAGATCCGCACTCCCTCGCCGTCCTGGGCAAGCTCCAGCAGGTCCAGCAGGTCCTTCTTGCGCTCCAGGTCGTCGAAGAGCCGGCGCATCCGCTCAAGCTCCGCCTCCCCCTCCACGGTCTCCAGCAGATTGGACTGCCCGCGCACCACCAGCCGCTCCGGCTCGCGCGCCTCGTCCCCCGCCCAGACGGCGACGCCCTGCTGCACGAGCCCGGCCGCGAGCGCGTCCAGCTCCTGCCGCCGCGCGTCGATCTGATGGGCGACGGCAGCCGCCGCCTCCGACAGCGTCTTCCCCCGCAGCATCGCGTTCAGAAAGTTCGCCGCCTCCCGCATCGCCGAGGGCGTGACCCCCGGCGGCGGCGCGATCACCCGGTTCTCGACCGTGCCGTCCTCGGTCACCAGCACCACCAGCGCCGCGCCGTCCGACAGGGTCACGAACTCCAGATGCTTGATCGCCGCCTCGGCCTTGGGCGCGAGCACCAGGCTCGCGGAATGCGTCAGCCCGGACAGCAGCGCCCCCGCCCGCGCGACCATCCCCGCCACGTCGGCGGGCGCCTCGCCCATCTGCCGCTCGATCTGCTGGCGCTCCTCGCCCGAGACGTCGCCGATCTCCAGCAGCCCGTCCACGAACATCCGCAGGCCCGTCTGCGTCGGAATCCGGCCCGCCGAGACGTGGGGCGAGCCCAGAAGCCCCATCTCCTCCAGATCCTGCATGACGTTGCGCACCGTCGCGGCCGAGAGCGGCTGCTCCAGCGCTTTCGACAGCGTGCGCGACCCCACCGGGTCGCCCGTCTCCAGATACGTCTCCACGAGCTGCCGGAAGATGGCCCGGCTGCGGTCGTTCAGGTTGCTCAGGGTCGCGGTCTGCACGGTCATGGGTCTGCCCTCGGGTCCCATCGCCGGAGCCTCATGGGCCTCGACGGACCTCAACACCTAGGACCGGCCCGACGGCCGGTCAATCGCCGCCGGCGCCGCCCCCTCCCCGCCGGGGGGACGCGCGGCGGGGGCATCGAGCCCCCTTCGCGCGTGACGCAAGGGCCAGGGCCCTCGCGCGTCCCCTGCCCGGCCGCGGCGCCCGAGGGCCGCGCGAAAGCGCGACCCCGAGATGAAAACCGGCCCGCGCCAGCGGGCGCCGCTTGGTTACCCCCGCTTGCCCCCCGGCCGCTCGGGCGGTAATCACCGCCCCCGACCGACCCCAGACGCGAGGACCATGCCGATGCGCCCCTCCGGCCGCGCCCGAGACCAGCTCCGCCCCCTCGCCTTCGAGCTCGGGATCACCAAGCACGCCGAGGGTTCGTGCCTTATCCGCATGGGCGACACCCATGTCCTCTGCACCGCCTCCATCGAATCGCGCCCCCCCTCCTGGATGCGCAACACCGGCCTCGGCTGGGTGACGGCGGAATACGGCATGCTCCCCCGCGCCACCCACACCCGCAACCGTCGCGAGGTCACCGCCGGCAAGCCGTCGGGCCGCACGCAGGAGATCCAGCGCCTGATCGGCCGCTCGCTGCGCGCCGGCACGGACCGCGTGATGATGGGCGAGCGTCAGATCACCATCGACTGCGACGTGATCCAGGCCGACGGCGGCACTCGCTGCGCCTCGATCACCGGCGGCTGGATCGCGCTGCGCCTCGCCGCCCAGAAGCTGGTGGATTCGGGCGAACTCAAGGAGAACCCGATCACCGAGCATGTCGCCGCCGTCTCCGTGGGCGTCCACAACGGCCACCCGGTGCTGGACCTCGACTACGCCGAGGACTCCGAGGCCGGCACCGACTCCAACGTGGTGATGACCGGCGCCGGCAAGCTGATCGAGGTTCAGGCCTCCGCCGAAGGCGCCGCCTTCGACCGGCAGGAACTGGACGCCATGATCGACCTCGCCGAGCCGCGGCATCCAGCAGCTCGTGCAGGCCCAGAAGGACGCGCTGACGAAATGACCCGCGCGCTCGATGCCCCCCGCCTCGTCGTGGCCTCCCACAACGAGGGCAAGGTGGCGGAGATCCGCGCCCTCCTGACCCACTTCGGCATCGAGACCGTCTCGGCCGCCGAACTCGCCCTCCCCGTCCCCGAGGAAACCGAGGAGACCTTCGAGGGCAACGCCGCCCTCAAGGCCCTCGCCGCCGCGAAGGCCGCCGACCTCCCGGCCCTGTCGGACGATTCCGGCATCGAGGTGGACGCCCTCCACGGCGCCCCCGGCGTCCACACCGCCGACTGGGCCGAGACCCCTCAGGGCCGCGACTTCGCCCGCGCCATGTCCCGCACCCACGCGGCCCTGCTGGAGGTGAACGCTTCCCCCCCTGGACCGCCCGCTTCGTCTGCGTCCTGTGCGTCGCCTGGCCGGACGGCCACGTGGAAACCGTCCGCGGCACGGCCGAGGGCGAGGTGACCTGGCCCCCCCGCGGCGCCGAGGGCCACGGCTACGACCCCGTCTTCCAGCCCGCCGCCGGCGACGGCCGCACCTTCGCGCAGATGAACCCGGACGAGAAGAACCGCATCTCCCACCGCGCCGACGCCTTCGACAAGCTGCAGGCGACGGTGCTGGCGAGGTGAATTGATCGTTCTCCCCCGCCCCGCCCACGGCGCGCGGGCCGCGCAGATCCCTCCGCGGCTCGTCCCGCCGGCTGACGTCCGCCGGTTCGCGGCCGCCTGCCACGAGGCGATCCGATGACGTCCGAGGACTGGCAGGCCGGCGGCTTCGGCCTCTACGTCCACTGGCCCTTCTGCCTCGCCAAGTGCCCCTATTGCGACTTCAACTCCCACGTCTCCCGGACCGTGGACCAGGACGCCTGGCGCGACGCCCTCCTGTCCGAGCTGCGCGCCGCCCGCGCCCTCTCCGGCCCCCGCCGGGCCCGGTCCCTCTTCTTCGGCGGCGGCACGCCCTCGCCTGATGCCCCCCGCCACCGTCGCCGCCATCATCGAGGAAGCCGACCGCCTCTGGGGCTTCGACCCCGCCCCCGAGATCACGCTGGAAGCCAACCCCACCTCCATCGAGGCCGACCGCTTCCGCGGCTACGCGCAGGCCGGCGTCAACCGCATCTCCATGGGCGCCCAGGCCCTGAACGACGCGGACCTGCGCGCGCTGGGCCGGATGCACACCGCCGCGGAGGCCCGCGCCGCCTTCGACATCGCCCGCGCCGCCTTCGCGCGGGTCAGCTTCGACCTGATCTACGCCCGCCAGAACCAGACCCTCGCCCAGTGGGAGGCCGAACTCACCGAGGCCCTGACGCTGGCCATAGACCACCTCAGCCTCTACCAGCTGACCATCGAGCCCGGCACCCGCTTCGGCGACCTGCACGCCCGCGGCCGCCTCCGGGGCCTGCCCCCGGACGACCGCGCCGCCGACATGTACGCCCTGACCCAGGCCGTGACCGAGGCCGCCGGCCTCCCCGCCTACGAGATCTCCAACCACGCCCGCCCGGGCGCCGAGTCCCGCCACAACCTCGTCTACTGGCGCTACGGCGACTACGCCGGCGTCGGCCCCGGCGCCCACGGCCGCCTCACCGTGAACGGCGACCGCCTCGCCACCGAGACCCTGCGCGACCCCGCCGCCTGGCTCGCCGCCTCCGGCCGCCAGGGCGCGACCACCACGCGGGAGGCGCTCTCCGGCTCCGATCAGGCCATCGAATACCTGATGATGTCCCTGCGCCTCGCCGAAGGCTCGGACCCCGCCCGTTTCGCGCGCCTGAACGGCGCGCCCCTGCCCGAGCGCCGCCTGAGGACGCTGGAGGCGGAGGGCCTCGTGCAGCGCACCGACGCCAGTCTCCGCACCACGCCGAGGGGGCGCATCCTTCTGGACGCAATTCTCCGCGACCTGTTGACCTGACGTCGCCGCCCCTTTTGCCGAGCTTGCGTCCCGGTCCCGCCCGCCCGTCACCGCTCCGCTCCCGGGGGCGGCCCCGGGCCTTCTCGCGTTCCCAGGCCGTCGCCGAAGCCGGACAGGGTGCATCTCGTCTTGCGGCCCGATCCGGCTATGTTCGGCCCTCATGCGAGTCCTCTGGTTCACCCTCGGCGCAACCGCCCTTCTGCTGGGCCTCATCGGCATCGCCCTGCCCGGCCTGCCGACGGTGCCTTTCCTGCTGCTCGCGGCGTTCGGCTTCGCGCGTTCCTCGCCGCGGACGCATGACTGGCTGGTGACCCACCCGCGCCTTGGCCCGCCGATTCAGGACTGGCGGGCCAACGGCGCCATCCGCCGGCGCGTGAAATGGCTCGCCACCGCGTCGATCGCGGCCGCCTTCGCCATTTCGCTGATCCTGGGGTTGCCCCTCTGGGCGCTCGCGCTGCAGGCGGTCGCGCTCGCCTGCGTGTCGGTCTTCATCTGGACGCGGCCCGAGGGCCCGCCCCTGCCGCCGGCCTGACCGGCGGCGGCGACCCCCGTCGATGCGGGGGCCGCCCGCCCGGGCCTCAGCCGCGGACCGCGCTCTTGAACGTGGTCGAGAACTTGAACTTCGGCGCGGTATGCGCCTCGGCCATCTTCTTCTCGCCGGTCTGCGGGTTGCGAACCTCGCGCGCCGCGCGCTCCGAGGCCTCCAGCTTCCCGATCCCCGGCAGGGTGACCGACTTGCCGTCCTTCAGCGCCTGCTCGCTCACCGAGCCCAGCGCGCCAAGCACGTTGGAGACGCTCGACTTGCTCTCGCCGCTCGCTTCGGCCAGCGCGGCCACCAGTTCATCTTTCTTCACGAAACATCCTCCGCTGCTGCATCCATCGCTTTCGTGTCACGATCCTGCCCCTCACAACACCGCGAGGCCTCGGAATGTCAACCCGAAGGCGTCTTCGTGGCTGAGATGGCCGTCGCATCGCCGACGTCCAGCAGACCGCGCAGATCGTAGAGAAGATCCAGCGCCTCCCGCGGCGCAAGCTCGTCGGGCGAAACCGCGCGAAGCCGCTCCTCCACCGCCGAGGACGCCCGCGCCGCGGGCTTCGCCGCCGGGGCCGGACGCGCCGCCGAGAACAGCGGCAGGTCGTCGATCAGCGTCTTCGCGCCGGCGCCCCCGCCCTGCCGGTCCCCCTCCTCCAGCGCCTCCAGAACCTCCCGCGCGCGCTCCACCACCGCCGGCGGCAGCCCCGCCAGCCGCGCCACCTGCACGCCGTAGGACCGATCCGCGGCGCCCGCGCGCACCTCATGGAGGAAGATCACGTCCCCCTCCCACTCCCGCACCGCCATGGTGGCGTTGCGCAGGCCGCCCAGCCGCTCCGACAGCGCCGTCAGCTCGTGGTAGTGGGTCGCGAACAGGGTCCGGCAGCGGTTGGCGTCATGCAGATGCTCCAGCGTGGCCCAGGCGATGCTCAGGCCGTCATAGGTGGCCGTCCCTCGCCCGATCTCGTCGAGGATCACCAGCGCGCCCGGCCCGGCCTGATTGAGGATGGCGGCGGTCTCCACCATCTCCACCATGAACGTCGACCGCCCGCGCGCCAGGTCGTCCGCCGCGCCGACGCGGGAGAACAGCTGGTCCACCACCCCGATCCGCGCGGCCGAGGCCGGCACGAACGCCCCCATCTGCGCCAGCACCGCGATCAGCGCGTTCTGGCGCAGGAAGGTGGACTTGCCCGCCATGTTCGGCCCGGTCAGCAGCCAGCAGGGCGTCTCCGACAGGTCGCAGTCGTTGGGCACGAACGCGCCCCCGCCCTGCCGGCGCAGCGCCTGCTCCACCACCGGATGCCGCCCGCCTTCGACGCGGAACGCCCGCCCTGCCTCCAGCTCCGGCCGGATCCAGTCCCCCTCCACCGCCAGCTCCGCCAGCGCCGAGGCCAGATCCAGCTCCGCCAGCGCCCGCGCCGCCCCGGCCACGGCGGGCGCCGCCTCCAGCACCTGCTCCCGCAGCCTTTCGAAGAGCGCCTTCTCGATCTCCAGCGCCCGACCGCCGGCGTTGAGGATGCGCGCCTCCAGATCCGACAGCTCCACCGTGGTGAACCTGACGGCGTTGGCCATGGTCTGCCGGTGGATGAAGGTCTCGCTCAGCGGCGGCTTCAGCATCCGCTCCGCGTGGTTGGCGCCGATCTCGATGAAATAGCCCAGCACGTTGTTGTGCTTGACCTTCAGGCTCTGGACGCCGGCCAGATCGGCGTACTTGCCCTGCAAGCCGGCGACGACCCCGCGGCCCTTGTCCCGAAGCTCCCGCGCCTCGTCCAGATCATGGTCCGCCCCGCCCGCGATCGCCCCCGCCGTCGCGGATCAGGAACGGCGGCTCCGCGACAAGCGAGGCCTCCAGCGTCTCCTGCAACGCCTCCTGACCCACCAGCCGCCCACCCGCCTGCGCCAGCCGCTCCGGCAGCGCCTCGGCCCGCGAGCCGACCGGCGATCCGCGCGGCCTGCGCCAGCCCGTCCCGGATCGCCCCCAGATCCCGCGGCCCCCCGCGCCCCAGCGCCAGCCGGCTCAGCGCCCGCTCCATCTCCGGCGCCTGGCGCAGCGCATCGCGCAGGTCCACGCGCAGCCGCCCGTCCTCCACCAGCGCCTGCACCGCGTCGAGCCGCGCCCCGATCTCCCCCCGGTCCGTGGAGGGCGAGGCCAGCCGCGTCTCCAGCAGCCGCGCGCCCGCCGCCGTCACCGTCCGGTCCACGGCGCCGAGCAGCGACCCGTCCCGCCCCCCGGCCATGGCCCGCGTCAGCTCCAGGTTCCGCCGCGTGGCCGCGTCGATGCGCATGACCCCGCCCGAGGCCTCGGCCACCGGGGGCTTCACCATCGGCAGCCGCCCGCGCTGGGTCAGGTCCACATAGGCGATGGCCGCCCCCATCGCCGCCACCTGCGCGCGGGAAAACGCGCCGAACCCGTCGAGCGACTTCACTCCGAACAGCCGCTCCAGCCGCACCCGGCGCGCCTTCGCTGTCGAACGACGCCCGCGCCAGCGGCGTCATCGCCGCCCCGGCATCGGCGATCACCGCCTCCAGCGCCTGATCGGCCCCCTCCGCCGCCAGCACCTCCGAGGGCGCCAGCCGCGCAAGCATCGGCCCCAGCGCCGTCCGCGGGATCGCGCAGGAATGGAAATCCCCGGTGGAGACGTCGAGCCACGCCACCGCCCCCTCCGCCCGGATCTCGGCCCAGGCGCAGAGGTAGTTGTGCCGGCGCGCATCCAGCAGCGCGTCCTCGGTCAGCGTGCCCGGCGTGACCAGCCGCACCACGTCCCGCTTCACCACCGACTTGGCGCCGCGCTTCCTGGCCTCGGCCGGATCCTCCATCTGCTCGCAGACGGCGACGCGGAAGCCCTTGCGGATCAGCCCGCTGAGATAGCCCTCATGGGAATGCACCGGGACGCCGCACATGGCGATGTCCTGCCCGAGATGCTTCCCCCGCCTGGTCAGCGCGATGTCGAGCGCGGCGGCGGCCTGCACGGCGTCCTCGAAGAACAGCTCGTAGAAGTCGCCCATGCGGTAGAACAGGAGCGCGTCGGGGTAGCGCCCCTTGATCTCCAGATACTGGGCCATCATCGGCGTGACGGCGCCGGCGGCGTCAGCCCCCGCGCCCGTCTCCGCCCCCACCTGATCCTGCGCCTGCATGCCTCCGCGGATAGCACTCCGCGCCCGCCCGCGGAAGGGCTCCCGCCCGTCGGCAGGGGCTCGCGCCCCCGCCTCCCGTTGGGCGAAGGCCGCGGCGCGGAGGTCACGCCTGCGGCCACGCGCCCGCCCGCCGCGGTCTGCGGGCCGGGCGAGCCGTGGCTACGGCCGCCGCTTGCGAAGGTAGATGTAAAGCGCCCCCTCGCCCCCATGGGTGCGGTGGGCGGAATAGACCCCGACGATCATCCCGGAGAGCGGCGGGTTCCCCAGCCACAACGGCACCGAGTGCCGCAGCACCCCCGTCCGCTCCGGCATGAACGGCGCATCCTCGGCCGGCTTGCGGCCGCCCTTGCCGGTCACGACCAGCACGCAGCGCAGCCCGTCCGCCCGCGCCTGCCGCACGAAGCGGTTGAGCGCCGCATGCGCCCGGTCCGCGGTCATTCCGTGAAGGTCCAGCCGTCGCTCCGGCGGCCTGCGCCCGCGCCGCAGCCGGTCGGCGGTGCGCCGGTCCAGCCCTGCGGCCGGATCGAGCGTATCTATGGCGGGACGAAGCGCGGGCGGCGCGGCAGGCCGGCCGCTCCCCTGGGGGCGGATGACGCGGCCGACGCTGCGGCGGAATTCGGTCGCCTCGGGCGTGGGATCAGGCTCGGGCGCCGGCGGCGGCGCCTCCACCCGCTTCGGCGCGGCCTGCGCCTTCGGCTCCCGCCGCACCGACAGCGGCGCGGCGTCGCGGACCACCGCCTCCCACAGCGTCCGGTCCTCGGGCGTCAGCCGGCCGCGGCGTCTCCGCGCGGCCACCGCCTCACCCGCCGGTGGCGGTCAGCACCCAGTTCGGGTCGTTCGACCCCATCTTGCGGGTGAAGGTCCACAGATCCGTCTGGCGGCGGATCTCGTTCGGGTCGCCCTCCACCACCTGGTGCTCGGCGTTGCGGACAACCGACACCAGCTCGCCCACGAAGCGCACCTCGATGTCGGCCTCGCCCGATTCCTCGGTGAAGATGGCCGAGAAGATCTTGGCCTCCTTCACGCCGACGAACCGCGCCTCCACCGTCAGGCCGTTGCGCTCCCGCTCCCGAATCGCGCCGACGAAGCTCTCGTACACCTCGGGCGAGAGCAGCGGCTTCAGGCTCCGCGCGTCCCCGGTCTCGAAGGCCATCAGGATCATCTCGTAGGCCTGACGCGCGCCCTGCACGAACTCGGACGGGCGGAACCCCGGCTCGGCCCCCGCCATCCGGCGCAGCGCGGCGCCCGTCTCGCCATCCGCGTCGGCGACGCGCGCGATGTCGGCGTCCAGGTCGGCGCCCCCCTCGATCACGGAGAAATCCCGCGCCTTCCGCGCGGCCTCCGGCTTCGGCTCGGCCCGCGCGGGCACGGTCGGCTTCTCGAATCCCGTGCGCGTGCCCAGCACGTTCTTCAGCCGCCACAGCACGAAGATGGCGATCGCGGCGAGGATGATAAGCTGGGTCATGTCGTCCATCTCGGTCGGCGTTCTCGTCCCCGCGCCCCGCCGCCCGCGGCGACGTCGGCCTGCTGATACGGCGCCCCGGCCCCTCCGGATCGCCCGTGGTTGGCGCCGCGGCGCCTTGCTGCCTATGTAAGGATCGACCGACGCCCTGTCCAACGGGCATGCGGCGCCCCGACGCTTTCCCGGAGCGCCCCCCACCCATAGGAGATCGCCGCCCATGTGGCTGTTCCTCGCCCTGCTCGCCGTCCCGATCATCGAGATCGGCCTCTTCATCGAGGTCGGCGGCTGGATCGGCCTGTGGCCCACCCTCGCGATCGTGATCCTGACGGCGGTGGCGGGGACGGCGCTCCTGCGCTCCCAGGGCCGCGGCGCGCTGGCGGAGCTGCAGTCCCGCATCAGCCGCGGCGGAGACCCCTCCGGCCCCATCGCTCACGGCGCCATGATCCTGGTGGCGGGCGTGCTGCTGCTCACGCCCGGCTTCTTCACCGATGCGGTCGGTTTCGCGCTCCTGCTGCCGCCGGTCCGCGCCGCGATCATCCGGGCCGGCGCCGCCCGCTTCGCGGAAGGCGTCCGCTCCGGCCGCGTGCAGGTCTTCACCTCCGGTGGGCCGGCCCCCCGAGGCCCCGCCGGGCCCCGCGCCCCCGGCGACGTGATCGAGGGCGACTACGCCCCCGTCGATCCCGAGGATGACGGCCGCGAGCCTCCCGAGGACGGCAGCGGCTGGACCCGCCGCCCCTGAGCGCGTTGCGGGCGCGCCGCCGCGGTGCTACCCGTTCGCCCGATTTCCGCCCGGAACCGCACCTGACCACGGAGCCATCGTCATGGCCGACAACGCCGCCGCCCAGCCGCAGCCGCAGATCTCCATCGTCTCCCAGTACGTCCGCGACCTCAGCTTCGAGAACGTGGCCGCGCAGAACCAGACCCAGACGCAGGAGAAGCCGGACATCAAGGTCGCGGTGAACCTCGACGCCCAGCCGCGCGGCGAGGACCGCTACGAGGTCAAGCTCAAGCTCTCCGCCACCTCCAAGGCCGGCGAGCACACCATGTTCATCGCCGAGCTCGACTACGCCGGCATCTTCACCGTGAAGAACGTCCCGCAGGAGCATCTGCACCCCCTCCTGCTGATCGAGTGCCCGCGTCAGCTTTTCCCCTTCGCGCGGCGGATCATCGCGGACGTGACCCGCGACGGCGGCTATCCGCCGCTGATGCTCGACATGGTGGATTTCGTCGGGATCTACCGGCAGGAGCTTGCGCGCCGGCAGGCCCAGCAGCCCGTCGGCAACGCCTGACGAACGGCTTCGGAGGGAGGGCGCCGCGCCTTCCCTCCTCTCCGGTTCCGGATCGGAACCATTGCTAAACGGTTTCATGCGACTCGTCCTCCCCGACGCCGGAGAAACGGGTCGAGCGAGACCGGAAGTTGATGGAAGCCCTCAGATGCCTGACCGCCACCCATGACCCGATCCTGGTCATGGCCGCAGCCGTCACGGCGCTGCTCGGGTCCCTCGTCTCCTGCCATCTCATATGCCGCGCGGGCGGCGGACCGGGCGCCGGCGCCCCCTGGCGCCTTCTCCAGGCGGGGCTGACGGCCGGCGCCACCATCTGGACCGCGCATTTCGTCGCCATGCTGGGTTTCGATCCCGGCGCCCAGCACGCCTATTCGCCCGAACTGACGGTGCTGTCCCTCGTCATCTCCATGGCCGGGGTCTGCGGCGGGATCCTGCTGATCCGCCGCACCCGCGGCCTGCTTCCGCCGGAGCTGGGGGGCGCGGTGGCCGGTCTCGGGATCGTCGCGACGCATTTCACCGGCATGGCCTCGCTTCAGGTGGCGGGAACGCTGGTCTGGGACCGGGAGGGGCTGATCCTCTCGCTCCTCGCCGGTCCCGCCCTTTCGGCGCTGGCGGCGAACCGCCTCTCGCGTCCCATCGGCCCCTGGTGCTGGGTCGGGGGCGCCATGCTCTTCGCCTCGGCGATCTGCGCCACCCACTTCGCCGGGATGTCGGCCATCACCGTCCTTCCGGGGCCGGATGCGGAGCCGCTCCGCGGGCTGCTCCCCAGCTCCTTCCTCGCCTTCCTGGTGATGGCGGTGATGGCGGTCTTCGTGCTCGGGGGCCTGGTCGGGCTCCTGCTGGACGAGACGTCGCGCAGGCAGATGGCGGAGGAGATGCACCGCCAGGCCATGCATGACGATCTCACCGGCCTGCCCAACCGCTCGGACCTGCGCCGCAGCCTGGGCGTGATGCTCGACGCGCCGGAAGCGGCGGATCGCGGGGTCGCGGTGGTGGCGCTGGATCTCGACCGCTTCAAGCAGATCAACGACGTTCATGGTCACCCCGGGGGGGATGCGCTGCTTGCCGCGCTCTCGGGCCGGCTGCGCTCAAGCCTCGATCCCGGAGATACGCTGCACCGCGTCGGCGCGGACGAATTCGTGGCCGTCAAACGCGCCCCCGGCGGCGCGCATGGCGCCCTCGCCTTCGCCGCACGCCTGCGGGAAGCGCTGATGCAGCCGGTGGAGTGGCGCGGCTGCTCGCTTTCCGTAAGCGCCAGCGCCGGCGTCGCCCTCGCCCCCGGCCACGGGACCGACGCCGACGCCCTGCTGGGGCGCGCCGATCTCGCCATGCACCGCGCCAAGGTCTCCCGCCTCGACCAGCCGCAGCTCTACGATCCCCGGATGGACGAGGCGAGCCGCACCCGCAGCGCCTTGACGATCGAGCTTCGCCAGGCCCTCGCCAACGACGAGTTCGAGCTGTTCCTGCAACCGCAGGTGCGTCTCGATACGCGGGAGGTCCGCGGCTACGAGGCGCTGATCCGCTGGCGCCATCCCCTGCGGGGCCTCGTCCCCCCCGACGCCTTCATCCCGCTCGCCGAGGCGACGGGCCTGATCGTCCCCATCGGCGACCGCGTCCTGCGGGAGGCCTGCGCCGCCGCCGCCGCCTGGCCGCGTCCCCTGCGCATCGCGGTGAACGTGGCGCCCCAGCAGCTCGCCCGCCCCGGCTTCGCGGTGGCCGTGATCGACGCCCTGCGGACGTCAGGGCTCCCGCCCGACCGGCTGGAGCTGGAGCTGACCGAGGCGTCCCTGATCGAGGACAAGGCCGCCGCCCACCGCGTGATCCGACACCTCAAGCGCGCGGGCGTGCGCATCGCCATGGACGATTACGGCGCCGGCTACGCCTCGCTCGCCACCCTCCAGGCCTTCCCCTTCGACAAGATCAAGATCGACCGCGCCTTCATCGGTCCCGTGGCGACCGACCGTCAGGCCGCCGCCATCGTGCGCTCCACCCTGATCCTCGCGGAGGCGCTGGAGATCCCCGTCCTTGCCGAGGGCGTGGAGACCGAGGAGCAGGCGCGCTTCCTCCTCACCCATGGCTGCCGGGAGGCGCAGGGCTGGCTCTTCGGCCGCCCCCGCCCCCTCAAGGACGTGGAGGCCGAGCTGCGCGACCCCGCCCGGGCCGCGTGAACCGGAGGGGCGCGCGAAGGCGCGGCTCGACATGAAGAAACGGCCGCGTCAGCGGCCTCCGCTCAGGACGCCCGCCCCCACAGCGCGCCGTCCCCCAGTTCGGCCACGAAGGCTGCATGGGCCGCCGCTTCGGCGTCGGTGATCCGCGGCGCCAACGCCCGCGGCCGCGCCGGCGGCCGCCACCCGGCGCCTGCGCCGGCCGGCCCCGCCTGCCGCCCGGCATCGGCGGACAGGCCGAAATCCGGCTGCTTGCCGCCGATCAGCTCCAGATAGACCTCGGCCAGAAGCTGGCTGTCCAGCAGCGCCCCGTGCAGCTCCCGCCCCGAATTGTCGATGCCGAACCGCCGGCACAGCGCATCCAGCGTGCTCGGAGACCCCGGAAACCGCTTCTTGCAGATCGCCAGCGTATCCACCGCCCGGTCCGCCGCCAGCACCCGCATGCCCGCCCGCCGGAACTCCGCGTTCATGAAGCGCATGTCGAATTCGGCGTTGTGGATCACCAGCTTCGCATCGCCCAGGAATTCGGAGAACGCCGCCCCCACCTCCGCGAAAACCGGCTTGTCGCGCAGGAACTCGTCGCCCAGCCCGTGCACCGCGAAAGCCTCCGCCGGCATCGACCGCATCGGGTTCACGTACTGATGATACACCTTCCCCGTCGGCACGTGGTTCCACAGCTCCACCGCGCCCAGCTCCACGATCCGGTCCGCGCCCTCGGCGTCGAAGCCCGTGGTCTCGGTGTCGAGAACGATCTCCCTCATCGCGCGCGCAGCTCCTTCAGCACGGCCAGCACCTGCTCCCGCGCCGCCTCCACCCCGCGCGAGGTGTCCACCACGAAATCCGCCCGCGCCCGCTTCTCCGCATCCGGGGTCTGCTTCGCAAGGATCGTCTGCAGCGTCGCCTCCGTCATTCCCGGCCGCGCCATCACCCGCGCGCGCTGCACCGCCTCGGGCGAGGACACCACAACCACGGCGTCGTAGCGAACCTCCCCGCCGGTCTCGTACAGCAGCGGCACGTCGCACACCGCGACCTCGCGCCCCTCCGCCCGCGCCCCGGCGAGGAACCGCTCCCGGTCCTCCCCCACCAGCGGATGCACGACCTTCTCCAGCTTCGGGATCAGCGCCGGATCCGCCGTGACCGCGGCCCGCAGGCCCGCCCGGTCCACATGCATCCCCTCGCCTTCCCCGGAGACGCACAAAGGCGCCAGCTCCGCGATCAGCGGCACGGCGGCGCCGCCCGGCCCGTACAACCGCGCCACCGCCGCATCCGCGTCCCACACCGCCGCCCCGGCCTCCCGGAACAGCCCCGCCGTGGTGCTCTTCCCCATGCCGATCGACCCTGTCAGTCCGATGGAAATCATCCCGCCAGCACCGCCGCCCGAACCTCGTCATCCACCTCCGGGGCCACGCCGAACCAGGCCTCGAACCCCGGACGCCCCTGATGCAGCAGCATCCCGAGCCCGTCCACCCACCGCATCCGCCGCGACTGCGCCTCCTCCAGCAGCGGCGTCACCAGCGGCGCGTAGACGATGTCATGCACCAGCACCCCCTTCGGCGCCCGCTTCAGCGACAAAGGCAGCGCCTGCTGCCCGGTCATCCCCAGCGCGGTCGTGTTCACCACCGTCGCCACGCCGTCCAGCGCTTCCTCGGCGTGCAGCCAGTCCACCACCTGCACGCGGGCGCCGAACTGGTCCGCCAGGAACTCCGCCCGGCTCCGCGTCCGGTTCGCCAGCCGGATCTCCGGCGTCCCGTCCGACAGCAGCGCCGAGATCACGGCCCGCGCCGCGCCCCCCGCGCCCAGCACCAGCGCCGGCCCATCGGCCCCGCGCCACCCGGGCGCGCCGGTCCGCAGGTTCTCCAGGAACCCGAAGCCGTCGGTGTTGTCGGCGTAGATGGACCCGTCCTCCCGGAACGTCACCGTGTTCGCCGCCCCGATCAGCGCCGCCCGGTCCGACACCTTGGTCGCCAGCCGCAGCACCGCCTCCTTGTGCGGGATCGTGACGTTCACCCCGCGGAAGCCCAGCAACGGCAGCGCCCGGAACGCGGCCTCGAAATCCCGCGGCTCCACGCCCAGAGAGATGTAGTCCCCCTCGATCCCGTACCGCTTCAGCCAATGCCGGTGCAGCTTCGGCGAGCGCGAATGCGCCGCCGGCCAGCCCAGCACCCCCGCGAGCGGCAGTCGATTCCGGCTCATTCGGTCAGCAGCCCCCTTGCGCGCAGAAATCCCAGCAGCTCCAGCAGCGGGAGCCCCAGCACGGTGAAATGGTCCCCGTCGACCCGGCTGAAGAGCTGCGCGCCCAGCCCCTCCAGATGATAGGCGCCGACGCTTTCCAGCGCGGCCTCCCCGACGCGGCGAAGATACTCATCCACGAAACGCTCTCGAAAAGGGACGCACGATCAACCGCGCCATCCCGACATGCCGCCAGACGGGCTCGCCGTCCACATAGACCACCCCCGCGGACAGAAGCTGATGCACCTTCCCGCGCAGGCTCAGAAGCTGCGCCCGCGCGTCCGCCATGTCCGCAGGCTTGTCGAACGCCTCGCCCTCGCAGACCAGCACCTGGTCGGCGCCCAGCACCAGCCGCCCCGGGAAGCGCCCCGACACCCGCCGCGCCTTCAGCTCCGCCAGCGCATCCGCGATCTCCCGCGCCTCGGCGCCCTCGGCCTTCAGCGCGGCCTTCACCTCCTCCTCGTCCACCCGCGCAGGGTGAACCTCGATCTCCACCCCCGCCGCGCGCAACATCTCGGCGCGCGTGCGGCTGCCCGAGGCCAGCACCAGGCTCATGCCGCCCCCTTCCGCGCGCGCAGCAGCGACATGATGGTCGCCGCCGTCTCCTCGATGCTCCGCCGGGTCACGTCGATCACCGGCAGCCCCAGCCGGTCGAACAGCAGCCGCGCCTGGGCCACCTCCTCGCGCACCCGCTCGGGGTCGGCGTAGTCCGCGCCCTGCGGCCCCGGCGCGCCCAGCACCTCCAGCCTTTGCCCGCGCACCTGCACCAGCCGCGTGGGCGAGGCGATCAGCCCCACCGTCGGCACCCCCGCCGCAACCGCGTCCTCCACCGCCGGCGGCAGCGGCCGCCCCGGCACCAGCGGATGGTTCGCCGCCTTGATCCCGCGCACCGCCAGATAAAGACAGGTCGGCGTCTTGGAGGTGCGCGAGACCCCCAGCAGGATCACGTCCGCGCGTGCGGAACCGCTCCGCCGCCGCGCCGTCATCCTGCGCCATGGCGAAGTCGATCGCCGCCACCCGGTCGAAATAGCTGGTATCCACGTCATGCTGCCGCCCCGGCCGGGTCCGCCCGCGCACCGCGCCCATGGCCGATCCCATCGCCTCGAAGAACGGGTCCAGCAGCGCCACCACCGGCACGTTGATATGCTCGCACCCGTCGCGCAGCCGGGCCGCGAGCCGCTCGTCCAGCAGCGTGTAGACCACCAGCCCCGGCTCCGCCTCGATCGCCTGCAAAGCCGCGTCCACCTCCCGCCGGGTGCGCACGAAGACATGCTGCCGGCGCTGCAGCGTCAGCCCCTCGTACTGGCTGATCACCGCGCCCGCGGCCGCGGAGACGGTCTCCCCCGTGGAATTGGACAGGAGATGCAGCACATGCCGGCCTGACCGTTCCGTCACCGCGGACCGTCCCTCCCTCTGCTTCAACGCATGTTTCTTCCCGCCAATCTATCAGCGAAGGCGCGGGGGATAAGCCGTAACAGCGGGGATAAGCGGGGGCGAAACCGGGTTGTGGCGCCAACGCCGCAATCCGTTCACAAACGGCGCCCACTCCGCCCCCCGTGGATGAAATTCTCCACCTCTCCCGCACGCCTGTGGATAACTCTCGCCGCCGGAAGCCGCGGAGGAACGTCCGGGAACGCTTCAAAGACCTCGCTCGAAAAGCCATCCGCAAGACACTGATAACGCTCGTGAAAATTGGGGAGATTTTCGGGCGAAGCGCCGAACCCGCCCGCAGACCCTCCCCGCACGCTGTTGACAACAGTGGATCAAGCTGTGGATTTCTCGCGGGCGAGCGGTAATCCCCATCATTCCCCCGCCCTACAAACCACCACTACCTTCTTCCCACTCTTCCCCTGACGAGGTCCTCCATGTCCGCGCCGACCAAACCGCTCCTCCGCGTCCTGGCCGGCGAGGCGCTCTCGCCCCCGCCCGTCTGGCTCATGCGCCAGGCGGGCCGCTACCTGCCCGAATACCGGGCGACCCGCGAAAAGGCCGGCTCGTTCCTCGACCTGTGCTACAACCCCGAGCTCGCGACCGAGGTCACGCTCCAGCCCATCCGCCGCTACGGCTTCGACGGCTCGATCCTGTTCGCGGACATCCTGCTGGTCCCCCAGGCGCTCGGCGCCGACCTGACCTTCGTGCAGGGCGAGGGGCCGCGCCTCTCCACGATCCAGAGCGCCGCCGACCTCCAGCGCCTCCGCCCGGCCGAGGCGATCCACGAGACGCTCTCGCCGGTCTATGAAACCGTGAGGAACCTCGCCGGCGCCCTGCCCCCGGAAACCACGCTCATCGGCTTCGCCGGCGCGCCCTGGACCGTGCTGACCTACATGATCGCCGGCCGCGGCACCCCTTCGCAGGAACCCGCGCGCCGCCTCCTCCTCACCGATCCGCAGACCTTCCACGCCCTCCTGGACCTGGTGACCGAGGCGACCGTCGAGTACCTCTCCCGCCAGATCGACGCGGGCGCCGAGGCGGTGAAGCTCTTCGACTCCTGGGCCGGCTCCCTCTCGGCCGACGATTTCGACACCGTCTGCCTCGCCCCCAACACGAAGATCATCGAGGCGCTGAACGCCCGCCACCCCGGCATCCCTGTGATCCTCTTCGCCCGCGGCGCCGGCGCCGCCTACGAGAAGGTGGCGCGGCACCCCCGCCGCCTGCATCGCCATCGACCAGCACGTCCCCGCAGACTGGGCGAGAGACCGTCTCCAGCCCCTCAAGCCCGTCCAGGGCAACCTGGACCCCCTGCTGATGGTCCAGGGCGGCCAGCCCCTCGCCGACGCCGCCCGCCGCCTCACCGACACGCTCTCCACCGGCCCGCATGTCTTCAACCTCGGCCACGGGATCACCCCGGACGCCGATCCCGCCCATGTCGACCAGCTTCTCAAGGCGATCCGCGGATGACCTTCCTCTCCGAATACTACCTCTGGTTGAAATCGCTCCACGTTCTCTCGCTCATCGCGTGGATGGCGGCGCTGCTCTACCTGCCGCGCCTCTTCGTCTATCACGCCGAGCGCGGCGCCCCCGGCACGGAGCTGTCGGAGACGCTGAAGGTCATGGAGCGCAAGCTCCTGCGCGGCATCGCCAATCCTGCGATGATCGCCACCTGGATCTTCGGCATCCTCACCGTGCTGTCGCTCGGCATGGACTGGTTCGCGCAGGCCGCCTGGCTTCACGCCAAGCTGCTGTTCGTCCTCGGCATCACCGTCATGCACATGTTCTGCGCCCGCTGGCGGCGCGAGTTCGCCGAGGATCGCAACACCCGCTCCGGCCGTTTCTACCGCGTGATGAATGAAGTTCCGGCCGTCGCGCTGATCTTCATCGTCATTCTGGCGGTGGTTCAGCCCTTCTGAGTTGACTCCCCCGCAAGTTTCCGCCTAAGAGGGCCGAAGCATGCGCCGCCACCCGAGCTTGCGCGCCGCTTCCCCCTACCTTCCCGCCGCGCCCCGATCTTCTTCTTCTCCGCGGGCCCCACCACAGGCGACAGATGGATATTCAGGAAATCAAGCTCGCCGAGCTCAAGGCGAAGTCTCCCACCGCATTGCTGTCCTTCGCGGAAGACCTGGAGGTCGAAGGCGCCTCCGCGCTCCGCCGGCAGGACATGATGTTCGCCATCCTCAAGGAACTGGCGGACCGCGACGTGGAGATCTCCGGTTCGGGCGTGCTCGAAGTCCTCCAGGACGGTTTCGGCTTCCTACGGTCGCCCGAGGCCAACTACCTCCCCGGCCCCGACGACATCTACGTGGGCCCCCAGCAGATCCGGAAGTTCGCGCTCCGCACCGGCGACACCGTCGAGGGTCAGATCCGCGCCCCCAAGGACGGCGAGCGTTACTTCGCCATGGTGAAGGTCACGCAGCTCAACTTCGACGACCCGGAGAGCTCGCGTCACAAGGTCCATTTCGACAACCTGACGCCGCTCTACCCCGACCAGCGCCTGCGGCTGGAGATCGAGGATCCCACGATCCGGGACAAGACCGCCCGCGTGATCGACCTCGTCTCGCCCATCGGCAAGGGCCAGCGCTGCCTGATCGTGGCGCCGCCGCGCACCGGCAAGACGGTGATCCTCCAGAACATCGCCAACAGCATCGAGGTCAACCACCCCGAGGTCTACCTGATCGTCCTCCTCATCGACGAACGGCCCGAGGAGGTCACCGACATGCAGCGCTCGGTGAAGGGGGAGGTCGTGGCCTCCACCTTCGACGAGCCCGCCACCCGCCACGTCGCCGTGTCGGAAATGGTGATCGAGAAGGCCAAGCGCCTGACCGAACACGGCCGCGACGTGGTGATCCTCCTGGACTCGATCACCCGCCTCGGCCGCGCCTACAACACCGTGATCCCCTCCTCCGGCAAGGTGCTGACGGGCGGCGTGGACGCGAACGCCCTCCAGCGCCCCAAGCGCTTCTTCGGCGCCGCGCGCAACATCGAGGAAGGCGGCTCCCTGACCATCATCGCCACCGCGCTGATCGACACCGGCTCGCGCATGGACGAGGTGATCTTCGAGGAGTTCAAGGGCACCGGCAACTCCGAGATCGTGCTGGACCGCAAGGTCTCCGACAAGCGCGTCTACCCGGCCATCGACATCCTCAAGTCCGGCACCCGCAAAGAGGACCTGCTGGTCGACAAGAACGAGCTCGCCAAGATCTTCGTGCTGCGGCGGATCCTCAACCCGATGGGCCCCTCCGATGCCATCGACTTCCTGCTGGGCAAGCTCAAGCAGACCAAGACCAACAGCGAGTTCTTCGATTCGATGAACACCTGAGCCTTCCGGGCGAAGGCGCCGCGCCGAGGTTCCGCCTCTGGCGCCGCGCCCGCCCGCGGCGCATGGCCCCTGTTGCGAACCTAGCCGCCGATCCTCGCTGCGATCGTCAGGCATTGGCGCCGGCCGAACCGCTGGATCGGGCGTCTTCCGGCACGCCTTCGTGAGCGCGGTGAGCGCTTAACCTGCCCTTGAGCCGTCGCCCGCCGCCCGGATAGATACCCTCCCGATCCAAGGCCGAGTCTCCTCATGCCCGCGGCGCCCCGAGACACCATCTACGCGCTCTCCACCGCCCGCGGCCGCGCCGCCGTCGCGGTGATCCGCGTGTCCGGCCCCCATGCGGACGACGCCCTTTCAGCCCTCGCCTCCCCCCTGCCCGCGCTTCGCCGCGCCGCTCTGCGAACTCTCCGCCGTCCCTCAGATGGACAGCCCCTGGACCAGGCGCTGGTCCTCCGCTTCCAAGACGCCCGAAGCTTTACGGGCGAGAATTCCTTTGAAATTCAATGTCACGGCAGCCCGGCCGTCATCGCCGCGCTGCTCGACGCGCTGAGCGCCCTGCCCGGCCTGCGCCTCGCCGAGCCTGGAGAATTCACCCGCCGCGCCCTCGAAAACGGGCGCCTCGACCTGCTGGAGGCGGAGGCTCTGGCCGACCTCGTCAATGCCGAGACCGAGTCCCAGCGCCGCCAGGCCCTCCGAGCCATGCGGGGCGATCTGGGAGACCGCGCCGCGTCCTGGCGGGCCGACCTGATCCGCGCCCGCGCTCTGGTCGAAGCCGTGATGGACTTCGCCGACGAAGAGGTCCCCGAGGACGTGGCGCCCGAGGTCGTCACGCTCATCGGCCGCACCACATCGGGCATTCAAGAGGCGCTCGCCGGATCCGCGGCGGCCGAGCGGATTCGCGACGGCTTCGAAGTTGCCCTCATCGGCCCTCCCAACGCGGGAAAGTCCACTCTTCTCAACGCCTTGGCCCGGCGAGAAGCTGCGATCACCTCCGAGGTCGCGGGCACCACGCGCGACGTGATCGAAGTCCACATGGACCTCGCCGGGCTGCCGGTGACGCTCCTCGACACGGCCGGGCTTCGTGACACGGAGGATTTCCTGGAAAAGCTGGGGATTGATCGCGCTCGAACCAGAGCGGCGGAGGCGGACCTGCGCCTCCACCTCGTTCCTCCAGGCCAGCCGGCTCCGCCGGACGGGAGTTTGACGGACGATGACCTGATCGTCTTCACGAAGTCCGATCTGGGTCTCGCTACGAACTGCGCCGGGCCGTCAGTGTCCGCTTTGACTGGATGTGGAGTTGACGATCTGGCAGCGTTGGTCGCTTCGCGGCTCGAGCCTCGGGCGGCGGGGGCTTCCTCTGTGACCCGCCGCCGGCAGCGAGACGCGTTGGAAGACGCCCTGCCCCATCTGGCGGCCGCAGACTCGCGGTTGAGGGAAGGTGAGCCCGGTCTGGACTTGGCGGCGGAGGAGCTACGGCTCGCGACGCAGGCCCTTGAAACGCTGCTTGGGCGGGTTGATGCCGAGCGCATCCTCGACGATATCTTTTCTGAATTCTGCCTGGGGAAGTGAAACTCGGGCAAGGGTGTTCCACGTGGAACATCCGCTGCCCTGTCCCTCCCGGTCCACGGAGTGTTCCACGTGAAACATCGGTTCGACGTCATCGTCATCGGCGGCGGCCATGCGGGCGCTGAAGCGGCCGACGCTGCCGCGCGAGCCGGGGCCCAGACCGCGCTCGTTACGCAGGACCTGGCCCGGATCGGCGAGATGTCATGCAACCCGGCCATCGGAGGTCTCGGCAAGGGGCATCTGGTACGTGAGATCGATGCGCTCGATGGGATTATGGCTAGAGCCGCAGACCTTGCGGGGATCCAGTTTCGACTGCTGAACAGGCGGAAAGGACCTGCTGTTCAAGGGCCGCGCGCCCAATGCGACCGCCGACGCTACCGGGACGCCGTGCAATCGGCGTTGCGCTCACGCCCCGGCGTAGATTTGATCGCGGGCGAGGTGACGGACCTCGCGATCGAAGGTGGGCGGATTCTGGGCGTCAACCTCGCCGGTGGCGTGCGCCTTTCCGCCAGCTCCGTGGTTCTGACCACGGGCACCTTTCTTCGAGGCATGATCCATATCGGCGACCGCTCGTTCCCTGGCGGGCGGATGGGCGACCCCGCGGCTCAGCGTCTGGCGGCGCGGATCGGCGGACTCGGGTTGCCCCTGGGGCGCCTGAAGACCGGCACACCCCCTCGTCTCGACGGAAGAACGATCCACTGGGCCGGCCTTGAGGAGCAGCCGGGAGACGAGTCGCCGGAAATGTTCTCCTTTCTATCCACGCGGCCTACAGCTCCTCAGGTCCCGTGCCATATCACCCGAACCACGGCGGAGACTCGATGAGATCATTCGAGAAAATCTCGGCCGGTCTGCGATGTATGGCGGCCGGATCGGCGGGGTGGGCCCCCGATACTGCCCGTCGATCGAGGACAAGGTGGTTCGGTTCGCAGACAAGGAGACCCACCAGATCTTTCTCGAACCGGAGGGAATAGGCGACCACACGATCTACCCCAACGGCATCTCGACTTCGCTGCCGGAAGACGTCCAGCGGGCCTATGTGGCGACGATTCCAGGGCTTGAACGGGCGGAGATCCTTCAGCCGGGCTATGCCATCGAGTACGACTACGTCGATCCGCGGGCGCTGGACCGGAGTTCTCGGGGTCCGCGAGGTGGCGGGGCTGTTCCTCGCCGGACAGATCAACGGCACGACGGGCTATGAAGAAGCTGCGGCGCAGGGGCTTGCAGCCGGTCTGAACGCGGCCCGGGAAGCGCTTGGGAAGGCTCCGGTGACGTTCGACCGGGCCGAGGCGTATCTAGGCGTCATGATCGATGACCTGGTGACTCACGGAGTGGCGGAACCCTACAGGATGTTCACGTCTCGCGCGGAATACCGGCTGACGATGCGTGCGGATAATGCGGATCAGAGGCTGACGGGGAAGGGCGTCGAGGCCGGCTGTGTGGGCGACGTGCGTCGTCAGGCTTACGAGGCGCGGATGGAACGTCTGGCAGCGGGGCGAGAGATGGCGATGGCTTTGACCGTTTCCCCCTCAGAGGCGGCGGCGCACGGAATTGCGGTGTCTCACGACGGTAGACGAAGGTCCGCGCTTGACCTGATGGAGCGTCCGGACGCGACGCTTGGTCGTCTGTCCCGGATCTGGCCGGAGCTTTCGGCGATATTGCCGGCGGACGCGCGGCAGTTGGAGGTCGACGCGCGCTACAGCCAGTACGCGGAGCGGCAGGCCGATGACGTGGCGCGGTTGCGGCGGGAGGAGGCTCAGGTCCTGCCCGATGAGATGGATTTCGCCGCTATCGACGGTCTTTCGAACGAATTGCGAGGAAAGCTGCAGCGGGCCCGGCCTGAGACGTTGGCCCAAGCTGGTCGGATCGCGGGGATGACTCCCGCAGCGATGACGCTGCTTCTGATCCATGCCCGGCGGATCGAACGCCGGCGCTCCGTATGACGGAACGGCTCGCGGGGCTCGATGTTCCACGTGGAACATCGGATCGCCTTGGCCTCCTTGTGGAGCTTTTGAGGAAGTGGTCGCCGCGGATCAATCTCGTTGCGCGAGGGACGTTGGAGGACGCCTGGGACAGGCATGTGCTCGATTCGGCGCAGATATTCGCGCTGGCGCCGCATGGGGCGAAAGATTGGGTCGATCTGGGCAGCGGAGGCGGCTTTCCGGGGTTGGTCATCGCCGCTCTGGCCGACGAACTGTCGCCGGAACTGCGGGTGACGCTGGTGGAGAGCGACGCGCGGAAATGCGTGTTCCTGACCACCGCCTCTCGGGAGCTGGGGATTCGGGCGCAGGTCATCAACAGCCGGATCGAGGCGCTGGCGCCGGCGCGGCGGGACGTGATCTCGGCCCGGGCGCTCGCGCCGCTTCCCAAACTGCTGGCGTTGGCGGAGGGGCAGGCGGGCCCGGGCACGATTTGCCTGTTCCCCAAGGGCGCAGGAGCCGCTTCCGAATTGACCGAGGCCGCCCGGAATTGGCATATTCGACACCGCACCCATCCCAGCATGACGGACCCTGAGGCCGTCATCCTGGAGCTGCAGGAGTTCTCGCGTGTCCCCCAAGACCGGACCTGACGGCCATCGCCGTCAAATCCTCGCCGTCGCCAACCAGAAGGGCGGGGTTGGAAAGACCACGACCACCATCAATCTTGCGGCGGCGCTGGTGGAGCAGGGCAGGAAGGTTCTGATCGTGGATCTGGATCCGCAGGGGAATGCCTCCACGGGTGTAGGGGTGCCGCCGAACCGGCGCGTGCGGAACTCGTATGACCTGCTGGTGCAGGAGACGCCTGCCAAGTCGTTGATTCAGAACAGCTTCTGTTGAGGGGCTCGGGATCATTCCGGCGAAGGGAGACCTCGCCTCGGCCGATGTGGAGCTGGTGTCGGATTCCGGGCGGGCTCGGCGGCTTCAGCGCACGCTGCGGGACCGGGAGCTGCTGGAAGCCTGGGATTTCGTCATCATCGACTGTCCGCCCTCGCTCAACCTGCTGACGGTGAACGCGATGGCGGCGGCGGATGCGGTGCTGGTGCCGCTGCAATGCGAGTTCTTCGCGATGGAGGGGCTGAGCCAGCTTCTCACCACCATCAAGGAGATCCGGCGCAGCCTGAACCCCAGCCTCGCCATCGAGGGCGTGGTGCTGACCATGTACGACAAGCGCAACAATCTCAGCGAGCTGGTGGCGCAGGACGTAAGGGCCAACCTGGGCGACGTGGTGTTCCGCACCATCATCCCGCGCAACGTGCGGTTGTCCGAGGCGCCGTCCTACGCGGTGCCGGCGCTGGTCTATGACCCGAGCTCGACCGGGAGCCTCGCCTACCGGGCGCTGGCGCGGGAGCTGGTGGAGCGGGGGGCCAAAGCCTCGTCGGTGGCGGCAACCGCCTGAGAAGGAACGATGAAATGAGCAGACAGCAGGGCAGGGGTCTCGGGCGCGGACTTTCGGCGCTTCTGAGCGATATCGAGCCGGAGGAGGCGGAGGGCGCGGCGCAGAAGGGGACCATGATGGTCCCCATCGACATGATCCGGCCGAACCCGGACCAGCCGCGGCGGCGCTTCGACGAGGCGCAGCTTCAGGAGCTGTCGGATTCGATCAAGGAGCGGGGGATCATCCAGCCGCTGGTGCTGCGGCCCGATCCCTCGGGCGAGGGCTACCAGATCGTGGCCGGCGAGCGGCGCTGGCGGGCGGCGCAGCGGGCGCAGGTCCACGAGGCGCCGGCGGTGGTGCGCGAGATGGACGACCAGGCGGTCCTGGAGATCGCCATCATCGAGAACGTGCAGCGCGCGGACCTGTCGCCCATCGAGGAGGCGCGCGGCTACGACCGGCTGATGGAGGAATTCGGCTACACGCAGTCCCGGGTCTCGGAGATCGTGGGCAAGAGCCGGAGCCACATCGCCAACCTGCTTCGGCTGCTGAACCTGCCGGATGAGGTGATGGAGGCGCTGGAGAGCGGCCAGATCAGCATGGGCCATGCGAAGGCGCTGCTGGGATCCTTCCACCCGGAGCGGGAGCTGCGGACGGTGCTGGCGCGCAAGCTCTCGGTCCGCGAGACCGAGACGCTGGTGGGCAACGTCATCAAGGGGGTGATGACGGCGGACGGGCGGCGGGTCGGAGAGGCGACGGGCGGGCGGGGCGCGCGGCGCGGCGGGGCCAAGGACGCGGACACGCGGGCGCTGGAGGAGGATCTGTCGGCCAATCTGGGGATGCTGGTGGGGATCGAGGACCGGGGCGGGAAGGGGGATCTGGTGGTGTCCTACCGGAACCTCGATGAGTTGGACCGGATCTGCGCCCTGCTGGGCGGCGGCGGCCGGGAATAGGCCGCGCCGCGGCGAACCGCCGCGCGACGGACGGAGCGGGCGCGGGGGAGCGTGGAGGTCCCGGGGCGCGGCGAGGACCGGGCCCGCAGGAGGGTCCGACCATGCCGCAGATTCTGCATCGCTACGCCACGCCCCTGATCGCGGGGCTGTTCGTGGTGTCTCTCGTTTCCGGCCTCGCGCTGTTCTTCCATGTGGGGCCGCGGGGGTTTCACGGGATGCACGAGTGGCTGAGCCTGGCGCTGGTCGCGCCGTTCGCGCTGCATCTGTGGCGGAACTGGCGGCCGATGACGTCCTATCTGCGCCATGCGCCGATGGCGGCGGCGCTGGCGCTCTCGGCGGCGGGGGCGGCGCTGTTCCTGATCCCTTCGGGCGGGGCCGCGCGGGGCGCGCCGCCGCAGATGGCCTTCGCGAGCCGGGTGCTGCAGGGGACGCCGGCGGAGCTGGCGGCGGCGTTGGGGACGACGCCGGAGGCGGTGGTGGCGCGGCTGGCGCAGGCGGGGATCGCGGTCTCGGTCGATCGGCCGCTGGCGGGGTCGGCGCCGGAGGGGACGCTGGCGCGGGCGCTCTCGGACCTTTAGCGGGCGCGCAGGGTGCAGAGACGGACCAGCAGGCGCTCCACGATGGCGTGGGCGGGGGTCTCGGTGGTCGAGCGAAGCTGAAGCTCGGCGTTCAGGATCAGCTCCAGAGCGGCCTCGGCGGGCTTGAGGGGCCATTGGCGGGCGGCGCGGAGCATGGCGTCCTTGCGCGGGCCGTAGAGGGGCGGGCGCAGGGCGGCGACGGCCTGGTCGGGACCGCCTGCGGCCGAGGCGAGCAGGTGGAGCTGGCGGAACTGGCGGCCGAGCTTCATGCCGACCTCGATGGCGGCGGAATTCCGGGCGGAGATGCGGGCGAAGGCGGCCAGCGCGGCGGGGAGATCCTTGGCGGCGGCGGCGGAGACCACGTCGTCGGCCTCGCCTTCCAGCGCGCCGGGGAGGATGGCGGCCACGTCCCGGGGCGTGGCGGGGGCGTCCGAGGACAGCATGTAGATCGAGAGGGAGCGGATCGCGGCGCGCAGGTCCGCAGGCTCGGCGTCATGGGCGAAGGCGAGGAGGGCGTCCACCGCGTCCTCGTCCGCGCGGATGTCGGCGTCGCGGAGCTGGTGGGCGATGGCGGCGCGGTCCGGCGCGGCGGGGTAGACGGCGAGGGAGGCGAGCTGAGGCACGTCCTCGAACAGCTTGCGGAGCTTGGAGCGGGCGTTGAGCTGACCGGCGGTGACGAGGAGGCGGCCGGCGTCGTCGGGGAGGTTCTGGACGGCGTTCTGCACGGAATCGGCGGCGCCGTCGGCGGCGTTCTCCAGCCAGACCACGGGACGGCCGCCGAAGAGGCCGCCGGAGCGGAGCGCGTCCGAGAGGGCGGCGGGGTCGCGGCGGGCCTCGGCGGCGTCGAGGCGGGTGAGCTCGGCGCCCTCGCCGGCCGATGCGAGGAGGGCGGCGACGGCGGCCTGGCGGAGGGCGTCGATCTCCAGGGGGTCGGGGCCGTGGAGGAGGAGGCCGGCGGTCTTGGGGTCCGGCCGGGCCGCGAAGGCGGCGACGCGGGCGGAGGCGACCTTCATGCGGAGGCGGCGGCGACGGCGGTCCAGATGCGCTGGCCGATGTCGCGGGCGACCCGCTCCTCGGCGTCCCGGCGGGCGGCGCGCGTGGCGAAGAGGGAGCCGGTGGCGGAGTAGGCGGACATGGACTGCGCCTCGCCGGAGAGGGAGAGGTCCGGGCCGGTCAGGGACCAGGCGGAGGTTCCGCGCAGGACGTAGCGGGTGATGGAGCTGTCGGGGGTGATGGCGAGGGCGGAGTCCGCGATCACGAGGTTCGCGGTGAGGGTGTAGGGGGTGGAGCCGGAGGGGCGGCCGAGCCGCTCCTCCAGCGAATTGCGCAGGGTGAAGCCGATGCGGCCGTCGGGGAGGACGTAGGCGACGCGGTTGAGCAGGCCGCGCGCGGGGGCGCCTTCGCGCAGCGCGGGGGTGAAGCCGCAGCCGGCGAGGAGCAGACCGGCGAGGACGGCGCGGCGGCCGGGCGCGGCGGGGGGGTGGCCCTGGGCCGCCGGGAAGGCGTGACGGCAGGGGGCGGGGCGGGGGTCAGGCGACGACATTGACGATGCGTCCCGGGACTACGATCACCTTGCGGGGGCCGTCGGGGCCGAGGAATTTCCGCACCAACTCCTCGGCGAGGGCCCGGGCCTGGATCTCCTCCTGCGTGGCGGTCTTGGGCACGCGGATCTCGCCGCGCTTCTTGCCGTTGACCTGGATGGGGAGGAGGACGCTGTCGTCCTCCAGCAGGCCGGGGTCGGGCTTGGGCCAGGGGGCGCCGGTCAGGAGCGTGTCGTGGCCGAGGGCGTGGTGAAGCTCCTCGGCGAAGTGGGGGACGAAGGGGGAGAGGAGGCGGGCGGCGATCTCCAGCGATTCGCGGAGCGCGTGGGGGTCGGAGGCGCGGGACATCGCCGAGGTCAGTTCGTAGAGGCGGGCGATGGCCTTGTTGAAGGCGAAGCCCTCGATGTCCGCGGTTACGTCGCGGATGGCGCGGTGGGCGGCCTGGCGGAGGGCGCGGTCGGCGGTGTCGGGGATGGGCGCGCCGGGGGCGGGCAGGTCCGCTTCGGCGAAGATGCGCCAGAGGCGCTGGAGGAAGCGGTGGGCGGCCTCGGCGCCGGCGGCGGTCCATTCCACGTCCCGGTCGGGGGGCGAGTCGGACATGATGAACCAGCGGGCGGTGTCGGCGCCGTAGCGGTCCACGATGTCCTCGGGCGCGACCACGTTCTTCTTGGACTTGGACATCTTGATCGAGGGGCCGGTGGTGACGGGGCGGCCGTCGAGGGTCTGCCAGCCGGTGTCCGCCGGTTTGACTTCCTCGGGGGCGAGCCAGCGGCCGTTCGGGTCCTGATAGGTCTCGTGGCAGACCATGCCCTGGGTGAAGAGGGCGTTGAAGGGCTCGATCGCGGTGTCGGGGAGGTGGCCGGTGCGGGCCATCGCGCGGGCGAAGAAGCGGGAATAGAGGAGGTGGAGAATCGCGTGCTCCACGCCCCCGATATACTGGTCGACGTTCATCCAGTAGGCCGCGGCTTCGGGGTCCGTGGGGGTGTCCGCGCGGGGGGCGGTGAAGCGGGCGAAGTACCAGGACGAGTCGACGAAGGTGTCCATGGTGTCGGTTTCGCGCCGGGCGGGGCCGCCGCAGGCGGGGCAGGGGACGTCGCGCCAGGTGGGGTGACGGTCCAGCGGGTTGCCGGGGGCGGAGAAGTCGATGTCCTTGGGGAGCTCTACGGGGAGGTTGGCCTTGTTCTCGGGGACCGTGCCGCAGGCCTCGCAGTGGACCACGGGGATCGGGCAGCCCCAGTAGCGCTGGCGGCTGACGCCCCAGTCCCGGAGGCGGTAGTTGACCTTGCGCTCGCCCTGGCCGGCGGATTCGATGCGGTCGGCGACGGCGGCCTTGGCCTCGTCGATGGACAGGCCGTCGAGGAAGCGGGAGTTCGCGAGGCGGCCGGGGCCGGTATAGGCCTCCGCGCCCACGTCGAACGTCGTCGGGTCGGCGTCGGAGGGGACGACGACGGGCAGGACGGGCAGGCCGTATTTGCGCGCGAAATCGAGGTCTCTCTGGTCATGGGCGGGGCAGCCGAAGATGGCGCCCGTGCCGTAGTCCATCAGGATGAAGTTCGCGATGTAGACGGGGACGTCGCGGTCCTCGAACGGGTGGCGGACGGTGACGCCGGTGTCTCGGCCGAGCTTGGGGGCGGTTTGCAGGGCTTCCTCGGAGGTGCCCATGCGGCGGCATTCGGCGATGAAGTCGGCGGTTTCAGGGTCCGATTCCGCCAGCTTCGCCGCCAGCGGGTGGTCGGCGGCCACGGCGCAGAAGGAGGCGCCGAAGATCGTGTCCGGGCGGGTGGTGTAGAACTCCAGCTCCTCGAAGCCCTCGGGCGCGTTGGCGGTCTTCCAGCGGAACTGGAGGCCCTCGGACCGGCCGATCCAGTTGCGCTGCATGGTGCGGACCTTGTCCGGCCACTGGTCGAGCGAATCGATGGCGGTCAGGAGGTCCTCGGAGAACTCGGTGATGCGGAAGAACCACTGCACCAGCTCGCGACGTTCCACCGGGGCGCCGGAGCGCCAGCCCTTGCCGTCGATCACCTGCTCGTTCGCGAGCACGGTCATGTCCACCGGATCCCAGTTCACCACGGACTTCTTGCGGTAGACGAGGCCGGCTTCGAGGAAGTCCAGGAACAGGCTCTGCTGCTGGGCGTAGTATTCCGGGTCGCAGGTGGCGAACTCGCGCGACCAGTCGAGCGACAGGCCCATGGGGGCGAGCTGCTCCTTCATCACGGCGATGTTCCGGTAGGTCCAGTCGCCGGGATGGACGCGGCGTTCCATGGCCGCGTTCTCGGCGGGCATGCCGAAGGCGTCCCAGCCCATGGGGTGCAGCACGTTGAAGCCGCGGGCCATCTTGTAGCGGGCCACCACGTCGCCCATCACGTAGTTGCGGACGTGCCCGATATGGATGCGCCCCGAGGGGTAGGGGAACATCTCCAGCACGTAGTATTTCGGGCTTCGAGGGGTCGATCCGCGCGCGGAAGAGGGAGGCCTGGTCCCAGGCCTCGCGCCATTTGGGCTCCGCCGCGCGGTGGTCGTAACGCTCCATCGATCGTCCCCGGAAGTTCTCGGCCGCAGGGGCCTTGGTCGCGACCCGTTTAGGCCGCGCCGGGGCGCATTTCAACGGCGCGGGATCAGCCGTTCGTCTCCAGGTCCGCGACGCGGAGCTGCCGGGCGCGGGTGAGAATCGCGTCCTCGATCTGGCGCGGGGTGGCGTCGGAAACCTCCACCGGCACCCAGACGTCGTTCGACCGCTGCTCGCGGTAGACCGCGACATTGACCGAGCGCGCCTCCAGCCGGGGCGAGGTGATGCGGACGGCGACCTTGTAACGCTCGTTCTGCGCGGTGGGGGAAACCGACCAGTCGGTCGCGATCACGCCGGAGAAGGGGTCGGTGGACGCGAGCGGCAGGAACTCCAGCGTGTCGAGCGACGCCTGCCAGAGGTAGCGGTTCACCTGGAGACGTTCGCCGGGGCGCTCCTCCGCCCTGTCCGTGCCGAAGAGGTCGCCGATGCGGCCGATCCCGTCGCTGCGGGTGCCGCCGGCGCCCACCTGCGTGGGGTCGATGTTCGACTCGGCCGGCCGACCGCCGAGGTCCACGCCGCAACCGCCGAGCGCGGCCGCGCAGATCGCCAGAGCTCCCGCTAGCCCAGAGCGCTTCATGCGCCACTCTCCACTACCTGACGGCGGCCCGTCGCCGCCGCGGACACCTGTATCCGCAGGACGGAGCCGATGCAAAACCTTCGGAGGCGGCCCGGTTTGTGGCTCAACTGCTACAGGCGCCTTAAGTCGGGCAAAAGCTGTCCTTCAAAGAGATTGACCGGAACGGGCGTTCAGGCGAAAGCATCCCTCGTACCCGCCGGAACAATCCGGTGGGTGGGACAACGCCCTGAAACAATAATCCACCTGCGAGGGACACCATGAAGAAGATCCTCTTCGCCACGACCGCGCTGGTCGCCTCCGCCGCCGCGGGCGCTGCCTTTGCGGCCGAGAAGCCGGTCGGCACCATCGGCGGCTACATGGGCTTCGGCGCCGGCCTCTCCGACGCGAACCCGTCCGGCGACACTGAAGTCACGATCCTGCGCGACGGGGAAATCTTCCTCGGCTTCAAGGGCTCTTCCGACAACGGCCTGACCTTCACCGGCCGCGTCGAGCTCGAGGCCTTCACCACCGGCGACCAGATCGACGAGAACTGGGCCCAGGTGTCCGGCTCCTTCGGCTCGATCCTCGTGGGTTCGAACGACACCGCCGGCGACAACTTCGGCGACGTGGGCATCCTGTACGGCCCGCTGGCCCGTCTGGCCTACTACGACGGCTTCGGCGTGGTCCCGATGGCGTTCTCCGATGACGGCGGCGCCGACCCGATCGGCATCCGTTACGCCACGCCGACCATCGCCGGCTTCACCGCCGCCGTGTCCTACCACCCGAACTCCGGCTTCGACGGCGCGGGCGACACCCCCTGGAACGCCTCTTCGTCGAACGGCTCGGGCGCGCAGGACGACATCGTGTCCCTCGCCGCCAACTACGAGGGCGAGTTCGGCGGCCTCGGCATGAAGATCGGCGGCGACTACACCTTCGCCGACTCTCAGGTCGCCGGCGTCGATGACATGAACGTCTGGTCCGTGGGCACCGAGCTGAACTACGCGGGCTTCGTGCTGGGCGTCCACTACGAGGACAACGAAGGCACCGACTCCGACGATCTCGCGATCGGCGCCGGCTACAAGACCGGCCCCTGGGGCATCACCGGCGGCTGGGCGATGTCTGACGAAGGCGGCTCGGACATCGACACCTGGGCCGGCTGGGTCACCTACGCCCTGGCGCCGGGCGTGACCGCGGCGGCCGGCTTCGAGTACGGCGACGTGGACGGCGGCGGCGACGCCTACCAGGCCGTCACCTACCTGACCGTCGGCTTCTGATCCGACAGTCCGGAAACGGCATGATGGGGAGCGGGCTTCGGCCCGCTCCCTTTCTCTTTTCAGGGTCGGGAAAGTCATGAGCCTTCAGGACGTGACGCGCCGAATCGCGGAGGCCTGCCGGAAGGCCGGGCGGGCCGGGGACGAGGTGACGCTGGTCGCCGTGTCCAAGGTCCAGCCGGAGGATCGGGTTCAGGCCGTGCTGGACCAGGGCCAGCTCGTGTTTGGCGAGAACCGGGTTCAGGAGGCGGAAGGCCGCTGGGCCCACAGGCGCGAGGGGCTGGAGCTGCACCTCGTGGGGCCGTTGCAGAGCAACAAGGTCAACAAGGCGCTGGAGCTGTTCGACGTGATCCAGACGGTGGACCGCGAGAAGCTCGCGCGCAGGATCGCCGAGGCGGCGCAGGCGCGGGGCGCGGCGCCGAGGGTCTTCGTTCAGGTGAACACGGGCGAGGAGCCGCAGAAGGCGGGCGCGGTTCCGGCCGACGTGGACGCGCTGGTCGCCGCCTGCCGGGCGATGGAGCTGCCGGTGGCGGGGCTGATGTGCATCCCGCCGGTGGAGGAGCATCCCGCCATGCATTTCGCGCTGCTGGCGAAGCTTGCGGAGCGGAACGGGCTGGCGGGCCTTTCCATGGGCATGAGCGGAGATTTCGAGACGGCGATCGAGTTCGGCGCGACGCATGTTCGCGTGGGCTCGGCCATCTTCGGAGAACGGGATTACGGCTGAACCGGCGCCCGGATCGCGAAGCGTATCCGCGGGGCGGAGGGGGCTCGATGCCCCCTTCGCCCCGCCCCCCTTCATGGGATGAGGATGCGCGACGCGGGCCGCCAGCGGGCGAGGATCCAGAGCAGGTCCGACCGCCGGAAGGCGACGCAGCCGGCGGTGGGGCGGTGCGGCCCCCTCCAGACATGCAGGAAGATGGCGCTGCCGCAGCCCCGGCGGATGGGCGCGCGGTTGAAGTCGGTGACCGCGATCAGGTCATAGAGCGGGTTCGGGCGGCGCAGACGCTCCGCGCTCCAGCGCGACGGCCAGGGGACGAGGGCGTTGTAAGCCGGGTCCGAAGGGTCGTCGGACCAGCCCTCGGCGGGGCCGATGGCGCGCAGCGGCAGGGGGGTGCGCGGCGGGAGGAGCCTGTCGGGGCGGTAGAGGACTGATTCGAGCCGGTGGACGCCCCGGGGGGTGAGGTTGTCGCCCTCGCCCCGCTTGCAGCCGATTCCCGCGAGGCCTACGGCGCAGGGGAAACGGCGGCCGAGGAACAGCGCGCCGGTGCGGCGGACGATCAGGTCTCCCGGACCGGGGGTCATCGGGCGGCGAAAGCGGCAAGTCCCGAACCTGGCCAGCCTCCGCAGGCGGGGGTCGCAGCCTGCGGAGCGGAAGTCGGCGCGACCGCGGCGTGCGTGCCGGCCGCCTCCGCGGCGGCGGTCACAACAGGTGGCCGGATTTTGCGGCCTTGGTGGCGAGGTAGTTCGCGTTCAGCGGGTTCTCGCCCGCGATGAGGGGCACGCGGTCCACCACGTCGATCCCCGAGTTCGACATCATCCCGATCTTGCGCGGATTGTTGGTCAGCAGCCGGACCGAACGGAACCCGAGCCGGCGCAGGATGGTGGCGCCGATGCGGAAATCGCGCTCGTCATCCTCGAACCCCAGGCGGTGGTTGGCGTCCACCGTGTCGAAGCCCTGATCCTGGAGGGAGTAGGCCCGCATCTTGTTGGCGAGGCCGATGCCGCGCCCCTCCTGGTTGAGGTAGAGGAGCACGCCCGAGCCCTCGGCCGACATCGCCGCCAAGGCTGCGCGAAGCTGGGGGCCGCAGTCGCATTTCAGGGAGCCGAGGACGTCGCCGGTGAAGCAGGCCGAATGGAGGCGGGCGAGCACGGGCCGGGAGCGGTCAGGGGCGCCGATCTCGATGGCGTAGTGCTCCTCGGTCCCGTCCTCGGGGCGGAAGACGTGGACGCGGGAGGCGCCGGCCGCCTCTAGCGGCACGCGGGCGGCGGAGACGGGGAGCATGCCGATGGCGCGGGTCTCGGCCTCCAGCAGCGCGTCGGCGTCCACGACCGAGAGGCCGTGGCGGGCGGCCAGCGACTCGGCGTCGGCGCGCGAGGGCAGGGCGGAGACCAGCGCGGCCGGCAGAAGCTGCGCCTGCTTGGCGAGGCGCACGGCCGCGCGGTGGAGGCCCGCGTCGCCGCCGCGGCGGGTCTGGTAGGGCCCTTTCATCGGCGCCGTCAGATCCTGCGCGGGGTCCGCCGTCGCGCGGATGCGGGCGAGGCTGAAGTCCGGCGTGAGGATGATCCGCGCCACGTCGCCGTCATAGGCCCGCGCCTTGAGTGTGTGCGCGCGCCATGCGGTTATCACCAGATCCGTGGGGCCGGCGGCGCGGAGATCCTCCAGCCGCTGGGCGGTCAGCGTCTCGGCCGCGCCAGCGAGGACGCCCGCATCCTCCCGCACCAGCACGATGGCCGCGCCGATGCGCAGCTCGGCCCGCGCGCGGGCGGCGTGTTCCCAGATGCTCAGCGTGAGGGCCATGTCTTCGATCTCCGGCGCCGGTGACGGAGAGATAGCGCGCCGCCGGGGAAATTGAAACAAAGGCCGGCGCGGGGTGACGTTGCCGTGAGGGTTGTGACGGGAACCTTACGGGAACGCGTAACCCCTCCCAGATGCGCGGTAAATCGCTTGTGAGCGATGGGTATCGGAGGGAACGAGATGGCCGCTTTGAAGAAGATCCTGCTGGTGGACGACGACCCCGACCTGCGCGAGGCGCTCGCCGACCAGATCGTCATGACCGAGGATTACGACGTGTTCGAGGCCGAGACCGGCGCCGCCGGGATCGAGAAGGCCAAGGGCGCGGTGCATGACCTGGTGATCCTCGACGTGGGCCTGCCGGACATGGACGGGCGCGAGGTCTGCCGGCTGATGCGCAAGCAGGGCATCAAGTGCCCGATCATCATGCTGACGGGGCATGCCTCGGACAGCGATACCATCCTCGGGCTCGATGCGGGGGCGAACGACTACATCGCCAAGCCCTTCAAGTTCCCCGTGCTTCTGGCCCGGATCCGGGCGCAGCTTCGCCAGCATGAGCAGTCCGAGGACGCGGTCTTCGCCATCGGCCCCTACACGTTCAAGCCGGCGATGAAGATGCTGACCGACGAGAACGAGAAGAAGGTTCGCCTCACCGAGAAGGAGACGAACATCCTCAAGTTCCTGTATCGCGCCAACGATTCCGTGGTGGCGCGGGACGTGCTGCTGCACGAGGTCTGGGGCTACAACGCCGGCGTGACCACCCACACGCTGGAGACGCACATCTACCGGCTGCGCCAGAAGATCGAGCCGAATCCCTCGGAGGCGAGGCTTCTGGTCACGGAGTCGGGAGGATATCGCCTGGTTGTGTGAGGTGGGCCGGGGACCGCTTGAAGGGGCCGGGGGCGACACCCAATTACGTGTCAACCTTGAGAGCCAGGGCCCCGCCTTCGGGCGGCCCCGCCGTCACCCCTCGCGGCGGAGGCTCCAGGGGCGCGCCCGACGGATCCCCTCCCGTCGGGCGCTTTGATTCCGGGTTGCGGCGAGGGCGGCGGGGTCGCATGGTCCGCCGGCTTTCGGACCCGGAGACGCCCATGCCCCTGACGATCTGCACGTGGAACATCAACTCGGTGCGCCTTCGGGCGGGCAATGTGCGGCGCCTGCTGGAGGAGGAGCGGCCGGACGTGCTGTGCCTCCAGGAGACCAAATGCCCGGCGGAGAAATTCCCGCGGGAGGCGTTCGCCGAGGTAGGCTACGGGCATGTCGCGGTGCGGGGCGACAAGGGCTACAACGGCGTGGCGATCCTGAGCCGGCTGCCGCTGGAGGAGGTTCCCCATCGGGATTTCTGCCTGAAGGGGGATGCGCGGCATGTGTCGGCGCGGGTGGAGGGGGTGCTGGTCCACAACCTCTACATCCCCGCGGGCGGAGACGAGCCGGACCCGGAGGCGAACCCCAAGTTCCGCCACAAGCTGGATTTCGTGGATGAGCTGGCGGAGTGCTTCGCCGATCATCCGGGGCCCGCGGTGCTGGTGGGGGACCTCAACATCGCGCCCGGGGAGGATGACGTCTGGTCCCACAAGCAGCTTCTGAAGGTGGTGAGCCACACGCCGGTCGAGGTGGAGAAGTTCACCCGCGCGCAGGTCGCCGGCGGCTGGGTGGACGCGGTGCGCAGGCACCTGCCCGACGGGAAGCTGTATTCCTGGTGGTCCTACCGCGCGAAGGACTGGGATGCGGCCGACAAGGGGCGGCGGCTGGACCATGTTTGGGTGACGCCGGACGTGCAGACCCACGGCGCGCGGATCCTGCGCGAGGCGCGGGGCTGGGAGCAGCCCTCGGACCACGTGCCGGTCTTCGTCACGCTGGGCTAGGCTGAGACCGGAGGCGAACCGGATCAAGCCGCGATCGGCGAGACCGGCGCGCGGCCGGAGCGGCAGAAGGCGCGCTTGCCGGCCTCCTTGGCATCGTAGAGCGCCTGGTCGGCCCGCAGCCGCAGCTCGACCGAGGTGGCCGCGTCCTCCGGCAGGCAGGCGTAGCCGAGGCTGATTCCCACCCATGTCTCGCGCTCGGGACCGAGGCGGACGGGCGCTTCCGACACGGCGCGCACGAGCCGTTCCGCAAGCCGGGGGATCGAGGCCGGCTCCGCGTTTCGCAGGACGATCATGAACTCGTCTCCGCCCATCCGCCCGAGGAGATCGTCCTCATGCAGGTGGGCCTGGAGCCGACGCGCCACCTCCATGAGCACGAGGTCCCCCGCGCCGTGGCCGTGGGCGTCGTTGACCTGCTTGAAGCCGTCGAGATCGATGGCGAGCAGCGCCATGGTCCGCTCCGGCCCGGGGGAGAGCGCCTTCAGCGCCTCGTCCATCCCGTAGCGGTTCAGCACGCCGGTCAGCGAATCGCGCGTGGCGATGCGGCGGGTCTCCTGCTCCGCGACCAGCCGGGACAGGAGCGTGTCGTGGAAGGTGCGGATGATCTGGAAGGCGCCGATCAGGAAGGGCGGCGTGAGGGCCAGGATCAGCAGCAGATAGGGCTCTCCCGACAGGACGGCGCCCGCGACGAAGGGCAGATCGCAGAGCATCACCAGCAGGGCGGCGAAGCGCGGCGCCGCGTAGTTGCGCGCGCAGATCGGGCCGAGGAGCGCCATCGCCAGCGTGGCCGACAGCACCTGAAGGACAGGGTCGCCGCTGCGCATGAGCAGGAAGGCGACGCCGCCCTGAAAGGCGCACCACAGCAGCGAAAGCAGCACCGAGGGCCCGATGCTCACGGACCGGACCCCTCCGTCCTTCCGCATGCGGCGCGGGCGGTTGCGCCGCTCGGCCAGGCGGAGGCAGACCATCGCGGCCTCGCAGGCCAGCAGGATTTCGAAGAGCGGCTGGCCGGTGCGGAGGGCCGCGCCGGCGAGCACGAGGGCCGAGCAGAAGGAGCCCATCACAGCCGAAGCGGCCGATCCGAGCATCTGGGCGAGAAGGAAGCCCTGCGCCTCGGCGTTCGGCGCGGCAGGCGAATTCAGGAGCCAGCCCAAGGGCGTGGCCAGGGGGCCGAGATGGCCTCGCTCGGGAGGTCCCATGCCGATGCTTCTCCGCGTGATCGTCGCTGATGCGATGGCGGAGGGTGATAGCGGGCGGAGATTGTCGAAGAATGAACAGGGAACATGCCGGGCCGGCGCGGGAGCGCTCCGCTAGGGCGGAGGCTCCTGCGCGGCCCGAGGCGTCCCGGCGGGCGTCACTGACACTCGTCGATGTCGATGCGGGCGGGCAGGAACAGGCGAACCGGCACGTCCGTGCCCCGCGTGATGCTGTTGAGGGCGACCGTGGTGTTGCGCCCCTCGGCGTCGGTCACGATCCACTGGCGGAGCTCCAACGGATTGTCGTTGAAGATCAGGGTGATGGAGCCCTGGCCCGGATCGTCGGGGTTGATGGCGGTGATGCGGAGCTGGTTCTCGCGCCGCTCGATGGAGCGGATGGCGCCTTCCTGGCGGAGGTCCACGCGCTCCTTCAGCAGCAGGTTCAGGGGGGTCGAGGACAGGGGCACGGTCTGCTTGGAGCAGTCGCGCATGTCGTAGACCACGACCCAGGTGCCGTCGGAGACCACAAGGCTGGGGTTGGGGGGCGTGTACTCGAACCGGATGCGGCCGGGCTTGTCGATGAAGAAGCGGCCGTCCGAGGTCTCGCCGTCCGGGGCGATCTGGACGAAGGCGCCTTCGGCGGTGTCGAGGGCGTTCAGGTAGGCCGAGATGCGGGCGAGGTCGCGGGCGTCCTGCGCCTGGGCGGGCAGGGCGGCGGCGGCGAGGAGGGCGCCGAGGGCGATGAGGCTGCGTCTGATCATGGCGTCCTATGTAGCGTGTCCGCAGGCGGGACCCAAGCGGGCGGGCATGAGCGAGGGGTAGCGGGGGATCGGGGCGATTCTTCGACCGCGGCGCGTTCCCCGAAGGGGGGCGGGTCGAAGGGGGCATCGAGCCCCCTGCGACCCGCGGATCGCCCTGCGATCCGGCCCCCACCCCGGCCCTCCCCCGCAGGCGGGGGAGGGGGCGCGGGATGGCGGATTTCCGCGCCCTGAAGGAGAGGGGGGCGCCTTTCGTCGGTGCTGGAGGGACCGGCTCAGGCGAGGCGGGCGAGGGAGACGACCGCGCGTTGAGCGCGGGAGGCGCCGCCCCGTCGGGGCGGCGCGCAGGGTCAGGCGGCCTGGGCTTCGGGGGAGAAGCGGCCGTAGAAGGTCTCGCCCTTCTTCGCCATGTCGCGCAGCAGCGCCGGGGTCTCGAAGCGGTCGCCGCAGGTGGCGGTCAGGTGGTCGCAGATCTCCACCGCCCGGCCGGCGCCGAGGATGTCGAGCCAGCCGAACGGGCCGCCGGACCAGGGCGCGAAGCCCCAGCCGAGGATCGCGCCGACGTCGCCCTCTCGGATGTCTTCGAGGACGCCCTGTTCGAGGGCGCGGACGGCCTCCAGCGATTGGGCCATCATCAGGCGGTGCTGGACCTCGGTGACGTCGGGCTGGTCTTCGGCCGCCGGGTACTTGCCGGCGAGGCCCTGCCAGAGGCCCTGACGCTTGCCCTTGTCGTCGTAGGCGTAGAAGCCGGCGTTGGCCTTGCGGCCGAGGCGGCCCTCGGCGACCATCCAGTCGATCAGGGGGTCGGCGGGGTTCTCGGGGTAGGCGGCGCCCATGGCGGCCTTGGTGGCTTTGGCGATCTTCTGGCCGAGGTCGAGGGCGGTCTCGTCCACCAGCTGGAGGGGGCCGAGCGGCATCCCCATCTGCTTGGCGGCGTTCTCGATGAGGGCGGGGGCCACGCCCTCGGTCACCATGCGCGTGCCCTCGTTGATGTAGGGGATGATGCAGCGGTTCGCGTAGAAGAACCGGGCGTCGTTCACCACGATGGGCGTCTTGCGGATCTGGCGGACGTAGTCGAGCGCCTTGGCGACGGCCTCGGGGCCGGTTTCGCAGCCCTTGATGATCTCCACCAGCATCATCTTGTGGACCGGCGAGAAGAAGTGGATGCCGATGAAGCGCGACGGGTCGCGGGACGCTTTCGCCAGGTCCGTGATCGGGAGGGTCGAGGTGTTGGTGGCGAAGATGGCGCTTTCGGGGAGGTGCTTTTCGGCCTCCTGCGTGACGGTGGCCTTGATGCCGGGATCCTCGAACACCGCCTCGATCACCAGGTCGCAGCCGGACAGGGCCGCGTAGTCGGGGGTGGCGGTGACGCGGGCCGAGGATCTCGGACTTCTTGGCCTCGTCGATGCGCTTCTTCTTGAGGCTGTCGTCCAGCAGGCCGGTGACGAAGCTCGATGCCCTTGTCGGCCGACTGCTGGTCGCGGTCCAGCAGCACCACCTCCATGCCCGCGTTCGCGGAGACGTAGCCGATGCCGGCGCCCATGAAGCCGCCGCCGCCGAGGATGCCGATCTTCTTCACCCGCTGGTCCGAGACGCCCTCGGGGCGGTTCGCGCCCTTCTCCAGCGCCTCCTTGTTGAGGAAGAGGGAGCGGATCATGGCGCCGGAGGACGGGTTCATCAGGATGTTGGTGAACCAGCGGGCCTCGATGCGCAGCGCGGTGTCGAAATCGACCATCGCGCCCTCGTAGACCGCGGCCAGCAGGGCCTTGTGGGCGGGGTAGGCTCCTTGCGTCTTGCCGTGGATCATGGCGGCGGCGCCGACGAAGGTCTCGAACCCCTGGGCGGAGTAGGGGGCGCCGCCGGGCATCTTGAAGCCCTTGGCGTCCCAGGGTTTGACGGTGTCGGCCTCGGAGGCGTTCAGCACCCAGTCCTTGGCGCGGGCGAGGAGTTGGTCGGGGGCCACCACCTCGTCCACAAGGCCGGCGGATTTCGCCTTGTCGGGGGCGACCATCTTGCCTTCCATCAGGAAGGGGGCCGCGCCCATTGCGCCCAGCATGCGGCTGACGCGGGTGGCGCCGCCGGCGCCGGGGAAGATGCCGACCATGATCTCGGGCAGGCCGATCTTGGCCTTGGGATTGTCGGCCGCGATCCGGCGGTGGCAGGCGAGGCCCAGTTCGAGGCCGATGCCGGCGGCGGTGCCGGGGCTGGCCCACGCGGTGGGCTTGCCGCCCTTCTTCGACTTGCGGTCCATGCCCGCAAGCTCGAGCTTGCGGAGCAGGAAGTGCATCCGCATCACGCCGTCGAACAGGCCGCGGGCCGGGTCGTCGCCCGCCTGCGCCTTCATGCCGGCGAGGATGTTGAGGTCCATGCCGCCGGCGAAGTCCGGCTTGGCGGAGGTGAGGACGATGCCCTTCACCTTGTCGTCGCCATGGGCCTGGTCGATGAGGCGGTCGAGCTGCTCCAGCCCCTCCAGCGTCATCACGTTCATGGAACGGTCGGGCAGGTCCCAGGTGAGGACCGCGACGCCGTCCTCGACATTGTAGTGGAAGATCTCGGTCATCAGGTCTCTCCCGCTCAGACGCGTTCGATGATGGTGGCGGCGCCCATGCCGGAGGCGACGCAGAGGGTGGCCATGCCGGTCCCCTTGCCGGTGCGCTCCAGCTCGTCCAGCAGCGTGCCGATGATCATGGCGCCGGTGGCGCCCAGCGGGTGGCCGAAGGCGATGGCGCCGCCGTTCACGTTGACCTTCGAGTGGTCCACGTCGAAGGCCTGCATGAAGCGCAGGACGACGGCGGAGAACGCCTCGTTGACCTCGAAGAGATCGAGGTCGTTGATCGACATGCCGGAGGCCTTGAGTGCCTTTTCGGTGGCGGGGACGGGGCCGGTCAGCATGATCGTGGGGTCGGAGCCGACCTTGACGGAGGTGCGGATGCGGGCGCGGGGCTTGAGGCCCAGGCGCTCGCCGGCCTCCTTCGAGCCGATCAGCACGGCGGTGGCGCCGTCCACGATGCCCGAGGAGTTGCCGGCGTGGTGGACGTGATTCACCCGCTCCAGCTCGGGGTATTTCAGCTTGGCGACGGCGTCGAAGCCGGGCATCTGCTCGCCCATCATGGCGAAGGCGGGCTTGAGGGCGCCCAGCGCCTGCATGTCGGTGCCGGCGCGGGGGTATTCGTCATGCGACAGGATCGGGAGGCCGTTCTGGTCGCGCACGGTCATGATGGACTTGCCGAAGCGCTTTTCCTCGATCGCGGCCTGGGCGCGCTTCTGGGATTCCACCGCGTAGGCGTCCACGTCGTCGCGGGAGAAGCCGTATTTGGTGGCGATGATGTCGGCGCCGATGCCCTGCGGCACGAAGTAGGAGCGCATGGCCGCCGTCGGGTCCGCGGCGATGGCGGCGCCGTCGGAGCCCATGGGGACGCGGGACATCATCTCGACGCCCGCCGGCGACGTAGAGGTCGCCCGCCGCCGCCCTTCACCTGGTTGGCGGCGAGGTTCACGGCCTCCATGCCCGAGGCGCAGAAGCGGTTGATGGAGAGGCCGGGCGTGCGCTCGTCCCAGCCGGCGTAGAGGACGGCGGTGCGGGCGAGGCAGGCGCCCTGCTCGCCGACCTGCGTGACGTTCCCCCAGATCACGTCCTCGACCTGGGCGGTGTCCAGGTCGTTGCGCGTCTTCAGCTCGTTGAGCACCTCGGCCGAGAGGCGGACGGAGGTGACCTCGTGCAGGGCGCCGTCGGGACGGCCCTTGCCGCGGGGGGTCCTCACCGCGTCGAAGATGTAGGCTTCGGTCATGATCCGGGGGTCCTTTCGGGTCGGGTCGTCAGCCCTGGGTGGGCATCAGGTCGTAGGGGGCCTTCCAGCCGGGCTGCCGGGCCAGGCGGTCCTTCCACGCCACCACGTTGGGGTAGGCGTTCAGGTCGAAGGGAAGCTCGTCGCCGTAGTAGATGTAGCCGGCGATGGAGAGGTCCGCGATCGTGAGGCGGTCGAGGGCCACCCACTCGCGGCCCTCAAGCCGCTTGTCCAGCGTCTTCAGGGCGTTGGCCATCCGCTGCTGGAGGAAGCCGAGCGCGCCGGGGTCGCGCTTGTCCTCCGGCACGAAGTGGCCGATGAAGCGCAGGGGCGCGAGGATCGAGGTGAAGGAGTAGTTGTCCCAGAACAGCCAGCGCATGACCTCGCGGCGCTCCTCCGCGTCGTTCCAGCCGAACTTGCCCTCCTGCTCCAGCAGGTAGTCGAGGATCACGGCGGACTGGGAAATGCAGAGGTCGCCATGCTCGAGGATCGGCACCTGCGCCATCTCGTTCTTGGCGACGAATTCCGGCTGCTTGTGGGCGCCCTTCATGAAGTTGATGAACACCGGCTCCCACTCGGCGCCCGAGAGGGCGAGGTAGAGGGCGGGCTTGTAGGCGTTGCCGGACTGGCCGAAGCAGGTGAGCTTGTAGGCGGGCATCTGGTTTTCCTCCGTTCCGGTCGGCTCGTTCCTGGGCCGCTGCCGGTCGGGCGGCAGCTTGGCCGGGTTGGCGCGCGGGTCAAGGGGCGGAGAGCCCCCACCCCGGTCCTCCCCCGCAGGCGGGGGAGGGAGGCGCCTCCGGTTCGCGTCCGGCCTCAGAAGGCGTCCGCTTCGAGGGCCATCACCGGCTCGGCGCCCGACTGGATGCGGGCGAGGTGGAGGCCGGTCTCCGGCAGCAGGCGGCTCATGTAGTAGCGGCCGGTGCGGATCTTGGTCTCGTAGAACTTCGCGTCCGACGTGCCGGAGGCGAGGGCCTCCTTCGCCGCGACGGCCATCAGCGACCAGGCGTAGCCGAGGCAGACATGGCCGAAGAGGTGCAGGAAGTCCGTGGACCCCGCCAGCGCCGCGTTGGGGTTCTTCATGCCGTTCTGCATGAAGAACATCGCGGCGGTCTGGAGATCCTTCGAGGCGGTCTTGAGGGGGTCGAGGAAGTCCTTTTTCAGATCCTCGTCGCCTTCATGCTGTTTGATGAAGGTCTTGATCAGCTCGAAGAAGGCCATGGCGGGCTTGCCGCCGTCCGCGGCCAGCTTCCGGCCCACGAGGTCGAGGGCCTGAACGCCGTTCGCGCCCTCGTAGATCATGGCGATGCGGGCGTCGCGGACGAACTGGGACATGCCCCATTCCTCCACATAGCCGTGGCCACCGTAGACCTGCTGGGCCTGCGTGGCCATCGCGTAGCCCTTGTCGGTGAGGAAGCCCTTGATGACCGGGGTCATCAGGGAGATCAGCCCCTCGGCCTGCGCATCGTTGTTGCGGTGGGAGCGGTCGATCAGGGACGCGCCCCAGAGGGCGAACATGCGCGCGCCCTCGACGAAGGCCTTCTGGTCCATGAGCATCCGGCGCACGTCGGGGTGGACGATCAGCGGGTCGGCCGGCTTGTCGGGCGAGGCGGCGCCGGTGACCGCGCGGCCTTGGAGGCGGTCCTTGGCGTAGGTCACGGCGTTCTGGTAGGCGACGGCGGCTTGGCTGAGGCCCTGCATGCCCACGCCGATGCGCGCTTCGTTCATCATGGTGAACATGGCGCGAAGGCCCTTGTGCGCCTCCCCGATCAGATAGCCCTGCGCCTCGTCGTAGTTCATCACGCAGGTGGCGTTGCCGTGGATGCCCATCTTCTCTTCGAGCTTGCCGCAGGAGACGCCGTTGCGGGCGCCAAGCGATCCGTCCTCGTTCACCATGAACTTGGGGACGATGAAGAGGGAAATGCCCTTCACGCCCTCGGGGCCGCCGGGGATCTTGGCGAGCACGAGGTGGATGATGTTGTCGGCCATGTCATGCTCGCCGGCCGAGATGAAGATCTTCTGGCCGGTGAGCTTGTAGCTGCCGTCGTCCTGGGGCTCGGCCTTGGTACGCAGCAGGCCGAGATCGGTGCCGCAATGGGGCTCCGTCAGGTTCATGGTGCCGGTCCACTCGCCGGAGACGAGCTTGGGCAGGTAGGTCTGCTTCTGCTCGTCCGAGCCATGCTCGTGGATCGCCGAATAGGCGCCGTGGGTCAGGCCCGGATACATCAGAAGGGCCATGTTGGCCGCCGAGTGCATCTCGCCGACCGCGGTGGCGATGACGTGGGGCATGCCCTGGCCGCCGTATTCCGGGTCGCAGGACAGGGCCGGCCAGCCGCCTTCGCGCAGGACGTCGAACGCCGCCTTGAACCCCTTGGGGGTGCGGACGACGCCGTTCTCCAGCACGCAGCCCTCGCGGTCGCCCGAGAGGTTGATGGGCGCCAGCACGTCGCGCGCGATCTTGCCGGCCTCGTTCAGGATGGCTGAGGTGAAGTCTCGGTCGAGGTCCGCATAGCCCTCGACGTCCTGGTCCTGAACCTTCAGCGCCTCGTGGAGGATGAAGGACATGTCGCGGAGGGGGGGCGTGTAGCTGGGCATGTGGGTCCTCTTCGAGGGCTCGCCGGTGGGGAGTGGCGCGGGCGATGGCCGCCCGCGCCGGTCAGGTCATTCCGCGGCCTTGGTCACGCCGCGGTCGGAGAGCATCTTGCGGACGCTCTCGAGGCCTTTTTCGAGGTCGGTGATCGCCGACTCCAGCTCGGCCCGCTGCTCCTGCATCGCCTCGAGGCGGATCTGCGCCCGCTCGTAGGTGCGCGCGAGCTGCGTGGTCTGCTGGTCGCCGACATAGTAGAGGTCCAGCAGCTCCCGGATCTCGTCGAGGGAGAAGCCGAAGCGCTTGCCCTGGAGGATCAGCTTGAGCCGCGCCTTGTCGCGCTTGGTGAACAGGCGCTTCTGGCCTTCGCGCCTGGGCTGAAGCAGCTCCTTGTACTCGTAGAAGCGGAGGGTGCGCGGTGTAACGTCGAACTCGGCGCACATCTCGCTGATGGTGGTGTAGGTCTCGGTCACGCTAGAGAGGTCTCCGGTCTGCGCTCGGCGCGTGCACGCTTGAGCGGTCTTTTTGTTGACGTTCACGTAAATAGCAAGCCCGCAGGCTTCAAGCCCCGCATATGGTTAGCGGTGGCCGCTTTCGTCCCTTGTCGGGACGACGCAGCGTCCGCATGGACCTGTCCGGCGGCCGGGGCTAGGGGTTGGTGCGATATTGCGACGATCCGGCGCAATGGGAAGAGGTGTGAGGAATGGCGGAAAGCCCGCAGGAGGCGCTGAGCCCGGAGGAGACCGCGGCCATCGGCCGGCGGTTCATGGAAGCGGTGCGCTGGAACGGCGAGCTGGGCTTCGTGCTGGAGGAGCTTTACCGCGGCGTGGCGGTGATGCGGGTGCCCTACGATCCGCGGCTGGTGAGCGATCCCGAGACGGGCGTGCTGCACGGAGGCGTGATCACGGCGGCGCTGGATGCGTGCTCGGGCGCGGCGGTGATGAGCCACCCGACGGGGGCGGCGGGGACGGCGACGCTGGACCTCAGGATCGACTACATGCGCCCCGCCCGGCCGGGGTCGGACGTCTGGGCGCGGGCGGAGTGCTACAAGGCGACGCGGCACGTGGCCTTCGTGCGGGCGGTGGCGCATGACGGGGACCCGGACGATCCGGTGGCCTCGGCCGCCGGCGCCTTCACGCTGGAGCGGGCGAAGGGGAAGCTGGCATGAGCGGGCGCAAGCGCGAGCCCGCGCATGTGGTGGAGGCGCGGCGGGACCGGGCTTTGGACGGGCTGGTCGCGGGCGTGCCCTTCGCGCAGGTGCTGGGGGTGTCTTTCGACCGGTTGGGCGACGAGCTGACCGGGCGGCTGAGCTTCGACGAGAAGCTGATCGGCAACCCGATGATCCCGGCCCTGCACGGCGGCGCCACGGGGGCGTTCCTGGAGATCACGGCGCAGATCGTCCTCGCCTGGTCCGTGGTGTGGGAGCGGATGGAGGCGGGCGGCGAGGCCGCCGAGGCCATCGAGCGGGGCGACTATCCGGCCCTGCCCAAGACCATCGACTTCACGCTCGATTATCTGCGCTCCGGCGGCCCGCGGGACGCCTATGCGCGGGCGGACGTGCGGCGGGCGGGGCGGCGCTACGCCTCGGTCGCCGTCGAGGCCTGGCAGGAGGAGCGGTCGCGGCCGTTCCTCTCGGCCGTCGGCCACTTCCTGATGCCGAGCGAGGGATAGCTTGGCCGCGCCCGCCGAGGCTCCGCTGACCCACCGGCGGGTGCTGGCCATCGCCATCCCGATCCTGCTGTCGAACGTCACCGTGCCCTTGCTGGGCGCGGTGGACACGGGCGTGGTGGGGCAGCTCGGGGCGCCCGGGCCCATCGGGGCGGTGGGCATGGGCGCGGTGATCCTGTCCTTCGTCTACTGGATCTTCGGGTTCCTGCGGATGGGGACCACGGGGCTGGTGGCGCAGGCGCGCGGCGCGGGGGACGTGACCGAGACCGGCGCCCTGCTGACCCGCGCGCTGATGATCGCGGGCGGGGCCGGGGCGCTGTTCATCCTGGCGCAGGTCCCGCTGTTCTGGCTGGCGTTCCGGCTGTCTCCGGCCTCCGCGGAGGTGGAGGGGCTGACGCAGGCCTATCTCTCGATCCGCATCTGGGGGGCGCCTTTCGCCATCGCGGTCTACGCGCTGACCGGGTGGCTGATCGCGATGGAGCGGACGCGGGGCGTGCTGGCGATGCAGCTCGCCATGAACGGGCTGAACATCGGGCTGGACCTGTGGTTCGTGCTGGGGCTCGGCTGGGGGGTGGAGGGTGTGGCGGCGGCGACGGTGATCGCCGAGGTCTCCGGGGCGGGCCTGGGGCTCTGGCTGTGCCGGGAGGCGTTCGCGGGGGACCAGTGGCGGGACTGGGCGCGGGTGTTCGACCGGGCGCGGCTGCGGCGGATGGCGCAGGTGAACGGCGACATCCTGGTGCGGTCGATGCTGCTGCAGTTCGGGTTCGCGTTCTTCGTGTTCCAGTCGGCGCGGTCGGGGGACGTGACGCTGGCGGCGAACCAGATCCTGATGCAGTTCCTTCAGGTGAGCGCCTATGCGCTGGACGGCTTCGCCTTCGCCGCCGAGGCGCTGGTGGGCGCGGCCTTCGGCGCCCGGCGGGCGGCGGCGCTGAGGCTCGCGGCGCGGTTGACGAGCCTGTGGGGCTTCGGCGCGATCTTCGTGCTGTCGGGGACGTTTCTGGCGGCGGGGCCCTGGGTGATCGACCTGATGACCACGGCGCCGGGGGTGCGGGAGCAGGCGCGCGAGTTCCTGTGGTGGTGCGCGCTGGCGCCGGTGGTGGGGCTGCCGGCCTTCATGCTGGACGGGATCTTCATCGGCGCGACCCGGACGCGGGACATGCGGGTGGCGATGATCCAGTCGGTGGCGGTCTATCTGGCGGTCTGGGCGGCCCTGACGCCGGTGCTGGGGGCGCATGGGCTTTGGGCGGCGCTGATGGTGTTCTTCGCGGCGCGGGGGGTGACGCTGGGGCTGCGGTATCCGGCGCTGGAGCGGGCGGCGGGGTAGCCACGCGGCGCCCGCTGCGCGGGCAGGTTTTTCTCTCGACGCGCGCCTCCGCGCGCGCCTCGGCGCCCCTCGCCTGCGGCGAGGGTCAGAGGAAGCTCTGCGGGTCGATGTCGATGCGGACCATGACGCCGGGCTCGGGCTTCACCGCGGCGCGGAAGGCGCGGAGGGCGGGCTGGAGGGCGGGGCCCCGCGGGGCTTTCGCCAGTAGGCGGACCCGGTAGCGGCCCCGGACCCTGTAGATCGGCGAGGGGGCGGGGCCGAGGAGTTCGACGTGGGCGGGGCGCAGGTGGGGGGTTTCGCGGGCCAGCGCCTCGGCGGTGCGCCAGACGCGGCCCTCGTCCGTGCCGGAGACGATGATCGCGGCGTAGCGGCCGTAGGGGGGGGCGCCGGCTTCGAGGCGGGCGGCGGCCTCGGTGCGCAGGAACTCCTCCTCGTCGCCGGAGAGGATGGCCTGGATGGCGGGGTGCTCGGGGGCGAAGGTCTGGAGGAGCGCCTCTCCCGGTTTGTCGGCGCGCCCCGCACGCCCGGAGACCTGGCGGAGGAGCTGGAAGGTGCGCTCGCCCGCCCGCAGGTCTCCGCCGCGGAGGCCGAGGTCGGCGTCGATCACCCCCACCAGCGTCAGCAGCGGGAAGTTGTGGCCCTTGGCGACGAGCTGGGTGCCGATGATGAGGTCGGCCTCGCCCGCCGCTATGGCCTCGACGCGGGCTTTAAGCGCCGCGGCGGACTCGGCGATGTCGGAGGAGAGGATCGCTATGCGGGCGTCCGGGAACTTGCGCTGGGCTTCCTCGGCGACGCGCTCCACGCCCGGGCCGATCAGGGCCAGCTTCCCTTCCGCCTTGCAGGAGGGGCAGGTCTCGGGGATCGGAGCCTCGTGGCCGCACTGGTGGCAGACCAGGCGCTGGCGCCAGCGGTGCTCCACCATCGAGGCGTCGCAGTGGGGGCAGCCCACCGGCTCGCCGCAGGCGCGGCAGAGGGTCATCGGGGCGTAGCCGCGACGGTTGAGGAACAGGAGGGACTGTTCCTTCGCCACGAGGCGGGCGCGGACGGCCTGGGCGAGGGGGTCGGAGATCCACTCGTTCACCGGCGGCGCGTAGTCGCGCAGGTCGATGGCGGAGAGCTTCGGCATCACCGCGGGGCCGAAGCGTTCGGGGAGGTCGAGGCGGGCGTATTTGCCGGCCTCGGCGTTGGCCCAGGTCTCCAGCGACGGGGTGGCGGAGGCGAGGATCACCGCGGCGCCGTTCAGCGAGGCGCGCAGGACCGCCATGTCGCGGGCGTGGTAGAGGGCGCCTTCCTCCTGCTTGTAGGCGGTGTCGTGCTCCTCATCGACCACGATCACGCCGAGGTCGGCGAAGGGCAGGAACAGGGCGGAGCGGGCGCCGACCACCACCTGCGCCTCGCCCGAGGCGGCGGCGCGCCAGCAGCGGCGGCGCTCGGCGTCCGTGACGGCGGAGTGCCATTCGGCCGGGGGCGCGCCGAAGCGGTCGCGGAAGCGGGCGAGGAAGGCCGACGTCAGGGCGATCTCGGGCAGGAGGACGAGCGCCTGCCGGCCGTGGCGGAGGGCCTCGGCGACGGCCTCCAGGTAGGCCTCGGTCTTGCCGGAGCCGGTGACGCCGCGCAGCAGCGTGGTGGAGTAGGTTCGGGCGGCGACGGCCCCGCGCAGGGCGGCGGCGGCGTCCTCCTGCTGCTCCGACAGGGCGCGGGGGGCGGCGTCGGGGTCGAGGCGGCCGTAGGGGGCGTCTCGGGGCGCGGATTCGGAGACGAGGGCGCCGGCTTCCTCCAGACCCTTGAGGACGGCGGTGGAGACGCCGGCCTCGCGCGCCAGCTCCGTCGGCGCCCAGCGGGCGTCGGGGTCGGCCTCCAGCACCTCCAGCGCCCGTTCGCGGGCCGGGGTCAGGCGGGCGGGGCGGTCCGGGCCGAGGCGCAGGACGCGGCGCTCTCCCGGCGGCTCCCGCAGGCCGGGGGCGCGGGAGGCGAGGCGGGCCATCAGGCCGAATTCGGTCAGGGTGTAGTCGGCGGCGCGCTCCAGGAAGGCGCGGGTGGGGGCGCCGATCGGGGGCAGGTCCAGGCGGCGGAAGGCGGCGCGGATCTTGGCGGAGGGGTGGTCGCCGGCGCCCTCGCCCCAGCAGATTCCGAGGACGCGGTGGGGGCCGAAGGGGACCTCCAGCCAGTCGCCGGGCGCGCAGCCGCCCTCGGGCGCGCGGTAGTCCAGCGTGCGATCCAGGGGCACGGGCGCGAGCACGGAGATCAGGTCTCCGGGCGCGAAGCGGTCGCCGGAGGCGGGCGAGGCGAAGAGGTCGCGCGTCATCGGCGATGGCCGCTCGAGGGCGGCGGGGCGAAGAGGGCGCGCGTCATGGCCGGGGACCGGATGGACCAGCCGGTCGCAGGCGGCAAGCGGCGGAAGCCCCCCCGCTGGCGTCCCCTCTCAGGCGGGGGTCGACCCCGTCCTCCCCCGCAAGCGCCGGAGGGGTCCGCCGGGCGGCGGGTGGCGGACGGTCTCCGGGCGGCGCCGAGCGCGGCGCCGAACAGGCGGCGCACCCCGACGCGGCCGCGCGGGCCCGCCGGCTCCGTCGCGCGGAGGCGAGGCGCGACCCGGCGGGCGGCGAGGGAGCGGGCCCTCCGCGGCGGCGCGGCGAGGGCGCAGGTCCGCCGCGGCGGCGCGTCGAGGGCGCAGGCCGGGGGCGGCGGCGCCTCTCGGCGGGGGCGGGGCGCCCGGACGGCAGGCGGCGGCTCGCCTCAGGCGTGAGCCCGTCATGCAACGCGCTCCCGCCGGTCGGCATCCGTTTCGCGCGGCCCCTGTGGAAGCGCGCGGCGCGAGCCGGTATGGTCCGCCCCGAACCGGACGCCGCGCCGCGTGGCGCGCCCCCGCAAGCCCAGGGACAGGCGAGAGACGATGAAATTCTTCGTGGACACCGCGGATGTGAACGATATCCGCGAGCTGGCCGCCACCGGACTGGTGGACGGCGTGACGACCAACCCCTCGCTGATCGCCAAGGCGGGGCGCGACATCCTCGAGGTCACAAGGGAGATCTGCGACATCGTCGAAGGCCCCGTGAGCGCCGAGGTCACGGCGCTGAAGGCCGACGAGATGATCGAGCAGGGCCGGAAGCTCGCGAAGATCGCCGACAACATCGCGGTGAAGGTTCCCCTGACCTGGGACGGGCTGCGCGCGTGCAAGGTCCTGTCCGATGAGGGCCGGATGGTCAATGTCACGCTCTGCTTCTCTGCGGCGCAGGCGCTGCTGGCGGCCAAGGCGGGGGCGACCTTCATCAGCCCCTTCATCGGGCGGCTGGACGACATCGGGCTCGACGGGATGGAGCTGATCGGGGACATCCGGCTGATCTACGACAATTACGGGTACGAGACCCAGATCCTCGCGGCCTCGATCCGCAACATGAACCATGTGGCCTTCGCGGCGAAGATCGGGGCGGACGTGGGCACCATGCCGCCGTCGGTGATGAAGTCGCTGGCGATGCATCCGCTGACGGACAAGGGGATCGAGACGTTCATGGCCGACTGGGCCAAGACCGGGCAGACCCTCTGAGATGACCGCCGAGGCGCAGAAGAAGACCGCGGCCGACCTGGAAACGCTGCGCGCCGCGATCCTGGCGGCGCCCGAGGCGGTGCTCGCGGACGCGGAGATCGTGCGGGAGCTGCTGCGCGCCCATGCGGGCGATGCGGACGGGCGCAAGGTCGTGGACCTGCGCGGCGCGCTGGTGGAGCGGCTGGAGACGCGGCTCGGGCGGCTGGAGGACACGCACCGCTCGGTGGTCGCCGCGGCCTACGACAACCTGGCGGTGACCGAGTCGATCCACCGCGCCGTGCTGGCGGTGCTGGAGCCGGACACGCTGGAAGGCGTGCTGGAGGTGCTGGAGCGGGGCGTGCCCCTGATCCTGGGGGTGGAGACCTCGCGCCTCTGCATCGAGGCGGATGCGCAGTATTTCTCCACGCCCGCGGAGCCGCCTCTGGTGCTGCTGGCCCCGGGCGGAGTGGCGAGATACATGGCGCTCGACCTCGGCGAGGGGGCGGAGGAGGACGGGCCGGAGCGGCCGGTGGCCCTGCGCGAGGCCGGACCGCAGGCGGCGATGATCTTCGGGGCCGAGGGGATGTCCCTCGGGTCCGAGGCGCTGGTGCGGCTCGATTTCGGCGAGGGGCGCGGGCCGGGGCTGCTGGCCTTCGGCGCCAAGGATCCGGAGCGGTTCGGGCCGGATCAGGCGGGCGACCTGCTGGAGTTCTTCGGGGCGGTGATCGCCCGGACCGTGCGGCGGTGGCTGGCGGCCTGACCGAGGGCTCGGCCGCCGCGCTGGCGCTGATGCGCCGGTGGCTGGGGCAGATGTCGGCGGCGCAGGGCGCCTCGGCCGCGACGGTGGAGGCGTATCGGCATGACGTGTCGGGCTTCCTCGGGTTCCTCACCGGGCATCGCGGGGGGGAGCTGGGGGCCGGAGCGCTGGGCGAGGTCTCCCAGTCCGACCTCCGGGCCTGGATGGCGCGGGAGCGGGGGCGCGGGCTTTCGGCCCGGTCCCTGCGGCGGGCGCTGTCGGCGGTGAAGTCGTTCTTCCACTGGCTGGCCGAGGCGGAGGGCGTCGAGGCGCCGGCGGTCTTCGCCGCGCGGGGGCCGAGGGCCGCGCCGCGTCTGCCCCGGCCGGTCAGCGAGGATCAGGCGCGGGATCTGATCGCCGACGCCGAGGCGGCGGATGCGCCGGACTGGGTCGCGGCCCGGGACGCCGCGGTGCTGACCCTGCTTTACGGCTGCGGGCTGCGGATCTCGGAGGCGCTGGGCCTTTCGCGGCGGGAGGCGCCGCTGCCGGAGGTCATGCGCATCCGCGGCAAGGGCGGCAAGGAGCGGCTGGTCCCGGTCCTGCCCGCCGCGCGGGAGGCGACGGAGGCGTATCTGAGGCTGGTCCCGTGGGAGATCGCGCCGGATGAGGCGCTGTTCCGGGGGCTGCGGGGGGCGCCGCTTTCGCCCCGGATGATCCAGAAGCGGCTGGAGCAGGCGCGGGCGCGGCTTGGGCTGCCGGCGACGGCGACGCCCCATGCGCTGCGGCACTCCTTCGCCACGCATCTGCTGATGGCGGGCGGGGACCTGCGGGCGATCCAGGAGCTGCTGGGGCATGCCTCGCTCTCCACCACGCAGGTCTATACCGCGCTGGATGAGGCGCGGTTGCTGGAGATCCATGCGAAGGCGCATCCGCGGGCGTGAGACTGCGAAACGCGGCACGTTTCGCATGCGAAACAGAGCTTGCGAATCATATGCAAGCATATGGTGATTTTTAATCATTTTCCCGGTGTTACGGGCGCCAAGTCGTTGCCCTCACGGGACAATCGGCTCCGGGCGCGGCGCGGAGGGTTAACGGGGCGGCCGGCCGGAGGCCCTTCGGACGCAATCACGCCTTGTTCTGCGCTTTTACGCCTTAATTGGAAATGGGTTTCAGTATACGGGAACCGGATGCTTGCCCCGACGTTGTCGGTACATGGAGCCGGCCCTTGCGAGGGTCGGCTGTAGAGACAACTACGCGAGGAGAAGACTCATGAAGCGCTTTCTTGCGACAACCGCCGTTGCGCTCGCGCTGGCCGTTCCGGCCGTTGCGCAGACCACCGCCGGCGGCGAGACCTACCTGCAGCAGGCCGGCGAAGGGGACATGCGCTCGTCCGAATTCGTGGGCATGCGGGTCTACACCTCCGAGGCGGATCTCGACTCCGACGGCATGGTCGCCGAGGCGGACCGGGCCGAGTGGGAGGACGTGGGCGAAATCGGCGACGTGCTGATGACGCGCGACGGCGAGGTCAAGGCGATCCTGGTGGATGTCGGCGGCTTCCTGGGCATGGGCGAGAAGACCGTGGCCATCGACATGGATGAGCTGCAGTTCCTTCGCATCGAAGGCGATTCGGACGAGTTCCTGGTCTTCAAGGGCAGCCGCGAGGCCCTGGAAGCCGCGCCCGAATTCCAGGAGCGCGAGATGGACCACGCCGCGCTTGGCGCGGGCGCGATGGGCGCCGCCACGACGGGCATGGCCACAGGCGGGTCCACCCGGGTTCCGGTGACGGTGACCGACCGCGAGACCGACGCCGAGCGGGCGGCCGACAACGCCGGCCAGGCCGTGGACAACGCGGCCGACGCCACGGCGAACGCCGCCTCCAATGCCGCCGCGGCCACCGGGCAGGCGCTGGAGAACGCCGGGGACGCCATCGAGGAGGAGACGGACGAGCTGACGACCGACTCCGATGCGGACCGCGTGGAGATGAAGGCCGGGAACGACCGGATGGCCGAGGCCGGCATGGCGGGCCAGCGCGAAGGCTGGACCGAGGCGGACACCGCCGCCCTGACCGCGGAAGACCTGGAGGGCGCCGACGTCTACGACGCCAACGACGAGTCCATCGGCGAGGTGTCGGAGCTGATCCTGCGGGACGACGGCCAGATCTCGCAGGCGGTGATCGAGGTCGGCGGGTTCCTCGGAATGGGCGCGCATCAGGTGGCGATGCCGTTCGAGAACCTGCACGTGATGCGGGAAGGCGACGGCGACTCCATCCGCGTCTATGTCGACATCAGCAAGGCCGAGCTTGAGGCGATGCCCGAATACGACGGCTGAGGCGACGCCCGGAGAGAATGGAGGGCCCCCTTGCCGGGGCCCTCTTTCCATGTCAGTCCCGGCGGACATGACGGGAGGGAGCTGTCCATGCCCGACGATGCCGCCGAGGCGCGTGCGGCGCTGGTTCTTCTGGAGAGCCTGCTCCTGCTGCTGGCGGAGAAGGGCCTTCTGGAGCCGGAGGAAAGGGAAGAGCTGTTCGACGCGGCGAGCGAGTCCCTGCTGAGAGCCGATCCGCCCGACCGGGCCGCGGCCTCGCTGCTGGAGCGGATGAAGGTCTGCGGCGATATTCTCTCTCGTGAAAGGTGAATGCGTCTATAGGTTGCGCGCGATATGATCCAGAAGACGCGATCCCGTGCGTCAAGCGGAGCGACCGTGACTGTGGACCACATGCCGACCTCCCAGAGGTTCTCTGAGATGAGCGACGCCCTCTGCCGCAAGCTCGGCGGATTTTTCGACGTCTCGCACGATGTGCGCCACATGCTGTCGAGCCTGTGCGACGAGATCGAGGAGTTCGCGCCAGGCCAGGCGCTGGTCCGGCGGGAGGAGCGGTATTCTTCGGTCTACCTCGTTGAAACGGGGTGGGTGTTCCGCTCCAAGACCCTCGATAACGGCGCGCGCCAGATCGTCAACGTGGCGGTGGCGGGGGATTTCGTGGGGCTGAACGCGCTGCTGTTCCCCGAATCGGACTTCGACCACGAGTGCAAGACGGCGGTGACCGCGTTCCGCATCCCGCCGGCGCGGCTGAAGGAGGCGCTGACCTCCGCGCCCGAGCTGACGCCGGCCCTGTTCTGGGCGAACGCCCATGAGGAAAGCATGCTGGCGGAGCGGATCGTGTCGCTCGGCCGGCGGTCGGCGACGGCGCGGGCGGCGCATGTTCTGGCGGAGTTCCTGGCACGCATGGAGATCGTGGACGGGAACGAGAGCGTGTCGCAGCTCGCGATTCCGATCAGCCAGGAGGATTTCTCCGACATCCTCGGCATCAGCGTCGTCCACATGAACAAGGTGCTGCGGCGGCTGGAGAAGGACGGCGTGATCTCGTTCCGCAAGGGGGTGCTGATGGTCTATGACCGCGCGGCGCTGGAGCGGGTCGCGGGGTTCGAGGAGGGGTATCTCCACTTCACCCGGCGGCGGCGGCTGCTGCTCTAGCGGACGCGACCGGCGCCCCGGACGAGCATGACCGCGAACGCGGCGATGCAGAGCAGGAACAGACCCTGGGCGGCGCCCGCATCGGTTGCGAGGCCGCCGAATCCGGCGATCGCCGCCGCCAGGGCGACGGCCAGGAAGATCAATGGCCATCTGAGCATCGCCGGTCTCCATCTGCGTTCGTCGGGACAACCCGGAGAACGACGTTCAGGTTCCAGTCATCTGAAGAAAAAGCGGGGGGTGTGGCGGGGAAGCCTCGGCTAGACCCCGTCGCGGTTCGGCGGGGGCTCGTCCGGGGGGGCGTCGAGGGTCACCACGTAGCGCCCGCCGCTGTGGTCCCTGCGGAAGCGGCCGCGGACCTGGCGGGCGAAGCTTTCCATCAGGCGCAGGCCGAGGGAGCCGGAGGCGGTCTCCTCCGCCTCGTCGGCGACGTCGTTCTCGATGGAGATGACGAAGGCGTCCTCCGGTCCGGTGGAGAGGCGGACGCGGATTCGGGGGCGTTCGGTGGGGTGGGCGGCGTGCTTGAGGGCGTTGGTCACGGCCTCGTTCACGAACAGCGCCACGGGGGTGGCGCGGTCGGGGCGCAGGCGGAGGGGGGCGAGGTCGAACTCGATGGCCGGGGGCTGCGGGCCGGAGGCGCCGGCGACGAGGTGGTTGGCGATGTCGCGCAACAGCTCGTCCACCGGCAGGCGGCTGAGGTTCTGGGAGGCGTAGAGCTTCTCATGCACCAGCGAGAGGGAGTGGATCCGGGACTGCACGCGGCTCAGCGCCTCCCGCTCCACGTCCGAGGCGGCGCGGCGGCTTTGCAGGTTCAGGAGGCTGACCACCATCTGCAGGTTGTTCTTGACCCGGTGGTAGACCTCCATCAGCAGGGCGCGGTTCTGCTCGGCGCTTTCCTTGAGGGCGTCCTGCCGGTTCTCCAGCCGCTGGGCCATGGCGGCGAGATCCTCGCCCAGCATGGCGATCTCCATCGGCGCGTTGGCGGTGGCCTTGGGGCGGAGTTCGAGGCGCCCGCGCCCGTAGGCGCGCGTCAGGCGGGCGAGGTAGATGAGGTGCTGCACCACCAGCCGGTCCAGCGCGAAATAGGCCACCCCGACCGCGATCAGGAGCATCAGCAGCGGCGCCGCGATGGGCAGCGCCGCGGACCACAGGACCGAGTTGTAGAAGCCGTCCGCGGGGGCGCCGGCGACCATCCACGCCGTGCCGTCGATGAGCGGGGCGGCGGCGTAGACGTAGCGGCGGCCATCGGCGCCGGGCGCCGTGAAGGTCTGCGCCGCGCCGGAAAGGTTGGACTGCACCACGATGGGGGAGGCGACCCAGGCGGCGTCGGCGTCGGGATAGCCTCCGGTGAGCAGCACCTCCCCCTTCTGGCTCACGAGCGCGCGCCGAAGCTCCTGCCCCGATGCGTCGAGGCTGCGCGACAGGAAGGCGAGGAAGCTGGCGCGGAGCGAGATCGCGAGCCGTCCCACCAGCTCGCCGTCCCGGCGGATCGGCGAATAGGCGACGAGGACCGGCTTGCCGCTGACCGCGCCTTCGTCCTGGAAGATGACGCCGAACTGGGGGTTGCGGACGAATTCCTGGAAGAAGGGGCGAGCGGAGACGTCGGTTCCCACCGCGTCGGGGGAGTTCGCGCACCGCATGATGCCGGTCATGTCGGTCACCGCCGCGACCTCGGCGCCCGGTATCGCGGCGCGGAACGCGGCGAGGGTCGCGTTGCAGTCGGGGCTGTCCCAGTTGAGGACCGCCGGCGTGTCCTCGATGGTCTCGAGCGCGCTGCGAAGCGCCACGAACACGTCGCGCTCCCGCTGAGCCTCGACGATCACGTGCTGCATGAAGTCGCGTTCGAGCTTCTCGGTGGCGTTGGTGTAGGTCCGCACGCCGTTGGCGATGGCGAGAACGAGGGCCGGCGCCACCGCCAGGATCAGCATCGTCATGAGCTGCCGACGAACCGACGGGCGACGATCCGGGTGATCGGCGCCCGCCTCCAGCGTTCCCGGCATAGGTCAGGCGACCGAGCGCGTGATGGAACCTCCCATTGATGCATCCATCACATGATCCGTCACCATATCCGCCCCCAATTCCACCCCAAGAAGTTCGGCGAGCCGCGCCCGCGCACGATTCACGCGGCTCTTCACCGTTCCTACAGGAGCGTTCACGACTTCGCACGCCTCTTCGTAAGACAAACCGGCGACGGCGATAAGAACGAGGGCCTCGCGCTGTTCATCCGGAAGTTGAGCGAGCGCGTGTTCGAAGTCACGCATCGCCATGGCGTCGTCCTGGGCGGGTTTCGTGGCCATCTTGGCCTGATATTCGCCTTCGGGATCCGCCACCTCGCGCCGGGTCTTGCGATAGGAAGAATAGAAGCTGTTGCGAAGGATGGTGAATAGCCACGCCCGCAGGTTCGAGCCGGGCTCGAACTTCTCGCGGTTGGCCCACGCCTTCATCAGGGTTTCCTGCGCCAGGTCGTCGGCGCGCGCCACGTCGCGGGCGAGCGTTCGGGCGAAGGCGCGCACGGTCGGAGCCTGCTCTGCGAGCTGCGTGCCGAAGTCCGAGTCGGATGTCACTTGCGGGAACTCCTCATCAGAAAGCCGTTTCAACAGATCCTTGAACCGGTCGGGGAGCTCTTCGCTCTCGACCTGCGAGAAGAACGAGCGCAGGGTTTCCCCCACGACGTCCTGGTCTGCGGCCGACCCGGTGGTCGCAGGCTCGGCCTGTTGCGCCTGAACTGGCATGTCGCTCTTGTTCCGCTCCTGTGCCACCCGAGCCCCCGCAAGTGGAATGTGGAAGAAATTCTCCGCCTCACCGGAACCAACGCGGCCTGGATCACGTTGGTTCCGGAGGTCAGCGAATTTTTCGCACGAAATTCAGGGGTGACCAGATGACCAATCCGTCGCCGGCGTTCGCCGGCACGAGCCTTGCGGACCGGATCGCGCCGCATATCGCCTATCTCCGCCGCTATGCGCGGGCGCTGACAGGCTCGCAGGACAGCGGAGATGCGTATGTGGCGGCGCTGCTCGAGGCGCTGATCGAGGATCGCAGCCTGTTCGGCGCGCATGACGATCCGCGCGTATCGCTCTACGCCGCCTTCCAGAAGCTTTGGGTGAGCACGGGCGGCGAGGCCGCCGACGAGCCCGACCCCGCCGACATGCGGGAGGCCGCCGCGCATGACCGGCTCTCGCGGCTCACGCCCCGGTCGCGGCAGGCGCTGCTGCTGACGGCGCTGGAGGGCTTTTCGCAGGACGACGCCGCCGTCGTCATGGACGTGGAGTCGGAAGAAGTGGGGCTGCTGGTGAGCCAGGCCGTTTCGGAGCTGAAGAAGCAGACGCTCGCGCGCGTGCTCATCATCGAGGACGAGCCGATCATTGCGCTGGACATCGAGTCCATCGTGCAGGAGCTGGGCCACGAGGTGGTGGCCATCGCCGACACCAAGGACACCGCGGTCGAGGCCGCGATGGAACAGCGGCCGGACCTGGTGCTGGCGGACATCCAGCTTGCCGACGGGTCCTCGGGCATCGACGCGGTCAAGGAGATCCTGCAGGCGTTCAGCGTCCCGGTGATCTTCATCACCGCCTACCCCGAGCGCCTGCTGACGGGCGAGCGGCCGGAGCCGACGTTCCTGATCTCCAAGCCGTTCCAGACCGAGACGGTGCGGGCGGCGGTGAGCCAGGCGCTGTTCTTCCGCGAGGCGGAGCCGGCGTAAGCACAGGCCCGGCCGCGCGGAACGAACCTCCATCTTCGACGTTGTCTATTCAGGATTGTCGTTATGGAGAGTCAAATGCTCGGCTGGGCCGTCACCTTCTTCATCGTCGCGATCATCGCCGCCGTTCTCGGCTTCGGAGGGATCGCTTCGGCTTCCGCGGGGATCGCGCAGATCCTGTTCTTCGTGTTCCTCGCGCTGTTCGTGATCGCGCTGATCGCGAATGCGGTTCGGGGACGCGCTCCGCGAATGTGAGCGCGATCATCCCCGAACATGATGCTTGCGGCGGCCTCCGGGCCGCCGTTTCCATTTCCGGGCGGGCGCTTTCATGCCGCAACGCGGAACCGGCCCGGGAGGCCGGACGTTTTCCCCATGAGGGCGCCGACGGCGCCGAACAGGCAAGGGAGACGCAGTGATGAACTGGGATCAGGTGAAGGGTCAGTGGAAGCAGATGACCGGCTCGGTGAAGTCCGAGTGGGGACATCTCACCGACGACGACGTGCAGACCATCGAGGGCGATCGCGACCGGCTCGAAGGCAAGATCCAGGAGCGGTACGGGATCGCGCGCGAGGATGCGAAGCGCCAGGTGGATGACTGGATGGCGCGGGGCTGATCCACGCCGGACGCAAGACGGGGGCGCCGCGAGGCGCCCCTTTTGCGTGGAGGCTCAGGCGGAGCGGGCGAAGCGGGACTGCAGGTCGGCGGAGCCGGCCAGAGCCTCCCGTTCCTCCTTCGTGAGCCAGCCGACGGCCTGTTCCGCCGTCTCCGCCGCCTCCAGCTTCGCAGCGCAGGTGAGGGCGGAGAGGCGGGCGGCCTCCTCCACCGGAACGGAGCCGTCCAGCGTCCGCTGATGGTCCCGAAGCAGCGCCGGGTCGGCGGCGAGCCGCGTCAGGTCGAGCGTGCGGACATCCTCGAACACCCGCCGCGCCTCCTGGGCCCGGCGCAGGGCGGGGGGCGGGGCCAGCTCCTCCGGCGTGGTCAGCAGGCCGAGGCGCGAGAAGGCGATGCCGGCGCGGGGGTCGCCGCTCCAGCGCGAGAGGGCGGGCGCGAGGATCAGGCCCGCCAGCACCGGCGAGAGCCAGAGCATCTGGGTGGGCGCGTACCAGCCCATCACCGCCGTGACCGCGAGGCCGAGGATGACGTGCCCGGCGTGGCGGCGGAACGCCTCCCGCCAAGGCATCGCCTGCCCCTCCCGGCTCTGGGAGTTCCAGCCGCTGTCCCGGCCGATCAGGATCTCGGTCACCTGCCGGGCCTGCATCAGCATCAGCACGGGGGCGTAGAGGGCGGAGAGCAGGATCTCGGCCACCGCTCCGGGCAGGAGGCGGTGCAGGCCGCCCATCGCGCGGCGTCTGGAGCGCGACAGCGCCGCCGAGATCAGGCCCACGATCTTGGGCAGCAGCAGCAGCGACATGGCGGCGACGAACAGCATGGTCATCCGCTCGGCGTCGAACACGGGCCAGTTGGGGAAGAGCTGCTGGCCGTCGGCGAAATACTCCGGCTCGAACAAGGTCGCCTGCGCGGTGAGCAGGAGGCCGGTCACGAGCATCGCCAGCCAGATCGGCGACATCAGGTAGGCGCCGATCCCGATCAGGAAGTGGATGCGGTTCGGCGTCCGCAGGCCCCGGGCGCCGAGGATCTTGGAGTGCTGGAGGTTGCCCTGCGCCCAGCGACGGTCCCGAACCGCGACGTCCAGCAGCGAGGGGGGCGACCCCTCCCAGCTTCCGTCGAGATCGGGGTCCATGCGGACCTCCCATCCGCCGCGGCGGATCAGGGCGGCCTCCACGAAGTCATGGCTCAGGACGTGGCCGCCGAAGGGCATCCGTCCCTTCAGCTCCGGCAGGCCGCAATGGGCGGCGAAGGCGCCCACGCGGATCATGGCGTTGTGGCCCCAGTAGTTGCCGTCGAGCCCCTGCCACGCCGCCACGCCCCGCGCGATGGCCGGGCCGTAGAGGCGGCCCGCGAACTGCTGGAGACGGGCGAAGAGGCTCGCGCCCCCCGCCAGCGTCGGCACGGTCTGGAGGATGCCGAGCTTCGGCGCGGCCTCCATCCGGCGGGCCATCTCGATGATGGTGTCCGCTTCCATCACCGAGTCCGCGTCGAAGACCAGCATGAAGTCGTAGCGGCCGCCCCAGCGTTCCACGAACTCCCGCAGGTTGCCGGCCTTGCGGCCCGAGTTGAGGCGGCGGCGGCGGTACCAGACCCGGACCCGCCCCTCCAGCGCATGGCGGAGGCGCGCATAGGCGGCGGTCTCCTGCACCCACACGTCGGGGTCGCGGGTGTCGGAGAGGATGAAGATCTCGAAATGCTCGCCCTCGCCGGCCTCGGCCAGCATCTCGCCCATCGCCAGCAGGGCGCCGCAGGTGGTGGCGGGGTCTTCGTTGTAGACCGGCATGATGAGGGCGGTGCGGGTGGCGAGCGGCTTCGGCGCCGCGCGCGGCGGGCGGGGGCCGAACAGCAGCCCGGCTGCGGCCTGTGTGGCCGAAAGCGCGATCCAGGCGAAGGTCACGGCGAAGAAGGCGAGCAGCAGGCCCTGCAGGAAGGTCCGCGTTTCGTTTCCGAACACCAGCGCCATCTGCTGCACGCCGAAGACGGCCAGCGCCGCGGCGCCGCCGAAGGCGGTCAGCCGCGCCATGGCGGTGCGGGCGGAGCTGAACGGGAAGGCGACCGGCGGCGCCTGGTTCAGCGCCTGGGTCGGCATCTCCAGCGGCGCCGGCGCGGGCGTCGCGCCGGGGCAGGGGATCGCCGCGTCCACGGCGATCCGGCTTTGATCGGTCACTCCGGCGTCCATCGGTAGAGCCAGGTTTCGGAGGCCGGCCCGTCGGGGCCTTCGAGCGAGAGGAACAGCTCCGCGCTCTCGGCGTCGCCGGGGGCGAACTGGAACGAGGCCCGGATCAGGGAGCCGCCGGGCAGGGGGACCAGATGCACGTCCGACGCCTCGCCGGCGCTGGCGCTGAGCTTGGGGGTCAGCCGGTCCAGCGGAACCTCGGGCGCCGAGAAGTCGATGGCGAAGCGCCTGCGGTCGTCGGCCTGGATCGAGCGTCCGCCGCGGGTTGCACGCACGCGCGCGAGCGGCGCGCCGTCGGGGGCCATGTCGGTCCAGTGCAGGCGGTAGGCGTAGGCGTGGCCGGTCTGGGTCGGCCCCAGCTCCTGCGCCGGGCGCCAGAAGGCGACGATGTTGTCGTTGAACTCGTTGTCCACCGGGATTTCGACCAGCACCACCGCGCCCTTGCCCCAATCGCCCACAGGCTCGACCCAGGCGGAGGGACGAAGGTCGTACCGCGCCTCGGCGTCCTGGTAGTCCGCGAACTCGCGCGAGCGTTGCACGAGGCCGAAGCCGCGCGGGTTCTCGTCCTGGAAGGCTGAGATCTCCACCCGTCGCGGGTTGGTCAGCGGCCGCCACAGCCGCCGCTTGGCCCCGGTTATCATCTGGAGACCGTCCGAAATCGTGAACCGCCTCCCGGAAGTCGTCCATGCCGGCGCGGCTTTCGGGGCTGAAGAAATACATGGAGGTCAGCGGCGCGATGCCGATCTCCTGAAGCTCCACCCGCGGGAACAGGCGCACCCGGGTCTCCATCAGCGTCGAGGCGCCGGGCGCGATGCGGAAGGCGTAGGCGCCGGTGCAGGAGGGGCTTTCCAGCAGCGCGTAGATGGTGATCTCGCGGTCGTCGGGGCCCGGCTCCACGATCCAGAAGGCGGTGAAGACGGGGAATTCCTCGCCCCGCGGGTCGGCGGTGCGGATCGAGAGCCCGCGCGCGGAGATGCCGTAGCTGAGGCCGCGCGCGACGGCGCGGAAGTAGCTTGCGCCCTGGAAGACCAGGAACTCGTCCAGCACGTCGGGGCGGTTGATGCCGTAGCGCAGGCGGAAGCCGGAATAGCCGAGGTCCAAATCGTCCCGCTGCGGCGCCTTGCCTTCGGGGAAGCCGAAGGTCTCGGCGTCGAAGTCGAAGTCCTGGCTGGAGAAGGGGAGCCGTTCGGTCGAGCCGGGGCGGATCACGTTGATCTCCAGCCGGTCGCGGTAGACATGCCCCGGCGGCAGCAGGTCCGCCTCGAATGCGGAGCTGGAGCCGGCGAAGAGGCGCTTCTCCGCGGGCACGCGGATGGAGCGGAACTCATCGTAGCTGAGATCGGCGTAGGGCGCGCGCAGGGTCATCGCGCTGGGGCGATGCTCCTCCTCCGACCGCGCGCGGGCGAGCAGGGCCACGTCCTCGAAGGTGCGGATGCCGCCGGGCGCGGGCTCATCGGCGGCCGAGGCCGGGCGCAGAGGCCCCATGGCGGAGGCGATGGCCGCGGCTGCGAGGAAGGTCCGGCGATCAATCACGCTCTTGCTCCTGTCCGCGCCTGCGCGCGGCGGTCTTGCGGTCCGGGGACCGCGGGGGCGCAGCGGATCGGCGCCTGTCTCAAGCCCCGTGCCGACAAACGCCTTCGCCGCTTCCGTCCCGAGGCCCGGATGAAAATGCCGCGGCGCGGGAAAGCGTTCCGTCAGCCGGCCGCCCTTTCCGCACCGCCGGCATCATGCCGCAGCTGCGAAGCGGAGGGAAGCGCCGCGTTGCCGCGGCAAAACCCCTCAAACAGTTGGAATGCGGCGGAAAACCGGCCTTCCGGGGGCTATCCGGCGGCTGCGGCCAGCAGCGCCACCGCGCGAAGCTGCGCTTCGGCGTACGGCTTGCCGATCACCTTGACGTCGGGGAACAACTCCGCCAGCCTGGCCGTGTCGCCGTAGCCGCTCGCGAAGGCGAAGGGGACGCCCATCTCGGCCAGCGCGCGGGCGACGGGGAGGCTGTCCTCCTGGCCCAGGTTCACGTCCAGAAGCGCGGCCGTCGGGCGCGTCTCCTTCAGGATCTCCAGCGCCCGCCCGGCGCCGGAGGCGACCATGACGTCGGCGAAGCCGATGGCGCGGAGCATGTCCTCGGCGTCCAGCGCGATGATGACGTTGTCCTCCACCAGGAGGACCGACGCCCCTTCGGGCAGGGTCGCGTCGGCGGCTTCGGGCATGTCCTGGCTCTCCTCGGTCCGGGCCTCTGCGGCGAATCGCGCGGGCACGATGAATTTCGCGCGCACGCCTTGCGCGTCGTAGACGATATCGGCCTCGCCGCCGAGCTCGAAGGGGATCGAGCGTTCGATCACGGTGGTCCCGAAGCCGCGCCGCGTGGGCGCCTGCACCGGCGGCCCGTCGCTCTCGCGCCAGTCGATGACGATGTCGCCCGCGTCGCTGCGACGCCAGTCGATGGCGAGCCGCCCGCGCGTGTCCGAGAGCGCGCCGTACTTGGCGGAGTTGGTCACCATCTCGTGCAGCACCAGCGCCACGCAGGCGTAGGCCTGCGGGTCCAGCGCCACCGGCGGCCCGTCCATCGCGATCCGGTCGAGCTTCGCGCCCAGATAGGCCTCGACCTCGGTGGCCACCAGCTTGCGCAGGGGCGCGGCGGACCAGCTCCCCTCGTTGATCTGGTCATGCGCGCGCGCCAGCGCCTGCACGCGGCCGCCCAGCATCTCCGAGAACTCGCGGACCGAGGAGGCCGATTCGCCCGTCTGCGCCACGATCCCCCGGATCAGGCCGAGGATGTTGCGCACGCGGTGGTTCAGCTCCCCGATCAGCAGGTTCTGCATGTCGGGCTCGTCCTCGCGCCGCTGCTCCAGCCGCGCGACGGAGCGGATCATCACCTCCCACAGGGTCACCCGCAGGGACCGCGCGAGGCTCAGCTCCCCCTCCGTCCAGTCCTCCGCCCGGCCGCGGACCTCCTCGGTCCAGGCGGCGAAGCTCTTGCGCGGGGCGATGCGGCCGCTCTCGATCTCCGCCGATTTGACCGGGTCGCCGGCCCAGGTGACGGTGCGCGCCTTCTCGGGCCGGTAGAACATCATGTAGTCGCCCGGCGTGCTCGACACCGGGATCGCCAGCACGCCGGCCGCGCGCGCGGCCCAGGCGGCGGCGGGGGGATGGACCTCCGCCAGCGCCGGGCTCGCGAAGATCTCGCCGCTCGCGCTGCGGGCGCTGACGACCTGCGCCAGCTCTCCGGCCTCGGCGGCGGTCAGGCCCTTGCCGGACAGGGCGTACCGCCCCTCGGCCCACAGGCCCACGCCTTCCGCCGGAACCACGCCCAGGATCCGGTCCAGCGCGCCCGAGAGGTTGCCGAACAGCGGCCCGTCCGTCTCGATCGCGGCCAGAAGCCGCTCCTGGATCCGCCGCGCCTCGGCCTCTTCGGCGTGCTCCGCCTCCCGCTCCCGATTGGCGAGCTCCAGCGAGAACATCTGCGCGAACAGCTCCGCCGCCGTGCGCCGGTCGAACGACACCCGGTGCGCCCTGCGGTGATGGCAGGCGATCAGGCCCCAGAGCCGCCCCTGCACCACGATGGAGATGGAGAGCGACGCCCCCACCCCCATGTTCTTCAGGTATTCGACATGGATCGGAGAGACCGAGCGCAGGACGCTCATCGACAGGTCCAGCGGCGCCCCCGCCGGCGTCAGGCCGGGGCGGATCCCGGAGCCCGGATCGTCCACGTCCGCGATGATCCGCAGGAGGTTGCGCAGATAAAGCGCGCGCGCCTGCTTGGGGATGTCCGCGGCGGGATAGCGCAGGCCCATGTAGGGCTCCATGCCGCCGGCCAGATCCTCGGCCACCACCTCGCCGCTGTCATCGTCGAGGAAGCGGTAGACCATCACCCGGTCGAAGCCGGTCACGAAGCGCACCTGCCGCGCCGCCTGCTCCAGCGCCGCCCTGAGCGTCTTCGTCTGCCCGAGCCGCGCCATCATCGCGCGCACCAGCGTCACCGCGTCGATCCGGCTCTCCGCGGCGCAGGGCTCCGTCTCCACCACCACGTACGGGCCCGAGAAATGCACCGCGAGGTCGAATTCCCGGCCGTCGCCGAACAGGTCCACGGCGAACATCCGCTCCACCGAATCGGTGACCTGCAGCCACTGGAGGCGGGTGCGGATGTCATGCAGCGTCTTGGGCGTCAGGATCACGTCCGCGGCGCGGCCGATGGCTTCCGCGGGGGCCACGCCCGAGAACGCCTGGAAATTCTCCGACAGGTGCGCGATCCGCCAGTCCCGGTCCAGCGCGATCAGGCAGCCGAAAGACTGCACCCGACCCAGCTGGTGGATCGGTTCCGCATCGCAGTTGGACAGGTCGACGCCTGTTCGCGCCGCTGAGGGCATCGGCTTCTCCACACTCCGCAAGGGCGGTCCAGGACGGCGCACGGAAACCGGCCGACGTCGCGGGAGAACGCACCTTCTCCTACGAGTGGCAACGCTGCATTAACATAGATTAGAGAACTTTACATTCAGCCTGTCTGATAAGTCGCAGGCGGGAGGAACGCGGAGAAAGCCGCCCTGGCGCCCCGCTCCATGCCCTCGGGATCCATCAGCCGCTCATGCGCCTCGCGCAGGCGGGACAGGAACTCCGGCCAGAAGCCGTCCGCCGCGGCCGCGTCGAGGAACCCGGACCGTCCGCACGCGGTCCGCGCCATCAGCCGGGCGCCGAGGCGCGAGCCCTCCAGCACGTAGAGCGCGCCCCACATCTCCGCCTCCGAGGCGAAGGCGGCGGTCCTGTTCCCGGTCATCTCCGCGCCGTCCTGGCGCAGCAGCGGCGCCCGCCGCCGCGCCGGCCACTCCGGCAGCACGCTGCGGATGCCCGCCCGCTCCAGGGCCGCCTCCACCGGCGAGACGCCGTCCATCATGAACTGGAGCATGCCCCTCAGCCCGCCCTCGGCGCGGAGGTCGTAGGCGCCGGCCTGAATGTCCGTCAGCCGGTGAAGCTCGACCGTGGCCTGCGCCAGCCGGGCGCGGATGTCGCGCGACCGTCGCGCCGCATCGCGGGGCCGTTCCTGACGGGACGAGGGGAAGGCGGTCTGCATCCCCCGAAGCTAGACGCCGCGCGCGCCGCGGCAAGTCCGTGGCGAGGAAGGCGGCCTCCGGTTTCCCGCGTCAACCGCGAAGGCCGCCGGCAGGAACCCGACGCGCGTCGCCCACGGGTCACTGTCGGCCCTCGCCCGGCGGCGGACATCGGGGGGCGCGCCGCATCTCCCGGCTCGCCTTGCCGCGCAGGTCGCGTCCTCCGCGCCGGCCGGGGCCCAGGGCAGCCGCAGGGCCGGCCGCTTCATGGCGGGCTTCCGGCATCGTCAGCCCACGCCGGGTCAGCCTGACGCCCCGCCCGCGGAGGGCCGTTCACGACGTCGTTGACGCGCCCGGCGCCGACGCCTTGCCCCATCCGGTTCGCATGATAACTTCGCGCCAAACCGTCAGGGAGGACGACATCATGTTCGGAGCCATGCAGGACTGGCCGCTGCGCGTCTCGACCATCATCGACCACGCCGCGAGGTACCACCCCAACCGCCCGGTCCGGGGCCGCTCCGCCGAAGGCCCGATCGTCGAGTCGAACTGGCGCGAGGTCCACGCCAAGGCCAGGAAATGCGCCCAGGCCCTGTCGAAGATGGGCTACGGCCGCGGCGACGCCGTCGGCGTGATGGCCTGGAACACCCCCCGCCACATGGAGGTCTGGTACGGCGTCTCCGGCGCCGGCTGCATCCTGCACACGCTCAACCCGCGCCTCTTCTCCGAGCAGCTCGACTTCATCATCAACCACGCCGAGGACAAGGTGGTGATGATCGACGCCGACATGGTGAAGATCCTCGAGCCCCTGGCCGACAAGCTCAAGACGGTCGAGCACTGGATCATCCTCACCGACCGCGCGCACATGCCCGAGACGTCGCTCCCCAACCCCATCTGCTACGAGGAGTGGGTGGCCGAGCAGGACGGCGACTTCGAATGGGCGCAGGGCGAGGAGACCGATCCCTGCGGCCTGTGCTACACCTCCGGCACCACCGGGGACCCCAAGGGCGTGCTCTACACCCACCGCTCCAACGTCCTGCACGCGCTGTTCGCGGTGACGCCGGACTGCATCCCCATGTCGTCGCGCGACGTGGTGCTGCCGGTGGTGCCCCTCTTCCACGCCAACGGCTGGGGCCTCGCCTACACCTCGGCGCTGGTCGGCGCCTCGCTGGTCATGCCCGGCCGGGACATGACCGCGCCGGGCCTCTACGAGATGCTGGAGCAGGGCGTCACCCTCACCGCCGCCGTGCCGACCATCTGGCTGGGGATGCTCCAGCACCTGCGGGCCAACAAGCTGAAGTTCTCCACCCTCGACCGGGTGGTGATCGGCGGCTCCTCCTGCCCCAAGGCGGTGATCGAGGCGTTCCAGAAGGAATACGGCGCGCAGGTCGTCCATGCCTGGGGGATGACCGAGACCTCGCCGCTCGGCTCCGTCTGCACCTTCAAGCCGGAGGTCGCGGGCCTGCCCGAGGATCAGCGGCTGGAGATCCAGACCTCCGTCGGCCATCCGCCCTTCGGCGTGGACCTCAAGATCACCGACGACGACGGGAACGAGCTGCCCTGGGACGGCGAGCATCAGGGCCGCCTGCTGGTCCGCGGCTACGGCGTCATCAAGCGCTACCACAAGAAGGACGAGGACGCGGTCGGCGAGGGTCAGTGGTTCGACACCGGCGACGTCGCCACCATGGACCCCAACGCCTATGTGCGGATCACCGACCGCTCCAAGGACGTGATCAAGTCGGGCGGGGAGTGGATCAGCTCCATCGAGCTGGAGAACGCCGCCGTGGCCCACCCGCAGGTGGCCGAGGCCGCGGCCATCGGCGTGCCGCATCCCGAAATGGGCCGAGCGTCCGGTCCTGTGCATTGTCGGCGTGAACGGCGCCAAGCCCCCGAAGGAGGAGATCCTGGAGCTGGTGGGCAGGCACTTCGCCAAGTGGCAGGTGCCCGACGACATCATCTACATGGATGAGCTGCCCCACACCGCCACCGGCAAGATCTCGAAGCTGGAGCTGCGCAAGAAGCTCAACAGCCTCGGCTACCGCCACCCCGAAGCCGCCTGACGCAGGCGCGGGCCGTTCCCCTCAGGGGGCGGCCCGCCGCCCATCCTCCGCGTTCATATTCCTGCCGGCCGATGCTACCATCCCCGCGGCGCCGGTCGGAGCGCCTGGCAGGCCGAGCGATGGGCAGGAAGCGGATACGCACGGACAAGGAACCCATCGCCGAGCTGTTCGGCGACGTGGTGCAGGACCGTCCGTCCTTCCTCTATTCGGGCGACGACCCGCCGGACCCCGCCCCCGACGCTGCCGAGCCCGAAGCGCCCGAGTACGAGGAGCGCCGGCGCCTCGTCCATGTCCGCCGCGCGCGGGCGGTCAACGCCGCCGCCGCCAGCGCCCTGTCGGCCCTCCCGCGTGAGGTCCATCCCCGCTGCGTGGACGACCGGGGCCTGTGGTCGGCGGTGGTGATCCTGCATGGCGCCATCTCCAGCCTGACGCTGGGTCTCTACGGCCCCTGGCTGAAGACCGAGATCCGCCGCGTCCGCTGGAGCCATACCGAGATCGACGGCGAGCGCCTCGAATACACGGGCCTCGGGTCGGAGCTCTTCCGCGGCGCGCTGATCGCGCTGGCGGCGCTGGCCGTGCTCGCCGTTGCGGCCGCCCTCGTCTTCGGCTTCCTCGGCCTGCGCTTTCCGGGCGACGACGGCGCGACCCTCGCCGCCTTCGCCCCCGCGCTCGGCCTCCTCCTCCTCGCGCCGCTCGCCCCCTGGGCCGCGTTCCGCGGGCGACGCTACCGCTTGTCCCGCACCCGCTGGAAGGGCGTCCGCTTCGGGATGGAGGGCTCGGGCCGGGGCATGGTCGGCCTCTGGTTCCGCTGGGCGCCCGTGGTGCTCGTGACCCTCGGCCTCGCCTTCCCCCACTGGCGCTGGGCCCGCGAACGCCGCCTGACCCGCTCCATGCGCTGGGGCGACGCCGCCTTCGGCTTCGCCGGCCGGCCCTGGCCGCTGCTGGCGCACTGGGCGCCCCTCTGGGCCGCGCTCGCCGTCCCCGCCCTCGTCCTCGCCTCCCCCACGCTGCGCGCGGCGCTCGACCCGGTCCCCAGGCTGGAGGCGGGGAAGATCCTCGCTCCCCTCGCCGCCGCGCTGCTCTACGCGCTGCTGACCGCGCTCGCCTTCCTGAACTATTCGGCGGCGGAGACGCGGCTTTTCATGAACGCCCGCCGCCTCGCGGGGGCCGAGATCCGCTGCGACTTCTCCGTCTGGCATCTGGTGGACGCGCTTCTGGCCGTCGCCCGCCGCAACATCTGGCCCGGGCTGCTCGTCTACCTGCTGATCGGCGCCATCGCCGCCATCCCCCTCTACGGCGCCATCCGCACGGAGCTGGAGAACCCCGGCTCCCTCTCCGTCTTCGGCGGGCTGGAGGGGGACCTTTTCCACGGCTTCCAGAGCTGGCGCGCCCAGGGCCTGCTGCTCATGGCCTTCGTCATCAACAGCTTCCTGTCCGCGGTCTTCGGCATGTGGCTCTGGCTCCACGTCCACGCGCGCCGCCGGCACCAGCACCTGTGCAACAGCCTGACCATCGCCGGCGCCCAGTCGCTGGAGGCCGTGCGCCAGCGCCAGCGGGACCGCGGCGTCCTCGCCGAGGGGGCGGAGGACGCGCTCGACCTCATCCTCTGACCCGCGGCGTCGCGGACGTCAGGCCCCCCCTCGTGCCCGCCGCGCATCCCGCCTATGCTGAGTGCGACCGACGCAGAGCGGAAACGCGGGGCAGGACGCGCGGATGGCGGACCGCATGGGCAGGGCAGGACTGGGCGGCGTGCGGCGCACGGCGCTGGAACGCTATGCGCTGCTGGAAACCCTGGGCGACTATTGGGACGGCGTCTCCGCCAGACCCCGGGAGGTGGTGATCCGCTTCGGCGAGTCCTCGCTGATCCTGCTGGGCTTCGACGACGTGCCCGTGGCGCACTGGGCGCTGGCGAGCCTGCGCCGCCTCGACGGCCCCGACCCGTCCGAGATGCGCCTCACCCCCGACCCGGAGGGCGACCCCGACGCGGACGAACGCCTCGTGCTGCGCGACGCGACCATGATCGAGGCGATCGAGGCCGTCTGCACCGAGCTCGACCGCCGCCCCTCCCCCGCCCGCGGGCTACTGCGCCTCGTGCTCTGGACCGTCGCGGCGCTGGCGGTGGTCGGCGGGCTGATCTTCGCGGCCCTCCCCTACGCGTCGGAGCGGCTCGCGGCCATGATCCCGCCCGACCAGGAGGTGCGCCTGGGCGAGGCCGTGCAGCGCCGCGCCCTCGCGCTCATGTCCGAGGGCGCCGCCCCCCGCGCCTGCACCGCGCCCGACGGCCTGCGCGCGCTGGACGCGCTGACCGACCGCCTGCTTTCGGCCGCCGACCTGCCGGTGCCGGTGGAGGTGGCGGTCGTCCGCTCCCCCGAGGCCAACGCCTTCGCGGCGCCGGGCGGGCGCATCGCGCTCTTCTCCGGCCTGATCGACCGGGCCGACGGGCCGGAGGAGGTCGCCGCCGTCCTCGCCCACGAACTCGGCCACACCGCCCATCGCGACCCCACGCGCGCGGCGCTCCAGCAGGCGGGGACCGGCGCCCTGATGACGCTCGCCTTCGGCGGCGCGCCGGGGTCCGAGCTTTCGGCCGCCGCCGCCGGCACGCTCGTCTCCGCCGGCTATTCCCGGGCGGCCGAGGCCGAGGCCGACGCCTATGCGTTCGACCTGCTCGCCCGCGCGGGCCTCCCCGCCTCCGCCCTCGCCGCCTTCTTCGAACGTGCCGACCGCGGGCCCGACACGATGCTCGGCCGCCACCTCTCCAGCCACCCCGACCTCGCCGCCCGCGCCGCCGCGGCGCGCGAGGCCGACGCCATCCGCGGCCCCTTCCGCCCGGCGCTGGAGGACGACGCCTGGCTCGCGCTCCGGGACATCTGCCGACCCTGACGCTACGTTAGTCCGATCGGGGACGAGAGTCGCCCTCGGCAACGCCGAGCGCCCTCCTACATACGCCTCCGACGGCGCGCGCAGACACGCCGCATTCGGAGGAAGAGAATTCATGTCCGTGACCGTCGTATATTCGACTCAGGCGCTTGCCTCAGGCGGCCGCACCGGCCGGATCCGCAGCGCCGACGGTCGTCTTGAAGCGACCCTCAGCACTCCGAGGGAGCTGGGCGGCGAGGGCGGCGACGGAACCAGCCCCGAGCAGCTCTTCGCGGGCGGCTTCGCCGCGTCGTTCCTCAGGGCCATGAAGGCGGCGGCGACGGCGGAGGGCATGCCGAGGGTGCCCGCCGACGCCTCCGTCACCGTGCATGTCGGCCTAGGCCCCAGCGACCGCGGCGGCCTCGTGATGACGGTCGACCTCGCGGTCAGCCTACCCGGTCTGGAGCGGCAGGAGGCGGACCGCCTGATCCGCGCCGCCCGCGCCGTCTGCCCCTACACCCACGCCATCCACGGCAACGTGGACGTGCGGCTGACGATCCTCTAGCCCCGCCGGAAGCGCGCGCGGTCCGACAGCCGGTCTTCGGTCCGCGCCCGCCCGTCGGCCAGCAGCCCGATCAGCACCGAGAACACGTTGCGCGCCGCCGCCCCGATCAGCCGCGGGTCCACATCGGTGTAGATCTCGCGCGCCAGCGTCGCCGCGTCCTTCCCCTCCGCCTCCGGCCCGGGCAGGGCGGCCAGCACCTGCGAGGTGCGGCTCTCGCGGTGCGCGATGAGGTGGGATATCATCGCCTCCGGGTCCCGGATCGGGTGGCCGTGGCCGGGGAAGAACACCCGGTCCTCCCGCCCCTGCATCTTGCGCAGGCTGTCCATGTAGGCCGCCATGTCCCCGTCCGGCGGGGACACGATGGACGTGCTCCACCCCATCACATGATCTCCCGACAGCACCGCGCCCGGCGCCATCTCCTCGGCCTCCAGCGCGAAGGCGAGGTGGTTGGAGATGTGCCCCGGCGTGTGGATCGCCGTCATCGCCCAGCCCGGCCCCTCCAGCCGCTCCCCGTCCGCCAGCGTCCGGTCCGGGCGGAAGGTCCGGTCCCCGCCCTCGCCGCCGCCGAACTCGGCCCCCTCGGCCGCGAGCGTCGTCATCCGCTCGCTCATCCCCGCGCCATGCGGGCCGAAGGCGTATTGCGGCGCGCCGGTGCGCGAAGCCAGCGCCGCCGCGCCGGGAGAGTGGTCGATATGCGTATGAGTGAGCACGATGGCCCCCACCCGCTCCCCGGGCCCGAGCGCCGCGAGGATCGCCTCCAGATGCCCCGGATCGTCCGGCCCGGGATCCACCACCGCCACCTCGCCGCGCCCGAGGATGTAGGTCCGCGTGCCGGTGAAGGTCATCGGGCCCGCCATTGGGGCAGGTCACGCGGCGCAGGCCGGGCTCCATCTCCTCCACGGTCCCCGCGGGGACGGCATCGGGGGATCGGTCGAACGGATCGGTCATCTGGCGGGGGGCCTCCATATCGCCGCGGGCGTCTTGCGCGGCCCGCGTTCCGGGCGCAGCTTCGCGGACATGGCCAAGCCCTACAAGAAATACCTGCCCCGCAGCCTGTTCGGCCGGGCGCTCCTGATCCTGCTGGCGCCCATCGTGCTCCTGCAGCTCGTGGTCGCGGGCCTGTTCATCAAGGACCACTACGCCGGCGTCACCCAGCAGATGACCTCCGCCGTGGCGCAGGAGCTGATCTACGCGATCGAGGAGGTGGAGGGCGCGCCCGACGCCCCCGCCGCCCGCGCGCTGATCGAGCGGCTGGCCCAGCCGCTGGGCGTGACCCTGGCGCTCGACCCCACGGCGGTGATGCCGCCGGAGCAGGCGCAGAAGATCTACGAGATCTCCGGCAACGCGCTCGCGGCCACCCTGCGCAACCAGATCGGCCAGCCGATCTCGGTGGACCTGCTGGGCTATGGCGGCGACATCGACGTGCGGATCCAGACCGGGAAGGGGGTGCTGCGGGCGCTGATCCCCCGCAAGCGGGTCATCGCCTCCAACCCCCACATCCTGCTGGTGTGGATGGTGGGGACCTCGCTCCTGCTCACGGTGGTCGCGGTGCTGTTCCTGCGCAATCAGGTGAAGCCGATCCGCCAGCTCGCCGCCGCGGCCGAGAGCTTCGGCAAGGGCCGCGCCGGCCCCTTCCGCCCCGGGGGCGCCGAGGAGGTGCGCCGCGCCGGCGCCGCCTTCCTCGACATGCGCCGGCGGGTGGAGCGGGCGATGGAGAGCCGCACCAACTTCCTCAACGGCGTCTCCCATGACCTGCGCACGCCCCTCACCCGCATGAAGCTGGCGCTGGCGATGATGGAGGACGACGTCCCCGAGGCGGCCGAGCTGAAGCGCGACGTCGACGAGATGGAGCGGATGCTGGGCGAGTTCCTCGCCTACGCCCGCGGCGAGACCGGCGAGGAGGCCGCCCCCACCGACCCCGCCTCGCTGCTGGAGGCCGCGGCGGCCGACGCTCGCCGCGGCGGCGCCTGCGTGGCGATCCGCGTGTCGGAGGACAGCGCCGCGGTGGAGCCGGTGACCATCCGCGCCGGCGCCGTCCGCCGCGCGCTGGCCAACCTGCTGGAGAACGCCGCCCGCTACGGCACGTCGGCCGAGGCGACGCTCCGGCTCGGCCGCAGCTTCGTGGAATTCGCGGTGGAGGATGACGGGCCCGGCATCCCCGAGGACAAGCGTGAGCTGGCCTTCCGCCCGTTCTCGCGTCTCGATGACGCGCGCAACCAGGACCGGGGGGGCGGGGTGGGCCTCGGCCTCGCCATCGCGCAGGACATCGCGCGGGCGCATGGCGGCGCGATCGCGCTGGAGGATTCGGCCCGCCTCGGCGGCCTGCGCGCGGTGCTGCGCCTGCCCCGCTGACGCGCCCCCTCTCCGAAGGGGGGGGCGTGCGCCGGGGGCATCGAGCCCCCGGCGCCCGCGACGCGAGGGCCGGGCCCTCGCGCAGCTCCGCCCCGGCCGTGGCGCCGCCTGTCGGCGGGGCTCGATCCGCAGGCGAGACGAAAGATCCGACGCCGCGTGCCCGGTCCGCGCGCCGGATCGCCGGGACGGCGCGCCTCCCTCCCCCGCTTGCGGGGGAGGGCCGGGGTGGGGGCGTTCGCCGCCCGCTTCCCTTCCGCGCCGATTGAACCCCCCCGCCCCCGCCGCTAGCATCCCCACCGGTATGAGAAACCCGTGGGAGGAACCGATGAAGGCGCTGCTGTGCAAGGAATGGGGACCGCCCGAGTCCCTGACCGTCGAAGAGGTGGACACCCCCGAGCCCGGCCCCGGCCAGGTCCGCGTCCGGGTCCACGCCGCCTCGGTCAACTTCCCCGACGTGCTGATCGTCCAGAACAAGTACCAGTTCAAACCCGAGCTGCCGTTCTCGCCCGGCTCCGACATCGCCGGCGTGGTCACCGCCGCCGGCGAGGGCGCGGCCTTCAAGCCCGGCGACCGGGTGATGGGCTCGCTCGGCTGGGGCGGCTTCGCGGAGGAGGCCGTGGGCGACGCCTCCCGCCTCTCCCCCCTGCCCGACGGGGTGGACTACGACATCGCCGCCGCCTTCCCGATGGTCTACGGCACTTCCTACCACGCCGTGATCGACCGCGGAGAGCTGAAGGCCGGCCAGACCATGCTGGTGCTCGGCGCGGCCGGCGGCGTCGGCCTCGCGGCGGTGGAGATCGGCAAGGCGCTGGGCGCGCGCGTGATCGCCGCCGCCTCCTCGGACGAGAAGCTCCAGGTCTGCAAGGCCCACGGCGCCGACGATCTGATCAACTACGCCGAGGGCGACTTCCGCGCGAAGCTCAAGGAGATCTGCCCCGACGGCCCCGACGTGATCTACGACCCCGTGGGCGGCGAGCTGACCGAGCAGTCCTTCCGCTCCATCGGCTGGCGCGGCCGTCACCTGGTGGTGGGCTTCGCCGCCGGCGACATCCCGCGCATCCCCATCAACCTGATGCTGCTCAAAGGCGCCTCCATGGTCGGCGTGTTCTGGGGCGCGGCGGTTAAGAAGGAGCCGAAGGCGTTCCGCTCTGACATGGACGCCCTGTTCCGCTGGCTGAAGGAAGGAAGGATCAAGCCCGAGATCTCGGCCCGCTACCCTCTCTCGCAGGCCGCGAAGGCGATCAGCGATCTGGAAAACCGCAGGGCGGTCGGCAAGATCGTGGTCGTCCCGCAGGAGTGAGCGCTCAGGCCGCGAGCGGGAGGGCCCGGCAGACCCGGTTCCGCCCCGCGTTCTTGGCCGTGTAGAGCAGGGCGTCGGCGCGCTCCAGCGCCTCCACCAGGTCCTCGGGCCGGACGCCCCCATAGACGGCGAGCCCCGCGCTCGCCGTCGATCGGACCGCTCGGCCCATCTGACCGTCGAAGGGCTCGGACCGGACGGCCTCCAGTATCCGGTCCACGACCTGCGACGCCTGCGCCTCGGTGGCGCCGGGCATCAGGACCACGAACTCCTCCCCGCCCTGCCGGATCACCAGATCGCTCGCCCGCGAGCGGCTGCGCAGACGGCGCCCGAACTCCGCGAGGATATCGTCGCCCACCGCATGCCCGAGCGTGTCGTTGATCCGCTTGAAATGGTCGATGTCGAGGATCGCCAGCGCGCCCGCCTGCGCGTCGCCTTCCAGCGCCCCGAAGGCGGCCTCCAGCCGGCGGCGGTTGCCCAGCCCCGTCAGCGGATCGGAATGGGCGTCGCGGTGCAGCCGCCGCTCCCGCGCCAGCAGCGCCGTCTCCCGCTTGAGCAGCGAGCCGAGCACCATCGCGCTTGTGATGTTCGCCACCAGGATCAGCGGAAAGACTTGGAGAAACACCTCCCGCACATCGACCCACGGCCGCAGCAGCAGCGAAAGGACCGCGAGCGACAGGATGGCCCCCGCCGCAGCCATGTGCGGCAGCCGGATCTCCGGCAGCCGTTTCGCCGCCCAACCGCAGGCGAGGCCGAGCGCCGCCGCCATCAGCACGCTCAGCGTTCCCGCCTCCGCCGACAGGCCGCCGACCGACCAGTACCGGTAGGACCCGGCCATCACCGCGATCAGCAGACCCGCGGCCGGCCCGCCATACGCGGCCCCGAGACCGACGATGGCCAGGCGCCCGTCCACGATCACGAAGCCCGGCAGCACCGCCGGCGCGGCCATCGCCGCCATCGCCGCCAGCCCGAAGGCCAGTCCCAGCGCCAGCGCCCGCCGCGCTCCAAGCCATCCCTGCCGCTGGATGAACCCCGCGATCAGGGCCAGCAGCGCGTTCATGGACACGCCGTGGAGCAGGACCGCGACGATCTCCCAGTGGTTCATGCGAGGACCTCTCAGGCAGGGCCCCCGCACTCTGCTTCCCAGATCTTATCCGGAGGTGAATCTCACCGCGGCGCCATGCGGATCGCGCCGTCGAGCCTCACGTCCTCGCCGTTGAAGTACCCGTTCTCCAGCATGGTCAGCGCCAGCCCGGCATATTCCTCGGGCCTCCCCAGCCGCGGCGGATGCGGCACCGAGGCCGCCAGCGCCGCCTTCACGTTGTCCGGCGCCCCCAGCATCAGCGGCGTCTCGAAGATGCCCGGCAGGATGGTGTTGATGCGGATCCCCTCGGCCGACAGATCCCGCGCGATGGGCAGCGTCATGGCCACGATCCCGCCCTTCGACGCCGAATACGCCACCTGCCCCATCTGCCCGTCCTCGGCGGCCACGGAGGCGGTCATGATGATCGCGCCGCGGTCCCCGCAGTCCATCTTCTCCACCTCCAGCATCCCGGCGGCGGAGGCCACGATGCAGCGGAAGGTCCCGATCTGGTTGACCTCGATGGTCCGCAGGTAGTCCTTCATCGGGAAGCGTTTGATCTCGCCCGTCTTGCGGTCCCGCCCCACGGTCTTCGCCGCGGTCCCGATCCCGGCGCAGTTGACCAGGATCCGCTCCTGCCCCTGCGCCGCGCGCGCGGCGGCGAACCCCGCCTCCACGCTCTCGTCCGAGGTCACGTTCACCTCGCAGAACGTGCCCCCGATCTCCTTCGCCAGCGCCTCGCCCTTCTCGGCGTTGAGGTCGAAGAGGGCGACCTTCGCCCCCCTCTTCGCCAGCAGCCGCGCCGTCGCCGCCCCGAGGCCCGAAGCCCCCCCGGTGACGACCGCCGACAGCCCGGAAACCTCCATCACAGCGCCTCGATGATGGTGACGTTGGCCAGCCCGCCGCCCTCGCACATGGTCTGGAGGCCATACCGCTTGCCCCGCGCCCGCAGCGCATGCACCAGCGTCGCCATCAGCTTGGTGCCCGAGGCGCCCAGCGGGTGCCCCAGCGCGATCGCCCCGCCATTGACGTTGATCCGCTCCGGGTCGGCCGCGTTGTGGCGCAGCCACGCCATCGGCACCGGCGCGAAGGCCTCGTTCACCTCATAGAGGTCGATCTCGTCGATCTTCATGCCGGCCCGCTTCAGCGCCTTCTCGGTGGCGAACAGCGGCTCCTCCAGCATGATGACCGGATCGCCGCCGGTCACGGACACATGATGGATGCGCGCCAGCGGCGTCAGCCCGTGGGCCTTCACCGCCGCCTCCGACGCGATCAGCACCGCCGAGGAGCCGTCGCAGATCTGGCTCGCATTGCCGGCGGTGATGACCCCGCCCTCCTGCAACGTCTTCAGCCCCCCGAGCCCCTCCATCGAGGCGTCGAACCGGATGCCCTCGTCCTGCGTGTGCATCATGGTCCCGCCATTGCCGTCGGAGATCTCCAGCGGCACGATCTCGTCCTTGAACGCGCCCGCCTGCGCGGCCTTGGCGGCCCGGCGATGCAACTCAAGGGAATAGGCGTCAAGCTGCTCGCGGTTGAAGCCGTGCTTCTGCGCGACCATCTCGGCGCCCATGAACTGGGTGAAGGCGATGTCGGGGTACTTGCGGTCCAGCCCCGGGGACTTCGGGGAACCCGGCTCGAACTTGCGCGTGAAGCGCCCGGTGGACCCCATCGGCACCCGCGTCATCAACTCGACGCCCGAGGCCAGCACCAGGTCCTGCGTCCCCGACAGGATCGCCTGCGCCGCGAACTGCACCGCCTGCTGCGAGGATCCGCACTGCCGGTCGATGCTCACCGCGGGCACCAACTCGGGCAGGTTCGAGGCCAGCACCGCATTGCGCGCGATATGCAGGCCCTGCTCATGGGTCTGGCCCACGCAGCCCATGATGACGTCCTCGATGGCGGCGGGGTCCACGCCCGACCGCTCCAGCGCCGCGTTGAGCGACGCGGCGCCGAGGTCCACCGGATGCCAGTCGGCGAGCTTGCCGCCGCGGCGGCCGCCGGCGGTGCGAACGGCGGCGCAGATATAGGCTTCGGCCATGAGGGGTCTCCTTCCCTGCGGGACGGTCGGGCCGCCCGTCTGAATACGCCCCTTAATTACTCGATTAACCTTCGCCCGTAAAGCCGCAGGCCTTTTAACGGCGCGGTTGACCCGCACGCCCTTGCCCCGACCCCGCCGCCCGGCGACGATGCCGCGGAACACGGAGGACGCCCATGGACGACCAACCCCCCTGGCGCTGGCCCGAGACCCGCTGGCGCGGCGCCGTCAACCGCGTCCGCGCCGGCCGCTCCCTCAAGCCCGCCGCCTGGCCCGGGGGCGCCCGATGCGCCGTGGCGCTCAGCTTCGACTCGGACCATGAGACGCTGACCCTGCGCACCGGCGCCACCTCCCCCGGCAAGCTCAGCCAGGGCGAATACGGCGCCCGCGTCGCCGTCCCCCGCATCCTCGCGCTGCTGAAGCGCCACGAGATCCCCGCCACCTTCTTCGTCCCCGCCGTCACCGCCACCCTCTATCCCGACGAACAGCGCCGCGTGATCGCCGAGGGGCACGAGATCGGCATCCACTCCTGGATCCACGAAGCCAACTCCACTCTCCCGCCCGAGGCCGAGCGCGACCTCCAGCTCCGCGCCGCCGACCGTCTGGAACAGATCGCCGGCCGCCGCCCCGTCGGCATCCGCACCCCATCCTGGGATTTCTCGGACCGCACCCTCTCCATCACCCGGGAAATGGGCCTCCTCTACGACTCATCCCTCATGGCCGACGACGACCCCTACGAGCTGTTGGAGGACGGCGAGCCCACCGGCATCGTGGAGCTGCCGGTGGAGTGGATCCGCGACGACGCCCCCTACTGGAGCATGGACTTCGCCCGCTCGCTGATCCCCCATTCCGGCCCGTTGATGGTCCTCGACATCTTCCGCCGCGAATTCGACATGGCGCGCGAGGAGGGCGGGCTGTTCCTCCTGACCATGCACCCCCACATCACCGGCCACCGCTCCCGCATCGGGGTGCTGTCGGACCTGATCGCGCACATGAAGGCGCAGGGCGACGTCTGGTTCGCCACCCACGAGCAGGTCGCCCGCCACTGCCTCGAAAACGCCTGACGCAGGGATATCATGCCGCTGCGGAAAGCGGCTAAGGTGAAACCTCAGATGTTCCGCAGCGAAACATCAGGCCAGCAGGGCCTTCCTGACCATGCAATGCACCCCCTTGGACCCGTTCACCGTCTGCGTGATCCGTAGATCGGCGGCGAGCGAGCACAGCATGTAGGCGTCCTCGCGCCCCAGCCCCGCCAGCCGCCCCATCAGCGCGATCATCGCCTTGAGCGCCTTCTCCGCCGCCCGGTCCAGATCCGGGTCCAGCCCGATGGTCACATGATGCTCCGGCGTCTCCGCCAGCGGCCCGTCGAGGCTCAGGTCGGGCCGCAGGATGAACTCGAAGGTCCCGGTCAGCGCGGTCTCGATGGCGGTGACGTTGACCTCGCCGTCCCCCTGCACCCCGTGCCCGTCGCCGCAGGAAAACCGCCCCCCCTCCACGAACACCGGGAGGTAGAGGGTCGTGCCCGCCACCAGCTCCTTGAGGTCGAGGTTGCCGCCGAAGGCCCGGGGCGCCACGGAGCTCACCTTCCCCCAGGCCGGCGGCGGGGCCACGCCCATCACCCCGAAGAAGGGCGCCAGCTCCAGCTCCAGCCCCCAGGGCATCACCCCGACGTTGCGGGCCTTGTCGAGCGGGATGTTCACCATCCGGTAGTCGGGAAAGTCCTCGGTCAGGGTGCCGATCAGCGGGTGGATCATGTTCCAGCCCCAGTCCACGCCCAGCTCGATCTCCTTGATGCGGATCTCCAGCACGTCGCCGGGGCGCGCGCCCTCCACCGCCACGGGGCCGGTCAGCAGGTGCCCGGGCTCCATCCGCGGGACGGTGCGCTGGATCTCGCGCTGGACCTCCGGGACGTGGAAGCCCTCGGGCGGCATGGCCCGCTCGGCGCCGCTCAGGGTCTCGATGGTCACCGTGTCGCCGGAGGCGACGGTCAGCACGGGCGCGAGGTCGGCGGCGAACCAGCCCCAGTGGACGGTCTCGGGCGTGCAGGCGAGGGTGTGATGCGCCATGGGAACGGGTCTCCGGCAGGGTGGACGGGCCTTCCATCAGCGGGCGCCGGGCGATTCCGGTCAAGCGCCTTGACCCTTCCGCGGCCCGGGCGGAAGGTGTCGTCCGGCAACCAGGAGGGGGAGTGCATGACCGAGCTCTGGCAGGCGTCCGCGGCCGTGATCGCCGCGCGGGTGAAGGCGCGCGAAACCTCGGCGCGGGAGGAGGCGGAGGCCGCGTTGTCCCGGCTGGAGGCCGTCAACGGTCCGCTCAACGCCGTGGTGGACCCGCTGCCCGAGGCCGCGCTGGCCGAGGCCGACGCCGTGGATGCGAAGATCGCCCGCGGCGAGGATCCGGGCCTTCTGGCCGGCGTCCCCGTCACGGTGAAGATCAACATCGACTATGGCGGGCGGCCCACCACCAACGGCCTGAAGCTGCTCAAGGATTTCATTGCGCCGCAGGACAGCCCGGTGGTGACGAACCTGCGCCGCGCGGGCGCGGTGGTGATCGGGCGGACCAACACGCCGGCCTTCAGCCTGCGCTGGTTCACGCGCAATTCCCTGCATGGCGAGACTTCGAACCCCCATGACCGGCGGCTGACGCCGGGCGGCTCCTCGGGCGGTGCGGGCTCGGCGGTGGCGGCGGGGATCGGGGCGGTGGCGCACGGGACCGACATCGCGGGCTCGATCCGCTATCCGGCCTATGCCTGCGGGGTCCACGGGCTGCGGCCCTCGCCGGGGCGGGTGCCGGCGGCGAACTTGAGCGGCCCGGACCGGACCATCGGGGCGCAGCTCACCGCCGTCTCCGGACCGCTCGCGCGCCGGATCGAGGATCTTCGCCTGTCGCTCGCCGCCATGTCGGCCGAGGACTGGCGCGACCCCTGGTGGACCGCCGCGCCGCTGGAGGGGCCGAGGCTGCCGAAAAAGGCGGCGCTGTGCCTCGCGCCCGAGGGCATGGCCGTCCAGCCCGAGGTGGCCGCCGCGCTGAAATCCGCCGCCGCCTCGCTGGAAGCCGCGGGCTGGGTGGTGGAGGAGGCCGAGCCCCCCTCCATCGAGGCCGCCGCCCAGATCCTGCTTGAGCTGTGGATGGACGAGTTCCGCACCAGCGGAACCCCGAAGCTGGAGCCCGAGGGCGACCCCGACGCCATCTTCGTCGCCGCCCAGATGATGCGGGCGGTGGGGAACGACTGGAGCGCGCTCGAACTCCCTCCAGCGCCGGGCGACCCTGATCCGGGAGTGGACCCGCTTCCTGGAGGAGTGGCCGATCCTGCTGTGCCCCGTCTCGGGCGAGACGCCGTTCGAGCAGCACTCGGACGTGCGCTCCGAGGCGGATTTCGACCGGATCCTGCGGGCGCAGGTGCTTCAGGTCGGCCTGCCGGCGCTGGGCCTCCCCGGCCTGACCGTGGCGACCGGCGAGCCCGGGCGGCCCATGGGCGTGCAGCTCATCGGCAAGCGGTACCGGGAGGATACGCTGCTGGAGGCCGGCGCCGTCATCGAGGCCGCGCTGCCGCCGATCCGCCCCGTAGACCCCTTCGTGAACGGGTGAGCCGATGATCTCCGCCGAACCGATGCCGCTCAAGGAGGTCGACGTTCTCGGCCGCCGGATGGCTTATGCCGAGACGGGCGAGGGCGCGCCCATCGTGTTCCAGCACGGGAACCCGACGTCCTCGTACCTGTGGCGCAACATCATGCCGAAGCTTGCGGGCCTCGGGCGCTGCATCGCGGTGGACCTGATCGGCATGGGCGGGTCCGACAAGTTGCCCGACAGCGGGCCGGGGCGGTATTCCTTCGCCGAGCATTCCCGGTTCCTCGACGCCGCCTGGGAGGCGCTGGGGGTCGAGCGGCGACGTGGTGCTGGTGGTGCATGACTGGGGCTCGGCGCTCGGGTTCGACTGGGCCTGCCGGAACGCCGGGAAGGTGCAGGGGATCGCCTACATGGAGGCGATCGTGCGCCCCGTGCCGTCCTGGGAGGACTGGCCGGAGGATGCGCGCGGGATCTTCCAGGCCATGCGCTCGGAGGCCGGGGAGAAGATCGTCCTGGAGAAGAACGTGTTCGTGGAGCGGATCCTGCCGGCCTCGGTGCTGCGGGGGCTGACGGAGGCGGAGATGGAGGTCTACCGGGCGCCCTTCGCCGAGGCGGGGGAGGCGAGGCGCCCGACGCTCGACTGGCCGCGGCAGATCCCCATCGGGGGGGAGCCCGCGGAGGTGGTGGAGCGCGTGGCGCGGTATTCGGACTGGCTGGCGGGGTCGGACGTGCCCAAGCTGTTCGTCAACGCCGAGCCGGGGTCGATCCTGACCGGGCCGCAGCGGGACTTCTGCCGGGGGTGGAGGAACCAGACCGAGGTCACGGTCAAGGGTTCCCACTTCGTCCAGGAGGACAGCCCGGAGGAGATCGCCGCGGCGCTGACGGCCTTCGTGGGGGGTCTGCGAAACGGGTGAGGCGATTTTCGCATGCGAAAAGGCCTGTGGATAAGCTTCGGAAGCGGCTGATGTCCTTGCGGCAGGGTCAAGTGAAGGTTGAGTTCCGGTGACCCGAAGGTAAATTCGCTGGGCTTACGTTCCGTCATGCGGAACCTCCACTTGCCCGCGGCGGCGATTCCCCGGAAGCTGCGCCGAAGCGCGGGCGAGCCCGCCGGGAGGAGAACGCCATGAACATGCAGCCGGAGCGGATGACCGCCGACCGCACCGCCGCCGAGCATTTCGACGTGCTGATCGTCGGGGCCGGGATCTCGGGCATCGATGCGGCCTATCACCTTCAGAAGGAGCACCCGGAGCGCAGCTTCGTCATGCTAGAGAAGCAGGCGGGGTTCGGGGGGACGTGGCGGACGCACAGGTACCCGGGCATCCGGTCGGACAGCGACCTGCACACGTTCGGATTCTCGTGGAAGCCGTGGATGGGGGCGACCATCGCGAAGGCGGAGGCGATCCTCGACTATCTGGACGAGGCGATGGAGGAGCAGGGGCTGCGGGAGCGCGTCCGCTACGGCAAGAGCGTCGAGGCGGCGGAGTGGTCCTCGGACGACAGACGCTGGGTGCTGACGGTCAGGGATGCGGAGACGGGGGAGGTCGAGTTCCTGTCCTGCGGGTTCCTGTGGATGTGTCAGGGCTATTACAAGCACGAGCAGGGCTACACGCCCGAGTGGCCGGGGATGGAGCGGTTCAAGGGCCGGATCGTGCACCCGCAGACCTGGCCCGAGGATCTGGAGACCGAGGGCAAGCGGATCGTGGTCATCGGCTCCGGCGCCACGGCGGCGACGCTGGTGCCGGCGGTGGCCGGGCGGTGCGCGCATGTGACCATGCTCCAGCGGTCGCCGACGTATTTTTTCCCGCGGCCGGTGGACGACGAGTTCAAGCAGACGCTGCGGGCGCTGGATATCCCGAAGGAATGGTATCACGAGATCATGCGCCGCAAGGTGCTGCGGGATCAGGCGATCACCATAAAGCGGTCGTTCGAGGAGCCGGACAAGCTGCGGGCGGACCTGCTGGCCGGGGTTCGGGCCTATATGGGCGCGGACTTCCCGCTGGACCCGCATTTCACGCCCACCTATCGCCCGTGGCGGCAGCGGCTGGCGGTGGTGCCGGACGGAGACCTGTTCAAGGCGATGAAGGGGGGCAAGGCCTCGGTGGTGACGGACCGGATCGAGGCGTTCGAGGAGGGCGGCATCCGGCTGAAGTCCGGGGCGCTGCTGGAGGCGGACATCATCGTGACCGCCACGGGGTTCGAGCTGCTGCCGCTGGGCGGCGTGGAGTTCCTCGTGGACGGGAAGGCGCCGGAGCTGCCGCAGGAATGGATGCACCGGGGGATCATGTTCACGGGGTTCCCGAACCTTGCGTGGGTGTTCGGGTATCTGCGCACGAGCTGGACCATGCGGGCGGACCTGGTGGCGGACTACGTGTGCCGGCTGCTGGGGGAGATGGACGCGCGCGGGGCCTCGATGGTGGTTCCCGAGCTGCGGGCGGAGGACCGGCAGATGGAGCCCCGGCCCTGGATCGACGTGGAGAACTTCAACGCGGGGTACCTGCTGCGGGGGCACGCGCTGATGCCGCGGCAGGGGGACCGGGAGCCGTGGGTGCATTCTCAGGATTATGAGACGGAGAAGGGACTCGTTGCCCGCGGCGGATTTCGGGGACGGGACGCTGCGCTTCGCCTGAGGGCGGAGGCCTCCTGCGGAGGCGCCGCGCCGGCGGGTCCGCCTGTGGCGGACGGGGCGCCCGCGGCGCTTTCGCAACGGTCGCGGTGTGGCGACGGCCGCCACCGGCGGGCGGCCGGCAACACGCCGCGGGCGGGCGCGGGGCCGGAGGCGCGACCTTCGCGCGGCGCCTCGGGCGGTTTGGCATCGCGCGCCCTCGGGTCTATGCAGGGGGCGACGGCAGCGGAGGCGCGGATGCAGGGACGTGTGGTCATCGTGGGCGCGGGGCAGGGCGGCTTTCAGGCCGCGGCGAGCCTGCGGCAGGAGGGCTGGGAGGGCGAGATCATCCTGGTGGGCGACGAGCCGGGGCTGCCCTACCAGCGCCCGCCCCTGTCCAAGGCCTACATGAAGGACGGCAAGGCCGAGCGGCTGGCCCTGCGCCCCGAGGCGTTCTTCCGCGACAACCGGATCGAGCTGGTGGAGGGCCGGGTCGCGCGGCTGGATCCCGGCGCGCATGAGCTGGAGCTGGAGGGGGGGCGGCGGGTTTCCTACGGGAAGCTGATCCTCGCCACCGGGTCGCGGAACCGGCGGCTGGAGATCCCGGGCGCGGGGCTGGACGGCGTGGTGGAGCTGCGGACGCTGTCGGATGCGCAGGCGATCCGGGGGCGGATGGGCGATGTGGGCCGCGCCGTGGTGATCGGGGGCGGGTTCATCGGGCTGGAATTCGCCGCCGTCGCGCGGGGCTTCGGGGTCGAGGTCTCGGTGCTGGAGGCGGCGGGGCGGGTGATGTCGCGCGTGGTCTCGGAGCCGATGTCGGAGCATTTCCACCGCCTGCACCGAGAGATGGGCGTGGACCTGCGGCTGGGCGCGCAGGCCGAGGCGATCCTGGGCGAAGGCCGGGCCGAAGGCGTGCGCCTGAAGGGGGGCGAGGTCGTGGCCGGCGACCTGGTGGTGATGGCGGTGGGGATCGTGCCCAACGCGGAGCTGGCGCGCGAGGCGGGGCTGGTGTGCGGAAACGGGGTGGAGGTGGACGCGGAGCTGCGGACCTCGGACCCGGATGTGTATGCGCTGGGCGACTGCGCCTGCTTCGTGCCGCATGGGCGCCAGGACCGGCTGCGGCTGGAGTCGGTGCAGAACGCGGTGGACGGGGCGCGGGCGGTGGCGGCCACGCTGTGCGGTCGGCCGACGCCGCTGACCGCCGTGCCGTGGTTCTGGAGCGATCAGGGGGAGGCGAAGCTGCAGATCGCCGGGCTGACCCATGACGCGGATGCGCTGGAGGTGGTGGACCGCGGCGACGGCAAGCTGTGCGTCTTCCGCTTCAAGGGCGGGCGGTTCGTGGGGCTGGAGACGGTGAACGCGCCCGCCGACCATATGGGCGCGCGCCGGCTGCTGGCCGCGCGGGCCGACGTGACGCGCGAGGAGCTGGAGGCCGCCGGCTGGAACCTGCGGGCGGTGGGGCTGGAGACGGCAGGCTAGGCCTTCTGCGGAGGCGCTGCGCCGGCGGTCTCGCCCGTGGCGGCCGGTGGGCCCGTAGCGCGGGGGGCGGGCGCCGGGTGGCGACGGCCGCCAAAGGCCGGGCGCGCGCCCTGCGCCGCGGGCGGACGCGGAGCCGGAGGCGGGACCGGCGGCGCAGCGCCTCCGCGGCAGGGCCGCGAGCTTTGGCGGAGCGCCGCGGGGCGCAGGCGGGGAGGTCATTCATGGCGAGCGTCGGGCGGACGCGGCAGACGGCGGTGTTCCTCGGCGGGCTGGCGGGGCGCAGGAGCCGGGTTCCTCCCGAGGCGCGGGCGCTGGAGGCGGCGGCGCTGGCGCGGATGAGCCGCAACGGGGGCGCCTACATCGCCGGCGGCGCGGGGTCCGAGCGGACCATGGCGGCCAACCTGGAGGCGTTCGAGCGCAGGCGGATCGTGCCGCGGATGCTGCGGGACGTGTCGGCGCGGGATCTCTCGGTGGAGGTGCTGGGGCGGCGGTGGCCGGCGCCGGTGGGGCTGGCGCCCCTCGGGGTGCTGGACATGGCGCATCCGGGGGCGGACGTGGCGGCCGCGAAGGCGGCGGGCGCGCTGGGGCTGACCTTCACGATCTCCAGCCAGGCCTGCTGGCCGTTGGAGGAGGTGGCGGAGGCCGCCGGGCCCGCGTGGTTCCAGCTATACTGGTCGATCCGGGACGAGGTGGCCCGCAGCTTCGTGGAGCGGGCGGAGCGCGCCGGCTGCGAGGCCATCGTGCTGACGCTGGACACCACGGAGCTGGGGTGGCGGCCGAGGGATCTGGCGGGGGCGTATCTGCCGTTCCTACGGGGGCGGGGGATCGCCAACTACGCCTCGGACCCCGTGTTCCGGGCGCTGGAGGAAGCGGTGGAGGCGGGCGCGCGGCCGAGGCCGGGCTTCGGGTTCGCGCGGTCGGTGGCGGAGCTGCTGCGGTACCGGCCGGCGGGGCTTTCGGTGAAGGAGACGACGCAGGCGGTGGCGCGCTTCGTGGGCACGTATTCGCGCCCCGACCTGGTGTGGGAGGACGTGGCGCGGCTGAAGGGCTGGACCTCGCTGCCGGTGGTTCTGAAGGGGATCGTGCATCCCGAGGACGCGAGGCTGGCGCTGGAGGCGGGGGCGGACGGGATCGTGGTCTCCAACCACGGGGGGCGGCAGGTGGATGGCGCGGTCGGGGCGCTGGATGCGCTGCCGGGGGTGGTCGAGGCGGTGGCGGGGCGCGTTCCTGTCCTGTTCGACAGCGGGGCGAGGTCCGGGGCCGACGTGGCGAAGGCGCTGGCGCTGGGTGCGCGGGCGGTGCTTCTGGGGCGGCCCTACGCCTACGGGCTGGCGCTCGGGGGCGAGGCGGGGGTTCGGGAGGTGCTGGAGAACCTCGTGGCCGAGTTCGACCTGACGCTGGGGCTTTCGGGGCGCCGGGCGGCGGCGGAGCTGGACGGGTCGCTGTTCGGGTGATCAGGGGGCCGTCGAGGGCGTCCGAACGGCCTCTTCAACGCCCGGTGAACGGTTGTTCAAGGCAGCGTCCGGGAGCGCCGCGAGCTGCGCCGTCAGGTCTCGCGCCGCGGCAAGCTCCCGCGTCAGTACCGCCATGCGAGGCGGGCGATCATCTTCGGCGGCATCGGCGCAGGTTCGCCCCGGCGGCGGGGGGGACGCCAGCTTCAGGTTCGGGCCGTGGACCAGGCCGGCTCCCTTCGGGCGGGCGATGGTCCGACCCTTGCGGTGAAAGAAGGACGAGCCGGGGTGGCGATGCTCCATCGCCGCGATCAGCGCCGTGGCGCGGCCGGTCCAGGCGACGCGGCCCCGGATGCCGGTCGCCGCCAGCGTCAGCCGCTTGATCCAGCCGGCCGCCGGGACCGGCCCCCGCCGCTCCTTCGTTCCGGTGGCGGTCGTCGACCGGCAGGTCGAGCCTGCCGGTCTCGAAATCCTCGATCAGCGTCCGAGGGTCGCGCAGGAGCTGGCTGCGACGTCGAGCCCGCCGATCCCGTCCGCGGGGAGAAGGCGCCCCGCTCGGGCGCCTCGCCCGAGGCGGCCGTCAGCTCGCGGTCGCAGCTGGCGAGGAACAGGTCCTGCATGAAGGCGTCCCATGCGGTCGCGAGGTCAGACGGTGAGGCAAGGCGCCCCGACCGGTTCGGCGGTCTTCTTCCAGACGTTCGGCCTGGCCCCGTCCTTGGTCCCGGCGCCGAGCAGCGCCAGCGCCTGCTTCTCCAGGGAGGGCGGGACCACCGCAGGTTGGGCTTGATCCCCGGCGGCCGGCCGCCATCGGCGCGGAACGCCATCATGGCCGGGGCCGGAGCGGGGCGAGATGGTGAGGCCGGAGCGGCTGCGGGGGGCCGGCAGGGGGCGAGACCGGCGCCGCGGGGGCGGGCGCGGCAGGACCAGGGAGAGCGCGAGCCCGCTATACTTGCCGCTGCGGCGGCTCTAGCGTGCGCGCCATGACCGATATCCTCGACAGCCGGTACTCCTGGATCCGCCTTCTCATCACCCTCGGCGTCGCCACCATCGGCAGCGCGGGGATGTGGTCCATCGTCATCGTGCTGCCCGCCGTGGGGCGGGATTTCGGGGTGGAGCGGGGGGACGCCTCGCTGGCCTATTCCGCCACCATGGGCGGGTTCGCGCTGGGGAGCCTGCTGATCGGCCGGGCGGTGGACCGGGTCGGGGTCACGCGCGTGCTGTGGGGCGCGGGGGCGGTGGTGGCGGCGGCCTACGGGCTCGCGGCCCTGACCGGGACCTTCGCGGTCTATGCGGGGCTGCAGTTCCTGATCGGGCTGGGCGCGGCCTCGTGCTTCGCGCCGCTGGTGGCGGATATCTCGCACTGGTTCCAGAAGCGCAGGGGCATCGCGGTCGCCATCGCGGCGAGCGGCAATTACCTGGCGGGCGTGGTGTGGCCGGTGGCGCTGGCGCCGCTGATGGCGGCCGAGGGGTGGCGGGCGTCCTACGCGGCCATGGCGGTGCTGAGCCTGATCCTGATCGGGCCGCTGGGGATGCTGCTGCGCCGGAGGTTGCCGGTGGATGCCGCGGCCACGGGCGCGGGGACGGCGCAGGCCAACATCCGCTCGGCCGGGCTGTCGCCGCGGGCGTTGCAGGCGATGCTGTGCGCCGCGGGCGTGGCGTGCTGCGTGGCGATGTCCATGCCGCAGGTTCATATCGTGGGGCTGTGCGTGGACCTCGGCTACGGGCCGGCGGTGGGGGCGGAGATGCTGTCGCTGATGCTGGCGGGGGGCGTGGTTTCCCGGCTCGCGTCGGGGATGGTGGCGGACCGGATCGGCGGGCCGGCGACCCTGCTGATCGGGTCCGTGCTCCAGTGCATCGCGCTGTTTCTGTATCTGCCGTTCGACGGGCTGGCGTCGTTGTATGTGGTGAGCCTGGTGTTCGGGCTGGCGCAGGGTGGGATCGTGCCCGCCTATGCGATCATCGTGCGGGAATATCTGCCGGCGAAGGAGGCGGGGGCGCGCGTGGGCCTCGTCATCATGTCCACCATCATCGGGATGGCGCTGGGCGGGTGGATGTCGGGGTGGATATACGACATGGCGGGGTCGTATGACCTCGCGTTCCTCAACGGGATCGCGTGGAACTTCGTGAACATCGCGCTGATCGGGGTGCTGCTGGCGCGCTCGCGCAGCGCGCGGGGGGTGCAGGCGGCCGCGTAAGCCGCCTGCGGCCGGGTCAGGACTCCTCGAGCACCGAGTCGAACCCCTCGAAGCGGGGGCCGCCGATGTAGAGGGGCTTGTTCCTGCCGGCGTTCTTGTGGGCGTCGCGGAACTGCTCGGACTTCGTCCAGGCCTCGAACGACGCGCGATCCCGCCAGATGGTGTGGGAGACGTAGAGGGTGTGATCCTCGGCCTCCGGCCCCTGGAGGAGCTGGAAGGAGACGAAGCCCTCCATCTCGGACAGGCGGCGGTCGCGGTTGCGCCAGATCGTCTCGAAGTCGGCTTCGCTGCCGCGCATCACCTGAAAGCGGTTCATGGCTATGAACATGGGGTGGCTCCTGTTGCGGGCCCCTGGGGGGCGGGGTCGGTCCAGTCCGGCAGCACCCGGAGGGCGCCGCCGAGGCGGATGGTCTTCATGGGCAGGCCGTAGACCCGGTGCAGGGTTTCGGGCGCCAGGGCTTCCTCGGGCGGGCCGAGTGCGACGACGCGGCCCTCGGACATCAGGGCCACACGGTCGGCGAAGGCGGCCGCGAGGTCCAGTTCGTGGAGGACCGCGATCACGCCCGCGCCATCGCGGGCGGCGGTTTGCGCGGCGCGCAGGGCGGAGGCGGCCTGCGCGGGGTCGAGGTTCGCGGCCGGCTCGTCCAGCAGGAGCCAGCGGCCGGCGCCGAGGCGGCGGCCGGCCTCCAGCTGCGCCAGCGCGCGGGCGAGGTGGGCGCGCCGACGCTCGCCGCCCGAGAGGTGGGTGGCGGGGCGGTCGGCGTGGGCGGTCAGGCCGGTGAGGGCGAGGGCCCGGGCGACGATCCCGGCGGCCTCCTGCGGGGGGATCTCGCGCGGGATGGCGAGGGCGGCCAGCGTGCGGACGGGGAAGGGGGCGCCGAGGCCGGGGGTCTGTTCCAGCACCGCGCGGAGGCGGGCGAGGGCGGCGGGCGCGAGGCGGCGGGGGTGCTGGCCATCGAGGCTCGCGTGGCCGGAGAACGCCATGGCGCCGGAGAGACAGGCCAGCAGCGTGGACTTGCCCGCGCCGTTGGGGCCAACGAGGGCGAGGAGCTCTCCGGGCCGGGCGGACAGCGTGGCGCCGCGGAGGGCGGGGGCGCGCCCGAAGCTGGCGTGGATGTCCCGGGCTTCAAGCATGGCGGGGGGCCCGGGCTTTCGGCCGGGGGAGGGGTGTGCGGGGGCCGGGCGCGATGGCGCGCCGGCCGACCGGGAAGGCGGTCGCGTCAGGCATGTCGGGGCCCCCGGAGGTCGCGCATCAGCAGCCACAGGAAGAACGGTCCGCCGATGAGCGAGGTGGCGAGGCCGATGGGCGGCTCCGCCGGCGGGGCGACGAGGCGCACGCACAGGTCGGCGGCCAGCGTCAGGGCGATGCCGTAGGCGGCGGCGCCGGGCAGGACGCGGCGGTGGGAGGGGCCGAAGGTGAGCCGCGCGAGGTGCGGGGCCACGAGGCCGATGAAGCCGACGGGGCCGGCGGCGGCGGTGGCGCCTCCGACGGCCAGCGCGGCGGCGACGCCGAGGCGGAGCTTGGCGCGCTCCACGTCGAGGCCGGCGTGGAAGGCGGCGCGCTCGCCGAGCTGGAAGAGGTCCAGCGCCCGGGCGTGGAAGGCGAAGACGGGAACCGTGGCCGCCGTGAGGATCAGGGCGGGGAGGACCAGCGGCCACCCGGCGCCGCCGAGGCCGCCCATGGTCCAGAAGGTCAGCTCGCGGAGCTGGGAGTCGTCGGATATGTAGATCAGGGCGCCCATGCCGGCGAAGGCGATGGCGGTGACCGCGACGCCGGCGAGGATCAGGGTCGCGACGGAGGTTTCTCCGGCCCGGCGGGCGACGGCGAAGACGAAGGCCATGGCCGCGCCCGCCCCGAGGAAGGCGGCGGCGGGCAGCAGGAACTGGCGCAGCGCGGGCGGGAGCGCGCCGGCGACGGCGCCGCCCAGGACGATGGCGGTCACGGCGCCCAGCGAGGCGCCCGCGGTGGCGCCCACGAGGCCGGGTTCGGCCAGCGGGTTGCGGAGCATCCCCTGGAGCGCGGCGCCCGCGAGGGCGAGGGCCGCGCCGGTGGCGCAGCCGAGCGCGAGGCGGGGCGCGCGGATCTGCTGGAGGATGGCGCGGTCGGCCGCGTCCGCCCCCCCGAAAAGGGCCGAGAGCGCGCGGCCCGGCGCGATGCCGGCGGGGCCCAGCGCAAGCTCCGCCAGCGCGAGGGCGAGGAGCGTCGCGGCGAGGGCGGCCAGGATCGGGGCCGCAGGGCTGCGCATGAGGGGCGTCAACGGCGTGCGCTCCGGCGCGGGGCGGGCCTCGGGCGGCGCGGGGCGGCACGCCCCCACCCCTGCCCTCCCCCGCAGGCGGGGGAGGGAGGGCGCCCCGCGGCCATGGGCGCGAGGGGGGCGGGTGGGGCCGCGGGTTGCGGAGCGTTCGAGGTGTTCCCGCCCGGGGTCAGGGGCGCCGGGCCAGAGGCGGGACGCCCGGAACGCGCCGCGGGCGGGGGCGTCGCAAGGGGCGTGACGGCGGGCGCGGCGCCTGCGCCGGGGGTGTCTCGCCGGGCGTCGGGGGGTCACAGGCCCAGCTCCGCGGCCGCCTCGGGCTGGAGCATCCGGGCGAGGTCGGCGATCGCGGCCGGGGTGCGGGGGCCGAAGCCCAGCAGGCGCACGCCGTCCACCGTCAGGAAGCGTCCCTCGCGGGCCGCTTGGGTGAGGGAGAGGCCGGGGAGGGCCATGATCCCGGCCTCGCCGCCCGCACGCGCGGCGTGGCCGTCCATCATCACCACCACGTCGGGGGCGGCGGCGAGGAGGGCCTCGGTGGAGACGGGCTTCCAGCCTTCGAATCCGGGCGTGGCGAGGACGCCGCCGGCGGCTTCGATCACCTGCGCCGCGGAGGTGCCGGCGCCGGCCGCGGTGGGGGCGCCGCGGGCGACGGAGAGCAGGAACAGGACGCGGGGGCGGTCCGGCAGGCGGGCGGTCCTGGCGCGGACCTCGGCGAGGTCGGCCTCGAAGCGGGCGGCGAGGGCTTCGGCTTCGGCGGGGCGGTCGAGCGCCTCGCCCATGAAGCGCAGCTTGGCGGGGACGTCCTGGAGGCGCTCGCCTTCGGGGGCCATCAGGATGTCGAGGCCGGCGGCGCGCAGGGCGTCGAGCGCCGAGGAGGGGCCCGCGTCGGGGGCGGCGATCAGGCGGTCGGGGGAGAGGGCGAGCACCCCTTCGGGCGAGAGGCGGCGCAGGTAGCCCATCCGGGGCAGGGCCTGCGCCTCGGGCGGGAAGACGGAGGTGGAGTCGACGCCGACGATGCGGTCGCCCTCGCCCAGCGCGAAGGCGATCTCGGTCAGGTCTCCGCCGGCGATGGCGAGGCGCTCGGCCGCGGCGAGGGGCGGGGCGAGGAGCGCGAGGGCGGCGGCGAGGACGAGGCGGCGCATGGCGGGCTCCTTCAGGGGGCGGGGGTCATGGGGCGGGCGGCGAGGTCGGGCCGGCGCCTGGGCGCAGGCGTCGGGCGGCGCGGCGCAGGGGCGGACGGGCCGCGCGGTCGGCGAGGCTTGTGCCGGGGGCGGGGTGGACGGGCCGCGCGCGCGCCGCCGGGATGGGCCGGCGGCGCGGAGGCGTCCGTATGGGGGCGCAAGGTCCGCATCGGGTTCAGAACGCCACCGAGGCGGCGATCTTGAAAGCGCGGCCGGTCTGGTTCAGGCCGTTGGGGTGGAGGCGGTAGGTCGCGTCGAACACGTTGTCCACGCCGGCGAGGAAGCTGGCGCCCTCCAGCGGGCCCCGGTCGGGGGTCCACTGCACGAAGAGGTCGAAGACCGCGGAGCCGTCGGTCCCGGACCCTTCGGCGGGGATGTCGTCCTGACCGTCGCGGAAGGTGGCGCGGGCGCCGAGCTCGACCTCCGGGACCGGGCGGTAGCCGGCGGTCAGGAACAGCTTGTCCTGCGGGATGGAGCCGAGCGCACCCCCGTCCTGCGCCCGCCCGCGGGGGACGGAGAGGCCGAGGCCGGCGTACCAGCGGGGGACGTCGTAGCGGGCCTCGGCCTCCACGCCCCAGAGGACCGCGTCCACGTTGGAGACGGTGGTGGAGCCGTTGACCTCGAACAGGCCGGACATCGGGTTGAAGGCGCCGGTGGAGAAGTCGAGGAACTGGACGGTCTGGTTCACGAAGTCCTGCACCTCGGCGTAGTAGGCCGCCGCCGAGAAGGTCACGCGGTCGCCGCGCCTGGCGACGTCGTCGAGACGCCACTTGCCGCCGATTTCGAACTGGAGGGCCTTTTCGGGCTCGAGGTCCGGGCTGGGGACGAAGACGTTGTTGCCGGTGAAGGCCGCGCCCGGGCCGAGGCCGAAGCCCGGCACGGAGAAGTGGACGCCGGAGGCGTAGAGCTCCGACGCCTGAGGGGCGCGGAAGGACTGGGCGGCGGAGGCGTAGAGCTGCGCGCCGGGCGCGGGCCGCCAGCTGAGCGCGAGGCGGGGGAGAGCTGGCCCTCGGACCGGTCGTCGAAGGCGCCGCCGGGGTCCACGGTATAGTGGTCGTAGCGCAGGCCGGGAGTCAGGGTGACGCCGTGGCCGAGCTCGATGTCGCCCTGGGCGAAGACGGCGGCGAAGGTCATCGTCGCGTCGGGGGACTGGAGGCGGACGGCGCCGTCGCGGGAGGCGGAATAGTCGTCCTGGTAGACCTCCGCCCCGTAGGAGAGGGTGACGGGGAGGCCGGGGTTCAGGCGGGAGACGTTGGCGGCCTCGAACCCGTAGGTGGTCTGCTCGGTGTCGTCGCTGCGGCCGTCGGCGGGGCGGTCCTCCGACAGCTCGACGCGGGTGACCCAGGCCAGCGCGGTGAGATCCCACAGGTCGCTGCCGGCGGGGGCGTAATCCCATTGCAGGCGGCCGGACCGGTGGTCCAGTTCGCGGTTCACCACGGTGGAGGGGGTGGAGGCGGCGTTGGCGTTGGGAGGCGTGGCTCCGTCGTCCCGGTAGGCCTGGAAGCTGGCCTCGAAGCGGTTGGCGTCGTTCGGCTCGAACCCGAGCTTGGCGATGGCGCTTCGCGTGTTGATCTCGGAGTTGAGGATGGAGGCGCCGTCCCCGTCCTCGAGGTCCGAGCCCATGGGGCGCCAGGAGAGGAAGCCCATGGCGTCGAAGCGGTTCCAGCGGGCGGCGACGGCGCCGTGGGCGAGGAACTCGTTCCCCTGGCTGCTCCAGGCGCCGCCGACGCGGCCGCCGAAGGTCTGGTCGGGGGCGAGGAAGTCGTCGGCGTCCTTCGTCTCCAGCGCGATGACGCCGCCCATGGCGCCCGAGCCGTAGAGGGTGGAGGCGCCGCCGCGCAGGACCTCGACGCGCTTGAGGGCCTCGGGGTCGGTGAAGAAGCGGCCGCGGTGGCCGGCGTTGAAGGTCTGGCGGGCGCCGTCCACGCGGATGACCACCTGGCCGTCGTCAAAGCCGCGGATGTTGGGCTCCTGGCTGATGGCGCGGGGGCCGCCGCCGATGTTCACGCCGGGGATGTCGCCGAGCAGGTCGTCGTACGTGGAGGGGGCGCGGCCGGCGATGTCATCGGCCTCCAGCACCGTGGCGGGCGCGGGGGTGTCGAGGATGTCCCGGTAATCGCGCGCGGCGGAATAGAGGAGGATGGGGGGGAGCTGGACCGCGGCGGCCTCGTCCGCCGCGGGGGGGCGGATCGGGGATTTCCGGGACGCCGGCGTCGGGTCCGCGGCGGTCCGGGCCGCAGGCGCGGGGTCCGCTGCGATCGGGGACGCGTGGGCCGAGTTCGCGGTGGGCTGTGCCGCCGCGAGGGCGGGGTCTGCGGCCGTCCGGGCCGCGAGAGCGGGGTCGGCGTCGGTCCGGGCCGCGAGCGTCGGGTCCGCCCGGGCTGCGGGTGTCGGATCCGTGGCGGTCTGGGCCGCAAGGGGGCCGGCGGCGCAGAGGGCGGCAAGGGACGTGGCGAAGGCGTGGGGTCGGATCATGGCCGGATGCTCCTGCGAGGGGTTCGCTGCGTCGGAGGAGCTGCCGGCTTGGGTGGCTGGGCGACGCAGGGAGCCACGTCGCAAATCCAAGTGTATCTGTCAAGAATATGACTGCGGTGCGCCGCGCTCGCCGCGGAGGCGTGGCGGAAAGGCGGCGCCCGGGGGAGGCTTCGGGGCCGCGAGCCGGGGCGCGCACGCCGCCGTAGCGGCGGGGGCGGGGCAGGCGGCGGCCGGAGCGATGAACCTCCGGCCGCAGGCGGAAGCGGCGGGGCCCGGTCGCGGCGGGTCCGGGCCGCGGGCGGCGAGCATCCGGCGGGGAGCTCCACGGAGCCTGGCCGCGGCGGAGGCCGGGGGCGATGTGCGCCCGCTGGCGCCGGAAGCGCGGCGTGACGTGGCCGCGACGTGCGTCCGCTGGAGTCGGGAGCGCGGCGCAGCCTGGCCGTGGCGGGCGGGCCGGGCGCGTGGCGACGTCTCCCCTGCACCCGGGGTCGGTCCCCCGGCTCGCCCGCTGAGCCGCCCTCCCCGCCGGCGGGACCTTGCGGGTCAGCGCGCCGGGGCGCGGGGGGCCGGGGTGGGGACCTCGGCCAGGCGCAGGCGCACGCGGGTCTTGCCGGGGTCGTCGGGGATCGCCTGGCGTTCGAACCCCAGGGCGCGGCACATCTCCAGCATGGTGCGGTTTTCGCGCAGGACCTCCCCCTCGACCACCTCGATCCCGTCGGCGCGGGCCCAGTCGAGGATCAGGCGCATCAGCTCCCACCCCAGGCCGCGGCCCTTGAGGTCGGAGCGCAGGAGGATGGCGTATTCGCCCGTCCGGTGGTCGGCGTCGGAATGGAGGCGGACGACGCCCAGCGCCTCGTTGGTCTCGGGGTCCGTGGCGACGAAGGCGATGGCGCGGGCGTAGTCGAGCTGCACGAGCCGGGCGAGGAAGGCGTGGTGGACCTTGACCGGGCCGAAGAAGCGCAGGCGCAGATCCTCGGGGTCGATGCGGGCGAGGAAGGCTTCGAGGAGGGCCTCGTCCTCGGGCCGGACGGGGCGCACGAAGGCCGAGGTTCCGTCGGAGAGGGCGACGGTGCGCTCCCACTCCTTGGGGTAGGGGCGGATGGCGAAGCGCGGGTGGCCGGCGAGACCGGGGCGCGCGTGGACCTTGGAGATGCGGATGCGGGCGTCCACCGCCGTCACGCCCGAGGCGTCGGCGAGGAGGGGGTTGATGTCCAGCTCGCACACCTCCGGCAGGTCGGCGGCGAGCTGGGCGAGCTTGACCAGCGTCAGGCGGACGGCGTGCTCGTCCGCGGCGGGGACGTCGCGGTAGGCCTTAAGGATGCGCGAGACGCGGGTCCGGGCGATGAGCTGGTCGGCGAGCGCGAGGTCCAGGGGCGGGAGGGCGAGGGCCTTATCGTCGATCACCTCCACCGCCGTGCCGCCGCGGCCGAAGACCACGACGGGGCCGAAGGTGGGGTCGTCGGCGAGGCCGCAGATGAGTTCGCGGGCTTTGGGGCGGCGCACCATGGGCTGGACGAGGACGCCGCGCAGGCGGGCCTCGGGGCGCAGGCGGGCGGCGTTCTCAAGGATGGCGGCGGCGGCGTCGCGGACGGCCTCGGGCGAGGTGAGGTCGAGGCGCACGCCCCCCACGTCGGATTTGTGGACGATGTCGGGCGAGAGGATCTTGACCGCCACGGGGGCGCCTTGCGCGAGCATGGGGCGGGCGGCTTCGGCGGCGGCCTCGGGCGTTTCCGCAAGCGCGAGGTCGGGGGCGGGGATGTCGTAGGCGCTCAGCACCGCCTGAACCTCCAGCGGGTCCAGCCACTCGCGGTTCTCCGACAGGGCCTGCGCGACGGCGGCGCGGGCGGCGGGGACGTCGGGGGAGAAGTCGGTGGGGAGGGAGGCGGGGGTCTCCATCAGGAGGGCCTGCGCCTCGGTGTAGCGGGTGAGGTGGGTGAAGCCGCGGACGGCCTCGGCCTCGGTGCGGAAGGCGGGGATGCGGGCGGCGCGGAAGGCGCGGTCGGCGGCCGGGTCCTCGCCCATCCAGACGGCGAGGACGGGCTTCTGGCGGCCCTGATGGGTGCGGCGGTGGCGGGAGACGACCTCGGCGGTGCGTTCCGCGGCGGCGGAGGCGGAGGCGAGGGCGGTGGGGACGTTCATCACCAGCAGGGCGTCACTGTCGGGATCCTTGAGCAGCGCCTCGGTGGCGGCGGCGTAGCGGGCGGCGTCGGCGTCGCCGATGATGTCCACCGGGTTGCCGCGGGACCATGTGGGGGGGAGGACGGCGTCCAGCGCCGTGAGGGTCTCGGGCGCGAGGGTGGAGAGGCCGCCCTTGAGGTCGGTCAGCCGGTCCACCGCCAGCACCCCGAGCCCGCCGCCGTTGGTGAGGATGGCGAGGCGGTTCCCGCGGAAGGGGCGGACCCGTTCGAGGGTGTTCACCGCGGCGAAAAGCTCGTCCAGGTCGAAGGCGCGCAGCAGGCCCGCGCGGCGGAAGGCGGCGTCGTAGACGGCGTCCGAGCCCGCAAGCGCGCCGGTATGGGTGGCGGCGGCCCGGGCGCCTTGCGCGTGGCGGCCGGATTTCATCACCAGCACCGGCTTGGTGCGGGCGGCGGCGCGGGCGGCGGACATGAACTTCCGCGCGTCGCCGATCGCCTCGATGTAGAGGAGGATCGCGCGGGTGTTGGGGTCGGCGGCGTAGAAGTCGAGGCAGTCGCCGAAATCCACGTCGATCTTGTCGCCGAGCGAGATCATGCCGGAGAAGCCGATCCCCCGCGCGCCGGCCCACTCGATGAGGCCGGCCGCGACGGCGCCGGACTGGGAGACGAGGGCGAGGTCTCCAGGCGCGACGTCCCGCGCGGCGAAGCTGGCGTTGAGCCTCGCGTGGGGGGCGATCACGCCGAAGCAGTTGGGGCCGATGAGGCGCAGGCCGTGGCGGCGGGCGGCGGATTCCGCCTGGGCGGCGAGGGAGCCCGGCCCGTGGCCGAGGCCGGCGGTGATGACGATGGCCCCGGCGGCGCCGAGACGGCCGGCGGTCTCGATGATCTCGGGGACGGTGTCGGGGGGGGTGGTGACGATGACGGCGTCCGGGGCCTCGGTCATGGCGTCGAGGGCGGGGAGGCAGGGGCGGCCGTCGATCTCGGCCCGGTTGGGATTGATGAGGGTCAGGGGGCCGTCGAAGCCGGCGCGTTCGAGGTTGCGCAGGACGGCGAGGCCGAGGGAGCCTTCGCGGGCGCTGGCGCCGACGAGGGCCACGGAGCGGGGGGAAAGCAGGGCGTCGAGCCGGTAGGTGCTCATGCTTGGACCTCTTGCGGAGGGGCGTGGGCGGCGGCGGGATCGTGCCGCGCCGACGGCCGGAGGGGAAGCGGCGCGGCCGCGTCGGAGGGTGACCTAGCATCGCGGGGGGGCGGCGCGACTTGATGCAGCGCAATGCGGCGGGGTCAGGGCGATTCAGCCGGGTCGTTGTGGCGGCGGCGTTTCCGGGCCGCGCGGCGGACGGGGCGCGCGATCCAAGACGGGGAAACGGACGGCCGCCGTGTCGCCCGGAGGGTTGCGGCCCCCCGGGAAGGCCACCGGGGGCCTCATGATGCGGCAAGCGGAGGGGCCGGGATCAGCGACCGCATCAACGGCGTTCAGCCGGTAGCGGCGCGCCGGGGCCGGGTCAGCGCTGGGCCGGAGGCGGGGGCGGGAGCTGCGCCTCGATCAGCCCGAGGACGCGCGCGGCCTGCGGCGAGGGGGGCGCGCCCGCGCGGTGGATCAGGGAGAAGGGCGTCACCGCCACCTCGTCGGCGATGTTCAGGAGACGGATGCGGCCGCTGAGCCCGCTGCGCCCCGCGAAGAAGGTCGCCACCGCGCGCGACAGGGGCGCGATGGCGTTGGTGTCGGAGATCAGCGCCAGCGTCAGCAGCACCGAGGAGGTGCCCAGCACCCGCCGCGGCAGGGGATGCCCGGTCTCCAGCAGGTAGCTCTCCATCGTGCGGCGCTGGAGGTCGCCGGGGGGCTGCATCACCCAGTCGTGGGCTAGGCAGTCCTGCATCCGCACCGTCTCCCGCCGGGTCAGGGGATGCTCCTGCCGGACCACGAGGCTCACCGGCTCCGGCCCGATGGGGCGCATCTGGACGGCGCGGGCGGCGACCTCGTCGGGCAGGCGGCCGATGTAGAAGTGCAGTTCCAGCTTCAGGAGCTGGTCGGCGAGCTTGTCGGAGGTGTCCACCTGCACCGCGATCTCGATCTCGGGGTAGGTGACGCGCAGCTCGCGGATCACGGGGACCACGATCTCCAGCGCCGGGCCGGTGACGGCGCCGATGCGCACGAGGCCGCGGATGCCGCGGGTCATCTCCTGGATCTCGGTCAGCCCCTGGTCGAGCTGGCGCAGCACGATGGCGGCGCGGGCGGCGAGCAGGCGGCCGGCCTCGGTCAGGGTCACGCCGCGGGCGTGGCGGTCGTAGAGCCTGGCCTCGGCCATGCGCTCCAGCTCCGCCAGCAGGCGGGAGGCGGCGGGCTGGGTGATGGAGACCTGCGCCGCGGCGGCGGAGATGCGCCCCGTCTCGGCCAGCGCGGCCAGCAGGCGGAGCTGCGGCAGGCGCAGGCCCCGGCGCAGAAGCTCGTCCCGGCGGGGGGCGTCGTCGGCGGGGCGGTCGGGCATCAGGCATATCCGTTTCGGTATATCCGTGAGCCGAAGACTCATTTGTCCTTCATGTCTTCGCAAGCGTAGCTTTCCCTCGCCGGGACGCCATGCCCGGCCGCAACGATGGCGTCGGAGAAGGACGAAAGGTCCGCCGGCGCCGCATGGGAGGATACCGATGACCCGGATCACGCGCCTGCTCGCGACGAGCGCGCTCGTCGCCATGACCGCTCTGCCAGCCGCGGGGCAGGACAAGGGCCATTTCGGCATCGCCATGCCCACGAAATCCTCCGCGCCGTGGATCTCGGACGGCGACAACATGGTGAAGAAGTTCCGGAAGGCCGGCTACGAGACCGATCTCCAGTACGCCGAGGACGACATCCCAAACCAGCTCGCGCAGATCGAGAACATGATCACCAAGGGCGTGGACGTGCTGGTGATCGCGGCCATCGACGGGACCACGCTGGCCAGCGCGCTGGCGAACGCAGATGCGGCGGGGATAGAGGTGGTGGCCTATGACCGCCTGATCCGGGACAGCGAAAACGTGGACTACTACGCCACCTTCGACAACTTCCAGCTGGGCGTGCAGCAGGCCAACACGCTGGTGGAGGGGCTGAAGGCGCGGTTCCCCTACGTACGGCCGTGGAACGTGGAGCTGTTCGGAGGCTCGCCGGACGACAACAACGCCTATTTCTTCTACAACGGCGCCATGTCGGTGCTGCAGCCGATGATCGAGGCGGGCGACGTGGCCATCCCCTCGGAGCAGATGGGCATGGATACCGTCGGCGCCCTGCGCTGGGACGGCGCGGTGGCGCAGGCGCGGATGGATAACCTGCTGTCGGCCAACTACACCGGCCGGAAGATCCACGGCGTGTTGTCGCCCTATGACGGGCTGAGCATCGGGATCATCAGCTCGCTCGACGGGGTCGGCTACGGGTCGGGCGACATGCCCATGCCCATCGTGACCGGGCAGGATGCCGAGGTCCCCTCGGTCAAGGCGATCCTGCGGGGCGACCAGGATTCCACCATCTTCAAGAACACCCGCGCGCTGGCCGAGGTGACGGTTGGGATGGTGGACGCGCTGCTCGCAGGCGGAAAGCCCGAGATCAACGACACCGAGACCTACGACAACGGCGTCAAGGTGGTGCCCGCCTACCTGCTGGAGCCGGTCCCCGTGACCGAAGCCAACTGGGAAGAGGTGCTGATCGACAGCGGCTACTACGACCCGCGACCAGATCGACTGAGCCCGCCCGCCCCGCCGAATATGGCGGGGGCGACGCTCCTCCTGAACGGGGGCGGGTTCGACCGCCTCGCCGGGTTTTCCTCCCCGGCGAGGCCCTTTGCAGCGGGGGCCGCCATGGCCGCGATCCTGGAAATGCAGGCGATCACCAAGGAATTCCCCGGCGTCAAGGCGCTGGACGGGGTGACCCTGTCGGTCGAGGAAGGCGAGATCCACGCTCTGGTCGGCGAGAACGGGGCGGGGAAGTCCACGCTGATGAAGGTGCTGTCGGGCGTCTATCCCCACGGCTCCTACAGCGGCCGGATCCTGTTCGGCGGGCCGGAGAAGCGGTTCCACGCCATCGCCGACAGCGAGCGGGACGGGATCGTCATCATCCATCAGGAGCTGGCGCTGGTCCCGCTGCTCTCGATCGCCGAGAACATCTTCCTGGGCAACGAGCGCGCCCGCCGCGGGATCATCGACTGGCAGGAGACCAACCGCCGCGCCGCCGAGCTGCTGGCGCAGGTCGGGCTGCGGGAGCACCCGGAGACGCGGGTGGACGACCTCGGGCTCGGCAAGCGGCAGCTGGTGGAGATCGCCAAGGCGCTGAGCAAGAACGTGCGGCTGCTGATCCTGGACGAGCCGACCTCCTCGCTCAACGAGCAGGACAGCGACAAGCTGCTGGAGCTGCTGGCGGAATTCCGCCGGCGGGGGGTCACGTCGATCCTGATCTCCCACAAGCTCAACGAGATCGGCCGCGTGGCCGACACCGTCACCGTCCTGCGCGACGGGGCGGCGGTGGCGCGGCTGGATTGCGCGGGCGGCATCTCGGAGGACGAGATCATCCGGCACATGGTCGGGCGCAGCCTCGAAGACCGCTATCCGCCGCGTGAGCCGCGCCTCGGCGAGGTGGCGATGGAAGTGCGGGACTGGACCGGGACCCACCCCCAGCACGCCGATCGACTTGTGGTGGACCGGGTCGGCTTCCACGTCCGCAGGGGCGAGGTGCTGGGCATCGCCGGCCTGATGGGCGCCGGGCGCACGGAACTGGCGATGAGCCTGTTCGGGCGGTCCTAGGGCCGGAACGCGACCGGGGAGGTGCTGATCGACGGCGCGCCCGCCGGCACCTCCACGGTGGCGCGGGCGATCAAGGCCGGCCTCGCCTACGTGACCGAGGACCGCAAGGCCTACGGCCTCGTGCTGGACGAGAGCATCCGCCGCAACGTGCCGCTGGCGAAGCTCGACAGCATCGCCGACGGCTGGCGCGTGAACCCGGAGCGGGAGGCGGCGCTGGCCGAGCGGTATCGCGGGCGGCTGAACATCAAGTCCTCCTCCATCGAGCAGGAATGCGTGAACCTCTCGTGCGGGAACCAGCAGAAGGTGGTGCTGTCCAAGTGGCTGCACGCCGACCCCGAGATCCTGATCCTGAACGAGCCGACCCGCGGCATCGACGTGGGCGCGAAGTTCGAGATCTACTGCGTGATCCGCGACCTCGCCGCCGCAGGGAAGGCGGTCGTGGTGATCTCCTCGGAGCTGCCGGAGCTGCTGGGGATCACCGACCGCCTGCATGTGATGAACGAGGGCCGCTTCGTGGCCGAGATGCCCACCGCCGAGGCGAGCCAGGAGCGGATCATGGCCGCCATCATCAGATCCAGCCGGGAGGCCGCATGACCGACTCCACCGCCCCGGGCGCCGGGCCTGCGGCCGAGACGCAGCTCGGCGCCGGCGCCGAGGGACTGGAGGTGGAGGCCCGCTTCGACTTCCGCTGGGAGCCCGCCCCGCTGGGACATCGAGGTGGAGACCGACGACGGCCGCCTCGCGCTTACCCAGGGGGGCGGCGCGCTTGCGCTGAACGGCGAACCCCGGCGGCTGGAGACCCTCGGCGAATACCCCGACCTCTACCGCCGCTTCGGAGAGCTGATCGCCGCCGGCGCCTCGGACGTGGACCTTTCGCCGCTCATCCTCGTCGCCGATGCCTTCCTTCTGGGCCGCCGCCTTCCGGCCGCGCCCTTCCACGAATGACGGAGCCGCCCATGCCCCATGCAAGCGGCCCCAGCCCGAACCCCCCGCCGAGGCGCCTGCGCGCCTGACCGCGCCAAGACCGACCCCTTCGGGACGCAAGAACCTCGAAGACCTGACAAGGGAGGACTGAACATTCTCAAGACCCTGCTGGCCACCGCTTCCATCCTCGCCGTCCCCGCCATGGCGGCGGCGCAGACGGTTGGCTTCGCCCAGATCGGCTCGGAATCCGGCTGGCGCGCCGCCGAGACCACCCTCACCAAGCAGCAGGCCGAGGAACGTGGCCTCGACCTGCGCTTCTCCGACGCCCAGCAGCGGCAGGAGAACCAGATCGCCGCCATCCGCAGCTTCATCGCGCAAGGCGTGGACGCGATCCTGCTCGCCCCCGTGGTCGCCACCGGCTGGGATTCGGTGCTGGAGGAGGCGAAGGAGGCCGAGATCCCCGTCGTGCTGCTCGACCGCCGCGTGGACAGCTCCGACGACCTCTACCCCACCGCCGTGGGCTCCGACCTCGAACATGAGGGCGAGGTGGCCGGCCAGTGGCTGGTGGACGAGGTCGCCGGCGAGGATTGCCGCGTGGTGGAGCTTCAGGGCGCCACCGGCTCCAGCCCCGCCATCCTGCGCGAGACGGGCTTCGAGGCCGCCATCGAAGGCCACGACAACATCGAGATCGTGCGCTCCCAGACCGGGGACTTCACCCGCTCCCGCGGCAAGCAGGTGATGGAGAGCTTCCTGCAGGCCGAGAACGGCGGCGCCGACATCCGCGCCCTCTACGCCCATGACGACGACATGGCGGTGGGCGCGATCCAGGCGATCAAGGAGGCGGGGCTGAACCCCGGGGAGGACATCCTCGTGCTCTCCATCGACGCGGTGCCGGACATCTTCAAGGCGATGGCCGAGGGCGACGCCAACGCGACCGTGGAGCTGACGCCGAACATGGCCGGCCCCGCCTTCGACGCGCTGGAGGCGTAATGGAAGGACGGCACGACGCCGCCGAAGTTCATCCGGACCGAGTCGAAGCTCTACACCGCCGGGGACGACCCGATGGCGCAGTACGAGGCCCGCAAGGACCTCGGCTACTGATCGGCGCGTGACGCGCGGCGCGGGCGGAGGCACGCTTCCGCCCGCGCCCGCCAACTCCCGGAGCCCCGCCGTGCTGCTGACCATCCGACAGCTGACCAAGACCTTCCCCGGCGCCCGGCGCGCTCGACGGCGTGGATTTCGACCTCGCCGCCGGAGAGATCCACGCCCTGCTGGGCGAGAACGGCGCCGGGAAGTCCACCCTCATCAGGCGCCTGACCGGCGCCTGTTCCCGCGACGGCGGCGAGATCATGCTCGACGGCCGCCCGATCAGCCCCCGCTCGACCTCCGAGGCTCAGGATCTGGGCATCGGCACCGTTTACCAGGAGGTGAACCTGCTGCCGAACCTGACGGTGGCGCAGAACCTCATGTTCGGGCGGGAGCCGACGCGCTGGGGCCTCGTGGACGGCCGGGTCATGCGCGCGCAGGCGCAGGAGATGCTGGCGGGCTACACGTGGGCCGGGACCTCGGGGACCAGTCGGTCGCCGTCCAGCAGATCGTGGCCATCGCCCGCGCGGTGGCGCTGTCGGGCAAGGTGCTGATCCTGGACGAGCCGACCGCCTCGCTCGACGCGCGGGAGGTGGAGATGCTGTTCGACGTGGTCCGGGGCCTGCGCGACCGGGGGCTCGGGATCGTCTTCGTCTCCCACTTCCTCGATCAGGTCTTCGCGCTGACCGACCGTGTCACCGTCCTGCGCAACGGCTGCAAGTTGGTCATGGAACGCACCGCCGACCTCGACCGCCTGCGCCTGATCGAGCACATGCTCGGCCGCGAGCTGGAGGACGAGGTGGAGGGCCGCGCCCATGACGGCGCCGCCCGCCCCGAGCTCCTGCGCTTCGAAGGCCTCGGCCGCCGCGGCGCGGTGGAGCCGTTCGACCTCTCCATCGGCCGCGGAGAGGTGGTGGGCCTCGCGGGCCTTCTGGGCTCCGGCCGCAAGAGACCGCCGAGCCGATGTTCGGCGTCCGCCCCGCCCATAGCGGCGAGGCGCGAGACCCGGACGGCCCGCTCCCCCTCTCCACTCCGCGCGAGGCCATCGCCGCCGGCTTCGGCTTCGCGCCCGAGGACCGCAAGACCGACGGCATCGTCGCCGACCTCTCGGTGCGGGAGAACATCGCGCTCGCCCTTCAGGCCCGCCGCGGCTGGGCCCGACCCATCCCGCGCGACGAGCAACGCCGGCTCGCCGACGACTACATCGCCCGCCTCGACATCCGCACCTCGGACGCCGAGAAGCCGGTGGGCCAGCTCTCGGGCGGCAATCAGCAGAAGGTGGTCCTCGCGCGGTGGCTGGCGATGAACCCGCGCTTCCTGATCCTGGACGAGCCCACCCGCGGCATCGACGTCGGCGCCCATGCCGAGATCCTGCGCCTGATCCACGAGGTGGTCGCGCAGGGCATGTCGATCCTCGTGATCTCCTCCGAACTGGACGAGCTGGTCGCCGTCGCCGACCGGGTGATCGTGGTCCGGGACCGCCGCCATGTGGCCGAGCTGACGGGCGCCGAGATCTCCTGCGAAACCATCGTCGCCGCCATCGCCCGCGCGGACGAGGAAGGGGAGGCCGCCTGATGCCCGCGCTTCGCCGCGTCCCGCCGCAACTCCTCAGGCTCCTCGCGCCGGCGCCTCTCGCCCGGGCGGACAGGGACCGGGAGATCGCATGGATGCCCGGCGCCCGCCGAAGCCTGACGCTCTTCGCGCGGGCGGGGATCGCCGCCTGCGCTCGGGCGGACGACGAAGGGAAGCGCCGCCTGACGCCCGCTCTCCACCGCACCCTGCCGCTGCGCCTGAAGCTCCTCGCTCTGGCGGCGCTCGTCACCCGCGCCGGCGCGGACGAGGAAGGGGAGGCCGCCTGATGCATGCCCTCCGCCGCGTCCTGCCGCAACTCCTGACGCTTCTGGCGCTCGCCGCGCTGGCCACCCTCGCCTTCCCCGGGTTCCTGTCGATCGAGCTGGTGGACGGACGCCTCGTCGGCCCGGTGATCGACATCCTCAAGCGCGGCGCCCTCGTGGCGCTGCTGGCCGTGGGCATGACGCTGGTGATCGCCACCCGCGGGATCGACCTTTCCGTCGGCGCGGTGATGGCGATCTGCGGGGCGGTCGCGGCCTCCGCCGTCTCGGGCGGCATGGCGCTCCTGCCCGCGCTGGGGCTCGCGCTTCTGGCGGGGCTGGCGGCGGGCCTCTGGAACGGGGCGCTGGTCGCGGTGGCGGGCATCCAGCCCATCGTCGCCACGCTGATCCTGATGACCGCAGGCCGCGGGATCGCGCAGCTCATCACCGAGGGGCGCATCCTCACCTTCTCGCACCCCGGCTTCGCCTTCCTCGGCGCCGGAGACGTGCTCGGCCTGCCCGTCCCCGCCTGGCTCTGGCTGCTGACCGGCCTCGCGGTCACCCTCCTGATGCGCCGCACCGCGCTCGGGCTGCTGGTCGAGGCCGTGGGCGTCAACCGCCGCGCCTCCGCCCTCGCCGGCGTCAACGCGCGGGTGCTGCTGATCGCGGTCTACATGGCCTCGGGCCTCTGCGCCGCGCTGGCGGGGCTGGTGGCGGCGGCCGACATCCGGGGCGCCGACGCCAACCACGCCGGGCTGTGGCTGGAGCTGGACGCCATCCTCGCGGTGGTGATCGGGGGCGGGTCGCTCATGGGCGGGCGCTTCTGCATCGCGGCTTCGATCATGGGCGCCACGATCATCCAGACCATCGACACGGGCATCCTGCTCGCGGGGTTCCCGTCGGAATACAACCTCGTCATCAAGGCGGCGCTGGTGGTGGCGATCCTGGTGATCCAGTCCCCCACCCTGCTCCGCGCCTTGGCAGGCGAGGAAGCTGCGCCTGCGCGAGGAGCCGCCCCCCGCCGCCCCCCTGCGCGCGAAGGAGGCCGCGTGATGAACCCCCGCCTCTACCCCCTCGCGGCCACCATCGCGATCTTCCTCGTGACCTGCGTCCTGTGCTGGCTGCGGTTCCCCTTCATGCTCTCCACCCGCGTGGCCGGCAACCTGCTGACCGACAACGCTTATCTCGGGATCGTCGCGGTGGGGATGACGGTGGTGATCCTGTCGGGGGGGATCGACCTCTCGGTCGGGTCGGTCATCGCCTTCTCGGGCGTGTTCATCGCGGTGATGCTGCGGGACACCGGCCTGCACCCGCTGGCGGTCTTCGCGCTGCTGCTCGCGGTCGCCACCGCCTTCGGGGCGGGGATGGGCGGCCCTGATCCACCACCTCGCCATGCCGGCCTTCATCGTGACGCTGGCGGGCATGTTCCTCGCGCGCGGGGCGGCCTACATGCTGACCATCGAGTCCGTGCCCATCCAGCACCCGTTCTACGACCTGATCCAGCACGCCTACTGGCTGATGCCCGGCAAGGGGCGGTTCACGCTGATCGGGGGGCTGATGCTGCTGAGCGTCGCTGGCCGGCATGATCCTCGTCCACCGCACCCGCTTCGGCGCCTCGGTGTTCGCGCTGGGCGGCGGCGAGGCGACCGCCCGCCTCATGGGCGTCCGCGTCGCCGGCGCCACCATCGGGATCTACGCCTTCTCGGGCTTCATGGCCGGGCTCTCGGGGATCGTGTTCTCGGTCTATACCGGCTCGGGCTACCCGCTCGCCACCGTGGGGACCGAACTCACCGCCATCGCGGCCGTGGTGATCGGGGGCACGCTGCTGTCGGGCGGGGCGGGCTACGTCTTCGGGACGCTGGTCGGCGTGCTGACCATGGGCCTGATCCAGACCTACCTCGTCTTCGACGGCAGCCTGTCCAGCTGGTGGACCAAGATCGTCATCGGCGCGCTGCTGCTGCTGTTCATCCTCCTCCAGAAGGGGCTGCTGCGCCTCTCGGCCGGCCGGGGCGCGCCCGCATGACCGCAGGAATCTTCTGCGACCGCGTCTGCGCGCTGGGCGAGGGACCGCTGTGGCACCCCCTCCGCCGCCAGCTCTTCTGGTTCGACATCCTCGGCAACCGCCTCCTGACCCGCACCGACGCGCGCCCGCAGGAATGGCGCTTCCCCGAACACGCCTCCGCCGCCGGTTGGATCGACCGGGACCACCTCCTGATCGCCACGGAAACCGCGCTGCGCCGCTTCCACATCCGCTCGGGCGAGCACGAGAAGCTCACGGACCTCGACCACCGCAACCCCGCCACGCGCTCCAACGACGGCCGCGCCGACCCGCAGGGCGGCTTCTGGATCGGCACCATGGGCAAGGCCGCCGAGCCGCGCGCCGGCGGCATCCACCGCTTCCACCGCGGAACGGTGGAGACCCTGTTCCCCGAAATCACCATCCCCAACGCGATCTGCTTCTCCCCCGACGGCCGCCTCGCCTACTTCGCCGACACCCCGGACCGGCGCATCCTCCGCATCCCCCTCGACCCCGAGGGCTGGCCCGATAGCGAGCCGGAGCCCTTCATCGACCTCCGCCGGGAGCATCTCCACCCCGACGGCGCCGTCACCGACGCCGAGGGCGCGCTCTGGAACGCCCAATGGGGCGCCGGCCGCGTCGCCCGCTACCTCCCCGACGGGCGCTTCGACCGCGCCCTCGCCGTCCCCGGCCTCCACGCCTCCTGCCCCGCCTTCGGGGGCGACGACCTGACCGACCTCTTCGTCACCACCGCCACCCAGGACCTGCCCGCCCCCGACGCCGCCCAGGCCTCACCTACCCGCCTTCGCCCCGGCGTCGCCGGCCGGCCGGAGTCCGCGATCTCCGCCTGACCCCTGCGTCACGCAAGATTCGCGAAGAAACCAGTGGCGCCACGTCTGGTCTTGCCCCACCATATCTCGTGGAGGCGACGCAAGATCGCCCCAAGGCATCCTCTCCCAGCCCCGCGCGGGGGCGTCCTCGCAGGGGCTCAACCACACGGAGGAGCACGAGGCATGGATGCGCTCGAGCAAGACCTCTCCACCGACGACCTGCACCCCATCGACCTGATCGAGACCCTCGCCGAGCGTCGCGACTGGGAATTCGACCGCGTGGGCGACGACCAGATCGCCATGGCGGTCGAGGGGTCGTGGCGGACCTACTCCCTCAGCCTCGCCTGGTCGGGGCATGACGAGATGCTGCGCCTCGTCTCCACGTTCGAGATGGACCCGCCGGAGGCCCGCCTGCCGGAACTCTACAAGACCCTCGACAAGGCCAACGACCAGCTCTGGGGCGGCGCGTTCAGCCTGTGGCGGGACCACAAGCTGATGGTCTACCGCTACGGCCTGGTGCTCGCGGGCGGGGGCGTCGCTACCGGCGCCCAGATCGAGACGATGATGCGCAACGCCCTGGAGGCCTCGGAACGCTTCTACCCCGCCTTCCAGCTGGTGTGCTGGGGGAACGCCGAGGCGACCGAGGCGCTGGATATCGCCATCGCAGGCGCCTACGGTCGCGCCTGACCAGGTCCCCGCCGTCCGGGCAGGGGCCGGGACGGCGGGAGGACCCACATGACCGATCTCAAATCCGCGGCGCCCCGCGGCGTGACCCTTCTCGGCTGCGGCAAGATGGGCGGGGCCATGCTGGAGGGCTGGCTTGCCGGCGGGCTCGATGGCGGCCTCGACCCCTCCGCCGTGACGGTGATCGACCCCAAGCCCTCGGACCGCCTCCGCTCGCTGGCCGGGCAGGGCCTGCGCCTGAACCCGGAGGCGCTGCCCGACACTTCCGTCTGCATCCTCGCCGTGAAGCCCCAGATGATGGCCGAGGCCGCGCCCCAGGTCGCAGGCCTGCAAGGCGCCCTCTACCTCTCCATCGCCGCCGGCACGCCGATCCGCGCGTTCGAGCGGATGTTCCCCGGCGCGCCGATCATCCGCGCCATGCCCAATACCCCCGCCGCCGTGACCCGCGGCATCACCGCCCTGATCGGCAATTCCCGCGTGACCGAAGCGCAGATGCAGGCGGCCGAAACCCTCCTCTCCGCCATCGGCGAGACGGTGCGCCTCGACGACGAATCGCAGATGGACGCGGTCACCGGCGTCTCCGGCTCCGGCCCCGCCTACGTGTTCCACATGATCGAGGCGATGGCGGCCGCGGCGCAGGCGCAGGGCCTCGCGCCCGACCTCGCCATGCGCCTCGCCCGCGCCACGGTGGTCGGCGCCGGAGAGTTGGCCCACCGCTCGCCCGAGGACGCCGCCCAGCTCCGCGTCAACGTCACCTCCCCCGGAGGCACCACCGCCGCCGCGCTTTCGGTGCTGATGAAGGAGGGCGAGGGCCTGTCGGAGCTGATGACCCGCGCCGTCGCCGCCGCCGCCGACCGCTCCCGCGAGCTTTCCAGCTGAGACGTGGGCGCCGCCCCCTCCCCGCCTGCGGGGGAGGGCCGGGGCGGGCGCCTCCCTCAAGACTACCCCTGCGTCAGCCCACCGCACGTTGCAGTGCACAAGGGGCTTGATCCGTTTTGTGCACTGCACCATATCGGTGTCGTGACAGGGCGCAGCACTCAAGGCGCCCCACCGGGAAAACGCTGAAGGAGCGCACCAATGTTCGACAAGTTTTACGGTTTCGACGCCGACAAGATGTCCGAGATGTTCAAGGCCGCCGACATCACCAAGTTCTTCGAGAACGCCCGCATGCCGATGTGGGACATGGAGGCCCTCTCGGCCGCCCAGCAGAAGAACATGGAAGCCCTGATCGAGGCCAACAAGGCCGCGGCCGCCGGCTACCAGGAAGTCTTCAAGCGCCAGGTCGCCATGTTCGAGGAGGCGATGACCTCCCTGCAGGGCCAGTTCTCGGAGCTGAAGATGGACCAGCTTTCGCCGGAGGGCGCCCAGCGCCAGGCCGAGCTGATGAAGACCAACTACGACAAGTCGGTCGCCTCGTTCTCCGAGCTGACCGAGACGGCGCGCAAGGCCAACCAGGAGGCCTTCGACATCGTCCGCGCCCGCATCGAGGCGTCGATCGAAGAGCTGAAGGCGGTCTCCGCCACCAAGGCCTGATCCGCTGCCGCGCCCGGTCCTGGGGGACCGGGCGCGCAGGACAGGCTGGGGGCGGACGGCTCGCCGTCCGGAAAGCCGCTCGGGACCTCCCCGGGCGGCTTTCGCTTTTCCGGGTTGCGGAGGCCCCGTTCCGCCCGCCAGAACGGGCGGAAAGGAGCCGCCCATGACCCCCGAGACCACCTTCGACGATTTCCTGAAGATCGACATCCGCGTCGGCCGCATCACCCGCGCCGAGCCCTTCCCCGAGGCGATGAAGCCCGCCATCAAGCTCTGGATCGACTTCGGCCCCGAGATCGGCGAGCGCCGCTCATCCGCCCAGATCACCGTGCACTACGCGCCCGAAACCCTCGTGGGCCGGCAGGTGCTGGGCGTGGTCAACTTCCCCCCCGCCAGATCGGCCCCGTCCGGTCCGAGGTCCTCGTCCTCGGCGCCTCCGACGAAAACGGGGCGATCGTGCTGATCGCCCCGGACAGGGAAGTTCCCGAAGGCTCCCGCATGCACTAGGAGCGATGCACGGGGTGCTTCCCGTAAAACATCTTCTCCCACGCCTTGTGGGCCTTGTAGCCCTCCCGGATGAACGGCGTGAAGATCGCGAGGTTCAGCAGCGCCTTGTTGGTCAGGCTCGCCGGAAACGTCGTCGGCTTCTCGAAATCCACGAACAGCACCACCCGCACCTTGTCCGAGTGGTTCCACGCCTCATGCTCATAGGCGTCGTCGAAGATCAGCGCCTCGCCTTCCTTCCAGTGATGGACCTCGTCCTTCACCCGGATCCCGATCTTGTCCGGCTCGTCCGGCACCAGCAGCCCCAGATGGAAGCGCAGCACGCCGTTATAGGGCCCCCGATGCGGCGGCAGGTGCTTGCCCGGCTCGAAGATCGAGAACATGGCCGATTTCAGCCCCGGGATCTTCTGCAGGATGCGCCAGGTCTCCGGGCACTGCCGGATCGCCTCCTCGGATTTGATCCCGTAGCCGCAGATGAAATACGTCTTCCAGTTGTTGTCCGAGGAGATCCCGCTGACCTCCTTGGAAATCTCGTGAAACGCCGGCAGGTCGCCCTTCCACTGCAGGATCTCGTCCAGCTCGCGCCGGATCAGCCGCCACTCGGACTCCACCTCCCGCGCCCACGGAAAGTCCTCGGTCGGGAACACCGGCGGGTTGCCGACGGCGGAGTGCTTGAGGTTCAGCGCCTCGGCCCGGTCCACCACCGCGCGCATGGCCCGCGCCGGCAGCGTCCGCCCGATCATCGAGTTCTCAAGGCCGTCCGTTCTGTTCTGGGTCGTTTGCTCCACCACGTCTCGCCCTCGCCTCCGCATGTCGATGTTCGGACCCCGGGGGCCCATCTTGGCTAACGCCCGGGATGATGCGGAAGTTGCATCGCGCAAGGTCAGGCCGGAAGCAGCACGTTCACGCTGAACAGCGCCTCCGGGTCCGTCCACTGTTCGGCCACCCGCCAGCCGGCCTCGCCCGCCATCGCCGCCAGCCCGTCGAGCGAGAACTTGCGGCTGTTCTCCGTGTGCAGGCTCTCGTCCGCTTCGAACCGGAACGCCTGCCCGCCGACCCGCACCGCCTGCGCGCGTTCCGACACCAGATGCATCTCGATCCGGCTGCGCTCCTCGTTCCACCGCGCCTCGTGCCGGAAGGCGCTCAGGTCGAAATCCGCCCCCAGCTCCCGGTTCATCCGCGCCAGCAGGTTGAGGTCGAACGCCGCCGTCACGCCGGCCGCGTCGTCATAGGCCGCCACCAGCCGTCGACGTCCTTCTTCAGGTCCGCCCCCAGCACCAGCCCCGCCGCGCCCGGCATCCTGCGCCAGCGCGCCAGCAACGCCTGCGCCTCGGGCGGCGCGAAGTTGCCGATGGTCGAGCCGGGGAAGAACCACACCTTCTCCATCCGCTCCAGCGCCGCCGGCAGCGCCAGCCGCGCGGTGAAGTCCCCGGCGACGGGGTGGATCGGCAGGCACGGATGCTCCGCCTCCAGCTTGCGCGCCGCCCCCGCCAGATGCCCGGCCGAGATGTCCACCGGCGCGTAGGCCCCCAGAAACGGCAGCGCGTCCAGCAGGATGCGGGTCTTGACGCTGGACCCGGCCCCCGGCTCCACCAGCGCCGCCCCCTCGGGCACGTAGGGCGCCAGCCCCGGCGCGTTGGCCGCCAGGATCCCGGTCTCGGTCCGCGTCGGATAATATTCCGGCAGCTCGCAGATCAGGTCGAACAGCCGCGAGCCCTCCTCGTCGTAAAGCCACTTGCTGTCCATCCGCTTCCGCGGCCGAGAGAGCCCGTCCAGCGCGGCCTCCATCAGCCCGCCGGTCTTCGCCGGCGCCGCGGGGGCGTTCATGCGTCGGCCGCCAGCCGGAGCCCGGTCATCTGCCACCTCTGATGCGGATAGAAGAAGTTGCGGTAGCTCGGGCGCATCTGCTCCGACGGCGTGGCGCAGGACCCGCCGCGAAGGACGAACTGCCCGCACATGAACTTGCCGTTGTATTCGCCGATGGCGCCCTCGGGCGGGCGGAAGCCCGGATAGGGGGTGAACGGAGACTGCGTCCACTCCCACACATCCCCCCACATCTGCGCCCCGCCGTCGCGCGCCGGAAGCGGCCGCAGCGCGCAGCTTTCCATGAAGTTGCCTCGGATCGGGCCGCGGGCCGCAACCTCCCACTCCGCCTCCGTGGGCAGCCTTGCCCCGGCCCAGCGCGCATAGGCCTCCGCCTCGTAGTAGCTCACATGGCACACGGGCGCGTCGAGGTTCACCGGCTGCGGCCCCCGCGCCGTGAACGTCCACCAGTCTCCGTCCTGCTTCCACCAGTAGAGGGGCGAGTCCCACCCCTCCTTCGCCACCGTCGCCGACCCGTCCATCAGCCACAGCGGCGCCCGCGAATAGCCGTCGTCCTCCATGAACGCGATCCAGTCGCGGTTGGTCACCGGACGGTCCGCGAGCCTGTAGGGCCGCAGCAGCACCTCATGCCGCGCGCCCTCGCAATCATAGGCGAAGCCGCCGCCTTCATGCCCGATCTCGAAGATCCCGCCGGGATGCTCGGTCCAGCCCATCGCCCGCTCGTCCGAGGTCGGCATCGGCTCCGGGTTCCGCATCGCCGGCAGCAGCGGGTTGAACGACAGGGCGTGCAGCAGGTCCGTGACCAGCAGCTCCTGGTGCTGCATCTCGTGGTGACACCCCAGCTCGGCCAGCTCCGCCACCGCGGGGTCGCCCTTGGCCAGCAGCGCCGTCATCGCCTCGTCCACATGATCGCGGAAGGCCATCACGTCATCCACCGTGGGCCGCGTCACCAGCCCCCGCGCGGACCGCGAATGCCGCGGCCCCGCCTGCACGTAGTAGGAGTTGAACAGGAACGCGAAGCGGTCGTCCGGCGAGCGATAGTCCGGCGCATGCTCCCGCAAAATGAACTGCTCGAAGAACCACGAGGTATGCGCGAGGTGCCACTTGGTGGGGCTCGCATCCTCCATGGACTGGACGGTCATGTCCTCGGGCTTCAGCCCCCGGACCAGATCGCGCGACCTCGCGCGCGTGCGCTCGTAGAGCGCCTCGATCCCCTGCGCCTGCGCCTCCTGGCGCCGCTCCGCCGGTCCGGTCATGGCTGGTCCTCTCCCGCCGGGTGCAATCCAAAGGGGAACCGGATGAACCTGCGGGTGGTTCCCGCGGATCGGCCCGACCGGCGGAAAAGCCCGGAAGGTTGACGAACCCCTAATGGGCTTCGTTGAAGACGTTGCGTCAAGCGGTTGTACGCATACGAAATCCGTGATGTTTTCGCGGCGAAACACGCCTGCGAAACGCCCGCTTTCCCTGCGCCGCGTTCGCGGTCATGGTGGCGCCGGACCGCAGCCTGACGGGAACCACGACATGAACGCATCGAGCTACACGCCCCCCAAGGTCTGGAAATGGGAAGCCGCGAGCGGCGGCGCCTTCGCCAACATCAACCGCCCCATCGCCGGCCCGACCCATGACAAGGATCTTCCGGTCGGGGAGCATCCGTTCCAGCTCTACTCGCTGGCCACGCCCAACGGCCAGAAGGTCACCATCCTGTTCGAGGAGCTTCTGGAAGCCGGCCACACGGGCGCCGAATACGACGCCTGGCTGGTGAAGATCCGCGACGGGGACCAGTTCTCCAGCGGCTTCGTCGGGGCCAACCCCAACTCCAAGATCCCCGCGCTGGTGGACCGCAGCGGGCCGGAGCCGGTGCGCGTCTTCGAATCCGGCGCCATCCTCCTGCACCTGGCCGAGAAGTTCGGCGCCTTCCTTCCCACCGGGGCTGCGCGGGCGGAATGCCTCTCGTGGCTGTTCTGGCAGATGGGCTCCGCCCCCTATCTCGGCGGCGGCTTCGGCCATTTCTACGCCTACGCGCCCGAGAAGTTCGAATACCCGATCAACCGCTTCACCATGGAGGTGAAGCGCCAGATGGACGTGCTGGACCGCAACCTCGCGGACCGCCGCTTCATGTGCGGCGACGACTACACCATCGCCGACATGGCCATCTGGCCCTGGTACGGCGCCGTGATCCTGCGCAACATCTACGAGGCGGCGGAGTTCCTGGAGGCCGACTCCTACACCAACGTCGCCCGCTGGGCCCGCGAGATCGAGGCCCGCGCCCCCGTCCAGCGCGGCCGGAAGGTCAACGCCATGCAGGGCAAGCCGGAGAACCAGCTCCGGGAGCGGCACGACGCCTCGGACTTCGACACCAAGACCCAGGACAAGATCGGCGACGACGCCTAGCGCCAGAGCCCGCCCTCGCCCTCGACGGGGTCCGAGGGCGGGATCGGGACCGCCGCGATCCTGCGCCGGGCGGCGTCGTCCGGCGCCTCCCGGATCAGGTCCGGGCTGAAGCCGTCGGGGTAGGCGCCCACGCACAGGAACCCGTCCCGCGCCTCCAGCAGCCGGTGGCCCGTGCCGGCGGGCAGGACCGCCACGTCCCCCGGCGCCATCTCCACCTCCTCCCCCTCGGGGCCCCCCAGCATCACGCGGGCCGATCCGCGGACCACGGCCAGCGCCTCGTGGGTGTTTGAGTGGAAGTGGTGGAAATCGTAGATCCCGTAGCGCCAGGCGGGGGGCCAGCCGTTGCGGGCGAACATCGCCTCCGCCGCCTCGGCCGAGACTTCGGGCAGGGCGGCCGGCCAGCGCAGCGCCGGCAGGCGCGGGTGGGTCCAGGGCGCGCCGGGCAGGGTCATCGTCTCGGGCATGGGCGTACCTCCTGCCCCTCCCAACGCCCCGGCCCCGCGAAGGCTCCCGATCACAGAGACGGGAGGCGGTGGCCCCAGCGCCCCGGCGCGCTAGGTCGGCCCGGCATGTTCAGAAGGAGGACCCCGATGACCCGCCCCGCGCCGATCCGCCTCGCCGTCCTGCCCGCCGCCCTGCTGCTCGCCGCCTGCGCGCAGGAGCCGGATTTCGGCCAGCGGCTCCAGCAGGAGGGCGGCCGCGTGGCCCAGCTCGGCGAGACCTGGAACGAGGGGAACGACATGGTCTCCCGCGGCCAGGCGACGATCGAGGACGGCAAGGACGATGTGGACGAGGGCGAGGATCTCGTTCGCGACGGTCGCCGCAAGATCAGCCGCGGCGAGGACATGGTCCGCCGCGGCGAGGAGATGCGCGCGCAGGCGAAGGAAGCCTACGCCGAAACCCGGCCGGCCTCCTGACCCCTCAGCGGAGCGTCGGGTCGAACAGGTCCCTCAGCCAATCCCCGATCAACGAGATGCAGAGCGTGGTGACCACGATGGCGGCCGAGGGCGCCAGCATGATCCAGGGCGCGGACTGGATGTAGTCCCGCCCGTACCCCACCATGTTCCCCAGGCTCGTGAGCGGCGGCTGCACCCCGAGCCCGAGGAACGAGAGCCCGGATTCCAGCAAGATCACCTCCGGGAAGTTCAGCGTCATCGACACCAGCAGCGTCGAGGCGATGTTGGGCAGGATATGCCGCCCGTAGACCCGCCACGGCGAGGCGCCCAGATCCCGCGCCGCCGCCGCATAGCCCTGCTCCTGCGCCGAGATGGCCAGCCCCCGGGCGATGCGCGCGATCCGCTCCCACCCGTAGAAGCCCAGCAGCAGGGTGAACAGCGTCAGGGAGTTGCCCAGGAACGCCAGCACCGCCAGCGCGATGATCATGAAGGGCATCGCCGCCTGCGCGTCCACCAGGATCAGGATCGCCTGCTCCACCCGCCCCCGCGCGAAGGCCGCGAGGAAGCCCGAGCGCCACCCCCACCGCCGCCGACACCAGCGTCGCCATGAAGGCGATGGTCAGGCTGATGCGGATGGAGGCGATGAGCCGCGAGAGCACGTCCCGCCCCAGCTCGTCCGTTCCCAGCGGATGCGCCCAGTCGGCCCCCTCCATGAAGATCGGCGGGGTCAGCCGGGCGGGCAGGTCCATCGCCATGAAGTCCTGCGGCGCGACCGAGCGAGCCGAAGAAGGTCAGGAACAGCATCAGCCCGATCCACAGGAGCGCGAGCTGGATGGTCAGCGGCCAGCGCTGGAGGAAGGCGCGGACGCGGGATTTCTCGGTGAAGACGGAGGCGGAGCGGGGGGCGGTGTCGGACATGATCCCTCAGGCGGGCTGGAGCTTCTTGACGCGCAGCCGCGGGTCGATCCACCCGTAGGCGAGATCGACCGCGAGGTTCGCGGCGACCATGGCGAAGCCGATGAAAAGAAGGATGGTCTGCACCACCGCGAGGTCCCGGTTCGCCACCGCCCCCACCAGCAGGCGGCCCACCCCGGGCCAGGAGAAGATGCTCTCCACCACCACCGCGCCCGCGACGAGGCTGCCGACCATGAACCCGATGATGGTCAGCGTGGGGATGGCCGCGTTGGGCAGCGCGTGGGAGATCACCACCTGGCGCCAGCGCAGCCCCTTGGCGGAGGCGGTGCGGATATAGGGCTGGCCCAGCACCTCCAGCATCGCCGAACGGGTGAAGCGGGCGATCACCGCCGCCCCGATCAGGCCCATGGAGACGATGGGGAGCACGGCATGGGCCCAGGTCTCGGACCCGCCGGAGGGGAGGACCCGCAGCTTCACCGCGAAGATCAGGGCGAGGGTCAGGCCCATGACGAAGCTCGGCACCGTGAAGCCCATGACCGAGACGGCCATGATGGTGCGGTCGATCCAGGAGTTGCGGTGCAGGGCCGCGAGGATCCCCGCGCCGAGGCCGAGGATCAGGTTGAAGGCCAGCGCCGGGAGGGTGAGGGCGAGGGTGAGGGGGATGCGCTCGCCCACCACCTCCAGCGCGGAGCGGCCGTCGCGCATGGAGCGGCCGAGGTCACCCTCGGCGATGGCGCGGAAATAGGCGAAATACTGGACCCAGATCGGCTCATCGAGGCCCCAGTTGCGCCGGAACGCCTCGTAGGCCAGGGGCGGCGCGTCGGGGCCGAGGATGATGATGGCGGGGTCTCCGGTCAGGCGCAGGATCACGAACGCAACCGTGACGATCAGCGCGACCGTGATCAGGGCCCGGCCGATCCGGGACAGGGCATAGGCGAACATCAGGCGGTCCTCATGCAGGGAGCGGGGAAGGAGAGGCGCGTTCGGCCGTCGGCGCGGCTCGGGGCGGCGGATCCGCCGCCGACGCCAGGCGTCCGGCGCCCCGCGCGAGGATGGCGAGCTCCTCCGGGGCCTTCGACGACGGGCATGCGCCCTGAAAGCTTCGGACATGGCGGGCGCGCCCGCGGCGATCTGCGGCCGCGGAAGCGCCGAGCCGGCCGCCGGTCGAGGGGTCGGCCATCACGCCGCCTCCGGTCGCGCACGCGGCGCGGGCGCGAGGCCTCCGCCGGCGGATCGCGCCAGGTGGCAGGCCACGGCGCGCCCGGCGTCGCGGGTCAGCGCCGGCACGTCCGTGGCGCAGCGGGCGACGGCCACGGGGCAGCGGGGGTGGAACGGACAGCCCGCGGGCCTGTCCACCGGGTTCGGCGGATCGCCCCGCAGCACGATCCGATCCCGCCGCCCCCGCGTGCGCGGCGTCGGCGCGGCGGAGACCAGCGCCTGCGCGTAGGGATGCAGGGGGTCGTGGAACACCTCCTCGGGCGCCCCCTCCTCCACGATCCGGCCGAGATACATCACCGCCACCCGGTCCGCGACCTGCCGGACCACCTTCAGGTCATGGCTGATGAACAGCATGGCGAAGCCGGTGCGGGCCCGCAGGTCGTCCAGCAGGTTCATGACCTGCGCCTGGATCGAGACGTCGAGCGCCGAGACCGGCTCGTCGCAGACCAGCAATTCTGGGTCGAGCGCCAGCGCCCGCGCGATCACCACCCGCTGGCGCTGGCCGCCCGAAAGCTCATGCGGGTAGCTGCCGGCCTGGTCCGGGCGCAGGCCCACCGCGTCCATCAGCGCGGCGGCGCGGTCCCGACGCTCCGCGCGGGGCATGTCGGGGCGGTGGATGTCGAACGGCTCGGCGATCTGGGTCAGGACCGGCAGGCGGCGGTCCAGCGCGCCCAGCGGGTCCTGGTAGATCATCTGCATCCGCCGCCGCAGCCTGCGCCAGTCTCCGCCATGATCGGCGGGCACCGGCGCCCCGTCGAAGCGAATCTCCCCGGCCGAGGGCGGCACGGTCCCCAGCGCCAGCTTCGCGGTGGTGGACTTGCCGCAGCCGCTTTCCCCCACCAGCCCCAGCACGCAGCCGCGGCCGACCTCGAAACTGACGCCGTCCACGGCCTTGAGCGTGGCGCGGCGGCCGAAGAGGCCTCCGGGCAGGGAGACGGGGTAGTGGCGCGCGAGGTCGCGGGCGACGAGAAGCGGTTCGGTCATGCGGGCAGGTTCCGGTGACGATCGGGTGCGGGGCGGGGGGCGCAGGCGGGGCCGGGGCCCCGCGGTCCGGGGAGGGTCACGCCCGGACGGTCCGAAGCGGGGCCGCGGCCGCGGGCGCCGGGTGGAACAGCGATTCAAGCCGCGCGCAGGCCGCGAGGCGCGCAGGCGCTCCCGGCACGGGCCGCAGCGAGGGGGGCGCCTGCTCGCATACGCCATGCACATGCGGGCAGCGGGCGGCGAAGGCGCAGCCCCTGGGCAGGAGGTGCGGCGGGGGCACGGCGCCGGGAATCGCCTCCAGCCGCCGCTTCGGCCCCTCCATGTCGGGCAGGGCGGCCAGCAGCCCGCGGGCGTAGGGATGGGCGGGGCGGTCGAACAGCGCGTCGGCCGAGGCCTCCTCCACCACGCGCCCCGAATACATCACCGCCACCCGGTCCGCGGTGTCGGCGATCACGCCCAGATCGTGGGAGATCAGGACCATGCCCATCCCCGTCTCCGCCTGAAGCTCCCGCAGCAGGTCGAGGATCTGGGCCTGGATGGTGGCGTCGAGCGCGGTGGTCGGCTCGTCCGCGATCAGCAGCTCCGGCTCTCCGGCCAGCGCCATGGCGATCATCGCCCGCTGGTTCATGCCGCCCGAGAGCTCATGGGGGTATTCGTCCAGCCGCTGGGCCGCGTTCGCGATCCCCACGCGGTCCAACAGCCGCTTCGCCTCGGCCCGCGCCGCGCTTCCGCGAAGGCCGCGATGCAGGCGCAGCGCCTCGCCGATCTGGCGGCCGATCCGGTGCACCGGGTTCAGCGCCGAGGCCGGGTCCTGAAAGATCAGCGCGATCGCGCCCGCCCCGCACGGCCACGAGCCGGCGCTCCGGGGCGCCCGCCAGCTCCTGCCCCTCCAGCATCGCCGACCCGCCCACCTTCGCGCCCGGCAGCAGCCCCAGCGCAGCGAGCCAGGTGATGGACTTGCCGCAGCCGCTCTCGCCCACCACGCCCAGCGTCTCGCCGCGCCGGACCTCCATGTCCACGCCGTGCAGGGCGCGCACGTAGCGGCGGCCGATGTCGAAATCCACGGTCAGGCCGCGCAGGGCCATCAGGGGCGGGGTCATGGCGCGCTCCGGGATGAAGAAATGGGCCGGGAACTTCGCGCCCCGGCCCGGTCGCTCAGTTCGACGGCTGGATCGCGAAGTTGTCGGCGCGGAAGTCCATGGACTGGAGGCCCGACCACTCCCACGCGATGTCCTTGCGCTTGCCGTAGAAGATCACGTTCTGGTGGAGGACGGTGTAGCCCGGATCCTCCCGCTCGATGATCTCCAGCATCCGCTTGAACGCGGCCTTGCGGGCGTCATGGTCCATGGAGGTCTCGAGGATCACGCAACTCTCGTTGAACTCCGCGTTGGTCCATTCGCCGGACTGCTGCTGCCCGCCGTTGGGGCAGTGCTGGTTGACGATGGAGGCCACCGGATCCGGGAAGGGCGCGGAGTTCGACCAGTCGCGGATCGCCCGGTTGTCGGACGGATCCATGATCTGCTGCCAGTTCTCCTTCATCTGGAAGTCGATGTTGAGCCCGATCTGGCGGAAGGACTCGGCGTTGATCTGGGCGGTGGAGACCTGGTTGGTGTAGTAGTTGTTCAGCACCCGCATCACGATGAGCTCGCCATCATAGCCGGCCTCGTCCAGCAGCTTCTTCGCCAGCTCGGGGTCGTATTGGGGGACTTCCCAGCCGTCGATGAACATGTCGCCGTAGTATTCCCACTGCAGCCCCGGCGGGACGCGAGTGCGGCCGCCCCACAGCGCATCGACGATCAGCTGGCGGTCGATGGCGTGGGTGATGGCCTGGCGCACCTTCGGGTTCTTCATCGCGCCGTTGTTCTTGTCGAACACCATCAGGCGGTGGTTGGTGATGGGACCGCCGACGACCTCCACGCCCTCGGCCTGCTCGATGATCTCGATCTGGTCGGGGGGGACGTCGGTGATGAAGTCGTATTCGCCGGACAGCAGGCCGTTGACGCGCGACGCGACCTCGGGGACCACCACGAAGCGCAGGGTCCTGATGGGCGGCGTGCCGCCCCAGTAGGCGTCATGCGCCTCCAGCTCCAGGATGTTGTCGTCCTGGAAGCGGACCACCTTGTAAGGCCCGGTACCGACGGGCGCCTGGGCGTGGGCGAGCCAGCTCTCGGCCTCGCGATACGCCCGCTCCGAATAGATCTCCGACCCCATGCGAGAGATCCGCCCGATCAGCGTCGGATCGGGCTGCGAGGTGACGAAGCGGACGGTCATGTCGTCCACCTTCTCCACCCGGTCCAGCAGCGGCCAGGACCGCTTGTAGATCGCCCCGACCTCCGGCGGCGGAACCTTGCCGCGCACGCCCGAGACGTTGCGGGTGAAGAGCTCCGCCCCCTGCTCCTGCGCGGCCACCTGCTCGGGCAGCAGGCCGAACCGCTCGGGCGAGAAGGTGAAGACCACGTCGTCGGCGTCCATCACGTCGCCGTTGTGGAAGACCACCCCCTCGCGCAGCTTCAGCTCGACGGTGTTGTCGTCCACCTGCCGCCACTCGGTGGCGAGCATCGGCTTCCGCGGCAGGTTCGGGTCCTGCCGCTCGTAGTCGATCAGCCCCTCGAAGATCGAGTGGAAGACCCGGGCGCCGACGTTCGAACGCTCGCGCATCACGTCGAGCGCGCCGGAGGTCACGATGTCCTGGACCGCCACGGTGATCGTGGGCCGGTCGTCGGTCTGCGCGCTCGCGGCCCCGGCCGCGAGCGCGGCGAGGCCGGCCAGCGCGGACCGGACTAGGTTGGATCGGGCGTTCATGCTGTCCCTCGTGCAACGAAGACGGGCGCCGGGGGCGGCGGCCTCCGACGACGCGAGGACCATGCGGGCGTTGTGCGACGCGGCATTGACCCGGAGGGCAAGGTTCCGCGACGAAGCGCGGGGACGGATCGGCGGACCTGTCCGCCCGGCGCGCGACGAAACGTTGACGCGCCCGACGCAGGGGCGTCATGCGGGCCCGTTATGCGGACGGGGTTCGACCCTCCCCGAAAGGATGACCCGCATGACCGAGCTCGTGATCGGCGCCTGCCTGCCCGTGGACCAGCTTGCCACCTACCGCGACTGGCTGTTCGACAAGGACCGCGACGTGGAGCTCCAGAGCTTCCACACCGCCGAGGCGCTGGAGAGCGACTGGCGCCCGATGGCCGAGGAGGCGCGCCGCCAGCTCGACGGTCACAAGGGCCGCATCGGCATCCACGGGCCGTTCTGGGGCTTCACCATCCACTCCATGGACCCCGAGATCCGCCGCGTGGTGGAGAAGCGCATGATGCAGGGCCTCGACGTATGCGAGGCGGTGGGCGCCGACCAGATGGTGATCCACTCGCCCTACACGACCTGGGATCACAACAACCTCGACATGCTTCCCGAGGCGCGGTCGAAGGTGATCGAGTTCACGCATGACACCCTGAAGGCCGTGGTGAAGCGGGCCGAGGACCAGGGCGTCACGCTGGTCATCGAGAACATCATGGACAAGGACCCGTCCGACCGCCGCCGCCTGGCCGAGAGCTTCGGCTCGGACCGCGTGCGGCTGTCGGTGGACACGGGCCACGCCCACTACGCCCACGGCTCCACGGGCGCGCCGCCGGTGGATTGCTTCATCTCCTCGGCCGGCGAGATGCTGGAGCATGTCCACCTCCAGGACGCCGACGGCTACGCCGACCGCCACTGGAGCCTGGGCGAGGGGACCATCCGCTGGCACGGCGTCTTCCGCGCGCTGGAGGCCCACGGCCGCCGCCCCCGCCTGGTGCTGGAGCTGCGCGACAAGGCGAAGATCCCCGCCTCGATGGCCTATCTGGAGGCGCAGGGCCTCGTCTGAGGCTCCGCAAGGCGCGCCGCGGGGGGGATCGCTTCCTGCGGCGCGCCCGCCTCCGCGCGGCGGGCGGCCCGCAACGACTGGCGACGGTCGAGCCGGAACCGGCCCTGCTGGGCCCCCTCAGTCCGGCGTCAGCATGTAGCCCGATCCGCGCACGGTCTGGAGATACCGGGGCGCGCGCGGGTCCACCTCGATCTTGCGGCGCAGGCGGGTGACCTGCACGTCCACCGCCCGCTCCTGCGCGTCGTCCAGCTCCGCCAGCAGGGTCATCCGGTCCACCGCCTCATGGGGGGTGCGGGCGAAGACGCGCATCAGGGCGGCCTCGGTGCTGGTCAGGCGGATCGGCTCGTCCCCGCGCCACAGCTCCCCGCGCGAGACGTCGTAGCGCACCGACCCGAGGCTCAGGGTCCGCGGCGGCTCCGGCCTCGGCTTCACCGGCTGCACGCGGCGCAGGATGGCGCCGATGCGCAGCAGCAGCTCCCGCGGCTCGAACGGCTTGGGCAGGTAGTCGTCGGCCCCGACCTCCAGCCCCGCGATCCGGTCCTCCGCGGCGCCGCGCGCGGTCAGCAGCAGCACCGGGGTCCGCAGCGAGGGGCGGAGCGCGCGCGTCAGGCTCAGCCCGTCCTCGCCGGGCATCATCACGTCCACCACCAGCAGGTCGAACTCCAGTCCCGCCAGCAGGCGGCGGGCGTGGGCCGCGTCCCGCGCCGCGGTCACGTAGAACCCTGACCGGGTCAGGTAGCGCTTGAGCAGCGTTCGGATGCGCTCGTCGTCATCGACCACGAGGATATGGGCGTCCGGCTCCGCCGCCGGCGCCTCCGGGCGCGTCTCCTCCATGGCGTCGGTCACGGGGCGCCCTGGTCGTTGACCATCGCCAGCACCGCCTCGCGCGAGCGTTCGTCCACCATCCCCGCCAGCACCGCCTTGAACCCCTGCACCGCGTCGGCGCCGGCCTCCATGAAGACGCGCCTCATCCGGGCATTCTGCGCGTCCGACAGGCTGCGGACAAGCGCCTCCCCCTCCCCGGTCAGGGTCAGCAGGCGCTGGCGGCGGTCCGTCGGTCCCACCTCCGAGCGAATCAGCCCGTCCTCCACCAGTTGCCGCAGCACCCGGTTCAGGGACTGCTTGGTCACGCGCAGCGTCTCCAGCAGCTCGGTCACCGACATGCCGGGCCGGCGCCACACGAAATGCAGGCAACGGTGATGCGCGCGCCCGTAGCCGCGCGTCTCCAGCACCCGGTCGGCGTCCGAGACCATGTCCCGGTAGGCGAAGAACATCAGCTCCACCCCCTGGCGGAGCTGCGCGTCCGTGAGGAACAGAAGCTGGTCCCCCCGGCTGGGGCCGGGGCGGCGGGGGGCGATGCGGGGGCGGGCGTCGGTCTTGTCCATGCGGGGGATTTTACGTCAGCCTTGTTGACTGTCCAAGCGTCGAATGATAGCGCTGCCACCCGTCGGATGAAATTTTCTTTCTTCCGCCGCCGCAACCGCGACACAACCCGCAAAACCGGGACGCGCCGCACACGAGGAAACGCCCGCCCGGACGCGGGCAGGGACGATACGGGAATTCGCCATGACCGGGGCCTACGACGACCGCGACGGGTTCATCTGGATGGACGGCGCGCTTGTGCCGTGGCGCGAGGCGAAGGTCCACGTACTGACCCACGCGCTGCACTACGCCTCGTCGGTCTTCGAGGGCGAGCGCGCCTATGGCGGCGTCATCTTCCGGGGCCGCGAGCATTCGGAGCGTCTGCTGGCCTCCGCGAAGGCGATGGACATCCCCTCTCCGTGGACGGCGGACGACATCGACGCCGCCAAGGCGAAGGCGCTGGAGGCGAACGGGCTGAAGGACGCCTATGTGCGCGCCGTGATGTGGCGCGGCTCGGGCGAGGACATGGGCGTCGCCGCGGCGCTGAACCCCGTGCACCTGGCGGTCGCGGTCTGGGAATGGGGCGCCTACTACGGCGACGCCAAGACCACGGGCGCGAAGCTCGACATCTCGAAGTGGAAGCGCCCGTCGCCGGAGACGATCCCCTGCCACGCCAAGGCGGCCGGGCTCTACATGATCTGCACCATGTCCAAGCATGCGGCGCAGGCCAAGGGCTGCTCGGACGCGCTGATGATGGACTACCGCGGCTATGTGGCGGAGGCGACGGGCGCCAACATCTTCTTCACCAAGGGCGGCAAGGTCATCACCCCGACGCCGGACTGCTTCCTCAACGGCCTCACCCGCCAGACGGTGATCGGCCTCCTGAAGACGCAGGGAACCGAGGTCGAGGAGCGGCACGTCATGCCCGAGGAGCTGGAGGGGTTCGAGCAGTGCTGGCTGACCGGCACCGCCGCCGAGGTCACCCCGGTGGGCAGGATCGGCGACTGGACCTTCGACGTGGGGCCCATGGCCGTCGGCATCGCCACGGACTACGAGAAGCACGTCCGCGGCAACCGCTGAGGCGCGAGGCGGGCCGGAGACGCCTCCGGCCCGCCTCCGTCGCGGGAACGTGAGCGAGCGGCGCGGCGCCGGCCCGCGCTACGGCGCGTATCATCGGGATCCCTGATGGAGGCGCCCCGATGCTCCGCCCTCTCGCCCTCGCCCTGATCCTCGCCGCGCCCGCCGCCGCGCAGGACCGCGCCTCCCGGCTCTATCACCTCGACTGGGGCCCCCTGTCGCTGGCCGACATCCGCATCTCGCGCGAGGCCATCCCCGACGGCGTCCGTCTGGTGATGGACGCCCGCACGCTGGGCGTGGCGACGCTGTTCTCCGACGTCCTGATGCGCCAGACCACCACCCGGATCCAGGACGGCCCCCGCACCTTCCGCGTGTCCGGCATGATGGACGGCGAGGACGGGGTGCGCGAGGTCCGCTGGCCCTCCCCCGGCGCCCGCCCGGTGGTGACGGAGCCGGGACCGCCCCCCGACGGCCCCCTCACCCCCCTTCCCGAGGGCGCCCTCGCCTCCGCCGTCGATCCGGGCAGCGCCGCCCTTCTGACGCTGGCCCAGGCCGAGGCGGGGCGGGGCTGCGGCGGGACCTGGCGGCTCTTCGACGGGGTGCGCCTGATGGAGATGACCGTGATCGACGAGGGCGAGGAGCGCCTCGTCGCCGACCGCGACTGGACCTATTCCGGCCCGGCGCTGCGCTGCCGGATCCGCCTCAAGCGCCTCGGCGGCTTCCCGGCCGACGAGCCGCGCGAGACCGAGGAGCGGGAATACGACCGCCGCCTCTGGCTCGCGCCGGTCGAGGGCGACATGGCGCCGGTGCGGCTGGAGATCGACTGGCCGCTCGGCGCCGCGACCGCCCGCGTGGACCTGCGCTGAAGCCCGGGGCGGAGGCGCTGCGCCTGCGGTCTCGCCCCTGGCGGGCCGCCCGCCCGCGGCGCGCTGCGACGTCTCGCCCCCTGGCCGCCTCGCCTCCGGCGAGGGCGCCGCGCCGGGCATACCGCCCTTGGCGGCGCCTCCGCCCGCGGCGCGTGGCGGGCCGGAGCGCCCTCTTGCCGGCGCCCTCCCCCGCGCGTCAACGCCGCAGGGGCGGGCGGAGCAGGCGCATTGCCTCGTGGAATCAAACGCTTCACCCGCGCGGGCGCCTTATACGCAGGCGCCCTGCACGCATGTTGAGCGAAAGCCTAATCCGCACTACATTGAGCAGACGCCCGGCGCCGGGGCGACCTTTGCGGCGCTGCACGTGGAGGAAACCGTTCTGACCGAACTCGCAGGCGCAGGGACCCCCCTGCCGGAGAACGCGGAGCAGCTGGGTGGCGAAGACCTGCTCCGAATCGTTCTGAGCTCGCTCGAGGACGACAAGGCCGAGGACGTCGTGCAGGTGGACCTGCACGGCAAGTCCGACATCGCCGATTACATGGTGATCGCGTCCGGCCGCTCGTCCCGACAGGTGTCCGCCATCGCGGAGAAGCTGGTCGACAGGCTGAAGACCGACGCCCGCACCCTGTGCCGGGCCGAGGGCAAGGACGCCGGCGACTGGGTGCTGATCGATGCGGGCGACGTGGTCGTCCACATCTTCCGGCCCGAGGTGCGCGACTTCTACCAGCTCGAGAAGATGTGGCTGTCGACCCCCGACGCCGCCCGCCGCGCGGCCGACGCAGCGCCCGCCGCCTACGCCTGACCGGCCGGGCTGCGTGAAGCTCCACCTGATCGCCGTGGGCCGGGCCCGCGGCGGACCGGAGGCGGCCCTCGTCTCGGACTACCTCATGCGGTTCGACCGGACCGCGAGGCCGCTGGGCATGGGTCCGGCGCGGCTGCTGGAGATCGACGACCGCAAGGCCCGCGGGGCGGAGGAGGAATCCGCCCTCGTGACCGCCGCCGTCCCCGAGGGCGCCGCGCTGATCGCGCTGGACGAACGCGGGCGCACCCTCTCCTCCCCTGACTTCGCGGCGCTGCTGGCGGACTGGCGGGACCAGGGGCGGCGGGACTGCGCGCTTGCGCTGGGCGGCGCGGACGGCCACGCGCCGGCGCTGAGGGACCGCGCCGACCTGAGCCTGTCCTTCGGGAAGATGGTCTGGCCCCACATGCTGGCCCGCGCCATGGCGGCCGAGCAGATCTACCGCGCCGCCACCATCCTCGCCGGGTCTCCCTATCACCGCGGCTGAGCGCCCCTTTGACCGGGCGCGGCCCCGGGCCTAGAACCCCCTGACCAGCCGGAGGAGCCCGCCCATGACCACCCCGCCGAAGCCCGTCGTCCTCGTGATCCTCGACGGCTGGGGGCTGCGGGCGGAGACGGAGGGCAACGCGGTCGCCCTCGCCGACACCCCCACCTTCGACGCGCTGATGCAGGGCCGCCCCAACGCGACGCTCACCGCGCACGGGAACGCCGTGGGCCTGCCCGAAGGCCAGATGGGCAACTCCGAGGTCGGGCACACCAATATCGGCGCTGGCCGGGTGGTGTGGATGGACCTCCCCCGGATCGACCGCGCCATCGGGGACGGGAGCTTCGATAGCAACGAGACCCTGCGCGACTTCATCGCCGCGGTGAAGCAGGCCGGCGGCACGGCCCATCTCGCGGGTCTGGTCAGCCCCGGAGGGGTGCATTCCCACCAGCGCCACATCGCCCACGCGGCCCGCGTGATCGCGGCCGAGGGCGTGCCCGTGCGCCTCCACTGCTTCACCGACGGCCGCGACACGCCCCCCAAGGCCGCGCCCGACTACCTCGCGGAGCTGGAGCGCGAGGTCGGCGACGCCGCCGAAATCGCCACCGTGATCGGCCGCTTCTACGCCATGGACCGCGACAACCGCTGGGACCGGGTCGGCGCCGCCTACGCCTGCATGACGCGGGGCGAGGGCGCCTCCGCCGCCTCGGCGCAGGAGGCCGTGAAGGCCGCCCACGAAGCCGGCGACACCGACGAGTTCGTCCCACCCTGCGCCATCGCGGGCTACGAGGGGATGAAGGACGGCGACGGCCTCCTGTTCCTCAACTTCCGCGCCGACCGCGCGCGGGAGATCCTGTCTGCCCTCGCCGCCCCGGATTTCGACGCCTTCGACGCCGGCCCCCGCCCCAAATTCTCCGCCGTCGCCGGCATGGTCGAATACTCCTCCGCCCACGCGAAGTTCATGACCGCGCTGTTCCCGCCGGAGGAGATCGTGAACACCCTCGGCCAGTGGGTCTCCCGCCACGGCAAGCGCCAGATGCGGCTCGCGGAGACCGAGAAATACCCCCACGTCACCTTCTTCCTCAACGGAGGGGAGGAGACCCCGGACGACGGCGAGGCCCGCCACATGGCCCCCTCCCCTCTGATCCGCACCTACGACCTCCAGCCCGAGATGGCGGAGCCCGAAGTCACCCACCGCTTGGTGGAGGCGATCCGGTCGGGCAGGCACGACCTCATCGTGGTGAACTTCGCCAACCCCGACATGGTCGGCCACACCGGGGACCTGAACGCCGCCATCGCCGCGTGCGAGGCCGTGGACCGCGGCCTCGGCAAGGCCCTCAAGGCGCTGGAGGCCGCCGGCGGCGCCATGATCGTCACCGCCGACCACGGCAACTGCGAGACCATGATCGACCCGGAGACCGGCGGCCCCCACACCGCCCACACCCTCAACCCGGTGCCCGTGATCCTCGTGGGCGGGCCGCCCAACACCCGCCTGCGCGACGGCGGCGCGCTGGGCGACCTCGCCCCCACCCTGCTCGAGCTGATGGCCCTGCCGCAGCCCGGGGAGATGACCGGCCGGTCCCTCCTGATCCGCGCCAACGCATGATCCGCGCCGTCGCCCTCCTCGCCGCCCTCTCGCTCGCCGCCCCGGCCGCGGCGCAGGAGGCCGGCGGGCTGGGCGAGACCTCGGCCCTCCTCGCCGCCGCCGACCGCAGCTACGACGCCGCCCCCACCCGCGAGACGCGCCTTCAGGCCCTCGCCGCCGCCGTCTCCGCCGCCGAGGACGGGCTCGCGCAGATGCGCCAGTCCCTGCGCGACGCCGCCGTTCGCAAGACCGCCCTCCAGGACGAGGCCGACGCCGCCCGCGACCGCGCGCAGGAGGCGCTGGGCCGCCTCGCCGCCCGCGCCCGCGCCCCTCTGGCCGCCCAGGCCGCCCAGCCCGCCGGTCCCCTCGCCGCCGCCCGCGGCGCGTGGCTGACCGCGGCTCTAGGCCCCTCCGGCGCGGCCGACGCGGAAGCCGCCCGCGCCCGCCTCTCCGCCGCCCTCGCGCGCGATGCGGATCGCCGCGCCGCCTGGTCCCGCCTCCGGGGCGCCCTCGCCGCGCTCCAGGCCGCCCGCGCCGACCTCTCCCATGACCGCGCGGCCTCCCCCGCCCGGGACCTCGCCGAAGCCCGCGCCGCGCTGGACGCCTTCGCCGCCGTGGACGCGCGCGAACCCCGCCCCGGCCTCGATGCGCCCCCCGCCCGCCGCCCGGAACCGCCCGGCGCCCTCCCCCTCCCCGTGGACGGCCCCGTCGTCACCCCCTGGGGCGCGAAGGACGCCATCGGCCAGACCGTCACGGGGGTGGAGATCGCCGCTCCCGCCTGGGCCCGCCCCACGGCCCCCGCCACCTCCACCATCCGCTACGCCGGCCCCCTCGCGGGCCGCGGCCAGGCGGTGATCCTCGAACCTGCTCCGGGCCGCCTGATGATTCTGGCCGGCCTCGCCTCCCTCTCCGTCCAGGCCGGCGACATCGCTCGCGCGGGCGTCGAGCTTGGTCAATTGGGCGTCATTCCCCCAGCCTCCGAGGAATTTCTGGTTGAAGCCGGGGCCGCGGGGGGCGCATCGTCCCCGCAGAAGCTGTATCTCGAAACGCGGGAGCAAGGATCGCCGGTCGATCCTGCCCGCTGGTTCGCATTCCCCGAAGGAAGGGCCGGAACACCATGAAGAAACTCGCCGTCGCCGCTCTGGGCGGCGCCATGGCCGGGGCGCTGGTCACCGCGCCGCTCGTCGCGCCGCTCAGCGCGCAGGAGGCCGACGCCCGCACCACTTACGAATATCTCGACCTCTTCGGCGACATCTTCGAACGGGTGCGGTCCGGCTACGTGGAGGAAGTGGACGAGAAGGCGCTGATCGAGGCGGCCATCAACGGCATGCTCACCTCGCTCGACCCCCACTCCTCCTACCTCGCCCCCACCGCCTTCGACGACATGAAGGTCCAGACCAAGGGCGAATTCGGCGGCCTCGGCATCGAGGTCACCATGGAGAACGGCTTCGTCAAGGTCGTCTCCCCGATCGACGAGACCCCGGCCGCCGAGGCGGGGATCGAGTCCAACGACTTCATCACCCATATCGACGGCGAATCCGTGCTCGGCCTGACGCTGGCCGACGCGGTGGACATGATGCGCGGCCCCGTCGGCTCCGACATCACCATCACCATCGTCCGCGAGGGCGAGGAGGAGCCGTTCGACGTCACCCTCACCCGCGCCAACATCAAGATCGCCGCCGCCAAGGCGCGCGTCGAAGGCGATGTGGGCGTGCTGCGCGTGACCCAGTTCACCGAACAGACCTACGAGAACCTCAAGGCCGGCATCGAGAAGGTGCAGGAGGAGCTTGGCGGCGCGGAGAACGTGAAGGGCTACGTGCTCGACCTCCGCAACAACCCCGGCGGCCTCCTGAACCAAGCGGTGGCGGTGTCCGACGCCTTCCTCGAGTCCGGCGAGATCGTGTCCACCCGCGGCCGCGATCCGCAGGACATGGACCGCTACAACGCCGAGGACGGGGACCTCACCGGCGGCAAGCCCATGGTGGTGCTCATCAACGGCGGCTCCGCCTCGGCGTCCGAGATCGTGGCCGGCGCCCTGCAGGACCACCACCGCGCCATCGTCCTGGGCTCGAAATCCTTCGGCAAGGGCTCGGTCCAGACGATCATGCCGCTCTCGGGCAAGGGGGCCATGCGCCTGACCACGGCGCGCTACTACACGCCATCGGGCCGCTCCATCCAGGCGCTGGGCATCGAGCCCGACATCCTGATCGAGCAGCGCAAGCTGGAGGTCGCCGAGGACGCGGACGCGGCCACCCCCCGGATGCGGACCGAGGCGAGCCTGCGCGGCAGCCTTGAGAACGCGCTCTCGGAGGAGGAGCGCACCCAGATCCAGGAGGAGCGCGCCCGCCACGAGGCGACCGCCAAGCTCCGCAACGAGGATCTGCAGCTCGCCTACGCGCTGGACGTGCTGACCGGCCTCTCGGTCTACGGCGGGCTCCAGAAGTGAGGACGGGCGGCGCGGCGAACGAACCGACCGAGGCGCAGATCGCCGCGCTGCCCTACCGCCCCTGCGTGGGCCTGATGATCCTGAATCGCGAGAGCGGGATCTTCGTCGGCCAGCGGATGGATTTCCGCTCCGACGCCTGGCAGATGCCCCAGGGCGGCATCGACCCCGGCGAGGCCCCGCTGGAGGCCGCGCTGCGCGAGCTGAACGAGGAGACCGGGATCCGTCGCCATCAGGTCACTCTGCTGGCCGAGAGCCGCGGCTGGATCGACTACGACCTCCCCGCCTCGCTGATCCCCAGGCTGTGGAAGGGCCGCTACCGGGGTCAGACGCAGCGCTGGTTCGCCTTCCGCTACCACGGCCGGGACGATGAGGTGAACATCGCGACCGAGCACCCGGAGTTCTCCCGCTGGGCCTGGTCCCCGCGCGCCGAGGTGCTGGACCGGATCGTCCCCTTCAAGCGCGTGACCTACCGCAAGGTGCTGGAAGAATTCGCGGACCTGTTCGCGGGCTGACCCCCTGCGAAACGCCTGCGGCCAAAGGTTACCAAACCGGTTAATTCTACAAACGCCCGTCGGCAAGTCATTGATCCGGCGGGAAACCCGTCCCGCGCCCCTCGCGTTTCGCTGCGAAACACGTTTCGCAGTCCCGCGAAATGCGAACGCCCCGAACCGTTTCCGGCGCGGGGCGTGAGGCGGCTCCTGTCCCTCGTTATGTTCTAGAAGCCGAGCTGCTGCTTGAGGAAGCGCATGTCGTTGACGTGCTGCGCCGCGATGATCTTCGACTGGCCGGAAGCGATCTCATGCGCCTCCTCCGCCAATTTCATCCGCGCATCGAACCATTCGGAGGTGACCTCGTCCCGCTTCACGGCCTCCTCGGCCAGCACCGAGGCGCCTTCCGGGGAGATCTCGGCGAAGCCGCCGGTGACGACGTAGGCCGTCTCCGAGCCTCCGTCGCGCACCGTCACCACCCCCGGACGCAGCGGCGTCAGGAAGGGCGCGTGGTTGGGCATGGCCGTCAGGTCCCCGACCGCACCGGGGATCTGGATCGCGTCCGCCTCGCCATGCGCCAGCATCCGCTCCGGCGAGACCAGGTCGTAGGGAAGCTTCGCCATTTATACCCCCTCAGGCCGCCTGCGACGCGAGCCGCTGGGCCTTGGCCTGCACTTCGTCGATGTCGCCGACCATGTAGAAGGCGGCCTCCGGCAGATGGTCGAACTCGCCGTCGCAGACGCGCTTGAACGAGTTGATCGTCTTCTCCAGCGGCACCTGCACGCCCGGGGAGCCGGTGAACACCTCGGCCACGTCGAACGGCTGCGAGAGGAAGCGCTGGATCTTGCGGGCGCGGGCCACGGAGATCTTGTCCTCCTCCGACAGCTCGTCCATCCCGAGGATCGCGATGATGTCCTGGAGCGCCTTGTAGCGCTGGAGGATCTCCTGCACCCGGCGGGCGACCGCGTAATGCTCCTCGCCCACCACGCCCGGATCGAGGATCCGCGAGGTCGAGTCCAGCGGGTCCACCGCCGGATAGATCCCCAGCTCCGAGATCGCGCGCGACAGAACGGTGGTCGCGTCAAGGTGCGCGAAGGACGTGGCCGGCGCGGGGTCGGTCAAATCGTCCGCCGGCACGTAGATCGCCTGCACCGAGGTGATCGAGCCGTTGCGCGTGGAGGTGATCCGCTCCTGCAGCTGGCCCATGTCGGTGGCCAGCGTCGGCTGGTAGCCCACCGCCGAGGGGATGCGGCCCAGAAGCGCCGACACCTCGGAGCCCGCCTGCGTGAAGCGGAAGATGTTGTCCACGAAGAACAGCACGTCCGAGCCGGACTGATCGCGGAACTGCTCGGCCAGCGTCAGTCCGGTCAGCGCGACGCGGGCGCGGGCCCCCGGCGGCTCGTTCATCTGGCCGTAGACCAGCGCCACCTTGGACTTCGACAGGTCGTCGATGTTGATGACGCCGGACTCGATGAACTCGTGGTAAAGGTCGTTGCCCTCACGCGTCCGCTCGCCCACGCCGGCGAACACCGAGAAGCCCGAGTGGACCTTGGCGATGTTGTTGATCAGCTCCTGGATGAGCACGGTCTTGCCCACGCCCGCGCCGCCGAACAGGCCGATCTTGCCGCCCTTGGAGTAGGGCGCCAGCAGGTCCACCACCTTGATGCCGGTCACGAGGATCTCGGACTCGGTGGACTGCTCCGCGAAGCTCGGGGCCGTCTGGTGGATGGCGCGGCGCTCCGTCGCCTCGACCGCGCCCCGCTCGTCGATCGGCTCGCCGATCACGTTGAGGATGCGCCCCAGCGTGCCGTCGCCCACCGGCACCGAGATCGGGCCGTCGGTGTCGGTCACGGCCTGGCCGCGGGTCAGACCCTCGGTCGCGTCCATGGCGATGCAGCGGACCGAGTTCTCGCCGAGGTGCTGCGCCACCTCGAGCACCAGCCGCTGGCCGTTGTTGTCGGTCTCGAGCGCGTTCAGGATCGCAGGGAGGTGGCCCTCGAACTGCACGTCCACGACCGCGCCGATGATCTGGGTGATTTTACCGCTCGGCATGGGTGTCTCCGTCCCTTAGAGCGCTTCCGCGCCCGAGATGATCTCGATGAGCTCCTTGGTGATCGCGGCCTGGCGGGAGCGGTTGTACTCCAGCGTCAGACGGTCGATCAGGTCGCCCGCGTTGCGCGTCGCGTTGTCCATGGCGGACATGCGCGCGCCCTGTTCGGAAGCCGCGTTCTCCAGCAGAGCCGTGAAGATCTGCGTGGCGATGGCGCGGGGCAGGAGGTCGGCGAGGATCGCCTCCTCCTCCGGCTCGTACTCGTAGGGGACGGGCGTCCCCGCCTGCTCTTCCTCGCCCTCGGGGCGCTCGAAGGTGGCCGGCACAAGCTGCTTCGCGGTCGGGATCTGCGAGATCACCGACTGGAAGCGGTTGTAGAACAGCGTGGCGACGTCGAATTCGTCCTCGGCGAAGCGGCTCAGCACGTCCGTCGCGATCTTCTGCGCGTCCGCGTAACCCACCCGCTTCACGCCCGACAGGTCCACGTGGTGGACCAGCAGGCTGGAATAGTCCCGGCGAAGCTGGTCGCGCCCCTTCCGGCCGATGGTGAGGATCTTCACCGTCTTGCCCTGGGACTGAAGCTCCCGGATCCGCACCCGCGCCAGCCGCACGATGGAGGAGTTGAACCCCCCGCACAGCCCGCGCTCGGCGGTCGCGACGATCACCAGATGCGTGTCGTCCTTCCCGGTCCCGGCCAGAAGCTTGGGCGCCGTATCGGGGTTCGCGCCGTCGGCCAGACGGCCGAGCACGCGGTTGAGCCGGTCGGCGTAGGGCCGCCCGGCTTCAGCCGCTTCCTGGGCGCGGCGGAGCTTCGCCGCCGCGACCATCTGCATGGCTTTCGTGATCTTCCGGGTCGACTTGACCGAGTTGATCCGGTTCTTCAGGTCCTTGAGGCTGGGCATGACGTCCCCTTATCCCGTCGGCCCAGGCTCACGCGAAGCCCTTGGCGAATTCCTCGATGGCGGCCTTGATCTTGTCGGCGATGGCCCCGGCGATCTTCTGGTCGTTGGTCTCGATCTCGGTCAGCAGGCTCTCGTGTTTCGACCGCAGATGCTGGAGCATCCCGCGCTCGAACTTGGTGACCTGGTTGACGGGGATCTTGTCGAGGAACCCCTCGGTGCCCGCATAGATCACGCAGACCTGCTCGGCGTTGGTCAGCGGCGAATACTGCGGCTGCTTCAGCAGCTCCGTCAGGCGCGCGCCGCGGTTCAGAAGCCGCTGCGTGGAGGCGTCGAGGTCCGAGCCGAACTGCGCGAAGGCCGCCATCTCGCGGTACTGCGCCAGCTCCAGCTTGATCGAGCCGGCCACCGACTTCATCGCCTTGGTCTGCGCGGACGACCCCACGCGAGACACCGACAGACCGACGTTGACGGCCGGACGGATGCCCTGGAAGAACAGCTCGGTCTCCAGGAAGATCTGCCCGTCGGTGATCGAGATCACGTTGGTGGGGATGTAGGCGGACACGTCGCCGGCCTGCGTCTCGATGATCGGCAGCGCGGTCATGGACCCGGCGCCGTGATCGTCGTTCATCTTGGCCGCACGCTCCAGCAGGCGAGAGTGGAGGTAGAACACGTCGCCCGGATAGGCCTCGCGCCCCGGCGGACGGCGCAGGAGGAGCGACATCTGGCGGTAGGCGACGGCCTGCTTGGAGAGGTCGTCGTAGATGATGAGCGCGTGCATGCCGTTGTCGCGGAAGTACTCCGCCATCGACGCGGCGGTGTAGGGCGCGAGATACTGCATCGGCGCGGGGTCCGAGGCGGTGGCGGCCACGACGATGGTGTAGTCGATGGCGCCGGTCTGCTCCAGCTTCCGCATCAGCTGCGCGACGGTGGAGCGCTTCTGACCCACGGCGCAGTAGATGCAGTAGAGCTTCTTGTGCTCGTCATCGCCCGCGACGTCGTTGTAGTTCTTCTGGTTGAGGATCGCGTCGAGCGCCACGGCGGTCTTGCCGGTCTGACGGTCGCCGATGATCAGCTCGCGCTGGCCGCGGCCGATCGGGATCAGCGCGTCGATCGCCTTGAGGCCGGTCGCCATCGGCTCATGCACCGACTTGCGGGGGATGATGCCGGGGGCCTTCACGTCGGCGCGCCGACGCTCGGTCGACTCGATGCCGCCCTTGCCGTCGATGGCGTTGCCCAGCGCGTCCACGGCGCGGCCCAGCAGGCCCTTGCCCACCGGCACGTCCACGATGGAGCCGGTGCGCTTGACGGTGTCGCCTTCCTTGATCCCGCGGTCGTCGCCGAAGATCACCGCGCCGACCGAGTCGGCCTCGAGGTTCAGCGCCATGCCCATCATGCCGCCGGGGAACTCCACGAGCTCGCCCGCCTGGCAGTTGTCGAGGCCGTAGATGCGCGCGATGCCGTCGCCGACGGACAGCACCTGGCCCACTTCGGCCACTTCCGCTTCCTGACCGAAATTCTTGATCTGGTCCTTGAGGATCGCGGAAATCTCGGCGGCTTGGATGCTCATCACCCGACCTCTCTCATGGCGTTCTGAAGTGCGGCGAGCCGCGCGCGGATCGAGGTGTCGATCAGCTTGGACCCGACCTTGACGACCAGTCCGCCGATGAGGCTCTCATCCACGGACAGGTCCAGATTGACGTCGCGGCCGAAGGCCGTCTTCAGGGCGTCGGACAGCGCGGAACGCTGCTCGTCCGACAGGGCTTGCGCGGCCGTGACCTCGGCGGTGATCTCTCCGCGCCGGGCGGCCATCATCTTCGCGTAGGCTTCGCACACCTTGGGCAGCGCGAACAGGCGGCGCTTCTGCGCCATCAGCCCGATCACGTTCTTGGTCAGCTGGGACACGCCCATCGCATCCGCCACAGCGGCCATGGCCGAGGCCTGCTGGTCGCGGGCGTAGAGCGGGCTCGTGACCGCCATCCGCAGATCGGCGCTCTCGGTCATCGCCTGCCTGATCGCGGCCAGGTCCTGCTCGACCTGATCCAGCGCGTCCTGCTCCTCGGCGAGTTCGTAGAGCGCGGTCGCGTACCGCCCTGCGATGCCTGTGGTCAGTGAAGCTGATGTCGCCACGGGACCCCTTCCGATCTGGCCGGACATGCGAAAAGCCGGCACGGGGCGACCTCTGGCCGGACGCCGTCCGCCCCCCTCGTGAACCGAGCGCTAGCTAACACAGGGGTTGCGGGCGCGCAATATCGCGCGGGCGCGCTCAAGGGCGGTTGCAACCTCCTGAAACCGTTCATCTTTCGAGGCCGCGTCAGCCCGCCGCAGGTGGCGGCGGCGGCGTCCTGCCGCGGCTGGGCCACGGGATTCGGTTAAAATCAGCTCTATTGCAGCCGGATGAGGCCGGGAAACTCAACCTGCGGGCGTCTCCAGCCCCAGCGCGATCCGGCGTGCGAGCGACAGGCCCCTGTAGACCAGTCCGCTGTAAAGCTGCACCAGCGACGCGCCGGCCGCTAGCTTCGCGCGCGCCTCCTCCACGGACGCGACGCCCCCCACGCCCACCAGCGGCAGCCGTCCCAAGGTCAAGCGCGAGAGCGTCGTCAGCACCTCGGTGGACCGGGAGAACAGCGGCGCCCCCGACAGGCCCCCCGCCTCCCGCGCCAGTGGGCTGCGCAGCCCCTCCCGCGACAGGGTGGTGTTGGTGGCCACGATCCCGTCCACGCGGCCGAGGCAGACCTCCGCCACGTCCTCCAGCCCCCGCGCGTCCAGGTCCGGCGCGATCTTGACCAGCACCGGCGCGCCGGGCGCGCGGGCGTCCCGCGCCTCCAGGCACCGCTCCAGCAGGGCGGTCAGCGCCTCCCGCCCCTGAAGATCGCGCAGCCGCTCGGTGTTGGGGGAGGAGACGTTGACCGTGAAGAAATCCGCCAGCCCGGCGAAGCGCGCGAGCACCGCCGCGTAGTCCGCGGCGCGGTCCTCGCTGTCCTTGTTGGCCCCGAGATTGACGCCCACCGGGCCGCCGAGCCGCCCCCGCGCGCGCGCCGCTTCCAGCCGGGCGGCCACCCGCTCCATCCCCTCGTTGTTGAAGCCGAAGCGGTTGATGACCGCGCGATCTTCGGACAGGCGGAACAGCCGGGGCCGCGGATTGCCGGGCTGCGGGCGGGGCGTCACGGCGCCCACCTCCATGAAGCCGGGGCCGGAGGCGAGGCACGCCTCCACCGCCTCGGCGTTCTTGTCGAAGCCGGCCGCGATGCCCACCGGATTGGGGAAATCCAGCCCGAACACCCGGCGCGGGCCAGCCCGCAGCGCCCCCGGCGACAGCCCCGCCCGGTGACGGGCGACGAGCGCCGCCAGTGCCAGCCGATGCGCCCGTTCGGGCTCCACCCGCCGCAGCGCCGCCAGCGCCGCCGCCTCTCCCATCCGGCCGAGGCTCACGCCTCCAGGTCCGGAAACCTGTGCAGCCCTTCAGGCCCCAGCGGAAGGGGGCGGATCCATACCAGATCCTCGGCCCGCAGCACGCGGTGGAGATGCGGGAACAGGGCGCCGCCCCGCGACGGCTCCCATTTCAGCGATTCCCCTAGGGAAGCCGCATCCGCCGCGGCGAGCCACAACCCGCCTTCCCTCGCGAAATGCTTCGCCGCCGTTTCCGCCGCCTGCGCAGGCGTGGAAAAGTGGATGAAGCCGTCCTTGAGGTCTATCGAAGAACCCCGAAAAACAAGAGTTTGGACCAGCTCGGCGCATTCAATGGGGCGCAGAATCTTCAGGACTGGGCCGAAGGTTCGGTTGTCATTCATGATGTAGTTGACATCCCGGCTCGGTTGAGGATTCCTGAACTTGTTCCGGAACCAAAGTGGTTTCGCGTGTAGCGTACCAGGTGGCGTCAATGAGGCGTTTTGCGTTTGCAGGGTGAAGTGACTGGGGGTGGCCAAGTCTGCCGCCGATGGTCACCCCCTCCCCACCATGAAACGGGCCGCCGTTGCGGCCCGCTCTTCTTGTGCAATGCTCCCCGTTACATGAGGCCTTCGATCTTCGCCCACTGATGCGTGGCGTCCAGCGCCTGCTCAAGCGGCTCGAACATGCGCGCGATCTCGTCCTCGGTGATGATCATCGGCGGGCAGAAGGCGAGGCTGTCGCCCACGTTGCGCAGGATCACCCCGCGCGAGAGCATCTCGGCCACCGCGCGCGCGCCGACCTTGCCCGCCGGATCGAAGGCAGTTCGGCCGGACTTGTCGGGCGCCAGCTCCAGCGCGCCGATCAGGCCGACGCCGCGCTTCTCGCCGACCAGCGGATGCTCCGCCGCGGTCTCAAGCGCCTTCTGGAACACCGGCTCGACCTTGCGGACATGGTCCAGGATCCGCCGCTCCTTGTAGATCCTGAGCGCCGCGACGCCCGTGGCGCAGCCCACCGGATGCCCGCCATAGGTGAAGCCGTGGCCCAGCGTGCCGATCTTGCCGGTATGCGCCTCGATCGCCTCGGCCATGTCGAGGTTGATCGCCACCGCGGAAAGCGGCGCGTAGCCGCCCGTGAGCTGCTTGGCGAAGGACATGGAGGTGGGCTTCACGTTGAAGCGGTCGGAGCCGAACCACTCTCCGGTGCGGGCGAAGCCGGTGATGACCTCGTCGGCGATCATCAGGATGTCGTACTTCTCCAGGATCGGGCGGATCGCCTCGAAATAGCCCTGAGGGGGGACGATCACGCCGCCGGCGCCCATGATCGGCTCGGCGATGAAGGCCGCCACGGTCTCCGGCCCCTCGCGCTCGATCATCTCCTCCAGCTCGTGGGCGAGGCGGGAGGCGAATTCGCGCTCGGTCTCCCCGGCCTCGGCCTCGCGCCAGTGATGGGGCGTGGAGGTGTGCAGGAAGCGGTCGAGCGGCAGGTCCCAGTCGAGGTGGTTGTAGGGCAGCCCGGTCATCGAGGCCGAGGCGATGGTGACGCCGTGATAGCCCTTCTTGCGGGAGATGATCTTCTTCTTCTCCGGCCGGCCGCGGGCGTTGTTGTAGAACCAGGCGAGCTTCACCTGCGCGTCGTTCGCCTCCGAGCCCGAGGACTGGTAGATCACCCGCGCCATGCCGGGGGCGAGGTCCTTGATCCGCTCGGCCAGCTCGATCGCCGGTTCATGGGAGCGGCCGGCGAAGAGGTGATAATAGGGCAGCTTGCGGAGCTGCTCGGCCGCGGCTTCGGCCAGCTCGGCGTCGCCGAAGCCGAGACCGGCGCACCAGAGCCCGGCCATGCCCTCGATGAACTCCCGCCCCTGATCGTCGTAGACGTAGATCCCCTTGCCCTCGGAGATCACGTGCGCGCCGGTCTGCCTATGGACGGCGCCGTTGGTGTAGGGGTGGAGCAGCGCCTCCACGTCTCGGGTCTGCATGTTCGAGAGCTGGACGTTCATCGGGAGGCCTCCGGGTGCGGTGAGAGGCTCAATCGCTACGCCCGCGCGGGAGGCGGCGTCAATGGCGCTGCGCGGGCCGGAAGATCCGGGTTCGGGCGGCGGAGCGTTGAAATCCGATGACTCGGCAGCGCCCCGGGGCCGCGTCGCGCACCCCATGGACCCCTTCCCGCGGCATCGCTAAGGTCGCCGAACCTTTCCTTGCGCGCCGCCTCGGCGCGCCCGTCCGTCGGAGGCCCTCGCCATGCCCGGCATCCTCGCGCTGGGTCTCGCCTACGTGTTCAGCCAGTTCTACCGCGCCTGCCTAGCGGTGCTCGCGCCGTTCCTGACGCAGGACCTTGGGCTGGACGCGGCGGACCTGGGGCGGGCGTCGGGGATATGGTTCCTCGTGTTCGCCGCAATGCAGCTTCCGGTGGGCGTAGGGCTGGACCGGCTGGGGCCCCGGCGAACGGGGGGCGTGCTGTTCGGGCTGTGCGCCGGTGGGGGCGCGGCCGCGGTCGCGCTGGCGCAGGGGCCGCTGGGAATCACGCTGGGCATGGCGCTGATCGGGGCCGGGTGCGCGCCGGCGCTGATGGCGCTTTTCTATATCTACGCCAGAGACTTCCCTCCCGTCCGCTTCGCCACGCTCTGCGCCATGACGGTGGGGATCGGGACGCTGGGCAACATCCTCGGAACCGAGCCTTTCGCCCTGCTGATCGAGGCGGTGGGCTGGCGCGAGACCATGGGCGTCTTCGCCGCCGCCAGCGCGCTGATCGCGCTCGCCGCGCTCGCGCTGGTGCGCGATCCGCCGGTGCTGCAGGCGGAGGCCGGCGACCGCGGGTTCCTCGACTACGGGGAGCTGCTGAAGCTGCGGGTCCTGTGGCCGATCATCCCGCTGGCGGTGGTGAACTATACGCCCGCCGCCGGAATTCGCGGGCTGTGGGCGGGGCCCTATCTCACGGAAGTCTATGCCATGTCCCCGGCCGAAGTCGGGCGCGCGACGCTGTGGATGGCGTTGGCCATGTCCGCGGGCGCCTTCGCCTACGGGCCGCTGGACCGCTGGTTCGGGACCCGCAAGTGGGTGATCCTGCCGGGCAACGTGGTCGCGGCCGCCGCCTGCGCGGGGCTGGGCGCGACCGCCGGGGCGGCCTCGGGCGTTTCGGTCGCGCTGATGGCGGGGGTGGGCTTCTTCGGCGCGACCTACACCATGGTCATGGCTCACGCCCGGTCAATGGCGCCCATGCGGCTGGTGGGGCGGATGGTGACGCTGATGAACCTGTTCGTCATGGGGGGCGTCGGCCTCGCGCAGGCGCTGACGGGGCAGGTGGTGGAGGCGGGCAAGGCCGCGGGCGGCGCGGCCGAGGCCTATGGGACGCTGTTCCTCCTTTACGCCGCGGCGATGATGGCGGCGCTGGCGGTCTATCTCTTCAGCCGGGATGCGAAGCCCTGATGGATATCGCGGCTCTGACGCTCGCGCTGGTGATGAGCGTGTTCTACCGGACCTTCGTGGCGGTGCTGGCGCCGTTCCTGACGCGGGACCTCGGGATCCCGGCCTCGGAGCTGTCGAGCGTCGTGGGCGCCTGGTTCCTGTGCTTCGCGCTGGCGCAGTTCCCGGTGGGGGTGCTGCTTGACCGGATGGGGCCGCGCAAGGCGGTGGCGGGGTTCCTGGGCGTTGGCGCAGGCGGGGGCGCGCTGGTCTTCGCGCTGGCGCAGGAGGCGTGGCACTTGTGGGTGGGAATGGCGATGATCGGGGCGGGCTGCGCGCCGGTGATGATGTCGGCAATGTTCCTGTTCGCGCGCCGCTACGACCCGGTGAAGTTCGCGACCATGACTTCGCTGACCATGGGGATCGGGGGGTTGGGCAACATCCTCGGGGCCGCGCCGCTCGCGTGGGCGGCGGAGGCGGCGGGGTGGCGCGAGGTGATGATGGCCCTCGCCGCGCTGGGCTTCGCGTTGGCGGGGGCGCTGCTGGTGCTGGTGAAGGACCCGCCGTCGCTGGAGGCGCCGGGCCGGGGGCAGGGGCTGTGGCGGGCGCTGGGGTTCGACGGCTACGCCGAGCTGATGAGGAAGCCGCTGCTGCTGGCGATCCTGCCGGTGGCGCTGTTCAACTATGCGGCCTCGGGCGGCATGCGCGGGTTGTGGGCGGGCGCCTACCTGCATGACGTGCACGGGCTGAGCCCGAGCGAGGTGGGCGTCGCCGTCCTGTTCATGGCGGTGGTTATGACCGTGGGGATCTTCCTGTTCGGCCCGGCGGACCGGGTGCTGAACACGCGCAAGTGGCTGATCCTGGGGGCGAACGGGACGGGGTGCCTTTGCATGTGGGTGCTGGCGCTGGCCGATCCGGGGCGCGAGGGCGCCATCGGCCTGATCATGGCGATCGGCTTCTGCGGGGCGACCTATGCGCTGATGGTGGCGCACTACCGGAGCTTCGTGCCTGCCCGGCTGACGGGGCGCGGGGTGACGCTGATCAACGTGTTCGGGATGGCGGGCGTGGCGCTGGGGCAGTTCGTGACCGCGGCGCTGGCGGACCCGCTGCTGGCGGCCGGAGAGGTGCAGGCGGGCTACGACCGGGTGTTCCTTTGGTACGCGGCCACGCTGGGGATGGCGCTGTTGGTGTACGCGGCGTTTTCGAAGGACGCGAAGCCGGGGGCGGCGACGGATTAGGCGTCTTCGAAGAAGTTGAGGTCGATTTCCTTGAGGTGGAGGGTCTGGACCACGCGGACGCCCACGTCGTGGCGGATCATCAGGTCCGCGAGACGCTTGCCGTCGATCAGCACAAGGCGCTGGCCGGCCTGCATGGCCTCGGTCTCGGCCGAGGCGGTGAAGGAAGAGGTGGTGACGAAGACGCCCTTGGAGGCGCGGCGGATGTGCAGCGTGCCGATGAACTCGCGGATCTGGCCGGGGCCGATCTTGTTGTCGGGGTCGTAGCGCTTCGCCTGAAGATAGACCACGTCCAGCCCGAGCCGGTCCTCCGAGATGATGCCGTCGACGCCGCCGTCGCCGCTCTTGCCGATGCGCTGGCCCTCGCCGCCAGCGCCGTAGCCCATGGCCAGCGTCAGATCCACGATGAGCTGTTCGAAGGCGAGCGGGGTCAGGGCGGCGACGCGAGCGGCGAGATCGCTGCGAAGAGCGGCGTTGAGGCGGTTCACTGCGCTTTCGATGGTTTCCTGTGGAGTGGCCTCCGAGAAGGGAGCTTCCTCTGAACTGCCGGAGGGCTTCGGCGAAGCGCCGGCTGACGTGAACTCGCGCAGGCCTTCGTAGCGTTGCAGGAAGGCGACGTCGATCTTGGGCGGCGGGTTCGTCAGCAACGAGCGGCCGAGATCCGTAGTGCGGAAGTGGCCGCGCTTCGGACGCTCCATCAGCCCCGCCTTCACCAGATAGGTGACGGCCCAATGTGTCCGGTCGAGGATGAGGGTCTGCTTGCCGGCGTCTCGCGCTCCTCCTCGCTCAGCAAGAAACGGTCGCACATTCGGGCGGCCGCGGAGGATGTATGACGAGCCTCGCTCGCGCCCAGCTCCAGAAGCGGAGCCATAAGGTCTTGGAATCCCGGTATAGCCATGGGCGCGACGGTACATGAACCGTCGCGCATGTCACCTCGATTCCGTCACGCCGCTTCGGCGCTTTCCTCGGCCACCAGGTCGACGATGTCGGCCATGATCTTGGTCAGCTCGAAGTCCTTGGGCGTGTAGACGCGGGCGACGCCGTAGGCGCGGAGTTCAGTGGCGTCGGCCTCGGGGATGATGCCGCCGACCACCACGGGCACGTCGTCGAGGCCCTCGGCGCTGCATGCGCTCTATCACCTCCTTCGACCAGGGGCAGGTGGGAGCCGGAGAGGATGGAGAGGCCGACCACATGGACGGCTTCCTCCAGCGCCGCGTTGACGATCTGGGCGGGGGTCAGGCGGATGCCCTCGTAAACCACCTCCATGCCGCAGTCGCGGGCGCGGACGGCGATCTGCTCGGCGCCGTTGGAATGGCCGTCGAGGCCGGGCTTGCCGACGAGGAACTTCAGGCGGCGGCCCAGCGGGTCGGAGACGCGCCTCCACCGCCGCGCGGACCTCCTCGAGGCCCGTCGAGCGTCGTCGGCGGCGGCTTCGGCGACGCCCGGTGGGGGCGCGGTATTCGCCGAATACCTCGCGCAGAACCCCGCCCCATTCGCCGGTGGTCACGCCGGCCTTCGCGCAGGCGATGGAGGGCGGCATGATGTTGCGGCCGTCCTGCGCCGCGGCCTTCGAGGTCGGCAAGGGCGGCGTCCACCGGCGCTTGCGTCGCGGGCTTCGCGCCATTCCTGGAGGGCGGCGATCTGGCCCTGCCTCCACGTCCTTGTCCACCACGAGGATGCCGCCCTCGTTGGCGGTGAGGGGCGAGGGTTCGCGTGCCGAGTGTACTTGTTGACGCCGACCACACGGTTTCGCCGGCTTCGATGGCGCGGAGGCGGGCGGAGTTGGAGTCCACCAGCCGAGCCTTCATGTAGTCGATGGCCTGCACGGCGCCGCCCATCTCGTCGATGCGGGCGAGTTCGGCGCGGGCGAGATCCTTCAGTTCGTCCACCTTGGCCTGCGACGGCGGGGTTGCCGTCGAAGAGGTCGTCGTATTCCAGCAGGTCGGTCTCGTAGGCGAGGATCTGCTGCATGCGGAGCGACCATTGCTGGTCCCAGGGGCGGGGCAGGCCGAGCGCCTCGTTCCACGCCGGAAGCTGCACCGCGCGGGCGCGGGCGTACTTGGAGAGGGTGACGGCCAGCATCTCCAGCAGGATGCGGTAGACGTTGTTCTCGGGCTGCTGCTCGGTCAGCCCGAGGGAATTGACCTGAACGCCGTAGCGGAAGCGGCGGAACTTCGCGTCCTCCACGCCGTAGCGGTCGCGGCAGATCTCGTCCCAGAGCTCGGTGAAGGCGCGCATCTTGCAGATCTCGGCGACGAAGCGGATGCCGGCGTTCACGAAGAAGGAGATGCGGCCGACGACCTGGGGAAAGTCCTCGTCCGGCACCGCGCCGCCGGCTTTCACCTGCGTCCAGTACGGCGATGGCGGTGGCGAGCGCGAAGGCCAGCTCCTGCGCTGGCGTCGCGCCGGCCTCCTGCAGGTGATAGCTGCAGACGTTCATCGGGTTCCACTTGGGAACCTCGCGGTAGGTGTAGGCGGCGATGTCCCCGATCAGCCGCAGCGAAGGCTGCGGGCGGGAACACGTAGGTGCCGCGGCTGAGGTATTCCTTGATGATGTCGTTCTGGACGGTGCCGGTGAGCTTGGCGGCGGTCGGCGCCCTGCTCCTCGGCCACTGCGATGTAGAGGGCCAGCAGCCAGGCGGCGGTGGCGTTGATGGTCATGGAGGTGTTCATCGCCTCCAGCGGGATCTGGTCGAACAGAACCCGCATGTCGCCGATATGGGAGACGGGGACGCCGACCTTGCCGACCTCGCCCCGCGCGAGGGCGTGATCGCGAGTCGTAGCCGGTCTGGGTCGGCAGATCGAAGGCGACCGAGAGGCCGGTCTGCCCCTTCGCAAGGTTCGAGCGGTAGAGCGCGTTCGACGCCGCGGCCGTCGAGTGGCCGGCATAGGTGCGGAAGATCCAGGGACGGTCCTTCTGGGGCATCGTGGGGCCTCCGGGGCGTTTGCGCTCTGCTGCGACGCAGCGGAAATGTCACGCGACATGATCTTGCGCAAGAGGATAGGCGGAGAGGCGGGAAGTTTCCAGAAGGCCACGAAGTCGCGGCGCGCAACTCCTCGCCCTCGACGGGGTTGTAGATGAAAATGGTGCGCCGCACAAAGGGCTTGCGTTCGCGCGGGAGCAATGTCATGCCTCCGCGCCAGTGAAATTCGCAACAATGTTGCGCGCGCGTTTTCGCCTCGCCGGACGGAAGGAGACCGACCATGGCCCCGCTCGACGCCCCCGAGACCATCGAAGCCTACGAGGCGCCGGTGAAGGATCTGTACGAAGTGGGGGAGATCCCCCCGCTGGGCCACGTGCCCAAGCAGATGTACGCCTGGGCCATCCGGCGCGAGCGACATGGCGAGCCCGAGCAGGCCATGAAGGTCGAGGTCGTGGACACGCCGCCCCTCGATTCCAACGAGGTGCTGGTGTTCGTGATGGCTGCCGGCGTGAACTACAACGGCGTCTGGGCGGGGCTCGGGCAGCCGATTTCGCCGTTCGACGTGCACAAGGCGGAGTTCCATATCGCCGGGTCGGATGCCTCGGGCATCGTCTGGGCGGTCGGGGACAAGGTGAAGCGCTGGAAGATCGGCGATCAGGTCGTGGTCCACTGCAACCAGGACGACGGCGACGACGAGGAGTGCAACGGCGGCGACCCGATGTTCTCGCCCACCCAGCGGATCTGGGGATACGAGACGCCGGATGGGTCTTTCGCCCAGTTCACGCGGGTGCAGAGCCAGCAGCTGATGGCGCGGCCCCAGCACCTGACCTGGGAGGAGTTGGCCTGCTACACGCTGACGCTGGCCACCGCCTACCGGATGCTGTTCGGGCACCGGCCGCATATCCTCAAGCCGGGCGACAACGTGCTGGTGTGGGGCGCCTCGGGCGGGCTCGGGTCCTATGCGATCCAGCTCATCAACACGGCGGGCGCGAACGCGATCGGCGTGATCTCGGATGAGAGCAAGCGGCAGTTCGTGCTGGATCTGGGCGCGAAGGGCGTTCTGAACCGCAAGGACTTCGAGTGCTGGGGCCAGATGCCGAAGGTCGGCACGCCCGAATATGCCGAGTGGTTCAAGGGCGCGCGGAAGTTCGGCGCCGCGATCTGGGAGATCACCGGCAAGGGTAACAACGTCGACATGGTGTTCGAGCATCCGGGCGAGTCCACGATCCCCGTCTCCACCTTCGTGGTGAAGCGTGGGGGCATGGTGGTGATCTGCGCCGGGACGACGGGCTACAACCTGACGCTGGACGCCCGCTATCTGTGGATGCACCAGAAGCGGCTTCAGGGAAGCCACTTCGCGAACCTCAAGCAGGCGTCGGCCGCGAACAAGCTGATGGTGGAGAGGCGGCTCGATCCCTGCATGTCCGAGGTGTTCCCGTTCGACGACATCCCGGCGGCCCACACCAAGATGCTGAAGAACGAGCACAAGCCCGGGAACATGGCGGTGCTGGTCAGCGCCAGGACCACCGGCCTGCGCACGTTCGAGGATGCGCTGGAGGCCTCCCGCCGCTGAGGCGAGCGCGCCCGAACCGAGTTCGGCAAGCCCGGCGAATCCTGGGGATTTGCCGGGCCTTTCGTTTCAGAAACAGTTCACTTCAGTGAAATCAATGACTTGGCTCGGCCCTCCTCGCATTTTTGGGGGAATTTCATTGAGGCGCAGAACCCGTACCTTCGTGTTCATGGCTAAACCGCAAAAGGGTTCGAACCGAAGATAAACAGCGTGCCAGGTCCGGAACTGCACACCGAGGCCGGCAAGGGGCGATCGGGGGAACCCCACCCCGTTTGATGGACGCCGGATTTCCCCAGCCGGCGAAAGGGCGAAGGCGACACCCCAGCGCCGACGACCATGCCATCAGCCCCGGCGTCGACCGCTCTCCCCAGGCGGTATCGGCGCCAGCCGGCCCGTCTTTCCGGATTGAAACTGCAGCCGGGGCGCATCCAGCGTTGCGTTTACCGGGGATCGCGGGTTGCTCCTGCGTTCTGCGTACGATCCCCACTTATGGATCGCTCCGGCTGCCTCCCTATCCGCCGATGGGCCGAATTGGTTCCGGCGTAAAGAGCGTCATATGGCGATCGGATGACATGGCGTCCGGCGCGCAGGGAGGTTATGCTCCCGCGAAACGCTGATTTGGGCCTCCAAAAGGCTGGAAATCCCGCCGCCACAGATGACCGACCGAATAAAATCAATCATCGAGGGCCTTCCGGAGTTCCGGAAAGTTGAGGATATCCGGCTTTTCGCCGATCTTGTCCGGGACGTCTACGACGTCGACCATGTCGTATACGTCGTCGTCTCTTTCGGGGGGGGCGCGACGTTCGGAGACTATCAGTTCGCCGAGATCACCTACCGGGCGGACTGGTCGCAGCGTTATCTGGAGGAGAACTACAAGGAGGCGGACCCCACGGTCGTCGGAGCTGTGCAGAGCTTTACGCCGCTCGATTGGAAGCGGCTCGACTGGAGCCCGAAGCGCCGGAGGAAGCTGATCCTCGAAGCTGTCGACGCCGGCGTCGGCAATCAGGGCTATACGGTCCCCGTCCGGGGGCCGAATGGGCAGTTCGCCGTCCTTACCATAAACAAGACGTGTACGGATCGGGTCTGGGAGCGGTACATCGCCGAGACCGCGAGCGACTGGCTGCTCGTCGCGAATTTCATGCATCAGAAGGTGCTCGAGATATTCGACGTTCGCAATGAGCACGAACTCGCCGCGTTGTCGCCAAGGGAACGGGACGCCCTTGCGATGATCTCATCGGGCATGAGCCGTAATCAGATCGCCGAGAACCTGAAGATCTCTGAAAATACCCTCAGGGTTTATTTGGACAGTGCCAGGAACAAGCTTGGCGGTCTGAACATGCCCCATGCTGTCGCAATAGCGGTGCGAACAGGCATAATTAACATCTAGTATAGCCTCCGAAAGTTGGTATTCCGTTCACCATAGGTTCAGCAGACCCGTGTGAACTCATGGCTACTGTCTTTCTCGAGGAGGGTGTAACCATGATCCGCTACGTGTTCGCACACGAACTGAACAAGTATCCTGGACTCGTCGATCAGATGTTCAAGGACAGGACCTCCCAATTCCGTGATCGGATGAAGTGGGATGTCTCTGTCGATGAAAACGGATGGGAGCGGGACCAGTACGATGCTTTGGCGCCCCTCTACATCGTCTATGAAAACGAGGATGGGACGCATGGCGGGTCGGGTCGTCTGATGCCTACCACCGGCCGCACCATGATCGGCGAGCATTTCTCGCACCTCACGGACGGCGTCGTGATTCAGTCGCCGACGATCTGGGAGATCACGCGGCTCTGCATCTCGCCGAACGTGAAGTCGGCGCGCGAGGCGATGAAGATCACCAGCTCGCTGCTGCTGGCAGGGATCGACGCGGGCCTCCGCTTCGGCCTGGAATTCTATGTCGGCGTGTTCGACGAGCCGATGCTGCGCGTCTACAAGCGCCTGGATTTCGCCCCCGACGTCATGGGCAAGTCCGGTGAGGACCGTCGCGCGATCTGCGCCGGCCTGTGGCCCTGCACCCAGGAAGTCCGGGACAGCATGGCTCGCAAGGTCGAGGAGCACCAGGACATCGCCGCAGCCGCCGCCCGTCTGGAGCATGTGATCGGCGCCTGATCGCTTCGCGCCCGAACGGGAGACAGCCCCTCCGGTCCGCGAAGGCATTGGCCCGCGGACCGGAGACCCCCGGTGGGCGTTCGCTTAACTTCTTCTTCCGCGCGCATCGCTTTTGATCGCGCCATCTCCGGCCCTGGGCGCCCGCTGCGCCCGGGCGGGGATCTCGCGGGCCTCCAGTTCCCCGCCACCTCAAGTCGACGAATATCCGCATCTCCACGAAGGCCGGGCCGGCGCTGTGCGCCGCCAGCCCGGAGACGCGCCCGAAACCCGTGTCCGTACACGGTCGCCGCTCTTCGTCCCGCGCCGCGCCGTCCCGTGGCCGAGCGCGGACGACGAGCCACCGAATCATGTTGGAGAAGGGAGGGAGGCCTCAGACATCTGAACGCTGCCCCAGCGAAACCAAGGGCTTGACGGAAATCGCCTCGCCAGATGTGGGGAGGGAGATTCGGCGAATACCGCGAAAGCTCGATATGTCCGATGTTGCATCAGGACGGACGGAGGCGCCCGAGCGCTTCCGGAACGGCCGGAAACAGGCGGATTTGGAGGGCTTTAAATGGCTCAGGACTGGATCATCGACGTGCTCGCCGACCTCCGGCAGTACGCCGTCCGGAACTATCACATGCGGCTGGCCGAGCATCTCGACGACGCGATCATGGTCGCGGCGGCAGAGATTCGCGCGGCCGATTTCGGACCGGATCGTCGATCCCCGGGTGATCCCGGGGCGCGCAGCGAGCGCTGCAGCGCAGCTCCGGGCGATTTTCGGACAGGGAGACGAAGTATTTTCCGGCCCGGTCTGACCCGGAGCCGCTGATCGCCCGGCGCGCGCTCTACTTGGTGCGCGCCGCGAATACTTGCGCGCCGGAGGGCTCCGGCGCCGAGCCTCCGGCGCCCTGACGGCGACCGGAGCAGCGCCGATTTATCAAAAGATCAATTTAAAGTTGCATTAACCTTTCTCTACGAAAGCTGCTCCAACGGAACGAGGCGAGGCTGCCGGCCGCGCTTCCGGAACCGGGGAGCAGGTCGCGCGTGCGGCCGCAGGCGCGGCTCAGGCCGGGTCCGCACGCCCCCGACGCTTCACCGGAAGCCGGCGGGTGGAGGCGGACGGGCATGAGAGACAGGCTTCAGACGATCGTGGAATGCGTTCCCCAGGTGGTGGACGCGGCGGCGCTGAAGCGCCTGCTGCTCCAGGTCCGGAAGCTCTACGACATCGACAACTGCATCTATTACGCCCTGTCGCTTGGCGGCGCGCAGGTGGGCGCCGAGTTCGGGGCGATGACCTACCCTGAAGCCTGGCATTCCCGCTATGAAGAGGTCCGCTACCGGGATTTCGATCCGGTTGTCATGGCTGCGGCCGGCGGCTTCGCGCCGCTGGACTGGGCGGACCTGGACTGGACGGGGCGGCCGGTGCGCCGGCTGCTGGCGGAGGCGAGCGAGTTCCGGGTGGGGAACAACGGCTACACAATACCTATCCACGGGCCCAACGGTCAGTTCGCGATGTTCACGGTTTCGAAGCACTGCGCTCTCGAGGCGTGGGCGAAGCTGCTGCTGGAGACGGCGCAGGAATTCCTCGTGATCGCGCACCACGTCCACCGGCAGGCGCTGCAGATCAACGGCGCGGGCGAGGCGACCCCTCCGGCGGCGCTGTCGCCACGGGAAAGAGACGCGCTGAGCCTGATGGCGATGGGCCGCTCCCGCGCGCAGATCGCGGACAAGCTGAAGATTTCGGAGAGCACGCTGCGCGTGTATCTGGACAGCGCGCGCCACAAGCTGGGCGGCCTGAACGCCTTTCATGCCGTCGCCATCGCCGTCCGAAGCGGCAGCATAAAGGTCTGAAACCCGGCCCGGAAAATCCTTCACCAATTAACTTTGATTTAATCGGCCGTGAGTATGGGCGCCGCTCCCCTCAGAAGGAGCGCCGCCATGATCCGTTTCATCTACGGAAAAGATCTGTCGTCCTACCCGCTGCTCGCCGAAACCATGTTTCGGGATCGCGCGGGGCAGTTCGTCTCGCGGCTGAAGTGGGATGTCCGTGTGGACGACAACGGGTGGGAATACGACCAGTACGACCGGCCCGATTCGCTCTACTGCATCTACGAGCGTGAGGATGGCACCCATGGCGGTTCCGGTCGGCTGATGCCGACCACGGGGCCGACCATGGTGAACGAGCATTTCTCGCATCTGGCGGGGGGGGAACTGGTGTCGCCGCTGATGTGGGAATCGACCCGGTTCTGCGTGTCGCCGCGGCTGATGGGCAAGCAGTCGGCGGCGGCGCGGATCTCCACCGCGCTGATGCTGGCGGGGTGCGAGGTGGGGCTGAAGTTCGGGCTCAGCCACTATGTGGCGGTCTTCGACGCGCCCATGCGGCGGATCTACCGCGCCACCGGCTGGGCGCCCGAGGTGATCGCCGAGGACGGCGAAGGCCGCGGCAAGCTGTGCCTCGGGCTGTGGGAGATCACGCGGGAGGCGCGGGCCGCGATCCTGGCGAAGGCGCCGGAGGGCCTGGAGCTGATGAAGATCCCGGCGCCGGTGGCGAAGGCGGCGCCGCGGCCGCAGGCGATGGCGGCCTGAGTTCCCTCCGCCGTCGTTCCGGTCTAGGTGTCGGGGCCGAGCCCCCGACCGGACCGGAGACGGCATGACCCGCGCGCAGATCGTACCTTTCTCCGCCGACCAGAAGGCCGCCCGCGCGCTGGTGGCCGAGGCGCTCGCCTCGCTGGGCGTGGACCTGGAGGCCGGCTCGGCCGAGGAGCTGGACAACGACCGGCCGGCGCAGACGCTGGCGGTGCTGGGCCGGGCGGGATCCGGCAAGACGCGGCTGCTGGCGGGGTTGGTGCGGGAGCTGTCGGAGGCCGGCGTGGAGCCCGTCTCGGCGGAGTGGGAGAGCCGCAAGCGCCGCGGGCGGCGGACCTTCGCGGTGCTCGCGCCCACGAACAAGGCGGCCTCGGTGCTGCGCAACCTCGGGGTGCCGGCGACCACGATCCACCGCATCGTCTACACCCCGATGTATGACCCGGATTATGAGCGCATCGCCCAGTGGCTGACCGGCGAGGCGGAGCGACCGAAGATCGAGACGATCCCTGACGAGCTGCTGGACCGGGCGCAGGCGAGCTATGCGGCGCATGGTTCGGTGCCGGGCGCGTTGGCGGCCATGGGCAAGCGCGGGTCCGACTTCATCAACGGCTGGACCCGGCGGGACGAGGCGCTGGACATCGCGCTGGTCGACGAAGCCTCGATGCTGGACGACAAGGCGGTGGAAGACCTCAAGGCCCTGTTCCGGCTGATCGTGCTGTTCGGGGATCCGGCGCAGCTCGCGCCCGTGGGACAGTCGGGGGCGATGGTGTTCGACCGGCTGCCGGAGGGGCGTCGGATCGCGCTGAGCCGGATCCACCGTCAGGCGGCGGACAACCCGATCCTGGATCTCGCCCATGCGCTCTCGGACCCGGAGGTGGGGTTCGAGGAGTTCGAGCGGATGGTGGAGGAGGCTGGCCGGCGCGACCCGCGTGTGGAGGCGGCCGAGCGGGCGGATGCCGGGCTGATGGCGCGCTCCCCGATGCTGGTGTGGCGCAATCAGACGCGCATCCGGCTGATCCACGCCTTCCGGGCGGCGCACGAAGCGCCGGAGGAGGAGCTGCTGCCCGGCGAGCCGCTGATCTGCGACGGAGTGGAACTGCCGCTCAAGCACCGGCGCAAGCGGATCGACCTGGAGGCGCGCGGGATGGTGAAGGGCGCGCAGTGCATCTATCTCGGCCCCGGGAGGAAGCCGGGCTTCGCGCGCATCCACGTCATCGGCGCAGAGGAGCCGAAGGTGAACGTCGCGGCCATCATCCAGATCGAGCGGCCGGGCGAGGAGGAGCCGTTCATCCCCACCGCCGCCTCGATGGGAGCGGCGTTTCTGCACGGCGCCGCGGCGACGATCCACAAGGCGCAGGGCAGCCAGTGGCCGGTGGTGCAGGTCTATGCGCCCGACCTCTATGCCGCGTGGCGGACGGGACGGAACGAGGCGGGGTTGCCGCTGTGGAAGCGCCTCGCTTATGTGGCGATCACCCGGGCGGAGGAGAAGCTGGTCTGGGTGACGCGCAACCGGCTGGCCCGGCCGTCAGGGCCGCTGGACGTCTCGGACCTCGAGGCGGACGCGGGAACGCTGAGCCTGTCGGCGCCGGAGGGCTGAGGTCTCAGCGGACCGCGGCCTGCGGGATCAGTTCGAACTCGTAGAGATAGGTCCGCTGCAGCAGGTTCATGTTGTCGTCGGTGATGACGAGGATGCGGAGGGGCCCAGCGGCTGGCTGCCAGAGGGCGATCCCCTCTCCGTTGTCCGCGCCTTCGCCGAAGGGGATGTCGAGCACCGGCTCGGGCAGGCCGAAGCCGTCCCCCTCGGGCAGGTGGCGACGGACGCCGAAGCGGAAGCCGGCGACGAGGTTGTAGGTGCGGGTGACTGTGTAGAGCGCCCCGTCCGGCCCGAAATCCGCGCCGGTGACGGCCATGGCGTCCGCCATCTGCAAGGTGGTGGGAGACACGGCGCCTTCGCGGTCGATCCACCAGCCGCGGATGAGCCCGTCCACGGGCCGCTCCTGCAGCACGAGGAGGCGGCCGTCGGGCGCGATGGCCAGCCCCTCGAGGGAGGTGTTGCCGAGGTCGCGCCAGTCCGGTGAGCGGGCGAAGGGGGCGTCGTCCCGCTCCACCCGGCCGTCGCGTTCGTAGCTGACGAAGCGGGGGCCGGACAGGTCGCGGGAGGCGATGGCGAGCCCTTCGGAGTCACGCTCGATGACCGGGCGATCTTCGCCGAAAGGGACCAGCGCGGCATCTCTGAGGCCGGTAAGCCTGTCGCCTTCGCGCGCCAGCCGGGCCGTGAGCCAGGCGCCGCGATCCGAGAGCGCCACGATCCGCGCGCCTTCGGCAGAGACCTCCAGCGCGGAGAAGCCGCCGAAGGCCGGGTCCGAGGCGCGCAGCTCGACCATCCCCAGCAGCCGCGCCTGCGCGCCCTGAGCGAGCTGCGCCTGCGCCGGAATGGCTCGCAGCCCGAGTTCTTCCGCCGGAGAGGCGGGCGCGCACCCGGCCAAAGCCAGCGCCGCCAGAAGCGCGCGCGCCCTAGTCCGCATCGAGCACCGCGGCGCAGGCGGGCGGCAGGTCCGCCAGGGTCATCACGTCCCGCCGCCGGACGGGGGGCGTCTTCGGAGGCGGCGGGTTCAGCGCCTCGTCCGAGGACCACCAGTCGAGGGAGGCGTCGCAACCGTCGCCTTCGGGCGGCGGATCCTGATCCTCGCAGGCGGCGGCGCCGACGGGGCAGGCGAGGCGGACGTGGAAATGCGAGTCGTGCCCCCACCACGGGCGGATCTTCGCAAGCCAGGGGCGGGGGGCGGGGACGCCGCGGCAGAGCTCGGCCTTGATGGCGGCGTTGACGAAGATGCGGGCGACGGCCGAATCCTCGGCGGCTGCGCGCAGGACCTCGGCGTGGGAGGGGGTCCAGTCGGAGGTCACGCGGCGTCGGTCGGGCGCGACCATCATCACCGAAGCCGCCGCCTCCCGCACCTCCCGCGACATGGGGGCGGCCGGGGCGGGCCGCATCCAGATGTCGAGGTCGAGGCCGAGCTGGTGGGAGGCGTGACCATCGGTCATCGGCCCGCCGCGGGGCTGGGAGATGTCGGCCACGAGGATGCCGGGCCACCCTATCTCCTGCGCCGCCGCGGCGAGACGGGTGACGAAGGAGAAGCTCTCGGGGTGGGCCCAGTTGCGGTTGCGGGAGGGGCGGACCACCTGCCATCCGGGCCCGTCCAGCGGGATCTGCACGCCGCCTGCGAGGCAGCCCTCGGCGTAGGAGCCGATGGGCGCAGGCGACTGGGAGGAGGCGGTCCGGGCGGCCCCGAACAGGGTCTTGGCCAACGGCTGCGCCGAGGCGGGGGCGGCGAGAAGCGTCAGGATCAGGATCAGCGCCTTCATGCCCGCGCCTCCTCGCCCCCGGCGCGGACCGGGATCAGCAGGAGCAACCCCAGAACGAAGAGCCCGATCACAGGCGCGATGCCGGCCTGCTGGCTGTCCCAGATGCCGGTGGCGACCGAGACGGCGAGCGGCGCGACGAAGGCCGTGGCCTTCCCGGCGAGGGCGTAGAGTCCGAAAGCGGCGGTCATGCGGGCCTCGTTCGACTGGCGCACCAGCAGGGTGCGGGACGCGGCCTGGAGCGCGCCTCCGGCGGCGCCGACCAGTCCGCCGGCGATGTAGAAGAGCATGTCGGGCAGGGAGGAGGCCTCGTCCACCGGAAGGACGAAAAGAACCGCCGCCCGCGTGACCGAAACGCCGAGGCAGGAGGCGAAGATCAGAATGACGAGGCTGACGGTCACCACGGGCTTCGGGCCGCGGGCCGAATCCGTGCGGCCCCCGAGCCAGGCGCCGATGGCGCCGGACACGGCGGCGAGGATGCCGAAGACGCCGATCTCCACCACCGACCAGCCGAGCACCCCGGCCGCGTAGATCCCGCCGAACACGTAGAACCCGTTCAGCGCATCGCGATAGATCATGGAGGCGCCGAGGAACCAGCTCAGGCTCGGCCGCCGCCTGAGGTCCGCGAGCGAGGCGCGAAGCTCGCGCATCCCCTGCCTCAGAACGCCGCTTTTCGAGGCGCGCCGCCGGACATCCGGGACGTAGAGGAACAGCGGCGCCACGAATATCACGTACCAGATGGCGGTCAGGGGGCCGACGGCGCGCGTGCCCTCCCGCGTCTCCGGGTCGAGACCGAAGGCGGGGGGCGTGCCGAGCAGCGTGACGCCCGCGTCGTTCTCCGCCAGCAGCAGGAGCATGATGATGAGCGACACGACGCCGCCCACGTAGCCGAGCGCCCAGCCGGAGCCCGAGAGGCGTCCGAGCGCTTCGGGCGGCGCGAGGGTCGGCATCATGGCGTTGGTGAAGACGGTGGCGAATTCGACGCCGATCAGGCCGATCACGAAGGCCGTCAGCACCAGCCCCGGATCCGCCGCACCGGGCGCCGACCACCACAGGAGCGCCGAGCCGATGACGTAAAGCAGTGAAAACAGCGCGATCCACGGGCGGCGGGGGCCTGCGGCGTCCGCCACCGCGCCCAGAAGCGGCGACAGGATCGCGACCGCGAGGCCGCCTGCGGTCGCGGCCCAGCCCCACATCTCCTGCCCCGTGACCGCGTCCGGCGCCACGGCCGAAGCGAAGTAGGGCGCGAAGATGAAGGTGATGATGAGCGTGTGATAGGGCTGCGAGGCCCAGTCGAACATCATCCATGCCCAGCGGGCTCGGGGGCCCGCCGTCACGCGTCCGTCATGCAGGGGTTGCACGGCGCATCCTTCGGCCTAGATGACTCGCCGGTTTCCCGGTCGCGCCGGGAGGATGTCGGGTCGGCGTCCTCCGGGCAAGGCCGGAGAGGTCGGACCAACGAGCTATGCGTTGCGGACATGTCTGCCATGCGCTCACAGCGCTAGCTTGAAGGATTTGCGACAGACTAGAAACGGTCCGACTTTCCTAAGGATCCCGAAGGAGGACGCGGCGCGATGTTCGACGCAGCCGATATGAGCTCTTACACGAACGACCAGGGCGCGCGGGCTCGTAAGCTCTTCGCCGCCGTGGTCCTCGCAGCCCTTGACGACGCGGTCATGGAGCAGCGCAAGAATGGGACGGGCGTTGAGAACATCGCCCGTTGGGCCCGCAGCAAGGACGGCCGCGAGGTTCTGTCCTGCGCCGGGATCGAGCCGAATGAGCGCTCCGTGAAGGGCCTGATGGCTTTCGTGGAGAAGGGCATCCGCACGTCCGTCGCGCTCCGCGGCGAGCGCGACGAGGAAGAGGACGACAAGGCGGCGGCGTAAGCCCTCGCCCTGTCGCAGCAAAAAGCCCCCGCGGTCCGGCCGCGGGGGCTTTTTCGCGTCAGGAGGCCAGCGCTTGCCGGGCGCGCCGGAAGGTGCGGACGTCGAGGAAGCGGGGCACCTCCTTCATGTATTCGACGAAGCGGTCGCCGTACCCCTGATGAAGCCACCGTTCCTCGTTCAGCGCGAACAGCGTGTAGAGCGCGAGAAGCGCCAGCGCGAGGCCGAACGTACCCCAGGACCCGGCGAAGATCGCCAGCCCGAAGGTGGCGACCACCGACGAGACGTACTGCGGATTGCGCGAATAGGCGTAGATCCCGCCCGTCACCAGCCCGTCCTGCCCGCAATAGGTGTTGTCGAGCCCGAGGAAGGCGTATCCGCGCAGCGTGATCATGAAGGCGCCGACCATGATCGGGGTTCCGATCGCGAGGCGGGACCAGTGATCCCAGCCGAGCGAGCCCCAGTCCAGCAGCGCGTAGATCACGGTGCCGCCGCAGAACACGCGGAACAGGCCGAAGGCCACGTTGAACTGCCAGGACGTCTTGTCCGGCGCGGGCCAGAAGCTGAAGCGTCCGTCGATGAGGGCGTAGACGAGCAGCAATCCCAGAGCGATGCCGCCGGCGAGCGTGACGGCGAAAACGATCGTTTCGAGCATTCGAAGGACTCCCGACTCTCCTGTCTGTGTCGGGATCACAATTTTGGGTCTTGAGGGGGGTTAGTAAAGGGCTCGGGCGCATGGGGTCATTCGCAGACCAGGGCGAAATCGATGACGGAACCGTCAAATCGGGTGACCTTCCGGGGCTCGCAGCCGGTGGCGAGGGCGGCGGCGCGGCGCGAATCCTCGATCAGGACGTCCGGGTCCAGGCGGGTTTCGCCCATGCGGATGACCTGCGCGCTTTCCGACAGACGGAAAACATGGAATCGGGCGCCGTTCAGCGCGAGCTCGGTCTCCTCCGCGCCAAGATAGGCGGGGGAGGGGGAGGCGCAGGCGGCCAGCAGGAGCAGAAGCGCGAGGCGTGTCATGCGGAGGAGCATGGGCCCGAAGGTTAAGAAGATGGTTAACGGCGGGAGGGTCGGGGGCGGGGTCGGCGGGGCCCGGGCGCATTAACCAGCCATGCGCTGGGCGCATGGGATTAACCATCTGGAAGGTAAGGTTAATCATTCGTTTCGCGTATGCGAAGCGTCTGCAAAACGTATGGCAGGCGTATGGCACGAAGGTTAACGGCAGCGGCGGGATTTGCGGCGCATGTGGGGTATCGCTGGCGGAACCCGGTGAAGCACGGGTATGTGGCGCGGCCCGAGGATTGGCCGTGGTCGTCGTACCGGCGGGACGTGGGGACGTAGGGCGGATGCTAACCCGCCGCGGCGGGAGGCCGGAAGGGTGGCGCCGGGTGGCGGGCCGGGGATGGCGGGTTAGCACCCGCCCTACGGCATGGCGCGGGACGTGGAGCGGGCGGAGGATCGGCCGTGGTCGTCAGACCGACCGGGCGTGGAGATGTAGCGCGAGTGACGAGTTAGAACCATATCGCGGGAAAGTACGTCGGGAGTGAACTATGACGCTAATCAGGTTTCGGAAGTACGGAAATTTAAGTGTTCTCGGAGGCGATATAGTCGTATCTTCCGAACAATCATTCCGAGATAAAAATATGAAACTCCCTCTGCTTCCAAGGGGCGGCGTTCATGCGAAGACAAATATAACGGGCGCTCTTCAGAAAATTGTCAAGATCAGCGACGATTTTTATGTGGCCTTCGCTGGTCCCGTAATAACGGCTCGAATGGTTCTTAGAGACCTAATGGAAAAATGTCCGAAACCTCATGATGTCAACGAGATATTTAATACCGTTCGTGCTGTGGGATTGGCTCAAAGCGCGATAGACGAACTATCATTGATATTTTATTGGAGTTTCGAGGACTCGAACGGGTCCCGGTGCTTTTCGGTAAATTCGATTAACACTTATGCACATGATTTCGAAGGAGATATTCTACTAACTAGTGGATCAGGCGATGGCCATTCTCGATATCTCGATCTTCGATTTGACCAAGAGTCGGACACTGGAGTCTCAGACGCAATGTCAGACGAAGAAAATATCCTTCACGATGAATTAAAATTCTATCTTAATCCCTTACTTGATGAAATGACCTCTCGGGGAAATCTAGAGCTTGCGTACGGAGGATTTTTTGAAGTTGTTTCAAATACTTATGGAAAACTGCAAAAAGTTCCCATAGTTATATATATAATCCAACGTCTAGACATCCAAAGTGAAGCAGTAGTTCATTCATTCTTCTTAGTAACTACAATGATGTGGGCGATTTATTTGTAAATACGATCCACATGACAGAGATCGGCAAGGTATTGAACTCGTATATAGTGCGCTCTCTGCTGCGTGATAGGACTGTTGCCACCTACTATCCTCGTAAACTAGATACACGAGGCTCCATGCTTTTGGCCTATTTATATGACGCCCACACAAAAGAAAGTCGTAGTCTGACCGGCTTCAGCAACGAAAATACTTTGTGGATTTATAAGTCAGGAGAGAAGCAAATTAAAATAAACTTCTCAAAAAGATTTCAATCTATCTACAAAGCCTTCTTCGGTATTTAGCGTATTTTAATCACCCATCCATCTTCAACGCATTGATGAACGCCTCCTGCGGGATATCCACCTTCCCGAACTGGCGCATCTTCTTCTTGCCCGCCTTCTGCTTGTCCAGCAGCTTGCGCTTGCGCGTCGCGTCCCCGCCGTAGCACTTCGCGGTCACGTCCTTGCGCATCGCGCGGATCGTCTCGCGCGCGATCACGCGGCCGCCGATCGCCGCCTGGATGGGCACCTTGAACATGTGCGGCGGGATCAGGTCCTTCAGCTTCTCGCACATCGCGCGGCCGCGCATCTCGGCCCGGTCGCGGTGGACCATGGTGGAGAGGGCGTCCACAGGCTCGTCGTTCACCAGGATCGACATCTTCACGAGGTTGTCCTCGCGGTAGCCCTCGATCTGGTAGTCGAAGCTCGCGTAGCCCTTGGTCACCGATTTCAGGCGGTCGTAGAAGTCGAACACCACCTCGTTCAGCGGCAGGTCGTAGACCACCATCGCGCGGGAGCCGGCATAGGTGAGGTCGCGCTGCTGGCCGCGGCGGTCCTCGCACAGCTTCAGGACCGCGCCGAGATATTCGTCGGGGACGAGGATGGTGGCCTTGATCCACGGCTCCTCGACCGAGGCGACATAGGTGAGGTCGGGCATGTCGGCGGGGTTGTGAAGCTCCTTCACCTCGCCGTCGTGCATGTTGAGGCGGTAGACCACAGAGGGGGCGGTGGTGACGAGGTCGATGTCGTATTCGCGTTCGAGGCGGTCTCGGACGACCTCGAGGTGGAGGAGGCCGAGGAAGCCGCAGCGGAAGCCGAAGCCGAGGGCCGCGGAGGTCTCCATCTCGTAGGTGAAGGAGGCGTCGTTGAGGGCCAGGCGCTCGATGGCTTCGCGCAGATCCTCGAAATCGGCGGCGTCTACGGGGAAGAGGCCGCAGAACACCACGGGGATGGAGGGTTTGAAGCCCGGCAGCATGTTGGCGGCAGGGCGCTTTTCATGCGTGATGGTGTCGCCGACGCGGGTGTCGCGGACCTGCTTGATGGAGGCGGTGAGGAAGCCGATCTCGCCGGGTTCGAGCTGGTCCACGGGGGTGCGGGTGGGAGCGAAGATGCCGAGGTTGTCCACCTGGTAGTCGGCCTTGGTGGACATCATGCGGATCTTGTCGCCCTTCTTCAGGACGCCGTCGCGGATGCGCACGAGGACGATGACGCCGAGATAGGCGTCGTACCAGCGAATCCACCAGCATGGCCTTGAGGGGGGCGTCGCGGTCGCCCTGGGGGGCGGGGAGGCGGGTGACGATGGCCTCCAGCACCTCGGGGATGCCGAGGCCGGACTTGGCGGAGATCAGGACGGAATGCTCGGCGTCGATGCCGATCACGTCCTCGATCTGTTCCTTCACGCGGTCCGGCTCGGCGGCGGGGAGGTCGATCTTGTTGAGGACGGGGACGATCTCGTGGTTGGCGTCGATGGCCTGGTAGACGTTGGCCAGCGTCTGCGCCTCGACGCCCTGGGACGCGTCCACCACCAGCAGGGAGCCCTCCACCGCGCGCATGGAGCGGGAGACCTCATAGGCGAAGTCCACGTGGCCGGGGGTGTCGATCAGGTTGAGGATGTAGTCCAGCCCATCCCTGGCGGTGTAGTTCAGGCGCACGGTCTGCGCCTTGATGGTGATGCCGCGTTCGCGCTCCAGGTCCATGGAGTCGAGGACCTGCTCCTTCATCTCGCGGTCCGTCAGCCCGCCGGTGATCTGGATCAGCCGGTCGGCGAGGGTGGATTTCCCGTGGTCGATATGGGCCACGATGGAGAAGTTGCGGATTCTGGAGAGCTCGGTCATGCGCTCGCGTATGAGGCTGTCCCGCCTGCGCGTCAAGCGGGTGCGCGGGCGTACGCGCGGGTATGCGCCGGGCGCGCGAGGGGGTAGGCTGGCGGAGGCGCCGCAGGGCGGAACGACAAGACGGGAGGAGACGGATGATGGAGCTGGACCAGGCGATCCGGGAGCGGCGCAGCGTGCGCGGGTTCCTCAAGAAGCCGGTGGACAAGGCGGTGCTGGAGGAGGTGATCGACCTCGCGCTGGGCGCTCCGAGCTCGATGAACACCCAGCCCTGGCACCTGCACGTGGTGACCGGCGAGCCGCTGGACCGGATCCGCGCGGGGAATTCCGAGCGCAACCTCGCCGGCGTGCCGCCGAGCCGGGAGATCCCCACCCACGGCAAGTACGAGGGCGTGCATCGCGACCGGCAGGTGGACATCGCCAAGCAGCTTTTCGCCGCCATGGGGATCGAGCGTCATGACGCCGAGCGGCGGCAGGACTGGGTGATGCGCGGCTTCCGGCAGTTCGACGCGCCGGTTTCGGTGGTGGTGTGCTTCGACAAGGACCTGGGCGAGAAGGGCGATGCCATCGCCCATTTCGACCTCGGCGCCGTGACCTACGGGCTGGTGCTGGCGGCCTGGAGCCGGGGGCTCGGGGCGGTCATCAACGGGCAGGGGATCATGCAGTCTCCGGTGGTGCGGGAGCATGCGCGCATCCCTGACGAGCATGTGATCATGACCTGCGTGGCGCTGGGCTGGCCGGACTGGGACTTCGCGGCCAACCACGTGAAGTCGGTGCGCCGGACGGTGGCGGATTCGGCGCGCTTCGTGGGGTTCGAGGAGACGGTGGAGGCCTGAGGCGCGGGGACTGCGCCCGCCCCTCTGCGCGATGCAGGGCGTCGGGCGCGGCATTCGCCGGTCGTGCCGGCTTCCGGGCTTCGCGGGCGGCGCAGGCGAAGGCGCATTGGCGCCGATCCGCGGACAGTGTGGGCCGGGCGGCGCGGCTTGGCGCCGAACGGCGGCCCCACGACATTGGGGGCAGCGCAGATGTCAGGAGCCTCAGCATGACCCCTCGCCCCATCGCCGCCGGCGCCCGCATCGGGCATGTCCACCTGAAGGTGGCGGATATCGACCGGATGCTGGCCTTCTACTGCGGCGTGCTGGGGTTCGAGCCGACCCAGCGCATGGGCGCGCAGGCGGCCTTCGTCTCGGCGGGGGGCTATCACCACCACCTCGCCTTCAACACCTGGGAGAGCGCGGGCGGCACGCCGCCGCCGGCGGGGGCCACGGGGCTGTTCCATCTCGCGATCCTGTACCCGGAGCGGCGGGATCTTGCGGATGCGCTGCGGCGGTTGACGGAGGCGGGGGTGGCGCTGGACGGCGCCTCGGACCACGGGGTGTCGGAGGCGCTTTACCTGCGCGATCCCGAGGAGAACGGGGTGGAGCTTTACTGGGACCGGCCGGAGGCGCTCTGGCCCCGCGATGCGCAGGGCGCGATCGCGATGCACACGCGGCGGCTGGACCTGCAGGGGTTGCTGGCCGAACCGGGTTGATCCGGGTCGGGGGAGGCGAGGCGCCTCGGGGTCAGGCGACCGCAGCCTGAGGCCCAGGCCGTGCCGCGCGACGACGACGCCCGGATCATCAGGGTCCGGGAGCAGATCGTCCGCCTGCGCCGGGGCTCGCCCGAGGCGCCGGCGGATTTCCGCCACGCCCTGTTCCGGCGGGCGCCGCATCTGCGGACCATGTTCCCCGAGGACGAGATCGCGGGCCAGGGGCGGAAGTTCATGACCACGCTCGGCCTGCTGACGGAGCGGCCGGGGCGTTCCGGGACGAGGTGCGGGAACCTGGCCCCGGCCACCGGACCTGCGGCGCGGCGCCGGAGCATTTCGAGCCGATGCGCGAGGCGCTGCCGGAGACGCTGCGCGCCCGTCTGCCGGCGTTCGACGACGAGGCGGAGGGAGCGTGGCGGGCGGTCTGCGACCCGATGAAGGCGGCCCGAGCGGGGGGTGCGCCCGCCCGCCGCCTGTGCCAGCCTGCGGGCCGTGGCAAGGCGGGAGGCAGGGCGATGGCGCCGGAGATCGTGATCCTGACGGGGGCGGGGATATCCGCCGAGAGCGGGCTGGGCACGTTCCGCGACGTGGACGGGCTGTGGACGAAGTACCGGATCGAGGACGTGGCGACGCCCGAGGCCTATGTCCGCGACCCGGCCTTCGTGCTGGATTTCTACAACATGCGGCGGGAGACGGCGCGGTTGGCGGAGCCGAACCCCGCCCATTTCGCGCTGGCCCGCCTGCAGGCCGAGCTGCCGGGGCGGGTGCTGATCGTGACCCAGAACGTGGACGACCTGCATGAGCGGGCCGGCGAGGCCGAGGGGGCGGACCCGGCCGGACTGATCCACATCCATGGCAGCTTCGCGCAGGCGCTGTGCGCGGCCTGCGGGCGCCGGTGGAAGTTCGAGGGGGAGATGACGGTGCGGTCCGCGTGCCCGGACTGCGGCGCGTCGGCGGTGCGGCCGGACGTGGTGTGGTTCGGGGAGATGCCCTACGGCATGGACGAGGTGCTGGAGGCGCTGGGCGGATGCGCGTTGTTCGTCTCCATCGGAACCTCGGGCGCGGTCTACCCGGCCGCGGGCTTCGTGGCGGAGGCGAGCGCCGCGGGCGCGCGGACGCTGGAGCTGAACCTGGAGCCGTCGGAGGGGGCGGGCTGGTTCGACGAGGCGCGGCAGGGGCGCGCGTCGGACATCGTGCAGACCTGGGTGGAGGAGGTGCTGGCGGGCGCCTGAGCGCCCGCCGCCGGTCTCAGTGCTTGTGGCCCTGGTCGTGCTCCATGGGCGCGTCGTGACGCTCGTTGTCCACCTGGACCTCGAGCGGCAGTTCGGTCCCGTCCTCGAAGACGAGCGTGAGGGAGACCTCGTCCCCCTGCGCGAGCGGCGCGGTCAGGCCCATGAGCATGACGTGGTCCCCGCCGCGCTGGAGCATGTGCATCCCGCCAGCCGGGATCTCGATGGCCTCGACCGGGCGCATCTTGGCGATGCCGTCCTCGATGACGTGGGTGTGCAGCTCCGCCTTCGCGGCGGCGTCGGAGCGGACGGCCACGAGACGCGCGGGCGCGTCCGCGTGGTTGGTCAGCGTCATGAAGGCGCCGCCCACCTTGGGGTTCGAGGCGCGGGCGTAGGCGTCGGAGACCGCGACGTCGGCGGCATGGGCCTGGGCGGCGACGAGCAGGGCCGCCGCGGCGGCGAGGGTGCGGATGAACATGGGATGGTCCTTTCGGCTGAACGGAGGGTTCGGTCAGGCGAAGGGCTGCGGCGGATCGCGGGCGCGGGACGGCGCGGCGGGGCGCCCCGCGCGGGACCGGCCGCGGGCGCGGCGGCGCAGGCGGGCCGCGCAGAGCCTGCGGGCAGGGGCCTGCGGCGGCGCCGGAGGGGCGGCGAGCGTGACGAGGCAGCAGTCGAGGCAGTTGCGGTGAGGCGGCTCGGCGGGGTCTCCGGGCAGCACGGCCGCGCCGCCGGAGCACAGATGCACCTCCAGTCCCGGAGCGGGCAGGGCGGCGGCCCGCAGGGACGCGCCTTCCAGCGACAGCAGCGCGATCAGCGCGAGATGGAGGACGAGCCGCAGCATGGCGCGCATCTTGGGCGCCGCGGCCCGGGTGGCAAGCGCCGCGGCGCCGCGGCCGGGGGCGCGGCCCTGCGGGTCGCGGGCGCGCGCGGAGACATGCGTGTGGTCGACAGCCGCCGTCTCGTTCGCCGCCTCGGTCATGCCGCCGACCCCGGGCCGCCGGCAAGCGTGGGCGCTGGACCCGGTGGCGGTCTTCGCCACGGGCTTCCGCCGGGAGGCGGCGGCGGGGCGCTGGCGCTGTGTGGGCCGAAGAGGAATTCGGCCTTGGCGAGCCCCGCGGTTCGAGGGGGCTCGGGCCCGATGCGGGCCCTCGCGCCGCGAGCTGTCAGGACGTGCCGCCGCTGAGGCCGGGCGCCGGCGCGGACGCGGAGCCGGGGACGCCCGACGCACGCGCAACGACAAAGGCCGGCTCACCCCTCGGGGTGGCCGGCCCTGCAGGTCATGGAACGGAGGCGGCGCTCAGGCGGCCGTCTTCGCCTTCTCGATGTCGCGCTTCACCTTGAGGGCCTTGGGCGACAGCTCCGCGTCCTTGGCCTTGGCGAGGTAGGCGTCGAGGCCGCCGCGATGGTCCACGGTCCGCAGCGCGGAGGTGGAGACCCGGAACTTGAACGACCGGCCGAGCGATTCGCTCTGGAGGGTCACGTCGTTCAGGTTCGGCAGGAAGCGCCGGTTGGTCTTGATGTTGGAGTGGCTGACGTTGTGGCCGGTCAGCACGCCCTTGCCGGAGAGCTCGCAGCGACGGGACATGGTAATAGCCCTTCGGTTTCGGTTCAGGTCTGGGCGCGTGCGGACCGTCCGCTCCGGCGCCGGAATTCGGAGGCGTTCCCTTAGCGAGTCGCGCTGCGGGCGTCAACCGGGGCGCCATGCCCCGGCGGAGGCGCCGCGCCCGAGGTTCCGCCCGTGGCGGCCGTCCGGCCCGCGGCGCTTTCGCAGGTCGGCGGGTCTGGCGACGGTCGCCAGCGGCGGATCGCCGGCAACGCGCCGCGGGCGGTGCGGGGCCCACAGGCGGAACCTCGACGCGGCGCCTTCCTCAGTCGGTCTCGGGGCCGAGGCCGAAGGCGGCGAGCGCCCGGCGGGCGGCGATCTGGGGGGCGTCCTCGCCCATCGCCACGGCGCGTTCGAGCTGCGGCCAGAGCTTCGCCACGTCCGGGTGGCGGCGGAAGCGGCGCAGGAGGGTCTCCTCGACCTCCGCCTTGAACCAGCTCACCGCCTGCTCGCGGCGGCGGGCATCGCGGCGGCCGGTCTCGCGGCGCCAGCCGTCGAGGTTCCGGATCTCATCCCACGTCCGGTCGAGCCCCTGCGACGCCACCGCCGAGACGGCGAGGGCCTTTGGGAAGCCGTGCGGATCCTGGGGCCGGCCGCGCAGGAGGCGAAGGGCGGAGGCGTAGTCGGCGCGGGTTCGTTCCGCCGCCGGCTTCAGCTCTCCGTCGGCCTTGTTCACGAGGATCATGTCGCAGATCTCCATGATCCCGCGCTTGACCCCCTGCAGCTCGTCGCCGCCGGCGGGGGCGAGGAGCAGGAGAAAGACGTCGGTCATGTCGGCGACCATGGTCTCGGACTGGCCGACGCCGACGGTCTCCACGATCACGAGATCGAAGCCGGCGGCCTCGCACAGCAGGATCGCCTCGCGGGTGCGGCGGGCGACGCCGCCCAGCGTGGCGCCGGAGGGGGAGGGGCGGATGAAGGCGTTGGGGTGGCGGGTGAGGCGCTCCATCCGGGTCTTGTCGCCGAGGATCGAGCCGCCGGTGCGGGTGGAGGTGGGGTCCACGGCGAGCACCGCCAGCCTGTGGCCCGCGTCGGCGAGGCGCATCCCGAAGGATTCGATGAAAGTGGATTTTCCGACCCCCGGCGTGCCGGAGAGGCCGACGCGCAGCGCGTCGCGCGGGGCGGAGGTCAGGCGCTGGACGAGGGCGGCGGCGGCGCGGCGGTGCTCGGGGCGGGTCGATTCGATCAGCGTGATGCCGCGGGCCAGCGCCCGGCGGTCGCCCTCGGCGAGCCGGGCGGCGAGGTCGTCGGCCAGCGCCTCGGCCTTCGGGTCGGCGATGGGGTCGGCGGGGTCGGGCTCGGGCATGCGGCGGCTCCTGCGGGGTCGGGCGCCGCGGCGCCTCTCGGGGCGATCTGTAGCGCAGGCGGGGGGAGGGCCGGAAGCCCCCGGGGCGGGACCGCGGAGCGACGCCGGCGCGGCCCTGCGCGCCTGAAGGGCGCGCGCGGAGGCCTCGGCCTCCGCGCCTGCGCGTTCGCGCAGGCAGGGCCGCTTCCGCGGGACGGCGGGCGTCGCGTGACAGGCGCGGGGGGCGGGGTTAGGGAACGGACCATGGACCGCGCCCCGACCCCCCCGGAGATCGCGCCCGGCGTGCCCTCGCAGGGGCTGCCGGTGGAGGAGGCGTTGCCCGCCCTGCGCGAGGCGCTGCGGAAGGGGACGCGGGCGGTCCTGCAGGCGCCGCCGGGGGCGGGGAAGACCACGCTCGCGCCCCTGGCGCTGGCGGCGGAGCCGTGGGCCGCGGGGCGCATCCTGGTGCTGGAGCCGCGGCGGGTGGCGGCCCGGGCCGCCGCCGAGCGGATGGCGGAGCTGCTGGGGGAGACCGTGGGGGGCCGGGTCGGCTACCGCATCCGGGGGGAGAGCGTGCCCGGCGCCCGCATCGAGGTGGTCACCGACGGCGTGCTGACCCGGATGCTCCAGTCCGACCCGGAGCTCTCCGGCATCTCCGCCGTGATCTTCGACGAGATCCATGAGCGGTCGATGCAGGGGGACCTGGGCCTCGCGCTGGCGCTGGAGGCGCAGGGGGCGCTGCGGGAGGACCTGCGGATCCTCGCCATGTCCGCGACGCTGGAGACGGGGCGGCTGGCGGCGCTGCTGGAGGCGCCGGTGATCGTCTCGGAGGGTCGGGCCCACCCGGTGGAGACGCGGTGGCTGGAGCGGCCGTGGAAGGCGCCCGCCGGGCGGCGGGGGCCGCGGTTCGAGGACGCGATGGCGGACCTGATCGCGGAGGCGATGGGGGCGGAGGGGGGCTCGGCGCTCGCCTTCCTGCCGGGGGTGGGGGAGATCAACCGCGTCGCGCAGCGGGTGGCGGGGCGGCTGCCTGCGGATGTGGAGGTTCGGCCGATCCACGGGGCGATGCCGCTGGCGGCGCAGCGGGCGGCGCTGGCGCCGGCGCGCGCGGGGCGGAAGCTGGTGCTGGCGACCTCCATCGCCGAGACCTCGCTGACCGTGGAGGGGGTGCGGGTGGTGGTGGACGGGGGCCTCGCGCGTCGGCCGCGCTTCGATCCCGGCTCCGGCATGGCGCGGCTGGTCACGGGGGCGGCGACGCGGGCCGAGGTCGAACAGCGTCGGGGCCGGGCGGGGCGGCTGGAGCCGGGCGTGTGCTTCCGGCTGTGGACGAAGGCGGAGGAGGGGGCGCTGGCCGCGCACCCGCCGGCCGAGATCCTTGAGACGGACCTCGCGGGGCTGGCGCTGGAGCTGGCGGTCTGGGGGGCGGCGCCGGAGGGGCTGATGTTCCTCGACCCTCCGCCGCCCGCGGCGATGGCCGAGGCGCGGGCCCTGCTGGAGGGGCTGGAGGCGCTGGACGCGGCCGGCTCGCCCACGGCCCACGGGCGCAGGCTTGCGGCCCTGCCGGCGCATCCGCGGCTCGGGCACATGATCCTGAAGGCGGCGGAGGCGGGCGAGGACTGGGGGCTGGCCGCGGAGCTCGCCGCCGTGCTGGAGGAGCGGGATCCGCTGCCCGCCCGCGCGCCGGCGGACCTCTCGCTCAGGATCGACGCGCTGAGGGACCCGGGACGCTATGCGCGGGAGCGGGGGGAGGCGGACCGCGGCCGGGTGGAGGCGGCGCGGGAGGCCGCGCGCAGGCTGGCCGGGGCGGCGGCGCGGGCGCTGGGGCGCAAGACGCCGGCGGTGGGGCGGCCGGGACCGTTCGCTCCGGCCGCCCTCGCGCGCCACGCGGCCCGCGCCTATCCCGACCGGGTGGCGCTGAAGCGGCCGGAGCGCAAGGCGGGGGAGGCGCCGCGCTACCTGCTCTCGGGCGGCAAGGGCGCCTGGCTGGAGGCGGAGGACGGGCTGGGCGCCTCGCGCCTGCTGGCGGTGGCCGACACCGACGGCGACCTGCGCGAGGCGCGGGTGAGGCGGGCGGCGGCGCTCTCGGCCTCGGACCTGGAGGACCTCTTCGCCGACCGCCTCTCCGAGGCTGAGGTCTGCGAATGGTCCCCGCGCGACCGTGCGGTGGTCGCCCGCAGGCGGCGGATGCTCGGCGCGCTGGCGCTGGAGGACCGCCCCTGGCGCGACGCCCCGCCCGAGGCGCGGGCGCAGGCGATGGCCGACGGCGTGCGCGCGCTGGGGTTGGGCTTCCTGCCCTGGGCCGGCGCCGCCGACCGCCTCCGCGCCCGCGCCGCCTTCGCGCGGGCGCATGGGGCGGACCTGCCGGACTGGTCGGACGCCGCGCTGGAGGCGTCGCTGGACGCGTGGCTGACCCCGCATCTCGCCGACATCCGCAGCGCGGAGGGGCTCTCCGGCCTGAACCTCGCCTCGATCCTGGAGGGGGGGCTGGACTGGCCCCGGCGGCAGGCGCTGGAGGCCGCCGCGCCGGCCGTCTGGGTCGCCCCCACGGGCACGCGCTGCCCCATCGACTACGGGCGCGAGCCGCCCGCCATCGAGGTCCGGGTGCAGGAGCTGTTCGGCCTCGACCGTCATCCGACCCTGACCACGGCGGCGGGCGAGGTTCCGCTGCTGCTGGACCTGCTGTCCCCGGCTCGCCGCCCTGCGGCCACCACGCAGGACCTTCCGGGCTTCTGGCGCGGCGCCTGGGCGGACGTGCGGCGCGACCTGCGCGGCCGCTACCTCCGCCATCCCTGGCCCGAACGCCCGTGGGAGGCCGAGCCCACCGCCCGCGCCAAACCCCGGGGGGCGTGACCCGCGGCCAAGGGGCGCCCGGCCATGGACGGCGCGCGAAGCCGGCCCATGGCTCCGCCGCGGCGGAGACATCCGGCCGCGCCTGCGGACGGGCGCGCCATGCGCGCGGGCCGGCGGCCCGGCCGCGCGCCTCCGCCCTCGAACACCGTTGCGCCGCTTGAACGTCTTGCTCTCCGGCCCCGACCGCGCGACGACTAGGATCCGCGATGAAGGAGACGCTCCCGATGAAGGACCTGCAGGCCGAGCCCAGCTTCCGCCAATCCGTGGACCTCATGTTCAGCCGCGCCGCGGCGCTCATGGACCTGTCTCCGGGGCTGGAGGAGAAGATCCGCGTCTGCAACTCCACCTACACCGTCCGCTTCGGCGTTCGGCTCAGGGGCGGCATCCACACCTTCACCGGCTACCGCGCCGTCCACTCGGAGCATCTGGAGCCTGTGAAGGGCGGCATCCGCTACGCCATGTCCGTGAACCAGGACGAGGTGGAGGCCCTCGCCGCCCTGATGACCTACAAGTGCGCGCTGGTGGAAGCGCCCTTCGGCGGCTCCAAGGGCGGCCTGCGCATCAACCCCAGGGAGTGGGAGGAGGACGAGCTCGAACGCATCACCCGCCGCTTCGCCTTCGAGCTGATCAAGCGCGACCTGATCCACCCCTCCCAGAACGTCCCCGCCCCGGACATGGGCACCTCGGAGCGCGAGATGGCCTGGATCGCCGACCAGTACCGGCGCATGGCCACCACCGACATGAACGCCCGCGCCTGCGTCACCGGCAAGCCCGTGGCGCAGGGCGGCATCGAGGGGCGGACCGAGGCCACCGGCCGCGGCATCCAGTTCGCCCTGCGGGAGTTCTTCCGCCACAGGGAGGACGTGGCGGAGGCGGGGCTGGACGGGACGCTGGACGGCAAGCGCATCGGCGTGCAGGGGCTGGGCAACGTGGGCTACCACGCGGCGAAGTTCCTGTCGGAGGAGGACGGGGCGAAGATCGTGGCGGTGGCCGAGCATGACGGCGCCATCCTCGACGACGACGGCATCGACATCGAGGCCCTGCGCGCCCACATGAACGAATGCGGCGGCGTGCGCGGTTTCGCCCGCGGCCGCTACGTCACGGATGCCGCCGCGGCGCTGGAGAACCCCTGCGACATCCTCATCCCCGCCGCGATGGAGGGCGCGATCCACGTCAACAACGCCGACCGGATCGCCGCCCGCCTGATCGTGGAGGCCGCCAACGGCCCCATCACCGCCGGCGCCGACGAGATGCTGCGCGAGCGCGGCGTGGTCATCATCCCCGACCTCTACGCCAACGCCGGCGGCGTGACGGTGTCGTATTTCGAATGGGTCAAGAACCTCAGCCACATCCGCTTCGGCCGCATGGAGCGGCGGCGGGAGGAGGCGCGTCACCAGCTTCTGGTGGACGAGATCGACCGCCTGCACGGCGCCTCGGGCGGCGAGGCGCTGTCGGCCGCCTTCAGGGACCGCTACCTCAAGGGCGCGACGGAGCTGGAGCTGGTGCGCTCCGGCCTCGACGACACCATGCGGGAGGCCTACCAGGCCATGCGCGCGGTCTGGCGCTCGCGCGACGACGTGCCGGACCTGCGGATGGCGGCCTATCTCGTCTCCATCGGCCGCGTAGCGGACAGCTACCGCGCCATGGGCCTCTAGCGGCGTAGCCCGGCTCCGGCCCGGCCCGGCCCGGGCGCTCAGCCCCGGCCGATGCCGCCCGGCGCGCGCGCCACGAGCGCGACGCTGGAGCCGGCGAGGATCAGCACCGCCGGCCCGATGAGCGACAGGATGGTCATCTGCTCCTGGCTCAGGGCTTCGGTGCGCGGCCGCGCCGGGACTTCCGGCCGCGCCCGCATCATCGCGGCGCCCGCGACCTGAAGCGCGGCCGGCATCAGGATCGGGTCCTCCAGCCGGCCGCGCAGCGGTTCCGCGACCTCCGGCGGCGAGGCGTCCAGCACGACCTGCATCAGGTTGGCGACGGAGCAGTCCCTCGCCACGCTCCCTTCGAACGGCAGGGTCCAGGCCGCGTCCGGCTTGAACAGCGGCCCCTGCGGACGTCTCAGGTCCGACTGGTTCACATGGGCGGCGAGGGTCGGGAGCGGAGACAGAGCGGCGGCGATCGACGCCGACAGCATCCATGGCGAACGGCGCATGGGGGGCCTCCTGATACGCGGAAGCTGAACTGCGCGAGCGCGCGGATAACGGACGCGCGTTCAACCCACGGTAGCGCCTATCAGGCCAAGTGCGAGGCCGCCTTACGGTCAGGCGAGCCCGCGGGCCCCCATCTCCAGGAATTTCTTCCGCCGCTGGTCGCGCCGCGCCTTGGGGCCCAGCGCGTCGAGCTCGCCCAGCATCTCCTGCAGGGCCTGTTCCACCCGCGAGAGCGTGAGTCCCCGGTCGCGCTGCGCGCCGCCCACAGGCTCGGGGATGATCCGGTCGATCACGCCCAGCTTGTGCAGGTCCTGCGCGGTCAGGCGCAGCGCCTCGGCGGCCTCCCTGGTCTTGGCGGCGTTCTTCCACAGGATCGAGGCGCAGCCCTCGGGAGAGATCACCGAGTAGATCGAGTGCTCCAGCATCGCCACCCGGTCCGCGGTGGCGAAGGCCACGGCGCCGCCGGAGCCGCCCTCGCCGATCACCACCGAGATCAGGGGGACCTTGATTTCGAGGCAGGTTGCGGTGGACATGGCGATGGCCTCGGACTGGCCGCGCTCCTCGGCGCCCTTGCCGGGATAGGCGCCGGCGGTGTCGATCAGGGTGATGACCGGCAGGTCGAAGCGGTCGGCCATCTTCATCAGCCGCTGGGCCTTGCGGTACCCCTCCGGCCGCGCCATCCCGAAGTTGCGTTCGAGGCGGGAGCCGGTGTCGTGCCCCTTCTCATGCCCGAACACCACCACCGGCCGGTCATGGAACCGGGCGAGGCCCCCCACCACCGCCTTGTCCTCCGCGAAGTTCCGGTCCCCCGCCAGCGGCGTGTACTCGGTGAACAGCGCATTGATGTAGTCGAGCGCATGGGGCCGGAGCGGATGCGCGCGCCACCTGGCACTTCCGCCACGGGTCGAGCCCCTTGTAGAGGTCCTGGAGCATGGACTTCGCGCGGGCGTCGAGCGCCTTGGCCTCGTTCTCCACGTCCATCTGGGGGTCCTGCCGGCCCAGCGCGCGAAGCTCCTCGGCCTTCCCTTCGATCTCGGAGAGGGATTTTTCGAAGTCGAGATAGGTGTGCATGAAGCGCGCTCCCGGGTTTGCCGGGAGGGATAGGGGGGATGGGGGCCGGAGGCAAGCGTGGGGGCGGGTGTTGGTGCGCCCGAGTTTCCGGCGCTGAGCGGCGAGTTCTACGTCGGACTTGTTTCCCTTGACCTGACCCCTTGCGCTCATCCGCGGGCGGCCGGAATCGTGGGTTGAGATTTGCCCGTCAGGGCGGCGTGAGCAATGGGCAGCGGCGCGGAGCCTTCGAGGTCGTGCAGCGGCGATGCCCATTGCGGTTTCAGGGAGGCTGCGTAGGCGGCCGGCGTCATGTAGCCGATCGCCGAGTGCGGCCTCACGGTGTTGTAGTCGTCGACCCATCCGCGGAGGATCGCCCGGACGTGGTTCATCGAGAAAAACAGGTGCTCGTTGAGGCATTCGTCCCGCATCCGGCCCTGAAAGCTCTCGGCGAAGGCGTTTTGGGTCGGCTTTCCCGGCGCGATGTATCGCCAGTCCAGCTTCTCCGCCTGCGCGAAGGTCAGGACGGCCGTCGAGGTGAACTCCGTCCCGTTGTCGCTGACCACGATGCGTGGCTTGCCGCGGGTCTCGATGAGGACCTTCAGCTCCCGGACGACCCGTCTGCCGGAGATCGAGGCGTCCGGGATCGCCGCCAGACACTCCTTCGTCACGTCGTCGATGATGTTCAGCACGCGGAACCTGCCTCCGCCGGCCAGTTGGTCATGCACGAAGTCCATCGACCAGCGGCTGTTCGGTCCGTCCGGCGCCGGTATCGGCGTGCGCGCGACCGCGATCCGGCGGCGGGATCTGCGCCGCCGCACAGCCAGCCCCTCCTCACCGTAGAGCCGCTGGGTCTTCTTGCGGTTCATGGCCCAGCCCTCCGCACGCAGCAGCACATGCAGCCGGCGATAGCCGAACCGCCGGCGCTGCTCCGCCAGCTCGCGCCGGCGCCGGCGCAGGCCAGCATCGTCGGGGCGCCGGCTTCGGTAGCGGACCGAGCTGCGGTCCAAGGTGCACGCCCGCCGCTCGCTCATCCCGTGACAGGCACGGTGATGCGCGACCGCGTCCCGCATCACGGCGGGCGTCACCATTTTTTTGACAGCAGATCCTTCAACCCGGCGTTGTCGAGCATCGCGTCGGCGTAGAGCCGCTTCAGCCGGGCGTTCTCGTCCTCGAGGGCCTTCAGCCGCTTCGCGTCGGAGACGTCCATCCCGCCGTACTTCGCCTTCCAGGCGTAGAACGTCGCCGATGACATCCCGTGCTTGCGGCATAGCTCCGCCACCGTGGCCCCGGCCTCCTGCTCCCGCAGAACGCCGATGATCTGCTCTTCCGTGAACCTGCTGCGCTTCATTCCGGTCCCTTCCAGTCGGCCGGGATCCCAGCACGCCGTGGAGGAGAAACAAGGGGTCAGGTCACCCTCGGGATCGCTGATACATAGCGAAAAACTACGCAGGAGGGGCGTGTGAGCATTTCGAGCAGTTCGGACTTCCTCAGGGAAATTCGGGTCAACCCGGTAAATTTCTACGTCATTCACTACTCATGCCAGAGTCTGTACGATGACAACGAAGGTCTTTCTCCGCGGATCACCTCCATCGCTATCACGCACTTTCTGACGGAACAGACGGTAAGCTTTTCAACGCACGCGATAGCGGAGGAACTTCAAATACCGCGCGAGGCGGTAAGGGAGCGGTTTGACGAGGTCGAGCGACAGCTTCTTGATGACTTATATAGGTTTGTCCAAGACCGTCGTGACAAGTACTGGGTTCACTGGAATATGCGGAACCTTACCTACGGCTTTGAGCATCTTGAGCATCGCTATCGGGTGCTTGGACAGAGGGATGCTCCCGTGATACCGGTGGAAAGGCGGATCAACCTTAATGATATTCTCGCAGACCGCTACGGTGCGGACTACGCTGCTCATCCGAGGCTCACGAGCCTGATGGAGCTAAACGGAGGCCGTCATCGAGACTTCCTTACGGGTAAGGAAGAGGTGGACGCCTTCCAAAATGGAGAGTTCATCAGAATGCACAACTCCACGTTGTGCAAGGTGGGCTTCTTGCACCGCGTGCTAAAGCGGATGCTGGCCGGACGGCTAGTAACGGCGTCTCGGGGCTATGGGTATCGGCTGGACAAACTCTTTGAGACGAGGGTGGCGAAAGTGGTTGGGCTGCTCAGTGCAATCGTTACGATCGCCCTCGCTGCGCTCCAAGCATTCCTCTGGGTGTAAGGGGCGCCATCATCATCGAGAAGAGGAACTGGTAGTCTCGATCTCATAGTGTACCTCCACCACCTCCACATTCCCCTCCGGCTCCGCCCGATCCGCCACCAGGAAATCCTGCGCCGCCAGCGTCAGCAGCGGCGCGTGCCACACCCCCCGCCCGATCTGCGCCCCCTGATCCCCCCGGAACAGGAACGCCTGCGGCTCAGCCTCCGGCGTCTCGGCGCAGACCGCGAGCCACGGCCGCCCCCCCAGCGGGAAGAACGCCTGCGTGCCGAACGGATGCCGCTCCAGCATATCCACCACCAGCGGGCGAACCCGGCTGCGGAAGATCGAGAGGATCGGGGGCGCGCCCTCCACGTCGATCTCGGCCAGAGCGTGGAAGCGGGTCGTCCATCCGGCGTTGATCCCGACCGCGGAGGCGGGCGCCGCCTCGATCACCCGCCCGAAGGGGGCGAAGGCCTCCGCCGTCAGGGGCTGGACCGCGATCTCCCTCATGCCCGCCGCCCGAAGACCCGCAGGCGCGAGACGCCGCCGTCCGGGTGCAGGTTCAGCTTGACGTGGCTGACGGGGCCAAGGGCCGCCAGCGCCTCGCCCTCGAACACATGGATCGCGTCGGGGCCGACGGGGCGCGGCTCCATCAGCACCGGCCAGAACATCGCCTGCGTCGCCACGCTGCCGTCCGTGCCCCAGGTCACGTCGGCCGCCTGGAGGGACACGCGGTGGGGGAAGTTGCCCTTGAAATGGGCGGTGTCGATCTCCAGCCGCTCCACCGTGCCGCGGGCGCCGAGGGCGGCGATCAGCCAGTCGTTCCCGGGCTCCCGCCGCCGGCGCGTCTCCCACCCGTCGGCCTGGTTGCGGCCGCGCCCCTCGGACAGCACCGCCCAGACGTCGCCGTAATGCGCGTCGTTGAAGGCCAGCACCCGGCCGCCGTTGCGGATGGCCGAGAGCTCGACCGTCTCGTCCCCCGCGCCCGACCAGTCGGGGACGGGCGTGCCGTAGACCCGCAGCCGCGCGACGCCGCCGTCGGGGTGGATGTTCAGCCGGAGCCAGTTGAACGGCCCCTCGGCCGACGCTTCGATGAAATGGTGGCCGGAGGGGCCGAGCGTGGTGGAGGGGACGACCTCCACCCAATCCGCCTCCCCCGGCCGCCCCTCGCCGCGCGCGCCCTGCAGCGAGGCCGCCTTGGGGTAGTTGCCGGTGAACCAGCTGGTGTCGATGTCCACGCCGCGGATGGCGCCGGTCACGCCCAGCCGGATCACGCACCAGTCATGGCCCGAGTCGCGCCGGCGCCGGCTTTCCCACCCGTCCATCCACTTGCCGTTGTCATCGAAGACGTCGGGCTTCCAGACCGCGGGCGCGTCCTGAAGCAGGCGCGCGCGGTCGGCGAAGAAGTCGTCCGACGCCTCCGTCGCCTCGGCCCCCAGCCGCGGGGAGGCGAGGTTGATGAGCGGCGCGGCCCAGTCGGGGAGCTTGGGCAGGGGGGCGATCTCGTCGGGCATGGAGGCTCCTTCGGCTGGGGACGGATCAGGCATAGCGCGGGTGTCGGCGCCTGAGAAGGCGTCACCGGGCCGTTTGCGACGCGGGATCAGGCGCCGCAGGCTGGCAAGACGCGTCGGTTTCAGGATACTCTCCGTCGCGATCGGAACATGGGGGGTTGGGACGATGACGCTGCTCACCACGGCGGAGGAGATCTCGGACATCGCGTTCGGGTTCATGGGCTCGAAGGCGCTGTTCGCGGCGCTGCACTACGGAGTGTTCACGCACCTGGCCGAGGGGCCGATGACGGCCGAGGCGCTGGGCGAGGCCTCGGGCCTGCCCGCCGAGCGGGCGCGGACGCTGCTGACGGCGGTGGCCTCGCTGAAGCTGGTGTCGGTGGAGGGGGAGCGGTTCGCCAACGCGCCGGCGGCGGAGGCCTTCCTGGTGAAGGGCGCCAAGTACGATTTCGGCGACTACCTGCGGCTTCAGGTGGACCGGCAGATGTATTCGCTGCTGGATCAGATCGAGCCGGCGCTGGCCGACCGCCTGCCCGAGGGCGCCACCGGCAGCTACGCCCAGTGGTTCGAGGACCCGGAGGAGGCGCGGCTCTATTCCGAGAGCCAGCATGCCGGGTCTCTGGGTCCGGCGCGGGGGCTGGCGAAGCTCGCGGACCTGTCGGCGGCGCGTGGCCTGCTGGACGTGGGCGGCGGCACGGGCGCCTACGCGATCACGCTGTGCAAGGCGTTCGAGGGGCTTCAGGCGACGGTGGTGGATTTCCCCAACGTCGCGAAGCTGGGGCGGCGCTACGTGAAGGAGGCGGGGCTGAGCGACCGGATCTCCTACATCGAGGGCAACGCGCTGGAAACGGACTGGCCGGGCGGGCAGGACGCGGTGCTGATGAGCTACCTGTTCTCGGGCGTGCCGGGGGAGGCGCATGAGGGGCTGATCTCGCGGGCCTGTAAGACGCTGGCGCCGGGGGGGCTGTATCTGCTGCATGATTTCGTGGTGGAGGCGGACCGGACGGGGCCGAAGCTGGCGGCGTTGTGGCAGTTGCAGCATACGGCGTTCACGCCCACGGCGCGGTCGCTGGACGATGCGTGGCTGGCCGGGGCGCTGACGGAGGCCGGGTTCGAGGACGTCTCGGTGCAGCCGATGATCCCGGGGCTGACCATGCTGGCCATGGGGCGCAAGCCGGGCTGAGGAGCGCATTCGCCGGGCCGGCCGCGCCTGCGGGCGCGCCCGCAGGCCTCCGGTTCCCGGAGGCGCCTCCGCAGGGGCGGAGGCGCGCGGCTTTCGCGGGACGGTTGGCGTCAGGCGGGGAAGCGCGCGCGCCAGTGGTCGGCGATCCCGAGGCGGGTCGTGACCCAGATCTCGGGGTGGTTCGCGACCTCGTCGAGGAAGCGGGCGAGGGCGGCGGCGCGGCCGGGACGGCCGGCGAGGCGGCAGTGCAGGCCCACGGACATCATCTTCGGGGCGCCGGCGCGGCCCTCGTCCAGCAGTAGTTCCACCGAATTGGAGAGGTATTCATGGAACGCCGAGGGGCTGCCCCAGCCCTGGCTGGAGATGAAGCGGGCGTCGTTGGCGTCCAGCGAGTAGGGAAGCACCAGTTGCGGGCCGGAGGTGGTGCGCTGCCAGTAGGGCAGGTCGTCGGCGTAGCTGTCGGAGCACCATGCGAAGCCGCCCTCCTCGGCCACCAGGTCGACCGTGTTCATGGAGCAGCGGCCGGTGTACCAGCCGGTGGGGCGGGCGCCGGTGGTTTCCTCGTGCAGGCGGATGGCTTCGTGGAGGTGGGCGCGTTCGTCCTCGCGGGCGAAGTCCTTGTATTCGATCCAGCGCAGGCCGTGGGAGGCGATTTCCCAGTCGGCGGCGCGCATGGCGGAGACGGCTTCGGGGTTGCGGGCGAGGGCCATGGCGACGCCGAAGACGGTGACGGGCAGGTTTCGGGAGGTGAACATGCGGTGGAGGCGCCAGAAACCGGCTCGGGAGCCATATTCGTACATGGATTCCATGTTCCAGTGGCGCTGGTTCGGCCAGTTCGTGGCCTGGGTGACTTCGGAGAGGAAGGCCTCGGACTGGCGGTCTCCGTGGAGGAGGGAGTATTCGGCGCCTTCCTCGTAGTTGATCACGAAGCTGAGGGCGAGCTTCGCGCCGTTCGGCCAAGCGGGGTCGGGCGGGGTCTCGCCGTAGCCGATCAGGTCTCGGGGGTAGGCGGGGTCGGGCATCAGGGGGCCTCCGGCGGTTGCGCTTGGGGATCATGGCGCAGGGCGGGAGGGGAGGGAAGCGGGGGGGGTACTTGGAGTGTTCCACGTGAAACATCGGAGAAATCAGGTTAATACGTTCGCAACATTTGTTAACATCTTAAACAGATCCCTAATACGCCTCTGATTTTGTTCTCTAGGCGAAGCGGTTGATTGCCGCACGTATGCGGTCGGCGTGGAGGTAGAGATCCTCGGGCGAGGCCACAGGCTCCCGAACCTCTTTTTTGTCATCGTCCATGAAGCCGACGTGCCACTGCTTCTTGCCGTTGAAGTGCAGGCGACAGATCGGCTTCCGGTTGTTGTCGTCGAGAAGGATCGCGCAGTAGCTCCGTGCGTCGCGCATGGCGATGCGCGAGGGTGGGACGTCGGCGGCGGCGATCGCCTTGATGATGTACCACGCCTGGAGTTCATCGGGGGTGGTCTCGATGTCGGAGGCTTCGGGCTCCGGCGTCTCGGTGGAGGCTTCGGAAGGGCCGTCGAAGGCGAGGCGGAGCTTGCGTTCGATGCGCTCGCGGATGAGCTGGGCGAAGGCGGCCTTGACGGTGGGGCGGAGGGCTTCGACCACCTTGGCCGTCAGGTTGCCCTCGTGGAAGCTGCGGGCGACGAAGCGGACGAACTCGTCGTCAGGGGCGTCGAACTGGCCGCGAAGGAAGGCGGTGGCGAGGGCGACGTGCTTGAGGCGCGAGGCGGTGGAGCGGATGCGTTCGATGTCGAAAGACGTCTTGTGGAAGCGGGAGAGTTCGAGGATGTCGGCGTCGGAATAGGACTCGAGGTCGAAGACGAAGAAAGGGTGATCGTCCATCTTGTTCGGCGCGTCGATGTCCGTGAAGAACATGAAGCGGCGGCCGTTGGTCAGGAGCGCGACCGATGCCTTGCAGGCGGCGAAATAGCGGTAGAGCTGGCTGTATTGGGCCTTGCCGAGGTCCACGTCGAGGGTCTTCACCTCCACCAGCATCGCGATCTCGTTGGCGAGGCGGATGGCGTAGTCGATCTTCTCGCCCTTCTTGATGCCCACGTCGGCGACGAATTCGGGGATCACCTCGCGCGGGTCGAACACGTCGTAGCCGAGCATCCGCAGGAAGGGCATGACGACGGCGTTCTTCGTGGCCTCCTCGGTCTTGGCGAGTTCCTTGGCGGCTTCGAGGCGATCCCGGAGGTCGGCGACGAGGGGTTCGAGATCGGACATCGACAGGCTCCAAAAATCGCAACAAGAACAGGCGCTGACTGTTTTTGAACAGGAGGTTAATTACCGGGCGGCTGTCAATGAAAATCGCTTTGTGGTGGTGACTTCAGGCGGGCGTCTCCTCCACCGCCAGCTTCAGCAGGATCGCGCCCTCGGCGACCTGGGCGCCCTCGGTGCAGAGGAGGTCGGAGACCTCGCCGTCGCGGGGGGCGGTCAGGCGGTGCTCCATCTTCATCGCTTCCATCACGATCAGGGTCTGGCCCTCGGTCACGCGGTCGCCGGGGGCGGCGGTCACCAGCTTGATCAGGCCGGGCATGGGGGAGGTGATCGTGTCGCCGGCCGAGGCGGCCTCGGCGGCGGCTATGGGGTCGGGGGGGGAGAAGGTGGTCGTGGCGCCTTCGGCGATGATTGTGATGCGGCCCGCGTGGCGGACGAGGGTTGCGGGGCGGGCGGGGGCGTCGGCGCCGTAGCGGTAGCGGAGGGCTTCGGGGGGGCCTGAGAGGGTGAGCGGGGTGGTCTCGGGGCCGTTGTGGATTTCGAAATGGCCGGGGGCGAGGATGGAGAGGGCGATTTCCGTGGGGCCTTCGGGGCCGTCGAGGGTCAGGCGGCGGCGCTCGGGCGACCAGAGGCGGAAGCCGTCGCGGGCGGAGAAGGGGGCTCGGTCCGGGGCGGGCGTGTCGAGGTGGAGGGCGGCGAGGGCGGCGAGGGCGGGGGCGGCTGGCGGGGTTTCGGGGGGGGCGGTCAGGGCGGCGAGGTCGCGGTCGATCAGGCCGGTGTCCATGTCGCCGTTCGAGAAGCCCTCGTGGGCGAGGAGGCGGCGGAGGAAGGGGAGGTTGGTGGTGAGGCCGGCGATCTCGGTGCGCGCGAGGGCGGAGCGGAGGCGGGAGAGGGCCTCCTCGCGCGTGTCGCCGCGGGCGATGAGCTTGGCGATCATCGGGTCGTAGTGGGGGGAGACCTCGTCGCCCTCGCGCACGCCGGAGTCCACGCGCACGCCTGAGGGGAGGCGGAGGTGGGCGAGGCGCCCCGTTTGAGGGAGGAAGTTGCGGGAGGGGTCCTCGGCGTAGAGGCGGGCCTCGATGGCGTGGCCTTCGGGTTCGAGGTCTTCTTGCGCCAGCGGGAGAGGGTGGCCGGCGGCGACGAGGAGCTGCCATTCGACGAGGTCGAGGAAGGTGATGGACTCCGTGACCGGGTGCTCGACCTGGAGGCGGGTGTTCATTTCCATGAACTAGATGCGGTCGGGGCGGAGGCCCTCGGAGGCGTCGGCGATGAATTCGACGGTGCCGGCGCCGGAGTAGTTGATGGCCTTGGCGGCGCGGACGGCGGCGGCGCCGATCTCTGCGCGCATTGCGTCGGTCATGCCGGGGGCGGGGGCTTCCTCGATCACCTTCTGGTGGCGGCGCTGGAGGGAGCAGTCACGCTCGAACAGGTGGATGGCGCGGCCGTGGTCGTCGGCGAAGACCTGGACCTCGATGTGGCGGGGGTGGGAGACGTATTTCTCGATGAGGCAGGCGGGGTCGCCGAAGGCGGATTTCGCCTCGCGCTGGGCGGAGGCGAGGGCTTCGGGGAAGTCCTTGGGGTGGTCGACGCGGCGCATGCCTTTGCCGCCGCCGCCCGCGCGGGCCTTGATGAGGACGGGATAGCCGATGGCCTCGGCCTCGCGGGCGAGGAAGGCGGGGTCCTGGTCGGGGCCGTGATAGCCGGGGACGACGGGGACGCCGGCCTGTTCCATCAGGGCCTTGGCGGCGTCCTTGAGGCCCATGGCACGGATGGCGGCGGCGGGGGGGCCTATGAAACGGAGGCCGGCCTGGGTGACGGCTTCGGCGAAGTCGGGGTTTTCGGAGAGGAAGCCGTAGCCGGGATGGATGGCTTCCGCGCCGGTGGCGTGGGCGGCGGCGAGGATGCGGTCGGCGCGGAGGTAGCTGTCGGAGACGGGGGCGGGGCCGATGCGGACGGCCTCGTCGCATTCCTGGACATGGAGGGCGTGGGCGTCGGCGTCGGAGTGGACGGCGACGGTGCGGATCCCGAGGCGGCGGGCGGTGCGGGCGACGCGGACGGCGATCTCTCCGCGGTTGGCGATGAGGATCTTCTGGAACATGCGCGCCTCCCTCTGGTCCCCGCTGCGGGGGTTCAGGAAGGTATCGCCGGGGGCGGGGCGGCGTGCAAGGTCGGAGGGGGCGGGGGCGGCCGGAGTTGCGTCAGGACGTGCGTCGGCCGTGGGCGAGGCCGGCGCCTGCAACGAAGCCGGCGGCGGAGCGGCCGTCGAGGACGAGCGCCCCCGGCGGCGGCCGTTGCGGGTCGGAGCCGGAGACGCCGATGGTCGCCCTGCGGGCGGCGAAGACATGGGCGGGGAGGGTCGCGGCGAAGGCGACGAACGGCTCCAGCGCGCATCAGGACTGGCCGAACGCCGGCGTGTCGAGACCGAGGAGGCGGCCCGTGCTCACGCCCTCCCGCGGACACCGGGCGACGAGGGTGTCGCCGTCCGTGAAGGAGAGGATGCGGCGGCAGGAGGGGGAGCGAGGCCGGCGGGTTCGCGCGCCGTGCGTATCGGTTCGAGGTGGAGGGCGGCGAGGAGGAGCCAGGTCCGCGGTCGGCGGGGGCGAGAGATGCGCGGCAGGCGGCGGAAGGGAGAACCTGGCCGCGGCGGGTCATGGGGCTTCGACGAGGTCCGCGCCGCCGCGGAGGCGGGCTTCGGCCTCGCGGATCATGTCTTCGAGGAGATCGGCGGCGGGGCGGATGTCGTGGAAGAGGCCGGTCGCCTCGCCGACGATGACGCTGCCGGCGTCGGGCTCGCCCCCGGCCATGGCCTCGCGCCAGCGGGCGTGGGCGTCGGGGGCGGCGCGCAGGGCCTCGGGGTCCGGGAGCCAGCGGTCGGTGAAGGCGTTGCGCAGGGTGCGGATGTCGAAGCGCTCGGGCCAGGCGTAGCCGCGGGCGATGTCGGGGAGGTTCGAGCGGACGGTGTCGTCGCCGGTGGCGCGCAGGGCGGCGGCCTGAAGGGCGGGGAGAACGAGGGCTTCCTCGGACGCCCAGAAGCGGGAGCCGACCACCACGCCGTCGGCCCCGAGCATCAGGGCGGCGGCAAGGCCGCGGCCGTCTCCCACGCCGCCTGCGGCGCAGAGGAGGGTTTCGGGCGCGCGGGCGGCGATGAGGTCCGCGGTCTCCGGGACGAGGGTGAAGGTGGCGCGGCGCTGGCCGTGGCCGCCGGCCTCGGACCCCTGCGCGACGATGACCCTTGCCCCGGCGTCGAGGGCGGCGCGGGCGTCGTCCAGCGTCTGGGTCTGGCAGATCAGGAGGGCGCCGGCCTCGTGGATGCGGGGGGCGAAGGGGCCCGGGTCGCCGAAGGAGAGGAAGATGGCGCGGGGGGCGCGGGAGAGGGCGAGGTCGAGGAGCTCGGGGCGCTCCGCGAGCTTCCAGGTGATGAAGCCGCAGCCGACGGGGTCGTTGCCCGCCTCGGAGAATTCGCGCTCCAGCCAGTCCGGGTCTCCGTAGCCGCCGCCGATCAGGCCGAGGCCGCCGGCGCGGGAGACGGCGGCGGCCAGGCGACCGCCGGAGGCGAGCGCCATGGGGGCGGAGAGGACGGGGTGGCGGAGGTTCAGGGCCTCGGTCAGGCGGGTGCGGATCATGCGGGGCCTCCGGGCCGGGGCGGGGAGCGCGCAGAGTGGCGAAAGGCGTGGCGGTTGGCGAGAGGGTCGGGGTTGCGGCGTGGCGGCCGTGTCGTCGCCGCGGTCCGGTCCAGTCGGGCGTCGGCCGCTACGGCGATGCGTGCTGCGGGAGAGGATCCGCCGGCGGGGGGACGGGCGGCCGGGCGGTCTGCCGTTTTCGCTTGCGCCGGCGACAGGCGACGCGCGAGACCTGCGCCGTCGCGCAGCCTGCCGCGGCGGATCATGAGGACGAGATCGTGACCGGAACCTGCCTTTGCGGCGCGGTGCGGGTGACCCTCGCTGCGAAGCCCGAGTTCATCCATGACTGCAACTGCGACCTCTGCCGGAAGTCCGGCGCGGCCTGGGGTACTTCTCCGCCTCGCAGGTGAGCGCGGAGGGGGCCACCACGGCAACCATCCGCGTCGACAAGCCGGAGCCGGCGGCCGAGGTGCATTCGTGCCGGTCCTGCGCCGCCACGACCCATTTCGTAATCGCCCGATCTTTCATGGAGCGGCACGGGGTGGTCTATCTGGTGGGGGTCAACATGCGCCTGTTCGACCCCGGTGAGCTGGACGGCGTGGAGGTCCGGTTTCCTGACGGCAGGGACTGGTCCGGGGAGGGCCCGTTCGACTACCGCCGGCCTTCGGTCGCTGTGGGCGGCTGGTAGGGCGGACCGGCACAAGGGGGTCGGTGGGGCTCCGAGGCCAAGGAGCGCGCGGAGACGCATGCTCGTCGGGACGGGCGCCGGCCGTCGGGAGCCCGCCGACCGTGCCGAGCAAGAGCGGCGCGACTGATGCGGTCGTTCCCGGCGGCGATCCGGGAGCGGCGCAAGGCGCGGGGTTCAGGCGCAGAAGGACCGTCAGCGCAGGCGGCGCGGCCGGACGAGGCGCGCGCCTTACATCCGGAAAACGCCGAAGCGGGTGTCCTCGATCGGGGCGTTGAGGGCGGCTGCGAGCGAGAGGGCCAGCACGCGGCGGGTCTGGCGGGGGTCGATGATCCCGTCGTCCCAGAGGCGCGCGGAGGCGTAGAGCGGGTGGCCCTGATGCTCGAACTGGTCCTGGATGGGGCGTTTGAAGGCGGCCTCGTCGCTCTCGGACCAGGTGTCGCCCTTGCGCTCGATGCCGTCGCGGCGGACGGTGGCGAGGACCGTCGCGGCCTGCTCGCCGCCCATCACCGAGATGCGGGAGGCGGGCCAGGTCCAGAGGAAGCGCGGGGAGTAGGCGCGGCCGCACATGCCGTAGTTGCCGGCGCCGTAGGAGCCGCCGACGATCAGGGTGATCTTGGGGACGGAGGTGGTCGCGACCGCGGTGACCAGCTTGGCGCCGTGACGGGCGATGCCCTCGGCCTCGTATTTGCGGCCGACCATGAAGCCGGTGATGTTCTGGAGGAAGATCAGGGGAATCTTCCGTTGCGAACAGAGCTCGATGAAATGGGCGCCCTTCTGGGCGGATTCGGAGAAGAGGATGCCGTTGTTGGCGACGATGCCGCAGGGAATGCCCTCGATATGGGCGAAGCCCGTGACCAGCGTCGTGCCGAAGCGGGCCTTGAACTCGTCGAAGCGGGAGGCGTCAACGGTGCGTGCGATGATCTCGCGGATGTCGTAGGGGATGCGGAGGTCGGTGGGGACGACGTCGAGCAGCGTCTCGGGGTCGAGGGCGGGGGGCTCGGGGGCCTTCAGTTCCACCGTCGTCGGCTTGGGGCGGTTGAGGTTGGCGACGATTCGGCGGGCGAGGGCGAGGGCGTGGGCGTCGTTGTCGGCGAGGTGGTCGGCGACGCCCGAGAGGCGGGTGTGGACGTCGCCGCCGCCGAGGTCCTCGGCGCTGACGATCTCGCCGATGGCGGCTTTGACGAGGGGCGGGCCGCCGAGGAAGATGGTGCCCTGCTCCTTCACGATGATGGTTTCGTCGGACATGGCGGGCACATAGGCGCCGCCGGCGGTGCAGGAGCCCATCACCACCGCGATCTGGGGAATGCCCTGCGCGGACATCTGCGCCTGGTTGTAGAAGATGCGGCCGAAATGCTCGCGGTCGGGGAAGACCTCGTCCTGCTGGGGGAGGTTCGCGCCGCCGGAGTCGACGAGGTAGATGCAGGGGAGGCGGTTCTGGAGGGCGATCTCCTGCGCGCGGAGGTGCTTCTTGACCGTGACGGGGTAGTAGGTGCCGCCCTTCACGGTGGCGTCGTTGCACACCACCATGACCTCGCGGCCCTCGACCCGGCCGATGCCGGCGATCAGGCCGGCCGAGGGGGCGGCGCCGCCATACATGGCGTGGCCGGCGGTGAGGCCGACCTCCAGGAAGGGGGTCCCGGGGTCGAGCAGGGCGGCCACGCGGTCGCGCGGGAGCATCTTGCCGCGGGATTCGTGGCGGGCGCGGGCGATGTCTCCGCCGCCGGCGATGGCGGCCTCGGCGGCTTCGCGGACGGTGGCGATGGCTTCGAGGTGGGCGGCGCGGTTTGCCTTCGCCTCGTCCGAGGCGGGGGAGAGGGCGGAGGCGAGGACGGTCATCGGGTCTCCAGTCCCATCTGGGCGCGAAGCTGGATGGCGCGGCGGGCGATCGCGCGCATCTCGCAATCCGCGAGGGCGACCTCGCGGTAGGTGGAGCGGCCCCAGAGGGCGGCGGCGTAGCCGCACTCGGCCGCGGCGAAGTTCTCCCAGGCGCGCTGGGCCTGGCGGAAGGCGTCGGCGGAGGCGTTCTGGCGATCCTCGCGCGTGTCGAGGGCGACGGCGGCGGCGAGCAGTTCGGGCTCCCAGTCGTCCATGAGGGCGGACCACGCGTCATGCTCGCGGCGCAGGCAGGCGGTTTCGCCGTCCTCCTCCGCGGCGTCGGGGGCCTTGGCGCAGGCGGTGGAGATGAGGCCGACGCAGCGGGCTTCGGCCTCGGCGGTGCCGTCGGGCAGGTGGGTTTCGACGCAGGTTTCGAGGAAGCCGCCATCTTCCAGAGCGTCCGCGCGCAAGGGGGCGGCGGAGGCCAGCGAGACTGCGAAGGCCGCGCCGAGGAGGGCCGCCGTGGGGCGGGCGAGGATGAGCGCTCGAATCATCACGGATCCTTTGTGGCGCGACGCCGTCCGGGCGCCAAGCGGGATGTAGGGCGGAGGCGAGCGGGAGGTATCCGGTAGGGCCGCCGGTGACGGGACTCGCACGGGGGCTTCGCCCCCGGCATCGCCCGCCCCGGCCGCCCGCCCCCCGGAACGGCGCGCCGGCCACGAAGCGCCGCGCCGGCAGTGCGCCGCGGGCGCCCGGGTTCAGCCGCCGCGCGGGCCGGCGCGGCGCCCGGTTCAGGGCGTCTCGGCAAGGACTTCGCTCAGGTGCAGGGCGCGGGCGGCGGCGAGGTCCCGGCGGCAGGCCGCGCCGATGAGCTGGCGCATCGTGCCGGCCCCCCAGCGGGCGTAGCGCCAAGCGCATTCGGCCTCGCGGAAAGCGTCCCAGGCGAGTTCGGCGGCGGCCAGGGTCGCGGATTCCGTCGGCAGGCCCATGGCGGCGGCATCGCCCTGCGCGTCGCGGAGGGCGGCCTGCGTCTCCAGTTCGGCGCTAAGGGCGGCCAGGCGCGAGAGCCAGGCGGCCTCCTCCTCCAGCAGGCAGGACATCATCCCGACGGTGGTCGGATCGGCGTCGAGGCAGGGGGCGGAGGGGACGCCGACGCAGGCCTCCGCCGCCGCCCGGTCGGAGGCGGCGTCGAGGCAGGCGTCCAGCGCCGCGTCCATGTCGGGGGCGGAGGCGGCGCAGGCGGGCAGGAGGAGGAGCCCGGCGGCGAGCGCCCTCATGCGGTGGCCTTCATCAGCTCCCGCCCGCAGAGCATCCGCCGGATCTCGGAGGTGCCGGCGCCGATCTCCATCAGCTTGGCGTCGCGGAAGATGCGGGAGACGGGGTTGTCGGAAAGGTACCCGGCGCCGCCGAAGGCCTGCACCGCCTGCACGGCCTGCTGCATGGCGACCTCCGAGCAGTAGAGCACGCAGGCGGCGGCGTCCTGGCGCGTGACCTCGCCGCGGTCGCAGGCGCGGGCGACGGCGTAGAGATAGGCGCGCGCGGTGTTGAGGGCGGTGTACATGTCCGCGATCTTGGCCTGCATCAGCTGGAAGTCGCCGATCGGCTGGCCGAACTGCTTGCGCTCGTGCAGGTAGGGCATCAGCTCGTCCAGCATGGCGTGGATCAGGCCGGTGCCGATGCCCGACAGGACCACGCGTTCGTAGTCGAGGCCGGACATGAGGACGTTCACGCCGCGGCCCTCCTCCTTCAGGACGTTCTCGAACGGGACCTCGCAATCCTCGAAGATCAGCTCTCCGGTGTTGGAGCCGCGCATGCCGAGCTTGTCGAAATGCGGGCCCTGGGAGAAGCCGGCCATGGACTTCTCGATCAGGAAGGCGGTGAGGCCGCGGGCGCCGGCCTCCGGGTTCGTTTTGGCGTAGACCACGAGGACGTCGGCGTCCGGGCCGTTGGTGATCCAGTACTTGGAGCCGTTGAGGACGTAGCGGTCGTTCCGCTTCTCGGCCTTGAGCTTCATCGACACCACGTCGGACCCGGCGCCCGATTCGGACATGGCGAGCGCGCCCACATGCTCGCCCGAGACGAGCTTGGGCAGGTATTTCTCCCGCTGCTCCGGCGTGCCGTTCAGGCGGATCTGGTTGACGCAGAGGTTGGAGTGGGCGCCGTAGCTGAGGCTGACCGAGGCGGAGGCGCGGGCGACCTCCTCCACCGCCACGGCGTGGGCGAGGTAGCCCAGGCCGAGGCCGCCATACGCCTCCTCCACCGTGATGCCGAGGAGGCCGAGGTCGCCCATCTCCTTCCACAGATGCGCGGGGAAGGCGTTGGAGCGGTCGATCCCGGCGGCCAGCGGCTTCACCCGCTCCTGCGCCCAGCGGTGGGCGGTGTCGCGGATGGCGTCGATGTCCTCGCCGAGGGCGAAGTTAAGCGTGGCGTGGAACAAGGCGTCCTCCCTGGCCTTCGCCGGGAGGTTCGCCCCCGGCCCGCCCGCAATGTCCGCGGGCGGGCCCGACTGCGCAAGGTCAGAGGTCCGAGCGAAGCAGGGTGATCGCGACCCGCCGGTTGCGCGGATCGGCCGGGTTCTCGGCATCGGCGGGATCGCGGTCGGCCTTGCCGACCACGCGGGCCATGCGGTCCTCGTCCACGCCGGAGGCCGAGAGGGCGCGCCGGGCGGCGTTCGCGCGGTCCGAGCTGAGCTCCCAGTTGGTGTAGCCGGGTTTCAGGAACGGGGCCGAATCGGTGTGGCCCTCGATGGCCACGCGGTTCGTCACCAGCGCCGCGACCTCTCCCACCATCTGCAGCAGCGCCTGCATCTGCGGCGTGGGCCTGGCCGAGCCGCTCTCGAACAGGGGGCGGCCGTCGGCGTCGAAGAGTTCGATCACCAGCCCCTCGTCGGTGACGCGGGTGCGGATGTGCTGCAGCAGCTCGTTGGCCACGTCGCTCTCGCCCGTGCGGCCGCGGAACAGGTTGTCGAGCGCGGTCAGCTCATCGGTCTTGTCGCCCTCGCGAGCGCCGCCGAGTTCGCCGCGGGCCTGGCGGTCGTCCATCGGGTTCTTCGCCGAAGCGCCCGTGCCGCTCTGGGCCATGGTGCGTTCGGAGAAGATGCTGTCGCCGCCCAGAACCCCGGCGCCGCCGCCCGAGACGCTGGCGAGCGGAATGCGCGGATCGAAATATTCGGCGATTCCCTTGCGCTGCTCCTCCGTCGTCGCGTTCAGCAGCCACATCAGCAGGAAGAACGCCATCATCGCGGTCACGAAGTCCGCGTAGGCCACCTTCCAGGCGCCGCCATGGTGGCCCTCGCCCGCCATGACCTTCTTGCGCTTTATAATCGTCGGCGAATCCGCACCGGCCATCTGTCCACTCCCACATCCATTTCCACTCACCCGGGACGAGGGATAGGCGGGCCGGCTTAGGTCGTGGTTGCCGAAGACGGTTTCCGGGAAGTTTCAGGGTTTCCGGCGCGTTCACCACGATTCAGGTTCCCGTCGCGCATTCACCTGTTCTCAACGCACCGAGTCGATCTTCCCCCGCAGCAAGAACGAGTCTGCGAAGGAGAGCGGTCGACATGAGCCTCGCCGGAGAAAGCGCGATCCGCCGAAAGGTGGCCGGCAATCGGGTCGGTCGCGCGCCCATCCATGGAATCGAGGAGATCGGCGAGAACTTCGCGAAGCTCCTGGACGAGCGGTTGCGCGGCCTGATGCGCACGCTGACCTCGGCCATCGTGATCGACTGCGAGGTGCGCAAGCTGAGCTCGGTGCTGGAGGAGATCCCGGTGCCGGCGATGATCGGGCTGATCGACGTGAAGGGCTCGCAGAACTCGGCGCTCATCAACATCGGCATGGACCTGATCTTTCACATCGTGGACCTGCGCATGGGCGGCAATCCGGCGGCGGCGCCGATGCCGGTGGCGCGCTCCGTGACCGCGGTGGACTGCGCCCTGTGCGAAGAGTTCATCCGCCTGGCGCTGGAGGCGTTCGAGGCGGCGCTGCGGATTCAGCTCGGGGCCGGGATCCGGTCGGCGATGAAGCTCGATCACTTCGAGCAGCACGTGACCATGGTGCGGATCGCGCCGGAGCATTCCGACGTCCTGGTCCTGCGCCTGAGCCTCGACATGGGAGAGGCCGCGCGGAGCGGGGAGTTCGATCTGGTGCTGCCGCTGGCGGTGCTGGACGCCTACCGCGCGGCGGCGCCGACGCAGACCGGGGGGGCGAGTTCCCGCGCCAAGGCCGACATCTGGTCGAGGCGGATGGCGAGGGCCGCGGCCGACGCCCCGGTGCGGATGAATGCCGTGCTGCACCGCCAGAAGCTGCGGCTCGCCGACATTCAGGCGCTTGAGCCGGGCTCGGTGATCCCGCTCCCGCGCGAATCGCGCGAGGCCGTGGAGCTTTGCATCGAGGGCGCCTCCGAGAAGGAGATCTTCGCGCTCGGGCGCCTCGGCGCCGTCGAGGGCGGCAAGGCGGTGAAGCTGACGCAGGGACCGGATGCGGCCCTGCTGGAGGGGCTGCAGCGGATGCTCGCGCAGCAGGAGGTCCGGACGTGAGCGGGGCGGCGAGGCGGCGCTCCGCGTTCGCAGGGAGCGTGGCATGACCAGGAAGAAGGCGGCCCCCGAGGTCGCGACGGAGGAGCCCGAGGAGGTTCCCGAGGCGATCGTGCAGGAGGCGGAGGCGCCCGAGCCGGCGGCGTCCGCGGGCGCGGTGGTGCGGCTCGTCGCCAAGGCGCGAGTCCAGGAGACGGAGGCGCTGCTGGCTGAGCTGCAGGCCCTCCCGGCCGACGCTCCGCTCGAGTTCGACGCATCGGAGGTCGAGAACGTCTCGACCCCGTACATCCTGGCCGTGGTCGCGGCCGCCCGTGGCCGCGCGGCGGCAGGGGGCGCGGTGTCTGTCCGCAGCCCCTCGGCGGCCTTCGTCGACGCCTTTTCCGACCTCGGCCTTTTCAGCGACCTGATGAAGATGGAGATCCGCCCATGAGCCGCATCCTCGCCGTGGACGACACGCGCGCGCTCCTGAACATGCTCAAGGCGTGCCTGGAGGGCGGCGGCCACGAGGTGGTGACCGCCAAGGACGGCTGCGACGCGCTGGAGAAGCTGCGCGAGCACCGCCCCGACCTGGTCATCACCGACCTGAACATGCCGCGCATGAACGGGCTCGAATTCATCGCCGAGGCGCGCAAGCAGCCCGAGGGGCGCGCCCTGCCGATGCTTCTGCTGACCACCGAGACGGCGCAGGAGCTGAAGGACCGGGCGCGCGAGGTGAAGGCCACCGGCTGGCTGACCAAGCCGTTCGATCCCGAGCAGATCCTGGGCCTCGTGGCGCGGCTCGCCTGACATCACGCAGAAGGACGCCCGTCGATGGACGAGTCTGAAGATTATCTCGCGCTGTTCTTCACCGAGTGCAGCGAGCTTCTGGCCGACCTCCAGGAGCAGCTCGACCGGATGATGGACGGCGAGCGCGACCCGGAGATCGTGAACGCGGCGTTCCGCGCCGTCCACTCGGTCAAGGGCGGCGCCGCGGCCTTCGGCTTCGACCGGCTGATCGCCTTCGCGCATGTGTTCGAGACGGTGATGGACCGGCTCCGGTCGGGCGCCCTGACCCTGAAGGGCACGGACGTGGTCAGCGTGCTGATGCGCGCCGGCGACGTCATGGAGAGCCTGGTCGAGCAGGCCCGCGACGGCAGCCAGATCGACGAGCAGGGCCTGGAGCGGGTGCGCACGGAGCTGGAGGAGCTCACCGGACGTTCCGCCGCCGATGAGGCCCCGGAGGCGCCCGCGCCAACCGTCGCCGCCGCGCGCGAGCCGGAGCCTGCGCCGATGGGCGAGCCGCGGGAGGTCCTCGTGACCCTCATGCCGGGTCCGGACTTCATCCATGCCGGGCACGACCCCCTCCGCGTGATCCGTGCGGCGCGGGATTTCGATCTGGTTTCGGCTGAGCCGGCAGGTGAACTTCCGGCCCTCTCCGAGCTTCAGGCGGATGCCTGCCCCATCGGCTGGCGGCTGCGATTCGAGACCGATCTGGCGCCGTCGAAGCTTCGCGACTTCTTCCTGGTCTACGAGACCTCGGCCGAAGTCGAGATCGAGGATGGAGGGACGGAGCCCGCTCCGGCGCCGGCCGCGCCTGCGGTCGCGACGGCTGCCGCTCCTGCGGCCGAAGCGCTGGTGGCGGCCGAAGCCGAAGCCGAGCGCGGCGCCGCAGAACCGGATGCCGCCGGCAAGGAAGGCCGGCACGCCGTTTCGAAGACGCTGCGCGTGGAGCTTTCCCGCATCGACCGTCTCGTGAACCTCGTGGGCGAGATCGTCATCACGCAGGCCGTGCTGGCCCAGAAACTGTCCGAGACCGACGCCGCCACCGCGCTGGAGGTGGGCCACTCCGTCGAGGCGATGAGCAGGCAGACGCGCGAACTCCAGGAAAGCGTCATGGCGATCCGGGCGCAGCCGGTGAAGTCGGTGTTCAGCCGGATGCCGCGCGTCGTCCGCGACCTCGCGGACAAGCTCGGCAAGGAGGCGCGGCTGGTGCTGACCGGAGAGCACACCGAGGTCGACACCACCGTGATCGAGGAGCTGGCAGAGCCCCTGACCCACATGCTCCGCAACTCCATGGACCACGGTCTGGAATCTCCGGAAGAGCGCGTCGCGCTGGGCAAGCCGCGGGTGGGCACGATCCGGCTGATGGCCGAGCATCGCGGCGAGCGCGTCATCATCGTCATCGAGGACGACGGCCGCGGGATCAACCGCGAGCGGGTCATGGAGAAGGCCATCGAGCAGGGCCTGATCGGACCTGACGACAACCTGCCGCCCGAGGAGATCGACCAGCTCATCTTCCACCCCGGGTTCTCGACGGCCAAGGAGATCAGCTCGGTCTCCGGCCGCGGCGTCGGCATGGACGTGGTGAAGAAGAAGATCCAGGCGCTGGGCGGCCGCTGCCACCTGCGTTCGGACCCCGGCAAGGGCACCCGTTTCCAGATCACTCTGCCGCTGACGCTCGCGGTGCTGGACGGCATGACCATCTGCGTCGGCGACGAGCGGTTCATCCTGCCGCTCAGCTCGGTGGTCGAGGCGCTGCGGATCGACGGCTCGGAGGTCCAGCAGCTGCCGGACCGGTCCCAGGTGCTCGCACGCCGCGGCCAATACCTCCGGCTGGTTTCGCTGCGAAACGCGCTGGGCATCCGTCGCGCCGAGAAGCGCGAGGAGATGGCCATCGTCGTCGACACCGAGACGAGCGGTCATGTGGCGCTGCTGGTCGATGAACTGATCGGCCAGAGGCAGGTCGTGCTCAAGAGCCTCGAAGCCAACTTCCGACGCGTCGACGGCGTGTCCGGCGCGACGATCCTCGGGGATGGCCGTGTGGCGCTGATCCTCGACGTTCCCTCCCTGGTGTCCATGGGCGGCTCCGCGCGCGCCCCAATGCAGGAGACTTTCCATTGAGCGAGATGATGCAGAGCGCCGCTCCGGTCGGCGCGCCCGAGGACGCCGTCGTCGCCTCCGGTCGGCTCAAGCAGTACGTCACCTTCCTGGTTGGGGATCGCGCCTACGGACTCGACATCGTGCTGGTGCGCGAAATCAAGCAGTGGACGCCGACGACGGCTCTGCCGAACCAGCCGCACTACATGCGCGGCGTGCTGAACCTCCGCGGGACGATCGTGCCCGTCCATGATCTGCGCGCCCGTTTCGGCGGCCCGATGACGGACGCCGCCGAGACGCACGTGGTGGTGATCGTCTGGATCGGGGATCAGACCGTGGGCGTTCTGGTGGACGCCGTGAGCGACATCATTTCGGTTTCGACCGAGGATATCCGACCCGTGCCGCCCTCCGACGCGGATCTGGATCAGTCGGCGCTCAACGGCCTGGTGAACGCCAACTCCGGGATGGTGGCCCTCCTGGACCTGAAGGCGCTCTTCGGGGGCGCGAGAAGCATGATCTGATCGCGGCCCTGTCAGCATTCCGAGTTTCCCCCGAGCAGGCGAGCCGCAACCGCGGCCGCGGAAGTAGACCGCCTGGAGCATCCGATGACCGACGACCAGAGCCCCGACCCGCGGAACGGCTTCCCCTCGTTCAGCGTCAAGATCGCCATGATCTCGACGGCGGCGGCCTTGCCTCCCGTCGCTGCGATGGGACTGATGCCTTCCGAGACTTCCGCTGCGGGTCTGGCTGGCGCGCTCGCGCTGGGAGCGTGCGCAAGCTTCGCGCTCGGGTGGCTCGGAGCGAGGCCTGCGGCCGCGGCGCTGCGCCGTCTTTCGGACCAGGGACCGGTCGAAGCCGATCTCGCCAGGCGCGACGAGGTCGGCCAACTCGCACGGACGCTGTCCGCCAGGGACGAGATCTCCGCCGACGTTTCGACCATGCGGCAGGCTTTTGAACGCCGGCGCAGCCTGGAGCTGATTCTCGACGAACGCCATGAAGTGCGGCTCGCCAACGGCGCGGCGGAGGCGACGCTCCTGCCGATCGCGCGCCGTCTGCCCGGGATGGGCGGGGTCGGGCGCCTGGCGGGCCTTCCGGTGGCGAGTCTGGATGTCCGGTTGGGGGAGCGCTGGGAGGGCGAGAGGCCGTTGCGTCTGGGGGACCGCGACTATCTTGCGGAAGTTGCTGACCTCAGGGGCGAGGGCGGGAAGGCTCTCGGCTTCGCCCTGACCCTCCGGGAGAGCGGGGCGAGCGGCGAGGAGGAGCCCGTGCGGCGGGTCCTCGATGCGGTGGCGTCCGGCGATTTCTCGGTGCGGCTCCCGGCTCTTCCTGCAGACGGCGCACGGTCGCTCGGCGCCGCCGCGAACCGGATGACGGAGCGCCTTGATCGCTTCTTCGAAGAGCTTGCGGGGATGGCGGATGCGGTGGCGGGGGGGCGCCTCTCGCACAGGATGAGGGCGGTCGGAGAAGGTCGATTCGAAACGAGCGCCGAGGCGCTCAATGGAGCCGTGGAGCGCGTTGGAGACACCGTCGGCGATATCGGTAAGGCCGCCGACGGCCTCCGGCAGGCGGCCGACATGATCGCGGGGGAGGCGGCCAACCTTTCGGCGCGAACGGAAGCGCAGGCATCCTCGCTGGAGGAGGCTGCGGCGACGATGGAGGAAATGGCCGCCAACGTCCGGGCCACCGCGACGAACGCCGATGCGGCCGAGACGCTGGCCCGGGAGGCGGCCTCCGGGGCCGAGGCGGGCAAGAATGTGATGGCGGATGCCGTCGCCGCCATGGCGCGGATCGAAGAGAGCGCGACCAAGATCTCGGATATCATCTCGGTGATCGATGCCATCGCCTTCCAGACGAACCTGCTGGCGCTGAACGCGGCGGTCGAGGCGGCGCGCGCCGGCGAGGCGGGCAAGGGCTTCGCCGTCGTCGCCGCCGAGGTCCGGACCCTGGCTCAGCGGTCGAGCCAGGCGGCCAAGGATATTTCCGGCCTCATCCAGACCTCTTCCACCCATGTCGGAGAGGGCGTTCGGCTGGTTCAGGAGACCGGCGGCGCCCTGGAAGGCATCGCGGCGGGCATCGCCCGCACCGCCGGCACCATCGGCGACATTTCGGCCGCGGTGCGCGAGCAGAGCGCCGGCGTGCAGGAGACCAGCCAGGCGGTCAGCCACATGGACGAGGCGACCCAGCAGAACTCGTCGATGGCGGAGCAGAGCGCCGCCGCCGCCCGCCGCATGCAGAACGAGGCACGCTGGCTGATCGACCGGGTCGGCTTCTTCGAGGGGGCCGCCGTCGCCGCCTCTCCCGCGCCGGCGCGGATCCCGGCCCCCGCGCCGGTTGCGCGGCCCAAACCGGCCCCGAGGGCGCCTGCGGTTGTCCGCAAGCCTTCGGTCGGTGCGGTGCGGTCCGGCTCCGGCGCTCCAGCGGGTGTCGTCAAGAAGCCGGCGGGCGTCTCGGCAATGAAGCCCGTCGCGACCCGTCCGTCGATCGTGGCTCAGCCGAAGACGCCGGAGGCGACCATTCCCGCGGCTGCGAAGCCGACGCCGAAGGCGGCGATCCGGGTCGCGGCGGCGGCTCCGCGTGCAGCTGCGCCCGCCGCCGCCGACGATGACCAGGATTGGACGGAGTTCTGAAGGCGATGACCAAGGCTTCTCTTTCCGCTCCTCTCTCCGCGGGCGGCTACGGCGGAGAATTCTCCATGTCCGACGCCGAGTTCCATCGGATTGCGGACCGTGTCTTCGCGATCGCGGGGATCGTGCTGAAGGAACACAAGCGCCAGATGGTGTATACGCGCCTGTCGCGTCGTCTGCGGGCGCTGCAGCTCTGCAGCTTCACCGAATACATGGATATGCTCGACGGCGCTGGATCTGGAACCGAGCTCACCGAGTTCTGCAACGCCGTGACCACGAACCTGACCTCCTTCTTTCGTGAGGCGCACCATTTCGATCACCTGAGGGGCGAAGTGTTCGGGCCGCTTGCGGGAGAGGGCGCTCGTATCCGCATCTGGTCAGCTGGCTGCTCCACCGGCGAGGAGCCCTACTCTATCGCCATGACGGCGCGGGCCATGGGGCGCCCGGTCGCCGCCGCGGACCTGCGTATCCTCGCGACGGACCTGGATACGAACGTCCTGTCGCGGGCGAGGTCGGGGATCTATCCCGAGGCCCGGATCGCTGACGTGCCGGCGGATCTTCGTTCGGGCGCGACGACGCGGCGCGGCGCAGGAGAGATAGAGATGGCGCCGGCGATCAGGTCGCTCATCGCGTTTCGGCAGCTCAATCTTCTCCACCCCTGGCCGTTCAGAGGTCCGTTCGACGCCATCTTCTGCCGCAACGTCCTGATCTACTTCGATGCAGAGACCAAGGCGGCGCTCGTGCGGCGCTTCGCGGAGGCCCTCACTCCGACGGGCACGCTCTATCTCGGTCATTCCGAGTCCCTTCTCGGCGAGCATCCCCTGCTCGTCTCCGAAGGCAGAACCATCTACCGGAGGCGCCCATGACCGCTGCGGCAGCACGGGCGTCCGCGCCTTACTTCGATCCCAAGATCGGGGCGCGAGCGATCAGCGTCCTCCCCGGCTATCACGATATCACCGGCGAGCGGGACGTCGCGGTCACCACGCTTCTCGGATCCTGCGTCGCCGCTTGCATCCGGGACGTGCAGCTCGGCATCGGGGGGCTGAACCACTTCCTGCTGCCGGGAGAGGACCGGTCCGAGGGATCCTCCCGTTCCGCCCGCTACGGCGTCCACGCGATGGAAGTCCTGATAAACGACATCCTCAAGCGCGGTGGCGCGAAGTGCCGGCTGGAGGCGAAGGTCTTCGGCGGCGCCAACGTGATCGACACGTCGTCGAAGGACACGGTGGGGTCGCGCAACGCCGCCTTCGTGAACGACTATCTGAAAATGGAGGGCATCCGGGTCGCGGCCGCGGATACCGGGGGCGAGAGGGCGAGGCGGATCTACTTCTTCCCAAGCACCGGACGGGCCTCGGTCCTGCGCCTGCCGGTCGCCGAGACCCGCGCCACGCGCGGCGCGGAGACGAAGCTCGCCATGGCGGCTCGGCAAGCGCCGTCCGCCGGCGGCGTGGAGTTGTTCTGATGATCGGCCGGCCGCTCCGCATCGTCGTCGTGGACGACAGTCGTCTCATGCGCGGCATCATCCGCACCGCGCTGGAGGCTGAGGGCGACATGGTGACCGTGGGCCTCGCAGGAGATGTAGCGGAAGGTCGCCGCCTGATCCGGGAAACGGATCCCGACGCCATAACGCTCGATGTCGAGATGCCTGGCATGAACGGGCTCGAATTTCTGGAAAAGATCATGACCCTCCGGCCGACGCCCGTGGTCATGGTCAGCTCGCATACCTCGGATGGCGCCGAGGCGACCCTGGCAGCGCTCCAGACAGGCGCGGTCGATGTGGTGAGGAAGCCTTCCGGTCCCGACCCCTTGGGCAGCTTCGGAGCGGAGCTGCGAGAGAAGGTGCGGACCGCCGGTCGCGCGCGCGTGAGGCGCGCCCCGGCCGTCGTTCGATCCGGCGCGGCCCCGGTCTCCCAGAACGTCCTTCCGGCCGAGCCGCGTCCGGCCGTCGCCGCGTCGGGCGGGTGGCGTCGGCGCCTCGTGGCGATAGGCGCCTCGACGGGCGGAGTGGGGGCTCTTGCGGAACTCCTGGAAGGACTTCCGCCGGACCTGCCCCCGGTGGTCGTCACGCAGCACATGCCTGAAGGCTACACCGAGCGGTTCGCGCGTCGGCTCAACGAAAAGCTGAAGAGAGATGTGTCCGAGGCGCGCGACGGAGAGCCGCTTCGGCCGGGAATGGTCCGCATCGCCCCCGGCTCCCGGCACGCCGAGGTGCATGGAGCGAACGGACTGTACCAGATGAAGCTCGGCGGAGGGGAACCCGTCTCGGGACACTGCCCGTCGGTGGACGTCCTGTTCGGATCCGTCGCACGCGCGGCCGGCGCCGGCGCCGTGGGAGTGATTCTGACCGGCATGGGCCGGGACGGCGCCGCGGGACTGAGGGCCATGCGGGGCGCGGGCGCGGCCACGCTGGGGCAGTCGGAACGCACCTGCGTCGTCTATGGAATGCCGCGGGCGGCGCGCGAGCTCGGCGCCGTCGAAGAAGAGCACGATCTGGATCGTCTCGCCGCCCGCATCTGCGACTTGGCACGAAGCGCGCCCTCCCGGCGCGCCGCTTTCGGAAACTGAGGAGACAACCCATGCCTGCAGCGAAATCCCTGAAAATTCTCGTCGTCGACGATCAGCAGACGATGCGCGGCCTCGCCCGACAGTGCCTGAAGCGGCTCGGGGTTGTGGACGTGACGCTCGCGGCGGCGGGCGATCAGGCGCTCGACGCCATGATGACGAAGAAGTTCGACGTCGTCATCTCGGACCTGAACATGCCGGGCCTGACCGGGGTCGAACTCGCCCGGAAGATCAAGGAGCATCCGGTGTTCCGGACGATTCCCGTCTTTCTGGCGACCTCTGACGCCTATCGGGACCAGGCGGTCGAGGGCGCGGTGGACCATTTCGTCGCCAAGCCCTTCTCCGTGGCCGATATGCGGGTGGCGATCGAGGCCCATCTGGGCGCTCTGACCTGATTCCGTTTACTCGCGCGAAAGAGTCGGAGATGCATCTTCCGTCGTGCCCGCAAGACCTACCCAGGGACGGAACCGGCGAGATGCGCGCGCTTCGCCAGAGGTTCGAGACCGCAGAATGCAGCGCCGGCCACGCCGGTCCCAAACCCAAGGACACGAGATGACCATCTCCTCCTCGCTGAACGCCAGCGTCGCCGGCCTGAACGTGAACGCTAGCCGGCTCGCCACGATCTCCGACAACATCGCGAATGCCGGGACCTACGGCTACAAGAGGGCTCGTTCGGACTTCTCCACCTTGGTGACGTCTTCCGGCTCCGGGCCCTATACCGCGGGAGGCGTGAGCGTCGCCACGAAGCGGCAGATCTCCTCCCAGGGGTCCATAACCGGGACTTCCAGCGCGCTTGATCTCGCCATCGTCGGGCGGGGAATGCTGCCCGTCACCCCGGCGGTGGGCGTCAATTCAGGCACGCCTGAGCTGAGGCTGAAGCCGACGGATTCCTTCTCGCCCGACAAGAACGGGATCCTGGTGTCGTCGTCGGGATTCGCGCTGCTCGGATGGCCGCTGGACATGAACGGCGTTCCGACGACTCAGCTGCGCGACAGCGTGACGGGGCTGGAGCCGGTCCGGGCCGGCTCGGGGCAATTCATGGCCGCGCCGACCACGGAGATAGGACTTGGCGCGAACCTGCCTGCGGACGCCACCCTCGCCGGCTCGTCCGGCGCATCGCTCAACGTCCCGATCGAGTATTTCGACAATCTGGGGTCTTCGCGCACGCTGACCGCCACGTTCACTCCGACCGTTCCTGCGACGGGCAGCTCCAACACCTGGACGCTGACATTCGACGACAACGCAAGTGCCGCCGCGGCGAATCCGGTGGCCGAGTTCACGCTGGTCTTCGACGCCTCGCGCGGCAAGGGCGGATCGCTGGTCTCCGCGACGCCCATCTCCGGCGCGACCTACGATTCCGTCACCGGGGCGGCCTCGTTCTCCGTCGATGGGGGGCCCATGACGGTCAATCTCGGACCGGACGGCGCCGGCTCGATGCTGACGCAGGTGGCCGCCGAATTCGCCCCCTCCGGCATCACCAAGAACGGCAGCCGGGCGGGCATCCTGACCGGCTTGGAATTCGACTCCAGCGGGAAGCTCAACGCGATCTATGACAGCGGCTTCACGAGGCCCATCTATCAGGTTCCGCTGGTGGATGTGGCCAATCCGGACGCGCTGGCGGTCATGGATGGGCAGACCTTCGCGGTGACGGCGAAGAGCGGCCCGTTCTATCTGTGGGACAGCGGCTCGGGACCGGTGGGCGAACTCACGGGCTACGCCCTGGAGGGCTCGACCACCGACCTCGCGGGGGAACTCACCCAGCTTATCGAGACGCAGCGCGCCTATTCATCGAATGCGAAGGTCGTCCAGACCGTCGACGAGATGCTGCAGGAAACCACCAACATCAAGCGCTGACCTTGTGTGACGGATCTCTCCCATGAGCATCTCTTCCGCCCTTTCGAACGCCCTCACAGGGTTGGGGGCCGCCTCGCGGCGCACGGAGGTCATCTCCGACAACGTCGCGAACGCCCTCACCCCCGGCTATGCCCGCCGCTCCCTATCGGTGGCGGCGGCAGCGGTGGGCGGACGCGGCGTCGGCGTCTCCGTGATCGAGGTGGTACGCAGTTCCGACCCGAGAACCACCGCCGAACGCCGCCGGGTTGAAGCGGACGCGGGAGGAGCGGGGACGCTTGCCGCCGCGGAGATGAAGCTGGCCGCGGTCTTCGGGGGGGCGGATGCGGACGGCTCCGTTCCCTCAGCCGCGATCGCCTTCGAGACCTCCCTGGTCAGGCTGGCGGACACGCCGGAGAGCGAGGCTCTTCAAGCTGAAGCCGCGGGACGCGCACGCGGTCTCGCAGGCGTTCTCGGCGAGGGGTCGCGCGATGTGCAGCGGGTGCGGATGGCTGCGGACGAGAGCATCGGCCGCCTCGTGGCGACGGCGAATGAGGCTCTGGCCCGGGTGGAGGACCTGAACAAGGCGATCCGGAGCGCGACGACGGGAGGCCGCGGCGTTGCGGCGCTGGAAGAAGAGCGTCAGCTGGAAATCGACAAGCTGGCGGAGATCGTGCCCGTGCGCCTCGCCCAACGCGACATGGGCGAAGTGGCGATCTACACCCCTGGCGGAGCCATCCTTCTCGATGGTCGCGCCGTGACGCTTGGCTTCTCCGTGCGCGGGCAGATCACGCCGGACATGACCCTTGCATCCGGCGCGCTGAGCGGTCTGACCATCGACGGGCGGGCGGTCGCGCCCGGCGCGGACGGCCCTCTCGCCGGAGGTGCGCTTTCGGCCCACTTCGAGGTCAGGGACCGGATCGCTCCCGCCGCATCCGCCCAGCTTGACGCATTGGCCGCGGATCTTGTCCGAAGGTTCGAGGATGCAGGCGTGGATCCGACCATAACCTCCGGGGCGCCAGGGCTCTTCACCGATCAGGGCGGCGTGCTGGATCCCGCGATCATCCAGGGACTGGCCGGACGCATCGCGATCAACTCCGCCGTCGACCCTCAGGCCGGAGGCGAGCCATGGCGCCTGCGCGATGGGATCTATGCCGTCGCGCCCGGTCCCGTGGGGCTGGACGATCTTCCCCGCGCGATGGTCGGCGCGCTTTCGCAAAGGATGCCGGCTCCTGCGGGAGCGGGCGTGACAGGCCTCTACGGTTTCCCGGATATGGCGGAGGCGATCTCCGCCGATCGGCTGCAGGCGGAGGCGGAAAGCGCCGCCGGTTCCGCCTTCAGAAGCGGCAAGCTCTCCGTACTCAAGGAAACGGAGGCGGCTGCGACCGGCGTGGACACCGATCAGGAGATGTCGGACCTGCTGTTGGCGGAGCAGGCCTACGCCGCCAACGCCAAGGTGCTGGAGACGGTGGACAGGCTCCTCCAGCGTCTCCTCCAGATGTGATGGCAAGGGTGCGGAGAGGGATGTGATGCTGACGGGACCGCTGCCAGACCTCGCGAGCGCGCTGCGCCTCCAAAGGGACGCCGCCTCGGTGCGCGACGCCCTCGCCGCCTCGGGGAGGGAGCTTTCGACGGGCCGCAAGGAGGACCTTTACGTCGCCTCCGGCGGCGACCCGCGCCGGCTTCTCGCGATCGAAAGCGCGCAGGCGCGTGCAAAGCGCGAGGGGGAAGGGATCGCGTTGGCGCAGGGGCGGATCTCCATGACTCAGTCGGTGATGGGCGGCCTGGAGGCGCAGGCGGACGCGCTCGGGGTGGAGCTGACGGCGTCGCTCGCGCGCGACGATCTCGTCAGCGCCCGCATCCATGCCGCGGGCGCCGCCGATGCGCTGCGGGGTGTCGTCTATTCGCTCAACGGCGCCTATGGTGGGCGGTCGCTCTTCTCGGGCGCGGCCGTGGATTCGCCGGCGCTGGCGGATGCCGATCTGATCATGGACGATGTCCGCTCCATCGTCGCCGGGTCGGTGGACGCGGCCGACGCCATCGCGAAGGTCGCCTTCTACTTCGACGACCCCGCCGGCGGGTTCGCCACCACCCGGTTCCTCGGCGCGCCGGAGGATGCGCCGCGCGTGACGATCGACCAGGGGGGAGCCGTGGACATCTCCCGCCGCGCCGACGACCCCGAGGCGAGGCTGCTGATGCGAGGACTCGCCCTTGCGGCCGTGGCGGCGGAAGAGGGCTATGTGGGGCCCGCCGGGACGGAGGCGGAGCTGCTGGGAGAGGCCGCCGGCGCCACGATGCGGTCGCGGGAGGCCATCGTCCATTCCCGCGCCAGGCTCGGCCTGTCGGAGCAGGCGCTCGAAGAGGCGGCCGTTCGCGCCGCCGGCCGGCGCGATGCTCTCGATATCGCCTGGAACGTCGCGACCTCGCGCGATCCGCTCGATGCGATAGCGGAGTTTCAGGCCCTCGAACAGCAACTGGAGCGGGTGTTCACGGTGACCGCGCGGCTTTCGCAGCTCTCTCTTCTGGATTTCCTGAGATGAGGGCGATCCGCGCCGCCGCGCTCCTGGTCGCGCTTCTGATGGCCCTCGCGCCGGCGGAGCTTCTTGCCGACAGGGAGGGCTCAGGGCTGGGCACGCTTCTCGCGCCTGAGGACGGGCTGAGAGTGCGGCTCAAGGACCTCGTGGAGTTCGACGGCGTGCGCGGCAACGACCTCGTCGGCTACGGGCTCGTGGTCGGCCTCGCGGGCACCGGCGACGGCTTGCGGAACTCGCCCTTCACGGAAGAGGCGCTGGCGAACCTGCTGGAGCGGCTGGGCGTCAACGTCTCCGGCGAGCAGTTCCGGCCGAACAACGTGGCGGCGGTCCTGGTGACGGGCGTGCTGCCGCCCTTCGCGAGGGCGGGAAGCCAGATCGACATCACCGTCTCGGCGATCGGCGATGCCAAGAGCCTTCTCGGCGGGACGTTGGTGATGACCCCGCTGAATGCGGCCGATGGAGAGATTTACGCGGTCGCCCAAGGCTCGATCATCGCCGGAGGCGTCTCGGTCGAAGGCGCGGCGGCCAAGGTCACGCAGGGCGTGCCGACGGCAGGCGCCATCCCCAACGGTGCGCGGGTGGAGCGCGAGATCCCGTTCGCTTTCGACCAGATGACGACGATGCGGCTTGCGCTGCGCGACCCGGACTTCACCACCGCCGCCCGCATCGCCGACGCGATCAACGAGCGCGCGGACATGCAGCTGGCCAGGATGCTGGATGCTGGAACGGTCGAACTGGATGTGCCGCGCGCGGGGCTGTCTCCGGCCCGACTGGTCAGCGCGCTCGAGAACCTCGAGATCGCTCCGTCCAGCAAGGCTCGGGTGGTGGTGGATCAGCGGTCCGGAACCATCGTGCTGGGCGACGACGTCCGCGTCTCGCGGATCGCGATCAGCCAGGGCAACCTGACGCTGCGGATCAGCGAGACGCCGGTGGTGTCGCAACCCAATCCGTTCGCGCCGCGCGGGGAAACGGTGGTGGTGCCGCGGACCGACGTGCAGATCCAGGAGCAGAAGGGAACGGGCCTCGCGCTCGTGGAGCCGACCGTGACGCTGTCGCAGCTGGTGGAAGGCCTCAACGCGCTGGGCGTCAGTCCGCGGGACATGATCGACATCCTCAAGTCGATCAAGGCGGCGGGCGCGCTGCACGCGGAGTTCCTCGTGCAGTAGCGTCCATCGGTGAAAGGGCGCCGGAACGCGAAGCAGCGGCCGGGCCGGCAAGATGCGTGGGCTCTCGAGCCAGGCGTCGATGCCGATGGCCTCCCTCGTCCAGCCGCGGCGCCGGGTTCGCCGCCCCGCCTCGCCGCGCCGGGAACCCCGGCGTCGCCGGCCCCCGGGGCCTGTCGGACCGGCGCGCGGCGCGGTCTGGAGGGAGCCCCGGAAGGCGTCGGCGCCTCTCGGCGCGCCCGCGAGTTCGGGCGCCGGGCCCGCCGAGAGGTCGATGCGACCGCACACGATCACCGCCCGCGGCGGGCCGATCGGCCAGGGCCCTCCGTGACCGATCGGGTCGCGTCCTTGCCGAGGGGGCGCGGTTGCGCCAGCTTCAGCGCCATGACGGCGTCAGCGCTTCTCGAACTTCGGCCGGAAGGTCTCTACTGCCCTCCCGCCGGGGTGTTCATCGACCCGGCGCGCCCGGTCGACCGCGCCGTCGTGACCCACGGGCACGGCGATCATTGCCGTCCCGGCTCCCGCGCTCTGCTGGCTACGCCCGAGACGCTCGCCATTGCGGCGGCCCGCTACGGGCGCGACGCCTTTGCGCGGACGCAGGCGATCACGCCCGGCGAGACGATACGGAGCGGGGAAGCGACCCTGCGCCTCGTGCCGGCAGGGCATGTGCTGGGCTCCGCGCAGGTCGTGATCGAGGCGGGAGGCGCCCGCGCCGTCGTCTCCGGCGACTACAAGCGGGCCCCCGATCCCACCTGCGTGCGCGTTCGAACCGGTTGCCTGCGACCTGTTCGTGACCGAGGCCACCTTCGGCCTGCCGGTCTTCCGTCACCCGCCGGTGGAGGAGGAGATCGGGCGGTTGCTCGCCTCGCTCGCCGCGGAGCCGGAGCGCTGCCATGCCGTCGGGGCCTATGCGCTTGGAAAAGCGCAGCGCTTGATCGCCGAGCTTCGCCGCGCCGGCTGGGACCGAACCATCTATCTCCACGGGGCGCTGGTTGCGCTCTGCACGGTTTACGAGCGGGAAGGCGTCGACCTCGGTCCGTTGGAGCAGGTCCGGTCGCAGGGGGCGGAGCTGCGGGGGCAGGTGGTCATCGCGCCGCCCGGCGCGCTTCAGGACCGCTGGGCGCGCCGGCTGCCCGACGTTCTGATCTGCGCCGCGTCCGGTTGGATGCGAGTGCGCCAGCGCGCCCGGCAGCGAGGGGTGGAGCTGCCGCTGGTGATCTCGGACCACGCCGATTGGGACGAGCTGACGGCCACGATCCTCGAGACCGGCGCCTCGCAGGTCTGGGTCACGCATGGCGCCGAAGAGGCGCTGTGCCACTGGTGCCGGCAGCGCGGGATCGACGCGCGCCCCCTCGCCCTGCTGGGGCGAGGCGAGGAGGAGGCGATGTAGATGCAGCCCTTCGCGCATCTCCTCGAACGGCTGGTGTTCACGCCCCAGCGCAACGGCAAGCTCGCGCTGCTCAAGCGCTACTTCGCCGAGACGCCGGACCCGGACCGGGGGCTGGCGCTGGCCGCGCTGTCGGGGGAGCTGGAGCTGCCGAACCTCACGCCCTCGATCATCCGGGGGGTGGCGGAGGCGCGGGTGGACCCGGTGCTGTTCCGCCTGTCCTACGATTTCGTCGGCGACCTGGCCGAGACGGTGGCCCTGATCTGGCCGGATGCGCCGGAGCCTCCGGGCCCCGCGCCGCGGCTGTCGGAGGTGGTGGCGACGCTGCAGGCGACCTCGCGGTCGGATCGGCCGGCCCGGTTGGCGGAGCTGTTCGACAGGCTGGACGCCTCGGGCCGCTTCGCGCTCATCAAGCTGTGCGCCGGGGGGATGCGGGTCGGCGTGTCGGCCCGGCTGGCCCGGACCGCGCTGGCGGAGGGGTTCGGCCGGCCGCTCGCACGGATCGAGGAGCTGTGGTTCGCGCTGTCGCCGCCCTATCTCGGCCTGTTCCGCTGGCTGGAGGGCGGACCCGAGCCCGAGGCCGACCTGTCGCTCGCCTTCCGGCCGATGATGCTGTCGAACCCGCTGGACGAGGCGCGGCTGGGGGACATGGCGCCGGCGGAGTACGCGGCCGAGATCAAGTGGGACGGCATCCGCGTGCAGGCGGCGGCGACCGCGGAGGGGCGGCGTCTCTATTCCCGAACCGGCGAGGATGTGGGCCCCGCTTTCCCGGACCTGATCGAGGCGATGGACTGGCAGGGCTGCGTGGACGGCGAGCTGCTGATCGTGGAGGACGGGGAGCCGCGGCCCTTCGCGGACCTCCAGAAGCGGCTCGGCCGCAAGCGGGTGACGGGAAGGATGCTGGAGGACCTGCCCGCCCATATCCGCGTCTACGATCTGCTGCATGACGGGGAGGAGGACCTTCGCCACCTGCCCTACGACGCCCGGCGCGCCCGCTTGCGGGCGTGGCTGTCCCGGCGCCGTCCCCCGCGCATGGATCTGTCGGAGGAGCTGCCCTTCGCCGACTGGGAGGCGCTGGCCGCGATCCGGGCGGGCCAGCGGGCCGAGGCGCAGGAAGGGCTGATGCTCAAGCGCCGGGACGCGCCTTACACGGGCGGGCGCCCCGTCGGGCCGTGGTGGAAGTGGAAGCGCGACCCGCTCTCGGCCGATTGCGTGCTGATGTACGCCCAGCGGGGGCACGGCAAGCGGTCCTCCTACTATTCCGACTACACCTTCGGCGCCTGGGAGGAGACGGCTGAGGGGCCGCGGCTCACGCCCGTGGGCAAGGCCTATTCCGGCTACACCGACGCCGAGCTGCTGGAGCTGGACCGCTGGGTCCGCAACAACATGACCGAGCGTTTCGGGCCGGTCCGCGCGGTGAAGCCGGGGCTGGTGCTGGAGGTCGCGTTCGACGCCGTTCAGGTCTCGGCGCGGCACCGCTCGGGCGTGGCGATGCGCTTTCCCCGGATCAAGCGCATCCGCTGGGACAAGCCGGCCGAGGAGGCGGACCGGGTGGAGACGCTGCGGGCCCTCGCCTCGGGCTGAGCTTGCGGCGCGCCGGGGGCTTCCGCTACCCTGGGGACAACCTCCGCGGACGACGGGGGCGGATCGCTGAAGAATGGGAGCGGAACGAGTGGCGCGACGCAGCCTGCGCCTCCGGGGTCAACGCCGCCGGACGGCTTCCGCCGACCTCATGGCGACGCTCCGGGCCAGGGGTTCTCGCTGATGTCCCGGGACGAGACATCTCGGCCGGGATGCGCCACGCTGCCTCTCTACGACTGGCCCGAGCTGCGGGACCCGACGGATGCGTTCTGGGAGGCGCTGGGCCCGCGCCTTGCGGCCGTGGGCCTGCCGGCGCCGGCGGCGCTGGAGAGGGGGGGGAGCGACGCGGATGCTTGGGAGGACCCGGATCTTCTGTTCTCGCAGACCTGCGGCTTGCCGCACGTTGCCGGCGCGGCCCGCGCAACGCGGTTGATCGCGGCGCCCGTCTATGAGGTGCAGGGCTGCGGCGCGGGCCGCTACAGCTCGGCCATCGTGGCGCGGGCGGATGGGGCGCGGGACCTTGCGTCGCTGCGCGGCGTGCGTTTCGCGGCGAACGGGCCGGACAGCCTGTCCGGCTGGGCGGCGCTGGTCGCGGCGTTCGGCGCGGAGGGGATCGGCGAGGTGCTGTGGACCGGGGCCCACCGGGCCTCGATCATCGCGGTGGCGGAGGGGCGGGCGGAGGCCGCGGCCATCGACGCCGTGGTCTGGGATCTTGCGCTGAGATTCGAGCCTGCGGCGGCCTCGCTGCGGGTGGTGGGCTGGACGGACCCCGCGCCGGCGCCGCCGTTCGTGACCTCCGCCCTGCGGGAGAGCGGCGACCGCGCCCGCATCCGCGCGGCGCTGGTCGAGACGCTGGTCGATCCGGCGACAGCCGGGATCCGGGCAGAGCTGCGGCTCGCCCGCATCGTCGCCTTCGCGGATCCGGACTACGATCTCGTCCGCAAGCTGGCGGGGCCGGCGCGGGCGGCGCAGGGGCGCGTCTCCGTCGTCTCCGACCCGGCGACGATCCATTCTCCGGCCCACGGGTAGCGCCGCCGTCGCGCGGCCCTACCTGCGGACCTGACCGACACAGCGAAGGGAGACGCGGACATGGGCCTGCTCGTCGACGGCGTCTGGCACGATCAGGGATACGATACGGCCAAGACGGGGGGCAAGTTCGTGCGTTCCACCTCCGCGTTCCGCGACTGGGTGACGCAGGATGGCTCGCCCGGGCCTTCGGGCGAGGGCGGGTTCAAGGCCGAGAGCGGGCGCTACCATCTCTACGTCGCGCTCGCCTGCCCGTGGGCGCACCGGACGCTGATCTTCCGCAAGCTCAAGAAGCTGGAGCCGCATATCGACGTCTCGGTCGTGCATCCGGACATGCTGTCGGACGGCTGGACCTTCCAGGACGATTTCCCCGGCGCCACGAGCGACACGCTGATGGGCAAGCCCTTCCTGCGCGACGTTTATCTGGAGGCGGACCCGAAGTGCTCGGGCCGCGTGACGGTGCCGGTCCTCTGGGACAAGGAACGCGGGACCATCGTGTCGAACGAGAGCGCGGAGATCATCCGCATGTTCAACACGGCCTTCGACGGGATCACCGGCAATACCGACGACTACTGGCCCGCGCAGCTTCGCCTTGCGATCGAGCCGGTGAACGAGCGAATCTACGACACGCTTAACAACGGGGTCTACAAGTCCGGCTTCGCGACCGCGCAGCAGGCCTATGAGGACGCGGTGCTGCCCCTGTTCGAGACCCTGGACTGGCTGGAGACGCGCCTCGCCTCGCGCCGCTACCTGATGGGGAACAAGCTGACCGAGGCCGACTGGCGGCTGTTCACCACGCTGGTGCGCTTCGACCCGGTCTATTTCGGGCACTTCAAGTGCAATATCCGCAGGCTCTGCGACTATCCAAACCTCTGGGGCTACACGCGGGACCTCTATCAGGTCGACGGCGTCGCCGAGACTGTGGATTTCGCGCACATCAAGCGCCATTACCACTACAGCCACGAGAGCATAAACCCCCACCGCATCGTTCCCGTAGGCCCGGACCTGGACTTCTCGGCGCCGCACGGGCGGGGGGCGCCGCCGGTCGCCGCCTAGCATTTTAACCATGTTCCGGTTGTGCGAGGGCGGGATCCGGCGGATGCATCGCGGGTGAACACGCCCGCGCACCTGATCTTCGCCGCCGCCGCCTTCGCCCGCCCCGCCGACGGGGCCGGGGGGCGCAGGCGCAACTGGGCAGCGGCGCTGGGCGGCCTCGCGCCCGACCTCGGGCTGTTCCTGCTGGTGGGCTGGGCGCGCTTCGTGCAGGGGCGGGACCTGCACCGGATCTTCGGGGAGGATTATCTCTCGCCCCTCTGGACCGGCGTGTTCCGGGTGGACAACTCCATTCCTCTCTGGGCGCTGCTGACCGCGGTCGCGCTCTGGCGGCGGTGGATGGCGCTGGCGGTGTTCGGCGGCGTCGGGCTGCTGCACCTGGCCTTCGACCTGCCGCTCCACGGCTCCGACGCGCGCCCGCATTTCTGGCCGCTCAGCGGGTGGGTGTTCCACAGTCCCGTCAGCTACTGGGATCCGGCGGCGCACGGGCGGACGGTGGCGATGCTGGAAATCGGCGTCTGCGTGCTGCTCGCCATCCTGCTCCTGCGCCGCTTCCAAGGCTGGCCCGCGCGCGCCCTGATCCTGCTCGCGCTCACCGCGGAGGCGGCGCCGGGGCTGCTCTGGCCGCTGCTGCTGGGTTGACTCGCTTGCCACCGGCCCCGGCCTGCGCTACCCGGAAACCATCCGCACAGGAGCTGCATCATGGAAAAGTTCACGAAGCTGGACGGCGTGGCCGCCCCCCTGCCGCAGATCAACGTCGACACCGACATGATCATCCCCAAGCAGTTCCTGAAGACGATCAAGCGCTCCGGTCTCGGCAAGAACCTGTTCGACGAGATGCGCTACCGCGACGACGGGTCGGAGAACCCGGACTTCATGCTGAACCAGCCCGCTTACCGAAACGCCCAGATCCTGGTGGCCGGGGAGAATTTCGGCTGCGGCTCCTCGCGCGAGCATGCGCCCTGGGCGCTTCTGGATTTCGGCATCCGCTGCGTCATCGCCCCCAGCTTCGCCGACATCTTCTTCAACAACTGCTTCAAGAACGGCATCCTGCCCATCGTCCTGCCGCAGGAGGACGTGGACAAGCTGATGGACGACGCCTCGCGCGGGGCCAACGCGGTCCTGACCGTCGATCTGGAGAACCAGGTCATCAAGGGGCCGGACGGCGGCGAGATCGCGTTCCAGGTGGACCAGTTCCGCAAGCACTGCCTCATCAACGGCCTCGACGACATTGGGCTGACGCTGGAGAAAGTCGACGCGATCGGCGACTACGAGGCGCGCGCGAACGTCGAGCGGCCCTGGCTCGCGGCGGCCGGCTGATCCGGGGCGGCGCTCCCGAGGGCGGGAAGGGCGCCGCTCTGCGCCGCCCCCGCTCCAGAACGGCGCGGCGTCGCGGCGCCGCCTGCCGTGCGCTGGCGGTCGCGGCCGTCCTCGCCGTGCCGGCGTTCTTCCTCCCGTCGCAGGACGATGGAAAGATCGCATCGTTGATGCTGGCGGCGGCGGCGGCGCTCGGCGTCCTCATCGAATATGCGGGCCGGATGCCCTCGATGGTGGATTTCCGCTTCGCGCCGCCGGTCAACCGCCTTCGGTTCATGCTGGTGGTGGTGGTGGTGCTGTCGGTCACCGCCTGCCTTGCGACACGAGAGGGGATCTTTCCCTTCGACCTTCTCGCCTCGATGCTGGATTTTCCGTACAGCCCCGCCCGCCTCGCCGCGGACAGCTTCACCCGGTCCTCCGCGCCCGGTCCCGATCCCGAGCTGCAGCGGGCGGCGGCCACGGCTTTGGCGGCATCCGCCCTCTGCGCAGCCGCCTTCGCCGGATGGCTCCTGTCCGGCCGCTGGCCCGCAGACCCGCAGCGCTTCAACCTCGCCACCAATTTCCCGACGCTGGAGCAGCCCTCCGGTCCGCTTGGGAGGAGAGATCTGGCCGTGCGGTTGCGATGGCTCGGATGGCAGATCATCATAACCGCCGCCGCGCTTCTTTTCGCCCTGCTGGTGCTCGGCCGGCTCGTTGCGGGGATGCTGGAGCCTCGGGCGCTGCTGTCGCCCCTGGTCATCGCCTGGTGCGCCACCCTCTGGGCGGCGGCGCCGGGGGCGCTTCTCCTGCGTGGGGTCGCGATCCTCCGCATCGCCCGCCTGGCGCGACGCGGAGAGACGGCGTGATCGCGCGGCTGCTGCTTGCGGCCCTGCTCGCGACGACCGCGGCCGCCCGCGCGCAGGAAGGGGGGCCCCCGCCGCCCGCTACCGGTTCGGTGCGCGTGGCGACGTTCAACACGTCTCTCTCGCGGCAGGGCGCCGGCCTCGCCTGGAAGGCCATCGCCGAGGGCCGGGACCAGGCGCAGGCGGTGGCCCGCATCATCCGCGCCGTGCGTCCCGACGTGCTGCTGGTGCAGGAACTGGACCGCGATCCCGAGGGCCTGGCGCTGCGCGCGCTGGCCGACCTGCTGCGGCAACCGGGGCCGGAGGGGGCGCGGGGCCTCGACTATCCCCACATCTGGGCCGCGCCGGTCAACACCGGGGTTCCGACGGGCCTCGACCTCGACGGAGACGGCCGCGCCGCCGGGCCGCCGGATGCACAGGGCTGGGGCCAGTTTCCCGGACAGTACGGGATGGCCGTGCTCTCCCGCATGCCCATCCTGGAGGAGGAGGTGCGGACTTTCCAGACGCTCCTCTGGCGGGAGATGCCCGCTTCCATGCTGCCGACGGAGGCGCTCCCGCCCGAGGCGCCGGAGGTGCTGCGCCTGTCCTCCAAGTCGCACTGGGACGTGCCGGTGAGGCTCCCGGACGGGAGGGAGCTGCACCTGCTGGCGAGCCACCCGACGCCGCCGGTCTTCGACGGGCCGGAGGACCGGAACGGCCGCCGCAACCATGACGAAGTCCGGTTCTGGCTGGACTACGTGTCGGGAGAGGGCTGGATGACCGACGACGGGGGCAGGGCAGGCGCGCTGACGCCCGGCGCGGGCTTCGTCGTCCTCGGCGATCTCAACGCCGACCCGCAGGACGGGGACGCCCGCCGCGGCGCACTCCTGGGTCTGCTGTCGCATCCCCGGATCCAGGACCCGCGGCCGGCAAGCCCGGGCGCCGCGGCGGCCGCGACGCAGGGCGGCGCCAACGACAGCCACACGGGCGATCCGTCCCTAGACACCGCCGACTGGCGCGACGAGGGCGGCCCGGGGAACCTGCGCGTGGACTACGTCCTGCCGTCGAGGGACTGGGAAGTGACCGGCGACGGCGTGTTCTGGCCCGCGCCGGATGATCCTCTCGCGCCGCTGGTCGAGGGCGGGCGCCTCCCCGCCAGCTCGGACCATCGGCTGGTATGGGCGGACCTGCGCTGAGGTCCGCCTCCGCGGTCAGCGCGGCTGGTCGTCCTCATCGTCGTCGTCCGAGCCGCCGGGCAGGTTGAAGAGGTCGTCCGGGTTCATCGAGTCGCCGCTGCGCGGATCCTCGTCCTCCTCGGTCTCGATCAGGCTGAAATTCTCCAGGCCCGAGACGTTGGACGGCATCCGCGGCTCCGGCCGGGCGGCGAGGCTTTCGTCGGTCGAAAGCAGGCTCATCCGCTCCTCGTGGCTCATAACCTCCTCGCGTTCGCGCCGCTTGCGCTCGGCGGCCTTGCGCACCGCGTCGTCAAGTTCGCCCTGCGCGCAGAGGCCGACCGCCACCGGGTCCACCGGCTGAATGTTCTGGGAGTTCCAGTGCGTGCGGTTGCGGATCGACTGGATCGTCGGCTTGGTGGTGCCCACGAGCTTGGAGATCTGGCCGTCCGACAGCTCGGGGTGGTAGCGCACCAGCCAGGCGATGGCCGCCGGCCGCTCCTGCCGCTTGCTCAGGGGGGTGTAGCGCGGGCCCTTGCGGCGGGCCTCGCCCTCCATGGACTGCGTCCGCTTCAGCTTCAGTCGCGCAGTCGGGTCCTTCTCGCAGCGATCGATCTCCCTCTGGTCGAGCTGGTTGTTGGCGACCGGATCGAAGCCCTTCATGCCCTGCGCGACCTCGCCGTCGGCGATGCCGTTCACCTCCAGCTCGTGCAGTCCGCAGAAGGCGGCGACCTGGGTGAAGGTCAGGGTGGTGTTGTCCACCAGCCAGACGGCGGTGGCCTTGGGCATCAAAGGCAGCGAATCGCTCATCGTTCGTCTCCCGGCAAAACGAGGCCCCCGGTCCGAAAACCCTGGCCGCATCCGGGAGAGGTCCCGGCGGCCGACTTTCGCGATGCGAGGGGAGTCAAGCGCGCCGTATAGTCGGTTTGGCGCGCGGATGAAAGAGGAACCCGCCACGCCGGGCGATCTGCCGGACGGCGAGTCGGGCGTTGCGGGACAACCGCAATTGTGGAAGCCTGCTCACGGGGTTGAACTCCACACCGAAGGATCAGGCCTTGCCGAAGGCTCAGAAACGCACCTCCCGGAACGACGTGCAGTCGGTCGACGGCGCAGGGGACGCTCCGCGCCAGCGACTCGCCCTCACGCGTGTCCTCATCTGGGCGGAGCGGGAGGCCAGCGCACTCGATCGCGTCGACGTGGCCGACCTCCTGCGGGACGCGATCGCCGCGCTTCACCGCGACCGCTGATCCCTCACAGGGTCAGGACGATCTTGCCCATATGCGCCGAGCTTTCCATCAGCGCGTGGGCGTCCGACGCCTTCTCCAGCGGGAAGCTGGCGTGGATCTTCGGCGCCACGCGGCCGGATTCCAGCAGCGGCCAGACCTGCTCCTCCAGCGCGCGGGCCATCTCCGCCTTGAAGGCGACCGAGCGAGGGCGGAGGGTCGAGCCGGTGATGGTCAGCCGCTTGCGCAGGACCGGGCCGAAATTGGCCTCGGCCTTCGGGCCCTGAAGGAAGGCGATGATGCTCAGCCGCCCGTCCTCGGCCAGCGCCGCGATGTTGCGGGGGATGTAGTCGCCGCCGACCATGTCGAGAATGACGTCCGCGCCGCGTCCTTCGGTCAGCTCCTTCACCACCTCCACGAAGTCCTCGTCACGGTAGTTTATCGCCCGCTCGGCCCCGAGGGCGAGGCAGAACTCCGCCTTCTCCCGGCTCCCGACCGTGGTGAACACGCGGCAGCCCATGGCCTCCGCGAGCTGGATGGCGGTGGAGCCGATGCCGGAGGAGCCGCCATGGACCAGCAGCGTCTCGCCGCCCTTGAGGCCGACGCGGTCGAAGACGTTGATCCAGACGGTGAAGAACGTCTCCGGCAGGCAGGCGGCCTGTTCCATCGACAGCTTCGAAGGAACGGGCAGGGCGTGTTCGGCGGGGGTGAGCACGTATTCGGCGTATCCCCCGCCCGGCAGCAGCGCGCAGACCTGATCGCCTTCCTTCCAGCGCGAGACCGCCGGCCCGACGGCCGCGACCGTCCCCGCCGCCTCAAGCCCCGGAAGGTCCGAGGCGCCCGGCGGCACGGGATAGTTTCCAGCGCGCTGCATGGCGTCCGGCCGGTTCACGCCCGCCGCGGCGACCTTGATGAGGATCTCGCCCGCGCCGGGCTTCGGGACCGCGCGCTCGGCGATCTTCAGCACCTCGGGGCCGCCGGGCTCGCTGATCTCGACCACGCGCATCGTCTCGGGCAGGGCCATGGGCTTCCTCCTGTCGTTGGGGACCCTTGTGTCGCGCAAGGGCCGCGCCCCCGCAAGCCCTCAGCCCTTCGGGACGGTCCCCGCGAAGCGCCAGTCCTGGCGCGCGACCCATTCCTGAAACGCCGTCTGGCCCGCGGTTTCCATCTCCAGCGCTCGCTCCCGGGGGCAGAAGACGGTCGCCTCGAAGGCGAGCTTGGCGAACTCGGTGGTCCAGACCCGCACCCGCGGCGCGCCGGGAGGCAGGCGGATGCCGGACCGCTTCTCCACCGTCGCGGCGTAACGGGCGGCGATCGGCGCGAAATCGGTCGCGGCCGCCTCCAGCCCCGCCTGGATCGCGTCGCGGGCGGCCTCGACGGTGGGGATCGGCTCCGAGAAGATGGTGAACTCGTGGAACACGAAGCGGCGGCGGAAGCCGTGGTTCACCACCGGCGCCGCGAGGAACACGCTGTTGGGCAGCGTCACCTGCCGGCCCGTGTATTCCTGCCGGGTCTCGTCGAACTCCCACAGGGTGGTGGACAGCAGAGTCTGGTCCGCGACCTCGCCCGACCGGCCCTGCACCTCGATCCAGTCGCCGGACCGGAACGCGCCCGATGTGGTCCGAAGCGCCGCGCCCGCAAGGCACATGATCAGCTCCTTCGTCGCGATCACCACCGCCACGACGAAGGCCGTGATCGAAAGCGCGAAGGCCTCGATCTCCGGCAGCCAGAGCGCGAAGATCACGCCGAACACGACCAGCAGCCCGCCGTTGCGGACCCAGGCGAGCGCCCGGTGCTGGCCCTCGGACATCTCGCCGTCGCCGCTGCGGCGGCGGATCATGCGGATCAGCGCCCAGCGGAGCGCCAGAAGCGCCGCCACGATCAGGGCGGTCAGCGCGGCTTTCTCGTCCGACCACAGCGCCACGTCGGGCCGGAGCCCGAAGGTCTCCGGGGTCACCTGCCGCTCCACGGCCTCAGCCGGCGGTCTGGGCGGCGATTTCCGAGGCGCGCTGGCGGCCCCGCTCGGTGGCGGACTTCAACTGCCCGCAGGCGGCCATGATGTCCTGCCCGCGCGGGGTGCGCACCGGGCTCGCGTAGCCCGCCCTGTTCACGATCTCGGCGAAGGCCTCGATCCGATCCCATTCCGACCGCTCGTAGGGAGAGCCCGGCCACGGATTGAACGGGATCAGGTTGATCTTGGCCGGAATGCCCGCGATCAGCTGCACCAGCCGCTTGGCGTCGGCGTTCGAGTCGTTGACGTCCTTGAGCATCACATACTCGAAGGTGATCCGCTCGGCGTTCGACAGGCGCGGGTAGTCCCGGCAGGCCTTAAGCAGCGCCGCAATGTTCCACTTCCGGTTGATCGGCACCAGCACGTCGCGCAGCTCGTCCCGCACCGCGTGCAGCGAAATCGCGAGCAGCGACCCGATCTCCTCGCCGGCCCGCAGCATCTGCGGCACGACGCCCGAGGTGCTCAGCGTGATCCGCCGCCGCGACAGCGACAGCCCCTCGTTGTCCATGGCGATCTTCATCGCGTCGCGGACGTTCTCGAAATTGTAAAGCGGCTCGCCCATGCCCATCAGCACGATGTTGGACAGCATCCGCCGCTCCGGCGGGCGCTCGCCGGCTCGCGGCCACTCCCCAAGATCGTCCCGGCAGACCAGGATCTGGGCCACGATCTCCTCGGCGGTCAGGTTGCGCACCAGCTTCTGCGTGCCGGTATGGCAGAAGGTGCAGGTCAGCGTGCATCCCACCTGCGACGAGACGCACAGCGTCCCGCGATCCTCCTCCGGGATGTACACGGCCTCGACCTCGTGGCCCCCCGCCAGCCGCAGCAGGTACTTGCGCGTCCCGTCCTGCGAGAGCTGCCGCGTCACGATCTCCGGCCGGTCGAGCCGGAAATGCTCCGCCAGCTGCGCGCGATAGGCCTTGGAAAGGCTCGTCATCTCCGTGAAATCGGTGGCCCCGCGGGCATACACCCACTGCCAGAGCTGCGAGGCGCGCATCTTCGCCTGGCCTTCCGGCGTGCCGGCCTCCGCCAGCGCCTCGGCCAGCGCCGGACGGGTCAGGCCCACCAGCGGTCGCTTCCCCTGCACGACGGCGCGGGGAGTGAAGCCCTGCGTCTCTGGATGAAGCGGCGCGGTCAGGGTCATGGCTCGGGCCTCCGGCTCCGGACGTTCGGGGCGCGAGGGCGCAGCCCTCAAACGCCAGCGCCCCCCGGTCGGGCCAGGGGGCGCGTCAGCAGACGATATAGCATCGGGCGCCCCCCTCTTCCAAGGGGCGCGCGGGCGAACGCCTCACTTGCAGCGCGATTGGGCCGCGTTAAGCGCATCCGTGAAGCCGAGCAGCGAGAACCGGTCGATCGTCGTCGTCCCGCGCGAGCTTTCGCCCGTGAACGTCGCGGTGGTCCCGGCCTTCAGCTTCTCGATGATCTGCACGTCGTCGTTGGGGTAGGTCCAGGCATGCTCGCCTTCGGTGAACATGTCGAAGCTGTCGGACCCGATCTCCGCCTTCACCGTGGAGCCGTCCTTGAAGGGATAGCCCGCCACCATGGCGATCTCGTTCTTCACGCCTTGCTGGGGGCGCACCGCGACCGTCAGATAGATGTCGCCGCGGCGCACCTGCACCGGCTTGCCGGCGCGCTTGGCGACCGAGCTCTGCGGCTGCGTCACCACCCAGCACACGGGTCCGTTCGCATCGGCCGTGAAGACCGACCAGTCGCGGAAGGCCTCCACCCGGTTGGTGGTCTGCTGCGCCGTCGCCGGAGCCGCCGCCATCCCCGCGGCGGTCAGGACCGCCGCCAAAGCCAACGCCGTCCGGCGCGGCGCGCCGCGCATCGCCTCAGCTGTCATACTCGCCTCGATTTGCCTGTATCGCCGTACCGTCCTGCTCCCGCCGCAGGCCCGGACCGTCCCGGCTCCGGTTCCCGGAGTCCGGGGCGGCCCCCGGGCCGCGCCGCGTCGCGCCGCCGCGTCTTTCATGTCGGCGCGATGGCGCGTAATCTAGACGCAAATCGGGTCGCGGCGCCAGCCCGCGCCCGCCCGACTCGCCACCAAGGCTCCCTGCCCCGTTCCGGCCTCCTGCGCCGGAGGGGGCGCGGCCGCCGGACAAGCCTCAGCGACGGACCCTCCAGCGCGCATGCCCGACGACCCGACCGCCGACCTCTCCTGCGAGGAGGACGCCGCCCTCCTCGCCCGCGTGGCGGAGGCCGCGGACCGGACCGCGTTCGCGGAGCTGTTCAGCCGCTATGCCGGGCGCATCAAGGCCTTCCTCGTGAAAGGCGGCGCGCCGCCCGACATGGCGGACGAGGCGACGCAGGACGTCATGGTTTCGGTGTGGCGGCGCGCCGCGCAGTACGACCCGGCGAAGGCTTCGGTCGCCACCTGGATCTACGCCATCGCCCGGAACCGGCGGATCGACTTCTTCCGCAAGGGCGGCCGGCCGGCGCCGGACCCCGACGACCCGCTGTTCCAGCCGGATCCGCCGCAGGACCCGTCCGCCGCCGCCGCGATCGCGGACCGCGACCGCCGGATCCGGGCGTCGCTCGCCGCCCTCTCGGAGGAGCAGCGCCGCGTCGTCCGCCTCGCCTTCTTCGCCGGTCTCACCCAGGCGGAGATCGCCGAGGCGGAGGGCATTCCGCTCGGGACCGTGAAGTCGCGCCTTCGCCTCGCCTTCGCCCGCCTGCGCACGGCGCTGGGCGACGATTTCTTTCAGGAGCTGCAGGAATGACCTCCGAAACCCTCGTCGAGATCCATCGCGGCGACATTCTCGAATCCGTCCATCGCGGAATTGCCGCCATCTGCACCCCGTCGGGAGAGGTCGTCCGCGCCTGGGGCGATCCGTCGCGAACCATCCTCCCGCGCTCGGCCTGCAAGATGCTCCAGGCGCTGCCGCTGGTGGAATCCGGCGCCGCCGACGCCGCCGGCCTGACCGAGGAGCATCTCGCCCTCGCCTGCGCTTCCCATAACGGGGCCGAGATCCATACAGCGCGCGTTCGCCGTTGGCTGGCCGAACTGGGCATGTCGGAAGCCGACCTGCGCTGCGGGCCGCAGATGCCGGACGATCCGCCGGAGCATGCGCGCCTCCTGTGCAGCCATCACGCGCCGGACCAGACGCACAACAACTGCTCGGGCAAGCACTCCGGCTTCCTGACCCTGTCGAAGCATCTCCACGGCGGCCGCGGCGCCATCGACCCCGACTATGTCGAGCCGGATCATCCCGTGCAGAACGCGGTCCGCCACGCCTTCCACGAGATGACGGGGGACGAGGACCTCGGCCACGTCATCGACGGCTGCTCCGCCCCGAACTTCGCCTCGACGCTGCGCGGTCTGGCGACCGCCGCCGCGCGCATGGCCCGGCCGGAGGGGATGTCGCCAGTGCGCGCCGATGCCGCGCGCCGCCTGACCCGGGCGATGATCGCCCACCCCGACCTCGTGGCCGGGGAGGGGCGCGCCTGCACCGGCCTCATGCGCGCCCTCGACGGCGCGGCGGCCATCAAGACGGGGGCCGAGGGCGTGTTCGTCGCGATCCTGCCCGGCAAGGGGCTGGGCGTGGCGCTGAAGATCGACGACGGCGCCACACGGGCCTCGGAATGCGCCATGGCGGCCATCCTGGTGGGGCTGGGGGTTGCCGATCCCGCCCATCCGGAGGTGGCGCTTCGGCTCAATCCGCCGCTCATCAACCGCCGCGGCATCCGCGCCGGAGAGATCCGTCCGGCCTCGGCGCTCCGTTAACCCGTTCACGAAACGTACCCTTCACGCGACTCGGGCCATCTTCCTCAGCGGTGGTGGAAGGCGGGCTCCGGCCTGCGGGATGGGAGGGCGGATGATGGGCGCCGTGACGAAGCTGTCGCCGGTGGTGGGCGAATCGATTCTCGACGTGGATGCGCTGAGGGCGCTGGAGGCCGCGCTCGGGCCCGACGAGTGCGCCGAGATCATCGACGACGGGCTGCTGGAGGCGACCGACCGCCTCGTCGCCATAGAGGTGGCGCTGGACGCCGAGAACTGGACGCGCGTGGGCCGTGCGGCTCGCGAACTCGCCGCCATCGCCCCGCGCATCGGCCTCACCGATCTCGCCCGCCAGGCGGAGGCGCTTGAGAACTGCTGCCAGTGTCTCGACCGCGTCTCGGCTCATGCTGTCGGGCAGCGGCTTCTCCGTCATGGCGAGGCGGCGCTGTCCGCAAGCATCCTCCGCCCCGCGGGGTGATCCTTGCCATCGCCGCCTACCGAGGCGATGCTCCGCGCCGCCGCGCTTCGCGGCGGGGGAGGCGTCGATGCCCATCACGACCTGCGTCTTCGACGCCTACGGAACGCTGTTCGACGTGGCGGCCGCGGCGCGCCGCCTGTCGCAGCAGCCGGGGCGAGAGACGTTCAGGGACAAATGGCCCCGCCTCGCGGAGCTTTGGCGCCAGAAGCAGCTCCAGTACACATGGCTGCGCGCGACGGCCGGCGTCCATGCCGATTTCTGGCAGGTGACCGCCGACGGTCTCGACTACGCCATCGAGGCGGTGGGCGGCGTCGCGCCCGATGAGCGGCAGGCCCTGATGGACCTGTATTTCGAGCTCGAGGCCTATCCCGAAGTTCCCGCGATGCTCGCCGAGTTGAAGGCGGCGGGCCACGAGACGGCGATCCTCTCCAACGGCTCGCCCGCCATGCTCTCGGGCGCGGTGCGCAGCGCGAACATCCAGGATCTGCTGGACGAAGTGCTCTCGGTGGAATCCGTCGGCGTGTTCAAGCCTGCCCGGCGCGTCTACGACCTCGTCGGCCATCGCTTCGGCCGCACCCCGCGCGAGGTGCTGTTCGTGTCGTCCAACGGCTGGGACGCCGCCGCCGCCGCGGGCTATGGCTTCCGAACCGTCTGGGTGAACCGGGCGGGCGATCCGCCGGACCGGCTTCCCTGGACTCCGCAGAAGACCGCCGGCGACCTGCGCATGATCCCTGAACTCGCCGCCTCCTGGTGAGCCTCGAAGGACCACCCAATGACCGATATCGCTGCCATCCGCGCGGCCGCCGAACGCCTCGCGCCGGTCGTCCGCCGCACGCCGCTGCTTGAGTTGCCTTTCCTGAACGAGTTGGCGGGCCGCCGGGTGCTGGTGAAGGCCGAGTGCCTCCAGCACACCGGATCCTTCAAGTTCCGGGGGGCATGGTCGGCGGTCTCCGCGCTCGCCCCTGACGTCCTCAAGCGAGGCGTCTTCGCGTTCTCGTCCGGAAACCACGCGCAGGGGGTCGCCTACGCGGCGAAGCTGCACGGCGCGCCGGCGGCCATCCTGATGCCTGCCGACGCCCCGCGCCTGAAGCTCGAAAACACAGCGGCGCTGGGGGCCGAGGTCATCACCTACGACCGGCGCCGAGAGAACCGCGAGGAGATCGGCGCCAGGCTCGCGGAGGAGCGGGGGCTGACCCTGATCAGACCCTATGACGACCCGATGGTGATCGCCGGTCAGGGGACTTGCGGGCTCGAACTCGCCGCCCAGGCGAAGGAGGCGGGCGTGACCCGGGCCGACGTCGTCGTCTGCGCGGGCGGCGGCGGCCTCGCGTCCGGCATCGCGCTCGCGCTTGAGGCGGAATCACCGGGCCTCCGGGTCCGCACCGCCGAGCCAGAGGGTTGGGACGACTGGAAGACTTCGCTCGAGCAAGGCGTCCGAATTCCGGCGCCCGGCGATCGGAAAACGATCTGCGACGCCATCGTCACGCCCATGCCGGGCGAGATCACGTTTCCGCTTCTTGCCCCTCTCGCCGGGCTTGGCCTCGTGGTCACGGACGCGGACGCGCTGAGGGCGATGGCTCAAGCTGCTGAAAGGCTTAAGCTTGTTCTTGAGCCGGGAGGCGCGGTGGCGCTGGCCGCCGCCCTGTTCCAGCCACCCCGCTTCGAGGGAGACGCGGTCATCGCGATCGCCACGGGCGGCAATGCGGACCGGGAGCTGCTTCGTGAGGCGCTGAGCGCAGCGTGACCGCGAAAATCACGCGCCAGTCACGCCGAATCAGCAAGAGAGTTCCTGCACTCCGTTGATCTTCCAACGGGATGCCCGGACCGCGAGGACGCCGCTTCCCCTGTGGGGAAGACAGTCGGGGCTGGGGCGACCCCCCTCGCAGCCCGGAAAGGATCCGCCTGCGCCCGCCCGAACGGGCGAAGGCGGGTCTGAAGACGGCCGGAATGGGCGCGCGTCTGGGGCGTGCGGCCCGAGCGGTCGATTGCCGGCGCAGCCGCCCTCGATCATGGGGAGCGGGGGCGGCCGCCCGGTACTGTGATGCAGCGTCTATTCCGATGCTGCGCGCGCCGCCCCCGCGCCACGCTCGAATGACGTTCCGTTTCATGCCCCGGTGGCCGCTGAAGGCGGCGCTTTCTCCGCCATCCCTCGCACCGCCGACGCGGGCAGTCAGGGTTGACGGTCAATTGCGCTGCCTGGACAAAGCCGAAGCCTAGTCTGAGGGATCGACAGGATCGGCCGCAGGGCCGAGAACAGGAGCCTCCTGAGAATTCCGTTCGGGCGCCGCGGCTCCGGCCGCCGCGCCTTCCGCTGCCGAGGGCCCAGACGATGACCGGCGCCATCTTTACAGCCCTCCTGCCCATCATGCTGCTGATCGCGCTCGGGGCCGTCCTGCGAAGTCGCGGCCTGCCGGGAGCGGGATTCTGGCCTCAGGCCGAGCGACTGGGCTACACCGTGCTGCTGCCGAGCCTCCTGTTTCACGGCATGGCGACGGCAAGGCTGGGGCGCCTACCGGTGGAGCTGCTGGTCCTGACGCTGGTGCTGGCCACCTGCGCCGTCGGCCTCGCGGTGGTGCTGCTTCGCCCGGCGTGCCGCGTGGACGGTCCGGCCTTCACGTCGATCTTCCAGGGAAGCGTGCGGTTCAACACCTACGTGGGCATCCCGCTGGCGTCCGGCCTCTTCGGGGCCGAAGGTGTCGCGCTCGCCGCCATCTGCATCGCCGCGGTGGTGCCGACAGTGAACGCGCTGTGCGTGATGGTGCTGACGCGGCACGGGTCGGCGCGGACCTCTCCCGCCGGGATGCTCGGGCGGCTGGCGACCAATCCGCTGCTGCTCGCATCCCTCGGCGGGGCGCTGGCGCAGGGGGCGGGCCTCTCGCTTCCCGCAGGGATCGCGGCGACGCTGAAGGCGCTCGGGGCCGCGGCTCTTCCGCTGGGGCTGCTCTGCGTCGGCGCCGCGCTCGACTTCCGCTCGGCGCGAAGCTGGATCGCTCCGGTCCTGTCGGCTTCGGCCATGAAGTTCGTGGGGATGCCGATGGCCACTCTGGCGGTCGCGGCGGCGACGGGGCTGCACGGCCCGGCGCTGGCGGTCGCGCTCCTGTTCCAGACTTTGCCCACGGCCTCCTCGGCCATTGTCCTTGCGCGTCAGCTGGGAGGAGACGCGCCGCTGATGGCGGGCATCATCGCGGTCCAGACCGTCCTCGCCTTCGCGGTGCTGCCCGTGGCGATGCTCCTGCTGCCGAGCCTGGCGCCCGCCTGACGGGCCGTGCCGCACGAACCCGAAAGCCCGCCTGAGGAAGCGACTTCCCGGCGAGGTTCCCGGGGGCCCTCTCCGGCGTCGCCGGGCATCGTGCCGGCGGCCTCCAAGCAGTCCTCGACCAGCATCTCCCGCCGCAGCGGGTTTCCAGGATCGACGAGACGGGGAGCCCCCTCATGAACTCGAGGATCAGCGCCACGACCTGCTCCAGCCCCGGTCGGTCGACGAGCGAAGGGAAGAACTCCCCCATCACCCGCTCGCTCTCCGGTTCCGCCATCTTCTCGGTGCACCTGAGGGCGGTGGGCAGCCCAGTCGTCCGTGCGCCGCCCGCAGATCCAGCTTCGCCACCAGCGAGGGATGATGAAAGGTCGCCGACATGGTGCGGGTCCCGCGTGCGAGCGGGTCCAGGCCCCCTGCGTTCGCCGCTGCGTCCTGCCGGATCGCCTGGCCGTTCATCTTGACCAGCCGGGCCACGGTCGCGAACATGAGGGCGGCAAGTGGCGCGGCTGACGCCGGGCCGCTTCTGCACCTCCAGCGTCGTCGTCCGTACGGTGCCGAGCGCGATCAGGACGTCCACGGCGGCGTCGAGCAGCCGGGCCAGCCGCGTGCCGGCAGACGCCGCCTCCGATGCGATTTCGGCCACGGCCCCGCGTTTCGCAGTCAGTGTTGACCGGGCCTGCGTCCGGTAGGAAACGAGGGTTGCGGACATCAAGCGCCAGTGGGCGCGGCCTGCGAGGGAGCGACCGAATGGGCGTGGAGACCAAAGAGGCGGAGCGCATCTGGCGGGCGGTGGCCGACCTCCACCACGACATGTTCCTGGGCCTGCTGCTGACGATCCTTTCCCGGAAGGGCGAAGCCGCAGGCGCCGAGTTCACCTTCAACGTGTTCCGCCGCCAGCAGCGCGAACGCTTCCTCCCCGGCCTCGTAAAGCTGGGTCTCGACCAGGACCCGCCGGCGGTGGCGGCGGCGAAGTATCACTACCTTTCCAACCAGATCGGCGGCGTGAATGTCGAGTTCATGCCCGAGCATCAGGGCAAGGCCTGGATCCGCTACGCGCCGCCGCGGTGGATGTGGAAGGGGGTGGTCATGTGCGCGATCCCGCGCAAGGTGTCGGAGGCGGTCCTGTGGGGCTGGCACGCCAACAACGGGGTCATGCTGGGCCGGCCGTCCCTCGGTTTCGTCTGCACCAAGCAGGGAGTGGACGCCCAGGATGGACTGGAGGGCTACTATCTCGACTACGGGCGCAGCCTGGAGCCGCATGAGCGGCTGCGTTTCGCCCGGGACGAGGAGGCCCCGCGGTTCGATCCCGCCCACGCGCCGGTGCTCGCCTCCGACGCGTGGCCGGCGGAGCGGCTGGCTAGGGCGCATCGCAACTACGCCATGGAATACGCCCGCAGCGGCATGCTGGAGGCGGTCAACACCTTCGGGCCGCTGGAGGCGGAGGGGCTGTTGCGGCTCGCGTTCAGGATCGTGGGCATGCAGACGGGCCGCGATCTCGCCGCCGCGATGGGGCGACGCGGCTCGTTCGCGGGGTTCCTCGCGGCGCTGATCGAGGGGCAGGGGGATGCGCTGGAGATCTCGGCCCCCGCTTCGGGGCGCATTTCGGCGCTCCAGCAGGGGTGGCGGCTGGCGGCGGATGCGGGATCGCTGGCCGACCCTTGTCTTCCCGCCTGGGGCGACCTGCTGCAGGGCCTGACCTCCGGCTTCCTCCGCGACCACCACCTGCAGGCGCAGGGAGCGCGGCTGGAGGATGGGATAAGGTTCGAGCTGTCCTTCGCAGACGGTGGGACGGCCGCCTGAAACGAGGCTTGGCGCGGCGGACGCAGCGCCGCGCGCTCCACGGCGCCTCCGACCCCTCCCCGGCGCAGCGACCGTTGCGGACCGCGCGCCGAAATCTCTGGCTGTCGGCAGGGATGCGCTTGACGTTCCGCATCGTCCTCCGCACTGTCCGACAAACGGACGTTAGAAGCCGATAACGGGCCGCTCGAGCCCGCAGGGGAGGAGATCGCCGAGTTGGCACTGGAAGCGCGAAGGCTGCGTGCGAGCCACGCCTATCAGCAGGTGTCGGCCGAGATAGAGGCGCAGATCCTCGATGGCCGTCTCCAGCCTGGCGAGGCGCTGCCCGGCGAGGTGGAGATGGCGGCGCTGTTCGGCGTGAACCGCTCCACCGTGCGCGAGGGGATCCGCAGGCTGGAGAGCGAGGGCCTTGTCCGGCGCATCTCGCCGCGCAGGATGGTGATCAGCGTCCCGCGTTCCCGTGATCTCGCGACCCGCACGAGCCGCGCCCTGCGGATGCTGGAGGTGACGTTCCAGGAGCTGTGGACGACGGCGATGGCGACGGAGCCGCTCGCCGCGGAGCTTGCGGCCCTGTCCGCGACCGAGGAGCGGATCGAGCGCCTGCGGGACAATCAGCGCCGCATGGCCGCCGCGATGGAGAGCGGAGGCGAGCTCGTCGACCTCGATCAGGAGTTCCACGCGCTCGTCGCCGCCGCGAGCGGCAACCGCGCTCTTCAGCTCGCGCGGGAGCCGGTGGGGCTGCTCCTCTATTCGGGGTTGGAGGCGCTGCTGCCGCACCTGCCTCAGGCGCCCGCCCGACAGCTGGAGGCGCATGGCCGCATCGTGGACGCCATCGCCGGCGGACGCGCGGAGGACGCCCGCGACTGGTGCCGCAGGCACATCGTCGACTTCAGGCGCGGCTACCTGATGGCGCGCCTGCCCCTGGACCAGCCTATCGCGCCGCTGGTCGCCGACGCAGGCCGCGGAATGACACGTTCCTGACTCGAGAGAAGAACATGGACTTCGAGTACAGCGCCAAGACGCAAGCGATGATTGGCCGGCTGGAGGACGTCATGCAGTCCCGCATCCTGCCGACGAACCAGGAGTTCCGCCAGGCCGCCGCGCGCGGCGAGCATCCGCCGGATCTGCTCGCCGCGCGCGTGGTCGTCTCGGCCATCACGGCGGTGGCCTTGCGGCTGCACACGCAGGTGGTGGACCGGGCCGTTCAGGTCTTCGGCGCCGCCGGCATCACGCGCGTCACGCCGCTCCGCTTCCTGTTGACCTGGGACCGCGCGCTGCGCTTCGTGGACGGGCCGGACGAGGTGCACCATCGCCCGCGACGAGCTGGGCCGCGGCCGCAAACGCACCGGCCACTACGTCCGCGTGCATTGAAGGAGGCGCCATGACGCCCTTGCTCAGACGCGAGCTGCACTACGGGAGCCGGGTGGTCGCCTGCTTCCCCGACCGGCCGCCCCATATCCACGCGATGCTCGCCGCCGCCGTCGCGGCCCGGCCCGGGGCCGAGGCGCTGGTCTGCGACGACCGCCGCCTCACCTACGCCGAGTTCGACGCCGAGGTCCGCGCCCATGCAGCCGGCCTCGCCGAGCGGGGGGTGGGGCGGGGGGACCGGGTCGCCCTCCTGCTCGGCAACGGGCTGGAGTTCCCGATCCTGACCTACGCCATCGCGCGGCTCGGGGCGGTGCTGGTCCCGCTCTCGATCCGCGACCAGACGCCGGGGCTGCGCCACGCGCTGACGAATTCCGGCGCGCGGGCGCTGGTGGCGGACGCGGCCGTCGCGGCCGCGGCGCCGCCGCCCGAGGACACGTCCGAGATCCGCGCCCGCTTCTCCGTCGGAGAGGCGGCCGGGTTCGAGCCCATCTCGGCCCTGCGCGCGGACCCGGCCTCCGCCCCCGCGGCCGCGGAGCCGGCGGAGGAGGACCCGGCCGCCATCCTCTACACCTCCGGCACCACCGGCACGCCCAAGGGCGCGGTGCTGACCCATCTCGGCACGGTTCACTCCGCCACCGCCTACGCGCGCTTCATGGACCTCGGCCCCGACGATCGCGGCTCCTGCGTGGTCCCGCTGTCGCATGTCACGGGCCTCGTGGCTTGCCTCCACAACGCCGTCCGCGCCCAGGGCGCGCTGATCATCGAGCGGGAGTTCAAGGCCCCGAAGTTCCTGCAGATGGCGGCGCGGGAGCGGATGACCTTCTCCTGCATGGTGCCGGCCATGTACAACCTGTGCCTGCATCAGGACGACCCGGCTAAGCATGACCTGTCGGCCTGGAAGATCGGCGGCTACGGCGGCGCGCCGATGCCCGCGCCGACCATCGAGCGGCTGGCGGCCAAGGTTCCGACGCTGGGGCTGATGAACTGCTACGGCGCCACCGAAACCACCTCCCCGGTCACCATGATGCCGCCGGCCGAGACCGCGGCGCGGCGGCTCAGCGTGGGACTGCCCTCCGCCGGCGCCGAGATCGTGGTGATGGACGAGGACGGCCGCGAATGCGCCCCCGGCGAGCATGGGGAGCTGTGGCATCGCGGCCCGATGGTCGTGCCCGGCTACTGGAACAACCCGGAGGCCACGGCGCGGGAGTTCGCGGCCGGCTTCTGGAAGTCCGGCGACATCGGCTCCCGCGACGAGGACGGGTTCATCTACGTCCATGACCGCAAGAAGGACATGATCAACCGCGGCGGCTACAAGATCTTCACCGCGCAGGTGGAGAGCGTGCTCCAGGCGGTTCCGGGCGTGGTGGAGGCCGCGGTGGTGGCCAAGCCTTGTCCCGTGCTCGGCGAACGGGTCCATGCCGTCGTAGTGGGCGACGTGGAGGAAGGCGCCCTCGCCGCCCGCTGCGCCGCGGATCTCGCGGACTACCAGCGGCCGGAGACCTACACGATCACCTCGAAGCCGCTGCCCCGCAACCACAACGGCAAGATCATGAAGCGGGAGATCCGCGCCAGCCTGAACTTCGAGCAGGCCTGACAATCAACCGGACCCGCGCCAACGCGGGCTGCCACCGCCGTAAAGGCGCCAAGGGAGAGAACGCCAGATGCTCGGAACCATGACCCGCGGCCTCGCCGCCGCAGCGCTCGCGGCCGCCGTCGCCGCCCCCGCCGCCGCCCAGAACCTGATGATCTCCTCGGCCCTGCCGCAGGTGCATTTCTGGACGGGCCAGATCCTCGACCCGTTCGCGGACAAGATGGAGGCGGAGACCGACATCACCTTCACCCGCTTCTACGCCGGAGAGCTGACGGGCGTGGGCCGCGGCCTCGACGCCCTCCAGGGCGGCACGGTGGACGTGGTGTCGCCGCTGCTCGCGCCCTATCACCCCGGCGCATTCCCGCTGACCGACATCTCCCAGCTTCCGGTCTACGGCACCGACAGCCCCGCCATCACCCGCGCCTTCCAGAAGCTGCTGGACAGCGAGGATGAGCTGGCCGACGGCAAGACCTTCTACGAATACGAGGTCGAGGACAAAGGCATCGTGGCCTGGGGCCTCGCCGCCACGGGCGCCTACGGCATCAACACGGTGGAGAAGCGCATCACCTCTCCGGCGGACTTCCAGGGCCTGCCGATGCGCGCCGGAGCCGCCCTCCAGACCATGACGCTGGAGCGGCTGGGCGTGAACCCGGTCACCATGCCCGCCTCGCAGGCCTACGAGGCGCTGTCCCGCCGCACCATCGAGGGCATCCTTTTCTCGGTCGCCGACTGGAAGTCCTACTCTTTCACCGAGCTGCTCAAGTACGCCATCGAGGGCGTGGCGCTGGGCCACTGGGAATCCTACCACGCCATCTCCAAGGACGCCTGGGACCGCCTGAGCCCCGAGCAGCAGGAGGCCTTCGACCGCGATCATCCGCCAGGTCGCGCTCGACTGCGCCGACTTCATCGAGCGTCAGACCGACGAGGTGCGCGAGACCGCCACGGCCGCCGGCACCGAGTTCGTGCAGGTCGAGGACCTGTCGCCCGAGATGCAGGCCCACATCGCCAAGGCGGCCGCCGACACCTGGACCCAGTGGATCGAGACCATGGAGGCCGAGGGCCATCCCGCCCGCGCCGCCGCGAAGATCTGGGCCCGGCTGGTGCAGGAGGAGGGCGGCGAGCTGCCCGACGGCGTCGCCGAGTATCTCGAGCTCTGAGCCCGCAAGCGGGAGGCGTCACGCCTCCCGCCCCTCCCTCCGGCCGCGCGGTTCCGCCATGACCTCTCACGAGGCCCTGATCTTCGTCTCCATCTGGTTCAGCCTGTTCCTCGTGCTGGGGCAGAGCGTGGCCATCGTGCTCATGGGCGCCGGCATCGCCGGGATGTACGCGATGATGGGCGCGCGCCTGTTCGACGGGCTGCTGGCCCCCGACATCCTCGGGGCCGCGTCCTCCTACTCGCTGTCGATCATTCCCCTCTACCTGGTGATGGCGCAGTTCCTGCTGCGCGGGCGGGTGGTGGAGGACCTGTTCCTCGTGGGCTACCGGCTGGCGGGGCGCAGGCGGTTTCCGCTGGGGGCGGCCACCATCGTCTCGGGCGGGCTGCTGGGCGCGGTCTCCGGCTCGGGCGCCGCCACCGCCGCCGCGCTCGCGGTCATGGCCGGGCCGCAGCTCGAGAAGGTGGGCTACACGCGGCGCTTCTCCATCGCGCTCGCCGCCGTCTCCGGGTCGCTCGCCGCGATCATCCCGCCGTCGATCATCATGATCATCTACGGCTCCCTCACCCTGGTCCCCGTGGGCCACCTCTTCATCGGGTCCCTCCTCCCCGGGCTCCTGTGCATTGCGGTCTACATCGGCTGCCTGCACTTCCTGGGCGAGACCCGACCCCCCACCGCCGAGGACGAGGCCGCCGAGGAGGAGCTTCCCCGCAGCGCCGTCGCCGCCTTCCTCTTCGTCCTCGCCCTGATGTTCGTGATCTTCGGCGGCATCTACGGGGGCGTGTTCACCGCGGCCGAGGCGGGGGCGCTGGGGGCCTTCACCGCGCTGGTGGGGATGCTGGCGATGCGCCGGATCGGGATGGGGGACATCTTCCAGGCGCTGACCGACTCGGTGAAGGTCACGTCCATGCTGATGTTCATCGTGCTGGGGGCGCAGGCCTTCGGGCGGTTCCTGTCGCTGTCCCGCGCCCCGAGGGAGCTGCTGGCGGCGGTGGAGCCGCTTCTGGCCCAGCCGACGGTGCTCGTGGCGCTGATGCTGCTCGCCTTCTTCCTCGGCGGGCTGATCCTCGAATCCGCGGCCGTGATGGTGCTGCTGATCCCCATCATCATGCCGGTCCTCCAGGCCGCGCAGGTGGACCTGCTGTGGTTCGGGGTGATGGCCTGCTTCATGATCTCGCTCGGGCTGCTGACCCCGCCGGTGGGCCTCGCCACCTACGCCGCCTGCGCGGCCGTCCGGCACCCGGTGGCGCCGATCTTCAACCGCACCGGGCTCTTCGCGCTCGCGGCCGCGATCATCGTCTCCTTCGTGATGGTCGAGCTGCCGGGCGATCGTCACCTGGCTCCCGGCCCAGATCCAGTAGGAGGCCGCCCATGTTCCGCGCTCTCGGCCGTTTCGAATGGGGTCTCGCCGCCGTCGGGGGCGGGCTCTGCCTGCTGGCGATCCTGCTGCTGACCGTCGCCACGGTCTTCGGCCGCTACGTCCTGCACACGGACGTGATCCCCGGCGGCTACAACATGATCGAGTCGGTGTTCTTCCCGCTGATGGTGTTCTGGGGCCTGCCGCTGGCCCACCGGGAGGGCGCCTTCCCGCGGCTGGAGGTCATGGACGCGCTGCCCGGGCCGGCCGCGAAGGCGGTTTCGGTCCTCGCCCTGGCGGTCGAGGTGGTGATCTACGCCGTGATCGCCTGGTATTGCGGCCGCTACGCCTGGACCGCCTACGAGGCGGGCCGCGCGCTCCAGATCGGCACCGGCACCTGGCCGGCCTGGCCCATCGCCATGATGGCGCCGATCGCGTTCTCGCTCATGCTGATCGAGGTCGTCCGCCTCGTGCTGCGGGACGCGCGGGCGGTCTTCGCGCGCTGAGGCCGGCGGCGGAAGGGGGAGGCCGCGCCCCCCCTTCCGCCGCGCTCAGCCGGCCTCCTTCGCCGCCGCCTCGTGCCGGACGCGCAGGTCGCGCTTGAGGATCTTCCCCGAAGGGTTCTTCGGCAGCGCATCCTCGAAGATCACCCGCTTCGGCGTCTTGTAGCCGGCGAGCTTCGCGCGGCAGTGGGCGATCACCGACGCCTCGTCCAGCTCGTGGCCCGGTTTGGTCACCACCACCGCCGCCACCGCCTCGATCCAGCGGGGATGGGGGAGGCCGACGACCGCGACCTCCGAGACGCCCTCCAGGAGGTAGATGCACTCCTCCACCTCGCGGCTCGCCACATTCTCGCCGCCGGTGTTGATCATGTCCTTCTTGCGGTCCACCACGAAGAGATACCCCTCCTCGTCCAGCACCCCGAGATCGCCGGAGTGGAACCAGCCCCCCTCGAAGGCCGCGGCCGTCCGCTCGGGGTCGTTCCAGTAGCCGCTGAGAAGCTGGGGGGAGCGATGCACGATCTCGCCGACCTCGCCCACCGCCACGTCCTCCATCGCCTCGTTCACCACCCGCGTCTCGACGTTGAGCGCGGCGCGGCCGGCGGAGCCGGGCTTGCGGAGCTGGTCCTCGGGCTGCAGCGCGGTGGCGAGCGGCGCGATCTCCGTCTGGCCGTAGAAGTTCCACAGCCGCACGTCCGGCAGCCGGCGCGCCAGCTCCCGCATCACCTCCACCGGCATGATCGAGGCGCCGTAGTAGCCCTTGCGCAGCGCCGACAGGTCCGTGCGGTCGAAGAGCGGCGAGCGCAGGAGCGAGATCCACACCGACGGCGGCGCGAAGAAGGAGGTGATGCCGTGCGCCTCCAGCGCGGGCAGGATCGTCTCCGGCGAAGGCTGGGACAGGATCACCGAGGTCATGCCCATGTAGACCGCCGGCCCGAGGAACACGTCGAGCTGCGCGCAGTGGTAAAGCGGCAGGGCGTGGAGCATCGAGTCCTCGGCCGACATGCCCCCGTCGGCGATGCAGGTCACGTATTCCCACATCACCGCGCCATGGGTGAGCATGGCGCCCTTGGGCGCGGACTCGGTGCCCGAGGTGTAGACGATCTGCGCCAGCATCGACGGGTCGATCCCCAGCAGCAGCGGCGAGTTGTCCGAATCCAGCAGATCCTCGAAGGCCGGGCCGTCATGGGCCGCCGCGGGCGCCGCCTCCGCGGGAAGGGAAAGCCGCCATTCCACCTGCGCGCCGGCCGCGGCCTCCCGCGTCACCGTCTCGAATTCCGGCCCGAAGGCCAGCGCCCGGGCGCCGGAGCCTCGCAGGATGAACGCGATCTCGTCCGCGTTGAGCATGAAGTTGATCGGCACCAGCACCGCGCCTGCGCGCGCCGTCGCGTAGCGCAGCGCCGCGAAGGCGTGGGAGTTGCGCGCCACCACCGCCACGCGGTCGCCGGTCTCGATCCCGCGGGCGCGCAGCCCCCGCGCGAGGCGGGAGACCAGCCGGTCGAACTCGTCGAAGGTCCAGCGCACCTCGCCGCAGACGATGGCGGTCTTGTCGGGCGACCGCCTCGCGGACCGACGGAGAAGGTCGCCGATGGAATGCTGGCGGGCGATGCGAAGGTCTTGCTCGAGGCGGTCTTGCACGTCGGTCCTCCCCTGGATCCGGCTCTGCGGCTCTTTGCAGGATGAAGTCATGCTTCAGGGCCCGACGCCAGACTTCGGAACGCGTGACCGCACCCCGGCGGCGGAGGCTTCCGGCGATGGAGACGCCGCTCCGCATCGCGCTCGACGCGGCTCGTGAAGCCTTGACGGTGTTGAGCGCGGAGCTTACCCAGAAGCGGTCTGACATGTGTCAGGCCTCCGACCGCGGCAGCTAAAGATCGCGGCGAAGAAGGAGGAGAATGCCCGTCTCCCCGGCATCCGAGGTGCGCTTCCGCACGCGCAGCCGCCAGGAGCCGCCGCTTGCGGCTCTGCGCCCGCGTCCCGTCCCGGGTGCGGACGGCGTGCGCAGCCGTGCGGCGACCCCGACCCGGAGCAGGAGGCGCATCGCCCGGTTCCCCCGTAGAAGGACGTCAAGATGACCGCTGCCGCCTCTCCCACACGCGAGGAGACCTCCGCCTACATCGCCGAAGCCGGCCGCGAGGCGTGGCGGGTTCCGGGCCTTGCGCCCGGGACGCAGCCTCGGCCGGTGACCTCGGTCGGCATCATCGGGGCCGGCACGATGGGCGGCGGGATCGCCATGAACTTCGCCGCCGCCGGGATCCCGGTGGTGATGGTGGAGCAGAAGCGGGAGGCGCTGGACCGCGGGCTGAAGGTGGTGCGCGGCAACTGGCAGCGCAGCGCCGACAAGGGGCGGTTTCCGCAGGACGAGGTCGAGGCGCGGATGGGCCGCCTGTCGGGCACGCTGGAGATGTCCGGCCTTGCGGAGTGCGACCTGATCATCGAGGCGGTGTTCGAGGATCTGGAGCTGAAGAAGAAGATCTTCGCCGATCTCGACCGGATCGCGAAGCCGGGGACGATCCTGGCGACCAACACCTCGGGCCTCGACATCGACGCCATCGCGGCCGCCACGTCCCGGCCGCAGGACGTGATCGGGCTGCACTTCTTCTCGCCCGCCAACGTGATGAAGCTGCTGGAGATCGTGCGCGCGGACGAGACGGCGGACGACGTGGTGGCGACGTCGATGGATCTCGCGAAGAAGATCAACAAGATCGCGGCGCTGGTCGGCGTGTGCCCGGGCTTCGTGGGCAACCGCATCCTGCGCGCGCGGCAGGCGCAGGCCAACAAGCTGGTGTGGAAGGGCGTGATGCCCTGGGACGTGGACGCGGCGCTGAACGAATTCGGCTTCCGCATGGGGCCCTACCAGATGTCGGACCTCGCGGGGCTGGATATCGGCTGGTCGAAGGGCGCGAAGACGCAGAACCCCATCCGGGACGCGCTGTGCGAGATGGACCGCCGCGGGCAGAAGACCGGCGCCGGCTACTACGACTATGACGAGAACCGGAAGGGCTCGCCCTCCGAGGTCACGACGAAGGTGATCCGGGAGATCACGGGGGCGGAGCCGTCCTCGATGAGCCGGGACGAGATCATCGAGACCTGCATCTTCCCGATGATCAACGAGGGGGTGCGGGTCCTAGAGGACAACAAGGCCCAGCGGCCCTCGGACATCGATGTGATCTGGCTCAACGGCTACGGCTGGCCGGCCGACAAGGGCGGGCCGATGTTCTACGGCGACATGGTCGGGCCGAAGGCCGTGCTGGCGCGGATGGAGAAGCTGGGCGTCGACGATCCCGAATTCGCGCCCGCGGAGACGCTGAAGCGGCTGGCGTCGGAGGGCGGCAAGTTCACCGAACTCGACCTTGGCGGCCTCAAGACCAGGAAGGGCTGAGCCATGGAATTCTGCAAGACCGAGCGCGAGGGGAACATCCTCGTCGTCACGCTGAACCGGCCCGATGTCTACAACGCCATGCATGCCGACATGCATAACGAGCTGTCGGGCGTGTGGGACGACTTCGCCGCCGACCCGGAGCTGTGGGTGGCGGTGCTGACGGGGGCGGGGGAGAAGGCGTTCTCGGCCGGCAACGACCTGAAGGCGACCGCCAAGGGCGGGATGGGCAAGCCGCCCGCGACCGGGTTCGCGGGATTGGCCATGCGGTACGATCTGCAGAAGCCCATCGTGGCGGCGGTCAACGGCTTCGCCATGGGCGGCGGGTTCGAGACGGCGCTCGCGTGCGACGTGATCCTTGCGGCCGACAGCGCGGTCTTTGCGCTGCCGGAGGTGAAGGTGGGGCTGTTCGCCGGCGCGGGCGGCGTGCAGCGCCTGAGCCGCCAGATCGGGCGCAAGGCGGCGGTGGAGATGATGCTCACGGGCCGGCATGTGAGCGCCGAGGAGGGGCTGCGCTTGGGGTTCGTGAACTCGGTGCATCCGAAGGCGGAACTGATGGGGGCCGCGATGGCGAAGGCGCGGGAGATCGCGTCGGTCTCGCCGTCCTCGGTCAAGGCCACCAAGCGGGTGCTCAACAAGATGGACGAGATGGAGCGGCTGGCCGACGGCCTCGCCTACAGCCGCGAGGTGATGGAGGACCTGCGGGTGACCGAGGACTTCAAGGAAGGGGTCGACGCCTTCGTGGCCAAGCGCAAGCCCGAGTGGAAGAACCGCTGATGGCCATTCATCTCAGGCAGATCTGCCTCGTCGCCCGGGAGCTGGCGCCTGCCGCGGAGGCGCTGGAGGGGGTGTTCGGGCTGAAGCCCTGCCATGTGGATCCGGCCGTGGGGAAGTACGGGCTGGAGAACACGCTGCTGGCCGGTGGGGACCAAGTTCCTGGAGGTGGTCGCGCCGATCGAGGCGGGGACCGCCGCCGGCCGGTATCTCGACCGGCGGGGCGGGGATGGCGGCTACATGGTGATCTGCCAGGTCCCCACGAAGGCGGAGCAGGACGAGGTTCGCGCCCGCGCCGCAGAACAGGGCGTGCGGGTGGCGCATGAGAACGACTACGGCAAGTGGCGGCTGATGCAGCTCCACCCCGGCGACATGCGCGCGACCTTCTTCGAGGTCGACTGGGACGAGAAGGCCGAGATGGAGGGCAACTGGGAGCCCGCCGGCGGAACCGGCTGGGAGCGCGACATCTGTCGCGACATGGTCTCGGACATCGTGGGCGCCGAGGTCCAGTCCGATGACCCGGAGGCGCTGGCCGCCCACTGGGGCGCCGTGGCGGGCCTTCCGGTGGAGCGTCGGGACGGCGCGCCCACGGTGGTGCTGACCAACGCCGTGCTGCGCTTCGTCAAGGCGGAGGATGGGCGGGGTCCGGGGCTCGGCGCGCTCGACCTCAAGGTGGAGGACCGTGCGCGGCTGCTGCGGGAGGCGGAGGCGCGGGGCGCCCGGGTCTCGGACGGTCAGGTGATCGTCTGCGGCACGCGCTTCAATCTGATCGAATGACCGGCGCCCCGGCCTGAATGGACGGCGCCTGAACGAAATGCTGGGAGGAGACCCGAGATGATGCACTCAATGCCCCATGACGACATCAACAACCTCGCGATGTCGGAGAAGGCGCGGCCGCTGCTGGACGCCGTGGTTGCGCATATCCGCGACAACGTCGACCCGATCACCGAGGAGTTCCATCGGCTCGGCGAAGGCCGGGCGAACCGCTGGAGCTTCGCGCCCGGCCAGCTGGAGCTGCTGGAGACCGCGAAGAAGAAGGCGCGCGAGAGCGGGTTGTGGAACTTCTTCCTGCCCAACGCCGAGACGGGGGAGGGGCTGTCGAACCTCGACTACGCCTACATCGCCGCCGAGCTGGGCAAGAACCCGCTGGCCTCGCAGACGCTGAACTGCTCGGCGCCCGACACCGGCAACATGGAGGTGCTGGAGCGCGTGGGGACCCCGGAGCAGAAGGAGAAGTGGCTGAAGCCGCTGCTCAACGGCGAGATTCGCTCCTGCTTCGGGATGACGGAGCCGGACGTGGCGTCCTCGGATGCGAAGAACATCCACACCCGCGCGGTGCTGGAAGGCGACGAGTGGGTGATCAACGGCGAGAAGTTCTACATCTCGGGCGCCGGCGACCCGCGCTGCAAGATCATGATCTGCATGGTCCTCACCGACCCGGATGCCGAGGCGTTCCGCCAGCAGTCCCAGATCCTGGTGCCGCTGGACACGCCCGGCGTGGACATCGTCGGCCCGATGAACGTGTTCGGCCATGACGACGCGCCCCACGGCCACATGCACATCAAGCTGAAGGACGTGCGGGTGCCCAAGGAGAACATCCTCTGGGGCATCGGCAAGGGGTTCGAGATCTCCCAGGTCCGCCTGGGCCCGGGCCGCATCCATCACTGCATGCGCTCCATCGGGTCGGCGGAGAAGGCGCTGGACCTGCTGCTGCACCGCGCCACGGGGCGCGAGGCGTTCGGCAAGAAGATCATCGACCTCGGCAAGAACATGGAGACCGTCTCCCGCGCCCGGATCGAGATCGAAGCCATGCGCCTGATGGTGCTGAAGGCGGCGAAGGCGATGGACGTGCTGGGCAACAAGGAGGCGCGGATCTGGGTGTCGATGGCCAAGGCCATGGTGCCCGAGAAGTGCTGCCAGATCATCGACCAGGCCATGCAGATCCACGGCGCGACGGGCGTGAGCCAGTGGTCGCCGCTGTCGGAGATGTACATCAAGCAGCGGACCCTGCGCCTCGCGGACGGGCCGGACGAGGTGCACCACAACGTCATCGCCCGCGCGGAGGTCAAGGCGTTCAACGACTCCAACTCCCGCAAGAAGGGCTGAGCCGTGGATGTGAAGGACCGCATCGTCGTCGTCACCGGGGCTGCGGGGGGGATCGGGCGCGCGCTCGCCCTCCGCTTCGCCGAGGCCGGCGCGAAGAAGGTGGTGTGCGCCGACCGCGACGAGGCCGGCGCGCAGGAGACCGCCGGCATGATCGACGGCATCGCGCGCCGGGTGGACGTGTCGCGCGAGGAGGACATCAAGGCGCTGATCGAGGAGGTTGAGGACCAGGTCGGCCCCATCGACCTCTTCTGCTCCAACGCAGGTATCCTCGCCCGCGGCGGGCCGGAGGTTCCGAACGACGAGTGGCAGAACATCTGGGACATCAACGTGATGGCCCATGTCTGGGCCGCGCGCCACATGGTCCCCCGGATGAAGGCCCGGGGCGGCGGCTACTTTCTCAATACCGCCTCGGCGGCGGGGCTGCTGAGCCAGGTCGGCTCGGCGCCCTATGCCGTCACCAAGCACGCCGCGGTCGGCTTCGCGGAATGGCTGGCGCTGACCTACGGGGACGACGGGATCAAGGTCTCGGTGCTCTGCCCGCAGGCGGTCAGGACCAACATGATCAAGGGCAACGAGGACGGCGTCGCCTCGGTCAACGGCGTGATCGGGCCGGAGGAGGCCGCCGAGGAGTGCCTCAAGTGCATCGAGGCGGAGACGTTCCTGGTGCTGCCGCACAAGGACGTCCTCCAGTACATGCGCAACAAGACCGAGAACTACGACCGCTGGATCGGCGGAATGCGCAAGCTGAACCGCAAGTTCGGGAAGCTGACGTCGGCGGCGGAGTGAGGGCAGGCCATGGATCTTCAGCCCAGCGAGGAGCAGGTCCAGCTCCGCGACGCGGTGGAGCGCTTCATCCGCGATGCGGACCCGTTCGAGGCGCGCCGGACTTCGCTTGAAGGCTCCCCTCTGGATGACCGCCGCTGGCGCAGCTTCGCAGAGCTTGGCTGGCTCGCCATTCCCTTTGCGGAGGAGGATGGCGGGCTGGGCGGCGGAGCGGTCGAGGCGGGCATCGTCATGGAGGGCCTCGGCCTCGGCCTGGCCCCTGATCCGGTGCTGGCGACCTGGCTCGCGGGCGGGCTGATTGCGGAGATCGGTTCCCCCGCGCAGAAGGCGGCCTGGCTGACGCCGGCCATCGCGGGGGAGGCGAAGCTCTCCCTCGCCTATGCCGAGCAGGGCGGGCGCTACGACCCCGCCTGGTGCGCGACGAGGGCCGAACGGGCGGGAGACGACTGGCGGCTTCAGGGCGCCAAGGCGGTGGCGCTCGGCGGTCAGGCGGCGGACGCCTTCGTGGTGACGGCCCGCACCGGAGACCGGGACGCGCAGGGGCTGAGCCTGTTCGTCCTGCCGGCGGAGACGCGGAACCTCGCGGTCCGGCGGTACGCCACCCATGACGGCCAGGGCGCCGCGGACCTGGCGCTCGACGGCGTGGAGCTGGGCCCCGAGGCGCTGCTGGGCGATCCCGGCGCCGGCCTCGCGCCGCTGGAGCGGGCGCTCGACCGCGCCGTCGCCGCCACCGCCTGCGAGGCCGTGGGCTGCATCCGCGCGCTTTGCGACCATACGCTGGAGCATCTCAAGACCCGCAAGCAGTTCGGCCGCCCGCTGAGCGAGAACCAGGCGCTCCAGCACCGCATGGCCGACATGATCGTGGCGCGGGAGGAGGCGCGCTCCGCGGCGCTGGCCGCCTGCCTCGCGGTCGATGAGCCGGACCCCTTGGCGCGCGCGCGGCAGATCTCGCTGGCGAAGATCGAGATCGCGCGGACGGCGACGAAGGTGGGGCAGGAGGCGGTGCAGCTCCACGGCGCCATGGGCATGACCTGGGACCTGCCCGTCGGGCACCATTTCAAGCGGCTGACCGCCATCGCGCTCAGCTTCGGCGACGCCGATCACCACCTGCGCCGGATCGCCCGGCTGGACGCCAACGCCCGGCGCACGCCGGAGATGGCCTGAGGGAGAACGCCCATGCAGCTGGAACTTTCCCCCGACCAGCGCGCCTTCCAGGAGGAGGTCCGCACCTTCGTGCAGGACAACCTCTCGCGCGCCACGGCCGAGAAGGTCCGGCGGGGCGAGAAGATCGGGCGGGGCGACTGGCAGCCCTGGCAGCAGGCCCTCGGCCGCCGCGGCTGGCTGTGCCACACCTGGCCGAAGGAGCATGGCGGGCCGGGCTGGTCCATCGTGCAGCGGTACCTCTACGAGACCACCACCGCCGAGATGGACTGCCCGCCGATCCGCCCCTTCGGGCCGAAGATGGCGGGCCCGGTGATCTACGCCTTCGGGACCGAGGCTCAGAAGCAGCGTCACCTGCCGGCGATCCTCTCGTCCGACGTCAACTGGTGCCAGGGTTACTCCGAGCCGCAGGCGGGCTCGGACCTCGCCTCGCTGACCACGCGGGCGGAGGACGGGGGCGACCATTACCGCGTCAACGGCCAGAAGATCTGGACCGGCGACGCCCATTTCGCGGACTGGATGTTCTGCCTGGTGCGCACCTCGAAGGAGGACCGGCCGCAGAAGGGCATCACCTTCCTGCTGATCGACATGAAGACGCCCGGCATCACGGTGCAGCCGATCCACACCATGGAAGGCTCCCACCACTTCAACACCGTGTTCTTCGACGACGTGAAGGTCCCGAAGGAGAACCGGGTCGGCGAGGAGGGCCAGGGCTGGACCGTCGCCAAGTTCCTGCTGGAGCATGAGCGGGTGGACAACGCCGGCATCGGCGTGACCAAGCAGGCGCTGCTCCGCCTCAAGGCCATCGCGGCCGAGGAGCGGCTGGGCGATGCGCCCCTGATCGAGGACCCGCTGTTCCACGCCAAGGTCACCCAGGTGGAGGCGCAGCTGATGTCGCTGGAGATGACGGCGCTTCGGGTCCTGTCGGAGGTGGCGTCGGGCGGCTCTCCGGGGCCCGCGTCGTCGCTGCTGAAGATCCGGGGCACCGAGATCGCCCAGCGGATCAGCGAGCTCGCGATGGAGGCGACCGGCTGGTACGCCCTCCCCCACCAGTTCGGCGCGCCGGCGGGCAACGAGCCGCCGGCGGGCCCGGACCATGCGGTCCACGCGGCGGGCGACTACATCTTCCGCCGCTGCATGTCGATCTACGGCGGCAGCAACGAGATCCAGCGCAACATCATCGCCAAGCGCATGCTGGGCATGTGAGGGGGAGCCATGGACGTCTTCTCGCCTGAGGATCTGGCGTTCCGCGACGAGGTCCGAGACTTCGTGCGCGAGAACCTGCCCGCCGACATCAAGGCGCGCGCCCGGCAGGGCTTCCACTCCGCCAAGGAGGACATGCGCCGCTGGACCGGGATCCTGCACTCCCGCGGCTGGTCCTGCCCCGGCTGGCCGAAGGAGGCCGGCGGCCCCGGCTGGACCGCGACGCAGCGCATGATCTTCGACATGGTGCTGTTCGAGGAGGAGGCGCCCGTCAACACGCCCTTCGGTCCCAAGATGATCGGCCCCGTGCTGATCGAATATGGGACCGAGGCGCAGAAGGCGCGCTACCTGCCGCGCATCCTCGACGGCTCCGAGTTCTGGTGCCAGGGCTATTCGGAGCCCGGCTCCGGCTCCGATCTCGCCAGCCTCCGCACCCGCGCCGTGCGCGACGGGGACCACTACCTGGTCAACGGCCAGAAGATCTGGACCAGCGAGGCCCACTACGCCGACATGATGTTCGCCCTCGTCCGCACGGGGACGGAGGGGCCGAAGCAGGCCGGCATCACCATGCTGCTGATCGACATGACCGCTCCGGGGGTGGATCGGCGGCCGATCATCACCCAGGACAAGTCCCACTACCTCAACGAGGTCTTCTTCACCGACGTGCGCGTGCCGGTGGAGAACCGGATCGGCGAGGAGAACAAGGGCTGGCTCTACTCCACCTACCTCTTGAAGCACGAGCGCACGGCCGGCGCCTCGCTCGGCGAGAACAAGCGGGACCTGCGCCAGCTGCGGGAGCTGGCGCGGATCATGGAGCAGAACGGCGCGCCGTTGGCCGAAGACCCGGTGTTCGACGCCGAGATCGCGCGGGCGGAAATCGACCTCGCGGCGCATGAGATGATGGCCCGCCGGGTGCTGGAAGGCGCTGCCGGCGTGGATGCGGGCATCGGCGCCTCGATGCTGAAGCTGCGCGGGGTGGAGCTGAAGCAGCGGCTCTCGGGCCTCTGGATGGAGGCGCTCGGCCCCCATGCCGGCGTGTTCTACGGGCCGAAGGCGATGAGCGGGAACCTCGACTACGGGATGGAGGCGGCGGTGGGGAAGACCTCGCAGTTCCTGATCCGACGCGCCGCTTCGATCTACGGCGGCACGCACGAGATCCAGCACGGCATCATCGCCAAGCGCGGCCTCGGCCTCTGAGGGAGCCACCATGGACCTGACCCCGACCGACGAGCAGCGGCAGCTGCGCGACTCCGCCGACCGCCTGATCGCCGCCGAGTATCCGCTGGAACGAAGCCGGCGAGTGGCGGACGAGCAGGGCTTCGACCGCGCCTTCTGGGGCCGGATGGCGGAGATGGGCTGGCTCGGCGCCTGCCTGCCCGAGAGCGTCAGCGGCTATGCATCATCGGCGCAGGAACCGCTGATCCTGATGGGCGCCATGGGCCGCGGCCTCGTGGTGGAGCCGCTTCTCCACGGCCTGATCGCCCCGGCGCAGGCGGTGATCGCCGCCGCGCCGGACCGGGCGGAGGCGCTGCTGGCGCCGGCCATCGCAGGCGAGGAGGTGCTGGCGCTGGCGTGGGCCGAGGCGGAGCGGCGCTACGACCTGACGCCCGCCGCGACGCTGGCCGAGCGGGACGGCGCAGGTTGGCGCCTGCGAGGCCGGAAGATGGCGGTCGTCGCCGCCCCGCAGGCCGGCAGGATCGTCGTCTCGGCGCGCGTCGAAGGCGGAACGGGGCTGTTCCTCGTGCCGCGCGATGCGACGGGATTGACGGCGATGGAGCACCGGATGATCGACGGCCAGGCGGCCGCCGACCTGCTGTTCGCTGACCTTCGCCTGCCGGAGGGGGCCCTGCTGGCAGGGCCGGAGGCGGCCCCCGCCGCGCTGGAGGCCGCGTTCGACCATGGGGCCGCGGGCGCCTGCGCGGCCGCGGTGGGCTGCATGGAAGCCGTCATGGGCCTGACGCTGGATTACGCCCGCACGCGCCAGCAGTTCGGGCGCAGGATCGCGGAGTTTCAGGTCGTGCAGCATCGGCTTGCGGCCATGTCGGTGGAGCTGGAATACGCGCGCTCCATGCTCCCCCTGCTGGCCGCGCGGATGGATGGCCCCGCCGAGGCGCGGAAGCTCGCCGTTTCGGCGGCGCGCGCGAAGATCGGCGCCGCCGCCAAGCAGGTGGCGGCCGAGGGCATCCAGCTCCACGGCGGCATCGGCATGACCGACGACCTTGCCGTCAGCCACCACTTCCGCAAGGTGCAGGCGCTGGAATACGCCTTCGGCGACACGCGCTGGCATCTGGAGCGTTACCGCGCCAACCGCGGGTCAGGCTACGACCTCGTCGCCGCCTGACCCGCGGCGGGCTCAGGGCAGGTAGGCCATCCGCGAACGGCCCACCTGCGCCAGCAGCACCCGCTGGGCATCCTCCACGAATTCGCACAGGCGGGCGCGGGTGTCGCGCGGGTCGATGATGTCCTGCCCGGTCGCCTCGGCGGTCCGCATGGGGGCGGAGATGGCGTTCAGGCGCGCCTCGATCTCCTCACGCTTCGCGTCCGGGTCGGGGGCGGCCTCGATCTCCGCTCGGTAGGCCGCCGAGACGCCGCCCGAGATGTGCATCGACCCCCAGTTGCCCGACGGCCAGCACAGGCGCTGGTACATGCCCGAGGGGCGGTGATGGCACTGCCCCGCCACGCCGTAGATCCGGCCCATCACCACCGTGCACCACGGCATCGTGGTCAGGCAGACGGTGGAGACCATGCGGGCGCCGGCGCGCTCGATCCCCTGTTTCTCGGACTCGAGCCCCACCAGGAACCCCGGCTCGTCCGCCAGCGAGATCAGCGGCAGGTTGAACATGTCGCAGAGCTGCATCAGCCGCATGGCCTTGGAGCCGGCGGCGACATCGGTGGACCCGCCCTGGAAGCGGACGTTGTTGGCCATCAGCCCGACCGGGTAGCCGTTCAGCCGGGCGAGGCCAGTGATGCGGGCCCGACCATAGAGCGGCGCGATCTCGAAGAACGAGCCGCGGTCCACCACCGCCTCGATGATCTTCCTCACGTCGTAGACCTGGCGGCGGTCCTTCGGCATCGCGGTCAGGAGGCTCTCCTCCCGCCGCTCGGGATCGTCTCCGGTCTCCTCGCGCGGGGCCATCTCGTCGCGGCTGGAGGGGAGATAGCTCAGCCAGCGGCGGACCTGCGCCATGGCGTCGGCCTCGGTCGCGGCGACGTTGTCCACGCAGCCGGAGATGCGGGTGTGGATGCGGTCCCCGCCCAGGTCCTCCTTGGCGATGTCCACGCCGAAGGCCGCCTTCACCACCGGCGGGCCGCCGGGGAAGATCTGGGAGATGTCCTTCACCATCACAGAGAAATGCGACATCGGCGCCTGCACCGCCGGCAGGCCCGCCACCGACCCCAGAACCGCCGAGGCCACCGGCACGGTCTGCAGCAGCTCCACCTCCGGCCAGACGGTGTCGTTCCCGTCGGGCATGTAGGTGCGGCCCAGCGCCTCGAACCCCCGCACGGACCCGCCCACCGCGTCCAGCAGGCGCACGTAGGGCAGCCGCCATTCCAGCGCGCGGCGCGAAGCCGGAAGCTCCTGCCCCAACCCGCCCCGCGTGCCGCGTCCCGATCCGCCGCGGACGGTGAAGTCCCCCGCCGTCACCATCACCTTGCGGCCGTCCACCCGCGCCTGACCCTCGATCAGGCCCTTGGGCAGGAGGGACTTCAGCTCGGCCCCGTCATACTCGGCCTCGGCGACGAAGGGGTGGATCTCCCGGAACGAGCCTTCGTCGGCGAAGATGTCCAGACGCTCGCGCGCCGTGAGCTTGCCGCGCTCGTGGTGGCGGGCGATGCGTTCCGGGCCGCCCATGCCCCGCATCCGCTCGCGGCGGCGCTCAAGTTCCTCGACCTCGTCATGCCAGCTCATGCGTCGCTCCCGTTCCGGCGCGATCTCCGGCCTCATCGGCCAGGGATGCCTGTTGTGAGGATGTTCTTCTGGATCTCGTCGGTCCCGCCGAACATGCCGCGGCGGTCGAATTGCCTACCCGCTTTCGCTCCAGCATGGGCGAGCCCGGATATGCGCTTGAGCTGCGGTCAAGAGGGATCGATGTTCTCGTGCCCCGGCCCCGCGAGGTTCGGGCGATCGCACGAAGCGGCCGCGCGCGGCCGGCATGCGGTGCGCGCAGGCCTCCATATGCGGCGCCGGGATTTTCCTCAGGCTCAAACGCCCCATGTCAGGCCCCCGTGAAGGACGGCTTCCGCTTCTCGACGAAGGCAGCGGCGGCTTCCTTGTGATCCCTGGTCCGGGCCGACAGCGTGTGGTTGCGCGCCTCCAGGTCGAAGCACTCGCCGAGGTTCCCGCCCGCCTCCGCCAGCGCGAGGTTCGCCTTGATCCGCCCGTAGGTCAGCGTCGGCCCTGCCGCGAGGTCCTCCGCGAAGCTCCGCGCTTCGTCCATCAGCGCCGCCGCCGGAACCGCGCGGGTGACAAGCCCCATCTCCGCCGCCTGCTGACCTGTGAGCACCGGCGACAGCAGGTAAAGCTCCCGCGCCTTCGCGGAGCCGAGGATCTGCGACAGGAAATAGGTCCCCCCGAAATCGCCCGACAGCCCCACCTTCGCGAACGCCGTGGTCAGCTTCGCGTCCGCCGCGCAGATGCGGAAATCGCAGGCGAGCGCCAGCGAAAGGCCGGCCCCGGCCGCCGCGCCCTCGATGGCGGCGACGGTCGGCTTTGGCATCTCGTGCAGGTAGCGGGAGGCGTTCATGCGATCCCGCAGGTTGTGCATCCGCTCGCCGAGGGAAAGGTCGCGCCCTTGCCCCTCGTTCATCGCCTTCACGTCGCCGCCCACGCAGAACGTGCCGCCGTCGCCGGTCAGCAGCACCGCGCGCACCGCGGGGTCCTCCGCCGCCGCCGCGGTGGCTTCCCTCAGCGCCAGCGTCAGGCTCGGGTCGAGCGCGTTGCGCCGCTCCGGCCGGTTCATGGTCAGGACCAGCAGCCCGTCCTTCAGTTCCCGCTTCAGCACGTCCGGCATCGCCGTCTCCTCACCACGCATCCACGAAGGGCCGCTTGCGACCGGACATCGGCGGGCGCAGCCGCGCCGAGCGCAGGCCGCCCAGGATCCATTCCCGCGTCTGAACCGGGTCGATGACCGCGTCGATCTCCAGGGTCTGGGACACGGCGATGGCCTTGCCCTGCTGATAGTATTCGCCCACCAGGCGGTCGAAGAGGGCCTGCTTCCCGGTTTCGTCCTCCACCGCGTCCAGCTCCTTGCGGTACCCGAGCCGCACGGCCCCCTCGAGCCCCATGGGGCCGAACTCGCCCGTGGGCCAGGAGATGGTGAAGAAGTCGTCCATCGCCCCCCCGCCCAGCATCGCCTGCGCGCCGAGGCCGTAGCACTTGCGCAGCACGATGCCGAAGAGGGGCACGGTGATGGAGCGGGCGGTGACGAACATCCGGCAGACATGGCGCACCAGCGCCGTCTTCTCCGCCTCCGGGCCCACCATGAAGCCGGGGCTGTCGCAGAGCGAGATGATCGGCAGGTCGAACGCATCGCAGAGCTGCATGAACCGCGAGGCCTTGTCCGCCGCCGGCGCATCGATGGCGCCCCCGAGGTGCTTTGGGTTGTTGGCGATGATCCCGAAGGGCTTGCCCTCGATCCGGATCAGCGCCGTGACGATGCCGATGCCGAACTCCGGCCGCAGCTCCAGCACTGAGCCCTCGTCGGCCAGCGTGTGGATCGCGTCGCGGACCTCATAGACCCGCAGGCGGTTCTCCGGCACCACATGGCGCAGGCGGCGCTGGTCGGGGGCGGCCCAGGTCTTCGTGGGGCCCTGGAAGTAGGAGAGGTACTTCTTCGCCGCGACGCAGGCCTCCGCCTCGTCCTTCACGCGGATGTCCACGACGCCGTTCTTCGCCTGCACGTCGATGGGACCGATGGCCTCCGGCGGATAGACCCCGAGGCCGCCGCCCTCGATCATCGCGGGGCCGGCCATGCCGATATTGGAGCTCTCGTCCGCGATGATGACGTCGCAACAGCCCAGAAGCGCGGCGTTTCCCGCGAAGCAGCGGCCCGAGACGATGCCCACCATCGGCACCTGCCCCGAGAGGGATGCGAACTGGGTGAAGGTGCCGTTGGAGATGCCGGCGTAGGTGTGCCGCTCCGTGTCTCCCGGCCGCCCGCCGCCGCCCTCGGCGAGGAACACCAGCGGCAGGTTCCATTCCCCCGCCACCTTGAGGATGCGGTCCAGCTTGCGGTGGTGGCGCTGCCCCTGCGTCCCCGCGAGGACCATGTAATCCGCCACCGCGAAGGCGCAGCGGCCGAGATCCTCGCCATATTCCTCGCCGTTCACCAGTCCCAGCCCGGTGAGGATGCCGTCGCCGGAGGTGTTGCGGACCAGATCCTCCATCGTGCGGCGGGGCCGCTGGGCGGCGACGGCGAACTCGCCATACTCCAGGAACGAGCCCGGATCGCACAGGTCCGCGAGGTTCTCCCGCGCCGTGCGGTGGCCGCGGCCGTGACGCTTCTCGACCGCCTGCGCGCGGTTCTCGTCCAGACCGAAGGCGCGGCGCTCCTGCACCTCCTGCAGGTCCGGGCGGATGAGGTCGAGGTCGATCTCCGCCACCGCCGCCGCCTCGTCCTCCGCCCCCTCCGAGGGGTCGAGCACCAGGATCGGCTCCCCGTCCATCAGGGTCTGGCCCGGCCTGGCCAGCACCTTGCGCACCGTCCCGGCATGGGCGGCGGCGATGACGTGCTCCATCTTCATCGCCTCCAGCACCGCGAGCTGCTGCCCCGCGCGCACCGCGGCGCCCTCCTCGGCCTGGATCGACAGGACCGTCGCCTGCATCGGCGCGGTCACGGCGTTCGCCTCGGCGGCGGCGGCCTCGGGCGCGGCGTCCTCCGACGCGAAGACCGGGGGCGCGAGGCGTCCCGCCGCCTCATGCAATTCCGCCGCATGCGCCTCGATGAAGCGGGTGGAGACGCGGTTCTCCCGCACCTCCGGCCGCGCCAGCAGGGCGCGCAGCCACGGAAGGTTCGTCTCCAGTCCCTCGATGCGGAATTCCCGCAGCGCGCGTTCGGCGCGTCCCGCGGCCTCGGCGAAGCCGCCCGGGCCGTGGACGATCACCTTGGCGAGCAGGCTGTCGAACGCCGCCGAGGTCCGGTAGCCCGCATAGGCGAAGCCGTCCACCCGGACGCCGGCGCCCATCGGCGGCTCGTACACCTTCACCGCGCCCCCGGCGGGACGGGCGTTCGCGGCGGCGTCCATCCGCTCCATGTTGACCCGAAGCTGGATCGCGTGGCCACGCGGCGCGGGCAGCGTCTCCTGACTCAGACCAAGCTCCGTCAGCGTCCGCCCGCGCGCGATCTCGATCTGCAGGCGCACGAGGTCGAGCGACAGCACCTCTTCGGTCACCGTATGCTCGACCTGGATGCGCGGGTTCGCCTCGATGAAGAAGATGTCGTTGGTGTCCGCGTCCATCAGGAACTCGAACGTGCCGAGGCTGCGGTAATCCACGCTCTGCGCGAGCTTGAGGGCGTGGGACGTCAGGCGGTCCCGATCCTCCTGCGACAGGGTCGGGCTCGGCGCGATCTCCACCACCTTCTGGTGACGCCGCTGCAGGGTGCATTCCCGCTCATGCAGGTGCACGCATGCGCCCGTGCCGTCCCCGAGGATCTGCACCTCCAGATGCCGCGCCGCCGGAAGGAAGCGCTCCACGTAGACGGACTCGTCCCCAAAGGCGCCCTTCGCCTCGGAGCGGCACCGCTCCCAAGCCTCGGCGAGCTCGGACGCCTCGCGCACCACGCGCATTCCGCGGCCGCCCCCGCCGGAGACCGCCTTGATCAGCATCGCCGCGCCCTCGGGCAGGCCGTCGAAGAAGGCGCGCGCCTCCTCCAGCCCGGTGGGTTCCGCCGTGCCCGGAAGCGTGGGCACGCCCAGCTCCGCCGCCCGGCGCCGCGCCGAGATCTTGTCGCCCAACAGCGCCAGCGCCTCCGGCGTCGGCCCCACGAAGACCAGCCCCGCCTCTTCCACGAGGCGCGCGAAGGCCGCGCTCTCGGACAGGAAACCGTAGCCCGGATGCACCGCGTCCGCGCCGGCCGCGAGCGCCGCGTCCACCACCGCCTGCGCGTCGAGATAGGCCCGCGCCCCCTGGCCCGGCAGCAGCGCCGTCTCCTCCGCCCGCAGGACATGGAGCGAGCCCGCATCGTCCTGCGAATGAACGGCCACGGCGGCCAGCCCCATGTCGGCGGCGGTCCGCGCGATGCGCAGCGCGATCTCCCCGCGGTTGGCGATCAGCAGCTTGTTGACGGTGGTCCGGGGGGCGGTCGCGTGCGGCTGCGCCATCTGCATCAAGGTCGTCTCCTGGGTCATTCGAAGTCAGGCGTCGGGGCGGAGGGTCGCCATGACGTCGTCCTCCTCGACCATCTGGTCGGCGGCCACGGCCACCGTCTCAATCGTGCCTGCGGTCTCGGCGGAGATCGGGATCTCCATCTTCATCGCCTCGATGAGGACGACCGCCTCGCCCTCATCCACCCGGTCGCCGGGCTTCTTCAGGACCTGGAGCACGCGGCCCGCGGTGTCGGTGAGGATGTCGGTCATGCGATCCCTAGCTCTCGGAGGTGGGGTCCATCGCCTCCCGCAGGCTTTCGCCCAGGGTGTTGAAGGCGAGGGCGGTGACGAGGATGGCGATGCCCGGCGCATACATCTGCTCCGGCGCGATCTGCATGTAGAGGTAGGCGCGCGCGATCATGGACCCCCAGGACGGGTCCGGCGGCTGCATCCCCAGGCCGAGGAACGACAGCGACGCCTCCGCCAGCAGCGCCACGGCCATCAGCAGGGTCATCTGCACCAGCACCGGCTGGATGGCGTTGGGCAGGACGTGCTTCATCAGGATCCGCGGGGTGGAGGCGCCGAAGCAGCGCGCCGCGTCCACGTAAAGCTCCTGCTTGAGCACCAGCGTCCGCGCCCGCGCCAGCCGCGCCAGCTGCGGCGCGAATACGATCCCCACGGAAATCATGGCGTTGGTCAGCCCGATCCCCAGCACCCCGGTCACCGCGATCGCCAGTACGATGGCGGGGAAGCTGAGGAAGGTGTCGATGATGCGGCTGATGACGTCGTCCGTCCAGCCGCCGGCATATCCCGCGGCCAGCCCCACCGGAATGCCCAGAGCGGCCGCAACTCCCACCGCCAGAAAGGCCGCGTAAACCGACGCCGAAGCGCCGTGGACGAGCCTTGAGAACACGTCCCTCCCAAGGTCATCGGTCCCCAGCAGATGGTCGGGCGAGGGCGGGTTCAGGATCAGCGCGTAATCCTGCAGCGACGGATCGTACGGCGCGATCCACGGCGCGAAGATCGAGCAGCCGACGATCACCGACAGCACGATCAGCGCGATCAGCGCCGGCACGTCATCCACCGCCCAGTCCCGCACGCGCCGCGGAAAGGACCGGCGGATCGGCCCCGCCTCGGGCGTCGGCCGCGCCGGACGCTCGGGGATCGGGCCGGGCGCGACGACACCGGGCGCGGCGGGCCCCCGGGCGGCGGCCTCGGGATCGGGGCGACGCGAGGCTGCGGTCATTTCTGGCTGATCCTCGGATCGAGGACGCTGTAGAGCATGTCGGTCACGAGGTTCACCACGATCACCGTCGCCACCATCATCAGCACCACCCCCTGCACCACGGGGAAGTCACGCTGCAGGGTGGCGTTGACCATCGTCGCGCCGAGGCCGGGAATGGCGAAGACCACCTCCACCACCACCGTCGCCGCCAGCGTGCGGTTCACCAGCAGGCCGATCACCGTCAGCAGGTTGACCGAGACGTTCCGCAGCCCGTGCTTCCACAGGATCGCGCGCGGGTGCAGCCCTTTGGCATGCAGCGTGCGGAAATGCTGGGAGTTCAGCACCTCGACCAGAGAGGAGCGAAGCTGCCGCGCCACCTCCGCGATGCCCGACGCCGACAGCGCCACCGCCGGCAGGGTCGCGTGGTGCAGCGCGAGCAGGAAATCCTCCTGCGGGGACACGAAGCCCGTGGCGGGAAACCACATGCGGTTCAGCGCGAACAGGCCCACGAATATCATCGCCAGCCAGAAGTTCGGCACCGCCACGCCGACCGACGACAGCGTCATCACCAGCTTGTCCACCCATGAGCCCGGCCGGCTCGAGGCCAGCAGCCCCAGCGGCACGCCCAGAACGATGGAAAGAACGATGGCGTAGGCCACGATGAAGAGCGTGTTGGGGAAGACTCGCGCCACCGTCTCGCCCACCGGCTCGCCGGACAGGAGCGACTCCGACAGGTTCCCCTGCAGCGCGTTCAACACCCACTCCCCGTACTGGACCAGCAGCGGGCGGTTGAGCCCGTGGATCTCCCGGATCTGCTCGATCCGCTCCTGCGTGGCGCTTTCGCCGGCGAGCGTGATCGCCACGTCGCCCGGCAGCAGCTTCATCAGCATGAAGACCGAGAACGTCGCGAGAAACAGCACCGGGATCGCCTGAAGCAGGCGCCGGCGCAGCATCCGCCGCTGAAGCTGGTTGAGCACGCGCATCCTCCCTCGGGAAGGGCGCCGCCCCGAGGGGCGGCGCCGGGGGCTTACTCGAGCCCGGTGTTGCGGAACTTGGGCTTGCCGAGCAGGTTCGCCTCGAACCCGGTCACGTTCTTGCCCAGCGCATCGACCTCGTAGCGGACCGAGAGCGGGATCCCGAGCGCGCGCTTCATCGCCAGTTCCTGCACCTTGGACAGGGCCGCCGCCCGTTCCTCGCGGTCGTTGGTGGCGCGGGATGCGGCCAGCGCCTCCATGTAGCCCTCCGGCGGGGGCGTCCGGCCGGCGTTGTAGTAGGAGTCGGGCGCGTAGAGCAGCGAATAGGTCAGGCTCGGGTCGGGCCGCCCGGTCCAGGCCGAGAGCATCACGTCGCCGTTCTTTTCCGGCCCGAAGAACCGGCCCGAGATGTCGGCGATGGTCCCGGTGCGGAACCGCCCCTTGATCCCGATCTTGGCGAGCTGCGCCAGCGCCACTTCCTGCCGCTGAACGTTGGCCTGGTCGTTGTAGCCGACGAAGTCGAGCTCCAGCCCGCCCTCATGGCCCGCCTCCTTCATCAGCTCCTTCGCGCGTTCGAGGTTGAACTGCGAATGCTCCGCCGCGGCCTCCGAATAGGCCCAGTGCGCTTTGGGTAGGAACATGTGCGCCGGCTCGCCCACTCCGGCCTGGGTCGCGAGGACGTAGGCGTCGCGGTCGATGGCCATCATCATGGCCTGGCGCACCCGCTCGTCCTGCAGCGCGCCGCGGGCGCTGTTGAGGTAGAGCTGGAAGATGTAGAGCGTCGGCCCCTCCGCCAGCTGCATGTTGGGCATGCGCTCGATCAGCATCCGCTGCTGCTCGGCCAGCGTGTAGGCGATGTCGGCCTGCCCCGACTGCACCGCCCGCAGCGCCGTCGCGCGCTCGGGGATGATGCTGTAGCTCAGGTTCTCCGACCTTGGGGATGCCCTCGCGCCAGTGGTCGTCGAAGCGCTTGCCCACGACCGAGTCGCCGTCCGCCCAGGACACGAAGCTCCACGGGCCGGTCCCGACGGGATTGCGGTCCACGTTCGCCTCGGGATCGTCGTTCAGCGCGGCCGGGGAGACCATCATCCCGGCCCGGTCCGACAGGATCAGCGGCAGCGCGGTGTCCGGCTGCGAGAGGTGCAGCGTCACCTCGTGCCCCCCCGTCGCCTCGACCGACTCGACGTTCGCGAGGTCCTGCTTGAGGTTCGAGATCTCGGCCGTCCGGTTGCGCTCCAGGTTGAAGACCACCGCCTCGGCGTCGAAGGGCTCGCCGTCGTGGAAGGTCACGCCCTCGCGCAGCTTCAGGACCAGCGTCTGCGGGTCCGTGAACTCCCAGCTCTCGGCGAGGCCCGGCTCGGGCGCGAGCGTCTCGAAGTCCCAGTCCACCAGCGTGTCGTAGAAGCTGTAGAGGAACACGTGGTCCGACCCGGCGCCGCCCGTCGTCGGGTCGAGGCTGGAGGGGTTGGTGTAGCCGGCGATGCGCAGGGTCTGTCCGTCCTGGGCCATGGCCCCGAGCGGGATGCCCGAAACGCCCAGGGCCGCGACGGCGCCTGCGCCGGCCAGGAACTGCCGGCGCCGCAGGGGCGGCAGCAGCGCGGCCTTCTCGTTCTTCGTCATGGTGTCCTCCCGTTGGTTCTTATGGGCTCCCCGCTCGCCTGCGCCTCCGGGTCGAGGCCCTCCGGCCCCGCGAAGTGGCAGGCGGCGAAGTGGTCGGGCCGCACCTCGCGCCATTCGGGGACGCGCGCGGCGCAGACCTCGACGGCGTAGGGGCAGCGGGTTCGGAAGCGGCAGCCGCTGGGGGGCGAGACCGGGCTCGGGATCTCTCCCTTCAGCTCGATCCGGCGCGGGGGGCGCAGGTGCGCGGGCAGCGGTCGCGGCTCGGCCGACAGCAGCGCGGTGGTGTAGGGGTGCAGGGGACGCTCCGTCACGGCCTCCGAGGGCCCGACCTCCATGAAGCGGCCCAGATACGTCACCGCGATCCGGTCCGAGATCTGCGCCACCACAGAGATGTCGTGGGCGATGAAGGCGTAGGCGATCCCGAAGTCCCGCTGGAGGTCGGCGAAGAGGTTCAGCACCTCCCCGCGGATGGAGACGTCGAGCGCGGCCACCACCTCGTCGCACACGATCAGCCGCGGGTTCAGCGGCAAGAGGCGCGCGATGTTCACCCGCTGCTTCTGCCCGCCCGACAGCTCGTGCGAATAGCGCTCCGCCATCTCCGCCCGCAGCCCGACCCGCTCGAGGCTCTCGAACGCGCGCCGCCGCATCTCCGCCTCCGGCAGCCCGCCCCGGATGCGCAGCGGCTCCATCAGGCTGTCCAGGATGGTCATGCGCGGGTTCAACGCCGCGTGCGGGTCCTGGAAGATGATCTGGTAGGCCTGCCGCTCCCGCCGACGCTCCCGCCGGCTCATGCGGCTCAGGTCGCGACCGTCGAGCAGGATGGTCCCCTCGCTCGCGTCCAGCAGCCCGACCAGCGCCCGCCCGATGGTGGACTTGCCGGACCCGGATTCGCCGATGATCCCGAAGGTCTCCGCCGGCCGGATCTCGAAATCCACGCCGTCGACGGCCTTCACCGTCTCCCGCCCGTCGAGCGACGGGAACAGGATCCTCAGCCCCTCGACCCGGACCACCGGCTCCTCGGCCGGAAGGTTCTCGGCAAGGCTCATGCCACGGCTCCCGGCAGGTCCAGCTCATGCTGGCGATGGCAGCGCGCCCGCCTCTGCGGCTCCGACCGCTCCAGCGCCTGGCGGCGCTCGCAGCCCGCGGCGGCGTAGGCGCAGCGGTCGCGGAACCGGCAGCCCTCCGGCATCGCGAGCGGCGATGGCACGCGGCCCTGGATATAGGCGAACTCCCCCCGCGCCCGGTTGAGCTGCGGCAGGGCCCGCAGCAGGCCCGAGGTGTAGGGATGCCGCGGCCGCATCAGCGCCGTCGTCCACCGGCGCCTCCTCCACGATCTCGCCGGCATACATGGTGATCATGCGCGTGCAGGTCTCCGCCACCACGCCGAGGTCGTGGGTGATGAGCAGCAGCGCCGTGCCGGTGTCCTCCGACAGGTCGCACCAGCAGGTCCATGATCTGCGCCTGGATGGTGACGTCGAGCGCGGTGGTCGGCTCGTCCGCCACGATCAGCTCCGGCTCGCAGATCAGCGCCATGGCGATCATCACCCGCTGCCGCATGCCCGCCCGACAGCTGGTGCGGATAGTCGTCGTAGCGGCGCTCGGGCGCGGGAATGCCCACCGTCCGCCAGCGCCTGCACCACGCGCTCCCGCTCCTCGGCGCGGCCGACGTCGCGGTGCAGGCGCAGCGCCTCGCCGATCTGGTCGCCGACGGTGAACACCGGGTCGAGCGCGCGTCATCGGCTCCTGGAAGATCATCGCGACGCGCGCGCCCGCGGATCCGCCGCATCCGCGCTCGCAGAGGCCGCGAGCAGATCCTCGCCCGTCGAGCAGGATCCGCCCCGACGACCCTCGCCGTCCGGCGGCAGCAGCCGCATCAGCGACAGCCCGGTGACGGTCTTCCCGCAGCCGCTCTCGCCCACGAGGCCCACGCGCTCGCCCCGGCCGATGCGGAAGCTGACGTCGCGCGTCACGTCCACGCCGCGCCGCCCGCGGCGCGCGGCGAAGGCGATGCCCGCCCCCTCCACGCTCAGCAGCGGGGCCTCGGCTTCCGCGGCCTCCCTGACCCGCGGATCAGTCTGCATGCGTGATGCTTCCCCGGACAAGTCCGCAGGCGACAGCCATCCGTCCGTTCGCCGAAGCGGAATCGCCCATCCTCGCCATCCTCCCTCGCGCGGGGTTCGCCCCCGTCGCTTGCGCCGGCCGCAAAGCGGCCCGGGCCAGCCTGACATCCGTCATACTGACGCTTGTCAGTCTATGTGGGGCCCGAACCACCGTCAAGCGGCAGTCGGTCCCGCGGCCGTCTTGCGCCATCGCGGAGGCGCATCTACGGTTCACGCCCTGTGCAGGTCGCGGAGGATCATCGCTTGGCCGCAGACAAGAAGCGGACGCGGGGGTCCCTGCCTCCGGAACTCGCCGAAGCGGTGGTCGAGGGCATCCAAGACCCCGCGCTGGTCCAGACCCGGCGCGACCAGATCTGCGAGGCGGCGCTGCACCTGTTCCTCGAGAAGGGCTTCGCCTCCACCACCATCCGGGACATCTGCGCCCGCTCCGGCGTCAACCAGGCGAGCATCTACGACTACGTCGCCAACAAGCACGACATCCTGCGTCGCCTGTTGAACCGGATCTGGTTCCGCACCGACGTCCCCACCCTGCCGGAGCGGCTCGACCGCAGCGGCGACGCGTCCCTTGAAGACACCGTCGTCGATTACCTCCGGGAGCTCTGGGGGGCGAAGCGCGAGGGGATCCTCCTGTCCTACCGCGCCGTTCCGCATCTGCGGGACGAGGACCGGCGCGCCATGCATGACCGCGAGAAGCGCATGCTGGACGATCTCGCGGCGCATCTGCGGCGGCGCGCCGGGCTCGCCCCTGACGACCCGCGGGCGGAGATCGTCTCGAACCTCATCATCTTCAACACGGCTTTCGCGCCCATGCGCGACTGGCTCCTGAAGGGCGTGGACGAGGACGTTCTGCTGCGCACCGTGGCCTCCTCCATCGTCGCGATGGTCGAGCGTCTCGCTGCGGAGCCCGTCGCCGCTCCCACCCGGGCCTGACCCCGACCCGCCTCGGCCTGACGAACGACAGGCTTGATTCCTGACATGCGTCAGGCGTAGGCTTTCCCGAAATGCCCGGCCTCGCCGGGCGCGAAGAAGCGGATCGGGGAGGATCGAGATGAGGCGCCTGACGCCGCGCGCACGCATGCCGCGGACACCGCGCGGCGCGCTCGCCGCTTCCCCTCTCCTGAAAATGGCCGGAGCCTGCGGGCCCGGCGCAACCTTGTGCCGAGAGGAAGTGCGATGACTGCGCAGACAGGACCCCTGTCCGGGATCCGGGCCGTGGAGTTGGGCGGCGGCGTGGGCGCCGCATGGTGCGGCAGGATGCTGGCGGACCTCGGCGCGACGGTCCTGCGGGCGGAGCCCGAGGGGGGCGACCCCCTCCGCCGCCGGCGCGAGGATCCCGCCCGCCCGGAGACCGAGGGCCTGCTCTTCGCCTGGCTGAACGGCGCCAAGGGCGCGGCCGACGGGAACCTCGACACGCTGATCGAGGCCAGCGACCTCCTGATCTTGGGCGAGGGCGACGCCCGCCCCGCCATCTCCGCCACGCCGCGCGCCGCGACGGTGGACCTGAGCTGGTTCGGCCGCTCCGGCCCGCGCGCGGACTGGCGGGGCGCCGACGTCGCGGCCCAAGCGCTGTGCGGCATGATCCAGATCGCCGGACCCGTCGACGGCGCCCCGCAGCAGCTCGGCGACCTGCAGTCGGCCATGATCGGCGGCGTCAGCGCCCTGACCGCGGCGCTGGCGGGCCTCTACGCCGGCGGCGACCATCGCAGCTTCGAGGTCGGCATCCTCGAATCCTGCATGGTGCTCTCGGAACTCGCGCTGGCGGACGCGCAAACCCTCGCGCGGGGCTCCGCCCGCATCGGCGTCAACCGCTTCTACCCGACCTGCCCCGTCACCATCCACGAGTGCCGCGAGGGCTGGCTCGGCATCACCCTCATCACGCCCGACCAGTGGGCCACCTTCTGCAAGCTCCTGGACCTGCCGGGCTACGCCGAGGATCCCGGCCTCGCCACCATCTACCTCCGGGCCGAACGCGCCGACGAGATCGAGCCCGCGATCGACGAGAAGCTCCGCGCCCGCACCGCGGAGGAATGGGCCGCGCTGGGGCGCGAACATCGGGTGCCCCTCGTGGTCGTGCCGGACGCCGGCGGCATCCTCGACCATCCCGTCTTCTCCGCCCGCAATTCCATCGCCAGCGTCGAGGGCGCCTCGGGCGCGCGCGGACCCCGCTCCCCGCTCCGCGTCTCGGCCCCTCAGGGCGACGCCCCCGCGCTCCCCGCCCCGGACGGAAGCTCCCCCCTCGACGGCCTGAGGGTCGCCGACTTCTCCATGGGCTGGGCCGGCCCTCTCGCCACGCGCATCCTCGCGGACCTGGGCGCCGAGGTGGTCAAGATCGAGGCCGGCCGCTACCCCGACTGGTGGCGCGGCACGAAATGGGACGCCGAGTCCATCGCCGGCGGCCAGTACGAGGAAAGCCGCCGCTTCGCCGCCCTGAACCGCGGCAAGAAGAGCGTGAGCTTCGACCTGACCACCGAGGAAGGCCGCCGCCTCGCCCGCGACCTCGTCGCCGCCAGCCACGCCGTGGTCGAGAACCACGCCGCCGGCGTCATGCAGCGCCTCGGCATGGGCTGGGACGCGCTGAGCGAGGGGCGCGACGACCTCGTCATGCTCTCGATGTCCGCCTTCGGCTCCGGCAACGTCTGGTCCGACACCCGCGCCTACGGCTCGACGCTCGAACAGGCGTCGGGCATCCCCAGCTTCCGCGGAGAGGACGGCTGGCCCCCCGCCATGGGCCACATCGCCTATGGCGACCCTATCGGCGGCATCTACGGCGCCGCCGCCCTGCTCGCGGCCCTGGTCCACCGCCGCCGCGGCGGCGCCGGGCAGTGGATCAACATGAGCCAGGTGGAGTGCCTGCTGCCCTTCGCCGCCCCCTCCATCCTCAGCCGCAGCGTCACCGGCGAGGAACCCCGGCGCCTGCGCAACGCCCACGCCGCCATGTCACCCCACGGCATCCACCCCTCTGCGGGCGAGGACCGCTGGGTCGCCATCGCCGTCGACTCGGACGCCGCCTGGCGCCGCCTCGCCGAAACCGTCGGCCGCCCCGACCTCGCCTCCCTGAGCCTCGAAGCCCGCCGCGAGCGGGCAGGGGAGATCGACGAAGCCATCGCCGCCTGGACGCGCGGCCGCCCCCCGCTGGAGGCCGCAGACCTCCTCCAGGCGGAGGGCGTCATCGCCGCCCCGATCCTGCGCCCGGAGGAGACGCTGGAGGACCCGCACCTCTCCGCCCGCGGCGTCTACCTCGACCTCGACCGACCGCATGTGGGCCGGCAGCGGCAGTTCTCGCTCCCGATCCTCGAGGACGGCCGCCGCGCCCCCTCCCGCGGGCCGGCCCCCCTCCTCGGCGGCGACACCGAGGCGATCCTTGCGCGGATCCACGGCCTCGACGCCGCCGGCTTCCGCTCGCTGGTGGAGGCGGGCGTCGTCAGCCTCCACCCCACGTCGCTGCGCGGCGCGGCGGCGGCCGAGCGCAAGGCGCCCGAACCCGCCGTCGCCCGCAACTGACCGCGAGGGATGGGGCATGACCTGCGGAGGGATCGGCGTCCCCACCACGCAGCGCGCGGCGCCCGCCTGCGCCGCGACGAAGGCCCCCGGCCTCGTGAACAAGGCGCTCCGCGCCGACACCCTCTCCGCGCATGTGTCGGAGGTGGAGCGCATGACCTCCCGCTCCATCGCCGTGATGAAGCGCCAGAGCCGGGCGTGGCATTTCCAGAGCTTCACGGCGCCCTTCGCAACCGCCGCCGCGGAGACGGGGCGCAGCTTCGCCGCCCCCGACTTCAACGAACGGGTCGGCAGCCTCGTCGATCGCCGCACACCCGCCTTCGCAGGCGTCTGATCCCCGCCGGGGCGGCAGCGCCCTCGCCCGTTGCAGCAGCCAGGACCCGATTCAGGATGACCGTCTCCGCCGCGCCGGGCGCCGACCAGCCGCAGCTCGTCGCCCCGCTCGAAGCCCACCGTCTCGATGCCGGCGCCCTCGCCGAATGGCTGGCCCCGGCGTGTCCCGAAGCGCGGGAGGGACTGGAGGTTCGCCAGTTCCAGGGCGGCATGTCGAACCCGACCTACCTGCTGGCGGCCCCCTCCGGCGCACGCTGGGTCCTGCGCAAGAAGCCGCCGGGCCGGCTCCTCCCCAAGGCCCATGCCGTGGACCGGGAGCATCGCGTCATGCAGGCCCTCGCCGCCACGCCCGTGCCGGTTCCCCGCATGATCGGCCATTGCCAGGACCCGTCGGTGATCGGGACCGAGTTCTTCGTCATGGAGCATGTGGAGGGCCGCGTCGTCCCCTCTCCGGCGATGGAGCCGATCCCGCGCCCGGACCGCCGCCCCGTGGCGGAGGCGCTGGTCGATGCGCTCGCGGACCTGCACGCCATCGACCCCGCCGCCGTCGGCCTCGCGGATTTCGGGCGGCCCGAGGGCTACCTCGCCCGCCAGACCGCCCGCTGGTCCGCGCAGTACGAGGCGTCGAAGGGCGCGCTCCCCGCGGATTTCGACTATTCCGGCATGGACGCGCTGCGCGACTGGCTGACCCGGCGCGCGCCGGACGTCGCGGACGCGACCGCGATCGTCCACGGCGACTACCGCCTCGGCAACGTCATCCTCCACCCCTCGGAGCCGCGCATCGCCGCGGTGCTGGACTGGGAGCTCTCGACCCTCGGCCATCCTCTCGCGGATCTCGCCTATCTCTGCCGCTCCTGGCGGATGCCGCCGGACCTGCCGATGCGGGTCGAGCCCGAGCGCGACGGCCTGCCGACCGAGGCGGAGATCCTCGCCCGCTACGCCGCCCGCACGGGGCGCGACGGCATCGCGGACTGGCCGGTGTTCCTCGCCTTCGCCTTCTTCCGCAGCGCCGCGATCATCCAGGGCGTCGCCGCCCGCGCCGCCCAGGGCAACGCCAGCAGCGCGAGCGCCGATCCGGTGCAGGACGGCCTGAGAGCGCGGCGGATGGCCGAGGTCGGGGCCTCCATCGCGCGCGAGGACGACGCCTCCCGCACGTCCGGGACCGCCGCCGGAGGAGCACCCTGACCCCGCAGCGCTCCCGGACCGCCGCAAGCCGGTCCGCGTCAACAGGTGAGAAGCCGGCTGCACATGAAGGCCCGGCGATTCAGGAGGTCGAGCATGAAGGATGAAGGGACCGGGCCCTCCGGCCCGCCCGCGCCCGGCGCGCTGGACGGGATCCGCGTGCTGGACCTCGGGGGCGCCGTCTCCGCCGCCTATTGCGGGACGCTTCTCGCCGCCTGCGGCGCCGACGTGATCAAGGTGGAACCGCCGGGCGACGGCGACCTCGTGCGCGCCCTCCCCCCCTTCGCCGACGGCGTCCCGGCGCCCGAGGCCAGCGGCATGCAGGTCGTCCTCGACGCCGGCAAGCGCAGCCTGGCGCTGGATCCTGACCGGGAGGCGGGGGCCACGATCCTCCGCCGGCTGGCTCGCCGCGCCGACGTGATCCTGGATGGCCTGCCGCCCGGCCGCCTCGACGCCCTCGGCCTGTCCGCCGAGGCGCCCGAGACGGAACAGGCCGTCGTGGTCTCGCTCAGCTGGTTCGGCCGCACCGGCCCGGCCGCCGACTGGCGTGGCGCCGACGGCGTGGTCCACGCGCTCAGCGGCTTCCTGCATCCGCTCGGGCCAGCGGAGGGGCCTCCCCTCATCCCCGGCGGCTTCCAGACCCAGATCAACGCCGGCCTCACCGCCTTCATCGCCGTCATGGCGGCCCTGATCGGCCGCCTCTCCGGCGGGGGCGGCGCCGGATCGACCAGTCGATCCTCGAAGCCCAGGCGGCCTATTCCGAACCCGGCGCCGTCCGCTTCGCCTATGACGGGACCTTCAACTCCCGCAAAGGGGTCAACCTCTTCCAGCCCGTCTCTCCCCAGACGATCTACCCGGCGCAGGACGGCTGGATCGGCGTCACCGCCCTCACGCCCGCCCAGTGGCGCGCGCTGTGCGATCTGCTGGAGCTCCCCGAAACCGCCTCCGACCCGCGCTTCGCCACCGCCCATCTGCGCAACGAGAACCACGCGGCGCTGGACGCCCTCCTCGCGCCCCGCTTCCTCGCCCGCCCGCCCCTCGACTGGTTCCACGAGGGGCAGCGACGCCGCATCCCGCTCGCCATCGTGCCCACGATGGAGGACCTCCCCGCGCTCGACCACTTCCGCGCCCGGGAGGTCTTCGCCCCGTACGAGCATCCCGACCTCGGCGCCTTCTCCGCCCCCGCGGTCCCGTGGAAGCTCGCCGGCTCTCCCCTTCGCCGCGGCGGCCGCGCCCCCCGGCTGGGCGAGCACGGCCAAGACATCCTCTCGAACGACCTCGGCTTTTCCCCCGCCGAGATCGAGGCGTTGATCCGCGACGGCGTCGTCGCGGCGCCGGAGGTTGCCGCATGACCCCCCTTCACGGCATCCGCATCGCCGACTTCACCATGGGCTGGGCCGGCCCGCTCGCCACCCGCCACCTCGCCGACCTGGGCGCCGAGGTGGTGAAGATCGAATCCGCCCGCCATTTCGACTGGTGGCGCGGCGTGGATCACGACGCCGACGCCATCGCCGCCGGCGCGCATGAGAAGACCTCCAACTTCAACCACATCAACCGCAACAAGCTGGGCGTCGCCATCGACCTCGCGACGCCGAAAGGCCGGGACCTCGCCCTCCGCATCGCCACGCAGGTGGACGCCGTCATCGAGAACCAGGCGACCGGCGTCATGGACCGGCTGGGCCTGTCCTGGAGCGAGCTCCGCCAGGTCAATCCCTCCCTCATCATGCTCTCCATGCCCGGCTTCGGCGCGGAGGGGCCGTGGTCCAGCTACCGCGCCTACGGCTCGACCGTGGAGCAAAGCGCAGGGCTACCCCACCTGACCGGCCGCCCCGAGGATCCGCCGGTGCAGAGCCACATCGCCTATGGCGACGCCTGCGGCGGCCTGCACGCGGCGGCGGCCCTGCTGACGGCGCTGTTCCACCGCAAGCGCACCGGGCAGGGGCAGAGGATCGACCTCGCGCAGGTCGAGGGGATGCTCCAGCTCGGCCTGCACGGGCCGGTCCATCAGGCGCTGAAGGGCGCGCCCCCGCCGCGCCTCGGCAACCGCCATCCGGTCTTCGCGCCGCATGGCTGCTTCCCCTGCGCGGGAGAGGATCAGTGGCTCGCCGTCGCCCTGACCGACGACGCCGCCTGGCCCGCCCTCGCGCGCCGCATCGGGCGCGGGGATCTGGCCGACGATCCCGCCCTCGCCTCCGCCGACGGCCGTCGCGCGCGGGAGAACGACATCGAAGCGGCCCTCGCCGCCTGGACCCGGCCTCGCGACGCGCGCGAGGCGATGGAGGCGCTCCAGTCCGACGGCGTCGCCGCCGGTCTCGTCCAGCGCAGCCGGGACTTGCTGACCGACCCGATCTTCGAAGCCCGCGGGTTCTGGGCGACCGTGGACCGCGCCCATGTGGGGCCCACGCCGCACCCCCTCGCGCCCTACACGATCGACGGAGAGCGCCCGGCAATCCGCCGGCCGGCGCCCCTGCTGGGCGAACACACCGCGCCCGTTCTGCGGGACCTTCTCGGGCTGTCGGAGGCCGAGATCGGCGCGCTGGAGGCCGAGGGGATCGTCGCCCTCGCCCCTGCTCCCACGGCGCCAGACGCCTCATAGCGCCAGGGACCGCTCGTTCCGCCCACCGCCGTAGCGAGTGGGCGGACTCTCCTGAAAGACGGAACGCCCCGCGCCCCCGCTCCGACCGGGGGCGTCTTCCGCTACGCCGCCGCCCGCTTCCGGTTGTCCATCCACACCAGCGCGGCGAGCGCCAGCGACGCGACGCCCCCCGCCGCCGTCCCCATCAGGGACGGGAAGCTGAAGGCGAACCCCGCCGCGGCCAGCGGCAGCCGCAGGATCGGGCGGACCAGCCCTACCCCCAACAGCCACCCCTCCAGCCCGCCCGAGATCAGCACGATCCCGATGATGGCCGAGGGCAGCACGTAGATCAGCGGCGTCAGATCCCCCTGCAGCACCAGCGCCGGCTGGAACAGGAAGAACAGCGGAATGAAGTAGATCACGACCCCGAGCCGCATGGCGGTGAAGGAGGTCTGCATCGGCTTCGCCCCCGCGATGGTCGCCGCCAGAAACGCCGCCGCGCCCACGGGGGGCGTGATGACCGACAGCATCGCGTAATAGATGATGAAGAAGTGCACCGCGACGGTGTTGAGGTTGCCGATCTCGATGATCGCCGGCGCCAGCGTCACCGCCAGGAAGATGTAGGCGACGATGGCGAGCCCGGCCATCCCCATCACGAAGCACGCCGCCACCCCGAAGAAGATCACCAGATAGATGTTCCCGCCTCCGAGGTTCACCAGCCCCGAGGTCACGGACCCCGTCACCCCGGTGATGGTCAGCGCGCTGACCACGAAGGCGATGGGCAGGATGATGGCCGCCGTCTGCGTCACCAGCACGCCGATCTGGCGGGCGGTGTCGAACAGGCGCACCGGCGTCATCCGCGTCTCCTTGCGCAGGAACGACAGCGCGATCATCAGAAGGCACGCATACCAGGGCGCGTAATACTCCCACCGCATGTAGAGGAGGCCCCAGATCAGGAACACCAGCACCGACATGAACGGCCAGCCCCGGATCAGCACGCTGCGGGTCGAGGGGATCAGGTCCTCGCGCATCCCCTGCATGCCGGTTCGCGCCGCGTAGGCGTCCACCTGCAGCATCAGCCCGAAGTAGAACAGCAGCGACGGGATGATCGCCGCCACCATCACCACCGCGTAGTCCACGCCGATGGTGATCGCCATGACGAAGGCGATGGCCCCCATCACCGGCGGCATCAGCACGCCCCCGGTGGAGGCGCAGGCCTCGATCGCGGCGGCGTAATGCGCCGGGTAGCCCACCTTCTTCATGGTGGGAATGGTGATCGACCCCGTCCCCGCGATGTTGGAGAAGATGGACCCCGACAGCGACCCGAAGAACCCGCTCGCGACGATGGAGACCTTGGCCGGCCCGCCCCGGTAGCGCCCGAAGCCCGCATTGGCGAGGTCGATGAAGAAGTTGCCCGCCCCCGTCGCGATCAGCACCCCCGCGAACACCAGGAACCCGAGGATGATCTCCGCCACGATCTTGGTGGTGATGCCCATCATCCCCTCGGCGCGGAAGACATGCGCCTCGATCATGCGCTCGAAGCTGTAGGGGATGCCCATGAGCAGGCCGGGGAAGAAATCCGCCACCAGCGGATAAAGGCCCAGGATCACCACCACCAGCAGGAACGGAATGCCGCCGCTGCGCCGCGCCATCTCCAGCATCAGCAGCCAGATGACGACCCCGGCCGGCACGTTGACCCAGCCCGCCTGCACGATGTCCCAGGCGTGGGTGGAGAACCAGATCGACACGCCGAGCCCCACCGCCCCCGCCGCCAGATCGTAGACCGGGATCCTGCGCTGGCCCGGATAGGCCGGCAGCGCGATGAAGGCCGCCGCGATGAACAGCCCGATGAAGATCCAGTAGTACTCGCCCTCCAGCATCCGCTTGCCGCCGATGGGGAAGCCGAAGATGTAGGCCGCGCCCAGCGCCAGCCCGCAGGTGCAGAGCGCCACGAACAGGATGCTCTGCCAGGAAAACAGGGCGCCCAGTCGGGTTATCTCCGACGGCGGCGCGGATTCGGTAGGATCAAGTGCAGCGTCGCTCATGGCCGTTCGCCTCGATGAAACTGGGGGGCGGGCGCGCAGGCGGGGCGGCCGCAGCCGCCCCGCGCGCGGGTCGCGCGGCGCCGGTCAGAGGCGGGAGCGGAAGCCTTCCAGCCCTTCGGTGTGCTTGGCGAGGATGTCCATGAACTCCTGGCTCTCGAAGTCGGCCCGGACGCCCTGCTCCTGCGCATCCTTCATCGCGGCCTGGCGCGCTTCCATCCAGCGGTCCATCTTCTCGATGGCCTCCTGGTTCCAGGCGTCGTCCTCCTCGGTCCACTGGCCGATCTCCCGGAGGTAGCGGACCGTGCCCTCGTGGATCGGCAGCGGCGTGCGGTCGAGGTACTTGCGGAACTGCTCCATGGACATGCGGGCCGCGAGCGGGTGCGTGCCCTTGTACTCGTCATGCGCCTCGTTGAACCACTTCGCCATGTTGTAGGCGAAGTCCTCGTCCGCGGTCGCCGGCACGGCGTAGAGGAAGTTGGACGTGGCCCCGCCGACGCCCTTCGCGGTGGAGACGCCCAGCTCGATCTGCGTGGGCACCAGCATCGGGCGATGCTTGAGATAGCCGTCCCAACCCTCCTGGTTCGACGGGTCCAGCGACAGCCAGCGGATCGAGCCGGGCGCCCCCTCCATCTCCGACAGGACCGAGCTGATCGGGGCGCAGTAGGCCACATCCGCCTTGCCCTCGACCACCGAGCGGCAGTTCTCGGCGTAGCTGGAGGCCGGCACGAACTCGATCGCCTGCGCCCCCTCCTCCTCGGTCATCCCGAGGAAGGCCGGAAGCGCCTTGCGCACCGCCGCCTGCATGGGCGGAGAGAACATGCCCTCGGCCACGCGCACGCCGCCCTTCTTGATGTCCTCGATGGACTGGAGGTCGGAGTTCCCCGCCACGACGTAGCCCCAGGGCGTGTCGTTGTGGTGCCACAGCACCCGCTGCGCCACCGGCTTGGTGGAGGCGTAGCCCCCGATCCCCTGCGTCTGGAACCGCATCTCCGCCGCGGAGACCGAGCTTATGGCGATGTCCTCCCGGTCCGTCAGCCGCCGGTAGCGCATGGGCTCGTTGTCTTCGGGCACCACGCGCACGGTGGCGCCCGTATCCTTCTGCAGCACCGGCGCCCAGCCGTTGGTGGAGGCGAAGCTGCCCGAGGACGTGCCCGGCGTGCCGATCACCAGCAGGCGCGGCCACTCGTAGTCCCCGCTCTGCGCGAAGGCCGCGGACCCTGCGAGGATGGCGATGAAAGCAGCGCCGAGGCGCCGCGGAAATGCGGTCATGATGTTCCTCCCTGTCGCGCTCCTCCCGCCGGCGGAGTTTTCTCCGTCCGGTCAGGACGCGTTGCCGCGCCGCCATCCCGGCGGCGACGGAGGAACCCGCGACCGGCCGGACTGGCTGACGTATGTCAGGCTATTCGCGCCCGGCGCGCAGGGTCAAGCGCTTCGTTCAACGACGACGTGAATTCCGGGCCACCGCGGAGAGGCGTTTCGCTGCGAAACACGCGGGGGGCGTTTCGCAGCGAAACGCCCCTCCCCCGATGGCGCGGCCTCAGACCTGCAACGAGACCTCCACCCGCGCCGTATGGGCGCTCGTACCCTGCGCGAGCCGCGAGGTGCCGAGATCCCGCGTCAGCACGTTGGGGTTGCCCTGGCGGTCCACCCCCTCCGCGTCCGGGTCGAACCAGGCGCCGGTGGGCATCGCCACCACGCCCGGGGCGATGTCCCCGGTGATCCGGGCGCGGCCGAGGCAGGCGCCGCGGTCGTTCGCCACCCGCACCACCGCCCCGTCCCCGATCCCCCGCGCCGCCGCATCCCGCGGATGGATCGCCAGCGGCGCCGGCCGGGCGCCCGGCGCATCGGCGAGCGCCGCCTCAAGCTGGCTGTGCAGCTTGTCCGCCGGCTGGGGCGAGACCAGCCGCAGCGGGTGGCCGCGCCTCCGTCCTCCGGCGCGAACCAGGTCGGATGGCCCGGGCAGTCGTCATAGCCGAAGCCTGCGATCCGCTCCGAGAAGATCTCGATCCGGCCCGAGGGCGTGCCCAGCGGCGCCCCCTCCGGATCGCTGCGAAACCGCTCGAAGGCGGTGCGCTCGAAGGCCGGGCCGTGGATCGGCAGCTCCACGAAGTTCCGCTCCCGCAGCTCCTCCAGCGGCGGGACCTCGACGCCGGACTCGGCGCAGCCCTGGCGGAAGCGGTCGTAGAGGTGGCGGATCCAGCCCTCCGCATCCCGCCCCTCGGTGAAGGCCTCCGCGCAGCCCATCCGGGCGGCGAGGTCCGCGAAGATGGCGTAGTCGTCCCGCGCCTCGCCCACCGGCTCGATCATCCTGGGCATGGCGAACAGGAACGGGTCCGAGAAGGTGCGCCCGATATCCTCCCGCTCGTAGGACGTGGTGGCGGGGAACACGATGTCCGCGCGCTTGGCGGTGGCGGTCCACCACGGCTCGTTCACCATCACCGTGTCGGGGCGGCGGAACGCCTCCTCCAGCCGGTTGAGGTCCTGGTGGTGGTGGAACGGGTTGCCCCCCGCCCAGGCCACCAGCCGGATGTCCGGGTAGCGCCGCCGCTCGCCGTTGAAATCGTACTCCGCGCCCGGGTTCAGCAGCATGTCGGCCACCCGCGCCACGGGGATCACGTCGCGCACCGCGTTCTCCCCCTGCGGCAGCGCCAACCCCGCCAGCGCCTTCACCGGCGCGCCTGTCCCCCCGATGGCGCCGTAGCCGTAGCCGACCCCGCCCCCCGGCAGCCCGATCTGCCCCAGCATGGCCGCGAGCGTCACGCTCATCCAGTAGGGCTGCTCCCCGTGCCGCTGGCGCTGGAGCGACCAGGCGACGGTGATGAAGGTGCGCGTCTCCGCCATCCGCCGGGCCAGCGCCCGGATATCCGCGGCCGGGATGCCGCAGATCCCCTCGGCCCATTCCGGCGTCTTCGGCGTCCGTCGCTTTCGCCCGTCAGGTAGGAGCGGAACCGCTCCCACCCCGTGGTGCAGCGGGTCGAGGAACTCGCGGTCCGTCAGCCCCGCCTCCTCCAGCGCACAGGCCAGCGCCAGCATCAGCGCGGTGTCCGTGCCCGGCGGCAGCGCCCACCACTCGGACCCCGCCCAGCCGTCGCTCCGCTGGGGCGAGATGTTGACCATCCGCGCGCCCGCGCCCGCGCATCTGCTCCAGCCACGGCCCCACCTCATGCCGCGTGACGCCGCCCATCGAGACCTGCGCGTTCTTCCGCCCGATGCCGCCGAACATCACCAGCGTCTCGGTCTCGCGCGCGATCTGGTTCCAGGTGGTCTGCTCGCCGTAGCTGAACTCCAGGAAGTTGCGCCCGATCACGTGGGGCATGATCGACTGCGCGCAGCCGGTGGAATAGCTCGCGAACGAGGCGACGTAGCCCCCCGCGCTGTTGAGGAAGCGGTGAACCTGGCTCTGGGCGTGGTGGAAGCGCCCGGCGCTGCTCCAGCCGTAGGAGCCGCCGTAGATCGCGCCCGACCCGTGCTCCCGCCGCACGCGGTCGATCTCCTGGGCGGCGATGTCCAGCGCCTCGTCCCAGGGCAGCTCCACGAACTCGTCGCGGCCGCGCTTCTCCCGCGCCCGGTGGCCGGGGTTCTCCAGCCAGCCGCGGCGGATGGAGGGGCGGGCGATCCGGCTCGGGTGGTGGACCGCCGCGGGGACGGCGCGGCAGATGTCGGAGGGGTCGGGGTCGTCCGCGAACGGCTCGGCCGCCACCAGCCGCCCGTCCTCGGCGGTCAGGCGGAAGGCGCCCCAGTGGCTCGTGGTGACGCGTTCGATCCGGGCCATGGGCATACTCCTCCGCTTCCCGCCACAGCCGAACAGCGTTCCGCGCCCCGGCGCAAGCGCCGACGCGTCAGCGTTTGCGGTTCATCGCGTCGCGCAGCGCATCCCCGAGGCTGCCGGAGCCGCCCTTGGCCGCGGGGGGCGGGGCCGCCCGGGGCTTGTCCTTCGGGGCGCCGCCCGGACGCGGACCGCCCCCGCCGCCGTCTTTTCGCATCGAAAGCCCGATGCGCTTGCGGGGGATGTCCACGTCCACCACGCGCACCTTCACCACGTCGCCGGCCTTCACCACCTCATGCGGGTCCTTCACGAAGCGGTCCGCGAGCTGGCTGACGTGCACCAGCCCGTCCTGATGCACGCCGATATCCACGAAGGCGCCGAAGGCGGCGACGTTGGTGACGGTGCCCTCCAGCAGCATCCCCGGGTGCAGGTCCTTCAGCCCCTCCACCCCTTCCGCGAACTTCGCGGTGCGGAAGCTGGGGCGGGGGTCGCGGCCCGGCTTCTCCAGCTCCGCGAGGATGTCGCGCACGGTGGGCAGGCCGAAGCTCTCGTCCACGAAATCCTCGGGCTGGAGGCGCTTGAGCGCCGCCTCGTCGCCCATCACCGCCCGCAGGTCCCGCCCGCAGGCCTTCACGATCCGGCGCGCAAGGCCGTAGGCCTCGGGATGGACGGCGGAGGCGTCTAGCGGCTCCTCCCCCTCACGGATGCGCAGGAAGCCCGCGCATTGCTCGAACGCCTTGGGGCCGAGGCCCGGCACCTTCAGCAGCGCCTTGCGGGACGGGAACGCCCCCTGCGCGTCCCGGTGCGCGACCACCGCCTGCGCCAGCCGGGCGCCGAGGCCCGCGACGTGGGACAGAAGCGGCGCGGAGGCCATGTTGAGGTCCACGCCGACGGCGTTGACCGCGTCCTCCACCACCCCCTCCAGCGCCTGCGCGAGGCGGCGCTGGTCCACGTCGTGCTGGTACTGGCCCACGCCGATGGACTGCGGCTCGATCTTCACCAGCTCGGCCAGCGGGTCCTGCAGACGGCGGGCGATGGAGACGGCGCCGCGCAGGCTCACGTCCAGGTCCGGGAACTCCCGCGCCGCAAGCTCGGAGGCGGAGTAGACCGAGGCGCCGGCCTCGGACACCACCACGGTGGTCGGGCGGGGCGTCCCTTCGGGCAGGAGGCGCAGGGCGTCGGCGACGAAGCGCTCGGTCTCCCGGCTGGCGGTGCCGTTGCCGATGGCGATCAGCTCCACGCCGTGGCGGCGGGTCATGTCCAGCACCGCGGCCTCGGAGCCCCGGAGGTCCTTCTTCGGGGGAAAGGGGTAGAGGGTCGCGGTCTCCAGCACCTTGCCGGTGGCGTCCACCACCGCGGCCTTCACGCCGGTGCGGATGCCGGGGTCGAGGCCCAGCGTCGCGCGCGGCCCGGCGGGGGCGGCCAGCAGCAGGTCCCGCAGGTTGCGGGCGAAGACGGCGATCGCCTCCTCATGCGCGCGGCGGCGCAGGTCCGACAGCAGGTCGATATACATCGTGTTCGACAGCTTCACCCGCCAGGTCCAGCCGGCGGCGTCGCGCAGCCAGCGGTCTCCGGGGCCGTCTCCGGGCACGCCGATCTCGGCCGCCACCATCGCCTCGGCCCGGGGGGCGCCGGTTTCGGGGTCGGGGGAGATGTCGAGGGTGACGATCTCCTCCTTCGAGGCGCGCAGGATCGCGAGCGCCCGGTGGCCGGCGATCTTCGACCACGGCTCCCGGTGGGCGAAGTAGTCGGAGAACTTGGCGCCGGCCTCCTCCTTGCCGGGGACCACCTTCGAGGCGACGAACGCCTCGGCACGCATGAAGGCGCGCAGGCGGCCGAGGAGGTTCGCGCTCTCGCTCAGCTCCTCGGCGAGGATGTCCCGGGCGCCGGTGAGGGCGTCCTTGGTCGTGGGGACGGCTTCGGAGAGGTGGGCTTCGGCCAGCGTCTCGGGCTTCGCGGCGCGGTCGGACTGGATGGCGCGGAGGAGCGGCTCCAGCCCGTTCTCCCGCGCGATCATCGCCTTCGTGCGGCGCTTGGGCTTGAAGGGGAGGTAGATGTCTTCGAGCGTCGCCTTGGTCTCGGCCCGGGCGATGTCGCGGGCGAGGTCGTCGGTCAGCTTCCCCTGCGAACGGATCGAGTTGAGGATCGTGGCGCGGCGGGCCTCAAGCTCCCGCAGGTAGCCGAGGCGGTCGGCCAGCGTGCGGAGCTGGGTGTCGTCCAGGCCCCCCGTCGCCTCCTTCCGGTAGCGCGCGACGAAGGGCACGGTGGCGCCCCCGTCGAGAAGCGCCACCGCCGCGGAGACCTGGGCGGGGCCGGCCCCGATCTCGGACGCGATGCTGCGGGCGATGCGGTCTTCTTCGCGGCTCAACGGCGCCTCCTTCGCGAAACGGGAGGCGACCTTCTAGCGCCGACAGGGCCGGGGGCCAATGCGGGAGGCGTTTCGCTGCGAAACATGCAGGGGCGTTTCGCAGCGAAACGCAGGGGGCGGGCGGCGGTTTGCAGGTGGATCAATGGGTTATGAAAGCGGGTTTGTAGAATTTACCGTTCTGGTAACCTTTGGCGGCCGCGGCGCGAACGGGGCGCCGCGGCCGGGACGGGTCACTTCATCGCGCGTTTCCACTCGGGGATGAAGCCCGCGCCGATCTCCACGGCGACCTCGGCCTCGTTCCCGCCGCACATGGCGTGGCCGTAGCCGCTCTCGCTCGCGCCGTTGGCGCGGATGTCGTAGAGGATCTGGTCGCCGCCGCTGGGGGAGACGCCCTTGGGGACGTGGCCGAGGCCCAGATTTTCTTTCGCACCCGCCAGGCGACGTTGTGGTCGGCGCAGGAGGTGTCGCCGCTGACGCCGAGGCCGCCGATCAGCCCGCCCTGGGAATAAAGCGGCAGGCCCCCGGCGAAGACGATCACGCCGCCGGGATTCTCGCCCAGCATCGGGTCCTGCGGGCCGCCCCAGGCGGCGGGGGAGCCGGCGTGCAGGATCTCGGTCGAGGGCGGGTTGGAGCTGACGATGCTGTAGAGCGAGGCGCCCGGCTGCGCGGGCGCCCACAGGTTGGCGGTGGAGAGGGCGAAGCCGTCGAGGCTGAAGGCGATCGCGGTCTCGGCCTTCTCGGCGGCGATGCCGCGGCTGCCGAGCCACTGGTCGGTCGGCGCCTCGCCGCTGTAGGCGATGGCGCAGACAATGCCCATGCGGTCCACCGCGACCGCCCATTCGTTGTTTTCGAGGCCGCCGTTCTTCGGGCCCTGCGCCGGGGCGACGCTGTCGCGCAGGGCTGCGGCCAGATCCTCGCGCGTCACGGGGCAGCCGGTCTGGGCCGCGGCGGGCAGGGCGCCGGCGGCGCCGAGGCAGAGGGCGAGGAGGGATCGGGTGAGTACGGGTTTCATAGGCTGAACGCTCCGCTTGCTGGCCGGCGCCTGGCGACGCCGGCGCGCTTTCCCCCCTTGGCTGCCAACGGGCGCGGCGGGCGGGGGGTTCCGTTTGCGGACTTTTCCCGGGGCGGGTGGGGGAGGGGGAAGCGCCGGTCGGCGGCGGAGGGCGGTCCGCAATCATGCCCCCCTTGGACGCGGTGCGGGCGCCCCGGTCCACCTTGGCGAGGCTGGCGGCGCCGGTCCGGCGGCGGGAGGCCGTCCGCAAGCATGCCCCCCTTGGATCGGGTGCAAGCGTCCTGTGCGCCTTGGCGAGGGTTGGGGCGCCGGTCCGGCTGCGGGCGATGCAGCGATTGGACGCATCGGGCCGGGTGGAGGCGGCGGGTGGGCCGTTCCGTGCTCAGGCTTCGCCTCGAGCGGGACGGGGGCGGCGCAGCGCCTCGAACGCTTCGGCCAAGGTCGAGGCGCCGGTCCGGCGCAGCGCGTCGGCGGGGGCGCCGTCATGGACGAGGCGGCCGTGGTCGAGGATCAGGAGACGGTCGGCGTGCTCGGCCTCGTCCAGCAGGTGGGTGGTCCAGAGGATGGCCGTCCCCTCATGCGCGCGCAGGTCCCGCATCCGCAGGAGGAGGTCCCGGCGGCTGGGCGGATCGAGGCCCACCGTCGCCTCGTCCATCACCAGCAGGCGGGGGCGGTGGAGGAGGGCGCGCGCCAGCTCCAGCCGGCGGCGGTTGCCGCCCGAGAGGGTGCGGGCGGGGCGGGAGGCCCATCGCGTCAGGTCGAAGCGGTCGAGGAGGGCGTCGATCCGCGGCTCGCGGTCGCCCTTCGGCGAGGCCGTGCAGGCGGGCGTGGAAGCGCAGGTTGGCGCGCAGCGACAGTTCGAGGTCCAGCGTCTGGGCCTGGAACACCACGCCGAGGCCGGCGAGCGCCGCGGGGGCGTGGCGGCGCATGTCGTGGCCGAGGGTGAGGATTTCCCCCTCGTCGGGGGTGAAGAGGCCGGTGACCATCTGCACCAGCGTGGTCTTGCCCGCGCCGTTGGCCCCGAGCAGGGCCGCGAAGCTGCCGGGGGGGAGGGAGAAGGTCACGTCGTGCAGCGCCTCGGCCCGGCCGAAGCGCTTGGTCACGCCGCGCAGCGCGAGCGCGGGTTGCATCGCTGGACTTTTCATGGGGTGGACATAGCTGTTGCGGCGCCCGCAGCAACATGCGCGCCCCGGCGCGCGGCCGCAGCCGGAGACCGCCATGCATCCTGCGCTTCGCGCCCTCGTGCTCCTCGGCCTCGCGCCTTTCGCGGCCCATGCGGCGGGGACCGGCTACGTGTTCGTCAGCCACGAGAAGTCCGACACGGTGGTGGTGCTGGACCCGGCGCGGGACCACGCGGTGGTGAAGGAGATCCCGACGGCGGAGCGGCCGCGGGACATGCATTTCGACGAAGCGCATGAGCGGCTGTACGTCGCCTGCGGGGACAGCGACGAGATCGACGTGATCGACGTCGCCTCGCTGGAGGTGGTGGACGTCATCCCCACCGGGGACAGCCCGGAGATCTTCGACATCGCGGGGGACGGGCGGTCGCTCTACGTCTCGGAGGAGGAGAGCGCGCTGGTCCGGCGGATCGACCTTGAGACGAAGGAGACGCTGGGCACGATCTCCACCGGGCCGGAGCCGGAGGGGGTGCTGGCGATGCCCGACGGGGGGACGCTCTACTTCACCTCCGAGGTTGCGGACATGGTGCATGTGGTCGATGCCGCGCAGGGGAAGGTGGTGAAGAACATCCTGGTGGGCACGCGGCCGCGGCGGTTCGAGCTGAACGCGGATGCGAGCGAGATCTGGGTGTCGGACGAGCTGGCGGCGCAGGTCACGATCATCGAGACGGCGACGAACGAGGTGAAGCGGGTGCTGCCGCTGGTCCCGCCGGGGGCGCGGGCGGCGGACGTGACGCCGGTGGGGCTGACGCTCTCGCCCGACGGGGGGACGATGTACGTGGCGCTGGGGCGGGCGAACCACGTGGCCTTCGTGGATGCGGAGACGAAGGAGGTGGAGGCTTACGTGCTGGTCGGCTCGCGCGCCTGGGGGGTGGCGGCGAGCGCGGACGGGGAGCGGTTGTACGTGGCCAACGGGCTGAGCGACGACGTCTCGGTCGTGGATGTGAAGCAGCGGAAGGCGGTGCGGTCGCTGGCGACGGGGCGGGTGCCGCATACGATCGTGATCGATGACTAGGGCGCTGGTTCAGGGGGCGATGGCAAAGGGGGGGCGCGCCCTCGCACGAGCGGCGCTTGGGGCGGCGGTTCTGGCGGGGCCTGCGGCGGCGGAGGGGCGGCCGGAGGTGACGGTGGGGTATGTCTCGCTGGCCGGGGATGCGCGCTATGCGCCGGGCGGGGAGCATGCGGGGATCGCGTTCCGGGACGAGGGGCGGCCCCTCGCGGGGGCGCTGACGGGGTTGGCGGATGCGCGCGCCATCGGGGACGTGGTGGGCGTGGACTTCCGGCTGCTGAGCGAGGAGGCGGAGGATCCGGCGGAGGTCGCGGCCCGGTGGGCGGAGGAGGGCGTGGCGTTCATCCTCGCGGACCTGCCGCCCGAGGCGCTGGTGCGGGTGGCGGATGCGGTGGCGGGGGAGGCGGCGGTGCTCAACGTCTCGGCGATGGAGGACCGGCTGAGGGGGGGCGAGTGCCGGGCGAACCTGCTGCATGTGGTCCCCAGCCGGGCGATGCTGGCGGACGCGCTGGCGCAGCATCTGGCGGACAAGGGCTGGACGCGGGTGCTGGCGCTGAGGGGCGAGGCCGAGGCGGATGCGGAGGGCGTGGCGGCCCTGCGGCGAGCGGCGCAGCGGTTCGGGCTGGAGGTGGTGGAGGAGCGGGCCTTCGAGCTGACGCGCGATCCGCGGAGGCGGGATTGGAGCAATGTGGCGCTGATGACCGCGGATGTGCAGGCGGACGTGGTCTATGTGGCCGACGACGCGCGGGAGTTCGCACGGTATGTGCCCTATGAGACCGCGCGGCCGATGCTCGTGGTGGGGGATGCGGGGCTGTCGCCGACCGCGTGGCACTGGAGCTGGGACCGCTACGGCGCCCCCCAGGTGCAGCATCGGTTCGAGGAGACGGCGCCGCCGCGGCGGATGAACGGCGCCGATTGGGCCGCGTGGGTCGCCATGAAGATCGTGGCGCAGGCGGCGATGCGGAGCGATCCGACGGACCCGCAGGCGATGCTGGACTACGTCACGGGGCCGGAGCTGAAGGTGGACGGCTCCAAGGGCGCGCCCATGAGCTTCCGGCCGTGGAGCGGGCAGCTTCGCCAGCCGATCCTGCTCGCGACCCCCGAGGCGGTGATCGCCGAGGCGCCGCTGGAGCCGTTCCTGCACCGGACCGACGATCTCGACACGCTGGGCGTGGATGCGCCCGAGTCCGGGTGCGTGCGCTGAATGGCGAGGCTCGCCCATCTGGCGATGGCCTTTCAGGCGGTGGCGGGGCGGGAGATCTTCCGCTTCGTTCGGCAGACGAGCCGCATGATCTCGGCCGTGGTGCGGCCCACGCTGTGGCTGGTGGTGTTCGGGGCGGGGTTCCACAACATCCTCGGCGTCTCGATCGTGCCGCCCTACGAGACGTATGTGACCTACCGCGAATACATGGTCCCCGGCCTGATCGGCGTGGTGCTGCTGTTCAACGGGATGCTGTCCTCGCTCTCGATGGTCTATGACCGCGAGATGGGGATGATGCGGCTGCTGCTCACCGCGCCGCTGCCGAGGTGGGTGCTGCTGCTGTGCAAGCTGGCGGCGAGCTCGATGCTGTCGGTGATCCTCGGCTACGTGTTCCTGTGCGTCGCGTGGGCGCTGGGGGCGCGGATTCCGCCCTGGGGGTGGGTGACGCTGGCGCCGGCGATGCTGGCCTCGGCGCTGATGCTGGGGGCGCTGGGGCTGCTGCTGTCGGTGACGATCCGGCAGCTGGAGAACTTCGCCGGCGCCATGAATTTCGTGATCTTCCCGGCCTTCTTCATCTCCAGCGCCCTGTTTCCCCTGTGGAAGCTGGAGGAGGCGGGGGCCGTGTGGCTGCGGCGGGTGGCGGAGGTCAACCCGTTCACCCATGCGGTGGAGCTGATGCGCTTCGCGGCCTACGGGAAGGTCAACGCCGTTTCGGCGGCGGTGGTGGCGGGGGTGACGGTCGCGGCCTTCCTGCTGGCCGCCGCGGCCTATGATCCGGCGCGGGGGCTTCTGCGACGCGGGCCGCGTCCCGCCTGACGGAACCGTGGCCAAAACTTGGTCCTGAATCGGAACGGATGTGGCGGAAGCTTGTTCAGCAGGAGAGACCGCCAGCCAACGGGGCCGTTTTGCAGAACCGATCCTCCACCCCTCTTCGCCGCCGCCGCCGCCTTCGGGGCGCCGCGGCGCTTGCAACCGCGCTTCTGGCCGGGGCGCCGCTCTGGGCGCAGACGGCCTCGCCCGGCGAGGATCTGGATGCGCTGAGCCGCGACCCCGCGCAGTGGATCATGCCGGCGAAGAACTACGCCTCCACGCGCTACAGCGAGCTTGACCAGATCAACGCGGGCAACGTGGACAAGCTCCAGCTCGCTTGGACGTTCTCGCTCGGCGTCAACCGGGGGCAGGAGGCGGCGCCCATCGTGGTCAACGGGACGATGTACGTGGTGGGGCCGTTCCCCAACACGCTCTTCGCGCTCGACGCCACCGACGGGACGCTGAAATGGTCCTACACGCCCCCGACCGAGTTCGCCTCGCAGGGGGTGGCCTGCTGCGACGTGGTCAACCGCGGCGCGGCCTATGCGGACGGCAAGATCGTCTACAACACGCTCGACAACCACACGGTCGCGGTGGACGCGGAGACGGGCGAGGAGGTCTGGCACACCAAGCTGGGCGAGATCAGCCGCGGCGAGACCATGACGATGGCCCCGCTGGTGGTGAAGGACAAGGTGCTGGTCGGCGTCTCGGGCGGCGAGATGGGCGTGCGCGGCTGGATCACCGCGCTGGACCTGGAGACGGGCGAGATCGTTTGGCAGGCCAACCACACCGGGCCCGACGAGGACGTGCTGATCGGGGACCGCTTCAAGGCGCCCTACCCCTGGATGGAGGGCGAGGATCTGGGCGTGAAGACCTGGCCCGCGGACCGCTGGGAGATCGGGGGCGGCACGGTCTGGGGCTGGATCTCCTACGACCCGGAGCTGGACCTGATCTACTACGGCAGCGGCAACCCGGGGCCGTGGAACCCCAACCAGAGGGAGGGAGACAACCTCTGGACCACCACCATCTTCGCGCGCGATCCCGATACGGGCGAGGCCGTCTGGGCCTACCAGACCTCGCCCCATGACCTGTGGGACCATGACAGCGTCAACGAGCTGGTGCTGCTGGACCTGGAGATCGACGGCGAGATGCGGAAGGTCATGATCCGGCCGGGCCGGACCGGCTACATGTACGTGATCGACCGCACCAACGGGAAGGTGATGTCGGCCGAGCAGTTCGACCGGGTCACCGCCTATCTGGGCGTGGACCTGGAGACGGGGCGGATCATCCCCAACCCGGAGAAGGAGCCGCGGCTGGGGCGGATCGTGGAGGATGTGTGCCCCGCGCCGCCGGGCGCGAAGGACTGGCAGCCGACGGCGTGGTCGCCGAAGACGAAGCTCCTCTACGTGCCGCACCAGCATCTGTGCGCGACGGTCAAGATGTCGGAGGTCGGCTACATCGCGGGCACGCCCTATCTGGGCGCGAGCGTGAACATGTACGCAGCAACGGCGACGACTGGCGCGGCGAGTTCATGGCCTGGGATCCGGTCAAGCAGGAGAAGGTCTGGTCGATCAAGGAGCTGTTCCCGGTCTGGACGCGGGACGGTGGCGACCGCCGGGGACGTGGCCTTCTACGGGACCATGGACCGCTGGATGAAGGCGGTGGATGCGCGGACGGGCGAGGTGCTGTGGAAGATGCGCACGCCCTCGGGGATGATCGGCCAGCCGACGACCTATCATGGGCGCGGACGGGCGGCAGTACGTGGCGATCCTGTCGGGCGTGGGCGGCTGGTCCGGCGCGGTGGCGCTGCCGGGGCTGGACGAGCGGGTGCTGAACGGCGCGCTGGGCTTCTTCGGCGCCATGCAGGACCTGCCGGCCTACACCCGGCCGGGCAGCACCCTGATGGTCTTCGCGCTGCCGCAGGACGTGGCGGAGGCGGAGTGAGGGCCGCGGCGGCGATACGCGCGGGCCTGGCCGCGACGGGCGCCTTCGGGGCGCTGGCCGCGACTTGGGCCGGCGCGGCGCTGGCCGCGACGCCCGCCGCGGCGGAGGATCTGAAGGTCTGCGCGGACCCCAACAACATGCCCTTCTCCAACCGCGCCGAGGAGGGGTTCGAGAACCGGCTGGCGGAGATGATGGCCGGGGAGCTGGGCTATGACGGCGTCGCCTACACCTGGTGGGCGCAGCGGCGCGGGTTCCTGCGCAACACGCTGAACGCCGGGGAATGCGACGCCGTGATGGGCGTGCCGATGATGGACATGCTGGCGACCACGCGGCCCTACTACCGCTCCGGCTACGTGTTCGTGACGCGGGAGGACCGGGGGCTAGGGGTCTCGTCCATCGACGCGCCGGAGCTGGAGGACCTGACCATCGGCGTCCACCTGATCGGGGATGACGGGGCCAACACCCCTCCCGCCCATGCGCTGGGAGAGCGGGGGCTGGCGGACCGGGTGCGGGGGTATCCGATCTACGGCGACTACCGCGAGGAGTTGCCGCCGGGGAAGATCATCGACGACGTGGTCTCGGGCCGGATCGACGTGGCGGCGGTGTGGGGGCCGCTCGCGGGCTGGCATGCGCTGCGGTCCGAGACGCCGCTGCATGTGGAGCCGATCACCGGCACGTCCGGGTATCTGCCGCTCGTGTTCCAGTTCTCCATCGGGATGGGAACCCGGAAGGAGGACCTCGCGCTGCGCGACCGGCTGGACGAGGCCATCGTCGCCCGCCGGGACGACATCGACCGCCTGCTCGCGAGCTACGGGGTTCCGAGGCTCTGACGCCCTGAGGACCTGAAGCCAGGGAGACATCTCATGCGCCATCTCGCCGTTCGCTCCGCCCTCGTCGCGCTGGCCGCGGCCGCCGGAGCGGTCCACGCGCAGGAGGACCGGCCGTATGCCGACAAGGCGATGGAGCAGACCGATCCTCGCCGGCCCGGCGCCCCGTCCTACACGCCGGACGATCCGCCGTTCCGCGGCGCGCAGGTGGCGGAGACCGGCGAGGGCGGCGGCGCCGACGCGCTTCTGCATGTGCCGGTCACGACGCTTTACCCCGGCATGGTGAAGCCGCAGCCCAACGTGAACAGCCCGGTCGAGGACGACGAGGCGGCGGCCTGGCGGGGGAAGGGCTACTTCAACCAGTTCAACTGCGTGGGCTGCCATGCCCCGCACGGGGCGGGCGGCATGGGCCCGTCGCTGAGCGACGCGGCGTTCATCTACGGGGGCGAGCCCGCCAACATCTACCTGACCATCGTTCAGGGGCGGCCCGTGGGGATGCCGGCCTTCGGGGGGATGCTGCCGGATTCGGTGGTCTGGGACCTGGTGGCCTATGTGCAGGCGATCTCGAAGGACGAGACGCCGGGCTGGGGGAAGACCGTCTCGCTCAAGGACTACACGATCGAGCAGGTGCCGGCGCAGTATGTGAACACCGTCGATCCCTGGAGCCGGACGCAGCCCTTCAGCTTCGGCAAGCCGCCGTTCAGGAAGCTGGGGGACGACCCGGCCAAGGGCGGGCGCGTGGACGAGCGGCCGGAGGAGCGGTGATCGTGGCGCGCCTCCTTCTCCCGTTTCTCGCGCTGGCGGCCGGGCCGGCCTCGGCGGCGCCGCTGGGTTATCTGGAGGGGTTCGGCCCCCGCGCGCATCCGGTGGTGGACCTGACCTGGGGGCTGATCGCGCTGTCGGTGGGCGTGGTGGTCATCATCAGCGCGCTGGTGGTCGTGGGCGTGCTGATGCGGGGGCGGAGTCTCCGGCCCGGCGAGGCCGCGCCCAGCGCCGTCACCCGCGCCGGGGGCCGGAAGGGGATAAGCTGGATCTATTTCGGACTGGTGCTGACCGTGATCGCGCTCGGGGCGTTCGGGGCGTGGACGATGACGACCCTCGCCTCCATCCGCGTGCCGGGGGCCGCGCCCGAGGTGAGGGTCGTGGTCACCGCCCATCAGTGGTGGTGGGAGGTGCGGTACGAGGAAAGCGGCGAGGCGCGCGCCTTCTCCACCGCCAACGAGATCCACATTCCGGTCGGGGAGCCGGTGGAGGTGACGCTGGTCTCGGAGGACGTGATCCATTCCTTCTGGGTGCCGGCGCTGGCGGGCAAGACCGACCTGATCCCCGGCCAGACCAACCGCACCTGGCTGGAGGCGGACACGCCCGGCGTCTATCGCGGGCAGTGCGCCGAGTATTGCGGCCTTCAGCACGCGCATATGGGCTTCCGGGTGGTGGCCCAGCCGCGGCGGGAGTTCGACGAGTGGCGGGAGCATCAGCTCCGCCCCGCGCCGGAGCCGGAGAATGCGGCGCAGCAGCGGGCCGAGAACGCCTTCGTGATGAACTGCGGCGCCTGCCACGCGGTGCGCGGGACGATCGCGCGCGGGGCCTTCGGGCCGGACCTCAGCCACCTGATGGGGCGGGAGACGCTGGCGGCGGGGACGCTGGCGAACACGGTCCCCAACCTCTCGGGCTGGATCGCGGACCCGCAGCACCTGAAGCCGGGCACGACGATGCCGAGCCCGGACCTGTCGGGCCGGCAGCTCGACGCCATCCGCCGTTTCCTGCTGACGCTTGAGTGAGGAGCCGCACGTGACGGACCACGCCTATGACCGCACGCCCCGGATCGGCGAGATCACGCCCGACCTGGAGGGGCGGCTGCAGAAGGTCTGGGAGACCGCGCCGGGGCTGTTCGGCTGGTTCGGAACCGTGGATCACAAGGAGATCGGGATCCGCTACCTGGTCACCGCCTTCGCGTTCCTGATCCTCGGGGGGCTGGAGGCGCTGGCGATGCGCGTGCAGCTCTCGCGCCCCGAGCTGTCGGTGCTGACGCCGGAGCAGTATAACGAGCTGTTCTCGCTCCACGGCATCACCATGATCTTCCTCTATGCGCTGCCGGTGCTGTCGGGGTTCTCGAACTATCTGTTCCCGCTGCTGCTGGGATCGCGGGACATGGCGTTCCCTCGGCTGAACGCTTTTTCCTATTGGGTTTATCTGGCGTCCGGCATCTTCATTTATTCGAGCTTCCTGGCCGGGGCGGTGCCCAACAACGGCTGGTTCAACTTCGCGCCCTATTCGCTGGAGCAGTACAATCCCGGCCTGAACATGGACTTCTATGCGCTGGGGATGATCTTCCTGGGGATCTCCACCACGGTCGGGTCCGCGAATTTCCTGGTGACGGTGATGAAGACCCGCGCGCCGGGGATGTCCATCAACCGGCTGCCGATCATGGTCTGGGGGACCACGACGGTGTCGGTGGGCAACCTGCTGGCGGTGCCGGCGGTGAGCCTCGCGTTCTTCCTGCTGTGGACGGACCGGCAGTTCGGGACGCATTTCTACGAGCCCACCGGCGGCGGGCGGCCCATGCTGTGGCAGCACCTGTTCTGGCTGTTCGCGCATCCGTGGGTCTACATCATCGTGCTGCCGGCGATGGGTATCGTGTCGGACGGGCTGCCCGTGTTCTGCCGCCGGCCGCTGGTGGGCTACACGCTGGTGGTGCTGGGCACGATCACCACCATGATCCTGGGGTTCGGCGTGTGGGTCCACCACATGTTCGCCACCGGCATCCCGTTCATGTCGCTCAGCTTCTTTTCGGGCGCGTCCTTCGTCATCACAATTCCCTCGGCGGTGGCGGTGTTCGCCTGGGTTGCCACGATCTGGCTGGGGCGGCCGGTGATCACCACGGCGTTCCTGTATTTCGCGTCCTTCATCGCGATGTTCACCATCGGGGGGGTGTCGGGGGTGATGACCGCCTCGGTTCCCGCGGACCTGCAGCTGCACGGGACGTATTTCGTGGTGGCGCACATCCACTACGTGCTGATCGGGATCAACCTGTTCGGCGTGCTGGGCGGCATCTACTTCTGGTTCCCCAAGATGGCCGGGCGGATGCTGAACGAGACGGTGGGCCGCGCCGGGTTCTGGATCGTGTTCGCGGGGTTCAACCTCGCCTTCCTGCCGATGCACTGGACGGGGCTGCTGGGGATGCCGCGGCGGGTCTACACCTACCCGGAGTCGGCGGGGTGGAGCACGGTCAACGCCGTCACCACCTTCGGGGCGTTCCTGCTGGCGATCGGGCTGCTGGTGGTGCTCATCAACGTCTGGAGCGGGCTGCGCCGCGGCCGGCCGTCGGGGCCGAACCCGTGGGATGCCGGCACGCTGGAATGGGCGACCGCCTCGCCGCCGCCGCCCTACAACTTCGCGGTGATCCCCGCGGTCGCGAGCCGGCATCCCCTGTGGGAGGAGCGGCTGCACGAGAGCGACGGCCGGTCCTCGGTCCGGCGGGGGCTGGTGCTGGATCACGGCAAGGAGACCATCGTGACCTCCTCGCTCGACGGGGAGCCGCAGCTGATCGCGCCGATGCCGCATGACACGCTTTGGCCGGTGCTGACCACCGTGGCGCTGTCGGTCGGCTTCACGGCGCTGCTGCTGCATTGGTGGTGGGTGGCCGGGGCCGGCGCGATCGCCATCCTGATCTGTCTCGTCGCCTGGCTGTGGCCGCGCGCCAGCCTGGGCCAGACCGCGGGAGTCCGTCATGGTTGATGCCGCCCATCACGCGCAGGCGGAGCCCACGCTGCTGATCCGCGAGACGGGGGTGGGGAGCCTGCGCAAGCGGAGCCTCGGCTGGTACGGGATGATGACCCTGATCCTCACCGAGGCGTGCCTCTTCGGCTACCTGCTGTTCAGCTACTACTACGTCGCGCTGCACGAGGGGGCGGGCTGGTTCTTCGAGCTTCCGTCCTTTCGGCTGGCGGGGCCGAACACGGCGCTGCTGATCGCCAGCAGCCTGGTGGTCTGGTTCGCGGAGCGGCGGGTGCGGGCCGGCGGGCGCTGGGCGCCGACGGCGGCGCTGCTGGTCGCCTTCGTCATGGGCGCGGTCTTCATGTACGTGCAGTGGATGGAGTGGACCGACAAGCCGTTCCGGCCCGACACCAACTCCTACGGCTCGCTCTACTTCGTGGTGACGGGCTTCCACATGGCGCACGTCCTGGCGGGGCTGCTGGTGCTGCTGTCGCTGGCGGTCTGGACCGGGGCGGGGATGTTCGACGGGCGCCGGAACGCGCATGTCGCGGTCGGGGCGATCTACTGGCACTTCGTGGACGTGGTCTGGCTGTTCGTCTTCTTCACCTTCTACGTGACACCCTATCTCGGCATCGGAGGCGGGGCATGAACGGCGTGCAGGGCTTCGACATCGGCCATCCGGCCCCCGCCCGCGGCAAGGTTCCGGGCTGGCAGATCCTGATCGCGCTGGGCGGCGCGGCGGCGTTGTGGCTGGGGCAGCTGTTCTATGGCACGGCCGTCGCCGGGATGGTGTGCCTGGATCGGTCCGGCGCCGCGGAGGGCGTGCCGCCGGACTGGGCGGACGCCTCGCTCGCGCTGGTGAACCTCGGGGCGCTGGCGCTCTCGGTGATCGCGCTGCTGCTGGGCATCCGAAACCTGCGCCGCACGGGACGGGAGAACGAGGACAAGTCCCACGGGGTGATGGATGCGGGCGAGGGGCGGACGCGGTTCCTCTCGGTCTGGTCGATCTGGGCGAGCGTCCTGTTCATCGTCGCCATCGCCTTCAACACCGGCGCCGTTCTGTGGAGGGGAATGTGCCCGTTCTGAGATCCCGCATCACGCTTCTTCTGCCGCTGCTGGCGCTTGGCGCCTGCGACGAGCCGCCCGCGCCCGGCTCCGACGCCGCGCGGGGCGCCGCGCTGATATCCGAGGTCGGGTGCGGCGCCTGCCACACCATCCCGGGCGTTCGGGGGGCCGAGGGGATGGCGGCGCCGCCGCTGGATCATATGGCCAGCCGCAAGTTCATCGCGGGGATGCTGCGCAACACGCCCTCCAACATGGTGACGTGGCTGATGGACCCGCAGGAGGTCGTGCCCGGCAACGCCATGCCGGATGCGGGCCTGTCGGAGGAGGAGGCGGAGATGATGGCCGCCTACCTCTTCACGCTGGACTGAGGTGCGCCGCGGGGGCTGGCTGCTGGGGCTGGGCGCGCTGACGCTGGCGATCCTGTGGCTGGGGCCGCTGCCGCGGATGGCGCACACCTCGTTCTCGGCGCACATGATCCTGCATCTGGGGCTGATGGTGGTCGCGGCGCCGCTGCTGGCGCTGGGGCTGACGCGGGCGTGGCCGGAGGCGGGGGAGATTTCGGGCGGCTGGGCGGTGGCGGCCTCGGTGGTGGACCTGGTGGTGGTCTGGAGCTGGCACGCCCCGGCCCTGCACGCGATGGCGGCGCTGCGGCCGCCGGCGTTCGCGGTCCAGCAGGCGAGCTTCCTGACGGTGGGGCTGCTGGTCTGGTTCACGAGCTTCGCCGGCGCCGGGCGCGGGGCCGCGGGGGCGGGCGCGCTGGCGCTGGCGATGAGCTTCATGCATATGACCATGCTGGGGGTGCTGCTGGCGACCTCGCCGCTTCTGTATCCGCCGGGGCTGTGCGGCGGGGGCTTCGGGCTGGGGCCGGAGGACGACCAGCGGCTGGGGGGGCTGCTGATGGCGACGGCGGGAGGACTGCCGTTCCTGATCGGGGCCGCGGTGCGGGCGGCGCGGCTGCTGTCGGACGGGGAGGCGGGATCTCCTCCCGGATCCGTGCGTTGACCCTTCGCTCGTCGGGCATATCCTCATGTCCGTGGCAGCCAACGAGGAGGACCCCATGGTCTGGACCGCGCCGAAGCTGATCGAGATCTCCTGCGGGATGGAGATCAACATGTACGCCCCCGCCGAAGACGGGCCGATGCCCCTGTTCTGAGGCCGACCGACGTGCCGCTGCGGCTCATCGTTCTCGGCGCCGCTGCGGGCGGCGGGCTTCCGCAGTGGAACTGCGGATGCGCGAATTGCGAGGGGGCGCGGTCCGGGCGGATCGCGCCCCTCACGCAATCCTCGGTGGCGGTCGGCGCCGGCGGGGAGGCGTGGGCCGTGGTCAACGCCTCGCCCGACATCCGGGCGCAGCTTGGGGCGACGCCTGAGCTGCATCCTCGGGGGCGGCGGGACAGCCCGATCCGGTCGGTGGTTCTCACCAATGGCGATGTGGATCACGTGGCGGGGCTGCTGACCCTGCGAGAGGGACAGCCGTTCGAGCTGCGGGCGACGCCGGGGATCCTGGAGGCGCTGGCGGCGAACCCGGTGTTCGGCGTGCTCTCGGACAAGGTGCGGCGGGTGGAGACGTCGCTGGAGGCGCCGTTCGAACTGGTTCCCGGGGTGGAGGCGGTGCTGTTCGCCGTGCCCGGGAAGGTCGCGCTCTGGCAGGAGGGCGAGGTCGTGGAGACGCAGCTGGAGGGGGAGCAGACGGCGGGGCTGGAGCTTCGGGCGGGCGCCGTGCGCGCCTTCGTGATCCCGGGTTGCGCCGCGGTCACGCCCGCGCTGGCTGAGCGGGTGCGGGGGGCGGACCTGCTGCTGTTCGACGGGACGGTCTGGAAGGACGACGAGATGATCTCCGCGGGCGTGGGCGCCAAGAGCGGGGCGCGCATGGGGCACATGGCGATCTCCGGCCCGCAGGGGACCATCGCGGCGTTCGAGGGGCTGGGAATCCGGCGCAAGGCGCTGATCCACCTCAACAACACCAATCCTGCCCTGGACCCCGGGAGCCCGGAGCGAGCCGAGATCGAGGCCGCGGGATGGACGGTGACGCAGGACGGGCAGGAGTTCTCGCTTTGACCGAGCACGCCCCGGAGGCGTGCGAGGCGCGGCTGCGCCTTCGGGGCCTGAAGGGTCTCATGACCGCCATCCGTTTCACCGCCGCCTGAACGGGGGCGAGCGCTCGCCCGACGAGGTGCGCGCCCCGGTCCTCGGCCGCTGGCGGTATCCGCCCCGCATCCCGATGAATGACGCGGCCTTCGTGAGCCGGGTGGAGGACCGGCCCCGTGGCGCGCCTGGCGCTCCCGCGTCGAGGATCATCACGGGACCGACGACAACGAGGGCGGCCTCCGCGCTGGCTGAAGCTTGCGGAGGCGGCGGGGCTGGACCCGGACCACGTCGCCTCGGGCCGGGGGTGCTGACGCCGGCCTCTGCGGGGGCGGCCGGGTGGGGCTCCGGGATGCGGAGGAGCGGCGGCCTCGGTCAGCCGTCGGCGCGGATCCGGGCGTTCTCCGGGTCGTGGGGGCTGTCCTCCACCACCTCGGCGTCCCAGAGGTCTCCCATGATGCGCACCTTCAGGCGGGTTCCCGGCGCCGCGAGGTCCGGCCGCACGTAGCCCAGCCCGATGCGGCGGCCGAGCGCGATGGACCAGCCGCCGGAGGTGAGGCGGCCGATGACGCTGCCGTCATGATGCAGCGCCTCGCGGCCCCAGGGGTCGGCGTCCTCGGGCCCGTCCATCAGGATGGCGACGCAGCGGGCGCGGACGCCGCGGGCCTCCATCGCCGCCTTGCCGCGGAAGTCCTTGGCGAGGTCCACGAAGCGGTCGAGGCCGGATTCCAGCGGGCTCGCGTCCCGGCCGAGGTCCGAGCCGAAGGCGCGGTAGCTCTTCTCCTGCCGCAGCCAGTTCTGGGCGCGGGCGCCGAAGGGGGTGATGCGGTGCGGCTCTCCGGCCTCCATCAGCGAGTCGAAGAGGCGGGCCTGCATCTCCATGGGGTGGTGAAGCTCCCACCCCAGCTCTCCGGTGTAGGCCACGCGGATCGCCATGACGGGGACGAGGCCGAGGTCGAGCCGGCGCATCGACAGCCACGGGAAACGCTTGTTGGAGAGGGCGGAGGCGGGGTCCGCGTCCACGATCAGCGGGCGCAGCACCTCGCGCGAGAGGGGGCCGGCGATGGCGAGGACGCCCCATTGGGCGGTGACGTCGTGGACCTCGATCCAGCCGAACTCGTCGCGTTTCGCGGCCGCCATCTTCTCCAGGAAGTCCTGGTCGTAGTCCTGCGCGGCGCCTGCGGTGACGACGTAAAAGTCGTTGTCGGCGAGGCGGACGATGGTGGCCTCGGTGCGGACGGTGCCGGCCTCGGTGAGGGCGTAGGTGAGGTTGATGCGGCCGACCTTGGGGAGGCGGTTGCAGGTGAGCCAGTCGAGGAAGGCCGTGGCGCCGGGGCCGCGCACGCGGGTCTTGGCGAAGGCGGTGGCGTCGTAGAGGCCGACGCGCTCGCGCACCGCCTGCGCCTCGGCGGCGGCGAAGCCCCACCAGCCGCCGCGGCGGATGGAGCGGGCGCCGTGGTCGTCGAAGCCCGGCGGGGCGAAGTAGTTGGGCCGCTCCCACCCGTTCACCTGGCCGAACTGGGCGCCGAGGACGGCCATGCGGTCATAGCAGGGCGAGGTCTTGAGGGGGCGCGCGGCGGGGCGTTCCTCGTCGGGGTGGTGGAGGATGAAGACGTGTTCGTAGGCCTCCTCGTTCTTCCGGGAGGCGTATTCGCGGTTGACCCAAGACCCGAAGCGGCGCGGGTCGAGGGAGTACATGTCGATCTCGGCCTCCCCCTCGGTCATCATCTGCGCGAGGTAATGGCCCGTGCCGCCGGCGGCGGTGATGCCGAAGGAGAAGCCCTCGGCGAACCAGAAGTTGTCCACGCCCGGGGCGGGGCCGACGAGGGGGTTGCCGTCGGGGGTGTAGCAGATCGGGCCGTTGTAGTCGTCCTTCAGGCCCACGCCCTCGGACGAGGGGAGGCGGTGGATCATCGACAGGTATTCCTGCTCGATCCGGTCGAGGTCGAGCTGGAGGAGGTCGGCTCGGAAGCTGTCGGGGACGCCGAATTTGGCCCAGGCGGGGGCGTTCCGCTCATAGGGGCCGAGGATCCAGCCGCCGCGTTCCTCGCGCACGTACCACTTGGCGTCGGCGTCGCGGAGGACGGGGTGCTCGGGGTGGTCCTTGCGCCATTCCACCAGGGCGGGGTCGGGCTCGGTGACGATGTACTGGTGCTCCACCGGCATGGCGGGGATGTAGCGGCCGATGAGGGAGGCCGTGCGCTGGGCGTGGTTGCCGGTGGCGGTGACCACGTGCTCGCAGCGGATCTCGGAGATCTCGCCCGAGGGGACGAGGTTGCCGCCGCGTTCGGTCATGTGGGCGACCTTGACGATCCACTCGCCGTTGCGGCGCTCGAACCCGTCGACCTGGACGCGGCGCACGATCTCCACGCCGTGCCGGCGGGCGCCGCGGGCCATCGCCTGGGTGACGTCGGCGGGGTTTATGTAGCCGTCGCCGGGGTGGAGGATGGCGCCCTTGAGGTCCTCGGTGCGGATCAGGGGCCAGCGGGAGGCGATCTCCTTCGGGGTGAGCCATTCCAGCTCGACGCCCACCGTCTCGGCGGTGGAGGCGTAGAGGCGGTATTCGTCCATGCGCGCGTCGGTCTGCGCCATGCGCAGGTTGCCGACCTTGCGGAAGCCGGGGTTGAGGCCGGTCTCCGCCTCCAGCCGGTCGTAGAACTTCACGGAGTAGTCGTGGATGTGGCCGACCGCGTAGCTCATGTTGAAGAGCGGCAGCAGGCCCGCGGCGTGCCAGGTGGAGCCGGCGGTGAGCTCGTCGCGCTCCAGCAGCACCGTCTCCCAGCCCGCCTTCGCCAGGTGATAGGCGATGGAGACGCCGACCGCCCCGCCCCCGACCACCACCGCCCGCGCCTGCGTCTTCATGCGTCGCCCCCTCGTCCTCGTGCCGCGGGGACAGGAGTAGCGGTCCCGCGGGCGGCGGGGGAAGCGGGGCGCGACGGGGCGAGGGCGGATTGCGAACTCCTCGCGCAGGCGCCGCGCCGGCTGTCGCGCCCGTGGGGGAGGCGGTCGACCGCGGCGCGTGCCGGGCCGGGCGAGGTCTGGCGACGGCCGCAAGCGGCGAAACGCGCGCCACGCGCCGCGGGCGGGCGCGGGAAAGGGGCGCGACCTCGGCGCGGCGCCTTCTCAGGCGGGATCCTTGTGGACGATCACCTCGGCCTCGGGGAACGCCTCCAGCATCCGGCGGCGCAGGGCGGCGCCGATGGCGTGGGCCTCGTGCAGGGACTGGCCTCCGTCCAGCTCCACGTGGATCTGCACGAACAGGCGGCGGCCGGAGGTGCGGGTCTTGAGATCGTGGAAGCCGTGGAGGCCCGGATGGCTCCGCGCGATGTCGTGGAGGCGCGAGACCGTGGCCGCGTCCGCCCCGCGGTCCATCAGCGCGTTCCAGGCGCCCGAGGCGATGCGCAGGGCGCCGAAGGCGAGCACCGCGGCGGCCATCAGCCCGATGGCCGCGTCCGCGCCCGGGAGGCCCAACCAGGCCGAGGCGGCGAGCGCGACGATCGCGCCGAAGTTGGGAAGCAGGTCGGAGACGTAGTGCAGCGCGTCCGCCGCCACCACGCGGCTGCCGGTGCGGCGGGCGACGTGGCGCTGCCAGGTCACCAGCGCCAGGGTGAGGACGATGGAGACCGCCATCACCGCCATGCCCGTGGTCTCGGCGGCGAGGAGCGGCGGCGTATCTGCGGTGAGACGCTCGATCCCCCGCCAGCCGATGAGCCCCGCGGAGACGGCGATGAGCAGCGCCTGCCCCAGCGCCGCCAGATCCTCGGCCGAGGCGTGGCCGAAGGCGTGATCCTCGTCCGGCGGTTTGGAGGCGTAGACCAGCGCGCCGAGCCCGGCCAGCGAGGCCACCGCGTCGATCGCGGTGTCCGCGAGGCTCGCCGCCACGGTCAGCGATCCGGTGACCTTGAGGGCCCAGAGCTTCAGAGCGAAGAGGAACAGGGCGACCGCCACCGCCGCGGCGCTTGCGGAGGCGGCGAGCCAGTCGTCGGGGGTGCGGCGCGCTCCGGTCATGGGAGGAGCGTGTAGGATGCGTCGCCCCGGGCGGCAAGGGCCGCGGAGCGCCGGCGGAGAAGGCGGGGCGGCCGAATCCGCCCCGCCAGGCCTCGGCCCGGTGCGAAGACCGTGCGCCGTCCGGTCGCACGCGCCGGATTCGGTCGCGATATCAGCAAGTTGCCGTGATCGCGCAGTGAAATTGGCCAGCTTGACACCCCGCACCCCCCTGCCTAGTGTCCGCCTCGATCGGCCAGGGGGCCGCGACGGACCTGCAGGAGGGGCGGCAGAGGGGTGCATAAAGGGTGAACGGCGCGCCGGATCCCGACCCGAAGCAGCCCAGCCTCGAGGACATCGACGCCCGTCTGAGGGCGGTTCGCGACCGACGCAAAGTCGAGGCGCGGCCGGCCCGGAGGACGGGAGGTCAGTGGGCTGGAGCAGAGTTCGCGTGGCGCATGGTCATCGACCTGACCGCGGGCGTGGCCGTGGGCAGCGCGATCGGATGGGGGCTGGACACGCTGTTCGGCACGAAACCCCTCTTTCTGCTCGCGTTCGTGCTCCTCGGCTTCGCCGCCGGCGTGAGGGTCATGCTGCAGTCGGCCAAGGCGCTGCAGCGAAGGAACACGGCCGCGGCTCTCGCGGCGAAGAACGATGCCGCTGCTTCCGCGGCGGGACATGAGACGGGCGCGGGCGCGCCGCAGGACGAGGGACGCTGACGGTGGCCACAGACGCGAGCTCGGGCGGCATCAGCGCCCATCCGATGGACCAGTTCGTCATCTCCCCGCTCTTCGGGGACGAGGGGCTGGGGCTTTTCACCGTCACCAACCAGACGTTGTGGCTCGCCATCGGCATCCTGATCGCCTTCGGGCTGCTGGCCCTGCCGACGCGTAACGCGACCCTGGTGCCGAGCCGGATGCAGTCGGTGGCGGAGAGCATGTACATGTTCATCCGCAAGATGGTGGTGGATACGCTGGGCGAGGAAGGGCTGAAGTACTTCCCCTACATCTTCACCGTCTTCGTCTTCATCCTGATCGCCAACGTTTCGGGCTGATCCCGACCTCGTTCACCGTCACCTCGCACATCGCGGCGACGGGGGTGATGGCGCTGGCGGTGTTCTTCACGGTGATCGCGGTGGGCTTCGCCAAGCATGGCGGAAAGTTCATCACGCTGTTCTGGATCCCGGCCGCGCCGACGGTGGCACTGCGGGTGATCCTGTTCCTGATCGAGCTGATCAGCTTCTTCGTGCGGCCGCTCAGCCATTCCGTCCGACTTGCGGGCAACATGATGGCCGGCCACGCGGTGCTGAAGGTGTTCGCGGCCTTCGTCCCGGCGATGGGCCTGCTGGGCATCGTCCCGATCGCGGCCATGACCAGCATCTTCGCGCTCGAGCTGCTGGTGGCCGTGGTGCAGGCGTACATCTTCACCATCCTGACCTGCGTGTACCTCAACGACGCGCTGCACATGCACTGAGATCGACCGGCCGGGCGGCGATCCCGCCCCCGGTCATCCCGACGACTTCCAACCGACAAGGAGCTTGGACAATGCTGGAAGGCGATATCGCGAACATGGGCCAGTACATCGGCGCGGGCCTCGCCACGATCGGTCTCGGCGGCGCCGGCATCGGCGTGGGCCACGTGGCCGGCAACTACCTCGCCGGCGCGCTCCGCAACCCGGCCGCGGCGGGCGAGCAGCAGGCGATGCTCTTCGTCGGCATGGCCTTCGCCGAGGCGCTCGGCATCTTCGCGTTCCTCGTCGCGCTGCTTCTGCTGTTCGCGGTCTGAGGACCGACCGGCGCGGGTTTCCGCGCCGACTGAGCGACGTCGCGCGGCCGGTCCTCCGGCCGCGCCGCCCTGTCCGCCGCCCCGCCCGCCCTCGCGCGTCACGCGCCAGAGGCGGCGCGCAGAGCCTCCGGGAGAGACCATGGCCTGGTTCATCAGCGCCGCTCAGGCCGCCACGTCGAGCCATGAGGGCGACGCCACCCTCGTCGGCGAAGCCCATGGCGCCACCGCCACCGGCCTGCCTCAGCTCGATCTCGAGACGTTCCCCAGCCAGATCTTCTGGCTCGCTGGTCACGCTCGTCATCCTTTATCTGCTGTTCACCCGCGTCGTGCTGCCCCGCGTCGGCGGCGTGATCGAGGAGCGGCATGACGCCATCGAGGACGACCTCGACCGCGCCGCCGAGTACAAGCGCCGCGCGGAGCAGGCCGAGAAGTCCTACCAGAAGGCGCTGAGCGACGCGCGCGCCGAGGCGCAGCGCATCGCCGACGCCACCCGCGCCGACATCCAGAAGCAGATCGACGAGGCGACCGCCAACGCAGACGTCGAGATCAACGAGAAGCTGAAGGAATCCGAGACCCGCATCGCGGAGATCCGCGCCCAGGCCTCCGCGGCGGTTCGGGAGGTGGCGGTCGAGACGGCGCAGGCGCTGGTCGAGGCCGTCGCGCCCGGCACGGCCGATCCGAGCCGCCGTCGAAGCGTCGGTCAACAAGCGCGTGGAGGGCTGAGCCATGGGCGATCTTTTCCACAACTCGAACTTCGTCGTCGGCATCGCCTTCGTCCTGTTCCTGCTGGTGCTGTGGTACTTCAAGGTTCCCTCCCTGATCGCGGGCGCGCTCGACCGGCGCGCGGCGCGGATCAAGGAGGAGCTCGACGAGGCCCGCCGGCTGCGGGAGGAGGCGCAGAGCCTTCTCGCCTCCTACGAGCGCAAGCAGAAGGAGGTCGAGGGCCAGGTGCAGGACATCGTGGCCCACGCCCGGACCGAGGCCGAGGAGGCCGCGGTGCAGGCGAAGAAGGATCTCGAGGTCTCGCATCGCAGCGGCGCCTGCGGGCGGCCGAGGAGCAGATCCAGTCGGCCGAGGACGGCGCCGTCCGCGCGGTCCGCAACGAGGCGATCCGGGTCGCCGTGGCCGCGGCGGGCGACGCGATCCGCGAGAGCATGACGCCTGAGAAGCAGGCGTCTTTCACCGACCAGGGCATCCGGACGGTGGCCGCGAAGCTCCACTGAGGCTCGGCCTCCGACACGGCATGGGACGCCGCGCCTCCGCAGGGGGCGCGGCGTTCGGCTTTCCGGGGCATGATCGCTGACTGGCGACGGCGAAGCAGGGTTCGATTTCCGCGCGCAGCGGCGACGCGCGAGGTGCGGCGATACCGTCTGCACGCTGGGAGCGCGGGTTCAGGGGCCCGGCGCCTCCTCCGGCACGTCCGGCGCGACGCGGTCCAGCATCAGCCGAGCGGTCATCCCGTGGATCAGGGTGGACGCGTAGATGGTGAAGCCCACGAGCGCCCAGAGCTGGTTTTCGTTGACGAACTCGATCTCCTCGGCCGCGTAGCCGAGATAGAACACCGACCCGATCCCCCTGACGCCGAAGAACGACACCGCCGCCCGCTCGCGCGGGCCGAGGCCGCAGCGCCAGAGGGAGATCCAGCCGACGACCGGCCGGATCACCAGGATCAGCGCAAGCCCGACCGCGGCGTGCCGCCAGTCGAGGTAGGGCCAGAGGGCGGGCAGGGCGCCGCCCAGCAGGATCAGGAGGACCGAGGTGACCGCGTTCTCCACCGCCTCCGAGAAGTCGTTGAGGCGGCGGTGGAAGACGTGGCCCTGCTCCACCCTCCGGCAAACCACCCCCGCGACGAAGACGGCGACGAAGCCGTAGCCCTCGGCCAGTTCCACGAGACCGTAGGTGAGCATCACGCCGGCGAGCGCGATTACGCCGGGCGCTGAATCGGCCAGCCGCCGCTTCCGCGCCCCCGCGAACATGATGTGCCCGAGCGCGAAGCCGACGGCCACGCCGAGGATCGCGCCCACGGCGATGCGGTAGAAAAGGTCGACGAGCGCCCAGTCGTCTATGGCGGACGGGAACTCCGGCCCGACGGCGGCAATCAGCAGGCCGAGGTGGACGAATGGGAAGGCGAGGCCGTCGTTCAGGCCCGCCTCGGCCGTCAGGGTGAAGCGGACGGGATGCTCCTGCCCCCCCTGCGGAGGGCCCACCTGCAGGTCGCCCGCGAGGACCGGGTCCGTGGGCGCGAGGACGGCCCCCAGCAGGGCTGCGCCGGCTACCGTCATGCCCGCCAGCTGCCAGCCGAGGAACGCGACCGCGGCGATGGTGAGCGGCATGGCGAAGGCGAGGGTGCGGACCGTGGGCGCCCAACGTCCCCGGCCCGTGATGCGATCGATCCTGAGGCCGGTCGCGAAGAGGACGATGATGACCACAAGCTCGGCGGCCATGCGCCAGACCTCCGGGGCCTCTGCCGGATTCATCGGTTGGGGCATGCCGGGGACCAGCGCGAAGGCGGCGAGGCCGAAGGTCATCAGCAGGCCGCCATAGGCGGGGGGCCTGCGGAAGGCGAGGCGGGGCAGCCATACCGCCAGGAGCAGGGAGGCGCCGAGGGCCGCGAGGAAGACGTGATAGGGTTCGAACGAGAAGTCGAGCAGGTGCATCCGGCGGTCCGTGGCGGTGGAAGACGAAGGGCGGGCTCAGGGCAACGTCCCGCCCTCCGTTCCGTTCCGGGGGGGCCGGGGGGCGGGCTCAACCGCCGATGAGATCGCCTCCGTTCGGGTGCAGGACCTGGCCGGTCATGTAGGAGGAGTCCTCGCAGGCGAGGAACAGGAGCGCGGGCGCGACCTCGTTGGGCTGGCCGGGGCGGCCGAGGGGCGCGGACTTGCCGAAGCTCTCCACCTTCTCCTTCGGGAAGGAGGCGGGGATCAGCGGCGTCCAGATCGGGCCGGGGGCCACGCCGTTGACGCGGATGCCTTCGCCCGCGAGGCGGGAGGAAAGCGCCCGGATGAAGGACAGGATCGCACCCTTGGTGGAGGCGTAGTCGATCAGCAGGTCCTGGCCGCGATAGGCGGTGACCGAGGTCACGCCGATGATCGCAGCGCCGCGCTTCATGTGGGGGAGCGCGGCCTGCACCATCCAGAAATGCCCGAAGATGTTGGTGTTGAAGGTCTGGCGGATCTGCTCTTCGGGAATGTCCGCGGGGTCTTCCTGGACGTGCTGTTCGCCGGCGTTGTTCACCAGCACGTCGAGGCGACCGAAATGGGCGACCGCCTTGTCGACGGCGTCGGTGCAGAAGGCCTTGTCGCCCACGTCGCCCTTGAAGATCAGCGCTTCCGAGCCTTCGGCTTCGATCAGGCGCTTCGTCTCCTCGGCGTCATCGTCGTTGCTGAGATGGAGGATGGCCACCCTGGCGCCTTCGCGCGCGTAGAGGATGGCGGTGGCGCGGCCGATGCCGGAATCTCCGCCGGTGACGATCGCGACCTTGTCCCTCAGGCGGCCGGAGCCGGGGAAGCGGGGGGTGTGGTCGGGCTTCTCGGACAGGGCGGCCTCGTTCCCGGGCTGGGGCATCAGGGAGGGCGTGTCGAAGTCGAAATCGGCCATGGGAACCTCCTGCAGAGTGGAGGCGGCCGGGCGCGCGGCCCGGCCGCCGGGGGTCACGCCGCTTCGCGGTCCCAGAAGCGCAGCGCGCGGCAGGTCTTCACGAACTCGGCGGCGCCGGAGCCGGCCGAGAGCGCGCAGAAGCCGCCGTCGGGCGTCACGTTCAGGGCCTTGAAGAGGCCAGCCGCATCTTCGTTGTGAGCCACGAACTTGCAGTGGGCGACGGCGTCCGCCACGAAATCGCGCGCCGGAGGCATTCCGGCGAGCTGTTTCGCTCCGTCCGCCGAGGGCAGGATCGCCACCGCGTCGAACAGGATCGAGGGGCCCCCGTCGATCAGCTCGTCCGCCGGGATGGTGGAGCCGTCGTCGGCCTTGATGCCGAAGATCTTGGGGGCGACGATCTTGAGCTCGGCGCCCTCGGCCTCCAGCGCCTTCTTCAGCGCGTCGATCATCGCGCGGCTGGAGCCGTCCGTCACCAGCGCGCCCACGCGGCGACCGGCGAAGCTGGCGGGGCCGTTCTTGAGGATGCTGAGCGCGTCCGAGGGGGCCTGCTCCTTCACCGGCGCGGCGGCTTTGGCCGGCTCGGGCATCTCGTCGATGCCGAGCTGGTCGGCGACCGTCTTGGCCAGCGCCTCGTCGATATGGCGCAGGTGGCTCACCACGCGGACGCGGATCGGCCCGGTCTGCACCTTCGACAGCTCGAAGGTCAGGGCGCCGGCGATGTGCGTCTGCTCGATCTTCGTCTGGCTGAGGTAGAACTGCCGGGCCTGGGAATAATGGTCGGCGAAGCTCTCGGGGCGGATGCGGCGCTTCTCGCCCTGCACCTCGGAGGGGTAGGTCTTGAAGCCCTTCTCCGGGTCCTCCCGCGGGCCGCGGCTCGGACCAGGAGTTCGGTTCGTAGTTGGCGCGGCCCTTGGGGTTGCGCATGGCCATGTGTCCGTCCTGCTGGAAGTGGTGGAACGGGCAGCGGGGCGCGTTCACCGGCAGGTGCGTGAAGTTGGTGGAGCCGAGGCGCTTCAGCTGCGTGTCGAGGTAGCTGAAGTTGCGGCCCTGAAGCAGGGGATCGTTGGTGAAGTCGATCCCCGGCACGATGGAGCCGGTCTGGAAGGCCACCTGCTCGGTCTCGGCGAAGAAGTTGTCCACGAGGCGGTCGAGCACGAGGCGGCCGACCTTCTTCACGGGGACCAGCTCCTCGGGGATGATCTTGGTGGCGTCGAGGATGTCGAAGTCGAACTTGTCGGCGAAGTCGTCGTCGAAGATCTGGAGGCCCAGCTCCCATTCCGGGAAATCGCCCTTCTCGATGGCGTTCCACAGATCGCGGCGGTGGAAGTCGGGATCGGCGCCGTTGAGCTTCAGCGCCTCGTTCCAGACCACGGACTGGAGGCCCTGCTTCGGCTTCCAGTGGAACTTGACGTAGGTGGATTTGCCCTGCGCGTTGATCATGCGGAAGGTGTGGACGCCGAACCCCTCCATGAAGCGGAAGGACCGGGGGATCGTGCGGTCCGACATGATCCACATGACCATGTTCATGCTCTCGGGCATCAGGGAGATGAAGTCCCAGAAGTTGTCATGCGCGGTCTGGGCCTGGGGGAAGCCTCGGTCGGGCTCCTGCTTGGCGGCGTGGATCAGGTCGGGGAACTTGATCGCGTCCTGGATGAAGAACACGGGGATGTTGTTGCCGACGATGTCCCAGTTGCCCTCCTGCGTGTAGAGCTTCACCGCGAAGCCGCGCACGTCGCGAGCGAGGTCGGCGGAGCCCTTATTGCCGGCGACGGTGGAGAAGCGGACGAACGCCTCGGTCTTTTCTCCGGCGCGCTGGAAGATGTCGGCGCTGGTGATGTCGGAGAGGGACTCGTAGGTCTCGAAATAGCCGTGAGCGCCGTAGCCGCGGGCGTGGACCACCCGCTCGGGGATGCGCTCGTGGTCGAAGTGGAAGATCTTTTCGCGGAAGGCCTGATCCTCGACCAGAAGCGGGCCGCGGGCGCCGGCGCGCAGCGAGTTCTGGTCGTCGGAGATCGGCATCCCCAGCGCGGTGGTCATGGTCGGCGCGCCGTCGCCCGCCGCCTGGTGAAGTTCGCCGGCCGCGCCTCGGGGCGCGTCGGTGTCGCGGGTTCCGTCTGCCATGGGTGTCTTCCTCGCGTGGGTGGCCGTCGAGGCGGGGCTGAAGCCCCCCTGATGCGGGCAACGGCCGCGGGAGTGGAAGGTTCATCCGAACCCGGAGGAACGGTTGTCGCGGCGTGGACGTTGCCGCTGCGGACCGGGCGGAGATCTGAGGAGGAAGCATGAGGCCGGGCGGCCGCAGCACGTGGTGACGCCGGATGTCCTGACGGGGCTCGATCCGGTGGCGCTTGGCGGCCTCGGCAGCTTCGCCGCCGGTATGATGACGGCGGCCGGCGCGATCCCGGCGGCGTATGGGCGCGGGATCACCGAACGGAGCCGGGACGCCCTGCTGGGCTTCGCAGCCGGCGTGATGCTCGCGGCCTCGTTCTTCTCGCTGATCCTGCCGGCGCTGGAGGCGGCGACGCGGACCTATGGCGGCGGCGCCATCGCCCCCGCGATCGCGGTGGGAGGGATCGCGTTGGGGGTCGCGGCCATGGGCGCTATGAACCGCTATGCGCCGCACGAGCACTTCATTTCGGGGCGCGAGGGGCCGGCCGGGGCCTCGCTCCGCCGCATCTGGCTGTTCGTGATCGCCATCACCCTCCACAACATCCCTGAGGGGCTCGCCGTCGGCGTCGGCTTCGGCACGGGCGACGTGAGCCAGGGGACGACGCTGGCGCTCGGCATCGGGCTCCAGAACGCGCCGGAGGGGCTGGCGGTGGCGGTCGCCCTTCTGGGCGAGGGCTATTCGCGGGGCCGCGCCATCTGGATTGCGACGCTGACGGGACTGGTGGAGCCGGTGGGCGGCCTGCTGGGCGCCGCCGCCGTTAGCGTCTCCGCGCCGCTGCTGCCCTGGGGGCTGACCTTCGCCGCAGGCGCGATGCTCTACGTCATCAGCCACGAGATCATCCCCGAGACCCACCGGCGCGGACATCAGGGGCTGGCCACGACCGGGCTGACGGTGGGGCTGTGCGTGATGCTGTTCCTCGACGTCTGGCTCGGGTGAAGATCCGGTTGAGAATTGACGTCGGGACGGCGCAGGGCGGCTATGCGCGAGGGGCAGGGATCGAACGGCTGACGGCCGTCTTCCGGCGGGCTATCTGTGGGCGATGGCACTTGCTGCATCGCACCATGACTTGCGCGTCATGCCTTCTTCGCCGTCTCTGCTTGCGCCACGTCGCGCATGGGTTGACGACGCCTCGGCCATCGCCGCGCACCTTCGTCGCCTCTCGCCGGAGGACCGGATCCTGCGCTTCTGCGGTGGCGTGGGGGAGGTCGTGATCCGCCGGCACGCCGCCGCAGTGGCCGACGGTCTGCCGCTGGGCCTCGTATCGATCGAGCCGGGGGATGGCTGGAAGGTGCGCGCGCTGGCGGAACTCGCGCCCATGGGCGATGCGGCGGAAGTGGCGATCAGCGTCGAGGAAGGCTGGCGCGGCCAGGGGACGGCGCCGCTGCTGCTGGCGGAGGCGGCGCGCATCTGCATCCGTCGGGGGATCTCGGCTATGATCGCGGTGACGCTGCCGGAGAACCGGCGGATGAGGGGCCTTGGCGCCAAGCTCGGCGCCCGCAGCCGCCGGGTGGACGGAGAGCTGCACCTCGTGTTCGACGCCGCGAGGGCGGCCGCGACCTCGGCGCCCGCGCGCCGGCCGGTGTTCGCGCTTCCGCACGTGCCGCCCCGTCGGGGCCGGGCGGCGGCCTAGGCTTCGGCCCGGTCCTCGCCCCGGGCCATCGGCAGGCGGACGCGCACGCGCAGGCCGCCGAGATCGCTCGTCTCCAGGGAAAGCTCGCCGCTGTAGGCCTCGACGATGTCGGAGCAGATCGCGAGGCCGAGGCCCGTGCCCGGCACCCTCTGATCGAGGCGCACCCCCTCGCGCAGCGCGTCCTCCCGCTTGTCCTGCGGAATGCCGGGACCGTCATCCTCAACCATGATCTCCACGCCATGAGGCGTCCGGCGGGCCGAGATGCGCACCGCCGCGCGCGCCCATTTGAAGGCGTTGTCGATGAGGTTGCCGGCCAGCTCCTCCAGGTCCTCCGCTTCCGCGCGCGCCCGCAAGCCCGCGGGAGCGTCGATGTCGAGGTCGATTTCCTTGTCCGCATGGACCCGCACCATGACTCGGGCGAGGCCGCCGAGCAGGGGCGCCACCTCCGCCGAGGCGCCGGGCGCATTGGCCCCGGCGAGGCGGGCCCGCGCCGTGTAACGGACCATCAGCGCGTCGATCCGGTCCAGCGCCTCGGTCATCTGGGGCTGGGGGCGGTCCATGGCGTGGATCTCGTTGCGCAGGATCGCGGCCGGGGTCTTCAGCGCGTGGGCGAGGTCTGCCGCCTGCCTGCGCGCCGCGCCGATGATCTTGGCGTTCCGCTCCAGCAGGTCGTTGAGGTCTTCCACCAGCGGCTCGATGTCCGAAGGGTAGCGCCCCTCGATCCGCTGCGTCTCGCCGGAGCGGTAGTCCCAGAAGGCGGCGCGCAGGCCCACGAGGGGGCGGAGCGCCATCCCCGTCATCGCCGCCGCCGCAAGCGTGAGCGCGCCGCCCAGACCGATCAGGGCGGCGAAGAGGGAGCGGCGGAATTCGAGCTTGTCGCGGGTCAGGCGCACCAGGGCTTCGGCTGCGTAGACGCGCCAGACCTCGCCTGCCTCCGGAGGCCCTACGGCGCGCGCCTGCACCTGGATCAGGAACCCCTCCGGCGCGCGCGCGCGGTAGCTTTCCTCGCCCAGCACGATGTCGCGCAGCGGCAGGACCTCCCCCTGGAGGGAGGGCGAGCGGATGACCGCGCCATCCGGCCGCTGGATCTGCCAGTAGTAGCCCGATCCCGGCTGAAGGTAACGGGGATTGGCGAGGCGCGTCTGCGAGGGCGTCACGTCCAGCGCCCCCGTGAGGATCAGCGTCTCCAGCTGGTCGAGCTGTGACGACAGGTTGCGGGTGAACGCCCGCTCCGCGATGCCGTCGAAGGCGTGGAGGAGCAGCCAGGCGCTGACGCCGAGGGCGAAGACGATCCAGAGGGCGCCGCCGAGGATCGCGCGCGCGCGCAGCGACAGCGCCCCCAAGGATCAGCTGCCGTCGAACTGGTAGCCGCGGCCCCGGATGGTCACGATGATCTTCTGGCCGAGCTTCTTGCGCAGCCGGCCGATGAAGACCTCGATCGTATTCGAGTCCCGCTCGGTGTCGTAACCATAGACGTGCTCCGACAGCTCGGTGCGGCTGACGACCCGGTCCTTGTTGAGGATCAGGTAGCCGAGCACGTTCGTCTCCTGCGCCGTGAGCTGCACCTGCTCGCCGTTCACGGTCACGCGGCCGGAGCGGGTGTCGAACTCCAGATCGCCCTGCTTGAAGACCGGGTTCGGCTGGCCCGACGAGCGGCGGATCAGCGCCCGAAGGCGCGCCAGCAGCTCGTCCATCTGGAAGGGCTTGGTGAGGTAGTCGTCGGCGCCGGCGTCGAGGCCTGCGACCTTGTCCCGCCAGGAGTCCCGCGCCGTCAGCACGAGCACCGGGGCCTTGACCCCCACCTCGCGCCAATCCCGAAGCACGGCGTTTCCGTCCTTCTTCGGAAGGCCGAGATCCAGAACGATCGCGTCATAGGGCTCGGTGGAGCCGAGAAAGCTGCCTTCCTCGCCGTCCCGTGCGACGTCCACGACCCGTCCTTCGCTTTCCAACGCCCGCTGGACCTGTCCCGCCAGCACGGATTCATCTTCCACCAACAGTACGCGCATTTCATCCTCCCGGTCCCCAGAACACTCCGGCGCTCACGCAACTCGCACGCGCCGAGGATTATCAGCAAGGTGAACGCGAACCGCCAGCAGAATTTGCACGGCTGTTCTCTTGAAGGGAAGCCTTCGAATCTTCGCAATGCTTAACCAAATCTGAACATGGACGCAACGAGCATATGGTTAACTGCGTGTTCACTAGATCTTCCCACGGGCGACTCCCATCATCCAGGATCTCACCAAAGAAGGAATAGTTCCGCATTCCGCTTGCCAATCCCCCAAATTCTGGCACGATCATCGAACTTCCGGATCCCCCAATTCGGAAGAGAGGTTCCGGGCGGTCGCATCACCCCCAGCTTGTCTCGCAGCCGCAACACGCGGTCGCAAGGCTGGCACATCCCACACACACCTGCGAAAGCCCGGAACCTCGACTGCCGGTGGGAAGACTGCGGCCATGTCCGCCACCATTGCGGCGATCTCATGACGCGCTGCATCATGCGCTTCGCGGGCGAACTGCACCGAATCAGGAGGCCCCGTCCTCCTCGTCCCGGGGCTCCGGCTTGCCGACGCCGCGGAACACCGCCCGGAACGGCAGCGCCCAGAGCATCCCGAGAATCACGTAGATCGCGATCTCCAGCAGGACGGGCGGGCGGTCGAACCAGCTCGTCGCCACGAGCGCGGCCACCACATAGAGCGGAAGCCACACGAGCAGCAGCACGAGCGAAAGCCGGCGGCGGGTTTTCCAGCTGAGCGCCATCAGCGCGACGCGAACGGGTCGGTCACGAGGATGGTGTCGTCGCGCTCCGGGCTGGTGGACAGCAGCGCCACCGGACAGCCGATCAGCTCCTCCAGCCGGCGAACGTATTTCACCGCCTCGGCCGGCAGGTCGGCCCAGGAGCGGGCGCCGGCGGTGGACTGGGACCAGCCGGGGAGGGTCTCGTACACCGGCGTGCAGCGGCGCTGCTGCTCGGAGGCGATGGGCAGGTGGTCGAGGGTTTTCCCATCCATCTCGTACCCGGTGCAGATCTTGAGTTCCTCGAACCCGTCCAGCACGTCGAGCTTGGTCAGCGCGATGCCGGTGACGCCGCCGGTCATGCAGGTCTGGCGCACGAGGACCGCGTCGAACCAGCCGCAGCGGCGCTTGCGGCCGGTGACGGTGCCGAACTCCCGCCCCCGCTCTCCCAGGCGCTGGCCGATCTCGTCGGTCAGCTCGGACGGGAAGGGGCCCTCGCCCACGCGGGTGGTGTAGGCCTTCACGATGCCGAGGACGAAATCGACGGCGTTGGGGCCGAGGCCGGAGCCGGTGGAGGCCATGCCCGCCATGGTGTTCGACGAGGTCACGTAAGGATAGGTGCCGAAGTCGATGTCCAGCAGCGCACCCTGCGCGCCCTCGAACAGGATGCGGTCGCCGCGGCGGCGCTTCTCGGCCAGCACCTTCCAGACGGGGCCGGCATAGGGAAGCACCTTGGGCGCCACCTCCATCAGGGCGGCCTTCAGCGCGGCGCGGTCGATCTCCGGCAGGCCAAGCCCGCGGCGGAGCGCGTCGTGGTGGGTCAGGAGGCGGTCGAGGCGGGCGTCGAGCGTCGCCTCGTCCGCGAGATCGGCCACGCGGATGGCGCGCCGGCCGACCTTGTCCTCGTAGCAAGGGCCGATGCCGCGGCCGGTGGTGCCGATGCGCGCCACCGCGTTCTGCGATTCGCGGGCGCGGTCCAGCTCGCCGTGGACGGGGAGGATCAGGGGCGCGTTCTCGGCGATCATCAGGTTCTCCGGGGAGACCTTCACCCCCTGCGCGCCAAGCCGCGCGATCTCGTCCAGCAGCGCCCAGGGGTCCAGCACCACGCCGTTGCCGATCACCGAGAACTTGCCATCGCGAACGATCCCCGACGGCAGGAGCGAGAGCTTGTAGGTCACGCCGTCGATGACCAGCGTGTGGCCGGCGTTGTGCCCGCCCTGGAAGCGCACGATGACGTCGGCGCGTTCGGACAGCCAGTCGACCAGCTTGCCCTTGCCCTCGTCGCCCCACTGGGCGCCCACCACCACGACGTTGGCCATCCGGCCCTCCCATGCGGTTGCCGCAAACGCGCGGGGTTGTAGCGGGTAATCGCGCGGGCGGACAGCCCCGCATGCGGTCGCGGTCCCGGAGGTTGCAGGGCGGGCGGCGGGGGTTCATCATGTGGGGGTCGCGGGCACGAAGGGCGCAAGATGATGGATGCCGTGGGGGAGATCTGGGCGGAGCTGGCGCTGCGGTTCGGCGCGCTGTCGCCCGGGATGCAGGCGCTGTGGCTGGTTGCGGCGGGGGCGGCGCTGGGGCTGCTGGCGGCGCTCCTGTTCGCGCTGCGGCCGGCGCGGCGCGCGCTGGAGGGCGCCCGGGCGGAGGTCGAGGGCGTGCGCGGGACGCTGGAGACGGCGAAGGGCGAGGTCTCGGCGCTGGAGCGGGATCTGGCGGTGGCGCGCTCCCGGGCGGAGCGCCTTCTGGCGGCGGAGGACGAGATCGCGGGCCTGCGGGAGCGGCTGTCGGAGGGGGCGGAGGAGCGGGCGGAACTGCGCTCGGCGCTGGAGACGGAGCGGCGGCAGCATGGCGCCCGGGTCGAGGAGCTGCGGCGCATGGAGGGCGAGGTCGAGCGCAAGTTCGCCGCGCTGGCGCAGGATGCGCTGGGCAAGAATGCCGAGCGTTTCCTTGGACTTGTGACCGAGCGGTTCGTCCAGCACAAGCAGGCGGCGGACGAGGATCTGGCCCGGAGGCAGGCGGCGATCGAGGGGCTGCTGAAGCCGATCCAGGAGAATCTGGGAAGTTCGAGGTGGCGGTGGGCGCCATCGAGAAGGCCCGGAACGACGCCTACGGGGCCATCCGGCAACAGGTGGAGGGGCTGGCGCAGGGGCAGGCGCGGCTCTCGTCGGAGACGGGGAAGCTGGTGCAGGCGCTCCGGGCGCCCAAGACTCGGGGCCGGTGGGGGGAGTTCCAGCTCCGGCAAGTCTTTGAAATGGCTGGCATGATGGAGCATGTGGACTTCCTGACGGAGCACAGCTTCGACACCGACGAGGGCAAGCGGCGGCCGGATGCGCTGGTCCGGCTGCCGGGGGGGAAATCGGTGGTCGTGGACGCGAAAACCCCGCTGGATGCGTATCTTACGGCGCTGGAGGCCACGGAGCCCGCGGCGCAGGCGGAGGCGCTGGCGCATCATGCGCGGCAGTTGAAGACGCATGTGAAGCAGCTCGGCGCCAAGGAATACTGGAACGCGCTGCCGCAGGCGCCGGATTTCGTGGTGCTGTTCGTTCCCGGAGAGGCGTTCTACTCGGCGGCCATGGAGCAGGATCCGACCATCTTCGAGACGGCGCTGGAGTCGAAGGTGCTGGTCTGCTCGCCCACCACGTTGATCGCGCTGGTGAAATCCATCGCCTACGGCTGGCAGCAGGAGCGGCTGGCGAAGAACGCCGAGCAGGTGGCGAAGGATGCGCGGCAGTTGTACGACCGGCTCTGCAAGTTCGGGGAGCATATGGAGGGGGTCGGCAAGGGGCTGAGGCAGGCGGTGAACAAGTATAACGAGGCGGTCGGGTCGCTGGAGGCGCGGGTGCTGCCCGCCGCCAGAAGCTTCGAGGGGACCGGCGTGCTGCCGGAGGGCGCGAGCCAGCCCGAGCCGAAGCAGGTGGAGGTGGAGCCGCGGCGGCTGTCCTCTCAGGAATACGCCGCGGAGTAGTTGACGCCGTCTGCAAAGCGTCTGCAAAGCGTATGCGAAACGTATGGCAACCGGCCATATGCGCCTCTGCCGTCAACCTTGGTTGCGGAAGGGTTGACGGGCGGTCTTCGCGGCGAGGTTGACCTCCGGCGCAGGCCCGGGTTCAACGCCCTCGGGAGGCCGATCATGTTCGCAGACGCCCGCACCGATCCCGAGGCCGCCGAGGCGAGGCTGCTCGCGCGGTTGGATGCGCTGGGGGTCGGCTACGCCCGGCACGCGCACCCTCCGCTGAGGACGGTGGAGGAGAGCCGGGCCCTGCGGGGGACCATGCAGGGGGCGCATTGCAAGAACCTGTTCCTCAAAGCGCGGAAGGGCGGGCTGTGGCTCGCGGTCTGCGAGGAGGCGCGGGCGGTCAGGATCAAGGATCTGGCCAGGGCGGTCGGGGCCAAGGGATTCTCGTTCGGGTCGGCCGAGCTGCTGGGGGAGACGCTGGGCGTGCTGCCCGGCGCGGTGACGCCGCTGGCGCTGGTCAATGACGGCGCGGGCCGCGTGCGGCTGATCCTCGACGCGCAGATGATGCGGGCGGAGGCGCTGAACTGCCATCCGCTGCACAACGAGGCGACGGTCGCCCTCGCCACCGCGGACCTTCGGCGGGTGTTCGCCGACACCGGGCACGAGCCCGTGGAGGTGGACTTCGACGCGCTGGAGGCTCTGGCGGGTTGCGAAGGGACGCGTCCGGCCTAGCTGAGGACAACGACCGCCACGGCCCGTCGGTTGCACGCGCCCATCGCCGCCTCTACGTAGGAGCCGGACGAGGCGGGGCGGCCCGCCGACGCGCGAAGAGGGACGAAACCGATGCTCGAACTCGGCCAGGGCGGCGCCGGAGCGCCTGCCGGAGACGACCTGATCATGGACGTCTCGGAAGCCACCTTCATGCAGGACGTCATCGAGGCGTCCCGCACCACCCCTGTCATCGTCGACTTCTGGGCCACCTGGTGCGGCCCGTGCAAGCAGCTCACCCCGGCGCTGGAGGCGGCGGTGAAGGCCGCGGGCGGGAAGGTGAAGCTCGCCAAGGTGGACGTCGACAAGAACCAGCAGATCGCCTCGCAGCTTCGGATCCAGTCGATCCCGACGGTCTACGCCTTCGTGGACGGACAGCCGGTGGACGGGTTCATGGGCGCGGTGCCGCCGTCGGAGCTGAAGGCCTTCGTGGACAAGCTGGTGGGCATGGGCGGCGGCGAGACGCTGGCCGACGCCATCGCCGCGGCCGACGAGATGCTGGAGCAGGGGCAGGCGGAGGACGCGATCCAGGTCTTCGCCGCGATCCTGGAGGAGGACCCCGAGAACCTTCAGGCGCTGGGCGGGCTGGCGCGCGCCTTCGTGGCGCTGGGCCGGATCGAGGAGGCGAAGGCCGCGCTGGACCGGGTGCATCCCGCCAAGGTGATCGACCCCAGCATCACCCACGCCCGCGCCCAGATCGAGCTGGCGGAGCAGTCGGCGGGCGCGACCGGCGAGACCGAGGCCCTGCGCGCCCGGCTTGAGGCGAACCCGGACGACCACGAGGCGCGGATGGAGCTGGCGCTGGCGCTCATCGCCCGGCGCGACCACGAGGAGGCGATCAACGAGCTTCTGGACCTGTTCCGCCGGGACCGGGAGTGGAACGAGGGCGCCGCGAAGGAGCAGCTCACCAAGCTGTTCGAGAGCCTCGGGCCCAAGGATCCGCTGGTGGCGAAGGGGCGCCGTCGGCTCGCCTCCATGATCTTCGCCTGACGGATGCCCAGACGCTTCTCGCTTGCGGATCTGCCGGACACGATCCCGGTGTTCCCCCTGCCGGGGGCGCTGCTGCTGCCGCGCGGGCGGCTGCCGCTGAACATCTTCGAGCCGCGCTATCTGGCGATGCTGGATGACGCGCTGAAATCCGATCACCGGCTGATCGGGATGGTGCAGCCGTTCGAGCCCACGTCCGAGGGGCCGCCCAGGCTGCGCAGGATCGGGTGCGCGGGGCGGGTGATCGCGTTCTCGGAGGCGGAGGACGGGCGGTATCTCATCACGCTCGCCGGGATCTGCCGGTTCCGGGTGAAGGAGGAGCTGGAGGGGTTCCAGCCCTACCGCCGGGCGAAGGTGGACTTCGAGACGTTCCGGCGCGATCTCGGCGGGTCGGAGGAGGACCCGGATTTCGACCGGGACGGGTTCCTGGAGACGCTGGGGCGGTTCTTCTCGGTCGCGCAGTTGTCGTCGGACTGGGAGACGCTGCGCGAGGCGGATGCGGAGATGCTGGTGAACTCGCTGTCGATGCTGTGCCCGTTCGAGGTGGAGGAGAAGCAGGCCCTGCTGGAGGCGCCGACGCTGGCGAACCGGCGGGAGACGCTGGCCGCGCTGATGCAGTTCGCCATCGCCTCGGGCGGGGATGACGGGGCGGTGCAGTGAGCGGGGAGGAGCCTGCGCGGCCTGCGGCAGACCGGCGGATGCTGGAGCGGCTGGTGTGCCCGGTGACGCAGTCCCGGCTGGATTACGACCGGGAGGCGCAGGAGCTGGTGTCGCGGCAGGCGATGCTGGCCTACCCGATCCGGGACGGGATCCCGGTGATGCTGGCCTCCGAGGCGCGGCAGCTGGAGGGGTAGCTATTCGGCCGCGGCGCGGGCCTCCATCAGGGGGATGCGGACCTCGAAGCGGGCGCCGTGGGCGCTGTCGGCGAGGGTCACGTCGCCGCCGAGCCTGCGCATGATCTCCCGGCTGATGGCGAGGCCGAGCCCGGCGCCGCCGGAATCGGTGCGGTCCCAGCCGCGGGAGAACTTCAGGAAGATGCGCTCCCGGTCCGCGGGGGCCACGCCGGGGCCGTCGTCGGAGATGGCGAAGACGGCGTCGGCGCCTTCGAGGCGGGTCTCGACCTGCACGCTCGGCTGCGGGCGGCCGTTGTACTTCACCGCGTTCGACAGGAGGTTGATGAACACCTGCGCCAGCCGGTCCGGGTCCGCGAGGACGCGCACCGGGCCGGGGGCGGCGGCGATGTCGAAGCGCGCGTGGCGGGCGGCGCCGCGGACGGTCTCCACCGCCCGGCGCAGGGCCTCGGCCGCGTCCACCGGGGTCACGGGGAGGGCCACCTGCCCCCGTTCCAGCACGTTGAGGTCCAGGATCTGGTCCAGCAGGCGGGTCAGGCGCAGGCTCTCCTCGTAGATGATGGAGAGGAAGCGCTTGCCCTCGTCGGAGGAGAGGTCCCCCGTCTCCAGCAGGATCTCGGCGAAGGAGCGCACCGAGGTCATCGGCGTGCGCAGCTCGTGGCTCACCTGGCTGAGGAAGTCGTCCTTCTGGGCGTCGAGCTCCCTCAGGCGGGCGTTGGCCTCGCGGAGCTGGGCGGCGGCCTGTTCCAGCTCGGCGCTCTTGCGCTCCACCTCGGCGGAGTACTCCATCAGGCGCACGCGTCTCGTCGGCGATGCGCATGAGTTCGGTGAGGGAGATGGTCTCCCCGCCCGCCGCCTTGGTGACCATGGCGTGGGCGGAGGCGGCGCCGACGGACCCGGCCAGCTCCCGCTCCAGCCGCTGGACGAAGCGGTCGGAGGCGGCGGGGAGGCCGTCGCGGCCCTGGGCCTGCGCCTCCTCCCGGAACAGGCGCTGGGCGGAGCCGGCGCCGAGGATGCGCTGGGCGAGGATGAACAGGTCCTCGGAGGCGGCGGAGCGGCGGACGATGCCGGCGGTCTCGGCCTCGCCGGTGCGGAACACGTCCACGAAGATCGCGGATTGCAGCCATTCCAGCGGCGAGGGTTCCCGCCAGAGGGAGACCACGACGCAGCAGGGTCGACGTTGACCGTCATGCTCCAGAAGACGGAGTGGACGAGCGGGTCCAGCCCCTCCAGCCCCAGGAAGGCGTAGGGGCGCAGGAGCGCGATGCCGAACGGGCCGTCCGCGAGCACCGAGGCGGGCAGGCCCGCGGCGGGCAGGAGCAGGGTCCAGGCCCAGACCGCCGCGCCGCCCCCCAGCCCCCAGAGGGCGCCGAGCCGGGTCGCCTGCCGGGAGTAGAGGCCCGCCACCAGCGGCGGCAGGAACTGCGCCACGCCCGCGAAGGCGATCAGGCCGATGGCGGAGAGGGCGGAATTCCCCTCCGCCACCTCGTGGTAGAGGAAGCCCAGGAACAGGATCCCCATGATCGACCCGCGCCGGCCCAGCAGCAGGATGCGGCGCACGTCGCCCGACTCCGCCTCCTGCCCGGCGCGGGCGCGGAGGATCAGGGGGGTGATGATGTGGTTCGACACCATCGTCGACAGCGCGATGGAGGACACGATCACCATCGAGGTGGCCGAGGAGAAGCCGCCGAGGAACACGAAGATGGCGAGGGCGGTCTGCCCCTCGGCCAGCGGCAGGTGCAGGACGTAGAGGTCCGGGTTCGCACCCGGCGGCAGGGTGGCGAGGCCCGCCGCCGCGATGGGCAGCACCGACAGGCACATCGCCAGCAGGTAGAGCGGGAAGAGCCAGGCGGCGGTGGCGAGCGCGCGCTCGTCGTCGTTCTCCACCACCGTCACCTGGAACTGGCGCGGCAGGCAGATGATCGCGGCGCCCGAGAGCAGGGTGACCACCGCCCAGCGGGCGTCGAACACGGTGTCGAGCCGCAGCAGCTCGGGCGTCATGTCCGCGAGCGTGGGGCCGAGGCCGCCGTACATCCCGAAGACCACGAAGCCGCCCACGGCGGTGAGGGCCGCGAGCTTGACCAGCGCCTCCAGCGCGATGGCGGCGACCACGCCGAAATGGCGCTCGTTCACGTCCACGGACCGGGTGCCGAACAGGATGGTGAAGGCGCCCATGCCGGCCGCGACCCAGAAGGCGGCGGCGGAGCCGGGCTCGGACGCCGGCCCCGCGATCACGCGGAAGCTGTCGGTCACCGCCTTGAGCTGGAGGGCGATGTAGGGCGTGCAGCCGACGACCGCGAGCAGGGTCACCAGGACCGCGATGGCGGGGCTTTTGCCGTAGCGGGACGAGAGCAGGTCGGCGATGGAGGTGATGCGCTGGGAGCGGCCGATGCGCACCAGCTTGCGCAGGAGGAACCACCAGCCGGCGAAGACCAGCACCGGCCCGGTGTAGATGGCGACGAATTCCAGCCCCCCGCGCACCGCGGCGCCCACCGCGCCGTAGAAGGTCCAGGACGTGCAGTAGACCGAGATCGAGAGCGTGTAGACCAGCGGCGAGGTCAGCCAGTCCCCGCCGGGCCTGCGCATCCGCCGGTCCGCCCAGAAGGCCACGGCGAAGAGGACGGCCACGTAGCCGACGCAGGCCGCGAGCAGGATGTCGACCGAGAGGGACCTCACGGCCCGGGCCTTCGCGCGGCGGGACGCCGGACGCCGGGGCGGCGGGCTGCGGCGGAGCAGGCGGGAGCGGCGCGGTGGGCGGTAGGCGGCGGAAGGCGCATGGCGGGCCGACGGGCTGCGGCGGAGCGGACGGGAGCGGCCACCGCGGGAGGGGGCGGCGAAAGGTGCGTGCGTTGGCGGCGGACTGCTGCGGAGCGTGCGGAAACGGCGCGGGCGGCAGGGGCCGGCGGAAGCCGGATGCCGGGCTGGCGGGCTTGGGCGGAGCGGACGGGCGTCGCGCCCGCGGCAGCGGCCGGCGCAAGGCGGGGTCCGTGGCAGGACGCCCCGGCCGCGGGCCGCGGCCGGGGCGCGTCCGCCGGCCGGCCAGCGGAAGCCCGCCCGCAGGGCGCCTGCGAACGGCTCGGCGAAAGGGCGGGCCGCGCGCTCACGGCTCGGGCTCCCGCCGCGCCAGGCGGCGGTTGAGCGCCCGCACCCCGAGGATCAGCGCGATCCAGAGGCCGAGCAGGAACACCAGCGCGGTCGGCGCCCCGAACAGCCGCCCGTCATGGGCGAAGATGCGCACGAAGGGCGGCATCAGCAGGAAGAAGGCCGCGAGCGGCAGGAGCCCGGCCGCGGCCTCCACCCGCCTGCGGCGCAGGAAGCGGGGGCGGGCCTCCGTCTCCCGCTTCGGCGCCATCTCAGCCGGCGGTCAGGCGCAGGACGTGATCCACCACGTCGCGGTTGGAGAAGGGCTTGGTGATGAAGGCGTCGGCGCCGATGTCCTCGGCCGTGCGGCGGTCCTGGGCCTGGCCCTTGGCGGTGAGCATGATGACGGGGAGGGAGGCGCCCCGGGGCGCCTCGCGGATGCGGCGCAGCACCTCGAACCCGTTGAGGCGGGGGAGCATGACGTCGAGGATCACGAGGTCGGGCCGCGCCTGGGATATGGAGAGGCAGGCAGCCTCGCCGTCGGCGGCCTCGGTGACGAGGAAGCCCTCGCGGGACAGGAGGAAGCGCAGGGATTCCACGATATGCGGCTCGTCCTCCGCGATCAGCACGCGCTTCGCGGTCATTGCGGTGATCCTCCCCCGGCGGGCTGCGGCCGCCTTGTTCCGCCGGATCGCTGCGGACCCGTGCGCGCGCAGCTTACCCTTTGCCGGGCGGCGGTCAAACCGGTTGGCGGAGCGGCTCCCGCGCGGGGGCTTCGGGCTGCGCCCTCGCCCCCCCTTGGGCCGGGCGCCGCGACGGCGGTTGCGCGGGCGGGGACGGGGCGCCCGCGGCGCGGGGCTGGCGTGGCGCGGGCGGCCGGCGCGGGGTTCGGGCGGCGGGGCATCGGGCGGCGGGGCATCGGGCTTTCGGTCGCGGGCGTGGCGCGGGCGATGCCCGGGTCGCGAGGCGGCGAGGCGCGCCGGCGGCCTGCCGGGCCGGGAGGAGCCGCCTCCGGGCCCCCCGGGGGATACGCGCCACGCGCCGCGTGCCGCGGGGGCTGCGCCTGCGGGTTCGAGCCGGCCCTGCCATCGCGGGGGCGGCGTGAGGCGGCCGGTGCGGGATCCGGCGGCGCCCGCCTCCGGGCTTTCCCCGTCCCGCGCTCGGGCCTATCCTGCCGCTATGACCCCCACCCTCCTTCCCTCCGCCGCAGGCGACCCCTTCCCGACGCGCGAGCGCTGCGAGATCCGGGAGCTGCTGAACGCCCCCGTCGATCCCGCCGCCTCGCTCGCCGAGGCGCGGGTGGCGCCGGGCGCGACCACCGAGCTGCACGTCCTGCCGGTGGACGAGCGCTACATCGTGCTGCGCGGCGAGGGGCGCATCGAGCTCGGCGGCCGCTGGTCCCGCATCCGCGCGGGCGACGCCGCGCTGATCCCCGCCGGCACGCCGCAGCGGATCGAGAACGTCGGGGCGGAGGACCTCGTGTTCCTGTGCCTCTGCACCCCCCGCTTCACCCCCGAAGCCTACCGCCCCCTGGAGGAGAGCCCATGAAGATCGACGGCGTCCCCTACCGCACCATCTGGCCCGCGGCCGACGGCGCCGTGGAGATCCTGGACCAGACGCGCTTCCCCCACCATTTCGAGACGCTGCGCCTGACGCGGATGGAGGACGCCGCCCACGCCATCCGGGTGATGCAGGTGCGCGGCGCGCCGCTGATCGGGGCGACGGCGGCCTACGGGCTTGCGCTGGCGCTGCGCGAGGACGGCTCGGACGCAGGCCTGGAGGCGGCGGCGGGGACGCTGCTCGCGACCCGGCCCACGGCGGTGAACCTGCACTGGGCGCTGGAGCGGATGAAGGCGAAGCTCAAGGCCGTGGCCCCGGAGGCGCGGGCGGATGCGGCCTGGGCCGAGGCGGCGGCGCTGGCGGACGAGGACGTGGCGATCAACTCGGCCATCGGCGATCACGGGCTGGAGATCATCCGCGAGATCGCGGCGCGCAAGCCGGGCGAGCCGGTGCGGGTGCTGACCCATTGCAACGCCGGCTGGCTTGCGACCGTGGACTGGGGCACGGCGACGGCGCCGATCTACAAGGCTCATGACGAGGGCATCCCGGTCGAGGTCTGGGTGGACGAGACCCGGCCGCGCAACCAGGGCGCCTACCTCACGGCGTGGGAGCTGGGACGTCACGGCGTCCCGCACAAGGTGATCGTGGACAATGCGGGCGGCCACCTGATGCAGCGCGGCCTGGTGGACATGGCGATCGTGGGCACCGACCGGACCACCGCCACGGGCGACGTGTGCAACAAGATCGGGACCTATCTCAAGGCGCTGGCGGCGAAGGACAACGGCGTGCCGTTCTACGTGGCGCTGCCCTCGCCCACCATCGACTTCTCGGTGGAGGACGGCCACCAGATCCCCATCGAGGAGCGGTCCCCCGAGGAGGTCACCCATGTGACCGGCCTGACCGAGGCGGGCGCCGCGCAGACGGTGCGTCTGACGCCCGAGACCTCGGCGGCGGCGAACCCGGCCTTCGACGTGACGCCGGCGCGGCTGGTGACGGGGCTGATCACCGAGCGGGGCGTGTGCCCGGCGACGCGGGAGGGCATCGCCGGCCTGTTCCCGGAGCGCGCGGCGGCCTGAGGGGCAGGCCGCGGCCCCGCCGCGCTGCGCCGCGCCCCGGTCCGCCCCGGTCCGCTCCGCCCCGGTCCGCGCCGCGCCGCGACGAAGAGGCCGGGGGGCGAAGGCCCTCAGCCGCTTGACGCAGGGGGCGTCCGGGCCGCAGATCGGCGGCCCGAGACCCGGAGGCCGCCGATGCACCCGAACCCCGCCTTCCGCAAGGCCGAGACCGCCCGCAACCTCGCCTTCGCCCGGGCGCGCGGCTTCGGCGTCCTGACCGTGGCGGGCGATCCCTGGCCGCTGGCGGCGCATGTCCCGTTCCTGCTCTCGGAGGACGGGTCCCGGGTGGAGGCGCATCTGGCGCGGTCCAATCCCATCCTGAGGGCCCTGCGGGACGGGCCGCTGCCGGCGTTGCTGGCGGTGTCGGGGCCGGACGGCTACGTCTCGCCGGACTGGTACGGGGACCCGCAGCAGGTCCCGACCTGGAACTACGTGGCGGTGCATCTGCGCGGGCGGCTGACGCTCGCGGACCCCGAGGGGCTGCGGGACCACCTGCGCGCCGTCTCGGCCCGGTTCGAGGAGGCGCTGCCCAAGGCGCCCTGGCGGCTGGAGAAGATGGCGCCCGAGGCGCTGGCGAAGCTGGAGCGGGCGATCCTGCCGGTCTCGATGCAGGTCGAGCAGGTGGACGGGACCTGGAAGCTCAACCAGAACAAGCCGGATCATGCCCGGATCGGCGCGGCGGAGGCCATGGAGGGCTCGATCGGCGCCGATCTTGCGGCGCTGGCCGGGCTGATGCGGTCGCCGCCGGCCTGAGGCCCCTCCCGACGGTTCCGCGGAAGCCGGCCCGCGCGCGTTCACGCGCGCGCCCGAGGTTCCCTCGGGCGCCTGAGCCTTGCTCAGGCGGGCCGGCGCGGCCGCCGCCCGTGCGGGGCTCAGGCCGGGGCTCGGCGCTTCTTCGGCTTGAAGGGGGCCATTCCGGCGCGGGCTAGCGCGTCGGCCCGCTCGTTCTCCTCGTGGCCCGCGTGGCCCTTCACCCATTCCCAGCGGACCTGGTGGCGCGCCTGCGCCTCGTCCAGCCGGCGCCACAGGTCCTCGTTCTTCACCGGCTTGCGGTCGGCCGTCTTCCAGCCGTTGCGCTTCCAGCCGTGGATCCAGCCGGTCACGCCGCCCTTCACGTAGTTCGAATCGGTCACCACCGTGATCTGCGTCGGCCGCCCCAGCGCCTCCAGCGCCGAGATCGCGGCCATCAGCTCCATCCGGTTGTTGGTGGTCTGCGCCTCCCCGCCCGAAAGCTCGCGCTCCCGCATCACGGCGCCGTTCTCGCGCGCCAGCAGCAGCGCGCCCCAGCCGCCGGGGCCCGGATTGCCGGAGCAGGCGCCGTCCGTATAGGCGAAGAACTCCGCCATCACCGCGCCTCAAGCGCGAGGCGCAGGCCCAGGCCCGCGAAGCAGGCGGCGAAGCCCCGGCGCATCCAGCGGAGCGCAGGCTCCGACGTCAGCACCCGGTCCCGCGCGAGGCCCGCGCAGAGGCCGTAGATCGCGAACACCGCCGCCGTGATCCCGGTGAACGCAAGCCCGAGGCCGAGCATCCGCACCGAGGCGCCCGCCGCCTCCGGGTCCACGAACTGCGGCAGGAAGGCCGCGAAGAAGATGGCGAGCTTGGGGTTCAGCAGGTTCAGCGCCACCCCGCGCCAGGCGATGCGGGCCAGCGACCGCTCCGCCACCTCGCCGGGGCCGGCAAGCGCCCCGGTCTCGCGCAGGGTCCGCCAGGCCATCCACAGCAGGAACGCCACGCCCGCGAACTTCACCGCCTGGAACAGCGCCGCCGAGGCGTGGAGGATCGCCGCCAGCCCCGCCAGCGCCGCGGCCATGTGCGCCAGCACCGCGGCCGAGCAGCCCAGCACCGCCGCCATCGCCGCCATCGGCCCGCGCGAGAGGCCGCAGGCCAGCGTGTAGATCACCCCCGTGCCGGGGATCGCCGCCACGATCAGGGCGGTGAGGAGGAAGTCGGGGGTCATGGCGCGCTCCGCGTCTGGGCAGGGGCGCAACCTGCCTCGCGCGCCCGCCGGGGGCAAGGCTTCGGCGGAGCCCGCCAAGCGGCGCGAAACCGCGGCCCGGCGTTCCGCTGCCGGCGCGATTCCCGTGCCGGACGCGGCGAGGACCGCTTCCGGCGCCGCGCCCGCGGCCTGCGTCGGCTCTCTCGCGGTCGGCGGGATCCCATGAGGCCCTCCGGGGCCTTCCCGGAAGTGCGCCCCCTCCGGGCCACGGCGGCCGTCTCTTCTCCTCCGGCGCGGAGCGGGCGGATGCGGGGCGTGGGGCGCAGCGATTCCTGACGGGCAGGAGAGGGGCGTCTCGCCGGCGTGGAACTTCGCGGAACGGCGCGGTCGGCCCGGCCCGCAACAGGCGCGAACCTCTGGAAGCCGCCGCGGGCGGGCCCCGGGCAAGAAGCGGATGCGCGGCGCGGCGGCCTCGCTCAGGACCGGGCGCGCCATCGGGGGGGCGCCCAGACCGCCGCGTCCTTTGTTGTCTTTCACATGCTCCGATCGCCCGTTTCACCTGGTTTGAGCCGCTGGAAGCCGGGATCCGTGAGGACCGCCGGTTCCTCGCGGCTGGGGGGCGAGCTGCGGAGGGGCCGCGGCATCGCGGGCCGGCATCGGGCGGCGGGCGGTCGCGGGGCCGGAGGCTGGGGAGGGGCGGCGGGCGCCCCGGAACTCGACGGCCGGACCGAGCCGGGCTCAGGACCCGGTGTCCCGCAGCGCCCTGCGGCGACCATGGCGCCGGCGCGGGACGGATCGAAGCCCGCCGATCCTCTGAAGAGGCGGACGCCCCGCCGGCAAACGGCCGGACCGTGCGGGGCATGAGCCCGTATTTGCGGCGCCCGAGGCCAAAGGTGGCAGCTCCGCCGGCCCGCTTGGAGGGAAGCCGCCGCTCCGCCTCCTTCGGACGCCTGCGAATCCGCCCCGCCCATCGCGTCGCCTGTCCTTCAGCCGCTTGCGGACCGAGACGTCCGAACCGAGCAGGGTCCGGGCGATCTCCGACACGCCCACGCCCACGCCCCGCCCTGCGCGCCGAGCCTCCGGGCGATCCAGGGCTTCGCCAGCGGAATGCGGCTCGGGATCAGGTGGGCGGCGTCCGCAGGCTCCTGCGCCTTCGTCTCGCCCACCACCTGCACCGGGCGCGACCGGCCGCGCGGACGCCGGGGGAGGTGCAGCTCGGCGCCGCCGGAGTTGAGGAAGAAGCGGATCGCCGGAGCCTCGCCCGGGACGTCCGCGAGGGGCGCGGCATGGGCCGGACCGCCGCCGCCCCCGGGGTCGGCGGGCGCCTCTGCTCGGTCTTCGTCTGCGGCGTCGGCGCGCGGCGGCGTCATTCCCTACGCCTCCGCCCGCCGCGCCCTCGTCCGCTCCCGCATCCACCAGCGATGCAGGGCGCTGACGGAGGTTCGGCGGTCCGGCGGGAGCCGCTGCGCCACCGGGTCCGCGAGGTCGGAGTCGGCGATCCGCGCGCGGACGAAGGCGTTCAGCTCCGCGTGCGGCGTCGAGCCTGGAGGGCGGGCCGCGGCGCCCGGTCCCGCGCCAGTCGCCCGGTCAGGCGCCGTCGAAGGCGTCCGAACGGCCTCTTCAACGCCCGTGAAAGCTCGTTCAGCGCCGCGTCCGGGAGCGCTGCGAGCTGCGCCGTCAGGTCCCGCGCCGCGGCAAGCTGCCGCGTCAGGCATCCGCCATGTCCGCCCTGTCCGGCGGCGCGTTGCGGGCGCCCGGTCGGGCCCCGGCTTCCCTTGGGCCGATCTGCCTGAGACCGCGTCATCGCCAACCTCCCTCGCGCGCATCGGGGCGCCGGGTCTTGAGCCCGGTCGGTTCGGACGTCCAGCTTCGGGGCGCGTCTCTCCACCGGCCGCCCCTGCGCCGCGCCGCCAGCGCCGGTCGGTCCTTCAGGGTTCCCGGCTGCGAACAGACGGCGGAGGCGAGGCCGCCCTCTTCGGCGCTCGCGGGCGAGCCCGTCGCCCGGCCCGGCGGAGAGGGGCGCGTCAGGCGCCCGCAGGCCGGGACGGAGGACTTCAGGAAGTCGTCGAAGCTCGCCTCGTCCTGCCGGCGCGGCGCCGACGCCCACCGTCGGCGTGGCGAGGCAACCGCGCCGGAAGGGGGGTCCTCCACCTTCTCCTCCGCCCGCGCCCCTGCGCCATGCCGGCGAGCCGCCGGCCGCGGTCCCTCGGCAGGTCCCGAACGGCGGCGATCGGCGCACGCTTCGACGGGTCGGGCGCGGCGGGCTCGCCCTCGATCGCCCCCTTCGCCGCCCGCGCGGCGCGGACTCCGGCCGGTCGTCGATGACGCGGGAGAGGGTCGCGAATGTGCGCTCCGCGATCTTCGCCTGCGCGGTCTTCGGCAACGCGAACTTCAGGTCGATGCGAAGGTGATGGCGGATGCCGAGGGGCCGCACGGCCGCGAGCTTGGCGCCCGCATTGCGGAAGCGATGCACCGCGCCGCCCGCAACCAGGTGGCCCGCGAAGGCGGAACCGTCGTCGGTGTAGAGCCGGTCGAAGATCCCGAAGGTCTCGCAGGTCCGCCGGATCAACCGCACCGTGGCGGGGGCGTTCTCGGAAGGGGTCAGCTCATAGTCGAGGACCCTGTTGGATGCGACGTCGACCAGGGCCAGCATGATCGCCCGCACGGCGCGGCCGTCGCCGAAGTCGGCCCAGAAGTCTTGCGTGCGGCCGTCGAGCGACACCCATTCCAGCGGCCCGAGCGCGGTCTTGTCCCGGCGCCGGTTGCGCCAGCCGCCGGCGCGTCTCCTCCGGTCCGTGGCGGGCCGCCAGCCGCTGAGCTTCGGACGGCGCGCGCCAGCGCCGGTGGATGGTCATGTAGGAGGGCCATGCCCATCCCCGCTTCCTTGCCACGTCCCGAACATCCCGCCACGCCTGCACTATCGGGAAGTCGGGGGCGGCCAGCTGCACCGTCGTCAGGAAGAAGGACCACGCCTCCGGCGACACGTCCGCCCGCGCCTGCCGTCCCTTGTGGCGGGGCAGGAGCGCAGGCGCGAAGTTCGCGGGATCGACGCCTTCAACCGCCTTCGAACAGCGCTTCGACGCAGGTTTGCCGGCGGCGTCGGCCCCGAACCTCGCCCGCACCAAAACGAGCCGATCCGGCCGGGACGAGGGCGCGGCCGGCGACAGCAGCCGCCGCATCATCGCCGCCCGCCGCTCCGCCTCCGCCTGCACCGAAGGGGGGCGGCCATCAGCTCCGCACGGGCCGCCTCGTCATGAACGCCCGGCGGCAGGACCGCCTCCTCCGTCCGTCTCTCGAGGAAGCCGCGGCGGACGGGATCGGGGGGGTGCTGATCGCCCCGGCCTACGGGCGTCGCCTGCAAGTATCGAGACCTCCACTCCTCTCGCGGCAAGCCAGCGCTTCGCCGAAGTCCTATGGTGCGGAACGCCCGCTGAACCAAGAACGCGACGAATTGAGGCGCTGAATCATTCCTGAACTTCAGACGCAGCCAGGATGCGTTCGACCAGCTCGCGCGCTTCGGCCCTGTCCATTGGCCGGACATCGCCTTGTCGGCGTAAGCGGGCTTCACTCCTTCGCTTTTGCACCAAGCATGGAGGCTTGAGCCGCGAACGACGAACGCCGGGTAGCGTCCACGGAGGTGGTGGAGATTCCAGTGTAGCCGGAGGTGGCCATCGGGAGATGCGGCCACGGTGGAGTTGTCCGACTTCCCCCTTGGCCACGAGGACCCGATGACCGACGACAGGATGGCGCTGATGGAGGCGCTGCAGAAGGCCGATGACGGCAATTTCCTTCGCAGGCTCGCGGAGACGGTGCTCCAGATCCTCATGGAGGCCGACGTGGAGGGGCCGATCGGGGCCGGGCGCTATGAGCGCAGCGGCGAACGATCGACCTGGCGCAACGGCTACCGGGACCGGACGCTCGACACCCGGCTGGGGCAGTTGAACCTGCGCATCCCGAAGCTGCGGACCGGGAGCTGCTTTCCGCCCTTCCTCGAGGCCCGGAAGACGACGGAGAAGGCGCTGATCTCGGTGATCCAGGAAGCGTGGATCGCAGGGGTCTCCACGCGCAAGGTCGACGACCTCGTCCAGGCGATGGGGCTGTCGGGCATCTCGAAGAGCCAGGTGTCCAAGCTCTGCAAGGAGATCGACGAGCGCGTCGGAGCCTTTCTGAAGCGCCCGCTGGAGGGGGACTGGCCCTATGTCCGGCTGGACGCGACCTACCTGAAGGTGCGCGAGGGCGGGCGCATCGTCTCGGTCGCGGCCATGATCGCCGTGGCCGCCAACACCGATGGACGGCGAGAGATCATCGGCCTGCACATCGGCTCCTCGGAAGCGGAGACCTTCTGGGCGGGCTTCCTCAAGAAGCGCCGCGCCGACGTCGTGGGCATCTTCCCCAACGAAGAAAGCATCATCCGCCTCATCGGCGCCGTCCTGCTCGAGGCGAACGACGAGTGGCAGCTCCAGCACCGCTACATGCAGGTCGAGGCCATGGCGGAGCTCGATGCGCCCGCGCCCGACCCGCTCGACATGCAGCTCCAACTCAGCCGCCGCATGATCATGATGGCGCCCTCGGCTACACCACGAATTTCCACCTCATTGACGGACGTGACCTGGTGCGCGCGGGGGCGCATGTGGCGCTCAAGCAGGTTGTCGGCTCTCGTCTCTAATGACCGCGTCTCTCCACCTCCTTAGGTGGATAGAGGCGCCTTGCAAGCGTGCCGTCAACGGGCCGAAGTATGCGGATATCTGGCCAACATCACCGCCCTGCCAAAACGATCTCTCGAAATTCACATGCGGAAAGAGAACCCGCAGGTCTCCCGGCGTTGAGGCCCTCGTCAAGATAGCGCATGAGCTTGGCGTCTCGCTCGAGCCGGAGGAACTGGCGATGGAGATCGCGACGGATGCTGGCCAGCGCGCGGAGGCGCTGGCCGCCCCTCCGGCGAGATCCGAAACGCTCCGCGTCCCCGAGCTCGCTCTCGACCGCCTGGCTAGGAAAACTCAAATCAAGTGAAACGCCTACTACTTAAGTCATTGAAAAGACGACACGTGAAATCTGCCGCGGGTCAATTCATGTGAAAACGCTCGTCCTTTTCCCGCAGGATCCGGGGCGGCTTGAACTCCACCCGCTCCACCGCCGTCTCCACGATCTCCACGGTCACGTCATGGCGGGCGCGGAAGGCGTCGATCACCTCCTCGATCAGCACCTCGGGCGCGCTGGCCCCGGCGGTGACGCCGACCGTGCGGGCCCCCTCGATGGCGCGCCAGTCGATGTCCGTGGCCCGCTGCACGAGCTGCGAATAGGCGCAGCCGGCGCGCCTGCCCACCTCCACCAGCCGCTTCGAGTTCGACGAGTTCGGCGCCCCGATCACCAGCAGCGCGTCGATCCGGGGCGCGATCTCCTTGACCGCCTCCTGCCGGTTGGTGGTGGCGTAGCAGATGTCTTCCTTGTGCGGCCCCACGATCAGGGGGAAGCGGGCGCGCAGGGCCTCCACGATCTCGGCGGTGTCGTCCACCGACAGGGTGGTCTGGGTGATGTAGGCGAGCCGGCCCTCGTCGCGGGGCGCGAGATGCGCCACATCCGCCGGCGTCTCCACCAGCAGGACCTCGCCGTCGGGGAGCTGGCCCATGGTGCCCACCGTCTCGGGGTGGCCGGCATGGCCGATCATCACGATCTGGAGGCCCTTGGCGTGGTGCCGCTCCGCCTCGATATGGACCTTCGAGACCAGGGGGCAGGTGGCGTCCACGAACACCATCTCACGCGCGCGCGCCGCCTCCGGCACCGACTTCGGAACGCCGTGGGCGGAGAACACCACGGGGCGGTCCTGGGGCGCCTCGTCCAGCTCCTCCACGAACACTGCGCCTTTGGCGCGCAGGCCGTCCACGACGTAACGGTTATGCACGATCTCGTGGCGCACGTAGACGGGCGCGCCCCATTTCTCCAGAGCGAGCTCCACGATCTTGATCGCGCGGTCCACCCCGGCGCAGAACCCGCGCGGGGCGGCGAGGAGGATCGTCAGGGGCGGGCGTCCGGTCATCTCCGGCTCCTTCTGGGCTTCGCCCCAGACCTACGCGCGGAGGGGGCGGTCTTCAACCGCGACGGAAGGCATCGGTTGCGGCGTGAAAGCATGGACGGCCGCCTCGCCCCCGCCGCGAAACGGTCGCGCCCCGCCCCGGATCGAGACTATGAATGACGGGCCCCGCCGGGAGCCGACATTGGGAGACGGCCCCGCCGAGGGTCCGATGACCGGCAGACGGCCCGCCGGGGGTCGATGCCGGAAGACGGCCCGGCTGGAGTGGATGCCGGGAGACAGCGCCGCCGGAACCGATGCCGGAAGACGGCCCCACCGGGGGCCGGCGCCGGAAGACGGCCCCACCGGGGGCCGGCGCCGGGAAGTCGGCCCCGCCGGGGGGCCTGTGCCGGAAGACGGCCCGCCGGGGGGCCGATGCCAGGAGACGCCATGCGCTTTCTAGTGCGCAGCCTGACGGGCCTGCTGCTGACCCTGCTGACCGCGGGGCTGATCGCCTATGGCGTGGTGCGCCTCGGCGCGGCGCGGGAGGAGGCGGCCGCCCCGCCCCCCGCTCGGGCCCCGCGGCGGAGCGGGTCTATGCCGTGGAGACGGTGACCGTGACGCCGCAGACGGTGCGCCCCACCCTGACCGCCTTCGGCGAGATCGCGAGCGCCCGGCGGCTTGAGCTGCGCCCCGCCGTCGCCGGCCGGCTGGCGGAGCTGTCGCCCGCCTTCGCCGAGGGGGGCGCGGTGGAGGCGGGCGAGCTTCTGTTCCGCATCGACCCGGCCTCCGCCGAGGCGGATCTGGCGCGGGCGGAGATCGCGCTGGACGAGGCGGGCTCGGAGGTCTCGGCCGCTGACCGGGCGGTGGAGCTGGCCGCGCGGGACGTCGCGGCGGCGGAGACCCAGGCCGGCCTGCGCCGCAGCGCGCTGAGCCGGCAGGAGGACATCGCCCGCCGCGGCATCGGCTCGGACGCGGCGGTGGAGACGGCGGCGCTGGCCCTCTCGGCCGCCGAGCAGCAGGTCATCGCGCGGGAGCAGGCGCAGGCCGCCGCGCAGACGCGGGCCGAGACGGCGCGGGTGGCGCGGGACCGGGCGGAGCTGGCGCTCTCGGACGCCCGCCGCGCGCTGGCGGAGACGGAGGTGCGCGCCCCCTTCGACGGTCTCCTGACCGAGACGGCGGCGGTGCTCGGGCGGCAGGCCTCGGCGAACGAGAAGCTGGGCGCGCTGGTGGACCTGACGCGGCTGGAGGCGGCCTTCCGGCGTCACCAACGCCGAATACGCCCGGCTGCTGGGCGCGCAGGGTGCGCTCCGGCCGCTGCCGGCGGAGATATGGCTGGACGGGCGGCGGGCGGCGACGGGCAGGCTTGCGCGCGCCGCCGCCGCCGCCGCGGGGGACCTGCGCACAGGCCGCACCGTCTACGCCCGGCTGGCGCCCGAGGCGGGGGCGGCGCTGCGGGAGGGGGATTTCGTCTCGGTGAAGGTGCAGGAGCCGCCGCTGGAGGGCGTGGGCGTGATCCCCGCCGCCGCGGCCACGGCGGACGGGCGCGTGCTGGTGGTGAACGCCGAGGACCGGCTGGAGGAGCGGCAGGTGGAGATCCTGCGCCGCGACGGCGACATGCTCGTGGTGGCAGATGCGCCGTGGGGGGAGCGGCTGGTCGCGATCCGCAAGCCGCAGCTCGGCCCCGGCGTGAAGGCGCGGGTGGCGGACGACGATGCGTCGGAGGCGGCGGCCCGCGCGGCCTCGCCCGTTCCGGGCTTCGACGGCGCCGCCGCGGAGGGGCTGGTGTCCGCTGACCCCCGAACGCCGCGCCGCGCTGGTCTCGGCCGTGGAGGCCGACCCCGAGATGCCGCCCGAAGTCGAAGTCCCGCCTGCTGGACCGCCTCTCGGCGCCCGAGGTTCCGCAGGGGATCGTGGAACGGCTGGAGGCGCGCCTTCCCGCGCCTCGGGGGGCTGAGGGGTGCGGAGCGCGAGACCCGGCGTGCTCGGCTACTTCGTCCGCCATGGCACCGCGGCGAACCTGCTGTGCTGGCCTTGTCGCCGGGCTCGCGACCTTTCCGCTGCGGGTGCGGGCGCAGCATTTACCCGGACGTGGTGCTCAACACCGTGACGGTCTGCGTGACCTGGGAGGGCGCAGGATCGGAGGATGTGGACAGCGCCATCGTGGAGCTTCTGGAGCCCGCGCTGCAGGCCGTCGACGGGGTGGAGGAGCTCGGACCTCCATCGCCCGCGAGGGCCGCGCCGTGATCGATCTGGAGTTCGGGCCGGGCTACGACATGACCGCGCGGCCGACGGCGTGACAGCCGGCGGTGGACGCGCTCACCCGCTGCCCGAGGCGCCGACGAGCCGAGCGATCCGCCGCGCGCCTGGCGCGACCGGGTCACCGACGTGGTGATCCACGGGCCCGGTGGGCTGGACCAGCTGGCGCGCTTCACCGACGAGTTGTCGCCCGGCTCGCGCCGACGGCATGACCCGCACGACGATCCGCGGCGTGGCCGCGCCCCGGGTCGTGGTGGAGGCGCCGACGCTGTGCTGATGCGCCATGACCTGACCTGGCCGAGATCGCGGCTGCCATCGCGGGCGAGGTGGATGCTGCACCGGCGGGCGACGTGACGGGCGCCGACGCGCGGGTGCGCACCGGCACCGAGAAGCGTTCGGCCGAGGAGATCGCAGGCATCGCCCTGCGGTCGAATCGCGACGGCACCCGGCTGACCGTCGGCGACGTGGCGACGGTCCGCGTGGAGGGGGTGACCCGCGACCACGGGTATTTCGTGGGAGAGAACCCGGCGATCAGCATCCGGGTCGACCGCTCCGCCCAGGGCGACGCGCTGCAGATCCAGGACACCATCGAGCAGGTCGCCGCGCAGATGCTGGAGGGCCTGCCGAAGGGCATGACCATCGACCTGATCCGCGCCCGCTCCGAGGAGATCTCCAGCCGGCTCAACGTGCTCTACGACAACGCCCTCATGGGCCTCGCGCTGGTGGTCGGGCTGCTGTTCCTGTTCCTCAACGCGCGCACCGCGCTCTGGGTCGCCGCGGGGATCCCGGTCGCCATGCTCACGGCGCTCTTCTTCATGTGGGCGGCGGGGCTGACGCTCAACATGATGTCGCTCTTCGCGCTGCTCCTGACGCTCGGCATCATCGTCGACGACGCCATCGTGGTGGGCGAGCACGCCGACTTCCGGGCGAAGCGGCTGGGCGAACATCCGGTGCTCGCGGCAGAGAACGCCGCCCGACGTATGACCGCGCCGGTCTTTTCCGCAAGCCTGACCACCATCATCGCCTTCGCCGGGCTGATGGCGATCGGCGGGGGGATGGGCGACATGATCGCCGACATCCCGTTCACCGTGATCGTGGTGCTGTTGGCCTCGCTGGTGGAATGCTTCCTGATCCTGCCGAACCACCTGGCCCATTCGCTGCACGCGGCCTCCAAGCAGGACTCTGGTTCGACTGGCCCTCGCGCACCGTCAACCGCGGCTTCGTCTGGTTCCGCCACACCGTCTTCCGCCGCTTCATGGGCTGGTGATCCGGGCGCGCTACCCGGTGCTCGCGGGCTCCTGCTGCTGCTGCGAGCCCGGTCGGGCTGCTGGCCTCCGGGGAGAGTCCCGTGGCGCTTCTTCGTCGGCGCCCGAGGCCAACTCCATCGTCCGGCAACGTCGCGATGGCTGGCGGGCGCGAGCGGGCGGACACGCTGGCGCAGATCCGCGCTGCAGGACACCGTGACGCGTGGTCGCCGCCGAATACGAGGCGAGAGCTACGGCCTGAACCCGGTGCCTTCATGCATTGGCCGAGATCGGCGGCAACGCCGGGCGCGGGCTCGCGGGCACCGATGGAAGGAGCCGACGGCAGCTCGGCTCGATCGGGGTGGAGCTGATCGACCCCGACCTGCGGCCCTATTCCATCGCGGGCTTCAACTCGGCCTTCAGGCGCGCCTGACCGCCACCCGCTGGCGGAGGTGCTCACCTTCCGCGGCGAGCGGCGCGGACCGGGCGGCGACTCGCTCGACGTCAGTTTTCGGGCGCCAGCGCCTCGGCTGAAGGCCGCGGCGAACGGCTGAAGAGGCGCTGGCGCAGTTCGCGGAGATCTCGGCGGTCGAGGACGATCTGGCCTATGACAAGGAAGATGATCCTCGACCTGACGCCGCAGGGCGAGGCGCTCGGTTTCACCTCGACGACCTCGGCCGGGTGCTTCGCAACCGGCTGAACGGCATCGAGGCGGCGGACCTATCCGCTTGGCGGCCGCGCAGCACCGAGATCCGGGTGGAGCTGCCGGAAAGCGAGCTCACCGCCGATTTCCTGAGCCGCACCGAGCTGCGCACGCCAGGCGGCCAGTACGTGCCGCTGGCCGATATCGTCGACGTCACGCGCCGCGACGGCTTCACCACGATCCGGCGGGAGAACGGCATCCGCGTGGTAAGCGTGACCGGCGATATGTTCCGACGATGACCCGGCCCGCGCCCCGGAGATCACCGACATCCTCCGCCAGGACGTCGCTGCCGCGTATCGAGCGGGAGTTCGGTGTCTCCTATCGCCTTTCCGGCCTCGCCGAGCAGGAGCGGGATTTCCTCAACGACGCGCTGGTCGGCTTCGGCTTCTGCTTGCTCGGGATCTACCTGACGCTCGCGTGGGTGTTCTCGAGCTGGGTCCGCCCGCTGCTCATCATGGCGGTCATCCCCTTCGGCCTGATCGGCGCGATCTGGGGCCACAGCGTCTGGGGCATGCCGCTCTCGATGTTCTCGGTGGTGGGGCTGATCGGGATGTCCGGGATCATCATCAACGACTCCATCGTGCTGGTGACGACGGTTGACGAGTACTCCCGCGACCGCGGCCTGATTCCCGCGATCATCGACGCCGCCGCCGACCGGCTGCGTCCCGTGCTTCTGACCACGATGACAACCGTGATCGGCCTTGCGCCGTTGCTCTACGAGCCTTCGCGGCAGGCGCAGTTCCTCAAGCCCACCGTCATCACGCTTGTCTACGGCCTCGGCTTCGGCGTCTTGCTGGTGCTGATGATCGTGCCCTCGCTGGTGACGCTGCAACGCGACGTGGCGGCCTCGCTGACCTCCGCCCGCCGCATGGCGCGGCACCTGCGCCGGCCGCGGCGGGGGCTCGGGCGCGCCGCCTGACCGGCGGTTGCGCCCTCTTCCCAAGCGGGGGCCTTTCGGCGAAGCTGCGCACGGCGCCGTGATGAACGGCGAGGGGGGAGCGTTTCGCAGGCATGGCCGAGAACCTGACGAAATTCGTCTGGCGCCACTCCGCGCGCGACCAGATCGTTGGGGTCCTCCTGACCCTGCTCACCTTCCCGGTCATCTGGATCACGCTGGAACTTCCCAAGCGGATCATCAACGACGCGATCAAGGGCGAGAACTTTCCCCGCGACATCTTCGGCATTCCGCTGGAGCAGACCGCCTACCTGTTCCTGCTCTGCGCCTGCTACCTCGCCGCCATCTCGCTGAACAACGGGCTGAAATACGCCCAGAACATGCAGCGCGGCATCATGGGCGAGCGGATGCTGCGCCGGATGCGCTTCGACCTGTTCCGCCGGGTCATGGGCCGGCCGCTGACGCGCCTGCGCTCCACCTCGCCGGGCGAGATCGTGCAGCTCATCTCCGCCGAGCTGGCGCCCATCGGGGACTTCATCGGCGCGATCTTCATCACGCCGGTGGCGCAGGGGGGCAGCTTCCTCGTCTATCTCGGGTTCATCATCGTCCAGAACCCGCTGATCGGGGCGGCGGCGCTCAGCCTCTATCCGGTGCAGGCGTGGCTGGTGCCCAAGCTCCAGGCGAAGGTGGTCGCGCTGATCCGGGAGCGTCTGACCAACATCCGCGCCATGGCGCGCGAGATCGACGAAAGCATCGACGGCGCCGTGGAGGTCCGGGCCCTGCGCGCCCGCCGCTGGCACATGGCGATCGTCAACCGCCAGCTCTACGACAACTACGTCATCCGCCGTCAGATCTTCATCCTGAAGTTCCTGATCAAGTTCGTGAACAACGTCGCCAACCACCTGACGCCGTTCTTCATCTTCCTGATCGGCGGCTGGTTCGTGATCCACGGGCGGCTGGACATCGGCGCCCTGACGGCGGTGCTGATCGCCTACAAGGATCTCGCCTCGCCGTGGAAGGAGCTTCTGACCTACTACCAGGGCCTGATGGACATGAACGCCCGCTACGCCTCGGTGATGGACAACTTCGCCGAGGACGGAGAGCCTGCGCCCCTGCTGGAGGAGGCCCCCACCGGCCCCCACGCGCTGGCGCTCCGGGACGCGCAGGTGGAGGGGCTGACCGGCCCCGTGACCGTGGAGATCCCGACGGGCGCCCGCGTCGCGGTGGTGGCCGAGGACGCGGCCCAGCGCACCGCCATGCTGGTCGCGCTGTCGGGCCTGCTGGACGGGCTGGTGGACCGCTGGTCCGCGGGCACGCCGGTCCTCTACCGCGCGGCGGTCTACGTGCCCTCGGACCCGCGGGTCTTCACCGGCACGCTGCGCACCAACCTCGTGCAGGGCCTGCGCTTCCGCCCGGTGGCCGAGGCGCAGGACGAGGACCGCCAGACCCGCAAGCGCGAGGCGGAGATGACCGGCGCCACCACCGACGACACCGAGGACGAGTGGATCGACCCGGTGGAGATCGGGCTACGAGAGCCTGGAGGAGGTGGATGCCCACCTCCTGCACCTCGTGCGCGCCCTGGGGCTGGAGGACGACCTCTACACCGTCGGGCTGGGCTGCCGGATCGACCCGGGCTCCGCCCCCGCCCTCGCCGGTCGCCTGCTGGAGCTGCGCAACGCCATCGCGGGCTCGGCCGAGCTCGGGGAGATGCGCCAGGACTTCATCGACGTCTGGCAGGCCGACCGCTACAACCCCAACGCCACGGTGGGCGAGAACCTGTTCTTCGCCCTGCCGCGTGACCCCGCGCTGCGCTGGCAGGACTTCGCGACGGACCGCGCCGTGCTCAGGATGCTGGATCAGGCGGGCGTGCGGCAGGTGCTGGTGGAGGTCGGCCTCGACATCTGCGAGACGCTGCTGAGCCTGTTCGAGGGGGTGACCTCCGACTCCGACCTCTTCAAGCGCTACGCCCTGTTCCCGCGCTCCGAGACGCCGCTGTTCGAGGCGATGGTCCGCCAGGGCCGCCAGAAAGGCGCGTTGAAGCTGCCGCGCGCGAACCAGACGCGGCTGGCGGGCATCGCCTTCTCCTACTGCTCGGCGCGCTACCGGCTGGGCGTCATGCGGGCGGAGGAGCGGATCGCCCAGCTTCTGGCCGCGCGCCCCATGCTCCGGGACCTCGCGACCGAGGACGACCGCTTCGCCCCCTTCGACGAGGCCGCCTTCCACCCCGCCTTCACGGTGTCGGAGAACATCTTCTTCGGCCCCGTGAAGACGAGACCGGCGGGATTCCTGGCAGCCCTTCAAGGCCAGGGTGGACGCGCTGGTGGCCGAGGTCGGCCTGCGCGGCCTGATCCTGCGCGCCGGCGTGGACCAGCCGGTGGGCGAGGGCGGGGCCACGCTCAACGCCCTCCAGCGCCGCAAGCTCGGCCTCGCGCGCGCGCTGATGAAGAAGCCCAACGCGATGCTGCTGGACCAGATCGCGCAGACGGACGGGCCCGCGGACCAGTCCCTGCGCGCCCTCCTGCACCGGGAGCTTCGGGGCGGCGCGCTGATCTGGACCGCGGCGCGGGAGGATCAGGCGCCCGACGCCGACCATCTGCTGGTGATCGACGATGCAGGCCGGGTTTCGCAACGTCAGGTCCGGGACGGCGCCGCCGACCCCGGATCCGGCGCGGTTGACGGGGGTTGAGATGAGGGCGGATAGTGAAGCGGCCGCAGGCCGGGGAGGGCAGGGGTGAAGTTCGAAGCCGAGGTGAGCGCGCTGCAGCGCACGCCCATGTTCCAGGGCGTGGACCCCTCCCGGCTGCGCCTTCTCGCCTTCATGGGCGAGGACCGCACCTTCAAGGACGGCGAGTTCGTGGTCCGTCAGGGGGAAAGCTCCGACAGCGCCTACCTGATCCTATCGGGCAAGGCCGAGGTGATCGTGGAATATGACGGCAGCGCCTCCACCGTCGCTCAGCTCGGCGAATCCGAGGTGTTCGGCGAGATGGCGATGCTGTGCGAAACGCCGCGCACCGCCACCATCCGCGCGAGGGGGGAGCTGCGGACCCTCCTGTTCGAGCGGGAGGGGATGCTGCGCCTCCTGCGCGAATTCCCGGAGATGGCGATCGAGATGTCGCGCTCGCTGGCCCAGCGGCTGGAGCGCACGACCACCGAGCTTGCCCGCCTGCGCGCCCGCACCGCTCCGGCGGAGGGCGGATGACCGTGGCCGCCGGGCCGGATGCGGTCCGGCTCACCCTCTGGGGCGTCGGCGGCTCGGCGCCCACGGGGCGGGCGGACCGCTCGGTCTACGGCGGCGACACGGTCTGCTTCGAGATCCGCTCGGAGGCGCCGGGCTCGATACCGCTTGGTGATCGACCTCGGCACCGGGGCGCGGGACCTCGGGGCCGCGCTGATGACCGAGGCGGAGGCGCTGGACGCCCCGCCCGAGGCGGAGATCCTGCTCTCCCACCTCCATCTCGACCACATCATGGGCGCGCCGTTCTTCGCCCCCTTCTACGACCCGCGCGCGAGGATCGGCCTGCGCTGCGGCCTTTCGCGGGACGCCTCTCTGGCGCGCGACGCGCTGGGGGTCTTCGCGGCGCCGCCGTTCTTCCCCGTCCAGCCGATGGAGATGGGCTGCGTGCGCTGGGGCGTCTTCGGCCCCGGCGACCGCTTCGAGGCCGCGGGCTTCCAGGTCCGGGCCATCGGCCTCAACCACCCCGGCGGCGCCTGCGGCTTCCGGGTGGAGACGCCCCAGGGCGCCATCTGCATGATCGGCGACCATGAGCACGGAGACCCGAAGATCGACGCGGCGGTGGCCGAGGCGGTCTCGGGCGCAGCCATCCTCCTCTTCGACGCGACCTATGACGAGGACGACTATCCCCGCCACCGGGGCTGGGGCCATTCGACGTGGCAGAAGGGGGTGGAGCTGGCGCGGGGGGCCGGGATCGGGCTCACGCTCCTCCACCACCACGGGCCCGAGAAGTCGGACGAAGACCTCGCCGCCCGGGACGCGAAGGTGCAGGCGGCGTTCCCGCAGGCCCGTCTCGCCCGGCAGGGCATGGTCTGGCGCCTGACCGACGGCGCCGCCGCCCTGGCCTGACATCAGCCGTCCCGCGGAAGCCGGCCCGCGCGCGTGAACGCGCGCGCCCGAGGTTCCCTCGGGCGCCTGAGCTTTGCTCAGGCGGGCCGGCGCGGCCGTCGGCTGCGGGCCCGATGAACAGGATCCGTCGCGGTCGCCGGCCGCGCTGCCGCGCGGGAGGCGCATCGACCCGCCGGCCGCGAGGAACGCGGGTCGCGGTCGGACCCGGCCCGCCTCCCGCCTCGCCCCCTTCCGCGGAAGGCCGCCTCCTGCGGCGAGGCGACTCGTCCGGGCCGCGGGTTCTCATCCGCGCGCCGCGCGATCGGGAGGCGTGCGGCCCCGCGCCCGAGGCGGCCCGCTACGCCGCCTCGGGAGGTCCGGGAAAGGCGCCTAGAGCCGCCCCTCCCGCGTCATCCGGTCCGCCAGATCGTCCAGCGTCTTCCTCGCCCGCCCCGCCAGATCCTCCAGCTCGTCGTCCGAGATCACGTAGGGCGGGCAGATGATCATCGTGTCCCCCACCGCCCGCATCACCAGCCCGTTCGCCACCGAGAGGTCCCGGCACATCGCGCCCGCGCCCACGTCGTCCCCGAACCGCTCGCCCGTGGCCTTGTCCTTCACGATCTCCATCGCCCCGAGGAAGCCCTTGGTCCGCGCCTCCCCCACCAGCGGATGGTCCCCCAGCGCGCCCCAGAGCTTCGCCAGCTTCGGCGCCAGCGTGTCGCCGACCCGCTCCACCAGCTTCTCCTCCTGCAGGATCCGCAGGGACGCGAGCCCCGCCGCGCAGGCCGCCGGATGCCCGGAATAGGTGTAGCCGTGGTAGAACTCGCCGGCCTTCTCCATCACCGGCCCCGCCACCCGGTCCGAGATCAGCACCCCCCCCATCGGCTGATAGCCCGAGGTCATGCCCTTGGCGATCGGCATGAGGTCCGGCTCGATCCCGTAGGTCTGCGACCCCCACCAGGTCCCGGTCCGCCCGAACCCGCAGATCACCTCGTCCGCGATCAGCAGGATCTCCCGCTCCCGGCAGATGCGCGAGATCTCGGGCCAGTAGCTCTCGGGCGGGATCACCACGCCGCCGGCCCCCTGCACCGGCTCGGCGATGAAGGCGCAGACGTTCTCCTCGCCCAGCTCGTCGATCTTCGCTTCCAGCTGGCGGGCCCGCTCCCGCCCGAACTCCTCGGGCGTCAGCCCCCTGGCCCTCGCCGAACCAGTAGGGCTGGTCGATATGCGCCACCCCCTCGATCGGCAGCCCGGACTGCGAATGCATCGCGCCCATGCCCCCCATCGACGGTCGCCGCCACGGTGGACCCGTGATACCCGTTCTTCCGCCCGATGATGATCTTCTTCGAGGGCTTCCCCAGGCAGTCCCAATACACCCGCGCCAGCCGGAACACGGTGTCGTTCGATTCCGAGCCGGAGTTGGTGAAGAACACCCGGTTCATGTGCGCCGGCGCCACCTCGGCCAGCGCCTCGGCGAACTCGGCCGCCGCCGGGTGGGTGCACTGGAAGAAGGTGTTGTAGTAGGGCAGCTCGCGCAACTGACGCGAGACCGCCTCCACGATCTCCTCCCGCCCGTAGCCGACGTTCACGCACCAGAGCCCGGACATCCCGTCCATGATCCGGTTGCCGTCGGTATCCGTCAGCCACACCCCCTTGGCCGAGGCGATCACCCGCGACCCCTTCCGGTTCAGATCCGCCATGTCGGAGAACGGATGCCAGTGATGCGCGGCATCCATCGCCTGGTAATCGGCGGTCGAGCGAAGATTGGTCTGCAGGTTCATGCCTTCATCCTTCCGGTCCCGGCGGCGGAGGCCCCCTCTCCCTCGCCGGGGAGAGGCCGCTCTCCGCGCCTCAAGTCACGTCGCGTCCAGCTTCTCGTTCGCCAGCATCGTCAGCCCCTGCCGCACGTCGGCGCGGATCGCGAGCCGCAGCCCCGCCTCGTCGCCCGCCGCCAGCGCCGCGATGGCCTTGCGGTGGTAGTCCGCCACCCGCCCCATCCCGATCCGCGCATAGAGCGCGCGCATGGAGGGCCCGGTCTGCAGCCACACCGTCTCCGCCAGCGCCAGCATCGCCGGGGCGTGGGCGCGCAGATACAGCGTCCGGTGGAACTCCAGGTTCCCCCGCACATAGGACGCGGCGTCCCCCGACTTCAGGTGCTGGTTGATCTCGTCATCCATGCGCTTGCAGCCGCTCGATCAACGAGAAATGCGCCCGCGGCAGCGCGCGGGCCGCCAGCTCCGGCTCCAGCAGCGCGCGGATGGAGGCCAGCTCCTCGATCCGCTGCGGCGTCAGGATCGGGCGCCGACACCCGGCCCGAGGCCGAGATCGCCAGCGCCCCCTCCGCCGCGAGCCGCCTCACCGCCTCGCGCGCCGGAGTCATGGACACGCCCAGCTCCCCCGCCACGCCGCGCAGGGTCACATGCGCCCCCGGCGCCATCTCCCCGTGCAGGATCCGCCGCCTGAGCAGCTTGTAGACCCGCTCATGGGCGGTGCCGGCCTCGTCCGTGATCACGCGCTCCGGCGCGGGGGGGCGCGGAGAGGTCGGCGCGGGTTGCATCGGCAAGCGTCATGTGGTGTTTGTGATCACGTTTCGCAGACGCTGTCAACGAGGGGCCCCCGCCATGACCGACCCGCACCGCCGCGACCACGCCTTCCTCGCGCCGGACGCGAAGGCCGTGACCCACGATGAGAACATGTTCTCCGGCGCCCTCAGCTTCTGCCGCCGGGCTTACGCGCGCGACCTCACCGGCGTGGACGTGGCCGTGGTCGGCGTGCCCTACGACCAGTCGGTGACCAACCGCCCCGGCACGCGCTTCGGCCCCCGCGGCGTGCGCGCCGCCTCCTCCCAGCTCGGCTGGTCCCGCATGTGGCCCTCGGCCTTCGACCCGTTCGAGCGTCTGTCGGTGGTGGACTGGGGCGACGTCCACATCCCCCACGGCCACGCCGCCCAGGTCCCCGAGGTCATCGAAGCCGCGATGCGCACGATCCTCGACGCGGGCGCCACGCCGCTGGCCATCGGCGGCGACCACTTCACCACCTGGCCGTCGCTGAAGGCCCACCACGCGCGCCTCGGCCAGCCGCTGGCGCTGGTGCAGTTCGACGCCCACACCGACACGTGGGAGGCCGGGGACGACTGGATCGACCACGGCACCATGTTCGGCACGGCGGTGCGGCAGGGCGTGATCGACCCGGAGCGCTCGATCCAGGTCGGCATCCGCACCACCAACGACGACCCCATGGGCATCGAGGTCTACGACGCCATCAAGGTCCACGAGCGGGGCGTGCAGGCGGCGGTGGACGCGATCCGCGCCCGCGTGGGCGATGCGCCGGTGTACCTGACCTTCGACATAGACTGCCTCGACCCCGCCTTCGCGCCGGGCACCGGCACGCCGGTCTGCGGAGGGCTCTCCAGCTGGCAGGCTTTGGCGATCCTGCGCGGCCTCACCGGCCTGAACATCGCGGGCATGGACGTGGTCGAGGTCGCGCCCGCCTACGACGTGGGCGAGATCACGGCGCTGGCCGGCGCGACGGTGGCCCTGCAGATGCTCTGCCTCTTCGCCGAGCGCCCCCGCTGACGCGGGCGCCGCGCCAGCTGTCTCGCCTCTGGGGACGGGCGCCGCCCGCGGCGCATCCGCAGGCGTCGGGCCTGTGGCCGGCGCCCGGCCCCGGTCGCCGCGAAAAGGTTTCCAAAGCGGTTAATTCTACAAACCGCCGCCGGCAACCTCTTGATCTAATCGGAAAACCCCGCTCTGGCGCCTCGCGTTTCGCACGCGAAACACCCCCGCGAAACGCCAGCCGCCCCGCGCCGGCCACACGCGCCACGCCCGCAACGCGCCGCGGGCGGCCCCGCCCGCCCAGGGGCGAGACCTCCGCGCGGCGCCCCGGTCAGAGCCCCTCGAACAGGGGCGTCGAGAGGTACCGTTCCGCGAAGCTCGGCAGGATCACCACGATCCGCTTGCCGACCATCTCCTCCCGCTCCGCGATCTCCAGCGCCGCCGCGATGGCCGCCCCCGACGAGATCCCCCCCGGGATCCCCTCCAGCGCCGCCAGCCTGCGGGCCGTCTCGAACGAGGTCTCGTTGCCGATGGTCAGCACCTCGTCGATCAGCGCGCGGTCGAGGTTGCCCGGGATGAACCCCGCCCCGATCCCCTGGATCTTGTGCGGCCCCGGCTCCCCGCCCGAGATCACCGGGCTGTCCTCCGGCTCCACCGCCACGATCCGCACGTCGGGCCGGCGGTGCTTCAGCACCCGCCCCACGCCCGTCAGCGTCCCGCCGGTGCCCACGCCCGCGATGAACACGTCCAGCTCGCCGCCCGTGTCGGCCCAGATCTCCTCGGCCGTGGTCGCCTCGTGGATCGCGGGGTTGGCGGTGTTCTCGAACTGCTGGGGCATCACCGAATCCGGGATCTCGGCCAGCAGCTCCTCCGCCCGCGCCAGCGCCCCGCGCATCCCCTTGGCCGGGTCCGTCAGCTCCAGCCGCGCGCCCAGCAGCGCCAGCATCTTGCGCCGCTCGATCGACATGCTCTCGGGCATGCACAGGATCAGCTTGTAGCCCCGCGCCGCGCAGGCGAAGGCCAGCCCGATCCCGGTGTTGCCCGAGGTCGGCTCGATCACCGTCGTCTCATGCGTCAGCTTGCCGGTCCGCTCCAGCGAATCGATCATCGCCACGCCGATGCGGTCCTTCACCGAGGCGAGGGGATTGAAGAACTCCAGCTTCGCCAGGATCTCGCATTTCAGCTCGTCCGCGACCGCCAGCCGCGACAGCCGCACCAGCGGCGTCGAGCCGATGGTCTGGGTGATGTCGTCGTAGATCCGCCCGCGCGGCGGGGTGAACCGGCCGGGATAGGCGTTGATGTCGGGGGCCTCGCGGCCATGGCCGTCGTTCATGGGATCCTCCTCGGGCGCCCTGCGGTCGTCATGCCGCGGGTCATATGGTGAAGTCGGGGCGGGTCTCGTCGGCGCGCGGGATGCCGTCCATCTGACCCTCGCGGCACAGGTCCTCCATCGTGATCCGGTCCAGCCGGTCCAGAAGCTCCCGCTGCATCTCTTCCCACAGCGGGTTCACGACGGCGGCGCCGAGCGCGCTCTGGGCGCCCATGTCCCCGTCCTCGGCGTCCAGCGCCGAGACCACGCGCACCACGTCGCCCACGGTGATCCGCCGCCGCTCCCGCGCGAGGGTATAGCCTCCGCGCGGCCCGCGCACCCCTTTCAGCACGCCGTGGCGCACCAGCGCCTGCATCACCTGCTCCAGATACCGCTGCGGGATGCCCTGCCGCTCGGTCACGTCGCGGGCCTGCACCGGGTCGGGGCGGGCGTTGTAGGCGATGTCGGCCACCGCCTCGATGGCCAGCAGCGTCTTGCGGGTCAGCTTCAGCATCGCGCGCCCTCCGCGCCCGGGCCCCCGGCCCCGCGCGGGCGGAGCCTGCCGGCCCGGCCCGGCGCGGCGCGGGTCGCCGCCGCGGAGACAAGGGCCTCTCGCCCGAACATCAGCATGCCGCCCGCCCCGTGCCGGTGGAGCCGAAGCCCCCCTCGCCGCGCCGCGTCTCCGGCAGGACCTCCGCCTCTCGCCACACCGCGCGGGCCACCGGCGCGAACACGATCTGGGCGATGCGGTCCCCGTGCCCGATCTCCACCGGCGCCTGTCCGAGGTTCACCAGCAGCACCCCCAGCTCCCCCCGATAATCCGAATCGATGGTCCCCGGCGCGTTCGCCACCGTCAGCCCGTGCCGGAACGCGAGTCCCGAGCGCGGCCGCACCTGCGCCTCCCACCCCTCGGGGATCGCGAGCGCCAGCCCCGTGGGGATCAGCGCCCGCTCCCCCGGCGCCAGCGTCCGCGCGCCCCCGCCCGGCAGGCAGGCGCGCAGGTCCATGCCGGCCGCGCCCGCCGTCTCGTAGGCCGGCAGCGGCAGCGCAGGGTCATGGTGGGGCAGGCGGGTCACCGCGATCTCCACCATCATGCGGCCCCCGGCGCGGCCCGGCCCAGATGCCCGGCGATCCGCGCCGCAAGCCTGCGCGCCGTCTCCACCTTGGTCAGCCGCGGCCATTCCTCGGCGCCCGCCCCGGTGATGAGGGTCACCGCGTTCTCCCGCCCCCCCATGATTCCGGTGGCCGGAGACACGTCGTTCGCCACGATCCAGTCGCAGCCCTTCCGCAGCCGCTTGGCCGTGGCGTGCGCCACCACGTCGTCCGTCTCGGCGGCGAAGCCCACCACCAGCCCCGGCCGCGAAGCGCCCTTCGACACGGTCTGCAAGATGTCCGGGTTCTCCGCGAAGCTCAGCGAGGGCCCCGGCGCCCCGGGCTGCTTCTTGATCTTGGACGCGGACGCGGACGTCACCCGCCAGTCCGCCACCGCCGCCGCGAACACCGCCGCATCGGCGGGGGCGGTCAGCGCCCGCTCCACCGCCTCCAGCATATCGCGGGCGGATTCCACCTCCACCACCTGCACCCCCTTGGGCCGAGGCGCCTCCGCCGGGCCGGTCACGAACACCACCTCCGCCCCCAGATCGCGTAGCGCCTCGGCCAAAGCCGTCCCCTGCGCGCCCGAGGAGCGGTTGGCGATGTAGCGCACCGGATCGATCGGCTCATGCGTCGGCCCCGAGGTCACCAGCACCCTGCGCCCCCTGAGCGGACCCGCGCCCAAAGCGCGCTCCACCGCCTCCAGGATCTCCGCGGGCTCCGCCATCCGCCCGGGCCCGAACTCGCCGCAGGCCATGCCGCCGTCGTTCGGCCCGACCGTCAGCACCCCGTCCCCCTCCAGCGCCGCAAGGTTCCGCTGCGTCGCCGGATGCAGCCACATCCGCACGTTCATGGCGGGCGCGATCAGCACGCGCTTGTCGGTGGCCATCAGCAGCGTGGAGGCGAGGTCGTCCGCATGCCCGTTCGCCATCTTCGCCATCAGATCGGCGGAGCACGGCGCCACCACCACCAGATCCGCGGCGCGCGAGAGCTGGATGTGCCCCATCTCCGCCTCGCGGGTCAGGTCCCACAGGTCCCGGTGCAGGGCCTCGCCGGCCAGCGCGGCGACGGTGAGCGGGGTCACGAACTCCTCCGCCGCGCGGGTCATCACCGGGGTGACCGAGGCGCCGCGGTCGCGCAGCCGCCGGATCAGCTCCAGCGTCTTGTAGGCGGCGATGCCGCCGCTGATGACCAGCAGGATGCGCTTGCCGTGGAGCATGGTCCCCTCTCTCGGGGTTCGTGGCGTTTGACGCCTGTGAAGCGTAGTTACCGGGGATCAACGCCGCAAGAGCGTGGAGAAAGCGCGGCCAGGGGCGGCCAAAGGTTGCCAAAGCGGTTAATTCTACAAACCCGCTTCAGCAAGCCGTTGAAAACGCTGGAAACCCCCCTCCGCAGCCGCCTGTTTCGCTGCGAAACACGCGGTGCGAAACGTCAGTTCAGCCCGAAGCGGTTGAAGAGGTCCTTCAGATCCTCCTGCGGGCGCGCGCCGATATGGGAGATCACCTCGCCCGCCGCCACGCAGCCCATGGTCCCGCAGGTCAGCAGGTTCCGCCCCCTGGTCAGCCCATAGAGGAACCCGGCGGCGAACAGGTCCCCCGCGCCCGTGGCATCCACCCGCTTCATCGGCGCGGCCGGCGCGTGGACCGTCCGGTCCCCCTTCAGCACATAGGCGCCGGAGGGCCCGACGGTGCAGGCGACGGTCTCCACCTCCTTGCGGGCCTCCTCCATGGCGTCCTCCAGGCTTTCGGTCTGGTAGAGGCTGACCAGCTCGTGCTCGTTGGCGAAGAGGAGGTCCACCTCGTCCCGGCACATCCGGCGGAAGGCGTCGCGGTGACGCTCGATGCAGAACGGGTCCGACAGGGTGATGGAGACCTTGCCCCCCGCGCCCTTGCAGGCGACGATGGCCTTGCGGAACGCCTCCTGGCTCTCCATCCCGTCGAAGCGGTAGCCTTCGAGGTAGATCCACCTCGCGTCCGCCATGACCGCTTCGTCGATATCGGCGGGCGAAAGGTCGGCCGAGACGCCCAGATAGGTGTTCATCGACCGCTCCCCGTCCGGGGAGACCAGCACCATGCAGCGCCCCGTCTCGTCGTCCGGATGGTCCTTCGGCGTCATCGGCACGTCGAAATGCACGCCGAGCGAGCGGATGTCATGGGCGAAGATGGCGCCGAGCTGGTCGTCCTTGACCTTGCCCACATAGGCGGCCTTCGCGCCCAGCATCCCCAGCCCCGCGATGGTGTTGGCCGCGGACCCGCCCGAGATCTCCTGCGCCGGGCCCATCTTGCCGTAGAGCTCGATGGCCCGCTCGGCGTCGATCAGCGTCATCACGCCCTTGCCGACGCCGTTGTCCGCCAGGAACCGGTCGGTGACGCGGCCCAGCACGTCCACCATGGCGTTGCCGATGCCGACGACGTCGAAGCGCTTCTCGCTCATGCGGTCTCCTGTCTGGTCTTGCGGGCGCGCGGGGCCTTCGGCGCCTCGGGCTCGGTCTTGTCGGGAAAAAGGCACAAGTCCCGGATCAGGCAGTCCGGGCAGAGGGGCTTGCGGGCGAGGCAGACGTAGCGCCCGTGCAGGATCAGCCAATGGTGGGCGTGGCGCTGGTATTCGGCGGGGACGTTGTCCTCGATGGCGCGCTCCACCGCCACGGGGTCCTTGCCCGGCGCGATGCCGGTGCGGTTGCCGACCCGGAAGATATGCGTGTCCACCGCCTGCGCAGGCTGGCCGAACCACATGTTCAGCACCACGTTCGCCGTCTTGCGCCCGACGCCGGGGAGGGATTCCAGCGCAGCGCGGGAGGAGGGGACTTCGCCGCCATAGTCGTCGATGAGCTGGCGCGAGAGCTTCAGGACGTTCTTCGCCTTGTTGCGGAAGAGGCCGATGGTCCGGATATGCCCGGTCAGGCCCTCCTCGCCGAGCGCCAGCATCTTCTCGGGCGTGTCGGCGATTTCGAACAGGCGGCTTGTGGCCTTGTTGACGCCCTTGTCGGTGGCCTGCGCGGACAGCGCCACGGCCACCAGCAGGGTGAAGGCGTTGAGATGCTCCAGCTCGCCCTTCGGCTCCGCCACCCTGGCGTGGAAGCGGCGGAAGATCTCGGTCATCGTGGCGTATGGAAGCTGGGGCGTCATGGGGGCGGACATTGCCCCGCCCGCCCCGGAGGGGCAAGCGCAGGGAACCGCGCGGGAGGGGCAAGCGCAGGAAACGGGTCGTGCGCGGGCGCCGGGGGCGGTATCCATGTCCCATCGACGGGAGAGCGACCATGACCGAGACCCTCAGCCGCTTCGAAGGCCCGCAGGCGGGAGACCGATTCCACCATGACCTGATGCTCGCCGCCATCCGGCTGATCGAGGAGCAGGCGGCCGAGCACCCGTCGCTCGACGTTCTGGCGGCGCGGATGGGGATCTCCACCGCGCATTTCCAGAAGATGTTCACGCAGGTGGGTGGGGGTGAGCCCGAAGCGCTACCTCCAGTGGTTGACGCTGGACCACGCCCGGGCGCTGCTGCGGGAGCGGCGGACGGTGATGGATGCGGCGCTGGAGACGGGACTGTCGGGCCCCTCGCGCCTCCATGACCTGTTCGTGACGTGGGAGGCGATGACGCCGGGCGAGTTCGCGCGCGGCGCCGACGGGGTGACCATCCGCTGGGGCTGGTTCGACGGGCCGTTCGGCGAGGCGCTGGCGATGGGGACCGAGCGCGGCCTCTGCGGGCTCGCTTTCGCGGCCGAGCAGGGGCGGGAGGCGACCATGGCCGACATGGCCGCCCGCTGGCCCGGCGCGCGCTTCGTCGAGGATCCGCAGGCGCTGGGCCCTTGGGTGGAGGCCTCGTTCCGGAAGAAGGGGGAGGCGCGGCTCTGCGTCGTCGGCGCGCCGTTCCAGATCAAGGTCTGGGAGGCGCTGCTGACCATCCCCTCGGGCCATGTCTCCACCTACTCGGACCTCGCGCGGGCCATCGGGCGGCCGAACGCGGTCAGGGCGGTGGGGACGGCGGTGGGGCGGAACCCGGTGAGCTGGCTGATCCCCTGCCATCGCGCGCTCCGCAAGAGCGGGGGCCTGGGCGGGTATCACTGGGGGCTCGGGGTCAAGCGCGCCATGCTCGCCTGGGAGACGGCGGAGCTGGAGCGGGGGCGGGCGGACGCCGCGTAGGCGTCCGCCGCAGGTTTTCAGTAGCCGGCGGCCTCGCGGGCCACGCGCTTCAGCTCGCCGCGCGAGAGGGCCATGTCGCGCAGGGCGCGGTCGTCCAGCGCCTCCAGCTCGTTCATGGTGCGGCGGTAATCCCTCCAGCGGCCCACGCGATGCGCGGCGAGAGAGAGGAACGCGCCGGCCAGTTCGCCGAACGACGCCGGGCCGGAGACGGCGGGGCGGGCGGCGGCCTCGTGCACGAGGTTCGAGCGACGGGCGGGGGCGTCTGCGATCAGAGCCATGAGTTGTCCTTTCGGTTGGGGCGCTTTGGGTGCGCCTTCTGTCTGACGGAAAGTTGGGCGCCGCGATCGTAAGGACAACGGACGTTTTCGCATGGCCGGATTGTGCGCCGCACATACCGCGGTGCAACACGATACTATAAGGAAGCTAAACTAATTTTGCTGGACGAGAGGGCCGGGCGGCGCCACATCAGAGCGCACGATGATCCCGCAGGCCCTGACTCACACCGTCTTCCGCAACTACCTCGCCGGCAATTTCTTCGGCCTCAACGGGATGTGGATCCTCCGCATCGTGGCCGGGTGGCTGGCCTGGGACCTCACCGGCTCGGCCGGGTTCACGGGGCTGGTGGCGTTCCTGAATTTCGCGCCGACCATCGTGTCCGGGCCGTTCTTCGGGGTGGTCGCGGACCGGGTGGACCCGCGGCACGGGATCATCCTGACCCAGACGCTGCAGCTTCTGATCGGGGCGACGCTGTTCTGGATGACGCTGGCCGATGCGGTGACCGTGCCGGCGCTGCTGGCGGTGAGCCTCGGGATCGGGCTGGCGGCGAGCGCGTATCACCCGATGCGCATGGCGCTGGCCCCGCGGCTGGTGCCGTCCGAGATCCTGCCGCAGGCCGTCGCCATGACTGCGGTGAACTTCAACACCACGCGCATGGTGGGCCCGGCCGTGGGCGGCTGGATGATCCACGAGTATGGCGTGGCCACGGCGGCGGGCGTGGCGGCGGCGCTGTACATCCCGCAGATCCTCGCCTTCATGCTGATGCCCGCGCAGCCGCCCATGGAGACGGAGCGCGAGGGGCCGGGAGGAGCGCGGGGCGTGTTCCAGGATCTGCGCGAAGGCGCCCGCTACGCCTGGGAGCGGCCGATGATCCGGGACGCGATCCTGCTGACCGCGATCTCCGCCGTGCCGGCGCGCGGGGCGCTGGAGCTGCTGCCGGCGGCGGCGGACGGGCTTTACGGCCGCGGCGCGGGCGGGTTCGGCGCGCTGACCGCGGCGGCGGGGGCGGGGGCCGTGATCTCGGCGATCTGGATGGCGCGCGGGCGCGCCTCGCCGGAGACGATGCGCCGGCGGGCGCTGGTGTGCGCCGCGCTGGGGCTGGTGCTGGTGGTGGCGCTGGGGCTGATCCATTCGTGGCCCGTGGCGGTGGCGGCGGTGACCGGGATGGGGTTCCTCGGGACCGTCGTGGGCGTGTCCAACCAGACGGTGGTGCAGGTGATGACCCCGGACGGGCGGCGCGGGCGGGTGATGTCCATGTGGCTGCTGATGGCGATCGGGGGCACGTCGCTCGGCGCCATCGGGATCGGGGCTTTGGCGGATTTGGTGGGGCTGAGGCCCGCGCTGATCGGGGCGGGGGCCGCGACTATGCTGGCGCTGGCGTGGCTCGCGACCCGGCCGGTGCGGGAGGAGGCGGAGGCGGGGCCCTAGCCCCGATCCGCCATCAAGTCGTGGAAGCGGGCGACGAAGCTGGCCCGCGCGTCGGCCGGGGGGAGGGGCGCGAGACGGATCTCGCCGGCGCCGTCGAATTTCGGGCGTCCGAACAGGCGGTCGGCCTCGGCGATGTCGAAACCGGCGAGCTGGGTCGCCTCCAGCCAGGCGGAGGCGCGGTCGGCGCGCTTGATGCGGGCCTCCACCGTCTTCGGGGTGTCGGCGGAGAGGCCGAAGCGGATGTGGACCGCGCGCGAGAGGCGGGATTCGAAGGCCTTGTAGTCGATCCCCAGCGCGGTCTTGAACGGCGAGATCATGTCGCCGATCACGTATTCGGGCGCGTCGTGCAGCAGGGCCGCCAGCCGGTGCTTCGCCGGCGCGCCGGGGACGATGGAGGCGAAGATCCGCTCCACCAGCAGGGAATGCTCGGCCACGGAGAACGCCCAGTCGCCGTGGGTCTGCCCGTTCCAGCGGGCGACGAAGGCGAGCCCGTGGGCGATGTCCTCGATCTCGATGTCCAGCGGGGCGGGATCCAGCAGGTCCAGCCTCCGGCCGGAAAGCATCCGCTGCCAGGCTCGCGACGGCGTCGGCATTGGCTCTCCCCTCCACGCTCGGGCGTCGGAGGGGAGTAAGGGCGGAAACCCCGCCGTGTCGAGGGGGGCGGGCGCCGTGCTCAGCTTCGACGGCGAAGACGCAGGGCGCCCAGCCCGGCCGCGCCCGAAATCAGCAACGCCGCCGTCGCCGGCAGCGGCACCACGCCGCCCGGAACGATGATCGACCCGCCATCGTCGCCGAGGATGTCGTACTTGTCGATCTTGTTGCCGAAATAGTCCGCCGCCCACACATAGCGGCCGTCGAAGGCGAGCCCCTCGTAGCGGGCGTTGGCGAACTGCTGGCAGCCAACGAGCGTCGCGTCGAGCTCATGCACGCAGAGCTGGCGCGGGTTGCTGGCGTCGTTCACGACGACCACGTAGTCCTGAGAGCTGGCCTGTATCCTCTCCACGCCCGAGTAGCCGCCGCCCCCCCCGAGGAACGGGGACGCCCCCACGAAGCTCGCGAGGTCGTTGGCCGCCCGGTACACGTTCCCGATATCGGGGGAGAGCCAGTACTCGTCGTTGTCGAAGTCGAACCCGTCGATGAGGTTGGTGATCCCCGTGAAGGGCGACGCCAGGAGCGTCTGGGTGGTCTGGTTGGCGCCGGTGCCGGCGTCGAAGGCGTAGATCGTCGTATTCTGGGCCGAGAGAAGCTGCGACCCGTTCCACGCCAGTTCGGACCATACCGGTCCGGCGAAGGTCACGCCGGTGTCCACGCCGGCCAGCGTCATCTGGTTGATCTGCGCGTTGTTCTGCGACCACCAGATGTTCGTGCCGTCGAACGCGAGACCGAAGGGCCCGCTTCTGACGTAAGTGTCGATCAACTCCAGGGTGATAGCCCCGGCCTGCGTGGCGCCGAGGCCGGAGACGACGACGGCGGCGGCGAGCGTGCGCGGCAGTTTGATGGCCATGATTATTGGCGCTCCTCTTGCGCATGGTGGAGTACGGCCGGAAATCGAAATCAACGGCTTGAGATTACGTAAAGGAACCTTGACCCGCCGTGAATGGAAGACGGTTTCGTTAAGAACGTTTTACGTGAGCACGCCTTTGGAGATCCTCGCCGGACCTGCGCGCGTTGTCGTCCGGCGCCGCGCCTGCTAACAACGCGCGCGAGAGCGCCCGCCAACCGGAGACCGCGAATGACCGACTACATCGTCAAGGACATCAGCCAGGCCGAATTCGGCCGCATCGAGCTCGACATCGCCGAGACGGAGATGCCCGGCCTGATGGCGCTGCGGGAGGAGTTCGGGGACGCGAAGCCGCTGAAGGGCGCGCGCATCGCCGGTTCGCTGCACATGACCATCCAGACCGCCGTGCTGATCGAGACGCTGGCCCATCTGGGCGCGGATATCCGCTGGGCGTCGTGCAACATCTTCTCGACCCAGGACCACGCCGCGGCGGCCATCGCCAAGGCGGGGATCCCGGTCTTCGCCATCAAGGGCGAGACGCTGCCGGAATATTGGGACTACGCCGACCGCATCTTCCAGTTCGAGGAAGGCGGCGCGAACATGATCCTCGACGACGGCGGAGACGCGACGCTCTACGTCCTGATCGGGGCGCGGGTGGAGGAGGGGGAGACCGACCTCATCGCCACGCCCACTCGGAGGAGGAGGAGGCCCTCTTCGCCCAGATCCGCAAGCGGATGGCGGCCTCCCCGGGCTGGTTCGTCAAGCAGCGCGCCATGATCAAGGGCGTGTCGGAGGAGACGACCACCGGCGTGCATCGCCTCTATTCGATGATGAAGAAGGGGCACCTGCCCTTCCCGGCGATCAACGTCAACAACTCGGTCACCAAGTCGAAGTTCGACAACAAGTACGGCTGCAAGGAGTCGCTGGTGGACGGCATTCGCCGCGCCACCGACACCATGATGGCCGGCAAGGTGGCCGTGGTCTGCGGCTATGGCGACGTGGGCAAGGGCTCCGCGGCGTCGCTGCGCGGCGCGGGCGCGCGGGTGGTTGTTACGGAGGTCGATCCGATTTGCGCGCTTCAGGCGGCGATGGACGGCTTCCACGTCACGACGCTGGAGGACGTGGTCTCCACGGCCGACATCTTCATCACGACGACCGGCAACAAGGACGTCATCCGCCTCGAGCATATGCGCGAGATGAAGGACATGGCGATCGTCGGCAATATCGGCCACTTCGACAACGAAATTCAGGTCGCGGGCCTGAAGAACATGAAGTGGACCAACATCAAGCCGCAGGTGGATCTGATCGAGATGCCCAAGGGCAACCGGATGATCCTGCTGTCGGAGGGGCGTCTGCTGAACCTCGGGAACGCGACCGGCCACCCGTCCTTCGTGATGTCGGCGAGCTTCACCAACCAGGTGCTGGCGCAGATCGAGCTGTGGACCAAGGGCGACCAGTATTCGAACGAGGTCTACGTGCTCCCGAAGCATCTCGACGAGAAGGTGGCGATGCTGCATCTCGCGAAGCTGGGGGTGAACCTGACGAAGCTGTCGGGCGAGCAGGCCGAGTATATCGGCGTGACGACCGAAGGGCCGTTCAAGCCCGAGCACTACCGCTACTGACGGCGCCGGGGGAGCCTGCGGGCTCTCCCTCTCGCTTTCCGCGGCCGAACGGTGCGTCGTCGGCGGCCTTGGTGCAGGCGGGCGCGCAGCGAACCTTCCCGCGGCGCTTCCTCGAGCGGGCGCCGCGACGGCTGTCCCGCCGGTGAAGCCGCTCCGCCCGCGGCGCGTGGCCGGCGGTCCGCCGCTGGCGGCCGTCGCCAGATTCGGACCGGCCCGCAATGCGCCGCGGGCGCAGCGGCTCCAGAGGTGAGACCGTCGGCGCGGCGCCCTCGACAGAGGCTCAGGCCGTCGCCGCCTCGCGCGCCTGAAGGGCCTTCTCCAGGTCCGGCGTCGCGGCCAGAAGCTCCTGCGTGTAGGGATGCTGCGGGTTGGAGAACACCGCCTCGGTCTCCCCCTCCTCCACGATCTTTCCGGCCTTCATCACCAGCACCCGGTCGGTGATCGCGCGGACCACGTGCAGGTCGTGGGAGATGAAGAGGTAGCTCACGTCCATCCGCTCCGACAACTCGGCCAGCAGGTCGAGGATGCGGGCGCGGACAGAGACGTCGAGGGCGCTCACCGCCTCGTCCAGCACCACCAGCTTCGGCTCGGTGATCAGCGCGCGGGCGATGGCGATGCGCTGGCGCTGGCCGCCGGAGAACTCGTGCGGGTACTTGTCCGCGTCGGAGGCCGAGAGGCCGACACTCGCAAGCATCGCCTCCACGCGCGTCCGGCGCTCGGCGGCGGAGGGCTTCGGCTTCATCAGGTGGAAGGGTTCGGCCACCAGGTCCGCCACCTTCCACCGCGGGTCGAAGCTGCCGTAGGGGTCCTGGAACACCACCTGCACGTCGCGGCGGATCTCCGGGTCCGCGCCGGGGCCGAAGTCCCGGCCCAGCACCGCGATGCGGCCCTCCTGCACCCCCTCCAGAGCCAGGATGGCGCGGGAGAGCGTGGATTTCCCGCAGCCGCTCTCGCCCACGAGGCCGATGTTCTCGCCCGCCCGGATCGAGAGGCTCGCGCCGTCCACCGCCCGGAAGGTGGGGCGGGGGCCGAGCAGGCGGCGGCGCGGCAGGCGGTAGTCGCGGGCCACGCCCTCCACCTCCAGCACCGGGGCGCCGGCGGGGCGGCCGTGGCGGGCGGGGCGGTGGGTGGAGGCGGCGAAGAGGGCGCGGGTGTAGGGATGCTCCATCCGGCGGAAGAGGCGGACGGTCTCGCCCTCCTCGACCACCTCGCCCTGGCGCATGATGGCGATGCGGTCGGCCATGTCGGCCACCACCGCGAGGTCGTGGGTGATCATCATCAGCCCCGCGCCATCCTCGCGCGCGAGGTTTTTCAGGAGGTCGAGGATCACCGCTTGGGTGGTGACGTCGAGCGCGGTGGTGGGCTCGTCCGCGATCAGGAGGCGCGGGCGCAGGGCCACGGCCATGGCGATGACCACCCGCTGCCGCTGGCCGCCGGAGAGGTCGTGGGGGTAGCGGGAGAGGGGGAACTGCGCGGGGGGGAGGCCCGCGCGGGTCAGCGCCTCGGCCGCCGCACGCTCGGGGTCGTCGGAGGCGCCGTGGATGCGGATCACCTCCGACACCTGCCGGCCGATGGTCTGGAGGGGGTTGAGCGCCGTCATCGGCTCCTGGAACACCATGCCCACCTGCGCGCCGCGGACGCGGCACATCTCCCGCTCGGGCAGGGCGCTCAGGTCGCGGCCCTCAAGCCGGATGGCGCCGCCGAGGCTGGCGGCTTCGGGCAGGAGGCGCATGACCGAGAGGGCGGTCATGGACTTGCCGGAGCCGGATTCGCCCACGAGGCCCAGCACCTCCCCCGGCTCGATGCGCAGAGACACGTCGCGCAGGATCGGCAGTCGGGCGATGTCGAGCGTCAGCCCCTCGATCTCCAGCAGGCTCATCGTGTTCCCCTCCATCTGCCCGGGGCGGGGGCGTCCCCCCTCACCGCGCGCGCCTCAGCTTCGGGTCGAGCGCGTCTCGCAACCCGTCGCCGAGCAGGTTAAGCCCCAGAACCGTCAGGACGATGACAAGGCCGGGGAAGATGGCGAACCAGGGCGCCACGTAGATCATGGTCTGCGCCTCCGCGAGCATCCGGCCCAGCGAGGGCGTGGGCGGCTGGGTGCCGAGGCCGACGTAGCTGAGCCCGGCTTCGGCGAGGATCGCGAGGGAGAACTGGATGGTGCCCTGCACGATCAGCAGGTTGAGGATGTTGGGCAGGATGTGCTCGGCCGAGATGCGCGCCGGCCCCTTGCCCGCCGCCCGGGCCGCCAGCATGTATTCCCGCCGCCACAGGCTGAGCGCGGCGCCGCGGGAGAGGCGCGCGAAGACGGGGATGTTGAACACTCCGATGGCGAGGATCGCGTTGATCGCGCCCGGCCCCAGCGTCGCGGTGATGAGGATGGCGAGCAGCAGCGAGGGGAAGGCGAAGACGAGGTCGTTGAACCGCATCAGCAGCTCGTCGAGCCACGAGCCCTCGCGCGCCGCAGCCATCAGCCCGAGCGGCAGGCCGAAGGCCATGCCGATGCCCACGGCGACCAGCGCGACCGCGATGGAGGTCCGGGCGCCGACCATGATGGTCGAGAAGATGTCGCGGCCGAAATGGTCGGTGCCGAACCAGTGCTCGGCGCTCGGGGGCTTGAGGCGGGCGGCGATGGAGAGGCCCTCGGTCCCCCAGGGGGTCCAGAGCCAGCTCAGCAGCGCGGCGCCGAGGAACAGCGCGGTGAGGGCGGCGCCGATGACGAACGTGGCGGGAAGCCTCATCGCCGCCCCTCCCGCAGGCGGGGGTCCACGGCGGCGTAGGCGAGGTCCACCAGCAGCGTCACCAGCACCACGGCGAAGACCAGAAGGACGACCACGGAGCGGACCACGATCAGATCCCGCTGGGTGATCCCTTGGAACACGAGGCGCCCGAGGCCGGGGAGGAAGAACACGTTCTCGATGATGATCGCGCCCGCCAGCAGGAACGAGAACTGGAGGCCGATGATGGTGAGCACCGGGATCAGCGCGTTCCGCAGCGCGTGGCGGCGAAGCGCCTGGCGGCGGCTGAGGCCCTTGGCGCGGGCGGTGCGGACGAAATCCTCGTCCATCGCGTCGAGCAGGGCCGAGCGCATGACGCGCGCGAGGATCGCCGCCTGCGGCAGCGCCAGCGCGATGGCGGGGAGGGTGAGCGCCTTCACGCCCTCGAATACGCCCGCCTCCCATCCGGGGAAGCCGCCCGCGGAGAAGAGCTGCAGGACCGAGGCGAAGAGGATCACCAGCAGCATCGCGAACCAGAAGTTCGGGATGGCGACGCCGATCTGGCTCGCGCCCATGATGGCGATGTCGGCCGGTTTCCCGCGGCGTGAGGCGGCGGCGATGCCGGCGGGCAGCGCGATGCCGGTGGAGAGGATCAGGGCGTAGAGGGTGAGGGGGAGCGAGACCTGCAGCCGCTCCAGCACCAGCTCCGACACCGGGGTGCGGTAGGTGTAGGAGATGCCGAAATCGCCGGTGAGCATGCCGCCGATCCAGGCGATGTAGCGGGAAACAAGGGGGGCGTCGAGCCCGAGTTCCGCCCGGAGCGCGGCCACGGCGGAGGGGTCGGCGTTCATGCCCATCATGGTCAGCGCCGGGTCGCCGGGCACGACTTCCAGCATCAGGAAGATGGCGATGGTGGCGGCGATCAGCGTCAGCCCGAGGGTGAACAGACGCTGGAGGAGGAACGCCGTCATTCGGCGAGGTCGTCGAAGGCGCGGGCGTAGCGCAGCTCGCCCTCGCCGGTCAGCGCGCCGGGTGCCAGTTCGAGCGCCATGAGGAACGGCCCCTCGAACGAGGTGGCGTAGCCGCGGGCGAGCTCGGGCTCGAACCCGAAGCGGGTGTACCAGGGCGGATCGCCGAGCACGAAGACCGCCCGCCAGCCGTCGTGGCGCGCGCGTTTCAGCGCCTCGCGGATCAGCGCCGCGCCGACGCCGCGGCGCTGGAGGTCCGGGCGGACCGAGATCGGGCCGAGGCCGAGGGCGGCGGCGGGTTCGCGCATGGGCGACAGGACCAGGTGGCCGGCGGTCTCGCCGTCAAGTTCGGCGACGAGGGCGATGGCCGCGTCGCCTTCGGCGCGCAGCCGCTCCACCAGATCGGCCTCGTCCTCGCGCCCGAACGCGGATTCGACCAGGCGGCGGACATGGTCTCGGTCCTGCTCGGTCTCTGGGCGGACATGCATGACGGGCTCCCGGCGCTTGGCTTGTGACCGGAGGGTCGGGGTTTTCCCCTTCCGTCGCAAGGGGTCCCGCTGCGTCGGGACGGGTCGCCGCGGGCCCTCATGCCCCTACATCCCCCGCACCATGCAAGAAGGAGACGCCGCATGAAGAGCTTCGCCGACCGCCTGGGGCTGCGGACCGACCCGACGATCTTCTTCGTCTCGGCCGGCTGCATGATCGTGTTCGTGCTGGCGCTGGTGATCGCGCCGGGGCCGATCGGGGCGGCGTTCGCGGCGGGGCGATCGTGGATCGTGACCAATCTCGGGTGGTTCTTCATCCTCGGCGTGAACGTGTGGCTGGGCTTCCTGCTGTGGGCGGCCTTTTCCAGCTACGGCAAGATCCGGCTGGGCGGGGAAGGCGCGCGGCCCGACTACGGGTTCCTGTCCTGGTTCACCATGCTGTTCGCCGGCGGCATCGGGACGGTGCTGATGTTCTGGGGCGTGGCGGAGCCGATCTTCCATTTCTCGTCCCCGCCGCGGAACGACGTGGACGCCTTCACGGTCGAGGCGGCGCGGGAGGCGTTGGGCTTCTCCATCTACCATCTGGGCCTGCACACCTGGACGATCTTCGCGCTGCCGGGGCTGGCCTTCGCCTATTTCATCTACCGCTACGACCTGCCGGTGCGGATGTCCTCGGTCTTCTACCCGATGCTGAAGGAGCGGATCCACGGGCCCGTCGGCAAGACGCTGGACGTGTTCGCCATCCTCGGGACGCTGTTCGGGGTGGCGGTGTCGCTGGGGCTGGGCTCCTCGCAGATCGCGGCGGGGATGTCGGAGCTGTTCGGGCTGGAGGACGGGGTGATCCTGAAGGTCGCCATCCTGAGCGTGCTGACGGCGGTGGCGGTGACCTCCATCGTGGTGGGGTTGGACAAGGGGGTGAAGTTCCTCTCCAACCTCAACATCGGCATGGCGGTCCTGCTGATGATCTTCGTGGTGATCTTCGGCTCGACCCTGTTCCTGCTGCGCGGCGTGGTGGAGACGGTGGGCATCTACGTCTGGAACCTGCCGCGGATGGCGTTCTGGAACGACATGCTCGCCCCCTACACGCAGGAGGACCGGGCCTGGGGCTGGCAGGGCGACTGGACGGTGTTCTACTGGGCCTGGACGGTGACCTGGTCTCCCTTCATCGGGCTGTTCGTGGCCCGCATCTCCCGCGGGCGGACGATCCGGGAGTTCGTGCTGGGCGTGCTGTTCGCGCCCTCGGCCTTCACGCTGGTGTGGTTCGCCATCTTCGGCTGGCAGGCGATGGAGATCGACGGCATCGGCGCCGAGGCGCGGGCCGCGATGGGGGCGGAGGCGGGGTCGCTGTCGGCCGCGGTGGCGGAGAGCGTGCCGCTCGCCATGTTCGCCTTCTTCGAGCATTTCCCGGCGACCGAGCTGGTGCAGGGCTTCGCCATCGTCATCGTGGCGATCTTCTTCGCCACCTCGTCGGACTCGGCCTCGCTGGTGGTGGACATGCTCTGCACCGGCGACGCCGAGCCGGGGCCGGTGCGCCAGCGCGTGTTCTGGGGCGTCTCGGAGGGGCTGGTGGCCGCCATGCTGATCGTGCTGGCGGGGGATGCGGGGCTGACCGCGCTTCAGCAGGTCATCACGGTCGTCGGCCTGCCGATCTTCGTGATGGTGTTCGCGATGGTGATCTCGCTCGGAATGGGCTTCGCGTCGGAGAACATCGACGGGGTGCGGGTCGGGCCGCCGCCGAAGACCTCGGACCTCTAGAGCGGAAGCCTACCAGTCTGGATCGTATCCGCAGGCGCTGAAGTAGTTGGCGCACTCGGCGGGACCGAAGAGGTCGACGATCCGGCCGATGGCGGCCCAGAGGCCCTCGACGGTGCGCTCGCCGGCCCTGCGCAGGAGCGCCTTGAGCTTGGCGAAGGCGTTCTCGATCGGATTGAAGTCGGGGCTGTAGGGCGGGAGGAAGCGGAGTTCGGCTCCGGCCGCCTCGATCAGCGCCTGCGCCCTCGGCCCCTTGTGGCTGGAGAGGTTGTCCATGACGACGATGTCGCCCGGGCGCAGTTCCGGCGCGAGGACGCTCTCGACATAGGCCTCGAAGGCGGCCCGGTTGATCGGTCCGCTCAGCACGAACGGCGCGATCATTCCGCGGGTGGTCAGCGCGCCGACGAAGGTGGTCGTCTTCCAGTGGCCGTGGGGGAAGCCCATGCGCAGGCGTTCGCCACGCGGGGCCCGGCCGTGGGTGCGGCCCATGTTGGTCTTGGCCCAGGTCTCGTCGATGAAGACGAGCCGGTCCGGATCGAGGTCGATCTGCTGTTCGAACCAGGCCCGGCGGCGCTTCAGGACGTCCGGGCGATCCTGCTCGCTGGCATGGGCCGTCTTTTTTTGCGCGTGATGCCGTGGCGGTGGAAGAACCGGCGCAGCGTGCCGTAGCCGAAGCTCTGGCCATGATCGGCGAGCACGACGCGCAGCTCCTCGATCGTGGCGTCGGGCGTCGCGCCCAGCAGGCTCAGGATCAGCTCGGCCTGCGCTTCCACCCGCGCCGACCGGCGGTCGCCGCCGAGCGGCCCCGGCCGGGCGTCGCCCTGGGTGCGGGCCAGCGCACGCCAGCGGCTCACGCTGGCCGGGCTCACGCCGAAGCGCGCGGCGGCCTGCCGATGGCTGGCCCCCTCCGCGACGGCGGCGAGAACTCGGGTTCGAAGATCGAGCGACAGGGCTTTCGACATGGCGGCCGGCCTCCCGCCCGGCCGCCAGCATGAATCAGAACCCGCTCCCGGAGGGAATCCCGCGTTTCATACCGGCGACCGAAAGCTCTGACTCTGCCGAAGGATTCCCGTCCGGCTTGATCTGTGATTCCGTCCCCGAAAGCAGGGAGGTGGAGCAGACATGGGTGGAGCGTTGGAGATCCGGGACGACCTGACGTCGAAGGAGCTTCGCGCACGGGCGGCGCGGGAGACGAGCAACCGGGCCGCACGACGGCTGCTGGCGATCGCCAACGCGCTCGACGGCATGAGCCGGGCGGAGGCGGCGAAAGCTGCGGGGATGGAGCGGCAGGCGCTGCGCGACGCGGTGCTGCGCTACAACGCCGAAGGACCGGAGGGCGTGCGGGACCGGCCGCTGCCAGGCCGGCCGCCGGCGCTGAGCGAAGCGGAGCTGGCGCTGCTCTTCGACCGCATCTTCCGCGGGCCCGACCCTGAGATGGACGGGGTGAGCAGCTGGACCCTGTCGGACCTCTGCCGCTGGATCGAGGCTCGCTTCGACAAGCGCCTGGCCCCGCAGAGCCTGTCGCGGATCCTGCGGCGCGAGGGGGTCTCACGGCAGAAGGTCCGCCCCACGCACCCGAGGACGGACGAGGCGGCGCAGCGTCGCTTCGAAAAAGGGGGCTGCGGGCGGCGCTGAAGATTGCGGCCGAGGCGCATCCAGGCAAGCGGATCGTGCTGTGGTTCCAGGACGAGATGCGGGTCGGCCAGAAGGGCCGGCTCTGCCATCGCTGGTGGAGCCGCGGCCGCCGCCCGCCTGGCCGCCAGGACCAGCGCTTCGAATGGACCTACGTCTTCGGCGCCGCCCGCCCCGACGGGGAGGCCGCCTTCGGCCTCGTCATGCCCGAGGTCGGCGGCCAGGCGATGCAGATCTTCCTCGACGCCTTCGCCGCCACGATCCCCGACGACGAGCACGCCATCATGGTGCTGGACCGCGCCGGCTGGCACGGCGCGAAGGCGCTCCAGGTCCCGCCGAACGTCACCCTGGTCCCGCTGCCGCCCTACTCGCCCCAACTCAATCCGATGGAGCGCGTCTGGCTGTGGCTGCGCGAGCGCTTCCTCAGCCTGCGCGTGTTCGCGGACTTCGACGCCATCGTGGACGCCTGCTGTCGCGCCTGGAACGCCTTCGCCAACGACCCCTCCCGCATCCGCTCCCTCTGCCTCCAGCCGTGGATCGAGAAGGTCATTGGTTAGGCGCGCCGGTATCACTCAGACCGGCCGCCGCTCTAGAGGCGGGCGCGCAGCTCCCGCGCCAGCCAGAACCGGCCCTCCAGCCAGGGCGACAGCTCCAGCACCTTGCCGTCCCGGAAGGCGATGAGGGCGGTGCGGTCGCTCTCGTTCACGCCCGTCGCCTCGGAAAGGGGCAGGGAGTAGCGGTCGCCGAGGATGTTGCGCGAGGCGATCCGGTCCCACGTGACCGTCACCCGCTCCGACAGTTGCACCGCGCGGCGGCCGGCGACGGCGGCCATCACCAGGAACAGGAGCCAGTGCCAGAAGGTGTCGCCCACGCTCTCTCCGGCGGCCATACGCTCGAACAGGGACCGGCCCACCAGCGCCGCGACGGCCGCGAGCGCGAGGCACCACCACCAGGCCGAGGGCGCCGCCGACAGCACCACCGCCGAGCCCTCGCGCAGCGGCTCGTCCCATGCCTTGCGCTGATCCGCACGGAAGCGCGACCGGCCGCTGAGATTGCGCCAGACGAGGTAGATCAGGAACAGGAACAGCGCGACGAGGGCGAGGCGGATCATCGGCGGCCTTCCGGGAATGCGAACGGGCCGGGGACAGCCCCGGCCCGTCGTAGATAGGGACCGATCACTCCGCCCAGTAGACTTCGGTCAGGTCATTGGCCTGGGTGGGCTGGTTCTCCCACATCCCCTTCAGGCCCTTCGTCCAGACCCCGATCTTGCCTAGCTGGAAGAGGTAGCCGTTGACCGCGTCGTCGGCGATCATGCGCTGGGCCTCCTTCAGGATATCGTTCTGCGCCTCGGGGTCCGTCTCGGCGTTGTACTTGTCCATCAGGGCGACGAACTCGGGCTTGCCGTAGCCGAAGTAGTAGTCAGGCCGGGCGTAGATGTTGATATCCCGCGGCTCGGTATGCGCCACGATGGTCATGTCGAAGTCGCGGCCCTTGAAGACTTGCTCCAGCCATTGGGCCCATTCGACCGGCACGATCTCGACCGAGATGCCGGCCTCCTCGAGCTGGGCGGCCACGATCTCGCCGCCGCGGCGGGCGTAGGTCGGGGGCGGCAGCTTCAGGGTGACGCTCAGGTCCTGCTGGCCGGCTTCGGCGAGGAGCTGCTTGGCCTTCTCCGTGTCGTGCGGATAGGTCCCGGTCAGGTCCACATAGGCGGGCCCGTGCGGCGGGTAGTGGGAGCCGATATCCTCGCCCACCCCGAACATGGCGCCGTCGATGATCTCCTGGCTGTCGATGGCGTAGGCCACGGCCTGCCGCACCTTGAGGTCGTCGAACGGCGGGCGGGTGTTGTTGAGCGCGAGGATCACCTCGCCCTCGGTCGAGCCCATCACCACCTCGAAGCGCGGATCGTTCTGGATCTGGGGCAGCGTCTCGGGCGAGGGCCAGAGCGGGAAGGCGTCCACGTCGCCCGCCATCAGCGCCGCGAGGGACGCGGTCGGGTCGGAGATGAACTTGAAGGTGGCGGAGCCGAGCTTCGCCTCGTCGCCCCAGTAGTCGGGGTTCTTCTCGATGGTGACCGAGGAGCCCTTGGCCCAGTCGCGGAACTGGAACGGGCCGGTGCCGACGGGATAGGTGGCGTTGGTCGGGGCGGATTCAGGGGCCACGATCACCGCGTCGCCCCAGCCCATGTTGAACAGGAAGTTGGCGGTCGGCCGCTTGAGGGTGATCCTGACGGTGGCCGGGTCCACGACCTCCACGCTCTCGATCGGCTCGAACAGCGCCTTCTGGGCGTTCTGGGAATCCTCGGCCATGGCGCGGTCGAAGGTGAACTTCACGTCCTCGGCGTCGAAGGCGGTCTCGTCGTGAAATTTCGCGCCCTCCACGAGGTGGAAGGTGTAGGTCAGCCCGTCCTCGGAGATGTCCCAGGACCGCGCCAGCGCCGGCTGGACGGCGCCCGTACGGGCGATCCGGGTCAGACCCTCGAAGATGTTGGCGTAGACGATCTCGTCGATGGCCGCGGCGGCGCCGGCGGTCGGGTCGAGGTTCGGCGGCTCCAGCGCCACGCCGATGTCCACATGCGTCTGCTGCGCCTGGGCGGCGGCCCCCGCGAGGGTGAAGGCGGCGCCGAGGAGGATGCGTCTCATTCAGGGTCTCCCGTCAGGGTCAGGCGTCGTTTCCGAGGAGCCCTCCAGGCGGCGAGCGCCATGACCTTGGCGGAGGCGACGAGGTCCTCGATGTCCACATACTCGTCCGGTTGGTGCGCGAGGTCCAGAATTCCCGGGCCGTAGGCGATCACATCGTGCACGCCGCCGATCTGGTCGAAATGCTTCTGGTCGTAGGTGCCGGGGGAGAGGACGATCTCGGCCCGGCGGCCGGTCACCTGCTCGATCGCGGCGGCGGTCGCGCGGGTGACGGGGCCGTCGCGGTCGGTCAGCGTGGGACGGACTTCGAACAGGTCCTTGAGCTCGTAGTTGAAGCCGCGGTGGGCGGCGACGCGGTCGAGCAGAGCGCGCAGCTCGGCCTTGGCCTCGTCCAGGTCCTCCTCCGGGATCAGGCGGCGGTCGAAGATCAGGGTGGCGCGGTCGGGCACGTTCGGGGCGGGGAAGCCGCCGTCGGTCGGGTCCGGCTGGCCGCCATGGAGCGTCGCGATGTTGAGCGACGACCTGCGCGCGCCGTCCGGCGTCACCGGCTGGTGGGTCAGACGCTGGGCGATGTCGGGGATGTACTCCTCCTCCAGCGCGTGGAGGATCGCGCCCATGTGCCGGACGGCGCAGTTCCCGAGGAAGGGCATGGAGCCGTGCGCGACCCGCCCGAACACTTCGATCCGCCCCCACCAGACGCCGCGGTGGCCGATGCAGATGCGATGCGGCGAGAACGGCTCGGGGATGATGACGTGGCTCTGGCGGGAGGCGTTGAAATGGCCGTGCTGCGCGAGCCATGCGGCGCCGCCGAAGCCGCCGGATTCCTCGTCCGCGACGCCGGAAACCTCGATGGCCCCGCTCCAGCCGCCGAGATCCGCCAGCGCTTCGGCCGCGATCATCGAGGCGGCGAGGCCGCCCTTCATGTCGCAGGTTCCGCGGCCGTAGATGCGGCCGTCCTCGATCTCGGCGCCGTAGGGGTCGCGGGTCCAGCCTTCGGCGGGGGGACCACGTCGTAGTGGGAGTTGAAGTGGACGCAGGGGCCGTCGCCTTCGGCCTTGCGGGCGATGACGTTGAGGCGGGGATAGGCCTCGGAGTCCGCCGGCGCGCCCTCGGCCCGGATGGTTTCGCATGCGAAACCGTGGGTGGAGAGGTGCTCCGCCACCAGACGCGCGCAGGCGGCGTAGTCGGCCCCGGGAGGGTTCACGGACGGGATGCGGATCAGGGACTGGGTGAGGGCGACGAGGTCGTCGCGTCGGGCCTCGACGGCGTCGAGGATCGCGGTCTCTTCGGGGGTCACGGGCGCTCCTGCTTCGTTCGTCTGCGAATGAAGCATGGGGGCGGGGGGCGGGCAAGCGCCGTTGCCCGGCCGGGCGGCTCGGTGGTAGGAGCGGCCGGCCGCTGGGCAAGGAGGATCGCATGACCATTCCCGTGACCGTCGTGGGCGTGTCGGGCCGTATGGGCCGGATGCTGGTGGAGGCCGTGACGGCGAACCCGGAGACGTCGCTCGTCGGCGCCACGGAGCGGGAGGGGCACGAGTGGATCGGCCGCGATCTGGGCGAGGCGCTGGGCGGCGCGGCCATGGGCGTGATGGTCGACGCGGACCCGCTGGAGGCCTTCGCCCGCTCCCGCGCCGTGCTGGACTTCACCGCTCCCGAGGCAACGGTCGCCCATGCGGCGTTGGCGGCTCAGGCCCGGCTTGTGCATGTCATCGGCACCACGGGACTAGAGGCCGGCGCATCTGGAGCGGCTGGAGGCGGCGGCCCGGCACGCGGTGCCAGGTGACCGGCCGGCAACTGTCAGCCTCGGCGTCAACCTGCTGATCGCGCTGGCGCGAGCGGGTCGCGGCGGCGCTGGGGCCGGACTACGACGTCGAGATCGTCGAGATGCACCACCGCCACAAGGTGGACGCGCCCTCGGGCACCGCGCTGATGCTGGGCGAGGCGGCGGCGCGCGGACGCGGCGTCGCGCTCGCCGGCGCGGCGCCGACGCGGGCCGCGACGGGCATCACCGGGGCGCGGACGGCCGGCGCCATCGGCTTCGCCGCGCTGCGCGGCGGCGACGTGGTGGGCGAGCACGAGGTGATCTTCGCAGGCGCCGGCGAGCGGGTCTCGCTCCGCCACGTGGCGACCGACCGGATGCTCTTCGCGCGCGGCGCGGTCGCGGCGGCGGTCTGGGGGCAGGAGCGAAAGCCGGGCGAATACTGCATGTCGGACGTGCTCGGCCTCTAGCGCCCGCCGTCGAGGGCGCCGCGACGGCGGTTCCGCCTCTGGTTCAGGGCTGGCTCGCGGCGCGTTGCGGGCGGCCCGCCACCTGGCGGCCGTCGCCACACGGCGACCGGCGCGCAGCCGCCGCGGGCAGCCCCTGCCCAGAGGCGGAGCGGCCGGCGCGGCGGCCTCCGGGTCAGTGCGCGACGATGGCCCGACGAAAGCCGACCGCCTCGGCGATGTGACGGCGCAGGACCCGCTCGCATTCCTCCAGGTCCGCGACGGTGCGCGCGATTCTCAGGGCGCGGGACATGCCGCGGGCGGAGAGGCCCAGCTTCTCCGCCGCCCGTCCGAGGAGATCCCGCGCGTCTTCGTCCATCTCGCAGATCCGGTCCAGCGCCTCGCCCTCCGCCTCGGCGTTCAGGCGGATCGGGAGGCCGAGGGCTGCGAACCGCGCCGTCTGGAGCTTCCGGGCGGCGGCGACGCGGGCGGCGACGGGGGCCGTCGGCTCGCCGGGGGGCAGGCGGTTCAGCTCGGCTGCCGGGATGGCGGGCGTCTCCACCAGCAGGTCGATGCGGTCGAGCAGCGGGCCGGAGATCTTCGCCTGGTAGTCGAGCGCGCATTTCGGAGCGCGGGAGCAGGCGCGGCCCGGCAGCGACAGATTCCCGCAGCGGCATGGGTTCATGGCCGCGATGAGCTGCACGCGGCTGGGGTAGCGCACATGGGCGTTGGCGCGGGCGACGACGGTGACCCCCGTCTCCAGCGGCTGGCGAAGGGAATTCGAGCACGCCGCGCTGGAACTCCGCCAGCTCGTCGAGGAAGAGCACGCCGTTATGGGCGAGGCTGATCTCGCCGGGCAGCGCCCGCCGCCCGCCGCCCACCAGCGCCGCCATCGAGGCGGAGTGGTGCGGGTCCATGAACGGCCGCACGCGGGAGAGCCGGCCATCCTCGAGCACGCCGGCCACCGACCGGATCATCGACAGCTCCAGCGCCTCCTCGGGCGTGAGGGGGGGCAGGATGCCGGGGAGACGGCGGGCGAGCATGGACTTGCCGACCCCCGGGGGGCCGACGAAAAGCAGGCTGTGGCCGCCCGCCGCGGCGATCTCCAGCGCGCGACGCGCCTTCTCCTGCCCCTTCACGTCGGCGAGGTCCCGGACCACGAGGCGGACGTCCTCCTCCGCCGGCTCGGGGCGCGGCAGAGCCTGGCGGCCGGTGAGGTGGTTGACCAGCGACACCATCGATTCCGGGGCCGCGATGTCGGCGGCGCCGACCACCGCCGCCTCCGGCCCGTTCGGCTGCGGGCAGATCAGCGTGCGCCCCGTCGCCGCCGCATGGATCGCGGCGGGCAGCACGCCCGGAACGGCGGCGAGGCGGCCGTCCAGGCCCAGCTCGCCCATGGCCAGGGTGTCTGCGGCGGCGTCGGCCGGAACCACCCCCATTTCCGCCAGCAGGGCGAGCGCAATGGGCAGGTCGAAATGCGCGCCCTCCTTCGGCATATCCGCGGGCGCGAGGTTCACCACCACGCGCTTCGGCGGCATCGCCACGCCGATGGCGGTGAGCGCCGCGCGCACCCGCTCCCGCAATTCGCCGACCGCCTTGTCGGGCAGGCCCACGAGCTGGAAGCCCGGCGCGCCGGGGGAAAGCTGGCATTGGACGTCGACTTCGCGGGCCTCGATGCCCTCGAAGGCGACGCTGAAGCATCTGGAGACCATCGACCCTCGCTCCTTTCTGGAACGGGGCAGAAGAGGCGTCAGGGGCGGTTAATGCGGCGTAAAGAGGCGCGGGGCCCGGCGGCGCTCGGCGAAGCGGGTCTCCACCGCCTCCCAGAACTGCGCGGCGACGTTGACGCCGTCGAAGCGCTCCAGCTCCTGCATACCGGTGGGGGAGGTGACGTTGATCTCGGTCAGCTTGTCGCCGATCACGTCGATGCCGACGAAGATCTGGCCCTTCTCGCGCAGCACGCCGCCGATGCGGCGGCAGATCTCGAGATCCGCGTCGTCGAGCGCGATCTTCTCGGCCCGGCCGCCCACATGCATGTTGGAGCGGGTCTCGCCCTTCTGGGGGACCCGGTTGATGGCGCCGACCGGCTCGCCCTCGATCAGGATGACGCGCTTGTCGCCCTTCTCCACCGCCGGAAGGAAGGCCTGGGCGATCAGCGGCTCCCGGTTGATGCCGGAGAACAGTTCGTGCAGCGAGGCGAGGTTGCGGTCCGACTCGGGCAGGCGGAACACCCCGGCGCCGCCGTTGCCGTAGAGCGGCTTGAGGATGATCTCGCCATGCCGGGCCTTGAAGGCGCGCAGCTCCTCCAGCGAGCGCGCCAACATCGTGGGCGGCGCGAGGTCGGGGAAGTCCAGCACCAGGATCTTCTCCGGGCAGTTGCGCACCCAGAAGGGGTCGTTGACCACCAGCGTGGTGGAGGGGATCCGTTCCAGAAGGTGGGTCGTGGTCACGTAGGACATGTCGAAGGGCGGATCCTGGCGGAGCAGCACCACGTCCCATTCCGCGAGGTTCACCGTCTTCCGCTCGCCCAGCGTGAAGTGGTTGCCCTTCTCCCGGCGGACCGTCAGCGGCCAGCCGGCGGCCTTCACTTGGCTCTCGTCCCAGACGAGGGCGTCGGGGGTGTAGAAGAACAGCTCATGGCCGCGGGCCTGCGCCTCCTCCGCCATGCGGAAGCTGGTGTCGCCGTTGATGTCGATGCCCTGGATGGGATCCATCTGGATCGCGACGCTCAGGCTCATGCGTTCATCTCCCGCCCCTGCGCGCCGCGGGGCCGGCGCGCCGAGACTGTCAGCACGCGCCCCCGCCTGGGTCAAGACGCTCAGGCGAAGGCGTTCTCGATCACCTCGAAGCCGCCGGCGCGGTCGGCGACGGCGAGATCGAACCGCATGTCCGCCCCGTTCCGGCCGATGGTGTCGAGGAAACGGTAGGCCGCCGCGACGATCCGCTGGTACTGCGCGGGCGTGACGGCGCCGGCGGCGTCGGCGAGGCTGCGGCGGGATTTCACCTCCACGAAGGCGAACCAGCCGTCGCGTTCGAACACGAGATCAAGCTCGCCGTTGCCGTGGAGGCGGCCGGCACGCCAGTTGCGCGCGGCGAGGCGCCAGCCGACCTGCGTGTAGCGTCGAAGGGCCCGCTCCTCCGCGGAGCGGCCCGAGTGCTGGGCGGTTCGGCCGCGGCGGACGCGGACGGGAGAAGGCGAGAGGGCGGCTTCGGACATCTTGGATCCTCCTGCGCATAGCCTGCGCGGGAAGCGTGAACGGAACGATACCGGAACGCCGTCAGCGCTCGCCCAGGACGAGCGCGCGGGCGTAGACGTCCCGGCGGGGGAGGCCCGTCGCCTCCTGCACCTCCCGCACGGCATCCTTGACCGAACTCCGCGCGAGCGCCTCCGCGAGCATCGCGTCGAGATCCGCCTCCGCCGGGCCCTCGGCCTCTCCGGGCGGGCCGATGACGAGGACGACCTCGCCGCGAGGGGCGTCCTCCTCCGCCAGCGCCTCGGCAAGGTCCTGCAGGGGTCCGCGGCGGACCTCCTCGAAGCGCTTGGTCAGTTCGCGGCACAGGGCCGCCTCGCGCGTTCCGCCGAGCGTCTGGGCCATGTCCATGAGCGCCGCCGCCGCGCGACGGGGGCTTTCCAGAAAGACGAGGGTGGCGCGCAGCCCCGCCAGTTCGATGAGCGCGGAGCGTCTGGCGGAGGATTTCGGCGGCAGGAAGCCCGCGAACAGGAAGCGGTCCGTGGGGAGGCCCGACAGGCAAAGGGCGGCGAGCGCCGCGCTCGGGCCGGGCAGGGCGGTGACGGGCAGGTCCTCCGCCGCCGCCGCGCGCACCAGCTTGTAGCCGGGGTCCGCGATCAGCGGCGTGCCGGCGTCGGAGGCGAGCGCGAGGCTGCGCCCCTCGCGCAGCAGCGCCAGCAGCCCGGGCCGCGCCGATTCGCCGTTGCGGTCGTGGTAAGAAAGCAGCGGACGGCCGCCGAGCGGAATGCCGTGGATGTCCATCAGCCGGCGCAGCGTCCGGGTGTCCTCGGCCGCCAGCGCGTCGGCGCGGCGGAGCGTGTCGAGCGCCCGCAAAGTGATGTCCGCCGCGTTGCCGATGGGGGTTGCGACGAGGTGCAGCCCGGGGTCCAGCGGTCGCTCGGCGTCCTCGGTCCGTGGCGAAGATGCCGCATCCTTCGGCCCGGAAACCTCCCGCGCCTTTCTGCCGCCGCCGTTTGCCCTCATATACCCTCGCCGTTCGGGGCCTCGCCTTGGCCGCGGGCGGTCCAGACATACGGACCACCGACTCGAGAGGGCAACATGGGCGCGGCGAACGTCGACCACAACCTGGGCATCCGAGGCCTTTCCGCCACCAAGGCCGCGCGCGCGGCCTGGGGCGCGCTGCTGGCGGCGGGGCTGCTGGCGGGCTGCGCCACGCCGCAGTCCGACACGGGGCCGATCGCGCAGGCGTCCGCGGGGGGGGCCTCCCCAACGGTTCCCGGGGCGGGTGTCGGAGGGCGCGTGGACCTCTCGGCGCCGGCGCGGGTGGCCATGCTGCTGCCGCTGGGCGCCTCCGATCCGCAGGCCGCGGCGGCGGCGCGGGACATGGCGGACGCCGCGCGGCTGGCGGCGCAGGAGACCCCTGACCTGATCGCGCTCGACATCCGCGACACGCAGGGGCAGGCCGCCATGGCTGCGCGCGAGGCGCAGTCCGCGGTCAATGGCGGCGCCGCGCTGGTGCTCGGGCCCCTCTTCGGCGCGAATGCGGCGCTTGCGGGCGACGCGGCCTCGGCGGCGGGCGTGAACGTCGTCAGTTTCTCCAACACGCCCTCGGTCGCCGGCGGCAACGTCTGGATCGCGGGGCTGCTGGCCGAAACGCAGGCGCGGCGGATCATCGGACATGCGGCCTCGCAGGGGATGCGGACCGTCGGCATCTACTACCCCCTCACCCCGCTGGGCGATGTGGCGCGGGACGCGGCGCAGGAGGCTGCGGCGGCGAACGGCGTGATGCTCTCGCCCGCCACCGGCTATCCGCGCAGCTTCGAGGATATCCAGACCACCTCCGGCGACTTCGCCTCGGCCTATCGCGGATCCGGAGCGCAGGCGGCCTTGCTGCCGGATGACGGGCAGGGTCTTCAGGCCGCGGCCTCTTTCCTGCGCTTCCATGGCGTCGGCACCGGCGGAGACCGCCTGCTGGGCTTCGGCGGCTGGGATTCCGAGGCGCTGCGGCGGGAGAGCTCCCTTGCCGGCGGACGGTTCACCGCGCTCGATCCCGCGCGGATGGGCGATTTCTCGGGCCGGTTCCAGGCCGTCTACGGGCGCACGCCGGGCGAGTATGCGTGGCTCGGCTACGACGCGGCGGCGGCGGCGGCGCAGATGATGCGCGATGGGCGCGCCCGCGGCGACGACCGGCCCTTCGGCGGGGTCGAGTTGACCGACCCCGCCGGCTTCGAGGGCGCGACCGGCCGCTGGCGCCTGCTGGAGGACGGGACGAACGACCGCGCGCTCGCGATCATGGAGATGACGCCGAGCGGCCCGGTGGTGGTCGAGCCCGCGCGCATGGCCTCCGGCCGGCCGGGCGCCTGACGCATGACCTCCGGCTCGCCCGCCGCACCCGCAGCCAACGACCCGGTCGCGCGTCGCAAGGCGGCCCGCGCGGCGTGGGAGGCGATTCCGGCGGAGGCGGCGGGCGGGCCCTCCGAAGTGCTGGTGCGCCCGGCATCCGAGATCCTCGACGCCGGCTCCGTCCTCGCCCGCCTCTCCTCGGCGATGGAGAACGGCGCGGGCGGCGGCCGGGACGAGCTGCGCCGGGAATGCGCGCAGATCCTCAAGGCCGCGCTCGAGGGCGGGCACGAGGCGATCCGGGAGGCGTTCGAGAGCCGGCCCTGGTCGGGCTCCTCCGCCTCCCGGTCCATCGCGTGGCTGACGGACGAGGTGGTCAGGCTGGCCCTGGAGGTGGCCCAGCGCTGGCTTCACCCAAACCCCAACCCGACCGAGGGGGAGCGGCTCGCCGTCCTCGCGGTCGGCGGCTACGGGCGCTTCGAGATGGCGCCCTATTCCGATGTGGACCTGCTGTTTCTCACTCACTGGAAGCAGACGCCCTGGGTCGAGAGCCTGGTGGAGTCGGTCCTCTACCTGCTGTGGGACCTGAAGCTGAAGGTCGGCCATTCCACCCGCACCTGCGACGATTGCCTGCGGCTGGGGAAGTCGGACGTCACCATCCGCACCGCGCTGCTGGAGCACCGCTTCATCTCCGGCGACCACCGGCTGGCGGAGACGCTGGACCAGCGGCTGTGGGACGAGTTGTTCTCCCGCACCGGCTCCGAATTCGTGGAGGCGAAGCTGGAGGAGCGAGACCAGCGGCATGAGCGGCACGGCGGCTCGCGCTACCTGCTGGAGCCGAACGTGAAGGAGGGGAAGGGCGGGCTGCGCGACCTCCAGACGCTGTGGTGGATCGCGAAGTATCTGTACCACGCCTCCTCGCCGCGCGACCTCGCGGAAAAGGGCGTCTTCACCGACGACGAGGTGGACCGCTTCGCGGAGGCGGAGGCGTTCCTTTGGACGGTGCGCTGCCACCTCCACTACCTGTCGGGCCGCGCCAACGAGCTGCTGAGCTTCGACATGCAGGTGGACGTCGCCCGCCGCATGAGCTTCGAAGACGCCGGCGGCCAACGCGCGGTGGAGCGGTTCATGCACCGCTACTTCCAGCACGCCAAGGCCGTGGGGGAGCTGACGCGCCTGTTCCTGGCGGCGCTGGAGGCGCAGCACGTCAAGAAGCGCCCGACGCTGGGCGGACTGGTGCGCGCCTTCTCCTTCGGGGCCGCCCGCTCGATGCCCGGGCCGTTCGAGATGCGCGACGGCCGGATCAACATCCCCGACGAGAGCGTCATCGTCGAGCAGCCGCTCAACATCCTGCGCATCTTCGACGAGGCGCTGCGCTCGGGCGCTCTGATCCACCCGCTCGCGATGCGGATGATGGCGGCGAACCTGGACCTGATCGGCGACGGGCTGCGGGCCGATCCGACGGCCAACCGCATCTTCCTGCACCTGCTGGTGAATTCCGGCGACCCGGAGCGGGCGCTGCGGCGGATGAACGAGGCGGGCGTCCTCGGCGCCTTCGTCCCCGAATGGGGACGCATCCACGCCATGATGCAGTTCAACATGTACCACCACTACACGGTGGACGAGCATACGATCATGGCCGTCTCGATCCTCAACCGGATCGAGCGGGGGCGGCTGAAGGAGGACCTGCCGGTCGCCTCCGGCATCCTCGCCCAGGGCGTGGACCGGACCGCGCTCTATGTCGCGATGTTCCTGCACGACATCGGCAAGGGCCGGGAGCGCGACCACTCCGAGGTCGGGGAGGAGATCGCGCGGGAGGTCTGCCCGCGGCTCGGTCTCGACGAGGCGCAGACGGACACGGTGGCCTGGCTGGTCAAGCACCACCTGCTGATGTCGGACGTGGCGCAGAAGCGCGACATCTCGGACCAGGCCACGGTCCGCGCCTTCGCCGAGGTGGTGCGCACGCCTTCCCGCCTGAACCTGCTGCTCGTGCTGACCGCTTGCGACATCATGGCGGTCGGGCCCGGCGTCTGGAACAACTGGAAGGCCCAGCTCCTGCGCACCCTCTACCGCCGCACGCGGGAGCATCTGACCGGCGGATCCGATGGCATGAGCCGGATGGAGCGGCTGCACGAGGCGCAGGACGAGTTCCGCGCCGCGCTGGAGGGTTGGACGGAGGCGGAGACCGAGAAGGAGGTGGCGCGCCACTATCCGCCCTTCTTCCTCGGGATGTCGCTGGAGACGCAGGCGATCTTCGCCCGCCTCGGGCGCGGGATCGACGACGGCAAGGTCGCCATGGACATCACCGCGGACGCGAGCCGGGACGCCACCCGCGCCTGCTTCGTCATGGCGGACCACCCCGGGCTGTTCTCACGGCTCGCGGGCGCGCTGGCGCTGGCGGGGGCGAATGTGGTGGACGCGCGGACGGTCACGACCTCCGACGGCTACGCCTGCTCGGTGTTCTGGATCCAGGACAATGACGGCAGCCCCTACGACCCCGCGCGGCTCGACCGGCTCAAGGACACCGTGAACCGTGCGCTCCGGGGCGAGGTCGTGGCGCGGGAGGCGCTGAAGCCCAAGCGCAAGGTCAAGAAGCGCGAGAGCAAGTTCCGCGTGCCGACCCGGGTGACCTACGACAACCACTCCTCGGACCTCTACACGGTGATCGAGGTGGACACGCGGGACCGCGTCGGCCTGCTCTATGACCTCACGCGGGCGCTGGCGGGGTGCAACGTCACCATCGTCTCGGCGATCATCGCCACCTATGGCGAGCAGGCGGTGGACGTGTTCTACGTCAAGGACCTGTTCGGGCTGAAGGTGACGACGACGACCAAGATGAAGACGATCGAGACGCGCCTGAAGGCGGCCGTCGAGGCGGCCGCGCCGGACGGGGACCAGGGCTGACGTGATCGAACCGGGACAGGGAGGGGGGCCGGAGCTGCATCCGGCGCCCGGCGCCGCCGCGTCGGCCGGGGAGGCGCGACGCGCCTCGCGGCTCATGCGCTCCTTCGCCACCGTCGGCGGGTGGACGATGGCGAGCCGCATCCTCGGCTTCGTGCGGGACGTGATGATGGCGGCTTATCTGGGCTCCGGTCCCGTGGCGCAGGCCTTCGTCGCGGCCTTCACGCTGCCCAACCTCTTCCGCCGCTTCTTCGCGGAAGGCGCGTTCAACACCGCCTTCGTGCCCATGTTCGCCCGCCGGCTGGAGGCGGAGGGCCGTGCCGAGGCCCGCGCCTTCGCCGAACAGGCCATGGCCGCGCTGACGACGGTGCTGGTGATCCTCAGCATCGCGGCGCATCTGGCGATGCCGTGGCTGGTGCTGGCGCTCGCCTCCGGGTTCGCGACGGACGAGCGTTTTCCGCTGGCTGTCGAGTACGGGCGGATCGCCTTCCCCTACATCCTCTTCATCTCGCTCACGGCGCTTCTGTCGGGCGTGCTGAACTCGCTCGGGCGCTTCGCGGCGGCGGCGGCTGCGCCCACCCTGCTCAACGTCCTGCTCATCGGCGCCATGGCGCTGGCCGAGACCGGGCTCTTCGACGGGCTCGCCGGTCCTGGAGACCCGCAGGGCCATGCGGTGGGGCTGGTGCTGTCCTGGAGTTCGATGCTCGCAGGCATCGCGCAGATGGCGCTCGTGTGGCGCGCCGCGTCGAAGGAGGGCATGGGGCTTTCGCTGCGCCTGCCGCGTCTGACGCCGCAGGTGAAGCGCCTTGCGCGGATCGCCTTCCCCGCAGCGCTGGCCGGCGGGGTCATGCAGATCAACCTCGTGGTCGGCCGTCAGGTGGCTAGCTGGTTCGACGGGGCCGTCGCGTGGCTCTACTATGCCGACCGCCTCTACCAGCTTCCGCTCGGCGTCATCGGGGTCGCCATCGGCGTGGTGCTGCTGCCGGAACTCGCCCGCCGCCTGTCGCTCGGCGACACCGCCGGCGTCCGCGACGCGCTCGGCCGCTCCACGGAGTTCGCGCTGGCCCTGACCTTGCCGGCGACGGTGGCGCTGGTGACGCTGCCGGTGGCGCTCACCTCCGTCCTGTTCGAGCGCGGCGAGTTCGACCCCTCCGACGTCACCCCCACCGCCCTCGCCGTCGCCATCTACGGCGCGGGCCTGCCGGCCTTCGTGCTCCAGAAGATCCTGCAGCCGATCTATTTCGCGCGGGAGGATACGCGGACCCCCTTCTATTATGCGCTATGGGGGCTGGGGGTGAACGCGGTCGTGGCCATCGGGCTCGCGCCCGTGGTGGGCTTCGCCTCCGCCGCCATCGCAACGACGCTGGCCGCCTGGGTGAACTTCTTCATGCTCTGGCGCGGAACCCGCCGCTTCGGGGAAGAGGTTCGCCCCGACGCGCGACTCTCCGCCCGCGCGCCCCGTATCCTGGCGGCGAGCGCGCTGATGGGCGTGACCTGCGTGGGCCTGGGCTGGGCGCTGGGCGGATGGCTCCACGCCCCGGTCTGGCGCTATGCGGCGCTGGGGGTGCTGGTGTTGGTCTCCGCGGGCGTCTACGCCGCCGCCATCGTGGCGCTGGGCGGCGTGCGGCTATCGGATCTCAGGTCGGCGATGCGCCGGGGCTAGGCCTTCGGCACCACCGCCCAGGCCGCGACCCATCCGGCGACGAACCCGCCCAGATGCGTCTGCCACGCCAGCATCCCCCCCAGCGCCACGCCGAGGATCACATTGATCAGCACCAGCGCCCCGATCGAGCTGAGGAACGCCCGCATGGACCCCCGCCCCGGCCTGCGGGTGATGAACGCGAACTCCGCGTATTTCAGCACCCCGATCAGCCCGAACACCACGCCCGAGGCGCCCACCATCGGACCGTCCGCGTGGCTCAGCAGCCCGTAGGTGAGCGATCCGCCCACCGCCGTGACCACGAAGAACAGCAGGTAGAGCGGCACGCCGAAGATCCGCAGCACCACAAGGCTCAGCCCCAGGAAGGCCGAGGTGTTCATCGCCAGATGCGCCAGCCCCCCGTGGAGGAAGGCGTAGGTCAGGGGCGTCCACAACACCTGCTCGGGCGCCGGCTGCCCCGCCAGCCATTGGTCGAACCACGGATCGAAGAACGAAAACAGGCCGTAGCCCTGCCACCTGAGCCCCGGCGCCAGCACCCCCCAATCCGAAAGCTGGAAGACCAGCTCGATCGCGATGAACACGAAGGCGAAGGCGAAGGCGACCTGCCGGTGGACCGACAGCACCGGGGGCAGGGGGGGAACTGGAACATCGCGCCTCTTGAACCTGGGGCCGGGGCGTCTTGACCGCCCTCGTCCCCGCGCCCCATAACGCGCCGCCGAAGGTCCGGACGCGCCCGGAAGCCCCGCAGGAGGATCAGGAGAATGAGCGAAGCGCAAGCCGCCGAGGGCGCGACCCATCCGCGCCGCGTTTTCTCGGGCGTGCAGCCGACGGGGAACCTGCATCTCGGCAACTACCTCGGCGCGGTGAAGCGCTTCGTGGAGCTTCAGGACGCCGGCGACGCCGAGACGCTCTATTGCATGGTGGACCTGCACGCGCTGACGGTGAACCCGGACCCGGCGGAGCTGGTGCGCGCGACGCGGGAGCTGGCCTGCGCCTTCATCGCCTGCGGGCTGGACCCGGCGAAGTCGATCCTGTTCAACCAGTCGCAGGTGGTGGAGCACGCGGAGCTTGCGTGGGTCTTCAACTGCGTGGCCCGCGTGGGCTGGATGAACCGCATGACCCAGTTCAAGGAGAAGGCGGGCAAGAACCGCGAGGCGGCCTCGGTGGGGCTCTACGCCTACCCGGTGCTGATGGCGGCCGACATCCTCGCCTACAAGGCGACGCATGTGCCGGTGGGCGAGGACCAGAAGCAGCACCTGGAGCTGACCCGCGACATCGCCGACAAGTTCAACCACGACTACGGCTGCCCCGGCTTCTTCCCCCTGACGGAGCCGCTGATCGAGGGCGCCGCCGCCCGCGTCATGAGCCTGCGCGACGGGTCGAAGAAGATGTCGAAGTCCGACCCCTCGGACATGAGCCGGATCAACCTGACCGACGACGCGGACGCGATCAGCCAGAAGATCCGCAAGGCCCGCACGGACCCCGAGCCCCTGCCGGAGACGCCGGAGGGCCTGGAGGGGCGGCCCGAGGCCCGCAACCTCGTGGGCATCTACGCGGCGCTGTCGGGGCGGAGTTCGGCCGAGGTGGTGGTCGGAGTGGTCCGGCCGCCAGTTCTCGGAGTTCAAGCCGGCGCTGGCGGACCTGGCGGTCGAGAGCCTCGCGCCCATCGCGGTGCGGATGCGGGAGCTGTCCTCGGACTGGGCCGCGATCGACGCGGTGCTGGCGGATGGGGCGGAGCGCGCGGCGGCCATCGCGGGGCCGGTGATCGCGGAGACGTATGAGAAGGTGGGGCTGCTGCGGACAAGGCGGTGATTGTCAGACGCATCTATAGGAACATGGTCTTGAGAAATTCGGCGAAGTCATTGCCAAAGATGGCGTTGGATAAAAATGCGAGCAAAAGGAAATCGATAAGCCCAGACCACCCCAACACCCAAGGCATCCTGATGTCGCTGTACTGATGTACGCCTAAACTCTTGCGGACGCGATATATTTCGTACTGCACGCGGTAGCGCGGGAGGGCAACGACCCAGACGACTATGGCGGTGTATATGACAAAAATTGTGTTCACATACAGAGCGTTCGTGCCAGTCGCCACGTCACTGTTCACTCCGCTTTGTTTCCACGTATACAAATTTACCGCAAGTGCGACGGCAAAGGCCTTTGACCAAAGAGCTGTTTCGGTAAACGGAACAAAAAGTTCTTTGATTTTGTTGTCGTTCACCCAGAGGCTGTCTGCTGCGTCAGCGCGCCTTCCAGCGTGTTCTCTGAGTGAACGGCTCAATTCAGAAGCCCATCTGAATAACTCTAAGTGAAGAATGGCGATACCGGCTACATAAGCCGAAAGAACGGCATTAACCATCAAATAAAAATGGCCCCTAAGAGGGAAGGCGCTATCTATATTGGTGCCGTGAAACCAGAAAAATACGGTTGCTTCAGTTTGAACGCTAAATGCATACTGCGCTTGGGTGACGAGTATTATGAAAACGAGCAGGGCTATGGACAGCACGCCCGATACGTAGGGCTTGCTCTCGTTCCGGACCTCGAACCCCAGCCCGCTGGAGGTCTCCGTCATTCGCTTGTCCATCGCGAACAGCGAGACGAGAAGCCCGGCTCCCGCCATGACATACGCGGGAACAACTATGGTATAGTTGAAAAGATTGTAGTAATCTTCCAAAAACTCCAATCGTTCCGTCGAGGCATCGGCAAAGAAGACGCCATCACGGTAGCAAAATGCCGCTTGAGCGACGAAGCAGTAGAAAAAGCTGACTAGGTAAAGAGAGGCGAAGGTCGATGGTCTGAGAAGATCCAGCCGAATTCGCTCGTAGCCCATCTTTGGGAAAATGATGCGTATAGGGAGGGACATCACCGCGCCCACAGAGTGAAACGCTGCACCCCAAGGTCGCTGGAGGTGAACAGGACGCTGCTGACGAGCTGCCGGATGTTCACTGCTATGCGGCCTTCTTCGGGATCGCAACTCGCGGAAAAATCCCCCCAACCATCGAAGCCCAGCGTCGTTGCGTCAAGCATAAGCTCGGATCTTCCTTTGCCTTCCTTACTACCTCATGCGATCCTCCGCCGCAGCGGCCCCAAAGTCCGCGTCGGAGGACCGTCATGCCCCTCGCCATCAGACCGGAGATCCGGGCCGCGCTGCCGATCCTGATCGGCGCTTCGGTCATGCTCACCCTGACCATGGGGCTGCGGCAGAGCCTCGGGCTGTTCATGCCGGCGATCACGCAGGACGTCTCGGTCTCGGTGACCGAGTTCACCTTCGCCGTCGCCATCCAGAACCTGTGCTGGGGCGTCGCCCAGCCGGTGGTCGGCGGGCTCGCGGGGCGCTACGGGCTCAGGCCGGTCATGGTGGCGGGCGCGGTCGCCTACGTGGCCGGCATGGCGCTGCTCGCCATGGCGCAGGGGATGGGGCAGATCATGCTCGGCGCGGGGCTGCTGATCGGGGTGGCGATGGCCTGCTCCTCGGCGGCGATGGCGATGGCGACGGCCTCTCGCGCGGTGCCGGCCTCGGTGCGGTCGATGGCGCTGGGCATCGTCTCGGCGGCCGGGTCGCTGGGCGCGATGATCGCGGCGCCGCTGGGGCAGGGGATGATGGACGCCTTCGACTGGCGCATCGCCGTCTGGAGCTTCGCAGGGCTGGCGCTGCTGATCATCCCCGCGGCTTGGGCGGCGGGGCGGGTGGACAAGGTCGTTCTGGCCCCTGCGGCGCCGGGCGGCTCCTCCACCGACGACCTGACGGCCCGCGACGCTCTGGGCGTGGCGATGAAGAACTTTCCCTTCCTCGTCATGACCTGCGCCTATTTCGTCTGCGGCATGCAGCTCGTGTTCCTGACGACGCACCTGCCTTCGTATCTAGAGCTCTGCGGCGCGGACCCGATGCTGGGCGCGACCGCGCTGGGCGTGATCGGCGGGTTCAACGTGCTGGGATCGCTGTTCTTCGGCTGGGCGGGGGGCAAGTGGTCCAAGCAGCTGCTGCTGGGGTGCATCTACGTCTCCCGCTCGCTGGTGCTGGCCTGGTTCTTCCTGCAGGTCCCAACGGTGGGGACCACGATCCTCTTCGCCTCGATGATGGGGTTCCTGTGGCTGGGAGTTGGGCCGCTGGTGGCCGGTTCGGTGGCCGAGACCTTCGGGCTGAAATGGCAGGCGATGCTGCAGGGGGTGATGTTCCTGACGCATCAGACGGGCAGCTTCATCGGCGCGCTGGGCGGCGGCTGGGTGCTGGACCGCTTCGGCAGCTACGACCATGCGCTGCAATTCGGCGTGGGGCTGGGGCTCGACGGCGGGCGCGGTGCAGATCTTCGTCGCGGCCGGCCAGCCGCCGCGCCCGACCATGCCCCGCCCCGCCTGACCTTGCGCGGGCCGGCGGGCCGCGCAACACTGACCGCTCGGACGCAGCCGCCCCGGAGGCCAAGTGCGCAAGTTCCTCGTGGTCGTCGATGAGACGCCCGAATGCCTTAACGCCATCCGTTTCGCCGCCCGTCGCGCGAAGAAGACGGGCGGCGGGCTGCAGATGCTGTTCGTCATCAAGCCGCGGGAGTTCCAGCACTGGATCGGCGTCGGCGACATCATGCAGCAAGAGGCGCGCGAGGCCGCCGAGGCCCGGTTCGAGGAGGTCGCGGGCAAGGTCTCCGAGAATGTCGGCATCACCGCCGAGTTCGTGATCCGCGAAGGCGAACCCTCCGAGCAGGTCCTCGCCCAGATCAAGGAGGACCCCGAGGTGGGCGTGCTGGTGCTGGGCGCCGGGGCCGAGGATGGGCCGGGGCCGCTGGTATCCCACCTCGTCGGCAAGCTCGGCGGCCGGATGCCGGTGCCCGTCACCGTCGTCCCGGGCGGCCTGAGCCGGGACGAGGTCATCGCCCTCGCCTGACTTTGGAACGATTCTTGATTTCCGCGGCCGAGGGGTCCACATAGGGCGCGAACAGGAGGATCCCGCATGTTCATCCAGACCGAGTCGACGCCGAACCCCGCCACGCTGAAGTTCCTGCCGGGCCAGCCCGTGATGCAGGCCGGCACTGCGGACTTCCCGCATCGCGACGGGGCCGCGTCCTCGCCGCTCGCCTCGCGCATCTTTGGGGTGGATGGGGTGGAGGCCGTGTTCCTCGGCCCCGACTTCATCACCGTGACGAAGGCCGAGGGTCAGGACTGGTCCCACCTCAAGCCGGGCATTCTGGGCGCGATCCTCGAGCATTTCCAGTCCGGCGCCTCGGCGGTGGAGGGCGACTCCAACCAGGTCGCCCACGCCGCCCATGACGGCCCGGACGGCGAGATCGTGGTCCAGATCAAGGAGCTGCTGGACACCCGCGTTCGCCCCGCGGTCGCGCAGGACGGCGGCGACATCACCTTCCACGGCTTCGACAAGGGCGTGGTGTACCTGCACATGCAGGGCGCCTGCGCCGGATGCCCCTCCTCGACCATGACGCTGAAGATGGGCATCGAGAACCTCCTGCGCCATTACATCCCCGAAGTGTCGGAGGTCCGCCCGGTCGGCGTCCAGTTCTGACGCGATGGCGCTGATCCTCGGCATCGACAGCGCGGCCGCGCAATGCGCGGCCGCGCTAGTTTCCGGCTCCCGCACGCTGGCTGCGCGGGCGGAGCCCATGACGAAGGGGCAGGCCGAGCGGCTGGCGCCCCTTGTGCAGGAGCTTCTCGCGGAGGCCGGCGTCGCGCCGAAGGATCTCGCCGCCGTCGCCGTCTGCACCGGTCCCGGCAACTTCACCGGCGTCCGCATCGGCGTCTCCTTCGCGCGCGGCTTGGCCCTCTCCATCGGCCGGCCTGCCGTGGGCGTGCCGCGGCTGCAGGCGCTCGCGGCCGCTTCCTGCGGAACAGTCCTCGCGACGGCGGACGCGCGGCGGGGCGAGCTGCATGCCCAGGTCTGCGAGGACGGACGGCCCCTCTCCCCGCTTCTCCAGGGCGCGCCTGAGGCGCTGGCGGCCGAATTTTCGGCATGGGGCGCCACGCAGATCCTCGGTCCGGGCGGAGCGGCGCTCTCCCGCTTGCTCGGCATCGCCGTCGGACCCGGAACCGACCTGCCGGACCCTTCCCTGATCGCCGCGATGGGCGCGATCCGGCTTGCCGCGGGCGACGCCCCGCGCCCGGCGCCCGAGTACCCCCGTCCGCCTGACGCGGCGCTTCCTTCGGAGAAGCCCCCGCGGCTCCTCCCATGACCGGCCCCGAGGCGGAGCGGGCCGCCGACCTGCATCGGGAGGGCTTGGCCGCCGGCTGGGCCGGACGCCCATGGTCGGCGCGGGAGATGCTGGACTTCGCCGCCGCGCCCGGCGCCGTCGTGATCCTGGAGACGGACGGCCTCCTGCTCGGGCGCGTCGCGGGCCCGGAGGCCGAGGTCGCCACGCTCTGCGTTCGTCCCGCCTTCCGCCGCGCCGGCCTGGCCAGGCTTCTCCTGCGCCGCTTCCACGAGGACGCCGCGGCCGCCGGCGCCGAGGAGGCGTTCCTGGAGGTGGCGGAACCCAATCTCGCCGCCCGCGCGCTCTATCGCTCCGAGGGGTGGGAGGAGGTCGGACGCCGCCGCGGCTACTATCGCCAGCCGGCCGGAGCCGCCGCCGACGCATTGGTCCTGAGACGAGGGCTTCCCTGATCCTCTTGCTCCGCGTGCAATACGACGACTTCCGATAGATCGAGCCGAACCTTAACGAAGGCTCATACCGAGACGAAATTGCGGCTTGAGCGCAAACTCCCCTCTACAGACGCCGAAATCCATTTGACCTTCAAATAATGTGGTCGTAAGACCTGCGCGAACCAAGTTGGAGCCGGCTCCGTTTTCGTCGGGACGTCGGGATGCTCCACCAGCTCACGAAGCTGTCATGTCGAGAGGTAATATGTCTGAAGCTCAGAAGATCGCCAAATCGGAGCTGCTGTCGCTGACTGCGGACATCGTGTCGGCCCATGTCTCCAACAATCCCGTCCCGCCGGCCGATCTGACGAGCGTGATCGAGTCCGTTTTCGCCAAGCTCACCGATCTGGCCGAAGACAAGCCGGAACCGCAGGAAGAGCTGGTGCCGGCGGTGCCGATCAAGAAGTCGGTGCAGGACGACTACATCGTCTGTCTGGAGGACGGCAAGAAGCTGAAGATGCTCAAGCGGCATCTGAAGACCGCCTACGACATGACGCCTGAGGAGTACCGCGCGAAGTGGGGACTCTCCAGCGACTACCCGATGGTCGCCCCCGCCTACGCCCGCAAGCGGCAGGAGCTTGCCAAGCAGATCGGCCTCGGCCGCAAGCCGAAGGCGCGCTGAGCCCTCAGGTTGCGCCAGGGCGCGACCGGAGATATTCAGCGGCGGCGCGTCCGGGAAACCGGGCGCGCCGCGCCGCGTTTCAGGGAGCGCTCGATGGACGACATGGCCCCCAAGACGAAGAAGCTCTTCGTCCGCACCTATGGCTGCCAGATGAACGTCTACGATTCCGAGCGGATGGCCGGGGTCATGGCCGCCGAGGGCTACGAGACCACCGAGACCCCCGCCGACGCCGACCTGATCCTGCTCAACACCTGCCATATCCGCGAGAAAGCCGCGGAGAAGGTCTATTCGGAGCTTGGGCGCCTCAAGACGCTGAAGCAGGCGAACCCCGACCTGCGAATCGGCGTCGCCGGCTGCGTGGCGCAGGCCGAGGGGGAGGAGATCCTCCGCCGCCAGCCCGCCGTGGACTTCGCCGTGGGTCCGCAGGCGTATCACCGCCTGCCTGCGTTGGTGCGTCAGGGCGGCGTGGACACCGAATTTCCGGTCGAGGACAAGTTCGACCTGATGCCGAAGCCGCGCGTCAAGCGCGCCCCCTCCGCCTTCCTCACGGTGCAGGAGGGATGCGACAAGTTCTGCGCCTTCTGCGTGGTGCCCTACACCCGCGGCGCCGAGATCTCGCGCGCCCCCGCGAAGCTGCTGGCGGAGGCCCGGGCCCTCGTGGAACAGGGCGTGCGCGAGATCACGCTGCTCGGCCAGAACGTCAACGCCTATCATGGCGAGGACTGGACGCTTGCCCGCCTTGTCCGGGAGTTGGCCGCGGTCGACGGCCTCGCCCGCATCCGCTACACGACCTCCCACCCCAACGACATGTCGGACGACCTGATCGCCGCGCATGGCGAGGTCGAGAAGCTGATGCCCTACCTGCACCTTCCCGTGCAGTCCGGCTCCGACCGCATCCTGAAGGCGATGAACCGGAAGCATACCGCCGAGAGCTACCTGGGCCTGATCGACCGCATCCGCGCCGCGCGCCCCGACATCGCCATGTCCGGCGACTTCATCGTGGGCTTCCCCGGGGAGACGGAGCAGGACTTCGCCGACACCCTCGCGCTGACCGAGGCGGTCGGCTACGCCTCCGCCTTCTCCTTCAAGTATTCCTCCCGTCCCGGCACGCCCGCCGCGGGCGCGAAGGGGCAGGTGGACGAAGCCGTCAAATCGGACCGGCTCGCGCGCCTCCAGGCGCTGATCGACCGGGATCAGAAGTCCTTCCAGGTCTCTATGGTCGGGCGCCGCCTGCCGGTGCTGATCGAGAAGCCCGGCCGGATGCCCGGCCAGATGGTGGGCAAAAGTCCGTGGCTCCACGCCGTCCATCTAGACGCCGATCCCGCCATGACCGGGCGCCTGGCGCAGGTGGAGATCATCGCCTCCAGCCCCAATTCCCTCTCCGGCCGCCTCGCCGCCTGACCGGCTTGCCTTGCGCCGCAGCCGCGGCGCGGGCAGGGTCCGCCCCCGTACCCCCCCGCAGCATGAGCCCGTATGCGCCGACTTCACCACATCGTCCTGTCGCCCTACTGCCGCAAGACGCGCCTCGTCCTCGCCGAGAAGCGGGTGGAGGTGGAGTTGGTCGAAGAAACCCCGTGGACGCGGGAGCTGCCGCTTCTTCGCCTGAACGCCGCCGGTCGCGTGCCCGTGTTCGTGGATGACGAGGCGCACGGGAACGCGGTGATCTGCGACAGCAACGCGATCTGCGAATACCTCGAGGAGACGCGGCCCGAACGCCCGCTCCTCCCGAAGGACCCGGTGGCGCGGGCCGAGACGCGCCGCCTGGTCGCCTGGTTCGACGACAAGATGCACCAGGAGGTCACCGGCAACCTGATCGACGAGCGGGTGATGAAGAAGGTGCGCGGCGGCGGGCATCCCGACAGCGGGCGCATCCGGGCCGGCTCCAAGAACCTCTCGGTCCATCTGGAATACGTGGGCTGGCTCGCGGACCAGCGCCGCTGGCTGGCGGGAGAGGAGATCACGCTCGCGGATTTCGCCGCCGCGGCGCATTTCTCCTGCCTCGACTACATCGGCTACGTGGACTGGGACGCCGTTCCCGCCGCCAAGGGCTGGTATCAGCGGATCAAGTCGCGCCCGGCCTTCCGCACGCTCCTCGCCGATCACCTTTCGGGCTTCCCGCCGCCGCCTCACTACGCCGATCTGGACTTCTGATGCTGCGTCATCCGCGTTCTGTACGCGAGGTTAATGTAGCCCTCATTCGGATCGGATCGGGCTTCCGCGCCTGCGGAGGCCCTTTCGTCGTGGGGGTGTGCCGATGGGACTGCTCATTGCAGTTATGTTCGCCGCGCTGGCCGCCGGGCCGGCGCTGGCGCTGGCGAGCTTCGATGCGTCCGCCTATGGACGGCTGGAGATCGCGAAGAACACCGGCGCAGACGTCTTCTTCCAGGCCTCGCCCTTCGACGACTGCGCCACCGGCATCGGCATCGGCGAGGCGGCGCGCACCGTCGAGACCGCGGCCTCCGACGCCGACCTCATTCTGCGCGCCTCGGCGTCCGGCGCCGCGGGCGAGGCCGCCAGGCGCAACTCCGCCGCCCTGACCGACGGCTACGTCTTCCTCTCCAACCCGGGAGAGAGCATGGCCGTCGTCTCGTTTCTCTTCTTCTACGATCTGTCCTCCGCGATCACCGCCGGAAGCTTCATCGAGCAGGCCGCCGCCATGGCGTCGGCGCGCATCGTTCCCGTGGCGGGCGCCGGCGCCGCCTCCTTCCTGAAGGAGAGCTACGCCAGCGGCGTGTTCCGCTCCGACATCGACATGACCGCCGGGACCTACGGGTTCGAGGTCGCGCTGGCGCCGTTCCAGACCACCTCCCTGGCGCTCTACGTGGACGCGATGGGCTATCTCGACTATGCGGGCTACGGTGCGGCGGAGCCTCCGCCTCTTCCCGCCGTGCCCGCGCCCGCCGCAGACGGCCTAGCCGCCCTCGGCCTCGGTGCGCTGGAGCTTCTCAGGCGGCGCAAGCATCGGGACCGATCGACCAATCGCTGAACCGACCTCCCTCGCGGACCCCGGCGCGCTCAAGGCGGCGCTGGCGGCGCAGGCCCGGACCGCGGGCTTCTCGGCCATGGGCGTCTGCCGGCCGGGCGACATCGCCCCGGCCGCCCAACGCCTGCGCGCCTTCCTCTCCCAGGGCCGCCACGGCGAGATGGACTGGATGGAGGCGCGGGCCGGCTGGCGCGCCGATCCCGCGGCGCTCTGGCCCGACGCCCGCTCGGTGGTGATGCTGGCCGAGGCCTATACCCCCGCCGCCGACCCGCTCGCCCTGCTGGACCGGCCGGACCGCGGCGCGGTCTCGGTCTACGCCCGCGGCGCGGACTATCACGACCGGGTCAAGAAGCGACTCAAGCGCCTCGCGCGCTGGCTGGTGGCCGAAACGGCGGGCGAGGTGAAGGTCTTCGTCGACACCGCCCCGGTGATGGAGAAGCCGCTGGCGCAGGCCGCCGGCCTCGGCTGGCAGGGCAAGCACACCAACCTGCTGGGGCGGTCCCTGGGCAACTGGATCTTCCTCGGCGCCATCTTCACCACCGCGGACCTGCGCCCCGACGCCCCCGAGCCCGAGCATTGCGGCTCCTGCCGCCGCTGCCTGGACGTCTGCCCCACCGCGGCCTTCCCCGCGCCCTTCCAGCTCGATGCCCGCCGCTGCATCTCCTACCTGACCATCGAGCTGAAGGGCCCGATCCCGCGCGAGATGCGCCCCCTGATCGGCAACCGCATCTACGGCTGCGACGACTGCCTCGCCGTCTGCCCGTGGAACAAGTTCGCCGCCGCGGCGTCGGAGGCGATCTACCAGAACCGGATCGAGCTGGACCGCCCGCGCCTCGCCGATCTCGCCGCCCTGGACGATGCCGCCTTCCGCGAGGTCTTCCGCGCCTCCCCCATCAAGCGCATCGGCCGGGACCGCTTCCTGCGCAACGTCCTGATCGCCGTCGGAAATTCCCGCCTGACGGAGCTGATCCCGGCGGCGGAGGCACGCCTTCAGGACGAGTCGCCGCTGGTCCGCGGCGCGGCGGTCTGGGCGCTCTCCCGCCTCGCCCCCGCCCGCCTCGCAGCCCTCGCGCGCCCGGACCCGGATCCCGACGTGGCCGAGGAATGGCGCGCCGCGCTGGCGGAAGCCTCCGCCTAGTCCGTCTCCATCCGCTGGAGCTCGACCCGCGCCGCGTTCCCCACCAGCCCCTCCCGGTCCAGCGAGATCGCGGTCAGCAGGCTCTCCCGCGCCTCGGCGTTCCGCCCTAGCGCCGCCTCGGCGGCCCCCTTCTCGAACCAGCTCCCGGGGTCCTCCGGGGCGAGCCGCACGGCCTCGGCCGCATCCGCCAGCGCCCCCTGCGCCGCCTCCGCCTCCCGCCGCAGCCGGGCGCGGAGCTTCAGGCCCGTCACGTCGTCCGGCCGCTCCGCCAGCGCCGCGTTCAGCGCGACCAGCGCCTGCTGCGGCTCGCCCAGCTCCGTCAGCGCCTGGCCCTTCAGGCGGTTCAGCAGCGGCGAGGCGCCGGGCAACGCCAGCCCGGCCTCCGCGGCCGCCAGCGCCGCCCCCGGCATCCCTGAGCGGAGGTGGAAGCCCGCCGCGATCTCCAGCAGCGCCGCGCGATCGGCGTCTGCGAGGTCTGCCTCCGGGGCGGACCGGGCCAGCTCCTCCAGCCGCCGCCCCGCGGTCCCCAGCGCGCCCATCGCCTCGAGGGCCAGCGCCTCGCAGACGCCGGCCGGCACGTCGCCGCCGAACCGCGACCATTCCCGCGCCGCCTCCACCGCCGTCCCGGGGTCGGAGGCGGCGAGCGCCTGGCATGCCTCCGGGTCGCGCACCTGACCCGAAGCCGGCGTCGCGAGGACGATAAGGACGAGAAGGGCCGCAACGCTTCGCATGGGGACCGTCCTGGGCTAGAGGGGACCGCTACGGCGACATAGGCGAAAGGCGCGGCGATGCCCACCCTCCTGAGCTTTGGACACGGATACTCCGCCCGCCGGCTGGCGCGCGACCTGCTGGCCGAGGGGTGGCGCGTGATCGGCACCACCCGCACCGAGGAGAAAGCCGAGGCGATCCGCGCCGAGGGGGCCGAGGCGGTGGTCTGGCCCGGCGCCCGCCCCCCGCTGGAGGAGGCGACGCATCTGCTGATCTCGGCGGGCCCCGACGACGCGGGCGATCCGGTGCTCCGCGCGCTCGCGCCCGAGATCGCCGCTCGGGCGAAGGCGTTGGAGTGGGTCGGCTACCTCTCCACCACCGGCGTCTACGGCGACCGGGGCGGCGAGTGGATCGACGAGCGCGCGGCCCGCACCCCCGCCACCCGCCGCGGCGCCTGGCGCGTGGCGGCCGAGGACGCCTGGCTCGCGCTCCACGCCTCGGAGGGGCTGCCGGTGCACCTGTTCCGCCTCGCCGGGATCTACGGGCCCGGGCGGGGCCCGTTCGAGAAGGTGCGGAACGGGACGGCGCGGCGGATCGTGAAGGAGGGGCAGGTTTTCTCGCGCATCCACGTGGAGGACATCGCGCAGGTCCTGCGCGCTTCCATGGCCCGCCCGAACCCCGGCGCGGCCTACAACGTCTGCGACGACCATCCCGCGCCGCCGCAGGACGTGATCGCCGAGGCCGCGCGGCTGCTGGGGGTCGACCTCCCGCCCGAGATCCCGTTCGAGGAGGCCGATATGACCCCGATGGCCCGCAGCTTCTATTCCGAGAGCAAGCGCACCTCGAACCGTCGCGTCCACGATGAGCTGCGCGTGAATCTGCGCTTCCCGAGCTACAGGGAAGGGCTGCGCGATCTGCTGGAGGCGGAGAGGCGCCGCGCCGAGTGACGCGCACGTGGCGGCGGCCGGGCCCGCGGCGCATGGCGGGCGTGCCGGCTCTTGCTACGGCCGCGGGTGGCGGCGCGCCGGCGGAAGCCCAGGCGGCGCGCTCGGATCGGTGGCGTGCGAGCCGGCGCAATCGGCGGCGGGAAGAGGCATGCCGCGCCAGTCCAGCGCGAGGTGTGACGCAAACTGGGGGCCCCGAACCGGCGACGCAGGCGGCCCGCGCCGAACGCTCGCGCCGGCCACCCGGCGACCGGCCGGGCCCGCGCCGCGGGCGCCCGCGGACCCACACGCGGAGCCGCCGTCGCGGCGCCTCCGCCGAGGGTGGCGGAACGGCCGCCTTTGGGCCAGAACGGCGGCGCGGGCGCGGCACGGCCCGCGCGAAGGCGCAGCGGAGGACGGATGCTCGCGATTCCCTTTCCCGGCATCGACCCGGTCATCTTCTCGCTGGAGCTGGGCGGCTTCGCCTTCTCGCTCCGCTGGTACGCCGTCGCCTATATCGTCGGCCTTGTGCTCGGCTGGCGCTACGTGGCTTGGCTCGTGCGCCGCGAGGAGCTCTGGCGCGGCCGCCCGCCGATGCAGCCGGCCGAGGCGGAGGAGCTGCTGACCTGGATGGTGCTGGGCGTCATCCTGGGCGGGCGCCTCGGCTTCGTGCTGTTCTACCAGCCGGGGTACTACCTCTCGAACCCCTCCCAGATCCCGGCGGTCTGGAACGGGGGCATGTCCTTCCACGGCGGCATGCTGGGCGTGACGCTCGGCATCGTCGGCTGGTCCCGCCTGCGCCGCCGACCGTTGATGGAGGTCGCCGACGCCGTCGGCTGCGCGGCCCCTATCGGCCTCCTGCTGGGCCGAGTTGCGAACTTCATCAACTCCGAGCTCTGGGGCCGCACCGCCGAGGTGCCCTGGGCGGTGATCTTCCCCAACGGCGGGCCGCTGCCGCGCCACCCCTCCCAGCTCTACGAGGCGCTGCTGGAGGGCGCCCTCCTGTTCCTCGCGCTATGGTGGCTCGTGACCCGCCGCTTCTGGCTGAAGACTCCGGGCGCGATCACCGGGCTGTTCCTGGTCGGCTACGGCGCTGCGCGCACGTTCGTGGAGCTGTTCCGCCAGCCGGACGCCTTCTACCAGTCCGAGACCAATCCGCTCGGGCTCGCCTGGCAATGGGGGCCGCAGGCGGGGCTGACCATGGGCCAGATCCTGTCGATCCCCATGATCCTCGCGGGCCTCGCCATCCTGATCGCCGCGCGTCGCGGGGCCTTCCGCGCGGAGGCCGCATGACCCGGCTGGAGGAAATCCTCCGCCGGCGCATCGACCAGGGCGGTCCGATGCCGCTCTCGGAGTACATGGGCCTCTGCCTCGCCCACCCTGAGCACGGCTACTACCTCACGCGGGACCCGCTGGGCGCTGCCGGAGACTTCACCACCGCGCCCGAAATCAGCCAGATGTTCGGGGAGCTTATCGGCCTCTGGCTCGCCCAGTCATGGCTCGACCTCGGCCGCCCGGCGTGCGTGGTCCTGGCGGAGCTCGGCCCCGGCCGCGGCACGCTGATGGCGGACGCGCTGCGCGCCGGGGGCTCGGTCCCCGGCTTTCTAGACGCCGCGCAGGTGCGTCTCGTGGAGACGAGCCCCGCCCTGAGCGCCCGCCAGGCCGAGGCGCTCGCCGGCCGCGGCGCAAGCTGGGCCGACCGGGTGGAGGACCTGCCGGAGGGGCCTCTCCTGCTGGTCGCCAACGAGTTCTTCGACGCCCTCCCCATCCGCCAGTTCGTCCGCGCGAACGGCCGGTGGCGGGAGCGGGTGCTGGGGCTGGAGCAAGGCCGCCTGACGCTCGGCCTCGGCGCCGCGGCGCCGCTGGACGAGGACGCCCCCGAGGGCGCGGTGCGGGAGACCTGCCCCATGGGCGAGGCCGTCGCCCGCTGGCTCGGCGCCCGGCTCGCCCGGCAGCGCGGCGCCGCGCTGGTGATCGACTACGGCTACCTCGAGGCCGGCCCGATGGGCGGGGACACCTTCCAGGCCGTGCGCGGCCACGCCTACGCCGACCCGCTGGAGGCGCCGGGAGAGGCGGACCTGACCGCCCACGTCGACTTCGCCGCCCTCGCCCGCGCCGCCGAGGGGCAGGGCGCCGTCGCCTGGCCCGCGACCACCCAAGGGATCTGGCTGGAGCGCATGGGGATCGTGGAGCGGGCCCACGCGCTGGCGCGCGTCGCCGCCTCCCACGCCGCCCGGCCCGGAGCGGCCCACCCGCCCGCCCCCGCGCCGGCCCGGCCGTCGCGGGAGGCGGCGGATCCGGTGGAGGCCATCGTCGCCGCCCACCGCCGGTTGACCCACCCCGACGAGATGGGACAGGTGTTCAAGGTCCTCGCCCTCACCGGGCCGGGGCAGGCGCGTCCGGCAGGGATCTGACATGAGCGACCTCGAGATCCTCCGCGCGCCGGAGCTTCCCGCCCGCCACGGCTTCTTCACCCGCAAGGGCGGCGCGTCGGAGGGCCTCTACGCCTCCCTCAACTGCGGCGCAGGCGCCGCCGACGACCCCGCCCGCGTCGTCGAGAACAAGCGCCGCGCCGCCGAGGCGCTGGGCGTTCCGCCCGACCGCATGCTGTTCCTCCACCAGGTCCACTCCGCCCGCGCGCTGACGGTGACTGGCCCCTGGGCCGAAGGCGCCTCCCGCGAGGCCGACGCCCTCGTCACCGCCGAGCCCGACCTCGCGCTGGCGGCCCTCGCCGCCGACTGCGCGCCGGTGCTGTTCCACGACCCGGAGGCGCGCGTCATCGGCGCCGCCCATGCGGGCTGGAAAGGCGCCCTCGGCGGCGTCCTGGAGGCGACCCTCGACGCAATGGAGACGCTCGGCGCCGACCGCGCCCGCATTCGCGCCGCCATCGGCCCCTGCATCAGCCAGCGCGCCTATGAGGTCGGGCCCGAGTTCCTCGAAGACTTCACCGTCGACGACCCCGAGGCCCAGCGCTTCTTCTCCGGCGGCCCCAACGGCCGCCCGATGTTCGACCTGCCCGGCTACGCCCTCCGCCGGCTCCGGGACGCCGGCGTCGCCGACGCCGCCTGGACCGGCCACTGCACCTATTCCGACGAGGCCCGCTTCTTCTCCAACCGCCGCAAGACCCGCCGCGGAGAGGCCGACTACGGCCGCCTCGTCTCCGCCATCGTGCTGGAAGGCTGATGCTCCGCTTCGCGCCCGAAGAATTCGCCGACCGCCGCGCGAGGAGATGGCGGCGCGCAGCCTTGACGCCCTCCTCCTCGTCCCGCCCGGCTCCCATCCCTCGGCGCGCGCTTCGCGCCGTCGTCGGTGGTCCCGCAGATGTTCTACGACAGGGTAGGGGCGATCATGCGCGAGAACATGATGGTCTTCCTCCACATGATCCCGGCCAACAGCGGCACGGGCGCCGCGATGAACCTTGGCCGGATCGGGCCGCAGGGCGCGGAGCCGCTCTCCCGCCTCTCCCCTGACCTGCCTTGCGCGCGGCTACTCCGCCGCCGCCCGCGCCTCGAGGATGTCGAACGGCACGCCCGGCTCCCACTTCGTCTCGCGGATCACCAGCGAGGTCTTCACCCCCGCCACGTTCGGCGCCGACACCAGCTCCCGCGTCAGGAACGTCTGGAAGGTGGACAGGTCCGGCGCCACGCACTTGAGGATGAAGTCGATCTCGCCGTTGAGCATGTGGCACTCGCGGACCAGAGGCCACGCCCGCGCCCGCCCCTCGAAATCGTTGAGGTCTGCCTCCGACTGGCTGCGCAGCGACACCATGGCGAAGACCTGCACCTCGAACCCCAGCGTGCGGGAGTTCACGCGCGCGTGGTAGCCCTCGATATAGCCCGTCTCCTCCAGCGCCCGGACGCGCCTGAGGCAGGGCGGGGCCGAGATCCCGACGCGGCGCGAGAGCTCCACGTTGGTCATCCGGCCGTCATCCTGCAGCTCGGCGAGGATCTTGCGGTCGATGGGATCGAGTTGGGCAGGCGGCATGAAGGGTTCCGGAGCGGAAGAATTGCGTGGGTCGGCTGCGACAATGCAATGATGTTGCGCATGGACGCAAGATTTGGAAAGCGCGCATGAGCGGGGGCGGTGGGGTCTGGGTGCTGACCGATGGCCGCGCGGGCAACGAAAACCCCGCGCTGGCCCTCGCCGAGGCGCTGGAACCTCACGGCTGGCCCCCCGCCGACGTCCGCCGCCTCGCCCTGCGCGGCTGGTCGTCGCGCCTGCCCGCGCAGCTGTGGTCGGCCCTCCCTGCGCGTGAGGAGGGCTGGCCCTTCTCCGGCCTCTCGGACCCGTCCGTCGCCGCGCGCCCCTGGCCGGCGCTGGTCATCTCCGCCGGCCGCCGCGCCGCCCCCGTGGCCGCAGCGATGAAGCGGCTGGGCGGGGTGAAGGCGGTTCAAATTCTCGACCCCAAGGCCGGCCGCTTCGACGCGGTCGTGACGCCCGAGCATGACGCCCTGCGCGGCGCGAACGTGGTTCCGACCCTCGGCTCCCTCTCGCGGGTCACGCCCGAGCGGGCCGCGCAGGCCGCCGGACCGTGGCGCGCGCGCCTCGCCGACCTGCCGCGCCCCCGCCTCGCCGTGATGGTCGGCGGCCCCAGCGGCTCCGCCCGCTGGACGCAAGCCGAGTCCGGCCGGCTGGTCGAGGCCCTGCGCCGCGCCGAGGCCGAGGGCTGGGGCCTGATGGTCACCCCCTCCCGCCGCACGCCGCCGGAGGTCTCGGCCGCCCTCTCGGGACTGGGGGGCTTCGTCTGGGACGGGCGGGGCGAGAACCCCTATCCCGGCATCCTCGGCCTTGCCGACGCGGCCGCCGTCACCGCAGATTCGGTGAACATGGCCTCGGAGGCCGCCGCCGCGGGCCTGCCCGTCAACGTCCTCTTCGCCCCCCCGACCTCCCCCAAGATCCGCGCGTTCCACGAGGCCCTGGCCGCCAGCGGCGCCTCCCGCCCGTGGCAGGACCTTCCGCACATCTGGGACAGCGCTCCGCTGCGCGAGGCCGGGCGGGTGGCGGCGCTGCTCGTCAGGGACTATATCGGGCGTCCTTGAGCGACCGGAGGTTAGGGCATGCGGCGGGTGAAGCTTCTCATCATCGGATCGGGGCCGGCGGGCTATACGGCGGCCGTCTACGCCTCGCGCGCCATGCTGGAGCCGGTGCTCGTCCAGGGCATCCAGCCCGGCGGCCAGCTCACCATCACCACCGAGGTCGAGAACTGGCCCGGCGACGAGGAGGTCATGGGCCCCGCGCTGATGGAGCGGATGGAGGCCCACGCCCGCAAGGTGGGCACGGAGATCATCTCCGACATGGTGTCGAAGCTCGACCTCTCCCGCCGCCCTTTCCGCGCCTCGCTGGACGGGGGCGAGATCATCGAGGCCGAGGCGGTGATCCTCGCCACCGGCGCCCAGGCGCGGTGGCTGGGGCTGGAGTCCGAGGAGAAATACAAGGGGTTCGGGGTCTCGGCCTGCGCGACCTGCGACGGGTTCTTCTACCGGGGCAAGGAAGTGCTTGTCATCGGGGGGGGGAATACGGCGGTGGAGGAGGCGCTGTTCCTGACGAACTTCGCCTCGAAAGTCACGCTGGTGCATCGGCGGGATTCGCTGCGGGCGGAGAAGATCCTGCAGGAGCGGCTGTTCCGGAACCCCAAGGTGCGGGTGGTCTGGGACCACCTGCTGGACGAGGTGCTGGGGGAGGAGGAGCCGCTGGGGGTCACGGGCGCGACGCTCCGGCATGTGGAGACGGGGGAGACGGAAGCCGTTGAATGCGCGGGGGTTTTCGTGGCGATCGGGCACTCGCCGTCCTCGGAGCTGGTGGCCGGGCAGCTCGAGACCCATCACGGGGGCTATGTGAAGGTGACGCCCGGGACGACGGCGACGAGCGTGCCGGGCGTGTTCGCGGCGGGCGACGTGACGGACCATGTGTACCGCCAGGCGGTGACCTCGGCCGGCATGGGCTGCATGGCGGCGCTGGAGGCGGAGCGGTTCCTGTCGGAGGCCGAAGCGGAAGTCACGGAAGCCGCCGAGGAAGTAATAGCGACGGCTTAAGGTGTTAACGGGCGCGTTCGGGGTTCGTCAGGCCGGGTTAACATCGTTAACGGAAATTCCCACTCGGCGAGGATTGGGAGAGCTTTTTCCGGCGTCTGCGAAGCGTATGCATTGTGTATGCAAAACGTATGGCAGGCGGTCGGACAATCCGACATGGCACCGGGTGGCGACTCCTGGTCGGCTCCTTGCTGCAGCGCCGAGTCTCCGACGTCCCGTCGCTTTCACCTCGAAGCTGTTGGGCCGGTGTCATGCGCCGTTGCTAAGCAGACAGCTTGTGCGGACGGCGGCGGTGGAGCGGCTATGACTGCCACGGCTTCATTCGCTAACTTGGTTGTAAAGTATGGCGCGAAGAACTTTCTAGATTTCGAGGATGTGTCTTTGAGGGCGTTCCTGAATGACACCAATGTTCGGGCGGGGGGGACACACTACCATTTTCTCGACGTAAAGTGTTGCTCCTTCAGGATGACGATCCGGAGTCTGTCTGTGTTTTCGGAAGATTCGTTAAAAGTACTAAGCTTGAGCGAGAGCAATATCTAAGGAATGGGAAGATACTCCAAGATCGGCAAGTGATCGAAAGCGCACCATCTGCTATATTCCTTTTGATCTTGGCGTCGCAAGGCTCGTTACTTCCGGAGACGAAGTTCGCAGCCATCTTTAGTTGAATTGAGAGACGGTTCGTCTGGTTCATTCTTGATGAGTACCATGCGTTCATGCGCTAGAGTTGATCGAATTAATGCCGAAGGGAGGGTCGAGACTCGGGTCAAGCTGCGGGAGCGGTTTCCCCTTCCTAAGATATGACATTAGTCCCGTCGCCATCGTCCTCACAGCATCGAGTGCTCTTCCGTATGGAGGATTTCAAAAAATAGAGAGCTTGAGGGTGAAGTTCATTGATCGAAACAACGAATCGGACGGTAAGATCGTGATTGAGTAGATCTATCAGAAGGAATTTAATCCGATGAAGCCCAACACGGCAAGCGTAGTGGCGACTGGCGATGAATAGGGCTTGAATTCGGTTGAAACGGAGAAATTTGTCGAAAGCGTAACGGCTGGAGGCTATGAACATTTCACGATGTGGGGCGAGATCCGGGATGTAGCGAAAATCGCAGGGACTCTCTCCATGCGAACTTCATGTTCAAAGTTCCGTAGAACGCGAGGGGAGAACGCTGACTCCCATCGCTCGCGAACTCTACGCGACCTATTCAAATCTTGTTCGAGGTGGGGGTATCAACTCGGCGCTCGGGCAGAGAGCAGCGATGATCTGCGGGCGAAGCTCGCGCGGTTGGCTCAGAACTAACATGACGGGTCATTCGACTGGACCAGCATATTTTTTGATCAGTGCCAGCATTGGGACATCTGCAATATCTATCGCGCAGACTTCGATTAGCCTCTCAAGAACGAGTACTTATGGTTTTCACATTTTGCGCGCTTTCGTTAGCGGTTTGGCGCTCTTGATCTTCAATGTATCTCTGAGAGTTTTCGATTACAAAAGCTTGTTCGGAGCGCTCCTACTGCGCTCGTTACTTCGGAAGTCCGACGAAGGAATTTTGATCGCCGGCTTTTCGATCATCGCAAGTGGGCTTGATACTAAGCATGATCGAAATCCTGTCAAAAGACGCTATAAAAAAGCAAGCATTCCGTTATAAACTCATGTCTTTCTCCATCGCCTTTGCTTTCCGTAATCATGGTGTTCGCGGGTGACTGGATCGTACTCATTTCATTTGTGATCACCACTCCCTCTCTACCCATAGGTCTTTTTCTCGACGACTACATTGATGCTAGCGTTTCAGATGCAGCTATATTCTGCGTCTTTATATCTTATTTTCTGAACGCACTGCTGATCGGTTAAGATCTTTCGTCTCGAATCTCCATCGGCTCTAGCTTGTCATGGGTGCGACTTAAGGGATGACATCCGGCGGTCGCTAGGCGTCACCCCTCGTCAAACCGCCGCTTCACGTAGCTGCCCGGCGCGTCCTCCAGCGCGCCAAGCACCGCGCCCGGCTCGCGGGCCTTCACCTTGCGGCCGGAACGCTTCGCGAGCCAGGCGGACCAGTCGGGCCACCAGGAGCCGGGACGCTCCTCGGCGGTGGCGAGCCAGCCGGTCACGTCCTCCTCGGACATGTCGCCGTCCACCCAGTGCTGGTACTTCGCCATCGAGGGCGGGTTCACCACCCCCGCGATGTGGCCGGACCCGGCGAGGACGAAGCGCAGCTCCTCCGCCCCCGTCATCAGGCGCGCGCCCCGGTAGACCGCAGGCGCGGGGGCGATGTGATCCTCCTTCGTGGCGATGTGGTAGATCGGGAGCTTGATGTCCTGGAGGGTCACGGGGGTCCCGAGCACCTTCAGCTCGCCGGCCGAGAGGGCGTTGTCCTTGTAGAAACGCTCCAGGTAGTAGCGGTGGACCTTCGAGGGCATCGCCGTGGAATCGGCGTTCCAGTAGAGAAGGTCGAAGGGGAACGGCTCCTTCCCCAGGTAGTAGTTCGAGACGACGTAGTTCCAGATCAGGTCCGAGGCGCGGAGCATGTTGAAGGTCGTGGCCATGGCGCCGGCGGGCAGGAAGCCGCGGTCCATCTGGTCATCGACCGTCTTGAGCGTGTTCTCGTCCACGAAGACGCCGAGGTCGCCCGGATCCTCGAAATCCGTCAGAGCGGTGAAGAAGGTGCAGGATTTCACCCGCTTGTCGCCGGTCTTCTGCATGTAGGGCAGAAGGCACGCGCTCAGCGTGCCGCCGATGCAGTAGGCGGCGAGGTTGAGGGTCTTCTGGCCGGTTTCCTCCAGGACCTTGTCGATGGCCTCCATGGCGCCGTTGCGGAGGTAGGACTCCCAGGTCTCGTCGCGCTGTCGCTCGTCGGGGTTGACCCAGGAGATCAGGAAGACGGTGAAGCCCTGTTCCGTCAGCCACTTGACCAGCGACTTCTGGGCGTTGAGGTCGAGGATGTAGTACTTGTTGATCCAGGGCGGGATGAACAGGAGCGGGGTGGCGTGCACCTGCTCCGTCGCGGGGGCGTACTGGATCAGCTGCATGATGTTGTTCTGGTGGACGACCTTGCCCGGAGTCACGGCCATGTCGCGGCCGACCTTGAAGGCGTTCATGTCCGTCTGGCGGATCATCAGGGCGCCTTTGCCGCGGTCGAGGTCCTCGGCCATCATCTTCAGGCCGCGGACCAGGTTCTCGCCCTTCTGCTCCAGGGTGGTCTCGATCACCTCGGGGTTCATGGCGGCGAAGTTGGAGGGGGACATGGCCTCCACCCACTGGCGGGTGAGGAAGGTGATCTTCTTGCGGTCCTTGGGGTCCATGTCCTCGCCCACGTCGTCGGAGACGTGTTCAAGGTAGTCGGCGGTCAACAGGTAGGACTGCTTGATGTAGTCGAAGATGCGGTCGCGGGACCAGGATTCGTGCTTGAAGCGCTTGTCGCCCTTGGCGGGAGCGGCGACGGGCGCGGGCTCGGCGCCCAGCCACTGGGCGGTGGCGCGGCGCCAGAGCTCGGCCTGCTGGGTCCAGAGCTGGAGGGAACGCTCGGCCAGCGCCTGGGGGTGGTTGATGAAGGCCTGCTGGAGCTCGGCGAAGGCGGGGAGGGCGTTGAGGGGGTCCGCGTGGATGGGCTTCTGTTCGAGCGACTGGGCGCGCAGGAGGCGGAGCCAGATGTCCTGGCTCGTCTCCATCACCTTCGCCATGTTGAGGGCGAACTCGGCGGTGTCGGCGGCGGCGCCGGCGCTCTGGCGGGCGAGGTCCTGGTCGTCCATTCTGGTCGTCCTCCGCAGGGACGTCCGGCCTCTCGGGGGGCGCGGATCGTCTGGCGTCCGCCGGGGCGGACGGATATGCTTGCCGGCATCATGCACCGGATGCTCTCAACCATCAAACGCCGCGGGATGCGCAAGGGTTGGCTTGCGGCGGCGGTCATATGCTCGCTCGCGGGATGCGAGGCGGGGCGGGGGCCGCTGGCCGGGCTCGAGCTGCCGGAGACGCCCGAGCCGCAGGGGCCCTGGCCGCGGCTGGCGGACATCCCGCCCGTGCCGTCGCCGGGGGAGTACGGGCCCGGCGCCCCGACCCCGCGCAGGGGCGGCAGACGGCGGCGGCGCTGAAGGCGCAGGCCGCGGAGTTGGCGACGCAGGCCGACGCGCTGGCCGCGCCGGTGCTGACGCCGCAGCAGCAGGCGGCGCTCAGGGCGCGGGCGAACGCGCAGCGGGCGCTGGCGCAGCAGACGCCCGAGGGCTGAGGCGGATCGCACGAGACTCCGGCCGCGTTTTCTGACAGAATGTCGCAGGACCCGCTTCGACGGGCCGCCCGGGCAGGCGCCCGGACCCCCGTCGCGCATGAGGACCGCGGGCCCCGACAAGGGAGGATCGCGCCGATGGTCGAGACGATACGCAACCCGCTGGTCTGGGGCTCCGACGCCGTGAGCGGCGCCTGGCGTCACGTGGAGGCCTCCGGCGCCGCCCTGGGCGGCCGGGAGCGGGAGGGCCCGCTGCCCGAGGTCCGCAGGCTGGAGATGTCGGACCTGCGCGAGGCGCTGCGCCGCGGGATGCAGGACGCCGCCGCCTGCCGCAGCGACGCGGTGATGGCGATCCTGCTCTACCCCATCATCGGGCTTCTGATCGGATACTTCGTGTTCTCGCAGGACCTGTTCCGGATGCTGTTCCCGGCCGCCGCGGGCTTCGCGCTGCTCGGGCCGGTCGCGGCCGTGGGGCTCTATGAGATGAGCCGGCGGCGCGAGATGGGGATGCCGCCGCGCTGGGCCGACGGCTTCGGGGTGCTCGGCTCGCCGTCCTTCGGGGCGATCCTGGCGCTGGGTCTGGCGCTGGCGGGGGCGTTCGCGCTGTGGCTGCTGGCGGCGTGGGGGATCCATGACGCCACCATGGGGGCGGAGGCGCCGCGCGCGCCGGCCGCCTTCGTGCAGGCGGCGCTGGGGACGCCGGAAGGCTGGACGATGATCCTTGTCGGCTGCGCCGTGGGCTTCGTCTTCGCCGCCGGCGTGCTGGCGATGAGCGTGGTGTCCTTCCCGCTGCTGCTCGACCGCGACGTGGGGCTGCCGCGTGCGGTGGCGACCTCGTTCCGCGTGACGATGAAGAACCCGCGCGTGATCGCCGCCTGGGGGCTGATCGTGGCGGGGGCGCTGGCGCTGGGCTCTCTGCCCTTCTTTGTGGGACTGGTGCTGGTGATGCCGGTGCTGGGGCACGCGACATGGCACCTTTATCGCCGGGCGGTGCCGCGGCCCTGAGCGAGGCGCCGCGCCGGCCGTCGCGCCTCCGGCGGCGGCGGCGCCCGCGGCGCGCGGCGGGCCGGGCGCGGGTGGCCGGCGCCAAGGCCCGGCGGGCGCCTCCGGCCTGCCGCGGAAACGCCCTGTCATTCCGCGGGCGGGATGCTATGACGCCGTCGTCACGGTCCCCTGGTCGAGAAGCCCGCCATGCCCCGCCCCTCCGACGAATTCCACCGCATCAAGCGCCTGCCGCCTTACGTCTTCGCCGAGGTGAACCGGCTCAAGGCCGAGTATCGCGCGGCAGGGCGTGGACATCATCGACTTCGGGATGGGCAATCCCGACATGGACACGCCCGGCCACATCGTCGAGAAGCTGGTGCGAGACGGTGCAGCGGCCGCGCACGCATCGCTACTCCGTCCTCCAAGGGCATCGCCGGGCTGCGCCGCGCGCAGGCGGGATACTACGCGCGGCGCTTCGGCGTGAAGCTGGACCCGGAGACCGAGGTGATCGCGACGCTGGGCTCGAAGGAGGGGCTCGCGAACCTCGCCATGGCGATCACCGCGCCGGGCGACGTGATGCTGACGCCCAACCCCTGCTACCCGATCCATCCCTACGGCTTCATGATCGCCGGCGGCGCGCTGCGCGCACATCCGCGCTGGACGGGACGGGACGTTCGACCCCGAGGCGTATCATGCGCGCGCTGGACCGGGCCGTGCTGCACTACCGTGCCGAAGCCGATGGCGGTGGTGGTGAACTTCCCGTCGAACCCCACCGCGCAGGTCTGCGACCTGGATTTCTACGCCGAGCTGGTGAAGCTCGCGCGCCGGCACGACTCTGGGTGCTGTCGCGACCTCGCCTATGCCGAGATCTACTTCGACGGCAACGCCGCCGCCCTCGCTGCTGCAGATCGACGGGGGCGAAGGACGTGGCGGTGGAGTTCACCTCGCTGTCCAAGACCTACTCGATGCCGGGCTGGCGGATGGGCTTCGCGGTGGGCAACGCGCGGCTGATCGGGGCGCTGGCGCGGATCAAGTCCTACCTGGACTACGGCGCCTTCACGCCGGTGCAGGTGGCGGCGGCCGCGGCGCTGAACGGGCCGCAGGACTGCATCGAGGAGATCCGCGGCATCTACCAGGCGCGCCGCGACGTGCTGGTCGAGGCGATGGCCCGCGCCGGCTGGCAGATCCCCTCGCCGCCCGCGACGATGTTCGCCTGGGCGCCGTCCCGGAGCCGTTCCGCGCACTGGGCTCCATGGCGTTCTCGAAGCTGCTGCTGAAGGAGGCCGAGGTGGCCGTCGCCCCCGGCATCGGCTTCGGCGAATATGGCGAGGGGTTCGTGCGGCTCGGGCTGGTGGAGAACGAGCAGCGCATCCGGCAGGCGGCGCGCAAGGTGAAGCAGGTGCTGGGCCAGACCGAGACGATGCGCGCGGCCTACACGCCCGCCGAGGCGGCGGACATGACCGACGCGGCAGACTGGGATTTCGAGCATCAGCAGGCCGAGACCGCCCTGACGGTGGCCGACCTGCGGAGCGCGCCGACCTGCCGGGCGGCGGACCATCCTGCTGGACCTGGAGTTCGTCCCGGCCGAGGACGGCACGGCCGAGCGGGACGCCTTCGTCCGACGAGTTGGGGATGTTCGGCTATCAGGCCGAGCCGGAGGACGCCGGAGGTCGCGGCGAGGTGAGCGCGGCGGTGCCGGACGTCGCCCTCGACGCCGACGCGATTGGCGCACGAGGAGCGGACCACGGCTCGCCTGCCCACGGCTTCGTGCCGGACGGCTGGGGCTTCGCCGAGCCCTGGCCACGAGCCTCGCTAGCTTCGCGGCGCTCAACTAATGGAGAGCCGATCGACAGCAGGGGCTTTCTTCATGACCGCACCTCTCCGCCTCGGCATCGCCGGGCTCGGCACCGTGGGCACCGGCGTCGTGCGGATCGTGCAGACCCGGCCGGACCTGCTGGCCGCGCGGGCCGGGCGGCCGCTCGAAATCGCCGCCGTCTCCGCCCGGTCCCGGAACGCGCGACCGCGGCGTGGATCTCTCGGCCTATGACTGGGAGGACGACCCCGTCGCGCTGGCGCGGCGCGGACGACGTCGACCTGCGTGATCGAGCTGATGGGCGGCGAGGACGGCCCGCCAAGGCGGCGGTCGAGGCGGCGCTGGCGACCGGAAAGCACGTCGTGACCGCCAACAAGGCGATGCTGGCCCATCACGGGCAGGCGCTGGCCGAGCAGGCCGAGGCCGCGGGCCGCGCGCTGCGCTTCGAGGCGGCGGTCGCGGGTGGCATCCCCATCGTCAAGGCGCTGGGCGAGGGGCTGGCCGGCGAACGGCATCCTGCGCGTCATGGGCGTGATGAACGGCACCTGCAACTACATCCTGACCGAGATGGAGGCGCGCGAGGCCCCCTACGAGGAGATGCTCGACGACGCGCAGCGGCTGGGCTACGCCGAGGCCGACCCGACCTTCGACGTCGGCGGCATCGACGCGGCGCACAAGCTGGCGCTGCTGGCCTCGGTCGCGTTCGGGACGCGGGTGGACTTCGCGGGCGTGCAGACCGAGGGGATCGAGCCGCGTCACCCTCACCGACATCTGGCATGCGAAGGACATGGGGTTCCGGATCAAGCTGCTGGGCGTCGCTCGGATGACCGAGCGGGGGCTGGAGCAGCGGATGACGCCCTGCCTCGTGCCCGATGACAGCGCGATCGGGCAGCTGTCGGGGGTGACGAACTCGGTGCTGGTGGAGGGCGACTTCGTCGGGACCACCGTGTTCGAGGGGCCCGGCGCGGGGCAGGGGCCGACCGCCTCCGCGGTGATGGCCGACGTGCTCGACATCGCGCGGGGCGGCTTCGGGCCGGTGTTCGGCATCGCGGCCGAGCGGCTCGCGGCGGCGCCGCGGGCGGTGGACGCGAGCGCGGCGGCCTATTACCTGCGCCTGTCGCTGGACGACGCGCCCGGGGTGCTGGCCAAGGTGGCGGCGGCGCTGGGGGAGGAGGGCGTCTCCATCCGCCAGATGCGGCAGTACGACCATGAGGGGGGCGCTGCGCCGGTGATCTTCGTCACCCATCCGGCGCCCCGGGCGGCGCTGGATGGGGCGCTCGGGAGGCTCGGGGCGATGAAGGAGTGCCTCGAGGAGCCGATGGCGCTGCGGGTCGAGACCGTCTGAGCGCAACGGCCGAGGGCGCGGCCCGCGCGTCCAGGGACGCGCGCGGAGGCCGGGGCCTCCGCGCCTGCGCGATGCGCAGGCGGGCCGCTCGCGCCCGGGATCAGGCCGCGCGCCTGCGGGCCTCGGCCTCCGTGCGGAAGAAGTCGAGCTGGCGGGCCAGCGCCGAAAGCTCCCGGTCCAGCACGTCCGACAGGCCCGCATTGCGCGACGAGGCGTCGGAGTTGCGCTGGGTGTTCGCGTCCAGCTCGGTCATCGCCTGGTTGATCTCGTTCACCCCGGCCGCCTGCTCCGAGTTGGCGGTGCGGATGTCCGACATGGCGCGTGCGAGGCCGCCGACCTGCTCCTGGATCTCGTCGAAGGCGGAGACCGCGGCGGACATGAGCTGCGCGCCCTGCTTGACGTTGGCGTCGCTCTCCTTGATCAGGCGCGAGGTGTCGGCGGCGGCGTCGGAGCTGCGCTGCGCGAGGCTGCGCACCTCGGCGGCCACGACGGCGAAGCCTTTGCCCGCCTCTCCGGCCCGCGCCGCCTCCACCGCGGCGTTCAGCGCCAGCAGGTTGGTCTGGAAGGCGATCGAACTCGATCACGGAGTTGATGTCGGTGATCCGGGCCGAGCTCTGCTCGATGGTCTTCACCGCCTCCGTCGCCTTGCGGATCACGTCCTGCCCGGACTTGGTGCGGTTCGCCGCGCGCTCGGCGGTCTCGTCGGCGTGACGCGCGGCGTCGGAGGTGGTGTTGATCGTGGCCGACAGCTCCTCCACCGTGGCCGCGATCTCCTCCAGCGTGGAGGCCTGCCGCTCGGACCGGTCGGAGAGGTCCACGGCGCCGGTCTTGATCTCCTGCGAGCTGGTCACGAGGGCGTCCACCGCGCGGCGGATGCCGCCCACGAGGTCGCGATAGACGGCGGTCAGGGCATTGACGCTGCGGCGCAGCGGCTCGTACGGGCCCTCCAGCGGCGTCACCATCTCCTGCGTCAGATCGCCGGAGGCCAGCGCGGCCAGCGCCTGATCGAGGGCGGCGACGGAGCGGATGCGGGGCGTCACCTCGGTCGCGAACTTCACGATCTTGAAGATGTTGCCGTAGCGGTCCATCACCGGGTTGTAGCTGCCGTGGATCCAGACGTCCGACCCGTCGCGGGCGCGGCGGCGGTATTCCGCCTGGAACGATTCGCCGCGAGCCAGTCGGCGCCAGAAGTCGGCGTATTCCGCAGAGTCGGCCTCGCCCGCGGGCATGAACATCCGGTGGTGGCGGCCTTTCACGTCCTCCAGCTTGTAGCCGACCGACTTCAGGAAGGCGTCGTTGGCATCCAGCACCCGGCCTTCCAGGTCGAACTCCACCACCGCCTGAACCTTGCAGATCGCGGCGACCTTGCCGTTGGAGTCGATCGACTCCATCGTGTCTGCGGTGACGTCCGCGGCGAGCTTCACGATCTTTTCCACGCGGCCGGCGGCGTCGCGGACCGGCATGTAGGTGGCGCGCAGGTAGATGTGCCGGCCGTCCTTGTGCTTGCGCTTGAAGCGCCCGGTGCGCGGCTCGCCCGACGCGAGGCTCGGCCAGAAGGAGCGGTAGAAGTCGCTCGACGTGACTTCCTCGGGGCAGAGCATGACGTGGCTGCGCCCGACGATCTCCTCCCGCGAATAGCCGACGGCGGCGAGGAAGATGTCGTTCGCTGCGAGAATCGTCCCGTCCGGCTTGAACTCGATCACCGCCCAGCTTTCGTCCAGGGCGAGGCGCAGCGCATCGGGCTGCTTGGGCTTCGACGGTCTGAAAGCGGCGAACATGGACGACTCCCCTATGACGGCGACCGCTGGGTAAACCCGCAACCGTTACCGCATGATTGAGGGCGCCGCCGATTCTCCCCGGTTTCCCTTGCCGCCGCGGCCCCCCCGGCCTAGAAGCCTCACGGGCGTTCGCGCGCCCGCGATCAGTCCGCTCGACCGAGGGAGCGCCTTGCCCATGCCCGAATCCACCGCGCCCGACGGGCTCTTCTCCGACCGCATGCTGTCGCTGGGCCTCGCCCGCGTGTCGGAGGCCGCCGCCATCGCCTCCGCCAAGCTGATCGGCCGCGGCGACGAGAAGGCCGCCGACCAGGCCGCCGTGGACGCCATGCGCACGCAGCTCAACCTGCTCGACATCCGCGGCGTCGTGGTGATCGGCGAGGGCGAGCGCGACGAGGCGCCGATGCTCTACATCGGCGAGGAGGTCGGCGCCGGCCACGGCCCTGCGGTGGACATCGCGCTCGACCCGCTGGAGGGCACCACCCTCACCGCCAAGGACATGCCCAACGCGCTCGCGGTCATCGCCATGGGGCCGCGGGGGTCGATGCTGCACGCGCCCGACGTCTACATGGACAAGCTCGCCATCGGGCCGGGCTATCCTGACCAGGTCGTCCACCTCGACATGACCCCGACCGAGCGGGTGCAGGCGCTGGCCAAGGCCAAGGGCTGCGGGCCGGACGGGATCACCTGCTGCATTCTGGAGCGTCCGCGCCACGAGGACCTGATCCGCGAGGTCCGCGCCACCGGCGCCGCCATCCGCCTCATCACCGACGGCGACGTCGCGGGCGTGATCCACACGGCCGAGCACGGCAAGACCGGCATCGACATGTACATGGGCTCGGGCGGGGCGCCGGAGGGGGTGCTCGCCGCCGCCGCGCTGCGCTGCATGGGCGGCCAGATCCAGGGCCGGCTCCTGTTCCGCAACGACGACGAGAAGGGCCGCGCCCGCAAGGCGGGGATCGAGGACCTGGACCGCATCTATTCCCTGCGCGACATGGTGACCGAGGACGTGATCTTCGCCGCCACCGGCGTCACCAACGGCTCCATCGTCTCGGGCGCCCGCAAGGACGGGGCGTGGATGGAGACGGAGACGCTGCTCATGCGCTCCCGCACCGGGTCGGTGCGGCGTCTGTTCTACCGGCAGCGCAACCAGTAGGCTGCATCTTTCCAAATCCCGCCCGGGCGCTATGTCGTCCAGCCGTGGGCTGGGAGAGTCGAGAGATAGCGAATGCAGCGGGCGGGGGAAGAACCGGCGGAACGTGGCGACGGCTGGATGATGCGCAAGCGCCAGCTGATGACTCAACCTTTCGTCCACGCGGTCGAACGGAGCCCGATTCCCGTCATCATCACGGATGCGAACGAGGACGATCATCCGATCGTCTTCGTGAACGGCAGCTTCCTCACCTCCACCGGCTATTCCGAGCGGGAGGTGCTGGGCCGCAACTGCCGCTTCCTCCAGGGCGCCGACACGGACCCCGAAGAGGTCGCGCGCCTGCGCGACGCGCTGAAGGCGCGCGAGGCGGTGCAGGTCGACCTCAAGAACTACCGCAAGGACGGCACCGCCTTCTGGAACGAGCTCCACGTCGCCCCGATCTTCGACGACCGCGGCGGGGTGATGTACTTCATCGGCTCGCAGATCGACGTGACCGAGCGGGTGGAATCCCGCGCCCGCCTCGCCCACGCCCATGACGACCTCGAGCGCATCGTGGCCGACCGGACGCGGGAGCTGGAGGAGGCCGCCGAGCGCTCGGCGCTTCTCGCCAAGGAGGTCACGCACCGCGTGCGCAACAGCCTCGCGCTGCTGGCCGCGCTGGTGGAAATTCAGCGCCGGGCGGCCCGGGACCCGCGGGAGGAGACGCTGCTGCGCGAGGTGCAGGGGCGGATCCGGGCCGTGGGGCGCATCCAGCACCTGCTGGACGACGTGGCGGTCGGGAACGAGAACATCGACCTGCGGGACATGCTGAACCTGCTGCGTTCGGACCTCGACGAGTCGGCGGAGGCGACGGTGGAGCTGGTGACGGACGGGCCGCTGAACGTGGGGCCGGAGCGGGCGCTGCCGGTGGCGCTGGCGGTGACCGAGCTGGTGCTCAACGCGCAGAAACACGCCTTCGTGGGCCGGGGCGAGGACGAGAGCCCGGGCCGGATCCTGATCCGCATGGCGCGCGACGACCACCATGCGCTGGTGGACGTGGAGGATGACGGCCTCGGGCTGCCCGACGGGTTCCAGCCCTCCGGCGGCCGCGGCACCGGCATGCTTGTGGTCCGCTCCCAGATCGAACAGGCGGGCGGCGCGGTGGAGGCCATGCGCGGGGAGGAGCTGGGCGGGGCCCTCTTCCGCCTGCGCATCCCCCTGACCTGAGGCGCGCCGCCCGCGGTTCCGCCTCCGGCTCCGGGGGCGCCGCGGCGCGCCTGCGAATGACGGGGCCTGTGGCGGCCGCCCGCCGTCGCGCCCCTCGGCGGGGGCTTGCGTCGCCCCGCGGGCCGCGCCCATCATGCGCCGAACAGCCGTCAGGGGAGTCTTTCATGTCCGTTCACGACGATCCCGTCGTCATCGTCGGCGCCGCGCGCACGCCCATGGGCGGCTTCCAGGGCGAGCTTGCGGGCGCCACGGCGGCCGAGCTGGGCGGCGCCGCGATCAAGGCGGCGCTGGAGCGCGCGGGCGTGGAGCCCGGCCAGGTCGGCGAGCTGCTGATGGGCTGCGTCCTCCCCGCCGGGCCAGGGCCAGGCGCCGGCCCGCCAGGCGGGCTTCGCGGCCGGTCTGCGCGAGGAGGTGCCCGCCACCACCGTCAACAAGATGTGCGGCTCGGGCATGAAGGACGGTGATGATGGCGCATGACCAGATTCTGGCCGGCATCGCAGACCGTCATGGTGGCGGGCGGCATGGAGAGCATGTCCAACGCGCCCTACCTGCTGCCCAAGATGCGCGGCGGCGCCCGGCTGGGGCACGCCGAGGTGAATCGACCACATGTTCCTCGACGGGCTGGAGGACGCCTACGACAAGGGCCGCCTGATGGGGACCTTCGCCGAGGATTGCGCCGAGAAGTACCAGTTCACCCGCGAGGCGCAGGACGCATACGCCCTGCGCTCGCTGTCAGAGGCGCTGCGCGCCCAGAAGGACGGCACCTTCGAGGCCGAGATCGACCGCCGTGACGGTCCGCACCCGCAAGGGCGAGGCGGAGGTCGCGACCGACGAGCAGCCGCGCAACGCCCGCCCCGACAAGATCCCCACGCTCAAGCCCGCCTTCCGCAAGGACGGCACGGTGACGCCGGCGAATGCGTCCTCGATCTCCGACGGCGCGGCCGCGCTGGCGCTGATGCGCCGGTCGGAGGCCGAGCGGCTGGGGCTGAAGATCCGCGCCACGATCCTGGGCCACGCCTCGCACGCGCAGGCGCCGGCCTGGTTCACCACCGCGCCCGGGCCGGCGATGAAGAAGCTGATGGCGCGCATCGGCTGGACGGCGCAGGACGTCGACCTGTGGGAGGTCAACGAGGCCTTCGCCGTGGTCCCCATGGCCGCGGAGGTGGAGCTCGGCATCCCGCGCGACAAGCTGAACGTCAACGGCGGCGCCTGCGCGCTGGGCCACCCCATCGGCGCCTCGGGCGCGCGGATCCTGGTGACGCTGCTGCACGCGCTGGAGAAGCGCGGCGGCAAGCGCGGCATGGCCGGCATCTGCATCGGCGGCGGCGAGGGCACGGCGGTGGCGCTGGAGCTCGCCTGATCCCGTTCCGCCATGCGGTTCCCGCCCTTGCGGCGGGGCCCGCCTCAGGCTAATCACCCGGTTAAACGGCCGGCAGGGGAGGATGGACATGCCCATCAAGAGCACGCGCGAGATGGTGGACGCCGCCAACGCGGAGCTGGAGGTGCTGACGGCCGAGCAGGCCATCGCGCTCCACGGGGACGAGAACGTGACCTTCGTGGACATCCGCGACGTGCGGGAGCTGTGGCGCGACGGGGCGGTCCCCGGCGCCTGGCACGTGCCCCGCGGGATGCTGGAATTCTGGATCGACCCCGACAGCCCCTACGCCAAGGAGGAGTTCCAGACCGGCAAGAAGTTCGTCTTCTTCTGCGCGGGCGGGATGCGCTCGGCGCTGGCGGCGAAGGTCGCCCGGGACATGGGCCTGGAGCCGATCGCGCATGTGGAGACGGGGTTCCGCGGCTGGAAGGAAGCCGGCGGCCCGGTCGAAGACAAGAAACCCAAGGAGCGCTGAGGCGCGAGGAGAGGAACTCATGGAGCTCAAGAGCGGTCTTGCGGCGGTGGTGACGGGCGGGGCCTCGGGCCTCGGCGAGGCGACGGCCCGCCGGCTGGCGAAGGCGGGCGTGAAGGTCGCCCTGTTCGACATGAACGCCGAGAGGGGCGAGTCGGTCGCGAAGGACATCGGCGGGATCTTCTGCCAGGTGGACGTCTCGGATCCCGCCAGCGTCACGGCCGGGCTGGAGAAGGCCCGCGGCGCCCACGGGCAGGAGCGCATCGCCATCAACTGCGCCGGCATCGGCGGCGCCGCGAAGACCGTGGACCGGGAGGGCAAGCCCCTCAACCCCGACCACTTCATGAAGATCATCAAGGTCAACCTGTTCGGGTCGTTCAACGTGGCCTCGCAGTCCGCCGCGGGCATGGCCGCCGCAGAGCCGCTGAACGACGACGGGGAGCGGGGGGTGATCGTGAACACCGCCTCGGTGGCCGCGTATGAGGGGCAGATCGGGCAGGTGTGCTATTCGGCCTCCAAGGGCGGGATCGTGGGCATGACGCTGCCGATGGCGCGGGACCTGGCGCGGTCCGGCATCCGGGTGTGCACCATCGCGCCGGGGCTGTTCCTGACGCCGCTGCTCAAGAGCCTGCCGGAGGAGGCGCAGAAGAGCCTCGGCGCGCAGGTTCCGTTCCCCTCGCGGCTGGGCGATCCGTCGGAATACGCGATGACCATCGCGCATATCTGCGAGAACATCATGCTCAACGGCGAGATCATCCGGCTCGACGGCGCGATCCGCATGGCGCCGAAGTGAGCGTTTCGCAGCGAAACGCCCGGTAGGGGCGAGTTCGCGGCAGACATGCAACCCAAGGTTGCAACGAGGGCCCCGCGGTTGCCGCCGCGGGGCCTTTCGCGTCAGGGTCGGGACCATGCGAAGCGGGAGGTGGCGGCATGCAGGAGAAGCGGATCGGGGCCGGCGCGCTGGAGGTGGCCTTCCGCGACTGGGGGCCGGAGGACGGCTGGCCCTGCGTGATGGGCCACGGCTTCCCCTACGACGTCCATGCCTATGACGAGGTCGCCCCGATCCTCGTCGAGGCCGGGGCGCGGGTGATCGTGCCGTGGCTGCGGGGATACGGGCCGACGCGGTTCCTCGATCCCTCGGCCCCGCGGTCGGGGGAGCAGGCGGCGCTGGGGGCGGACCTGCTGGCGCTGCTCGATGCGCTCGGGGTCGAACGCGCCGTGCTGGGCGGCTACGACTGGGGCGGGCGTGCGGCCTGCGTGGTCGCGGCGCTGTGGCCGGACCGGGCGGAGGCGCTGGTCACCGGCAATTCCTACAACATTCAGGACATCGCCCGGGCCATGGAGCCCGCGGCCCCGGAGCAGGAGGCGGCGCTGTGGTACCAGTATCTCTTCCACTCGGAGCGGGGGCGGCGGGGGCTGGAACGGGACCGGCGCGGCATCGCCCGGCTTCTCTGGCGCATGTGGTCCCCGACCTGGGACTTCGACGAGACGACCTTCGCGCGGACCGCCGCGGCCTTCGACAACCCGGAATTCGTGGACGTCGTGGTCCATTCCTACCGCCACCGCTTCGGACGGGCGGAGGGAGATCCCTCGGTCGCGGCCATCGAGCAGGCGCTGGCGGCGCAGCCGCCGATCCGCGTGCCGACCATCTCCATCGACGGGGATGCGGACGGAGTGAACCCCGGCACGGCGCACCATGCGGCCCGGTTCGAGGGGCCGCATGAGCATCGGATCTTCGCCGGCGCCGGCCACAACCTGCCGCAGGAACGGCCGCGCGAGTGGGCGCAGGCGGTGCTCGACGCGCGGGCCATGGCGCGTCGCTGATGATGCGTGACGCTGCGCCGAGGATAGTCGGCGCCGCAAGACGTGCGCGACCGCAAGCGATTTGACCGGGGTGCGCCGGCCGGAATTGACCCCCCGGCCGGTTCTTGCGATGACCTCGGACGAGCCGCGCCCAAGCGCGGGAACCGTCTGGAGGAGACGCGAGATGACCGAAGCCTATCTCTGCGAAGGCCTGCGCACCCCCATCGGCCGTTTCGGCGGCGCGCTGGCGGAGGTTCGCCCCGACGACATGCTGGCCGGCGTGCTGAAGGAGCTGATGGCCCGCACCAAGCTGCCCGGCGAGGCGATCGACGACGTCTACATGGGCTGCGCCAACCAGGCCGGCGAGGACAACCGCAACGTGGCGCGCATGGCGCTGCTGCTGGCCGGCCTGCCCGAGTCGGTGCCCGGCGGCACCATCAATCGGCTGTGCGGGTCCGGCATGGACGCCATCGGCACCGCCGCGCGCGCGATCAAGGCGGGCGAGGCCGAGGTGATCGTCGCCGGCGGGGTCGAGAGCATGACCCGCGCGCCTTTCGTCATGGGCAAGGCGCAGACGGCGTGGTCGCGCAGCAACGAGGTCTACGACACCACCATCGGCTGGCGCTTCGTGAACCCGCTGATGAAGAAGCAGTACGGCGTGGATTCGATGCCCGAGACGGCGGAGAACGTGGCGCAGGACTTCCAGATCAGCCGCGAGGATCAGGACGCCTTCGCGCTGCGGTCCCAGAACCGGGCGGCGGCGGCGAAGGAGAACGGGCGCTTCGCCAAGGAGATCGTGGCGGTCACGATCCCGCAGCGGAAGGGCGACCCGAAGGTCGTGGACAAGGATGAGCATCCCCGGGAGACGACGCTGGAGAAGCTGGCGGCGCTGCCGACGCCCTTCCGCAAGGAGGGGGGCACCGTGACGGCCGGCAACGCCTCGGGCGTCAATGACGGGGCGGCGGCGGTGATCGTGGCCTCGAAGGCGGCGGTGGAGAAGTACGGGCTGAAGCCGTTCGCGCGGATCGTGGGGATGGCGACGGCGGGCGTGCCGCCGCGGATCATGGGGATCGGGCCGGCCCCGGCGAGCCGCAAGCTGATGGAGCGGCTGGGGCTGAAGATCGGCGACATCGACCTGGTGGAACTGAACGAGGCCTTCGCGGCGCAGGGCCTTGCCGTGACGCGGGAGCTGGGGCTGCCGGACGATGCGGATCATGTGAACCCCAACGGCGGCGCCATCGCGCTGGGGCACCCGCTGGGCATGTCCGGCGCCCGGCTGGCGCTGACGGCGGGCGTGGAGATGCAGGAGCGGGGGGCGAAGCGCGCGCTCTGCACCATGTGCATCGGCGTCGGGCAGGGCATCGCGATGATGCTGGAAGCCGTCTGATCTTCGGACTTCGTTGACGGATTCGCGGGAGCCTCCGTCGGGAAACCGGCGGAGGCTTCTTCATGCGCGGATGGTGGATCCTGGCGGCGGCGCTGGCGGCCGGAACGGCGGCCGTCGCAGAGCCCGCCTGGAGGGACGGGCGCGGCCCGGCATGGGAGCGGGATCGCCGGCCCGACCGGTCGCCGGCCTGCATCTCCCCCAGGGTCTGGATCCCGCTCGGCCCCGCGCCGGAGGGGCCGGCGGAGCGCGGGGCGGAGGAGGGCGCGACGCTGCCCTCGTTCGGCTGGCCGCTGGCGGGCGGGGTGGAGGTCGCGCCTTCGGGGGCGTGTCCGGAGGTCAGACGACCCGGTCGGGCAGGGGACGGCCCGCGAAGAAGGCGCTGAGGTTCTCGACGCATTTCATGCCCATGGCGATGCGCGTCTCCTCGGTGGCGGAGCCGAGATGGGGGAGCAGGGTCACGTTGTCGAGCGCACGGAGCGGCTCGGGGATCTTCGGCTCCCTCGCGAAGACGTCGAGCCCGGCGCCGGCGATGGCGCGGGTCTCCAGCGCCCGTATCAGCGCGGTCTCGTCCACCACGTCGCCGCGGGCGGTGTTGATGAGATAGGCGGTCGCCTTCATGCGCGCGATCAGGTCGGCGGAGATCAGGCCGCGGTTCTCGGCCGAGCCGGGGCAGTGGAGGGAGATCACGTCGGCCTCCGCCATCAGCGCGGGCAGCTCCCGCCGCTCGGCTGGCAGGCCCGGGTCGATGTCGGAGCGGTTGGTGTAGAGGATGCGCATCCCGAAGGCCGCGGCCCGGCGGGCGGCGGCCTGCCCGATCCGGCCCATGCCGACGATGCCGAGCGCCTTGCCCGCGAGGTCCCGGCCCATGAGCTGGGTCGGGGTCCAGCCCGTCCAGGCGCCGGAGCGGGCGAGCCGCTCGCCCTCGGCGGCGCGGCGCAGCGTCATCAGGATCAGGGTCAGCGCGATGTCGGCGGTGGCGTCGGTCAGCACGCCGGGCGTGTTGGAGACGGAGAGGCCGTGGGCGCGGGCCGCCTCGAGGTCGATATGGTTCACGCCGACGGCGAAGTTGGCGAGCATCTTCGCCCGGGTGGCTTGAGAGAGCGTTGCCTCGTCCATCGGATCGCCGACGGCGCAGAGCAGGCCGTCGGCGTTCTGCAGCGCCTCCACCATGGCGGCGGCATCGTAGCGGCGGTCGGAGGGATTGAGCACCGCGTCGAAGCGGCGGGAGAGTTCGGCCTCCACCGCGTCGGGCAGGCGGCGGGTGACGATGACGCGGGGGATGTCGGGCATGGGGCCTCCGGCGGACAGGTCGGCGGAGGCTAGGTCATGGAAGCGCGTCGGGAAAGGGGGCGGCGTGCGGGACTCGCGCCGCGCTGGCGCGCGGCTCTCGCCCGCCCGGCCGCCCGCCCCGGGGCGGCCCGTGACCAGTCTGGAAAGCGGTTGCAGGCCGCGGCGGGCGCCGGCGTCGCCAGAGGCGGGACCGACGCGCCGCGGCTTCCGTGCTCAGGCGAGCGCGCTGCGCACCTCGGCGCCCGCCTTGCAGACGTCCATCCGGCCGGAGTATCGGCTCTTGAGCTGGCTCATCACCGCGCCCATGTCGCGCAGGGACTGAGCGTGCGTCTCGGCGATGGCGGCGGCGACGGCCTTGTGCAGCTCCTCGTCCGAGAGGGGCCGGGGGAGGAACTCGCGCACCACCTCGATCTCCCGCCGCTCCTGCTCGGCGAGGTCGAGCTGGCCCGATTCCTCGTAGCGGCGGACGGAGTCCTCGCGCTGGCGGATCATCTTGGCGAGGATCGCCGAGACCTCGGAATCGTCGAGCTCGCCCGATCCGCCGTTGGCGCGCATCCGGGCCGCCTCGCGGTCCTGGATGGCGGCGTTTATCAGGCGCAGGGTGCAGAGCCGGGTTCCATCCTCCGAGGCGGTCGCGTCACGGAGGGCGGCGGCGATGCGGTCACGCATGAGCGGTTCCTGAACATGTTGCGAGGCGAGATCGGACCCTACACCAAGGCGTCCGAGTCGCCAATGCGGCGAAAATTCGGCAAGCATCTGATATCATTCGGGTCCTCACCCGCCTCCAACTGGCCCGCGGTTGCTTGACCCCGGGCCGGGCCATCCATAGGTTTCGGCGGCCCCTGCCGCCGAGGAATCGTTCATGCACCCTGCTTCGCAGACCCCGTCCCGCCGCCCTGCGGCCGAACTCGCCGCGCCCGAAGGCGCGACCGCGTGCATCGCTTTCGCGGATGGAACGGTCTTCTTCGGCCGTGGTTTCGGGGCGGAGGGCGAATCGGTTGGCGAGCTCTGCTTCAATACCGCGATGACCGGGTATCAGGAGATCATGACCGACCCTTCCTATGCGGGCCAGGTGGTCACGTTCACCTTCCCGCATATCGGCAATGTAGGAACCAACGACGAGGATGACGAGACCCGCGACCCCGTGGCGCTTGGCATGGTTGCGCGCTGGGATCCGACCTCGCCGTCGAGCTGGCGCGCGGCCCAGCCGCTGTCGGAGTGGCTGGCCAGGCGCGGCCGGATCGGCGTCGGCGGCGTGGACACCCGCCGCCTGACGCGCGCGATCCGCATGAACGGCGCGCCCCATGTGGCGATCGCGCATCGGGCGGACGGGAAGCTCGACGCCTCGGCGCTGGTGGAGAAGGCGCGCGCCTTCCCCGGCCTGACCGGCGCCGACCTCGCGAAGGACGTGACCTGCGCCCAGTCCTACCGCTGGGAGGAGATGCGCTGGGCCTGGCCCGGCGGGTTCGAGCGGCGCGGGACGGAAGGAAAGCGCGTGGTCGCCATCGACTACGGCGCCAAGCGCAACATCCTTCGCTGCCTCGCCTCCGCCGGCTGCGACGTCACCGTCCTGCCGGCGACGGCGACCGCGGAGGACGTGCTCCAGCTCGACCCGGAGGGCGTGTTCCTGTCCAACGGGCCCGGCGACCCCGCGGCCACGGGCGAATACGCCGTGCCGATGATCCAGGGCGTGATGGGCAAGGGCCTGCCGTTGTTCGGCATCTGCCTCGGCCACCAGATGCTGGGCCTCGCGCTCGGGGCGAAGACGGTGAAGATGAGCCATGGCCATCATGGTGCCAACCATCCGGTTAAGGACCTGTTGACCGGAAAGGTGGAGATCACCTCCATGAACCACGGCTTCTCGGTGGACTTGCAGACGCTGCCGAAGGGCGTGACCGAGACGCATGTCTCGCTGTTCGACGGGTCCAACTGCGGGCTCCGGGTGGACGACAAGCCGGTCTTCTCGGTCCAGTACCACCCCGAGGCGTCGCCGGGGCCGATGGACAGCCACCACCTGTTCGACCGCTTCGTCGCCTCGATGAGCTAGAGGGCCGGCAGGTCCAGCGGATCGAGGATGTTGCGGCCCCCGTCCACGTCCAGGATCTGGCCCGTGATGAAGCCCGCGGCGGGGGAGGCGAGGTACAGCGCCGCTTCCGCCGCCTCCGCCGCATCCCCGATCCGGCCGAGCGGCGTGACCCGGATCAGCTCGTCCCGCAGCTCCGGCCGCTCCTTCAGCGAATCGCGCAGCGCCGCGGTCATCACCGAGCCGAGGGCCACGGCGTTGACCCTGATCCCGTTCGGCGCCAGCGCCACGGCCATGGACCGCGTCAGCTGCTCCATCGCCGCGCAGGCGACCGAGTAGCGCAGCATGTCCGGCACGGTCCGGCGCGCCACGATGGAGGAGACGTTGACGATGGCGCCCACGGGCCCGTCCGACTCCCCCGCCTCCCGCCGCGCGATCATCTTCTTCGCCGCGGCCTGGCTGAGCTGGAAGGCCACGCGGACGTTGAGGTCGAACACCTCCGTCAGGCTCGGCGCGTTCACGCTCATCATGTCGCCGGCGGTGATGTGGCGCAGCGCGTTCGCCACCAGGTCCACGCGGTCATAGGCGTCCAGCGTCGCGGCGATCAGGTTGGGCACCCCCAGCGCGCCCGAGAGGTCGGCGGCGAAGGGCGTGACCTCGCCCCCCTGTTCGCGGATGCGCTCCACGGCCTGCGACAGCGCGGCCTCGTCCTTGTCGCTCGCCACCACGCGGGCGCCGGCGGCGGCCCAGCGGGCGGCGATGGCCCGGCCCACGCCGCGTCCGGCGCCGGTGACGATGGCGGTCTTGCCCTCCAGCGACTGCGCCATGCGATCTCCCCTCGGCCGTTCCGGTTCGGCGGACCCTAGCGCGGCGCGGGCGGGAGGGAAACGGCCCTCGCGCCCCTTGCCCGCGGGGCCGGGCGCGGGTGTAGTGCGCGAAACCGCCGGGGAGGGACCGATGACATCGCCGTTCGACGAGGGGCTGGGCCGCAACCCCGCCAATTTCCGCCCGCTGACGCCGCTGAGCCTGCTGGACCGCGCCGCCGACACGCACCCCGAGCATTGCGCGGTGATCCACGGCGAGGAGCGCCGCAGCTACGCCGAACTGCGGGAGCGGTCCCGCAGGCTCGCCTCGGCGCTGGAGAAGGCGGGGATCGGGCGGGGGGACGTGGTCTCGGCGCTGCTGTTCAACACGCCCGCGATGCTGGAGGCGCATTACGGCCCGGCGATGCTCGGCGCGGTGCTGAACGCGGTCAACACGCGGCTGGATGCGGCGGGGATCGGCTTCATCCTCAAGCACGCCGGCGCGAGCCTGCTGATCGTGGACGCGGAGCTGGCGGAGCTTGCGCGGGAGGCGATGCAGGCGGCGGGCGTCGCGCCCCGGGTGGTGGTCTACCGCGACCCCACGGTCCCCGAGACCCACGGCGTCGAGGGCGAGGACTACGAGGACTTCATCGCCGCCGGCGACCCCGACGTTCGAGGGGCCGGGGCCGCAGGACGAGTGGGACGCGATCTCGCTCAACTACACCTCCGGCACCACGGGCGACCCGAAGGGCGTGGTCTATCACCACCGCGGCGCGATGCTGCTGGCGACGGGCAACGTGATCCACGCCGGCATGGGGCCGTTCCCCGTCTATCTCTGGACCCTGCCGATGTTCCACTGCAACGGCTGGTGCTTCCCGTGGACGATCTCGGCCAAGGCCGGCACCCATGTCTGCCTGCGCGCCGTCCGCGCCGGCCCGATCTTCGAGCTGATCGAGCGGCACAAGGTCACCCACATGTGCGGGGCGCCGATCGTGATGTCCACGCTGCTCGCCGCCTCGGACGAGGAGAAGCGCCCCCTCCCCGGCCCGGTGGAGTTCCTGGTCGCCGCCGCGCCGCCCCCTGAGTCCGTGCTCGCCGCGATGGCCGAGGCGGGGTTCCGCGTCACCCATGTCTACGGCCTGACCGAGGTCTACGGCCCCGCCGTCATCAACGAGTGGAAGACGGAGTGGGACGCCCTCTCCCCCGCCGATCAGGCCCGCATGAAGGCCCGCCAGGGCGTCCGCTACGCCGCGCTGGAGGCGCTGGACGTGCTGGACCCCGACACCATGCGGCCCGTCCCCGCCGACGGAAAGACGATGGGAGAGATCGTCTTCGCCGGCAACGTCGTGATGAAGGGCTACTTCAAGAACCCCTCGGCCACCGACAAGGCGCTGAAGGGCGGCTGGTTCTGGTCCGGCGACATCGCGGTCAAGCACCCCGACGGGTATGTCCAGATCAAGGACCGCTCCAAGGACGTCATCATCTCGGGCGGCGAGAACATCTCCTCGATCGAGGTGGAGGAGACCCTGTTCCGCCACCCCGCCGTCGCCCTCTGCGCCGTGGTGGCCATGCCTGACGACAAGTGGGGCGAGACCCCCTGCGCCTTCGTCGAACTGAAGCCCGGCCGCGAGGCCACCGAGCAGGAGCTGATCGACCATTGCCGGGCCGAGCTCGCGCGCTTCAAGGCCCCGCGCCGCGTGATCTTCGGCGACGTGCCGAAGACCTCCACCGGCAAGGTGCAGAAGTTCGCCCTGCGCGAGACGGCGCGGGGCCTGTAGGCGGGTGGCCGAGTACGAGCCGAAGCGAGGCCTCCGGCTCTGGCTCTTCCACCAGCTCGACCGCGGGGGCTGGCAGGGCGACGGGATGTCGCCGCTCAACGGGGCGCTCGCGGGGGTGGTGGTGGTTTCCGCCCTCACCGCCTCGCTGATGACCGAGCCGACGCTCGCGCCGTGGGAGGGCCTGCTCCACGGCGTCCTCATGGCCTGCGCGGCGGTGTTCACGCTGGAGCTTCCCGCCCGCCTGTGGGTGAAGTGGGAAAGCCCGCGCTGGCGGGCGCATCCGTGGGGGCCGTGGGCCTGGCTCGGGCGCTGGTACGCGGTGCTGGACCTGCTGGCGCTGGCGGCGGTCTGGGCGGAGGTGCTGCTGCGGCGCCGGCCTCGGCTTCGCGGTGATGCTGCGCCTCCTGCGCCTGCTGGAGCTGTTCGTGACCAGCGGCGACGGCGCCACCGCCCGCGCCGCGCGGGAGATCGCGCGCGCGGTGCGGGAGCGGCGGCTGGAGCTGATGATCTCGGGCGGGGTCGCGGGGCTGGTGCTGACGCTCGCCTCCGTGGCGATGTATCTGGCGGAGCGTCACGTGCAGCCGGAGGTCTTCGGCTCCATCCCGCGGGCGATGTGGTGGTCGGTGGTGACGCTGACCACGGTGGGCTACGGCGACGCCGTCCCCAGACGCCGGTGGGCCGCGTGATCGCCGCGATCACGGCGCTCGGGTCGGTGGCGCTGGTGGCGCTGCCGGCGGGCATCATGGCGGCGGCGTTCTCGGAGGCGCTTCAGCGGACCCGCCGGCGGGACCGCGACTGAGCGGCGTTGCGGCCGGGGCGGAGGGCCGGGGCGCTCTCGGAGGCGTTGAGGCGGACCCGGCGGCTGGACCGCGACTGGGCCGGCTTTGCGGCCGGGGCGGCGGGCGCCATGGCGGCGGCGGTATCGGAGGCATTGAGGCGGAGCCGGCGACGGCACCGCGACTGAGCCGGCTTTGCGGCCCCGGCGGCGGTCTCGCAAGCGCTTCAGCGGACCCGGCGGCGGGGCCCGCGACCGAGCCTCAGGTTTCCGGCCGGGGCGGCGGCGGAGGCCGCTGCGCCGTCCGGTTGGGCGGGGCCGCCGGCTTGCGGGCGGGCGTGGGGGACGCCACGGGCGCCGTCGCGGCCAGCGTCAGCTCGGCCTCCGGCGCCGCCATCCCGTTCCCCTCCTTCAGCGCCGTCACCACCCGCGCCAGATACGCGAGCTTCTGCCCGTCGCGCATGTCGGAGGTGTCGAACACGCCCAGCGAGGCGATCAGCGCGCGCTCGTTGACCTCGGTGAACCCGCGCCAGAAGCGGGCGCCGAGGACCGGAACCACGTGGTCCCCCATGTCCTGCACCAGCACGTAGAGCGTGTCCCCGACCTGCCGCGTCTCGATGATGGAGATCGCGCCGGCCTCGCCGCCGAGCCCCGCGGTCGCGCGCCCCTCGTCAGACCGCAGGAAGGTCTCCAGCGCGCGGAATCCCGCGTCGGGGTCGTCCTCGAACAGGGGCGCCGAGCCGATGGAGAGGGTCACCAGCCCGTCCACCAGCGCGGGCTGACGGATGGGGCCGCTGGAGAAGGCGGCGCTCTCCTCGATGTCGCCGGTCTCGGCCGCCAGAGCGCAATCCTCGATCAGCACGAAGGCCGAGGCGCCCTCCGGCCGCACGGCCTCCGCGTCAACGCAGAACCCGGCGGGGGGCGTGATCCGCACGGTGCGGCCCCCGACCTCCACCATCGCGGCGGCGTCGCCCTGCGGGACCGCCCCGGGCGCCGGCGCGCCGGGCGGCACGCAGCCCGCCAGCAGCAGCATCGCCGCGCCGCCGAGACCCGCAGGACGGGCGGCGGCGCGGAGCGGGCGCAGGAGGCGGGATGTCACGCGCGGCCGGCTCAGATGTCGGCGTAGACGTGGGTTTCGGCCGAGGCGCCGGGATGGGTCACCGCCCCGAATTTCGCGCGCCCGACAAGCTGCGCGTATTTCCACAGCGCGCCCGAGGCGTAGTTGGTCGCCCGCGGGCCCGGTCCAGTCCTTGCGCCGCGCCTCCAGCTCCGCCTCCGACAGGTCCACCTCGATGGTCCCCGCCATGGCGTCGATGGTGATGAGATCGCCGGTCTTCAGCAGCGCGATGGGCCCGCCATGCGCGGCCTCCGGCCCCACATGCCCCACGCAGAACCCGCGCGTGGCGCCGGAGAAGCGGCCGTCGGTGATCAGCGCCACCTTCTTGCCCATCCCCTGGCCCGAAAGCGCGGCGGTGGTGGCCAGCATCTCCCGCATCCCCGGGCCGCCGGCCGGGCCCTCGTTGCGGATGACGATGACCTCGCCCTCCTGGTATTCGCGCTTCTGGACGGCGGCGAAGGCGTCCTCCTCGCTCTCGAACACCCGCGCGGGGCCTTGGAAGCGCAGCATCTCCTCCGGCATCCCCGCGATCTTCACGATGGCGCCGTCGGGCGCGAGGTTGCCCTTGAGGCCGACCACGCCGCCGGTCTTCGAGAGCGGCTTGTCCACCGGGTAGATCACCCGGTTGTCCGGCCCGCCCTCGACCTCCTCGATGTTCTCGCCGATGGTCTTGCCGGTGACGGTCATGCAGTCGAGATGCAGGAACCCGCCGCGCGCGAGCTCCTTCATCACCACCGGCGTGCCGCCGGCCTCGTAGAGGTCCTTGGCGACGTATTTGCCGCCCGGCACCAGGTCCACGAAGTAGGGCGTGGAGCGGAAGATCTCGCACACGTCCTCGAGCGTGAACTCGATCCCCGCCTCATGCGCGATGGCCGGCAGATGCAGCCCGGCGTTGGTGGACCCGCCGGTGCAGGCCACGATTCGGGCGGCGTTCTCCAGCGCCTTGCGGGTGACGATGTCGCGCGGGCGGATGCCCTTCTCCAGCAGCTTCATCACCGCCTGCCCGGAGGCCTCGCAGAACGAATCCCGGCTTTCGTAGGGCGCGGGGGCGCCTGAAGACAGCGGCAGCGCCAGCCCGATGGCCTCCGACACGCAGGCCATGGTGTTGGCGGTGAACTGGCCCCCGCAGGCGCCCGCGGAGGGGCAGGCGATCCGCTCGATCGCCTCCAGCTCCTTGTCCGAGAGGTTGCCCGCCTGATGCTGGCCCACCGCCTCGAACACGTCCTGCACGGTCCAGTCCCGGCCCTGGTAACGTCCCGGCAGGATCGACCCGCCATAGACGAACACCGACGGCACGTTGAGCCGCACCATCGCCATCATCATCCCCGGCAGGGACTTGTCGCACCCGGCCAGCCCCACGATGGCGTCGTAGCAATGCCCGCGCATGGTCAACTCGACCGAATCCGCGATCGCCTCGCGGGACGCGAGCGAGGAGCGCATCCCCTCATGCCCCATCGCGATGCCGTCGGTGACGGTGATGGTGGTGAACTCCCGCGGGGTGCCCTGCGCGGCCTTCACCCCCAGCTTCACCGCCTGCGCCTGCCGGTTCAGCGCGATGTTGCAGGGCGCGGCCTCGTTCCAGCAGGTCGCGACGCCCACGAACGGCCGGTGGATCTCCTCGTCCGTCAGCCCCATGGCGTAGTAGTAGGAGCGGTGCGGCGCGCGCTGCGGCCCCTCGGTGACATGGCGGCTGGGCAGGGTGTTCTTGAGGTTGGTCTTGGCGTCCATGGGTCGGCCCTGGCTGAGCGGTCTTCGACGGGGCGGCCTTTGCGCGGCGCTCCTCCCGGTGGACGGCGGGTCCGTCCTTGGTCTTGGCTGGCGGGACGATACGCGCGGCGGAAGTCCGAGGGAAGAGGCGCAGGGCGCGCGACCTCCGGACTCGGCCGGGGACCGGAATGGACGGGGTTTTCACGCTCATGAACCCCGACTGAACGAATGCCGGTGGACCGCCGGGCCGCGGCCGCCTATGTGAAGGGATGCGCCGCGGCGGCGCAGACCTCCAGCCGGGATGCGTATGGCTCGCTTCACCCATCCGTTGATCGCCTACGCCCGCCCGGCCCGCGAGGGTGCGGGCGCCTGGCGCACGCTGGTCGGCGTGGCGCTGGTGGCCGCCTTCGTCTTCCTGTTCGTGAAGGTCGCGCGCATCGGCATGGCGCAGGCGCTGCTGGGCGGCCACGGGACGACGCTTCTGGAGGCGGCGTCCAACGTCCACCGCCCGCTCGGCGTCCTGATGACGCTGGGCGCGTTCCTCGCGGTGTGGCCGGCCCTGTGGCTGGTGCTCCCCCTCATCCACAAGCGGCGCGCCAACACGCTGTTCGGCCCGTCCGGCAAGCTGAACTGGCGGCATTTCCGCTACGGCGCGGCAGCCTCCATGGCGGTCGGGGCGGCGGCCTGGGGGCCGGTGCTGTGGGATCTCGACGGCGCGGTGGACGTGTTCCCGCGTCTGGGCGAATGGGCGCTGCTGGCCGCCCTCGCCCTGCCGCTCGTCTTCGTGCAGACCGCGGCGGAGGAGCTGCTGTTCCGCGGCTACCTCCTCCAGCAGCTCGCCGCCCGATCGCTGTCGATCCTGGGCTGGTCGGTGCTCCCCTCGCTCCTGTTCGGGCTGGCGCATCCAAGCGAGGGCGCCTGGCTCGGCATCTCCTGGTATCACTTCATCTTCGGGCTGGTGATGGCGGCCGTGACCTCGCGCACCGCCAACCTGGGCGCCGCCACCGGGCTGCATTTCGGGAACAATTTCGTGAACATCCTGCTGGTCTCCCCGGCGGCGGAGGTCAGCGGCCTCGCGCTGATCGAGGTGCCGGAGGGGGACCTCGCGCCGCGGGTGGCCTATCTGGCGATGATGTTCGTGGGGGCGGCGCTGTTCATGGGCTGGATGGACCTGCGCTTCCTGCGCGAATTCCGCGCCTCCAGGCGCGCCGAGGCGGCGGAGGCCCATGCCCGCCGCGCCGGCACAGGCGAAAGGGCCGTCGCGGCGGAGTGACGGCGCCCTGGGCGGGCGCCGTCCTCGCCTTCAGCCTCGGGTCTTCTCGCCCTGCGCGCGCGCCTCGCTCAGCGTCTGGGTCGGGGTCAGCGCCTCGGGGTCCAGCGTCAGCTCCAGCAGGTGGGACTTGCCGCCGCGGATGCCCTCCAGCGCGCGCGCCAGCGCCGGGGCGAAGTCCTCGGTCCGCTCCACCCGCTCCCCCTCCCCGCCATAGGCGCGCGCGAGGCCCACGAAGTCCGGCGCCCACAGGTCGGTCGCGATCACCCGCCCCGGATGCCGCCGCTCCTGATGCATGCGGATGGTGGCCAGCATGGCGTTGTTCACCACGATGGTCAGGATCGGCGCCTCGTACTGCGTGGCGGTCGCCAGCTCCTGCGCCGTCATCAGGATGCAGCCGTCGCCGCCCCAGCACACCACCGTCCGCTCCGGGTGGGTCAGCTTGGCGCCGACCGCCGCCGGCACCGCATAGCCCATGGAGCCCGAGGTCGGCGCCAGCTGCGTGCGGAACCCGCGCAGCACCCGGAAGCGATGCAGCCAGACCGTGCTGTTCCCCGCCCCGTTGGTGACGATGGCGTCATGGGGCAGCGTCTCGTTCATCACCCGCACCACCTCCGACAGGTCCAGCGCGCCGGGGGTGGGCAGGGGGATGGAGAACGCCTCATGCGCCTCCCGCAGCAGGCCGACGCTCGGCCCCGCCTCCCGCGCCGGCAGCGCCGCCGCCGCCTCCAGGAAGGCGTCGGCGGTGCAGGCGAAGGCCAGATCCGGCCGGTAGACCGCGCCATGCTCCTCCGGCCCCGGATGGACCGAGACCAGCGGCATCCGCGGGTTCGGGATTCCCAGCAGCGTATACCCCTGCGAGGCGATCTCCCCCAGGCGCGAGCCCAGGTTGATCAGCAGGTCGCACTCGTCGCGCACGAAGGCGGTCAGCGTCGGGTTGGCCCCGATCCCCAGCGTGCCGGCGAAATTGGGGTGGGCGTTGTCCACATAGTCCTGCCGCCGGAAGGCGGTGACCACGGGCAGGCCCTGCCGTTCCGCGAACTCGGCCGCCGCGGCGGCGGTCCCGGCGCTCCAGCCCCCGCCCCCCACCACCATCAGCGGCTTCTTCGCCTGCGCCAGCAGCGCGCCCAGCTCCTCGATCCCCGCGGGCGCGGCGGCGGTCCGGGCCGGCACATGCGGCCGCACGTCCTGCACGTCGGCCGCGTCCTCCAGCGTCTCCTCCGGCAGGACCAGCACCACCGGACCGGGGCGCCCCGACAGCGCCGTCGCCCAGGCGCGCGAGACGTATTCGGGGATCCGCGCCGCATCCTCGATCTGGGCCACCCACTTGGCCATCTGGCCGAACATCCGCCGGTAGTCGATCTCCTGGAACGCCTCCCGGTCCATGTGCCCGCGCGAGACCTGGCCGATGAACAGGATCAGCGGCGTCGAATCCTGGAACGCCGTATGCAGCCCGTTCGCGCCGTTGGTCGCCCCTGGCCCCCGCGTCACCGCCGCGATCCCCGGCTTGCCGGTCAGCTTGCCGTAGGCCTCGGCCATGTTGGTCGCCCCCGCCTCGTGTCGGCAGGCGATGGTGCGGATCGCATCCCGGTGGTCATGCAGCCCGTCCAGCAGCCCGAGGAAGCTCTCGCCGGGCACGCAGAACACCAGTTCCGCCCCCAGCACGCGCAGCTGGTCGGCGAGGATGCGGCCGCCATGGCGCAGGTTCGGACGGGTGGGGGTGTCGGTCATCGAGGAGGCCTCCGCGGAACAGGGTCGCGGGATGCATAGCGCGCCCGCGCCCGCCGGGGGAAGCCGTTGACGCCGACCCCTCCGCCCTCGACCGCGCCCAATGCCCCGAGCCGAAGGCCGTGCTCCGCGCCAACGCCGAAGCGGCGCAACGCCTCGGCCTCTACGGCGCGCCGAGCTTCACCACGGAAGACGGAGAGCTTTTCTGGGGCGACGACCGCCTTGAGAACGCGCTCGATCGGGCCGCGGGCCTGGCGCCTACCCCCTGAGCCCGTCCATGATCTCCACCAGCTTCGTGGCGATCCCCGGCTCCGACAGCGCGTGCCCGCCGTCCTGGATCATGTGAAGCTGCGACCCCGCCCAGCTCCTGTGCAGCAGATGCGCCGAGAGCGGCGGGCAGATCAGGTCGTAGCTCCCCTGCACGATATGCCCCGGGATCCCCGCCAGCCGGTGCGCGTCGCGCAGGATCTGGCCGTCCACCTCCATCCATCCCTTGTGGGTGAAATATTGGCACTCGATCCGGCTGAAGGCGCGCGCATAGGCGCCGTCCGGCCCGTGACCCGAGCCTCCCGCCAGCGTGGCGCAGGACGCCTCCCACCCGGCCCAGAGGCGGGCATACCGCGTCTGCTCCATCACGTCGTCCGAGGTCAGGCGCCGGTGATAGGCCGCGATCAGGTCATGCCGCTCGGCCGCCGGAATCGCCTCCGCGAAGCGCGCCCAGTCCGCGGGCCGGAAGATCCCGGCGCCGCCGCCGTAGAACCAGTCCAGCTCCCGCTGGGTCATCAGGAAGATGCCGCGCAGCGCCATCGCCTCGACCCGCGCGGGATGCGTCTCCGCGTAGATCAGCGCCAGCGTGGCGCCCCACGATCCGCCGAACACGCACCAGCGGTCGATTCCCAGCCGTTCGCGGATCAGCTCGATATCCCCGACCAGATCCCACGTCGTGTTGTTCTCCAGCGACGAATGGGGCCGCGACCGCCCGCACCCGCGCTGGTCGAACAGCACGATCCGGTACACCTCCGGGTCGAAGAACCGCCGCATCCCCGGCGAGCATCCCCCTCCGGGCCCGCCGTGCAGCACCACCACGGGCTTCCCCTGGGGGTTCCCGCACTGCTCAACATACAGGTCGTGCCCCCCCGGAACCTCCAGCCGCATCCGGGCGAAGGGTTCGAGAGCGGGGTAAAGGGCCTGTCGGGCCTCGCGGTCGTGATCGCTTTCGCGCATGGGCGAACTATGTCATGCGCACAGCCGGGGACAAGGGCCGGGGGGCCGCAACGGAGCCTGAGATGACGCAAAGCGCGCTGCACACCGACGCCGCCGAGATCGCCAAATTCGAGGCGATGGCCGCCGAATGGTGGGACCCCAACGGCAAGTTCAAGCCGTTGCACATGCTCCAGCCCTGCCGCCTGGGCTACATCGTGGACCAGATTTCCGCCGAATTCGGCCGGAACCCGGCCGCGGACCGCCCCTTCGCCGGCCTGCGCATCCTCGACATCGGCTGCGGCGGCGGCCTGCTGTGCGAGCCCATGGCCCGCCTCGGCGCCGACGTGGTGGGCGTGGACCCGGCCCCGCGCAACATCCCCGTGGCGCAGATCCATGCCGAGCAGATGGGCCTGACCATCGACTACCGCGTCTCCACCGCCGAATCCCTCGCCGAGGCGGGCGAGCAGTTCGACGCGGTCCTGAACATGGAGGTGGTCGAGCACGTCCCCGACCCCCAGTCCTACCTGACCGCCTGCGCCGCGCTCCTGAAGCCCGGCGGCCTGATGGTCTGCTCCACGCTCAACCGGAATCCCAAAAGCTGGATGATGGGCATCGTCGGCGCCGAGCACGTCATGCGCTGGCTCCCCAGGGGCACCCATGACTGGCGCAAGTTCATCAAGCCGGACGAACTGAAGGCGATGATCGAGGCCGCGGGCCTGAGGATGGAAGACCGCAAAGGCTTCGTCTTCAACCCCATCACCTGGTCCTGGCGCATCCACCCGAGGGATCTCGACGTGAACTACGTCACCGCCTCGGTGAAGCCGGCCTGATCCTTGCATCCTTCGGGACAAGGAGGACCTTCATGCTGCCGGAAACCCAAGCCGCCATCGCCCGCCTTCAGGTCGCCGAGACCTGGTGGCGCGCCGAGCCCGTCGAGCCCGGCGTGACCCTCATCACCGAGCCCCACGTGGACATCCTCGAACGCGCCAACCTGTGGCTGATCGAGGGCTCCGAGCGCGACATGCTCATCGACTCCGGCATGGGGATCGCGCCCTTCCGCCCCTTCGTCGACTCGCTCCGCCAGAAGGGCAAGCCGCTCCTCCACGTCCTCAGCCACGCCCATATCGACCACATGGGCGGCAGTTGGGAGTTCGACACCCGCCTGATCCACCCGGCCGAGGCCGACGACCTCGCCGCCGGCGACCCGAACCAGACCCTGATGAAGGAGGAGATCCCCGACCGCCTCCTCCGCATCTTCGAGGACTCCGGCTACCCGCCCCTTCCCCCCCTGCTGATCGACGCGCTCCCCCACGCAGGCTACGACGTCCCCGCCTACGCGCTGAAAGGCGCCCCCGCCACCGGCCTCCTGAACGAGGGCGACCGCGTCGACCTCGGCTCCCGCACCTTCACCGTCCTCCACCTTCCCGGCCATTCCGACGGCGGCATCGGCCTGCTGGACGAGGCGGACGGGACCTTCATCACCGGAGACGCCATCTACGACGGCCCCCTGATCGTCTTCGATGCGCCCGTCTACGCCCAGACCCTGCGCCGCCTCCGCGACATCCCCTTCCGCATCGCCCATGCCGGCCATGACCCCAGCTTCGGCCCCGACCGGATGCGCGAGATCGTGGACGCCTACCTCCCGAAGCTGGACGCCTAGGGCGGGCTTCGCCATCCCTCGACGGCGATCCTGCGCACGGGTCGGAACCCGGAGCTCCCCGCGGGTTGGGTCCAGCGGCTGCCTATGCAGCAGGACCTTCGGCTGCACGCGGCTTGGAACTCTTGGCCGCCTGCGAGGCCGGCGCCGTGGCCGCCAGCGTGTTGGCCCCCGGGGCTGCCCGCGGGTCGGAACCTTCAGCTGCCCGCGTCTTGAACCCCGGCCGTTCAAGGGACGGGACCCGTGGCTGCCTGCGGGGCGCACGTCGCCGCCAACGGCGGGTCCGGCCCGCCCTAGACCGCCACCCACTCCGACCAGCTCTCGGTCCCGCCGAACTCCGCCGCGCTGATCTCCGCCTCCTCGGCCGAGAACAGCGTCGGCCCGAACGCCAGCCGCCCCGCCCGCCCCGGATGCGTGGACCGCTCCACCACGCCCCCCTCGGCCGTGACCCGGCCCCGGCAGAACTCCATGTCGAACAGCCGCTTCAGCGCCCCCCGGTGCCGGTGCGACAGCGCCAGCTCCAGCCGCGCCGCCAACGGCCCCGAGGCCGCCAGAGCCTCCGGCGCCCCTCGCCCCATCAGGAACCGCTCCCCCGCCCGGACCACGATGGCCAGCTGCCCGTCCGCCCGCCGCAGCTGCCGCGCGCACAGCACCGGCCGCGCCAGCGCCGAGGGCGTCTCCACCCGCCGCCAAAGCTCCGCGTAATCCGCGAACACCCCGCGCTCGACCAGGTCGCCCCCCTCGAAGAACAGCGCCCCCACGTCCGGCCCGTCCAGCGGCCCGCGCCAGTTGATCCGCCGCGTCCAGGTGCAGACCCCCCGCTCCACCGAGGTCACGCCCGCGAACCCCTCCGCCCGCGCCACCGCCCGCAGCCCGGCGGCATCGAGATCCGACAGCCGCGCCCCCTCCGGCATCCCTTCCGGCAGGCGCAGGTCCACATGCAGCGCCCCGGCCTGGAGCCAGTGGACCTCGGTGGCCGCATCCTCCCGCCCCCCGGCCCGCAGCCACAGCCTCCGCCACAGCCCCTGCACGTCGGCGAGGCCGGGCGCGGCCACAGGCCCCGCCAGCGCCATGCTCACGCCGCCCGCTTCAGCGCCGCCATCGCCGAGACGATGTCGTCCGTGGTCCGAACCGCCCCCGCCTGCAGATACTCCATCGCCTTCAACGACGCCGCATGCGCCGCGTCCGAGGACCCGCCCACCGCATCCGCCACCACCCGGCAGTGATAGTCATGCTGGTGCCCGTCGGCGAAGGTGTAGTGCACGCAGACATCCGTGAGCCCCCCCACAAGCACCAGCGTCTGCGCCTTCAGCCCCTTGAGCAGGATCTCCAGATCCGTCCCGAAGAAGCACGAATACCGCCGCTTGCGGATGAAGTAGTCGCTCTCGGGCCGGAACCCGGTCTCCTCCACCGCGATCTCGGTGCCGATGCGCCCCTCGACGCAATGCACCCCCTCGGTCCCGTCCAGCTCCCGCCCGAAATCCACATGGTCCGGCCGGTGCGCCTCCTGGAAGAACACCACCGGCGCCCCCGCCTCCCGCGCTGCGTCGATCACCCTGCGCGCCCGCCCCATGTTCTCCCGCCACGCGGTCATCTTGGGGATGCCGCCATCGTAGCCGTCCAGGAACCCGCCCTTCTGGATGTCGATCACCAGCAGGACCGTGTTTCCGACGAAAAGGGGCTGACGAGCCATGCGCGCGTTCCTTCTTACTGACGCGAGGGATCCGCCCCCATCAGCCGCGGCAGGTCCCCGAAGCGGGCCACCAGCGCGAAGACGGCGAGCGAGGTGAGGATGAAGGCGATGGCCGCCACCGCCATGGTCGGCGTGAAGCCGTTCCGCAGCGAATTGAAGATCTGCAAGGTGACGGTCGAGAACGCCGAGGCCGACACGAAGAACATCACGATGAACTCGTTGAAGCTCAGCACCAGCGCAAAGAAGAAGCCCGAGATCGTGTAGGGGATCGTCTGCGGCAGGATGATGGTGCGGAAGATGGTCCGCTCCGTCGCCCCCATGGTCGCCGCCGCATCCATATGCGCCCGGTCGATGCTCTGAAGCCCGATGGAGATCGTCGCCAGCGGCAGCGCCCCATGCAGCGCCGCGTGAGACAGCACCCCGGCCGTCACCGTCCCGATCATCCCGGTGAACACCCACATGAACCCCAGCCCCACCCCGAACACGATCGGCGGCAGCGCGAACGGCATCGCCATCGACGCCGCCAAAGCCTTCGACAGCCGCGTCTCCTTGCGCCACAACCCATAGGCGGTGGGCCACGCGATCAGCGTCGCCAGAGCTCGCCGACGCCACCGCGATCAGGACCGAAAGCTCCAGCGCGTCGGTCCACACCCCGTCGGTCACGAAGAACTCCCAGAACCGGTCCAGCGTCGGGTCCTCGGGCGGGAACAGCATGGTCCGCCCCCCGTTCAGCGCCGAGGCGCAGACCACCAGGATCGGCGCCGCCACGAACAGCGCGCACCACACCAGATAGAGCCGCCCCAGCGCCCTCATCCCTGCATCCTCGCAAGCCGCATGGACGCGAGCAGGAACGCCCCCGCCGTCGCCAGCAGGATCACCGCCTGCGCCGCCCCGAACGGCGCGTTCAGCGTGGCGCCGCGCACCGATTCATAGATCGTGATGGTCAGCGTCTGCTTGGCGGGGTCGGCGAACACCGTCACCACCACATAAGCGCCCAGCAGATAGACGAAGAGCAGCAGCAGCGCCCCCAGCAGCGGCAGCTTCACCGAGGGCAGCACCACCGTCCGAATGACGGTCATCGGCCGCGCCCCCATGGTCCGCGCCGCCTCCAGCATGGAATTGTCCAGCCGCGACAGCGCCGGATAAAGCAGGATCACCGCATAGGGGAACACGAGGTAGCTCATCGTCAGCACCGTCGCGAACACGGAGGTCTTGAACCGCACGTCCCGCGGCGTCGCCATCCCCCAGTCCCGCAGCACGTCGAACCAGCCGATCTCCTTGAGCAGGTCCGTCAGCCCCGTCTCCCGGAACACCATCGGCAGACCGGATCGGTTGGAGAACAGCACGTCCCACCCCATCACCACGAACACCTCCGACAGCGACAGGGACGCGAGCAGGCACACCAGCCACACCGTCTGCGCGCGGCGCGACTGCCGGGTCATCAGCCAGGTGAACGGAAACGCGAAGCTCACCGCCACGGCGGACGCGACCGCCGCGTACACAAGCGTCCACCAAAGCTTCTGAAGGTAGAGGAACGACGTGCTCCCGGGCCACTCCAGCCCCACGAAGAACCGCACGTAGTTCTCCGGCGTGAAGGCCCAGCGCCAGGAGGCCCCCTCCACCACCTGCCCGAAGGAGATCGCGATCACCAGCGCGAAGGGCGCGAGGCACAGCGCGGCCAGCACCACCCCCAGCCCCGCCTGCACCCAACTGTAGGAGCCCGCCCGCCGCCCCTCGCCCGTCCGAGCAGGCGCCTCCGCCGGCCCGGCCTGCCTCTCGCCATCCATCGCCGCCTGGGCCGGCAGGGCGGCCGGGTCCGCCGCGACGGCCCGCTTGCGCGCGGCGCCCTCGCCCGGATCCGTCGCCGCCCAGCTCATGCCGCCTCCGACGCGGGCCGGGATTCGGCAGGCGCCCGGCCCCGCGGGCCGCCGAACTCGCCGCCCGGCGACCCGTCCGACACGGAGCATGGGCGTGGGGCGACCCCCGCGCGCCGCGGGCCGCCGAGGACGCCGCCCGGCGGCGCGTCCCACGCAGTGTAGCGGCCCTCCGAAAGCCCAAGGCTCGGCGGCACGCCGAGGGCGCCGCCCGACGCCGCTTCCGACGCAGGGCCGGCGCAAGCGGCGAGCCCCAAGGGCCGCCGGCCGCCACCCGGCGCCCTGTGCGCGGCCCGCCTCACGCCGCCTCCGCCCGTGCGGGCGCCGGAAACACCCGGAGCATCTCCGCCGGCAGCTCCAGAAACACCGTCTCCCCCACCTTGGGCGAGGCCGGCGCCGACCAGGGCAGCTCGCACACCAGCGTCTCCCCCTCGGCCTTCACGTGGATCTCGCGCACCTGCCCGATGTCGCGCACGAAACTCACGCGCGCCGCCAGCCGGTTCGGCCCTGCCTCCGAGGCGAGCCGCGTCCACTCCGGCCGGCACGCCAGCACCACCTCAGACCCGTCCCGGAACGCGGCCTTCGGCTCCACCTCCAGCACCGCGCCCGAGGGCAGATGCGCCCGCCCGCCCCGCGCCACCGCGCCCAGGAAATTCGCCTTCCCGATGAACCCCGCCACGAACGCATTGGCGGGGCGCGAATACACCTCCTGCGGCGGCCCCACCTGCTCGGCCCGCCCGTCGGACATGACCACGATGCGGTCGGCCATGGTCATCGCCTCGCGCTGGTCATGGGTCACCACGATGGTGGTCACGCCCAACTGCTGCTGGAGCATCCGCAGCTCCACCTGCATCTCCTCGCGCAGCTTGGCGTCCAGCGCCGACATCGGCTCGTCCAGCAGGAACACCTTAGGCTCCTGCGCCAGCGCGCGCGCGATGGCCACCCGCTGCCGCTGCCCGCCCGACAGCTCCCCGATCCGCCGGTCCCCGAAATCCGCGAGCTGCACCAGCGCCAGCAGCTCCCGCGCCCGGGCCCGCCGTGCGGCCTTCCCCGCCCCCGAAACCGCCAGCGAATAGGCCACGTTCTCCGCCACCGACAGATGCGGGAACAAGGCGAAGCTCTGGAACACCATCCCGAAGCGGCGCTGATGGGCGGGCAGGGCGGTGATGTCCTCCCCCCCAGCTCGATCCGCCCGCGGGTCGGCTGCTCCAGCCCCGCGATCATCCGCAGCAGCGTGGTCTTCCCGCACCCCGACGGCCCCAGCAGCGCGGTAAGTTCCCCGGCGGGGAAGCGGAGGCTCACACCCTCCACCGCCACCGCCCCGCCGGCGAACGCCTTGCGCACATCCCACAGCGCCAGGTCCGTCATCGCCGCAGCCCCCTCAGGAGGCCGCCAGCATCTTGTCCCACGTCTCCTTGATGAACTCGCCCATATCCAGATACGCCTCGTAGGCCGGCGTGATCGCGGGCGACCCGGAGACGGAGGCGAACTCCTCCGCCGTCAGGTCCGTCGCCTCCCGCGGCAGCAGCGGCGCGGTCCCGATCTTGCGGCTCATCAGCGCCTGGATCTTCGGATCGGAGGTGAAGTCGATGAACGCCGCCGCCTCCTCGGTCTTGTCCGACCCCTCGGCCAGGCACCAGGAGCCGTAGTCCTGCGGGTTCCCCTCCTTCGGGAACACCGACTTGATGGGGAACCCGTCCGAGGCCATCAGCTGCGCCACGTCGTGGTAATACATCCCCCCGATCACGTCCTGGTTCTTCATCCCCTGTTCCATCTGGCTCTCGGCCGACCACCAAAGCGCCACGTTCGGCCGCAGTTCCGCCACCTTCTCGATCACCGCCACGATGCCGTCCTTGGACATCATCGTCCGCTCGCCCTCGAAGAAGGTCGCCGCCGTCACGTCCAGGAAATGCGAGTTGTAGAGCTTCGAGATCCCCAGCGAGGCCGCATACACCTCCGAATCCCAGAACTCCGCCCAGGAGGCCGGCGCCTCCACCACATCCGGGTTCACCACCATCGAGGAGAACCAGGACATCGCCCCGACCCCCAGCAGGTCCCCGTCGGCCATGTAGCGGAACTTCTCGTCCAGCCCCTCGGCCTTCGGCATCGCCGACAGGTCCAGCGGCCTCAGGATCCCCCCGATCCGGCTCGCCCGGATCAGCGTGTCCCGCGCGTAAAGCGACAGGTCCGCCGGCACCGACCCCGAGGCGGACGCGTTCTGCATCGTCACCAGCCAGTCCGAGGAATTCGGCTGGGTCACCGACTCCACCTCGATCCCCGTCGCCTCGGTGAACGCCGGATACACGTGCTCCTTGAACGAGTTCTCGAAATACCCGCCATAGGAGCCGATCTTCAGGCTCCGCGACTGCGCCAGCGCCGGCGCCCCCAGCACCGAGGCGGCGGCCGCCGCCCCCGCCATTCCGGCGGTGGAACGCAGCAGGCTCCGGCGAGTGATCGTCAGCGGTCGGGTCATGGGCTCTCTCCTGTCGGCGGCGGGTCCGGGCCCGCATGTTCTCGGCGCCCGGTCTGCGGCCGGGCCATGCGCCAGCCCTCGCAAGCGCCGTGCCAATGTCGAACCGCCGGTCCTGCAGGCCCTTGCCGCCCTGCCTGCCCAGAAAATGCACACGAAGGCGGCGCCTCCCGCAGCAGACAAGCCTACCTTGTTTGCACAACCAGAAAAGTGGTCAACCGGGCGCCACAATGGCAGACTGCGCGCGAATCGAGACCGAAGGAGCCCCGCCATGCATGACGGCCAAGCCGAGATCCCCGCCGACCAGCGCGCCCTGACGCTGGACGACGCGCAGCTTCCGGTGGTGGACCTCCGCCCCCTCCAGGACGGCACGCCGGAGGGCCGCGCCAAGGTCGCAGCCGCGCTGGGCGAGGCCGCCCGCACCTCCGGCTTCTTCTACATCACCAACCACGGCGTCCCGCAGGCGCTGGTGGACGGCATCATGGCGGCGTCGAAGGAATTCCACCGCATGCCCCGCCGCTACAAGATGAAGTGGTGGTCCGGCTTCACCACCCACCACCGCGGCTACGTGCCCTTCGAGGAGAACGGCTCCAATTTCCCGAAGGTCATCAACTTCAACGAAGCCTGGGACATGAGCTACGAGGCCCCGGCCGACCACCCGGACCACCTCGCCGGCTGGCGCATGACCGGGCCCAACGTCTGGCCCGACCTTCCGGGCTGGAAGGACACCGTCTCCACCTACTACGACGAGGTCTTCGCGCTGGGCCTGCGGATGCTCGACTGCCTCGCCCTCGAACTCGGCGTGGACCCGGAGGAACTCCGGCGGCACATCACCTGCCCCACCTCGCAGCTCCGGCTCCTGCGCTACGTCCCCAACGACATGCCGAAGAACAAGGACATGGTCGGCATCGGCGCCCATTCGGATTTCGAGTGCTTCACCATCCTGCTCACCGGCGCCCCCGGCCTGCAGGTGATGAACGCCGAGGATCACTGGGTCGAGGCGCCCCCCATCCCCGGAACCTTCGTGGTCAACATCGGCGACATCTTCGAGGCCTGGTCCGGCGGCCGCTTCAAGTCCACCCAGCACCGGGTGAACAACCTCGGCGCCGAGCGTTTCTCCTGCCCCCTGTTCTTCGGCCTCGACTACGACGCCACCGTGCAGCCGCTGGAGAAGTTCCGCACCCCCGAGGCGATGGAGAAATACCCTCCCTTCAAGGCCGGCGAGCACCTGATGCGGATGACGGTGAAGGGCTTCCGCTACATGGCCGACGCCCACGAGAAGGGCGACCTGACGCTGGACTACGAGGTCCCCGAGGAGAACCCCTTCAAGCGAGAGGCCAAGCCCGTCGGCTGACGCCCCCGCCGGCGCGCTTCGGCGGCGGGCCGGGAAGGCGCCGCGCCGGCGGTCCCGCCTCTCGCGGCCCGCCCGCCCGCGGCGCCTGCCGGGGCCGCGCTTCGTGGCCGCCGGCGCGGGACGGCAGCGTAACGCACGGTCCCCGCCGCGATGGGCGCCGGAAAGGCCGAAGGCGGCCGAGGTCGATTGCGGCCCGCCGCCCCGCACCCACCGCCGGGGGCGGCGGCCCCCTCACCCGGCGGCGGGGGCGCGGCCCCCTGACCCGGCGGCGGGGGCTGCCCCGGAAGCGGGCCGGCGCCGGGCGGCCTCGCCCCCGCTCAAGGCCGCCCGGTCGCATCCGCCGGATGTGCGCCCACCTGCGGCGCTTCTCCGCCGCCCCTCCAGCCGGAGCCCCGCCATGGACCCCCACCCCGCCTTCGCCGATGTCGAGATCCCCGCCCGCCTGCGTCTCGGCCCCTTCCGCCTACGCGTCGTTGGGCCCCGAGGATCTGGACGAGGATCTCCGCGCCTTGCGCGAGTCCGACGCCCAACTCCAGGGCCTCTTCGACGAAGGCCCCTGGCCCGTGGGCATCACGCGCGACGACAACCTGATCGACCTCTGCTGGCACCGGCGGGAGTTCACTTCCCGCCGCTCCTACGCCTGGGTGATCGCCGACGGCGCGTCGGACGCCTATCTCGGCTGCGCCTACGTCTATCCGGGCTTCTCGCCCGAAGGCCCGCTGCGCGCCGTCTGGTGGTTCCGCACCTCCCGCCGCGCGGAGGGCGAGGGCTTCCCCCGCCTCTTCCTCGACTGGCTGGCCTCGCCGCCCTGGCCATCCCTGCCGGTTAACGCGCCATTAACCACAAGATGATGCGCCGGGCGCATGATCCGGCTGCGGCCCCGGGGTGCGACACATAGAGCCCGCCGATCTCGCGAGCCTGACCGAGCGGCATCAATCACATGACCCTGTTTCGCATGCGAAACGCCTGGCCTGCGAAACGCCTAGTCCTCCGCCGCGACGTCCACCGAGACGCTCAGCGTCTGCGCTCCCGACCCCACGACCAGCCCCGTGACCGGCGCGCAATCCGCATAGTCCCGCCCCAGCGCCAGCATCACGTGGTCCGGCCCGGGGCGCATGTCGTTGGTCGGGTCGAACTGCACCCAGCCCGCGCCCGGATCCCAGACCGAGACCCAGGCATGGGTCGCATCCGCCCCCACCAGCCGCTCCTGCCCCGGCGGAGGCAGGGTCCGCAGATACCCCGAGACATAGGCGCAGGGCAGCCGCAGGGACCGCATCGCCGCCAGCATGATATGGGCGAAGTCCTGGCACACGCCCTCGCGCGACGCGAAGCTCTGCGTCGCCACCGTGTCCGCCCCGGTGGCGCCGGGCAGGTAGCGGAAGTCGGCGTGGATGCGCGACGACAGCTCCTCCGCCGCCTCCAGCACCGGCCGGGCGCCCTCGAAGCTCTCGCGCGCATAGCGCTCCAGCGGGCCGTCGGCCTCGGTGTAGCGGGTGGGATAGGCGAAGGGCGCGGCCTCCAGCCCGGCGGGAGAGGCCGCCAGCAGCGCCGCCTCCTCCCACGGGAGCGAGGCCGCCTGCATCAGGTCGTCCTCCCGCAGGCGCTCCACGGTGGTGCGGGCCGAGATCTCCAGCGTCTCGTGCGGCTCGGTGACGGTGACGGCGGCGATGCGGTTGCCGAAGGCGTCGTCGAACCACTCCAGCTCCTGCGGCTCCGGAATGATGACCAGCTCGGAGGAGAGGATGCGCTGCTCCGGCCCCTCCGGCGGCGTGAGGCGCAGGAGGTGCTGGGAGAAGGCGGCCGGCGCCCCGTAGGCGTAGCGGGTGGCGTGGGTCACGCGCAGGCGGCTCACGGGCGGAGCCTCGCCTGCGCGGGGGCCGGCGTGGGGGCCTGCGTATGCGCGAAGAAGGAGCGTGCAAGCTCGTCCGACACGTCCAGCAGCGCCGCGCGCACCTCCGCGATCAGGGCCGCGAGGGCGGGGCGTTCCCCGGCCTCGTCCTCCGCCGCCAGCGCCTCCGGATCGCCGAGGCGCACGTCCATCAGGATCCGCATGGCGACCTGCAGCTCCCGCGGGCGGCGGGGGCCGGGATGGGGCAGGCGGGTCAGCGCCTCCTCCAGCCGCATGAGCTGGTAAACCAGCGAGCGCGGGTTCCGCTCGTCGAGGATCAGGAGGTCGATGGCCGGCGCCGGCGCAGGCGTGGTCATGTAGCGCGTGCGGTAGGCGGTGCGGCTGTCCAGAAGGGTGAGCCATGCGCGGAGCCAGGTCTCGTCCGGCTCCCGCCGCCTGCCGCACATGGTTCTGGCGATGCGCGCGAAGGCGAGGCCGCGCTCGATGGCGCGTCCCAGCTCCAGGAACCGCCAGACATGGTTGCGCGTCAGGTTCTCCTGCGTGGTGCCTGCGAAGGCCGAGAGGGTCATCAGGCTGTCGTCGATCAGCCGCAGCAGCGCCGAGGCGTTCTGCGGCGGCGGCGGCCTGCGCCAGCCGGGATCGGAGGTCAGCCGGTCGATGGACCGCCAGGATTCCTCGGACAGGTACGGCCGCGCGCGCTGCCCGGTGCGGCGCAGGGCGCCCAGCAGCGGCGCCATGCCGAAGGTCTCGTGCGGGTCCGAAGTCAGGCGGGCGATGGCGTCGCGCACCCGCACCAGGCCGCGGCGGGAGGGGTCGGGCCCGGCCTGGATCTCCAGGATCTCGGACAGGACCTCGGGCGCCTCGTCCTCCTCCTGCCCCGAAAGCATCCGGTCGATGACCACCCGCAGGATGCGCAGGGTGACGTCCGCCCGCTCGGCGGTGCGGCCCAGCCAGAACAGGTCGTCCGCCACGCGCGACAGCAGGTCCCCGCCGGTGCGGCGCAGGTGGGCGCGCGCCATGCGGCGCTCCATGGTGGGGGCGGCGCGGGCCTCCTCCTCGGTGGTCGCGGGGATCCAGACGTCCTTGCCGAAGGCGAGCGGCGGCGGCGCGCAGCCGGGCTCCACCAGCGCGGCCACGCCCCCGGGCGCCACGGCCCAGCCCTTGGGCGTGAGGCTCGCGAAGACGCGCATCATCCACGGGCGGGGGGCGAGCGCCCCGTCCTCCCAGGCGGGCGTGGTGGAGAGCGGCGGCGTGGACACCGCCGCCAGCCGCTCCCCCTCCCGCCGCAGGCGCTGGGCCAGGGCGTCGCGGTCCCGCGCGGTCAGGAGCGGCGCCGGCCGCCCCTCATGCACGCCGCGGGTGAGGGACTCGAGCCGCCAGCGCTCCGGCTCGTCCATCGCCTGCTCCCGTGCTTTCGGGTCGCCCATCCAGAGGCAGGGCGCGTCCGCAAGCAGCAGGTCCTCGTCCAGCAGCCGCTTCGCGAAGACATGGGCGAAGGGCGCCAGCGCCCGGTAGGCGAAGGCCGAGGCGCCGAGCCCGTTCGCCAGCCGCAGCCGCCCCGACCGGGCGGCGAGCGACAGGGCCGGCGCGCCGGGCGCGGCCTCGGCCGGGTTGAACAGCGCCTCCAGCCGATAGTCGTGCACGCCCCGCAGCAGGACCGAGAGCGGCTTCAGCCCCTCCACCGTCTTCACGTAGGCCAGGCCTCCGCGGACGGTGACGTCCCCGGGTTCGATCAGCGCGGCGCCGACATAGCGGGCGAAATAGGCGTGTGAGAAGTAGCGCGGATCCCTCGACCCGCCCGAGAGCAGCGCGAGCCGCCCGTCCTGCCCCATCCCCTCCTCCAGCACCGCCTGGAGGCCGAGGTAGTGCCCCGCGATGCGCCGGATGCCCGAGGCGAGGAACGGCTCCGCGAAGGACTGCGAGGCGGCGACCCGGTTGGCGATCAGCCAGCCGTCGCCCAGCGGCGCGTCCACCCGGTCCGCCAGCACGATCCAGCGCCCGTCCGCGCCGCGGGCGAGGTCCATCTCGTAGAGGGTGAGCCAGGGATGGTCGTCCTCGGGCCAGTTGCGCCGCCAGTGGGCGTAGTCGGGGTTGCCGTAGAGCAGGCCGGGAGGCGCGAGCCCCTCCCGCAGCAGGTTGCGCGGGCCGTAGGCGTCGCGCAGCGTCGCCTCCAGCAGGCGGGCGCGCTGGACGACCCCGCGGGAGAGGGCCGCCCATTCCTCGGGCGCGACGACCACGGGGAAGGCGTCGGCGGCGGCGGCCGCGGGGGCGGCCCCGGTCGGGTCGAAGGCCACGCCCGATTCGACGCGGAGGCGCCGGTTCTCCTGCATGGCGGCCTCATAGCCCTCGGGCCCGGCGCGGCGGGCCCAGGAGATCACCTCGCGCCAGTGGGGCCGGACGCGGCCCTGGAGGTCCAGCGCCTCGTCATGCCCGTCCGGGGCGCCCGAACGGGCGTAGGGGGCGAAGAGGTCGCGGAGGTCCTCTTCGAGACGGGCGGCGCGGCTCATGGCTCTCCTTCGGGCGGCTGGGGCGAACGCGGCCGCCGGGGCCCGCGGGGCGTCGGAGGGGCGCAAGGACGGGAGTATGACGGGGGCGGCGCGGGTTGCCAAGCTTGCGCGGCCGCCGACCCGCCGCGGCCGCCCGGAGGCGGGAGACGGTCACGCCTGCGAAACGCCCGCCCCGCGCCGCGGGCGGAACCGGCGCGGGGGCGAGACCCCGACGCGGCGCCTCCTTCGACAAAGGCGCCGCGCCGGCCGTTTCGCGGGCCGGACCGAGGCGCCCGCGGCGCGCTGCAGGCGCGGCGCCGGCCTCTGGCGGCCGCCGGGCCCCGGCTCGGGGCTCAGCGCTGGCGGCGTAGGTCGAGGGTCAGCGGCTGGTCGGGGCTCGTCCTCGGGGTCAGGGGCCGCATGCGGCCAGGCGTGTGGCCGATGGTCTCGAACCGCGAGAGGCGGCGGCCCTCGGCCTCGAGGTCGTTGATCGGCTGGGTGTCGAAGGCCCGACCGCCCGGATGGGCGGAGTGCAGGACGCAGCCCCCGACCGAGCGGTCGGAGTGGCTGTCCCACAGGTCGAACACCAGGGGCGTGTGCACGCCGATGGTGGGGTGGAGGGACTCCGCCGGCTGCCAGGCGCGGTAGCGGATGCCCGCCACCCGCTCGTCCTTGCGCCCCGTCTCGTGCAGCGGAACCTGCCAGCCGTTGCAGGCGACGTGGTAGCGGCCCTCGAGGTCGCCGGCAACGCGGAGCTGGAGGCGTTCGAGCGACGAGTCCACGTAGCGCACCGTGCCGCCGATGGCCCCCGTCTCGCCCAGCACGTGCCAGGGCTCGATCGCCGAACGCAGCTCCAGCAGCACGCCGCGATGGCGGACGTCGCCCGCCAGCGGGAAGCGGAACTCGAACTGGGCGCGGAACCACTCGGGGTCGATGCGACGGTCGAGGAAGCGCTCGATGTCGCCCAGCACCTCCAGAAAATCCTCCCAGACGAAGTGGGGGAGCATGAAGCGGTCATGCAGCGCCGGCCCCCAGCGGCGCAGCGGCCGCTCGAACGGCTCGGCCCAGAACTTGGCGATCAGGGCGCGGATGACCAGGGATTGCGCGAGCGACATGCGCTCGTGCGGGGGCATCTCGAAGGCACGGAACTCCACGAGGCCGAGGCGCCCGGTCGGGCCGTCCGGGGAATAGAGCTTGTCGATGCAGATCTCGGCCCGGTGGGTGTTGCCGGAGACGTCTGTGAGAAGGTTGCGGAAGATCCGGTCCACCAGCCACAGCGGCATCTGCTGACCGGGCTTCGGCGCCTGCTCCAGCGCGATCTCCAGCTCGTAGAGGATGTCGTCCCGCGCCTCGTCCATCCGCGGCGCCTGGCTGGTTGGCCCCACGAACTGCCCGGAGAACAGGAACGACAGCGACGGGTGCAGCTGCCAGTAGCGCACGATGGAGGACAGCAGGTCCGGCCGGCGCAGGAAGGGCGAGACCTCGGGCGTCGCGCCGCCGACGACGATGTGGTTGCCTCCGCCCGACCCGGTCTGGCGGCCGTCATAGAGGAACTTGGTGGTGGCGAGGCCCACGTGGCGCGCGTCCTCGTAGAGGCCGGTTGAGATGGCGACGGCTTCCTCCCAGGTCTCGGCGGGCTGGACGTTGACCTCGATCACGCCAGGGTCCGGGGTGACCTTGATGACCTGCAGGCGGTGGTCGGAGGGGGGCGAGTAGCCCTCCAGCTGCACGGGCAGGCCGGTGGCCTCGGCCGCCTCCTCGATGGCGGCGACGAGGTCCACGAAGGCGTCGGCCGAGGGCAGCGGCGGCAGGAACACGTGCAGGCGCCCGTCGCGCGGCTCCACTGCCACGGCGGTGCGGACCACGTCGGCGAAGATGGCGATGCCGGGGTCGGGCTCCTGCATCACGTTGCGGGCGGCTTCGGGGTGAAGCTCCCCGGCGATGGGCATGGGGGTGACGCCCGGGGCGGCGTGGCCGGGCGCTGCGGGGCGGCCCTGCATCGCGGTCCGCCGCGCCAGCGGCGCGCGGTTGGCGAAGGGGTCGAGCGGCGTCGGGAACGGGCGGTCCACCTCCCGCAGCCAGGCGAGCGACGACAGCGGCAGGCGGTAGCCGGCGGCGGAATCGCCCGGGGCGAGGAACAACCGTCCGCGCCGGGTCCGCCACTTCTCGGTAGCCCAGCGGAAGCGGCGGGGGCCGGACGAGCGCGCCTGTTGCGCCTGTACGGGAAGGACCATGCAGGTGGGCTGGCCCAGCCCCCGCTCGAAGACCTTCGCGAGGCGCTGACGCTCCATCGGGTCGTCGAGCTTGTTGTCCACGGGGTCGAGGTTTTCGGGCAGCTCGGCCTCCTTGAGGAGGAACGGGCCCGGATCCTCGAAGGCCTGGTCGGCGTGGTCGGGGGAGAGGTCCAGCGCCTCGGCCAGCGCCTCGGTGAAGCGCTGCGCCTCGGCGAAGCGGGCGCCGGAGGCGGATTCGGGGGCGATGAGGTCGGGCTTGAGCCACAGCGGCTCGCCGTCCTTGCGCCAGTAGAGGCCGAAGGCCCAGCGGGGCAGCTGTTCGCCCGGATACCACTTGCCCTGGCCGTGGTGGATCAGCCCCTGCGGCGCGAAGCGGGTCTGTAGGCGGCGGATCAGCCGGTCGGCGTAGAGGCGCTTGGTGGGGCCGACGGCGGCCTCGTTCCATTCGGGCGCGTCGCGGTCGCCCTCGGCCACGAAGGTGGGCTCGCCGCCCATGGTGAGGTGGACGTTGGCGGCTTCCAGGCGGCGGTCGACCTCCTGGCCGGCGTCGTCGATCTCGGCCCAGGCGGCGTCGGTGAAGGGGTGGGTGACGCGCGGCTCCTCGCGGACGCGGCGGATCTCCATGTGGAAGTCGAAAGTCACCTCGGCCGGCTCATGCCCCCCGTTGATCGGCGCGGCGGAACGCGGCGAGGGGGTGGCGGCCAGCGGGATGTGCCCCTCGGACGCCAGCAGGCCCGATGTGGCGTCGAGGCCGATCCAGCCGGCGCCGGGCACGAAGACCTCGGCCCAGGCGTGCAGGTCGGTGAAGTCCGCGTCGGGGCCCGACGGCCCGTCCACCGATTTCACGTCCGGCGTGAGCTGGATCAGGTAGCCCGACACGAACCGCGCCGCGAGGCCGCGCCGGCGCATCAGGTGCACCAGCAGCCAGGCGCTGTCGCGGCAGGAGCCGGAGCCGGCCTCCAGCGTCTCCTCCGGCGTCTGCACGCCGGGCTCCATGCGCACGAGGTAGGCCACGGCGTTCTGCACGATCTGGTTGGCGGCCACCAGGAAATCGACGGTGTGCTCCTCCCGCTCCGGGAGGGTCTGGAGGATCGCCTCGAATTTCGGGCCCTGGGGGCCGGTCTCCAGATACGGCGCCAGATCCTTGCGGTCGTCCTCGGAGTATTCGAACGGGAAGGACTGGGCATGATCCTCCACGAAGAAGTCGAAGGGGTTCACGGCGGCGAGGTCGGCCACCAGGTCCACCTCCACCTGGAAGTGGTCCACCTTCTCCGGGAACACCAGCCGCGCCAGCCAGTTGCCGAACGGGTCCTGCTGCCAGTTGATGAAGTGCGGCTCGGGGCTGATCTTCTGAGAATAGGCGAGGATCTTCGTGCGGGAATGCGGCGCGGGACGAAGCCGGACCACCTGCGCTCCCATGGAGATGGGCTTGTCGTAGCGATAGGTCGTCCGGTGGGTGATCCCCGCGTTGATGCTCATGCGCCTCGTCCCTCGCTGACTGCCGGCCTGCAGCGCATCACGTTAGCGGCCGGGCGTCCAGAGGCGGCGGTTCGGTTCAGCGCGCCGCGGCTTCCCGCGCCCTGCCGCCCGACCCTCGGGGTCCTGGCCTTCGCACGTGTCGCGGGAAAGGCGCGTCCCGCGCCGTCTGCGCAAGCCCGCCCGCAGGGCGCCTTGCCCAAACGGGAGGCGAGGCCCCGCGCAGCGGGGGCGAAGCCGACGGGCGGGAGAACCCGGGGAAACGGCGAGAACGCCTGCGGCCGCGGCCGGCTGGCCCTGAATGCTCGACCTGATCCGGGCATCCTGCACGCACGGGCGCGACGGGCTGGCGCCGGCGCCGCGCCCGCCCTACCTGACCGCGGCCCCAGCCCCTGCGGACGCGACCATGACTGAACTCGCCGCCCTCATCGCCAGCCCCGAGGCCTGGATCGCGCTCGCGACCCTGATCCTCATGGAAGTGGTGCTGGGGATCGACAACCTCATCTTCATCTCGATCCTGACCAACAAGCTCCCGCCCGAGACCCGCGGCCGCGCCCGCCGCATCGGCATCCTGCTCGCGCTGATCATGCGTCTGGGGCTGCTTGCGGGCATCGCTTGGATCGTCGGGCTGACCTATCCCGTGTTCGCGGTCGCGGGGGTCGAGTTCTCGTGGCGCGACCTCATCATGCTCGGGGGCGGGCTGTTCCTCGTGTGGAAGTCGACCCATGAGATCCACGCACAGGTGGATCCGGACCCGTCAGGCGATATTCTGAGGGGACACCCGGCCACCGTGGGATTGGCGTCGGCGGTCGTGCAGATCGTGCTGCTGGACATCGTGTTCTCGCTCGATTCCATCGTCACCGCCGTGGGGATGACCGATCACCTGCCGATCATGATCGTCGCGGTGATCGTGGCGGTGATGGCGATGCTGGTCGCCTCCGGTCCGCTCGCGCGGTTCGTGGAGCGCAATCCCACCATCGTGATGCTGGCCCTGGGGTTCCTGCTGATGATCGGCATGACCCTGATCGCCGAGGGCTTCGGGTTCCACGTCCCCAAGGGCTACGTCTACGCGGCCATGGGTTTTTCCGTCCTGGTCGAAGGGCTGAACATGTGGAGCCGCCGCGCGAGGGACCGGCGCCGGGCGGAGGGCGCGGCCCGCGAGGTTTGACGTGGCGACAGGTTTCGTTCAGGATTGCGTCCAAGGTGAGGCGCAAGCCCCGCCTTGTTCGACTGCGTCCAGTCCGTGCGCTTGTACAGCGCGTGTCGAACCCTTGGGGATCTCATGAGACTATTTGCATTCGCCTCGGCCGCGATTTTTGCGGCCGGATCGGCACAGGCCGTGACCACGTTCGATCAGGATGTCACCGGCAACGTCATCGTCGGCTCCGGCGTGACCAACGGCTCGTTCACGGTCGACCGGAACGAGATCGCGGGCGTCGAGATCGGCCTGCGCGGCAAGCTGCGCTTCGATCCGACGAACACTCCCCGCAACATCTTCAACTCCAGCGGGGACGGGCGGTACTCCTTCAACGCCGGCGCGGCGCCGGGGGGCTTCGGCTTCGACCCGAACTCTCCGACCACCCCGGTCTGGAGCTTCGACTGGTCGATCAACACCGACTACAACGGCAATGGCGCGACCGTCGGCGACTCGGGCCTGACGTTCCTGCTGTCGCTGGACACCGATCCCGGCGCGGCGTTCGACCCCGCCTCGTTCAATCCCATCAACCAGCCGTATTTCGATCACGCCTTCGGCACGAACTCCACCGGACAGGGCGCCGGCGTGAATGCGGCCGACGAAACCGAGTACGCCACGTTCCTGGGGACCAACAATCTCGTCCAGAATTCGTGGAACTACGAGTTCTTCAACGAGGCGAGCGACGAGGTGTTCCTCTCGGGGCTTTCCGGGTTCGATCCGTCCGTCCCGGGCGTCTACACCATCACGCTCGCCGCCTTCGACGGCGCGACCGAGGTCGCCTCGGCCAGCATCGACATTGTGGTGAACGCGGTGCCCGTCCCGGCGGCGCTGCCGCTGCTGGCCGGAGGGCTGGGTCTGTTCGGCCTGGTGCGCGCCCGACGCCGCGCCGCCTGAGCCCGGCGGGTCGGATCAAACGAGGGCGGCCGGAGCGATCCGGCCGCCCTCCGCCATTCGCGCTTACCGTTTCTTAACGACGACGCTCCTAGCGTTAACCCTGTGTCGGGCGGCCAGGCCCCGCGCAGGGAGAGAGCATGACCGCCCCGAGCCCCCGCAGCGCCTTCCTCAACGCCGAGAGCGCGGCGACGCCGCCCCCGCCCGCGGCGGCGGAGCTGGTGTCGGTGCTCTGGCGCCGCAAGAGGATGATCGCGGTCATCGCGGCGGCCTGCGTCGCGCTCGCGGCCCTCGCGCTCTCGGCGCTTCCGGTGCGGTTCATCGCCCAGGCGGAGGTGCTGCTGGAGGGGCGGGCGCCGCGCGTGGTGGAGATTGACGAGGTCCTGCCCGCTCCCGCCATGGACTCGCAGGCCGTGCAATCCGAAATCCGCCTGGTGCAGTCCCAGCAGCTTCTGGCGCGCGTCGCGGACAAGCTGCGGCTGGACCAGGATCCCGAATTCGGCGCGCTGTCCGAGGGGACGTCGCTGGCCGCGCGGCTCGGGCAGGCGGCGCCGGGGCTGGCGGAAGCGCTGCGCGACCGGCTGGGCTGGGCCCCCGGCGGCGGGGCGGAGGAGGCCGGACCGGACCCGCGCCGCCGCGCCGTGGCCGCGCTGCGGGACCGCCTGACGGTGATGCAGCAGGACGTGAGCCGCGTGGTCGCCATCCGCATGGAGAGCAGCGATTCCGACAAGGCCGCGCTGATCGCCAACGCCGTCGCGGACCAGTACATCCTCGACCAGCTCGAGGCGAAGTTCGAGGCGACGGAGCGTGCGGCCGTGTGGTTGACAGAGCGTCTGTCGGATGTGGCCGAGCGGCTGGAGGCGGCCGAAGCCTCGGCCGAGGCGCAGCGGGCGCGGCTTGCGACCGATCATGCCGGCGCCCTTTCCGCGACGCGGCGCAGGCTGGCCGAACTGGGCGCCGCGCTCGCGTCCGAGCGTGCGGCGCTGGCCGCCGAGGGCGCATCCGAGGCGGCGCGCGCCCGCGCCCGAACCCGCGCCGACGCGCTCGCCCGGTCGCTGTCCGAGCTGGAGGTCCAGGCCGAGGCCCAGAGCCGCGAGGACATCGCCCTGCGTCAGACGGAACGGGAGGCGAGCGCCCTCGCCGCCCTCCACCAGTCCGTGCTCACCCGCCTGAAGGAGACCCGCGCGCTGTCGGGGCTGGAGCGTCCCGACGCCCGCCTGATCGCCGAGGCCGCGGCCCCCCTGCGCCCCACCGCGCCCAACCGCGACCTGGTGCTCGCCTTCGCGCTTTGCGGGGGCCTTGCGCTGGGCGGCGCGGCGGCCTTCGTGCGCGAGTCGTTCTGGGGCGTGCATCATTCGGTGGAGTCGGCGGAGCGGGACGCGGGGCTTCCGGTCCTGGCCGCGTTGCCGCGGCTGCGGGGCTGGCGGCCCGACCTGCCGGGATTCGTCCGCAAGCGCCCCGGCTCGCGGCTCGCCGAAGGGGTGCGGGACCTGCGCATCGCCCTCCTGCCGCGCACGCGGAACGAGGAGTGCACGGTGATCGCGGTGACCTCGGCCGGTGCGGGGGAGGGCAAGTCCTCGGCCTGCGCCATGCTGGCCGAGAGCTGCGCGCGGCTGGGGCGACGCACGGTGCTGGTGGACGCGGACATCCGCAATCCGGCGCAGGCGCATCGCTACGGACTCTCCGGCGCCGCGGACCTTCTGGCCGCGCTGGAAGGCGAGGCGACGCTGGACGAGGTGCTGTGGCGCGATCCGGCCTCCGGCCTGACGGTGCTGCCCTCGGAGGCCGCGCCCGCCCGCCGGGCCGAGCTGCTGGCGGGACCGGAATTCGCCGTCCTGCTCGAGTCGCTGCGCGACCAGTTCGAGGTGGTGGTGATCGACACGCCGCCGTTGCTGGCGGTGGCGGACGGGCGCCTGCTGGCCGCGTCCGCGGACCGGGTGGCGCTGCTGCTGCGCTGGGGCGAGACGCGGCGCGAGGATCTTCGCGCCGCGGCGCGCACGCTTGAGGAGGCCGGCGTCCAGGCCGCCGGCCTTGTGCTGTCGGGGACGCCGGGCCGGGCCGATCCCCGGCCGGGCCGCAGAGGCGGGGGGCGCTATGGCCGTTTCAGCGAATATTTCGAGGACTAGGCTCGACCCCGCCGCGCCGGTGGTCCTGGTGGGACAGGCGCGCAGCGGGTCGAGCCTCGCGGCGCTGATCCTCAACCGCTTCGCGGGCGGCTTCGTGGTGAACGACGCCTACGCCGCCCAGATGGCCGAGGATCTGCCGGACCTCGACGACTTCCGCGCCGCCGCCCTCGAGCGGATCGAGGCGCGAGGCTGGGCGGGCGAGGATCAGGCCCCCATCCACCGCTCGGCCCGCCTGTCGGGGACGCAGCGCGCCGCCGCAGCCGCAGCCCGCGGCCGGGACTGGGCGGAGCTGTGGGGCGCGATGCTCCACGGCGCCGCGGAGGCCGGGGGCTGCGCCCTCTGGGGCTGGAACACGCCCCCCGACCATGCGCGCGCCGAGGAAATCCTCGCCGCCTTCCCCCGCGCCCGCTTCGTCTTCGTGATGCGCGACCCCTGGGCGGTGCTGCGTTCCTACCGGAACCTGCCGGCCCACTGGGGCGAGGAGCGGGCGCGCTATCACCCCGCGCTCCAGGCCCGCGCCTGGGCGGGGGCGATGCGCGCGTGCCGCAGGCTCATGGCCCGGCTGCCGGCGCAGGTGCACCTGTTGCGCTACGAGGATCTGCTGGCGGACCCGCAGGAGACTCTTTCGGAGCTCGCCGCCTTTCTCGGCGTTCCGGCCTTCGAGGCGGCGCCCTCCGCGCTCCCCTCCAACGCCTCGTCCCCCGGCGGGCCGCTGAGCTGGGCCGAGATCGCGGTGGCGCGCCTTGCGCTGGGGGCGGAAGCCGGGGCCTTCCCGGCGCCGCGGGCCGGAAGCCTCGGCCTCGGCCGTCTCCTGCGCCTGACGTTTCGGGCGGGCGGCTACTACGGCGGACGGGCGCTGAGATCGCGCGACATGCGCGGGCGCATTCTGCGGATGGCGCGCGCATGACCGCGGCGGCTCTCGCCCCGTCCACGGACGGCTGGCTCCGGCGCCTCGCGGCCGGGGTCGCGCTTGCCGCCGTGGGGCGCGGGCTGGCGCTGCTCGGGATGGCGGCCTTCGCGGCGCTGCTGCCGCTCGACCAGTTCGGCGCCTTCGCGCATGGGCGGGCGCTGCTGACCTTCCTCGCGCCGCTCGCCACGCTGGGGCTCGCGGTCACGGTGATGCGCCGCGCGCCGCAATATGCGGCTGCGGGGCGGGCGGATCTCGCGGCCGGGCACGCGGCGCTCGGCTTTGCGGCGGCGGCGGCGTCCGCCCTGCCGGCGGGGGCGGCGGCATGGCTCTGGCCGGGGCTCGACCCTGCGGCGCGCTGGATGATCGCGGGCGCCCCCGCTTCGGGCGCGCTTTTCTTCGGGGCGCAGGCGGCGCGGGCGCTGGAGCGGCCGGTGCTGGCCTACCTGCCGCTCGGCCTCGCCTCGCTCGTCGCCGCCGCGGCCTTCGCGGCCGGCGGGGCGCTGGGCCTGCCGGCAGGGGCCGAGGGCGCGGCGGCGATCTTCGCCCTCGTCCTCACCGCCGCGGCGGTCGGGCAGGGGGCGGCGCTCCGGCGCGCCTCCCCGCCGCCACGGATGGCGCAGGCGCGCGAGTGGCTGCTGGAGGCCGCGCCTCTGGCCGTCTCGCTGGGCGCGCGGGGGCTGGTGCTGCTGGGGCCGTTCCTGATGCTGCCGCTTTGGGCGCCGGCATCCGAGACAGGCGCCTACGGGCTCGCCTGGCTCGTGGCGCAGGCGGCGCTGGTGGCGACCACCGGCGTCTCCGGCGCCTGCGGGCCGCGGCTTTCGGCGGCCGTGTGGCGCGGAGACCTCGCCGCCGCCCGCGCAGCCGTCCGGGTGGCGGCGACCGCAGGAGGCGCCGCGGCGCTGGCGGCCGGCGGGCTGCCCGCGCTGACGCTCATGCTCGCGCCCGGAATGGCCGAGGCGCTGCGCCCCGGCCTCTCCGCCGCCGCGATCCCGCTTGCGCTTCTGGCGGCGGCGGCGGCGGTGCAGGCGGTGGACGCGCCCCTCGGCGCCGCGCTGGTCGCCCAGGGCCGCGGGCGGGTCGAGACGGCGACCCAGCTCTGGGGCGGCGCGGCCACGCTGGGCGCCGCGGCGCCCCTCATCATGCAGTACGGCGCAGCTGGGGCGGCGGGGGCTGCGCTGCTGGGCGGGCTCGTTCGGTTCGTCCTCAACGCCTCCCGCGCGCCTTTGGGGAGAACGGGATGCTGACCGGACCCGAGGACGTCACGCTGGCCGAGGCGATCCGCGCCGACCATGCGCGCCTGACGCAGGAGCGAGGCCGTCCCCCCGCCGGCCTCGCGCGCATCCTGCGCGACGCGCTTCTGCACAAGACCTTCCGTTGCCTCGTGTCCTACCGCCTGCTGCGCGCGTCGCGGCTGCGGCGGCTGCCCCTCGGGCTGCTGGCGGCCGGCTGGCACCGTTCGACCTGTCTCTCCGCCTCCATGGAGCTCGCCTGGCAGGCCGAGATCGGGCCCGGCTGCCGCATCCTGCATGGCTTCGGCGTGGTGGCGCTGCCCTGCGCGAAGATCGGGGCGCGGGCGACGCTGGCGCACGGGGTCGGCATCGGCGACCTGCGGGAGCCGGGCGATCCGCGGCCCAAGTCCGTCGGCGTGATCGAGGACGACTGCTTCGTGGGGCCGTATTCGCTGGTTTGGGCGCGGCTCGGGGCGGGATCGGTGCTTGCCTCCCATTCCACGCTGCTGTCGCCAGTCCCGCCGGGATCGCTCGCCAAGGGCGCCCCCGCGCGCGCCGTGCCGCGGCCGGGGACCCGTCATGCGGCCTAGCGCCGGCGCGGTCTGGCTGCTGGCGCTCCTTATATTTGCGGCGACGGACCCGGTGCATGCGCTTCTCGCGCGCGGGCCGGACGACTACGCCGCGGATCTGGAGGCTGCAGCCCACGCCCGCCGGATCGGGTGGGCGCTGCTCTATCCCCTCATGGCCGGCGCTGCTCTGGCTGTGGCGGGCGGAGGCGCTGGGCGCCCTCGCCCGCTGCGCCGCGCTGCCGGTGGCCCTCGCCTGGTTCGGGGCGAGCTGCCTCTGGAGCGCGCGGCCGCTCGACGCCGTCTTCGCCTTCGCCCAGTTCGTGCTGCTGCTGGCCTTCGGGATGGCGGCGGGGCGGCGGCTGGGGCCGCTCGGCGCCGCGCAGGCGCTGGGGCGGGCGGCGCTGCTGGCGCTCGGGGCCTCGCTGGCGATGGCGGTGGTCTCGCCCCAATATGCGTTCGGGCAGCAGGTGAACGCGGGCGCCCTGCGCGGGATCTACGGCGAGAAGAACCACCTGGCCATGGTCCTCAGCTACGGGTTCGCCGCGATGCTGTTCGAGGCGCTGGCGAGGCCGGACCGGCGGCGGCTGATGCTCGGCGCGGCGGCGCTGCTGGCAGGGGTCTTGGCGGCGCGGTCTTCCATCGCGCTCCTCCAGGTCGGGTTGGTCCTGGGGCTTGCGACGGCTTGGCTCGGCCTCGCGGGCGCGCGGTTCGGCGGGGCGGCGACCGCGCTCGGCGCGGCGGCAGGGGCGGCCATGCTCGCGGCCGCCCTGCCGGCGGCGCTTTCGGCGCTGGGCGAGGACGCGACCTTCAACGGGCGCACGACGCTCTGGTCCGCCCTCTGGCCCTTCGTGGAGGCGCGCCCCCTCACGGGGCACGGCTTCGGCGGCTTCTGGACCGGAGAGGCGGCGGAGGCGGTGCGCGGCGAGCTCGGCTGGAACGCTCGCGGGGCGCATAACGGCTGGCTGACGGCGCTGCTGCTGGGGGGCGCGGCGGGGCTGACGCTCTGGCTCTGCCACTGGGCGCAGGTTGCGGGGCGGGCGGCCTCGGCGCTTCGTCCGCCGGAGGGGCGGCTCGGGGGGCGGCGCGCGAGGCGGCCGGAGGGGCGGCGGCGCTCGGGGCGATCGTGATGGCCCACTTGATGTGGTCGCTCTTCGAGTCGAACCAGCTGATGCAGATGAACGTCCACGCGGTGCTCGCCGGCCTTTGCGCGGCCATGCCCGCGGCGGCGCCGGTCCGGGCCTGGCGGCCGCTGCCGGCCTGAGCCGGGCGGCGGTCCCGCCCGTCGACGCCTTGGCAGGCGCCTCCCGTTGGAGGAAGACCGCGGCGCGGAGGTCTCGCCTCTGGCCTTCCGTCCGCCCGCCGCGGCTTGCCGCCGTGGCGTCCGTGGCCGCCGTCTCCGTCCATCGAGGCGGCGGGACAAGAGCAGACGGTTGCCCCGCCCGGGCCTTCCACGGCCCCCAGCCACCGGCCGCTCCGGTTGCAGGGCTCGGCGGGCGGCTCCGCAGCCAGAAGCGGAACTTCCGCGCCGCGCCTCCGCCCGACGGGAGACGAGGGGCCCCGCCCCGCGATTTCCGGACGCGAGGTCGCGGGGCGGCGCGATGAAGTTAGGCTTAGAAGCCCACCGCCCGTTCCGGTGTCCGACCCGCAGCTTCGTCAGGCGGCCATGGCGCGGCGGCGAGGGCGAACGGCCTCCGCCTCGGGCTCGATCCGCTCCGGCGCTTCCACCTCAATCCGGCGCATGAGGGCGGCCGCGGGCAGGGCGCGCAGCAGGAACAGCGGGTTGCCCACCAGATAGCGCAGGAACAGGCGTCGCGGCTCCCGCCCCCAGCGGAACAGCCATTCCAGCCCCGCCCGGCGCATCCAGCGCGGCGCCCGGGTGGCGCGCCCGGCGAGGAAGTCCAGCACCCCGCCGCCGCACAGGATCCCCACCGGGGAGGGTGCGCAGGCGCGCAGGCGGCGGGCCAGATGCTCCTGCCGCGGCGCGCCCATCCCCAGGATCACCAGCGTCGCGCCCTTGCCGCCGCGGGTCTCGGGCCCCGCGTCGGTCTGGAGCCATGCCTCATAGGCCTCGAGCGGGTGGTAGCCGTGGCGCGCCGCCACCACCTCGGCGCCCATGCCGCGCAGGCGCATGGCGGCCGCCTCGGCCACCCCGGGCCGGCCGCCGTAGATCGCGACCCGCATCCCTGGCGCGCAGGCGAGCCGCGGGATCAGGTCCGTTCCGTTCAGGTTCCGCCCCGGGTCGCGCCCCGCGAGCTTCATCAGGATCGCCACCCCGACCCCGTCGCGCAGCAGCAGGTCCGCGGCGGCGAAGTCCGCCTCCGCCTCCGCATCCGCGGCGCACAGGTTCAGGGCATGGGCGTTGAGGAACGCCGCCGTCCAGGCGCGGCGCCCTCGGCCGGTCAGGCGGCCGAGCACTTCCTCCGCCCCCGCGCCGCGCGCGGTAGGCAGTCGAGCCGCGAGACGCGCCGCCGCGGCGGCCCCCGAGCCGATCAACGCCCGCCCTCCGCGGGCAGGGCCGCGGCGGCGCCGTCGATTTCCAGCAGCGTCACCGTCCAGCAGCCGGGGCGGCCGAGCCCTTCGTCGCAGGTCCGCCGCGCCTCGGCGTAGAGGGGCGCGGGCCAGCCGGCGAGCGCGCCCTCCCGCAGGGGTGTGCGTCCGCGCAAGCGCCAGACGCCGTCCTGCCCCTCGGCGGCCGCAACCGGCCCGGCGGGCGGCGCGCCCAGCTCCGACAGACGGGCCGACAGCCCGTCCGAGGCCGCGGCAGGCGCGAGATCGGGATGATTGTAGGGGTCCTGGGCCGGAGGCAGCGAGGCCTGCGCCCAGACAGCGGCGAGCGCCGCCGATATGACGAGCAGAGGGGCCGAGAGACGCATCGTCTCCTCCCAAGGGACCATCGCCCCGACCCATCGCTACCCGCGGTCTTGATGCCCGAGTCGCTCCCTGGCGTCAATTGCGCTTTCGGAAAAAACGATTATTTACAGTATGTTAAGCTTGAATAATGAAACATGAATCCACACGCCTCGACCCTCCCGCCGCCCTTGCCAGCCCGATCCCGCGCGGCTATACCCCGCCCCGACTCCCGCGCCCGGCCCTCCGGGGGCGGTTTACCGGTTTCGGGCCCAAGCAGGACGCTCCATGAAGATCAACGGCAACGAAATCCGCCCGGGCAACATCATCGAGCATGACGGCGGTCTATGGGTGGCGGTGAAGACGGCCCATGTGAAGCCGGGCAAGGGCGGCGCCTTCGCGCAGGTGGAGCTGAAGAACCTCCGCAACGGCACCAAGCTGAACGAGCGCTTCCGCTCCGCCGACAAGGTGGAGCGCGTGCGGCTCGAGCAGAAGGACCAGCAGTTCCTGTTCGAGACCGACGGAATGCTGACCTTCATGGATAGCGAGACCTATGAGCAGATCGCCCTGCCGGCCGACCTGCTGGGCGACCGCCGCCCGTTCCTCCAGGACGGCATGACCGCCACCGTCGAATACCACGACGAGGAGGCGCTGACCGTCACCCTGCCGGAGAAGGTCACCTGCACGATCGAGGAGACCGAGCCGGTGGTGAAGGGCCAGACCGCCGCCAACTCCTACAAGCCCGCCACCCTCGACAACGGCGTGCGGGTGATGGTGCCCCCCTTCGTCGGGACCGGCGAGCAGATCGTGGTCAACACCGAGACCTTCGAATACGTCGAGCGCGCCTGATGGCCCGGCCCGAAGCGACCGCCACCGTCATGGTCGACAACGACGCGGTGAAGGTGACCGAGTGGGTGTTCGCCCCGGGCGCCGCCACCGGCTGGCACCGGCACGAGATGGCCTACGTCATCGTGCCCGTGACTTCGCAGCCCGTGGACATCGTGGACGAGGCGGGGAACACCACCCGCGTCCAGATGACCGCCGGGAAGTCCTATTACCGCGAGGCCGGCGTCGCCCATGACGTGATCAACGCGGGCGAGGGCGAGCTTCGCTTCGTCGAGACCGAGCTGAAGCCCGCGCGCGCCTGAACCGGCTCGCCCGCCGGGCAGGGAGAATTCATGTCCGCAATGGGCTCCGCCAACCTCAACGTCATGATCAAGGCCGCCCGCAAGGCGGCCCGCGGCCTGCTGCGCGATTTCGGCGAGGTCGAGAACCTGCAGGTCTCGCGCAAGGGCGCCGCCGACTTCGTCTCCCGCGCCGACCTGAAGGCGGAGGCGACCCTGAAGGAAGAGCTGATGGGCGCCCGCCCCAACTACGGCTGGATGGCCGAGGAGGGGGGCGAGGAGAAGGGCTCCGACCAGACCCGTCGCTGGATCGTCGACCCGCTGGACGGCACCACCAACTTCCTGCACGGCCTGCCCCACTGGGCGATCTCCATCGCGCTGGAGCACAAGGGGGAGATCGTGGCGGCGTGGTGCTCGACGCCGCCAAGGACGAGATCTTCGTGGCCGAGAAGGGCGGCGGCGCCTGGCTCAACGACAACCGCCTGCGAGTGTCGTCGCGCCGCGACATGACCGAGATGCTGTTCGCCACCGGCATCCCCTTCGCCGGCACCAGGGCCTGCCGGAGACGCTGACCGACCTCTCCCGCCTCATGCCCCGCTGCGCCGGCGTGCGCCGCTTCGGCGCCGCGGCGCTGGACCTCGCCTGGGTCGCGGCCGGCCGCTACGACGGCTACTGGGAACGCGGGCTGAAGCCTTGGGACATGGCCGCGGGCCTTCTGATGGTGCGCGAGGCCGGCGGCTTCACGGAGGCGCTGTCGGACAAGGAGGCTGCGCCCTTCGACACCGGCGACATCATAGCCGCCAACGCCGAGGTCTTCCTCCGCTTCGCCGACCTTCTGCGCCACTGACGCCGCCGGGGTGCCGCGGGCCCCTCCGCACCGCCGCGCATCCCCTCCAGAACGTTCGCAGGCGCCCTGCGGGCGCGCGTGGGCGGGACCCCGGGCGAGCGCGTGAAGACCGGGGCGGCGCGACGAACCCCGCCAGCGCCCCGCGCCCCCCTGCGCGGACGCGGCCCCCTGCGCTTCCCAGCCCGGTTCCCGCCCGCTACGCACGGTCAGCAGCCGGCAAGGGCGAGGCGCGCGCGCATGGCCATCGTCCAGGACCGGCGGATCGAGTTCTCGCAGCCCGTGCGCCAGATCGTGCTGATGATCGTCGTCCTGGTCCTGGTCGTCGTCGGCGTGGCGTTCCTCTACGGCCCGATCTCCGGCGGTGTTCAACGCCAACCTCTGGCTCAACGGCTTCATCCTCGCGGTGTTCCTGATCGGCGTGCTGGCCTGCTTCTGGCAGGTCACTTCGCTGATCGCCGCGGTGTCGCTGGCTCGAAGGCTTCGCCATCGACCGCCCCGGGCATGAGTTCGTCGACCCGCCGCGGCTGCTGACCTCGCTCGCCTCGCTGCTGCGCGACCGGCGGGCGCGGGCGGCGCTGAACCCGACCACCTCGCGCTCGATGCTCGACACGGTGGCGACCCGGCTCGACGAGCATCGCGACATCACCCGCTATATCGGCCAACTCCTGATCCTGATCGGCCTGCTGGGCACCTTCTGGGGCCTGTCCAACGTGGTCCCCGGCATCGTGGAGACCATGCGCGGCCTTGGCGCGCCGGAGGAGGAGCGACCCGCTCGGCGCGTTTTCCCAGCTCATGGAGGGGCTGAACTCCCAGCTCGACGGCATGGCGACGGCCTTCGCCTCCTCGCTGCTGGGTCTCGCCGGGTCGCTTGTGGTGGGCCTGCTGGACCTCTTCGCCGGCCACGGCCAGAACCGCTTCTACCGGGAGCTGGAGGAATGGCTTTCCTCCATCACCCGCATCGGCCCCGCGGGCGGAGACGACGCGGCGTCCGGCGCCTACGCCGCCGACATGCTGAGCGCAACGCGGAGCAGATCGAGGTCCCTCGTCGTCGCCCTGCGCGACGCCGAGGACCGTCGAGTCCAGGGCCGACGCCCGGCTGGAGGCGCTGGCAACGGCCTTTCCCGCCTGTCCGCGCCTGGAGGAGGACCGGGAGGCTCCGCGCCGCCGCCCCTGCCGCGAAGACCGCCGAGCCGGAGGAGACGCTGCGCCGCCTCGACCGCATCGCCGCGGCGCAGGAGCGCGCCGCGAGCCTGCTGGAGAAGGCGCAGGAGAAGGAGGAGAGCGACGAAGGCCGCCAGCGCCTGCGCTCGCTCGACCTCCAGATGGCGCGCCTGCTGGAGGAGGTCTCGGCCGGCCGGCAGGAGTCGACGGCCGAGATTCGCATGGACCTCGCCCGCCTGACCCGCGCCGTGCTGGGCGAGCCCGGACCCCACGACCGGGGCCGCTGACATGGCGCTGCGACGCCGCACCAGCGCGTTCGAGGGCAATCGTCTGGCCCGGCTTCGTGGACGTGATGACCGCGCTGCTGCTGGTGCTGATCTTCGTGCTGTCGATCTTCATGGTGATCCAGTTCGTGCTGCGCGATCTGGTAGTCCGGCAAGGACCAGGAACTCGACAACCTCACCCGCCAGCTCGGCGAGGTGGCTCAGGTCCTGTCGACGGAGCGCGACGCGCGCGAGGGGCTGGAGGCGGAGGCGGGCTCGCTGACCGCCGCGCTGGAGGGCCGCAACGCCGAGGTGCACCGCGCTCTCGGCGCTGGCCGCGTCGCTGCGCGACGAGCGCGACGCGGCGCAGGCCCGCAACGCCGAGTTCGAGGATCGCGGTCGCCGCCCTCATGTCGGACCTCGGCGCAGGCGCGCGACCGCATCGGCGGGCTGACCGTCCGGGTGGAGGAGACCGAGGCCGCGCAACGCGACGCCGAGACCGCCCGCGCCGACGACGCCGAGCAGGACCTGAGCGAGGCCCGCGCCACCATCGCCGAGCTGGAGGAGGCCGCAGGCCCAGCGCGATTTCCGAGGGAGGCCATGCAGCTCAGCCTCGCCCGCCTGCGCGACGAGATCGACGCGCAGGCGCGAGCAGGCCCGCCTCGCCGCCGCCCGGCGGCGAGGCGTTGCAGGCGCTGGTCGCCGACCTGCGCACCCGGACCTCGGACAAGGACGCCTCCTCGCCGACCTCATGCAGACCCTCGCGGAGCGCAACCGGGAGGCGGAGGCCGCCCAGGCCCGCCTCGTGGAGGCCGAGGAGACGCTGGATGAGCGAGAGACCCGCCTCGCCTCGCTGAGCGAGGAGGCCGACGAGGCGCAGGCCGCGCGCGAGGCGCTGGAAGCCCCCGCGAGGAGGCGCGGACCGAGCTGCTCCAGCTGCAGGTGACGGTGGAGGAGAAGGACAAGCTCCTCGCCGCCCTCCAGCAGGACCTGACGGAGGAGGAGAAGGCCCGCGCGCCGAGGCCGCCGCCGCCCAGGCCCTGCGCGAGCGGCTGGAGAACTCCCAGGACGAGCTCACCGCCATGGAGCTGGCCCTCGAGGAGCAGCGCAAGCGGGCGGAGGAGACGCTGACCCTGCTGGCCGCCGCCGAGGCCGCCCGCGACGACGCTCGCCGCCGGCATGGACGCGACGGAGGAGGAGCTGGCCGCCGCCCGCGAGACCCTCACCGAGCGCGAGGCGCTGCTGGCCGCCGCCGAACGCAGCTCTCGGAGGAGCAGCGCGCCACCGCCGACGAGGCCCGCCGGGTCGCGCTCCTGAACGCCCAGGCCCGGTCGCTGCGCAACCAGCTCGCCGGGCTTCAGGAGCTTCTGGACGCGCAGGAGGCGAAGACCGGGCGACATGGAGGTCCAGCTCTCCAATCTCGGCGGCCAGCTCAACGCCGCGCTCGCCCGCGAACTCCAGCTCAAGCGCCGGGAGGCCGCAGCGGCAGGCCGAGGAGGTGGCGCGGCTGGAGGCCGAGAACAAGTCGCTGGAGGCCCGCCGGTCCGAGTTCTTCGGCCGCCTCTCCGAAGCCCTCCAGGACAAGCCGGGCGTGCGCGTGGTCGGGGATCGCTTCGTCTTCCAGTCGGAGGTGCTGTTCCCCCCCGGCTCCGCCCGCCTCGGCCCCGACGGCCGCGCCGCGCTGGACGATTTCGCCGGCCTCTTCCGCAGCGTGCAGGACTTCGCTTCCCAACGAGCTGCCGTGGATCCTGCGCGTGGACGGCCACACCGATGACGTGCCGCTCTCCGGCTCCGGGCAGTACGCCGACAACTGGGAGCTCTCCCAGGCGCGCGCCCTGTCGGTGGTGCACTACCTGGTGGAGGAGCAGAGCTTTCCGCCCGAGCGTCTCGCCGCCGCAGGTTTCGGCGAACATCAGCCCCTCGACCCGGGCGACAGCGCCGAGGCGCGCGCCCGCAACCGCCGGATCGAGCTGAAGCTCACCGAACGCTGACCGCGGCTCCGCGCGGCCTTGCCCGCCGGCGCCGCCGGCCGGTAGAGATGGGGCCCGACAGGGAGGATGCCCATGCCCGCCGGCCCCGAGACCCCGCCCGATCCCGCTCCGCCCCGCCTTGGCTGGGGGCTTCTGGCGCTCGGCCTCGCCGCGTTGCTGGCCTGCGCGGGCCCCGGCGCCTGGGTCGCCGCCGGGCAGGTGGAGCGGCTGGCCGAAACCCGCGCCGAGGAGGCCCTGCGGGACATCGCGGCCGATTGGGCGGGGGCCGAGGCCGATGGCCTGCGCCTGCGCCTGACCGGCGCTTTCCCGGACGAGACCTCGCACAACGCGGCGCTTGCGGCGCTCGCCCGCTCCGCCCCGATGACCACCCTCTTCGACGACAGCCGCCCCGCGGCCGGCGACATCACTCTCGCCGCCGCGGTGGAGGGTGCGGCCCCCGCCTCCAGGCCTGCCGCCCCTCCGCCCCCCGACCCCGACGAGCCGCTGACCCTGTCGCGCGACGGGGCCGCCGTGGTCGCCGCCGGCCCGGCCCACCCGGACGTGGTGCAGGCGGTGCGCGAGGCGCTCGCAGCCATCCCCGGCGCGCCGGAGCTGCGCGACGCCACCTTCCCGCGCGACCAGCCCCCCACGGCCAACCGCCTCGTCCTCGCCCGCGCCGCCGCCGCCGCCATCGCCGTCCTGCGCGAGGCGCAGGTGGAGATCGGCCCCGGCGTCCTCAGCCTCGCAGCGCTCGCGCCCGGCGCGGCCGAGGCGGCCGAGGCCGAGCGCCGCCTGCGGGAGGCCGCCCCCCCGGGCAGCATGCTGCTGGTGGACATCGACACCCCGCCGCCCGCGCTCAGCCCCTTCCGCTTCATCGTGGCGCTGGGCGACACCGGCCCCGCGCTGCTCGGCTGCGACATGCGCTCGGACGCCGAACGGCGAGCCGTCCTCAAGGCCCTCTCCGCCCTGCCGGAGGCGCAGTTCGCCCCCCGCGGCGACGCGCTCTGCCGGCTGGGCGTCGGCGCCCCCTCGCTGCGCGTGGGGCGACGCGGCCGTGGCGGGGACCGAGGCGCTGGCCGCGCTTGGCGCCGGCCGTTTCGAGCTGATCGACGCCGAGGCGCGCCTGGTGGCTGCGCCCGCCACCTCCGCCCGCCGCTATGACCGCGTCGCCAGGGACCTCGCCGCGAAGCTGCCAGCGGATTTCTCCCTGCGCCTCGTGCCTCCGCCCCCCGCGCCGCGCCTGCCGCCCCCGGCCGCTCAGGCCCTCAAGACCACCTCCGGAGGCTCGGATGGCGCCGAGGCGGCCCCGCAATGGTTTGCGGCCGAGAAGGGCGAGGCCGCCGTGCGTCTCGCCGGCGCCGCCCCCGACGAGGCCTCCCGCGCCGCCGTTTCGGCCTTCGCCCGCGCCCGCTTCGGTGTGGCCGCGGTGGAGGAGGGGATGGCCATCGCCGAGACCGCCCCCCCGCCCGCTTGGCGGCGCGCGGCGCTTGCGGGGCTCGACGCGCTTGTGCCGCTCGACCGCGGCGCGCTGACCTTCGACGGCGCCTCGCTGCGGCTGGAGGGGCTGACGGAGCGCCCAGAGGCGGCGCGGGAGGCGGCCGAGGCCGTGGCCGCCCTGGGCGATATCGGCGTCTCCGCCACCACCTCCGTCACCGTGGACCTGCCCGCGCTCGCGGCCCGGCTGCCCCTGCCGCCCGACGCCTGCCTCTCGGCCCTCCAGGCCGAGGTGGACGCGGACCCGATCGGCTTCGACCCCGGCGCCGCGGGCATCACCGCCGAGAGCCGCGGCGTCCTCGACCGCCTCGCCGCCATCTTCCGGCGCTGCAAGGGGCTGGTGGTGGAGATCGGCGGCCACACGGACTCGCAAGGCCGGGAGAGCACCAACCAGGCCCTCAGCCAGGGCCGCGCGGGCGCGGTGAGGGACAAGCTCTTCGCCCGCGGCGTGTCGCTCGCGAAGATGACCGCACGCGGATACGGCGAGGCCGAGCCCATCGCCGACAATTCGACGGAGGAGGGCCGCGCCCGCAACCGTCGGATAGAGTTCCGCGCTGCCGGCGACGCGCTGGCGCTGGAGAGCGATCCGTGACGCGGATCGAGCTGGCCGCGGCCATCGGGGCGGCGATGCTGCTCGCGGCTGCGCTGGGCTGGCTCCTGCACGCGCTCTGGGCCCGTCTCGCCCACCGACCCCAGGCGGTGGACGCGCGGGCCGCCGACCTCGCCCGCCGCCTCGCCGACGCGGAGGAATCCCGCGACCGCCTCGCTGCCGAGGCCGCCGCCGCCCACGCCGCCCTGATGGACAGCTCTCGGGAGGCCGAGGTCAAGCTGCGCCGCGACCTGACCGAGCGGACGGCGGAGCTTTCCGCCGCCATGGACACCATCGGCGCCCTGCGCCGCGAGATCGACGTCCTCCGCGGGGCCGCTTGACGTCGGACAGGGAGGCTCGTTTCCCCGTCGCCGCAGCTCCCCTCGCTCAGCCCGGCCTCGCTCCCCCCGCCGTCCTAGGCGCCCTCCCTTCCCGCTCGCGGGAGGAGGGTCGGGGTGGGGCCCCCCAAGCGCCCGCTCCTTTCCGGGCATTCTCGGCGCTGGCATGCCCATCTGTTCCGAAGGCCCCGCCCCAACCTGCCGCCTCGCGCCCTCCTCGGCCGGCCGGGCGGGGGAGGGGCCCAGAGGCGGCCGCTCCCCGACCCCCGGGCGCTCCTCGTCAACCCGGCGCCCAAATCGCCGATCAGGCCGCCGCCTCCCGTCGTCGCGATCCGCCTCCGCCCACGCCGTCACGCGCCCTTGCCGGCCCGTCCGTCGCCGGGCTAGGCAGGAGGGAACATCATTTTCAGCGCAGGTGCAGCATGGCCAGGGACGGGATCAGGACGGGCTACGGGGTGACGCGAGAGCCGGACCCGAGCGACGCGCTCCCGCCCGAGACCCTGCCGGACGGCTGTCACACCGTCGTCCTCGGCGTAGGGGACCTCAACGGCATCCTGCGCGGCAAGCGGGTGACGGCGGCCCACTGGCCCTCGGTCCGCCGACGGGGGATCGCGCTCGACAACACCTTCTTCGCCATGGACGTGGGGAGCCTGCTGGTCCCCAACGCCTACGCCTCGGCCGACACCGGCTTCCCGGACCTCACCATCCTGCCCCGCGGCCCCCTGCGCCCGATCCCGTGGGAGGAGGGCGTCTGGCTCTGCCTCGGCGCCGCGCGGGAGAAGGACGGGACCGACATCCCCATAGACCCGCGCCAGCCCCTCCTGCGTGCCGTGGCCCGCGCCCGCGACATGGGGTTCGAGCCCCGCATGGCCGCGGAGCTGGAGTTCTACCTCCTCGACGAGAAGACCCTCCGCCCTCGCCAGGACCGGCCCGAATGCTACGGACTCGCCCGCGCTGCGGAGCTGGAGCCGGTGCTGGGCCCCATCCGCCTGCAGCTGGCCGAGATGGGGGTCCCGATCGAGCAGTCGAACCCCGAATTCTCCGCGGGTCAGGTGGAGGTGAACCTGCGCCACGCGCCTGCGCTCGATGCGGCTGACCATGCGCTGCTGATGCGCGGGATGGTGAAGCAGATGGTGCGGGAGCACGGGCTGATCGCCTCGTTCATGGCCAAGCCCTTCCATGACCGCTCCGGGAACGGCTTCCACGTCCACCACTCGCTCTGGCGGGACGGAGCGAACACCTTCGCGAAGGGCGGTCAGCTCTCGGACACCGGCCGCTGGTTCCTCGGCGGGCTTCAGGCGGCGATGCGGGAGAGCTCCATCGTCGGCTCCACCCACCCCAACGCCTATCGCCGCCGGCAGCTCCATTCCTACGCGCCCACCACCGCCTCCTGGGGCGTGGACAACCGCACGGTGGCCCTGCGGGTCATCGACGGCGCGGGGCCCGAGGACGACAACACGGTCCGCATGGAGCAGCGCGACGCCGCCGCGGACTGCAACCCCTACCTCCTGATGGCTGTCCAGCTCGCCGCCGGCCTGCGCGGGATCGCCGAGGAGATCGAGCCGACCCGCCCCACCGAGGGCGACGCCTACACGATGGAGAACCGCCGTCCCCTGCCGCTGACCTTGCGGGAGGCGATGGAGGCGGCCGAAAGCTCCGCCTTCCTCCACGAGGCGCTGGGCGACCATCTCGTGGGCCTGCTGATCGACAACGCCGAGCGGGAGCTGGAGGTGGTCGAGGCGGAAGTCCCCCCGGCCGAGCTTAAGCGCTACTTGGAGGTCATGTGAGGGGCGGATACATGGAAGCTCTCGACTCGAAGTCACTCGAGTCCGATGTCGGGATCATGGCGCCGATTCCGAGGACTCGAATCACCGGAGTCGATGACTCCGGGGCTCAGTCCTCGCCGAGATAGGCGGCCCTGACGGCGGCGTCCCCCCGGATGGCCTCGACCGGGCCGGAGACGATGACCCGGCCCGAGACCAGCACCGTGATCCGGTCCGCCAGTCGGAATACCGCATCCATGTCGTGCTCCACGAGCAGGATCGGCGCCTCGGCCTTCAGCTCGGCCAGCAGGTTCGTCAGCCCGGCGGAACCTTCGGGGCCGAGCCCCGCCATCGGCTCGTCCAGCAGCAGCGCTTTCGGTCCCAGCGCGAGGGCGCAGGCGACCTCCAGAAGGCGGCGTTCCCCGTGGGAAAGCTCGGCTGCAGGGACGGCGGCGCGGGGGAGAAGGCCGACGCGGGCGAGAGCGGCCTCGGCGGCCTCCACCAACCTCCGGTCGCATCGCACGGGGGACCAGAAGCCGAAGACCCGCCCCTCGCGCGCCTGAGCGGCCAGCATCACGTTGCGGCGGGCCGAAAGGGGCAGGGCCAGCGACGACACCTGGAAGGAGCGGCCGAGGCCAAGGCGGGCGCGCTCGGCCACCCCGAGCGCGGTGACGTCGCGACCAGCGAGGGTTATGCGGCCTGCATCGGGTGCAATCCAGCCGGCAATCTGGCCGATCAGGGTGGATTTGCCGGCGCCGTTGGGGCCGATCAGGGCGTGGATCTCGCCCGCGCGAAGGGCCAACGAGACGTCGTCGGTGGCGGTCAGGCCGCCGAAGCGCTTGCTCAGGCCGTGGACCGCCAGCGCTTCAGTCATGGCGCGCCTGTCCGGCGAGCGCACCGAGGATGCCGCCGCGCGCGAAGAGCACCACGCCCAGAAGGGCGAGGCCGAGGACCAGTTGCCAGCGCTCGGTGGCGCCTCCCACGAAGGTCTCCAGCAGGGCGTAGGCTGCGGCCCCCGCCACGGGGCCGGCGAGGCGCCCGACGCCGCCGAGGATGACGAAGACGATCAACTCTCCGGACATGTGCCAGGACAGCATCGAGGGGCTGACGAAGCCGTTGAGGTCGGCGTAGAGCGCGCCGGCCCAGCCGGTCAGCACCGCCGAGAGGGCGAAGGCGGTCAGCTTCACCGGGAAGGGGCGGATGCCGGCGGTGGCGAGGCGGACCTCGTTCAGCCGCGCCATGGTCAACGCCGCGCCGAAGCGGGCGCCCATGATGCGGGCCGAGAGGCCGAGGGCGACCAGCAGGGATCCGAAGCTGAGGGCGAAGAAGGTCAGCGGGTCGTAGGAAACCAGCCCGGGGAAGGTGTTGCGGACGTAAATGGAAAGCCCGTCCTCGCCCCCGTAGGCGGGCCAGGAGATGGCGAACCAGTAGATCATCTGCGCGAAGGCCAGCGTGATCATGATGAAGTAGACGCCGGAGGTGCGCAGGCTCAGCGCGCCGATGGCGAGCGCCGCGAGACCGGCGACGGCCATCGCCGCGAGCCAGATCAGCGGCATCGAGGTGGTCGCCTCAAGCCCCAGCAGCGGCTCGGCCATCATCGCGTGGTGGGCGAAGATGCCGGCGGCGTAGCCGCCCAGCCCGAAGAAGGCGGCGTGGCCGAAGCTGACCATGCCCCCGAAGCCGAGCGCGAGGTTCAGGCCGACGCCGGCCATTCCCAGCAGCGCCACGCGGGAGGCGAGGTTGACGTAGTAAGGCTCTCCGGCCGCGGCGAACCAGAGGGCCGCGCCCGCCAGCAGGGCCATCAGGAGGACCGAGACCAGCGCCTCACGCATTGGCGGGGAAGAGCCCCTGCGGGCGCCAGACCAGCACGCCCGCCATCAGCATGTAGATCAGCATGGAGGCGAGCGCCGCGCCGACGCCGGACGCCTCGGCCGGAGGCATCCATGTGGCGAAGGTCATGGGCAGGAGCACGCGCCCGAGCGTGTCCACCACCCCCACCAGCAGGGCCCCCACCAGTGCGCCCCGGATGGAGCCTATGCCGCCGATGACGATGACCACGAAGGCGAGGATCAGGACCGGCTCGCCCATGCCCACCTGCACGGACTGGAGCGCGCCGACCATGGCTCCGGCGAAGCCCGCGAGGCCCGCGCCCAGCGCGAAGACCACCGTGTAGAGGGCGCCGATGTCGACGCCCAGCGCGCCGATCATCTCGCGGTCGGACTCGCCCGCCCGGATGCGCATGCCCAGCCGGGTGCGGGAGATCAGGAGCCACAGCAGGACCGCGGCCAGCAGACCCGCGACGATGATGGCGAAGCGGTAGACCGGATAAGCCGCGCCGCCGGGCAGGGCGACGGCGCCGGACAGCGCCTCGGGCGCGTCGAGGAACAGGGGCTGGGGGCCGAAGATCCAGCGCGCGCCCTCGGAGAAGATCAGGATCAGGGCGAAAGTGGCGAGCACCTGGTCGAGATGGTCGCGGTCGTAGAGGCGGCGGATCACCAGGATCTCCACCAGCGCGCCCGCCGCCGCCGCGGCCAGCGCGCCGGCGGCGAGCCCGGCCCAGAACCCGGCCTGCGCCGCGACCCAGGCGCAGACGAACGCACCGACCATGTAGAGCGAGCCGTGGGCGAGGTTGATCAGCCCCATCACCCCGAACACCAGCGTCAGCCCGGCCGCCGTCAGGAACAGCATCACGCCGAGCTGCACGCCGTTGAGGATCTGCTCGATGAGGAGGGCGAGGGTCATCGGGGGCCGGTCAGGAAAAGGGCGGCCGCGAAGGGCCGCCCAAAGGGGAGGGCTTCGGCCCCGGTCACATCTTGCAGTCGGCGGCGTAGACGTCCTGGTGATCCTCCAACGCCACGCCGATCAGCTTGTTGGTGGGCTTGCCGTCGGGGCCCTCGACCACCTCGCGGACGTAGATGTCCTGGATGGGGTGGTGGTTCGGCCCGAACTTGAAGTTCTTGCGGACGGAGGCGAAATCGGCGGCCTCCAGCGCCTTGCGGAACGCATCGGGGTCCGTGGCCGGGTCGGCCTTGTCCAGCGCCGAGAGGATCAGGTTGGCGGTGTCGTAGCCCTGTGCGGCGTAAAGGGTGGGCGTGCGGCCGTACTTCTCGCGGAAGGCGTTCACGAACTGCTTGTTGGTCTCGTTGTCGAGGTCGTGGGACCACTGCGCGGTGTTCTTCACGCCGATGGCGGCGTCGCCGACGGCGCCGAGGATGATCTCGTCGAAGGAGAAAGCGGGGCCGAAGAGCGGGAGTTCGACGCTCGCCGCGTCGTACTGCTTGAGGAAGCTGATCCCCATGCCGCCGGGCAGGAAGAAGAACACCGAGTTCGGCGCCCGAGGCGCGGATCTGGGCGATCTCGGCGGCGTAGTCGGTCTGGCCGAGCTGGGTGTAGATCTCGCCCGCAGGCTCGCCCTGGAACTGGCGCTTGAAGCCGGTGAGGCTGTCCTTGCCGGCGGGGTAGTTGGGGGCGAGGATGAAGGGCTTCTCGAAGCCCTGCTCGCGCATGTAGGCGCCCATGGCCTCATGCAGGTTGTCGTTCTGGTAGGCGGCGTTGAAGTAGTTCTCGTGGCACATGGCGCCGGCGAGCTGAGAGGGGCCGGCGTTGGGGGAGATGTAGAACACCCCCTGACCCACCGCGCCCGGGACGACCGCCATGGCGAGGTTCGACCAGATGATGCCGGTGAGGATCGGGACGCCGTCCTTCTGGATCAGCTCGTCGGCCAGCGACTTGGCCACGTCGGGCTTCTGGGCATCGTCCTTCTGGATCAGCTCCACGTCGTCCCGGCCCGATTGCTCCAGGGCCAGCACGAAGGCGTCGCGCACGTCGATTCCGAGATGGGAGCCGCCGCCCGACAGGGTGGTGATCATCCCGATCTTGGTCTGCGCGAGCGCGAGCGCGGGCGTGACCGCGATGAGGGCCGCGAGGGCTGCGGCGATCGGCGTCTTCATGGCGAGGCTCCCTGTCCCGGTCTTGTTGGCGCCAGATGAACACGAAAACTCGCGCGGGGGGAAGGCGGAGGCGGTTGGGTCCGGCGCAAGCGGCCTTGCCCGCGCCATGCGCGCGCGCGAGGCCGCGCCGTCGGGCGTCAGGCGGCCTGCTCGGCGCGCATCTTCTCGATGGCCTCGGCCTGGGCGAGGAGCTTTCGGGCGACCTCCACGTGCAGGTTCTCCACGATGCGGCCGTCCACCACCGCCACCGCCTCGCCCTTGGCGCGGGTCTCCTCGAAGGCGGCGACCTGGCGGCGGGCGAGATCCACGTCCGCCTCGGAGGGGCCGAATTCCTCGTTGGCGATCTCCACCTGCGCGGGGTGGATCAGGGTTTTGCCGTCGAAGCCCATAGCCTTGCCCATGGCGCAGGCGGCGCGGTTGGCGTCCGCGTCCTGATAGGCGTTGTAGACGCCGTCGAGGATCGCAAGCCCGTGGGCGCGGGCCGCGAGCAGGCAGAGGCCCAGCGAGGTCATCACCTCGGCGCGGCCCTCTGTGTGCTTTGCCTCCAGCTCCTTCACCAGATCGTTGGTGCCCATCACCAGGCAGGCGAGGCGGGGCGTGGCGGCCGCGATCTCCTTGGCGTTGAGGATGCCGAGCGGGGTCTCCATCATCGCCCAGAGCTTCGTGGAGGCCGGGGCGCCGGCGGCGTCCATCATCCGCTCGACGTTCTGGAGGTCCTCGGGCGAGTTGACCTTGGGGACCACGATGGCGGCGGCGCCGGCGGGGGCGATGGCCTCCAGGTCCGCGGCGCCCCATTCGGTGTCGAGGCCGTTGATGCGGACCGTGACCTCGCGCAGGCCGAAGCCGCCTTCCTTGAGGGCCTTCACCACCAGCTCGCGCGCGACACCCTTCTCGGTGGGGCCGACGGCGTCCTCAAGGTCCAGGATCAGGGAGTCGGCGGGAAGCGTGCGCGCCTTCTCGATGGCGCGGCCCTTGGCGCCGGGCATGTAGAGGACGGAACGGCGCGGGCGGACGGCCTCGGTCATGGGGGATCTCCGGTCGGATGCATGGGTTCCGGGCGGGATAGCGCGGGGCGGGCGGGCGCGCAAGAACGTGGCGCAAGCGGGCGCGGCGGGGACCGATCCTTGCTGGCGGCTCGGGCGGGGCGCGTTAACCTAAATTTGGCGGAATCGGGCGCAGGGTGGGTCATGCCGCTGCGGAAGGGCCGGATGGGCCGCCGCAGCCGACCCGCCCGAGCCCGCGCCTTCCGGCAGGGGACGGCGGTCCGGCGGGGTCCGGCCGCGGCGGCGCCGGACGGACGATCCCATGAGGTGACGCCATGACCCGCTTGTCCGCCTTCATTCTCGCCCTGCCGCTCCTTGCCGTCATGGCCTACGCGGTCCACGCCCGGCCGGCCGAGCCGCCGCGGGCCGACGCCCTCTGCGGCGAGCGCGCCCGGATCGTGGAGCGGCTGAGGACCGCCTACGGCGAGACCCGCATGGGCTACGGCCTGCAGCGGGGAACCTCGGTGGTGGAGATCTACGCCTCCGAGAAGACAGGCAGCTGGACGATCCTGACCACCTCGCCGAGCGGGGTCGCGTGCCTGGTGGCCGCGGGACAGAACTGGGCGCCGGAGACGCTGAAGGTGGGCGATCCGGTCTGAGCCCGGCCGGAGCGGCCTTGCGCGTCAGGGACGCGCGCGGAGGGCGAGCCCTCCGCGCCCGCGCTTCGCGCGGGCAAGGCCGCTTTCGCGGGACGGTCGGCGGGAGCGCGTAGAGGCGGACGACGACGCTGGGACGAGCGAAGCCTGCAGAAGCCGGACGTCCGCTGGAGACGTGATCGGCGCCGGCCGCTCGGCCAGCCTGCCGAGCGCCGCCCGCCGCCTGCCGGCTCCGACGAGCGGCGCGCCGGCCATCGGCGAAGACGCCGGGATGCGCCGCGGGCGCCGCCTGCGCCAGAGGCGGAACGGCGGGCGCGGCGCCTTCTCCGGCCGCCTCAGTCGCGCGAGGGGATGTTCAGCGCCTTCTGCGACGCCTCGCGCGCGAGGCAGCGGTCCAGCCACTCGCCCACCTTCGGGAAGTCGTCGAGGCCGAGCTGCTCGGACGCCTCGTAGAAGCCGCCCAGCACCCGCGCCCAGGGCCAGATCGCCACGTCGGCGACGGAGTAGCCCCAGTCCAGGATGAACTCCCGGCCGTCCACCCGATTCTCCAGCACGCCGAGCAGGCGGCGGGCCTCGGCGGTGTATCGCTCCAGCGGGTATTCGTCGTCGCCGGTCTTGTCCCGCGCGAACTTGTAGAAGTGGCCGAACTGGCCGAACATCGGGCCCGCGCCCCCCATCTGCCACATCAGCCACTGGATCGCCTCCCACCGCTCCGGGCCGGAGGGGGGAAGCAGCTTGCCGGACTTCTCGGCGAGATGGAGCAGGATCGCGCCCGACTCCCACAGGGCCATCGCCCCGCCGGGGCCGTCCGGGTCGAGGATCGCGGGGATCTTGTTGTTGGGGTTCAGCGACAGGAACTCGGGCGTGGTCTGGTCGCCCTCGGTGATGTCCACGAGGTGCGGCTCGTAGGGCAGGCCGGACTCCTCCACCATCGCCGAGGCCTTCACCCCGTTGGGGGTCGGCAGGGAGTAGAGCTGGATCCGGTCGGGATGCTTCGCGGGCCAGCGCTTCGTGATCGGGAAGGCGGAAAGATCGGCCATGGGGGCTCCCTTCGGTTTGCGTCCGCAGGGGCAGGCGGACCGGCCCCCGGCGTCCCGCAACCTCGGGCGGCGAAACGAATTGTCCACCGCCGCCGCACGCCCTAGGATCGCGCGCAGCGGCGGCAGGCGGGAGGATGGCGGGACGTGCTCAAGGAATTCAAGGAGTTCGCGGTCAAGGGCAACGTGGTGGACATGGGCGTGGGCATCGTTATCGGCGCGGCCTTCACCACCATCGTGCGCAGCTTCGTGGACGACATCGTCAACCCGATCCTGGGGCTGTTCACCGGCGGGATCGATTTCTCCGGGCTGTTCCTGAACCTCTCGGGGGAGACGGTCGGCTCGGCCCTGGAGGCGCGGGAGAAGGGGCTGGCGGTGATCACCTACGGGGTGTTCATCAACGCCGTCATCAGCTTCCTGATCGTGGCCTGGGTGCTGTTCTTCGTCGTGCGCGCGGTCAACCGGCTTCAGCGGGCCGCCGAGCCGGTGGCCGAGACGCCCGTGGCCGCGGACGTGCCGCCGCCGCCCGCGGACGTGCAGCTTCTGGCCGAGATCCGGGACCTGCTGAAGAACCGGCCGCTCTAAAGGAGCGGGCTGCGGTCGGATGCGCGGCGGCGCTGGTAGGGCCGCCGGTACGTTGGGCCGCTGAGCCGGCCGCTTCAGGGGGGGGCCGACGGCCGAGGTGGCCGGTTGTGGCTGGGCGTTTCCCCTGGCTGCGGGGCGAGGGTCGCGGCGGGGCGGCCGCGGCGTCGCGACCCTGTGGGACGCGCGGCCGTTCCATCCGCGGGGCCCGCGCGCGGAGCGGTCGCGCCGCCGGAGAACCGGGCCTCGTCAGCGCAGGACCAGGCGGGGGGAAGTCACGTCGATGCCCTGCGCCTCGCCCACCGGGAAGCAGGTGAGCATGCCCGCGTGGGTGTTGAGGCCCGCCAGCAGGTGGGGGTCGTCCTCCAGCGCACGGACCCAGCCCTTGTCGGCGAGTGCCATCAGGAAGGGCAGGGTCGCGTTGCCGAGGGCGATGGTGGAGGTGCGGGCGACGGCGCCGGGCATGTTGGCGACGCAGTAGTGGACGATGCCGTCCACTGCATAGACGGGATCGTCATGGGTGGTGGGGCGCGAGGTCTCGAAGCAGCCGCCCTGGTCGATGGCCACGTCCACCACCGCGGCGCCGGGCTTCATGTCCGAGAGCTGGGCGCGGGAGACGAGCTTCGGCGCCGCCGCCCCCGGCACCAGCACCGCGCCGATCACGAGGTCGGCGGCGGCCACCAGATCCTCGGTGGCGGCCCTGGAGGCGTAGCGGGTGCGGAAGCGGCCGGCGAAGGCGTCGTCCAGCCACCGCAGGCGGGGGAGGGAGCGGTCCAGCACCGTGACCGAGGCGCCCATGCCCGCCGCCACCCGGGCCGCGTTGGCGCCCACCACGCCGCCGCCGATGATCACGACCTCGGCCGGGCCCACGCCGGGCACGCCGCCCATCAGCACGCCGCGCCCGCCATGGGCCTTCTCCAGCGCCCAGGCGCCGGCCTGGGGGGCGAGGCGGCCTGCAACCTCGGACATGGGCGCGAGCAGGGGGAGGCCGCCGGCGGCGTCGGTGACGGTCTCATAGGCGATGGCGGTGACGCCGGAGGCGAGCAGGTCCTGCGTCTGGGCGGGGTCGGGGGCGAGGTGGAGATAGGTGAAGAGGACCTGGCCCTCGCGCAGGCGGGCGCGCTCGGCCGCCTGGGGTTCCTTCACCTTCACGATAAGGTCGGACCCGCCGAATATCTCGTCGGCCGTGGCGATGCGGGCGCCGGCCGCCTCGTAGTCCGCGTCCGCGAAGCCGGCGCCGAGACCCGCGCCCGCCTCCACCGTCACCGCGTGGCCGTGGGCCGCCGCCTCCCGCGCCGCGGCGGGGGTGAGCCCCACGCGATGCTCCTGAACCTTGATCTCCTTCGGGCAGCCGATGCGCATTGCGTCCTCCCTTGCCGACGGCTCGAATTCTACAGCCGACGTGGGGGCAACATCATGCAAAGACCTCGCGCTGCACCGCCGAAACATGCAATGAACGAGCGCATGAGCCCGCAACCTTCGAAGCCTCTTGCGCTTGACGCGATGGATCGAGCCATCCTGACGGTCCTCCAGCGGGAGGGACGGCTGCCCAATTCCGATCTTGCGGAGCGCGTGCATCTCTCGCCCTCGGCCTGCCACCGGCGGGTGGCGCGGCTTGAGGCGGGGGGCGTGATCCGGGGCTATGCCGCGCTGCTGGACCCGCACGCGGCGGGGCGGCGATCCACGATCTTCGTGGAGATCACGCTGCGGGGCCAGACCACCGCGATGCTGGAGGCGTTCGAGGCCGCGGTCGCGCGCCTGCCGGACGTGCTGGAGTGCCACCTCATGGCGGGGACGGCGGACTACCTGCTGAAGGTGGCGGCGCGGGACCCGGAGGATTTCGCCCGCATCCATCGCGAGGCGCTGGCCCAGCTTCCCGGGGTCGCGCAGATGCATTCGAGCTTCTCGCTGAAGGTCGTCCGCTCCACCACCGCGCTGCCGCTGGACTAGAGGCGCCGGAGGGCGCGGCCCGACCGCCTTCAAGGGGCTCGATGCCCCGCCGAAGGCGCTCCCCTCAGAGGAGCCAGCCCACAGCGTAGAGCGTGCCCATCCCCGCGACGATGGCGCCCAGCATCGACCGGAAGACCGCGCCGACCGCCAGCGCGGCGAGCGCGGCCGCGAGGCGGGCGGGATCGGTCTCGCCCCCCGTGGCGCGGGGCCAGACGATCATGGGGGCGACGAGGGCGGGCAGGACCGTCACAGGCACGTAGCGCAGGAGGCGCATCGCCCATTCCGGGAACTCGCGCCCGCCGGCGAAGACCACGAAGGAGGCGCGGATCAGGTACGTGCCCACGCCCAAAGCGAGGATCACCGCCCAGAGCCCCTCGCCGCTCAGTCCGCCGAGATAGGTCATGCGGCCGCCCTCCGCGCCACCTGGACCTCGACCCAGGCGCCGGTGGCCATGCCCAGCCCGGAGGCGATCAGGAGTCCGAGGCTCCAGGGCATCCATGCGAAGGCGAGCGCCGCCATGATGGCCACGAAGGCGGCGGCGAAGTGGGGCGTGCCGCGCAGCATCGGGGCCGCGATGGCGATGAAGGTCACGGGGGCCGCGAAGTCGATGGCCCATTCCTCGGGCACGCCGGAGCCCATGCGGGCTCCGAGGTAGGTGGCCGCGATCCAAAGCGGGCAGACGGGCGACGCGGAGCCGAGGAAGTAGGCCACCTTCTCCCGCAGGGTCATGTGCGGGTGGTCCTGGTAGCGCCGGATCGCCAGCCCGTAGACCTGATCCACCACGAAGTAGCCGAGGATCAGCCGCAGCCACAGCGGCGCCTTGCCCAGATGCGGCGCGAGCGAGGCCGAATACATCGCCATCCGGAGGTTCACCGCCAGCGCCGCGGCGAGCGCGATCAGAGCCGGCGCGCCGTCCTGCAGCAGCTGCACCACCGCGAACTGGGAGGCGCCGGCGATGATGAAGGTGGTCATCACCATGGTGCGCACGATGTCGAGCCCGGCCTCGGTCGCCACCACGCCGAACAGCATTCCGAAGGGGATGATCGCAATGATGAAGGGAAGGCCGTCGACGAAGCCCGCGCGGTAGGCGCGCGCCGTGGAGGGGGCCTCGGTCCGGCCCATCGGTCCCTCGGGGTGCGGTTTCATCAGGATCCCTTAACTCCCCTTGCTGCGCCGCGCAAATCATCAATCGTGGGAGGTGCGCTCAGGCTCTTGAGGCGGCGGAAGCGGTCCCTCAGGTCACCTTCGCGATCATCGACCCTGACGAAGAAGCCGCGTTGCCGGCAGTGAGCCCGGGAAGCCACGGCCGGGGGCGGCTCGACAACCGTGATCGCGCCCACGATCCTTCCTTTCCTGTGGACCTCGGCGAGCCGTTGGATGATGGTCCCGTTGATGTTCGGCCGCCTCCGGAGGTCCTCCTGACTCGTTCCGCACCCTCCCCTTCCGGTCTCGCCGCCGGCGTGCTCGGCGTGATCCTCGCGGGTGGGGAGGCGCGGCGGATGGGAGGCGGCGACAAGGGGTTGCGGCTGGTGGGGCGCTCGGCGCTGCTGTCCTACGTGATCGCGCGGCTGTCGCCGCAGGTCCCGGCGCTGCGGCTCAACGCCAACGGCCCGGCTGCGCGCTTCGCGGCCTGGGGGCTGGACGTGATCCCCGATACCGTGGAAGGCCGGCCAGGGCCGCTCGCGGGCGTTCTGGCGGGCATGGAGGCGGCGGCGGCGCTGGGGCTGCCGAAGGTCGCGACCGCCGCCTGGGACACGCCGTTCCTGCCGAGGGACCTCGTGGCCCGGCTGCTGGAGGCGGAGGCGCCGATTGCGGTGGCCGAAACCGAGGCGGGCCTGCATCCGACGTTCGCGCTGTGGGACGCGGACCTCGCACCCGCGCTGCGCATGGCGCTGAAGGGAGGGGTGCGGAAGGTCCGAGACTTCGCCGAGGCTCAGGGGGCCGCGCGTGTCCGCTTCGGCTCCGCGCCTTTCGACCCGTTCTTCAACGTCAACGCGCCTCTGGACATCGAGAAGGCCGAGCGCCTATGGCGGGACGTCGTCGCCCCCGCCGAGGAGCGGCCCGTCTTCTGAGTTTTCCGGACGCATCGCCTTGCCCCTCCGCCTCTCCGCCGCGCTGGCGCGGACCTCGGCCTATTATGCGGCGCTCTTCGGCGCGCTGGGGGCGCACCTGCCGTTCTGGCCGCTGTGGCTGGCGGACTGGGGGCTGAGCGAGGGTGAGATCGGGGCCTATTCCTCCGCCGGCGTGGTCATGCGGCTGATCCTGGGGCTGGGGCTGCCGATGCTCGCGGACCGCTACGAGGCGCGGCGGCTGACGCTGGCGCTGACTGCGGGGGCGGGGGCGCTGCTGTTCCTCGCGCATCTGGGGGCGGGGTCGCACGCGGCGCTTCTGGGGCTGACGATGCTGACGGCGGGGGTGTTCTCGGCGCTGATGCCGCTGGGCGATGCGCTGGGGGCGGCGGCGGCGCGGGAGTTCCGGTTCGAATACGCCCATGCCCGCGCGGTGGGCTCGGCCGCGTTCCTGGGCATGAACGTCGCCATGGGCGCCGCGATCGGCTGGATCGGGACCGAGGTCGCGCTCTGGGCCATCGTCGTCTGCCTTCTGGCGGCGGCCGGATTCGGGTTCACCCACCCGGGCGGCGGGCGGGTGAAGACCGGGATCCGACCGGGGATGGACGAGATCCGTCGCATCGCCACGCATCCGGCCTTCGTGCCGTTCATCCTCGCCACCGGGTTGGCGCAGGGCTCGCACGGCGTGATCTACGTCTACGGCTCGGTCAGGTGGCGGACGCTGGGCGTGCCGGAGGAGACCATCGGCCTGCTCTGGGCCGCGGGCGTGGCGGCGGAGGTGGTGGTGATGGCGCTGCTGGGGCCATGGCTGATGAAGCGGCTTGGCGCCGCGGGGGCCATCGGGCTGGCGGGGGCGGCGGGGATGGTGCGCTGGTCGGCGATGACCTTCGATCCGACGGGGCCTTGGCTGTGGGCTTTGCAGGCGTCCCATGCGCTGACCTTTGCGGCGGCGCATCTGGGGGCGATCGCCTTCATCTCGGCGGCGGCGCCGGCGCGGCTGGCGGGGGCGGCGCAGGCGGTGATGCAGGTGATGGCCGGCGGGCTGCTGATGGCCGGGAGCATGGCGCTCGCCTCGGTGGTCTATCCGCTGTTCGGCGCGGGGGCGTGGTGGATCAGCGCGGCCATGTCCGCGGGCGCGCTGGCGCTGGCGCTGACCGGCGCCCGGCGCTGGGACGGGAAGCCCCTGATCGCCTGACGCGGCTCCCCGCAACCCGCGCCTCCGCCTGCCGCGCGCCGCGGGCGGGCGCGCGGCAGGGACGAGACCTTCGCGCTGCGCTCTGTTGCCAAAGGGCGCGGCCCTGGGCCACCTTCACGCGACGCCCTGAAGCCGCACCGGAGCCTGCCATGAACTTCTCCACCTGGGCCGACTCCGCCCCCCGCCTCGTGGAGGTCGCCGCCGGCCGCGCGCCGGCTGACCTCGTGATCCGCGGCGGCGTCTGGGCCAACGTCCATTCGGGGGAGTTCCTGCCGGACACGGATCTCGCCGTCGCCGCCGGCCGCTTCGCCTATTGCGGGCCGGACGCCTCCGCCAACATCGGCCCGGAGACGCTGGTGATCGAGGCGCGCGGCCGGCTGATGATCCCCGGCCTGATCGACGCGCACATGCATGTCGAATCCGGCATGCTCACCCCCACCGAGTTCGTCCGCGCCGTCGCCCCCCACGGCACCACCACCATGTTCGCCGACCCGCACGAGATCGCCAACGTGCTGGGCGTGGAGGGCGTGCGCCTGATGCATGACGAGGCGCTGTTGCAGCCCGTCAACCTGTTCATGCAGGCGCCCTCCTGCGTGCCCTCGGCGCCGGGGCTGGAGACGCCGGGCGCCGAGCTGGGGCCCGCCGAGGTCGCGCAGATGATGACCTGGCCCGGGATCGCGGGGCTGGGGGAGGTGATGAACTTCCCCGGCGTGGCCGCGGGCGACGCGAAGATGATGGGCGAGATCGCCGCCTCCATGGCGGCGGGGCGGACCATCGGGGGCCACTACGCCTCGCCCGATCTGGGGCGGCCCTTCCACGCCTACGTCGCCGGCGGTCCGGCCGACGACCATGAGGGCACGCGGGCCGAGGACGCCATCGCGCGCGTGCGGCAGGGGATGCGGGCGATGCTGCGGCTTGGCTCGGCCTGGCACGACGTGGAGCAGCAGATCAGGGCGGTGACCGAAAGCGGGCTCGACCCGCGCAACTTCATCCTGTGCACGGACGACTGCTACGCCTCGACCCTCGTGCGCGAGGGGCACATGAACCGGGTCCTGCGCCACGCCATCGCCTGCGGGCTGAGGCCGATGACGGCGCTGCAGATGTGCACCATCAACGCCGCCGCCCATTTCGGGATGGAGCGGGAATTGGGCGCCATCGCCCCCGGGCGGCGGGCGGACGTGGCGCTGACGGACGGGCTGACCTCGCTCAACATCGACACGGTGATCTGCCGGGGCGAGGTGATCGCGGAAGCCGGCGAGATGCAGGCCCCGCGCCCCGGTTTCGCGTGGCCCGACGCCGCGCGCGACACGGTGCGGCTGAAGCGGCCGCTGGGGGAGCAGGACTTCCGCATCCCGGCGCCGGAGGGGCGGAAGTACGTCCGCGCCCGCGTGATCGGGGTGGTGGAGAACCAGGCGCCGACGAAGGCGCTGGAGGCGGACGTGCCGGTGCAGGACGGGGCGCTGGCGCCCGAGGATTGCCCCGGCGACGTCTGCCGCATCGCGGTGGTGGAGCGGCATCGCGGCACGGGCCGCGTGGCCAACGCGCTGGTCTGCGGGTTCGGCTACGAGGGGAACTGCGCCGTCGCCTCCACCGTCGCCCATGACAGTCACCAGATCATCGTGGTGGGAACGTCCGCCGAGGACATGGCGCGGGCGGTGAACCGGCTGGCGGAACTGGGCGGCGGCGTCTCGGTGTTCCGGGAGGGCGAGGAGATCGCCTGCGTGCCCCTGCCCGTGGCGGGCCTGATGTCCGACGCGCCCGCCGAGGAGGTGGCGGAGCGGGCCGAGCGCATGGCCCGGGCGCTGCGGGATTGCGGCTGCCGCATGAACAACGCCTTCATGCAGCATTCGCTGCTGGCGCTGGTGGTGATCCCGAGCCTGCGGATCTCGGACCTCGGGCTGGTGGACGTGGACGCCTTCGCGCGGACCGAGGTGGTCATCGGTTGATCCCGATTGCGTGATCTCGCGTCGGGCAGCACCAAGAAGATGTAACCGCCAGGTGTGGGGATCGGCGCGTGCTTCCGAAGAACATCACATGAAGTAGGTCGCTTTCGCAGCGGTCGCCGCCATGGCGCTCGGCGCCGCTGCGCCTGCAGTCGCGCTGCAGGTCCAACCGACCGCGCTGCGTCCGAATCGGATACGACCGTCCTTCTGGTCGAGGACTTCGAGGCGGCGACCGCCGGATCGCTTTCGGCCACGCTGCCGCTGGGGATCTCGGTGAATTCCAGCTACGGCGGCGGATCGTTCTCGCTGGTCGGCTCGGGCTTCGATGGCAACGGCTCGATGGCCTTCGTGCTGGACGAGGATCGCAAGCTGGAGATGGTGTTCGACCTCGGGAGAGACCGGTCCGGGCCTTCTTCGACCCCAACGAGTTCGGGCTGCCGGAGGCGGTGGACACGTCATGCTGGTCGGGCAGGCAGCCGCGCCGGCGCCGCTGCCGGGGGCGCTGGGCGGGCTTCACCTGCGCCGACGGGCCTGAGCTTTCGGGGGCCGCCTCGGCGTCCCCTCAACCGCCCTGCGGCAGGACGTATACCGAAGGCGTCGAGGGCAGGGTCCGCGGCGTGATCGTGATTTCGTTCACGTCCGACGAGATGATGCGGAAGTCGTCGGACATCCCCGTCAGGAAGCGGTCGAGCGACGAATACCCCCAATAGTGCATCGGCAGCACCACCGAGGCGCGGACCCGCTTCAGCAGCCGGATCATGTCCGGCAGGTTCAGCGTCACCCCCCCGTCCACCGCGGCCATGACCACGTCGAGCCGCCCGATGGCGGCGTAGTCGTCCGGGCCGAGGCTGTGGTGCAGGTGGCCCAGGTGGCCGATGCAGAGGTCGCCGATCTCGAACACGAAGATGGAGTTGCCGTTCTCCTCGCGCCCGCCGCCCCAGGCGCGGATGTCGGTGGGGACGTTGCGGATCAGCACGTCCTCCACCTGCTGGTAGTGGTCGGCCTTCTCCTGCCCGGGGTCGGGCCAGCCGCGCAGGACGTGGGGGATGCGAGGGTCCGGGTTCGGGGTCCAGTGGGTGGAATGGGCGTGGTTCATGGTCACCACCGTGGGAACCTCCACCGGGCCGGACCAGCCGCTGTAGTCGGTGGCGATGGTCACGCCGGCGCCGGTCTCGATCAGGTAGGTGGAGTGGCCGACATAGCGGATGGTCGCCTTGCCCTCGGGCTCCGCCTGCGCGAGGCGCACCAGCTTCGCGTTCGGGATGTCCATGGCCACCGACTGGCAGACCGAGGCCGCCGCTGGGGCGGCGAGGGCGAGGGGCGCGAGCAGGGCGGCGAGGCGGGCGAGGATCATGGCGGGCTCCCGTCGGCGTGGACGAAAGGCAGGCTAGCGCGGGCGGCCGAGTCGCGGACCCGGAAAAGGGCGCCCTCACGGAAAGTCTATGGGTCCCGGGTCCAGACCTGCGCGTGGCCGCGGCGGCCGGGCAGGGCGCGGTCTCCGGCGAAGCGCCAGCCGGCGGGCGCGCCGCCCGCGGCCTGCACCAGCTCGTCCGACGCGGCGGCCGCGCAGCCGAGGTCGCGGGTCAGCGTCTCCAGCCGGCTCGCCACGTTCACCGCGTCGCCGACCGAGGCCAGTTCCATCCGGCCCGCGGCGCCGACGTCGCCCACCACCACCTCTCCCAGATGCAGGCCGAGCGAGAGCCTGACCGCGGCCTCGTCCCGGACCGCCCGGCGCAGGTTCAGGTCCCGCAGACCGGCGAGGATCGCCTCGGCGCAGGCGAGCGCCCGCCGCGCGGCCTCCCCGGGCTTGACGGGAGAGGCGGCGCCGAAGGTTGCCATGGCCCCGTCTCCGATGAACTTGTCGAGGACGCCGCCCGCGCGGAACACCTCGTCCGCCGTCAGGGCGTGAACCTCGCGCAGGAGGCGCACGACCTCGGCGGGGTCGCGGCCCTCGGCCCAGCCGGTGAAGCCCACCACGTCGGTGAAGAGGACCGCGGCCACGGCCTTGCGGTCGCCGCCGAAGGGGGCGTCCGCCTCGGCCATGCGCTCGGCCATCTGGGCGGGAAGGTAGCGCGCGAGGTTGGCGCCGCGCCGCTCCAGCGCCGCCTGCCTGCGGATCAGCCGGCGGGAGCCGGAGACGATCTGCGCGAGCATCCCCGCCACGACCAGGAGCACCGCCGTCTCCTGGATCCAGACGCCGACATCCACGCGATCAGGGCGCAGCATCTCCTCGATCGAGCGCTGGAAGGCGGCGGCGTCCGCGGCGCGTCCGCCCTGGTTGGCGAGCGCGACGCCCGGCAGGCTCGTGACCCACAGCCGGCCGATGTTCCAGCACACCGCCGCGCAGACGCCGCCCCAGAGGACGAGCGCCGGCGAGAAGCTGAAGGCCAGCGCCGAGAGCATGATGAAGAAGTAGATGAAGTTGCCGAAGCGCAGCGAGACGGCTGGCGGGAGCGGGAATTCCGCGAACGGGTTGGGGTGGAGGAGCGTGAAGGTCAGCAGCGCGAAGTTGGCCAGGGCGAAGGCGTAGGCGTGCAGGCCGGCCCCGCCGAAGCGTCGGGCCGCGAGATGCTGGAGCCAGACCAGCCCGCCGAACACCCCCATCAGCGCGACGTAGTAGAGCCCCTCCGGCCAGCCGGTTACCAGCAGCACCACCGGCGCGATGGACGCCAGGGCGGCCGACACCGCGAAGGCGGTGACGCGGGACCGGGCCCGGCGCTCCGCCTCGATCACCCGGTCGATGCGCGAGGCGGTCTCGTGGTCCATGTCCGACATGCCGCGTCCCTCCCCCTCGATGCTGTTGTGGCCGGGCGGCCGCGAACGCGCAACGGGGCGCTTCCGGCGCCCATTGTCGCCGGCGGCTCCGCGCGGCTATCGTCCCGCACATCGAAACGCGAGCCGCAGAGGGCGCCCGGAGCGGCGCCTCGGCCCGAAGGCGCCCGCCTTCGCGCGCCGGCGCCATCGGAGGAGCCTGAGCATGACCGTCGTTCTGACCGAGACCCGCGGGGCCGTCGCCCTGATCTCCCTCAACCGCCCGGACAGCCTGAACTCGTTCAACGCCGAGCTGAGGGAGGCGCTGGTGGAGGCGCTGAGGGCCGCGGACGCGGACGACGCGGTGCGGGTGATCGTGCTGGCGGGCGAGGGACGGGCGTTCTCGGCCGGCGCCGATCTGAAGGCCGCGAAGCCCGGGCGGGACGTGCGCGCCAGTCTGATGGACGAATACAAGCCCATCGCCGACGCCATCTCGGGCGCGAAGAAGCCGGTGATCGCGGCGGTGAAAGGGGCGGCGGCCGGCATCGGCTCCGCCTTCGCCATGGCCTGCGACCTCGCGGTGATGGAGGAGGATGCGTATTTCTACCTCGCCTTCGCCAATATCGGGCTGATCCCGGACGGGGGCGCCCACTGGCGGCTGCTGCGCGCGCTCGGGCACAAGCGGGCCTACGAGCTGATCGTGACCGCCGGGCGCATGACGGCGCCCGAGGCGCTGGCCGCAGGTCTCTGCAACAAGGTCGTTCCCAACGGGCAGGGCAAGTCGGCGGCGATGGACTGGGCCGGGAAGCTCGCGCAGGGCGCCCCGCGCACCTTGCGCTACGCCAAGGAGGTGCTGACGGCGGCCGCCACCGACACCTTCGACCAGAGCTTCGCGCGGGAGGCGGAGCTGCAGGCGCAGTGCGCGGCCTCGAAGGACAACGCCAACGCCGTCGCCGCCTTCTTCCGCAAGGAGAAGCCGGTCTTCACCGGCGAATAAGTGGCGCGCAGGCTGGAGATCGCGATCGCGGGGGCCGGAGTCGCGGGGCTTGCGGCCGCCGCGGCGCTCGCGCGCGCAGGCCACGGCGTGACGGTGCTGGAGCAGGCGCCTCAGCTTTCCGAGGTGGGCGCCGGGCTCCAGCTCTCGCCCAACGCCATGCGGGCGCTCGATGCGCTGGGGGCCGGAGAGGCGGCGCGCGCCGCCGGCTCCCGCCCCGAGGCGACGGAGCTTCGGCTGCACGGCTCGGGCCGGGCGGTCTACCGGATGGCGCTGGGCCGCGCGGCCGAGGCGCGCTGGGGGGCGCCCTACCTCCACATCCACCGCGCAGACCTGCTGGCGGCGCTGGAGGGCGCGGCCCGGGCGGCGGGCGTGCTCATCCGCACGGGGCGCAAGGTGGTCCGGGCGGGGGACGTGCGCGGGGGCGCCGCGCTCTACGTGGACCATGAGGGCGCGGAGGGGGACCTCGTGCTGGGCGCCGACGGCGTGCGCTCCGTGGTCCGGGAAAATTTCGCGCGGCGGGGCAAGCCGTTGTTCTCGGGCCACGTCGCCTGGCGCGGAACCGTGCCGGCCGAGCGGCTGCCGGCGGCGCTGCTGGCGCCTCGCGGGACGGTGTGGATGGGCCCGCGGCGGCATCTGGTGACCTACCCGCTGCGAGGCGGGCGGTTCCTGAACTTCGTGGCGGTGGAGGAGCGGGAGGAGTGGACCGCCGAAGGCTGGTCCTCGCCCGGCGACCCTGACGCCCTGCGCCGGAGCTTCGCCGGCTGGCACGAGGACGTGGGCGCGCTGATGGCCGCGGTGACCGAGACGTATCTGTGGGGCCTCTTCGTCCACAAGCCGCTGCCGCGCTGGTCGCAGGGCCGGGTGGCGATCCTGGGCGACGCGGCGCACCCGACGCTCCCGTTTCTCGCTCAGGGGGCGGCGTTGTCGCTGGAGGACGCGGTCATGCTGGCGCGCGCCCTGGCCGTGCATGACGTGGGGCCGGGAGCTCGAGGCGTGGGAGCGGGCGCGCAAGCCGCGCGCGACGCGCCTTCAGCAGGCGGCGGGACGGACGGGGCGGCGCTTCCACTCGCGCTCAGGGCTGGAGCAGATGGTCAAGGCGGCGGCGCTCGGCGCCTTCGCCCGCGCGGCGCCGGAGCGGGCGCAGGGGCTGAACGACTGGATCTACGCCTACGACCCGGTGCGCGCGCCTCTCTGAACCCGCCGCTCCCTCCCGGCGAGGCTCCCCACCCGTCTCCGCCGGCCCGGGCGCCTTCGCTTCCCCGGCCGACGGCCCGTCTGCATCCATTCATGCGTCGTCTCCATCCGGCCCGTCTCCGCGGAAGGTGGAACCCCTCCGGCCCCATGCCTCACGCTCGCCCGCGCGGGCGCCGGCCAGAGGTCCCGCCCTTCGCCGCCGCGGCCGGACCGACCGCCGCCGTAGGCGCAACATCCGCGCCGCGGCCCGGCCCAACGGGAGGCGAGGGGCGCAGCCCCGAAGCCGACGGGCGGGAGGCGCGCTCAGGCGCTGGCGACCACCCGCAGGGTCAGGTTGATCCGCCCCCCCTCCGGCAGCAGGCGCGAGCCGCCGAAGCGGATCCGGTCCACCCCGTGATAAACGAGCCGCGCCTCGCCGCCCATCACCGCCACGTCCCCGCTTTCCAGCGGCACGGACCGCGTCGGCGCCTTGCGCTCGGTCCCGCCCACGCGGAACACCGCCGGGTCGCCCAGCGAGATCGAGACCACCGGCGCCGCGAACTCCCCCTCGTCGCGGTCCTGATGCAGCCCCATCCGCGCCTTCTCGGAATAGAAGTTCACGAGGCAGCAGTCCGGGTCCTCAGGCCAGCCCGAAACCTCCCGCCAGACTTCGAGAATGCTCTGCGGGATCGGCGGCCACGCCATCCCGTCCGGATGCCGCTCCGCATAGGCGTAGCCGCGCCGCGAAGCGACCCATCCGAGCCGCCCCGCCGCCGTCATCGCCACCGACATCGGCTTCCCCCACGGCGTCAGGTACCGCTGGAAGGGCGCCGCGCGGGCGATGCCCCGCACGTCCTCCACAATCGCCCCCTGCGCCTCCGGCCCCAGCCGCGCCTTCCAGATCTTCACGCCGTTCAGATCGAGCGGCTCCATCGTCGCCTCCATGCGCCCTGCGGCGCTCTGTCCTGCATCAACGCGGCCTTCACCTCGCTTGCAGCAGAAAACCCGCGCACTTATATGCCGAACCGAACGTCGCGGGGCCGTGATCGGCTCCGCAAGGGATCGAGACCGGGGGCCGCTTCGGACCCGGCCTCCCACATCGCCGAAAGAAAGGACGTCGCCGACATGTCTAAAGTCATTGGCATCGACCTCGGGACCACCAACTCCTGCGTCGCCATCATGGACGGCGCCGCAGCCCAAGGTCATCGAGAACTCCGAAGGTGCGCGCACCACCCCCTCCATGGTCGCCTTCACCGAGGATGAGCGGCTCGTCGGCCAGCCCGCCAAGCGCCAGGCCGTCACCAACCCCGAGAACACCCTCTTCGCCGTCAAGCGCCTGATCGGCCGCCGGTATTCCGACCCGACGGTGGACAAGGACAAGGGGATGGTCCCCTACCACATCGTCGAGGGCAAGAACGGCGACGCCTGGGTCGAGGCGCGCGGCGAGAAGCACTCCCCCAGCGCAGGTCAGCGCCTACATCCTCCAGAAGATGAAGGAGACCGCCGAGTCCTATCTCGGCGAGAAGGTGGAGAAGGCGGTCATCACCGTCCCCGCCTACTTCAACGACTCCCAGCGCCAGGCCACCAAGGACGCCGGCAAGATCGCCGGGCTCGAAGTCCTGCGCATCATCAACGAGCCGACGGCGGCCGCGCTCGCCTACGGGCTCGACAAGAAGGAAGGCAAGACCATCGCCGTGTATGACCTCGGCGGCGGCACCTTCGACATCTCGATCCTGGAGATCGACGACGGCCTCTTCGAGGTGAAGTCCACCAACGGGGACACGTTCCTCGGCGGCGAGGACTTCGACATGCGGATCGTCGACTACCTCGCCGACGAGTTCAAGAAGTAGAACGGCGTCGACCTGCGCAAGGACCGTCTGGCCCTTCAGCGGCTCAAGGAAGCGGCGGAGAAGGCGAAGATCGAACTCTCGTCCTCGACGCAGACCGAGATCAACCAGCCCTTCATCTCCATGGACCCGACACGCGCCAGCCGCTGCACCTCGTCTGAAGCTGACCCGCGCCAAGCTGGAGAGCCTCGTCGCCGACCTGATCGAGCGCACGATGAAGCCCTGCGAGGCGGCGCTGAAGGATGCGGGCGTCTCCAAGGCCCAGATCGACGAGGTGGTCCTCGTCGGCGGCATGACCCGCATGCCGAAGGTGCATGAGGAGGTGACCAAGTTCTTCGGCAAGGAGCCCCACAAGGGCGTCAACCCCGACGAGGTCGTGGCCATGGGCGCCGCCATCCAGGCCGGCGTGCTCCAGGGCGACGTGAAGGACGTGGTCCTGCTCGACGTGACGCCGCTGTCCTTGGGCATCGAGACGCTGGGCGGCGTGTTCACCCGCCTGATCGACCGCAACACCACGATCCCGACCAAGAAGTCCCAGGTCTTCTCGACCGCCGACGACAACCAGACCGCCGTCACCATCCGCGTCTTCCAGGGCGAGCGGGAGATGGCGGCCGACAACAAGATGCTCGGCCAGTTCAACCTCGAGGACATTCCGCCCGCGCCCGCGCGGCATGCCGCAGATCGAGGTGACCTTCGACATCGACGCCAACGGCATCGTCTCGGTCTCGGCCCGCGACAAGGCCACGGGCAAGGAGCAGCACATCACCATCCAGGCCTCGGGCGGCCTCTCGGACGACGACATCGAGCGGATGGTGAAGGAGGCCGAGGCCAACGCCGAGGCCGACAAGAAGCGCCGCGACGCGGTGGAGGCGAAGAACCACGCCGAGAGCCTCGTGCACGGGGCGGAGAAATCCCTGGCCGAGCATGGCGACAAGGTCTCGGAGGAGGTGAAGGCCGAGATCCAGTCCGCCATCGACGCGCTGAAGACGGCCTCCGAGGGCGACGACGCCGAGGAGATCAAGGCTAAGACGCAGGCTCTGACCGAAGCGTCCATGAAGCTCGGCGAGGCCATCTACAAGTCCCAGGCCGAGACCGAGCAGCCCCAGCCGCAGGGCGACGCCGAGGCGAAATCCGACGACGACGTGGTTGACGCGGACTTCGAGGACGTGGACGACGAGAAGGGCAAGAAGGCGTCCTGATCCGCAACCCGGATCGGACGTCCTCGCCGGCCGGCGCGCGCTCCGCGCCGGCCGAAACGCTTGCGGAGGACCGGCATGATCGCGATCTCGGCTCAGGCTTTCCCTCCCGCTTCCGGCGGGATCGAGGACCTGATGCTGGGACTGGCGCAGCATGCCGCGGAAAAGGGACGCGAGGTCGTCGTCCTGGCGGATGCGAAACCGGGGCGGCGGAGTTCGACGCCTCCACCCGCGCGCGGTTCAGCACCTTCCGCTTCGGCGGCCCGCGCCCGCTGCGGCGGTTCTTCAAGGCGCGGAAGCTCTGGTCGCTGGAGGACGTCACCACGGTCTTCTGCGACAGCTGGAAGAGCCTGGAGGCGCTGCCGACCGCGCCCACCCCGGCGCTGGTCCTCGTCTTCGCGCACGGCAACGAATACCCCGAGGACGGGAGCAAGGCGAAGCGGATCCGCAAGGCGCTGGCCCGGGCCGACATGGCCCTGCCGGTGTCGAAGGACACGCTGGCGCGGATGTCGCCCATGCTGCCCTCCGACGTGCCGGTGGAGGTGACGCCGCCGCCGGTCCGTCCGCCGGATGAACCTTCGCCCGAAGACCTCGCCTGGGCCGAGGCCCAGTGGGAGGGCGGGGGCCGGTTCCTGTGCCTTTGCCGCCTGATCGGGTGGAAGGGCGTGGACCAGGCCATTCGCGCGGTCGCCGCGCTCGGAGACGGACGGCTGGTGGTGGCGGGGGAGGGCGCGGACCTTCCGCGCCTTCGCGGGTTGGCCTCCGACCTCGGCGCCGCGGATCGGGTCCGCTTCATCGGCCGGGTGGAGGGGGCGCGAAAGACGGCGCTCCTGCGCTCGGCCGAACTGTTCCTCCAGCCCGGCCGGCGCGAGGGCGATCAGCGGGAGGGCTTCGGGATCAGCTATCTCGAAGCCGCGCTCGCAGGCCTCCCCTCCATCTGCGGCCGGGAGGGGGGCGCGCCGGAAGCGGTGTCGGACGGAGAGACGGGTCTCGTCGTTGACGGGACCGATACGGCGGCGGTGACGGCGGCCCTGCGGAGGCTGGCTCAGACGCCGGAGCTGCGGGCCCGGATGGCCGAGGCCGCGCGCCGTCGCGGGCAGGCGGCGCTCTGGCCTCGCCGGATCGGCGGGATCCTCGCGCTGGGCGCGGGACGGCGCGTGGAGACGGTCTGACGGGCCGGAGAATGACGAAGAGGCGGCGCCGGACGCGCCGCGTGGCTGGATGCAATTCGCGCCGGCCGTCCCCAACCAGGGCGCGCAGCGGAAAGTTCCGCGCGGCTCGGGGTCGGTCGCGGCGCCGGACGGGAGAGTGTCGGAATGGCCAAGCAGGATTATTACGAGGTGCTCGGCGTCGCCAAGGGGGCGTCGGACGAAGAGGTCAAGAAGGCCTACCGCACCAAGGTCAAGGCCCTGCACCCCGACCGCAACCCCGACGACCCGGAGGCCGAGGCCAGGTTCAAGGAGGTGTCCGAGGCGTATGACTGCCTCAAGGACCCCCAGAAGAAGGCCGCCTACGACCAGTTCGGCCACGCCGCCTTCGAGAACGGCATGGGCGGCGGCGGCGGCTTCCGCCCCGGCGCGGGCGCGGGAGGCGCGGATTTCGGCTCCGCCTTCTCCGACGTGTTCGAGGATCTGTTCGGCGAGTTCATGGGCGGCCAGCGCGCGGGCGGCCGCAGGCGCGGCGGCGCCGCCCGCGGCGCCGACCTGCGCTACAACCTGCGCGTGACGCTGGAGGATGCGTTCCGCGGCAAGGCCGAAACCATCAACGTCCCCGGCTCCGTCCAGTGCGAGGCCTGCAACGGCACCGGCGCCGAGGGTGGCGCCCAGCCCGCGACCTGCCCCACCTGCTCGGGCCTCGGCAAAGTCCGCGCCCAGCAGGGCTTCTTCACCATCGAACGCACCTGCCCCACCTGCGCCGGCCGCGGCTCCGTGGTGAAGAACCCGTGCAAGGTCTGCGGCGGCGCCACCCGCGTGCAGAAGGAGCGCCGCCTCAACGTCAACATCCCCGCGGGGGTGGAGACCGGCACCCGCATCCGCCTCGCCGGCGAGGGCGAGGCCGGGGCCATGGGCGGCCCCTCGGGCGACCTATACATCTTCATCGAGGTCGCCCCCCATCCGATCTTCGAGCGTGAGGGCGCGGACCTTCACTGCCGCATCCCGGTGCCGATGACCGCCGCCGCGCTCGGCGGCGAGATCGAGGCCCCGCTGATCGACGGCGGCCGCAGCCGGGTGAAGGTGCCGGCGGGCGTCCAGGCCGGCAAGCAGCTCCGCCTGCGGGAAAAAGGGATGCCCTCGCTGCGCGGGCCGCGGCGCGGGGATCTTTATCTGGAGCTGGCGGTGGAGACGCCGGTGAACCTCAGCGCCAAGCAGAAGGAGCTGCTGAAGGAGTTCGAGGACGCCGGCAAGGACAACTCGCCGGGCCATTCGGACTTCTTCTCCAAGGTGAAGTCCTTCTGGGACGGGATGACCGGCTGAAGGCGCGCCCGCCCGCAAACGGGCGCCGTCCGGCCTTTGCCCCGCCGGGCGGCCGGGCCTACCTCTGCCGGAGAAGCCGCCCCCGAGGGCGGCGCTTTGACCGAGGAGGCTCCATGACCGCCCGCACCCTGATCCTCGCCGCAGCCGCCGTCGCGCTCGCCGGCCCCGCCCTCGCCCAGCAGGCTGCGAAGCCCGCCGAGGGCGGGACCTGCCCCGGCCGCATCACCGTGCAGGGCGAGGGCTCGGTCCAGGCCGTGCCCGACCTGCTGCGCGTGACCTTGGAGGTGGAGGCCGAAGCCGACGCCCCCGGCACGGCCCTCTCGGACGCCTCCGCCGACACGCAGGCCGTGCTCGACGCGCTGAAGGCGCAGGGGATCGCGGCGCGCGACATCTCCACCACCGAGGTTTCGCTGATCCCCGTGCGCGACCAGCCGGAGGCGAACCAGCCCCCGAAGACCGTGGGCTGGCGGGCTGCGAGCGCGCTGCGCGTCTCGCTCCGCGACACCTCCACGTTCGGGGCGGTCGCCGACGCGGCCACGCAGGCGGGCGCGACCGGCATCGGCGGCGTGGCGCTGGAGGTCTCCGATCCGTCGAAGAAGCTGAAGGAGGCGCGTCAGGCTGCGGTGCGCGAGGGGCTCGCGCGCGCCGAGACGCTGGCGACCGCGGCCGAGATGACCCTGGGCGACGTGCTGGAGCTCAACGATCAGGGCGGCGGCGGCATGCCCCGCCCGATGTTCGCCCGCGCCGCGGCGATGGAGAGCGCCGACATGCCCATCGCGGCCGGCGAGCAGACGGTGACCGCCTCCGTCTCGCTGACCCTCGCCCTCTGCCAGTAGGCGCCGGGGGGCCCCCTCAGAAGCGGGGGCCCTCCATGATCCTGTCGGCCACGTTCTCCGCGCCCGGCTGCGCGCCGGTCCCGTCGAAATGGCCCCGCACCAGCACGCCGTGGCGCAGGGCGCGCAGGAAGGTGGACACCCGCTCCGGGTCCGGCGCGGCAGGCGCCTGCCAGAAGGCGTCGAGCGGCTGAGGGTCGGTCAGCCCCGGCAGGTCGTAGATCGCCCGCCCCAGCGCCTTCACCGGAACCCCGCGCCGCAGGGCCGAGATCCCCACCGTGGAGTTCACGGTCGCCAGCCCCGAGAGCCTCGGGAACATCTCCCGCAGGTCGCCGCCGTCGATGACCTCGACCCGGTCGGCGGCCTCTTCGGCGGCGTCCCGCACGATCCGCCGCCAGGGCGTGAGCGCATTGTCCACCGGATGCTCCTTCACGATCAGCCGCGCCCCCTCCGGCGCCCTCTGCGCGAAGCTGCGCACGATGCGGCGGACCGTGACGCGCAGGTCCGGGTCCGGCCCGTGCGCGCGGATCTGGAAGTCGGTGCGGAGCTGAAGCGGCAGGAGGAACAGCGGCCGGTCCCCGTCCTTCCACGCCCCCCACACCCGCGTCGCATGGGCTTGGCGCCCGCGAAGCTGCGCCTGACGCAGCAGGAAGCCGCCGTACTCCGCCAGCGGATGCCAGATCGCGTGATGCCGGAAATGCGGATGCGTGGCCCAGGAGGCGACCACGTTGCTCATGTTCCAGCCCACGTCCATGGCCGCGTTGCGCCAGAAGGGAGCGCGGAAGATCGGCGTCTCGGAGGGCTCCGGCCCCTTCGCCAGCGCGTCGATCGCCGCCCAGTCGCGGGGGAAGCGCCCGTCGGGGCCGGCGCCGTCGGGCTCCACCGTCAGCCAGTCGGGGCGGACGTAGCCCAGCTCCACATGGTGGACCTGCACCCCCGCCGCCTTCGCCACCTCGATGGCCTGGCGGTGCCGCTCCCGCCGGTTCCCCAGCAGCACGAGGTCCGTCACCCCCTCGCGCCCGATCAGGTCCTGCAGGTAGCCGGGCCAACCCCCGGCGTCGCCGCGATAGTGGCGCCCGCCGGGCCGGCGCCAGAACAGCGCGTCGCCGGGGGCGAGGTGGACGCGCAGGACCTCGGCCCCCCGCTCGGCCAGCGCGTCGCCGAGATAGGAGAAGAACAGGGACGAGGGGCCTTGCAGGAGCAGGATGCGGCGCGGCTCGGGCATGGATGGAGTCTCCTCCGCTCCGCCATGCCCCGCGCCGAAGGATCGCGCAAGGGCCCGGCCGGGCGGCCGCGCGCCGGTCCCGCCTCCGGTTGCGGCGGCGCCCGCGGCCGGCTGCGGATGACGGAGCCGGTGGCGGGGGGCCGCCGTCTCCCCGTCCGGGGCGCCTCGGCGAAGCGTCTCCCGCGGAACCTCGGGGCGCCCCCGCGCGTCCACTCCTCGCGGCCGCATTGACTTGCCCGCAGGGGTTGCATAGCCGTCCGCCGGGCGGCGCAGGAGGACGGCAGGGCATGGACGGCGGGACCGGGACGATGACCTCGCCGCGCCGCGTGCTGTTCCTGCAAGGCCCCCCCACCGGCTTCTGGCGGGAGCTCGCCGCCGCCTTCGAGGAGGCGGGCCACGAGACCCGCCGCGTGAACCTCTCCACCGCCGACTGGCTGATCTGGCGGCGCCCCGGCGCCCACGCCTTTCGCGGCGGCTTCTCCCGCTGGCGCGACTGGATCGCCGCCTACCTCGCGCGCGAGGGGATCACCGACGTCCTCTACTTCGCCGACCGCCTCCCCTACCACGTGGTGGCGGCCGAGGAGGCCGGCCGCCTCGGCATCCCCTGCCACGCGGTGGAGTTCGGCTATCTCCGCCCCGACTGGATCACGCTGGAGCGGACCGGCATGGGCGCCTATTCCCACTTCCCCGCCGACCCGGACGCCATCCGCGCCATCGCCGCGAGGCTGGACGAGAAGCCCTCCCTCGCCGCCCTCTACGCCCATTCCTTCTTCGGCGAAGCGTGGCGCGAGGTGGCCTTCAACGTCGTCAACGCCCTCTTCGCCTGGCCGTGGCCGGCCTTCCGCATGGACAAGCGCTACCATCCCCTCACGGACTACATCTCGTGGCTCCCCCGGCTCTTCGGCGAGACGCGGCGCAGCGCCCATGCGGACCGGGTGGCGGCGGACTGCGTCTCGGGCGCCTGGCCCTATCACCTCGTCGCCCTCCAGATCGAATCCGACTACCAGCTCCGCGACAACTCCCCCTACGGGTCGCTGCGCGAGGCGATCGCCGAGATCATGGCTTCGTTCGCCCGCTCCGCGCCCGCGGAGAACCGGCTGATCTTCAAGCTCCACCCGCTGGATAACGGGTTCGAGAACTGGGCCCGCGTGGTGGCCGAGGCCGCGCGCGCGCAGGGGGTGGAGGCGCGGGTGATCACGATCGACGGCGGCCCTCTCGACCAGCTCATCCGCCATTCGCGGGGCGTCATCTCGGTGAACTCGACGGTGGGGATGCACGCGATCCGGGCGCGGAGGCCGGTGCTCGCCCTCGGCGCCGCGATCTATGACATGCCCGGCCTCGCGCATCAGGGGCCTGCCTCCACCTTCTGGACCGATCCGCAGCCGGTGGACCCGCGGCTCGTCTCGGACTTCCTGAAGGTGCTGGCCGCCACGATCCAGGTGAAGGGCTCGTTCTACCACCCGGACGGGCGGGCGCTGGCGAAGGCCGAGGTGGTGCGCCGCGTGGCCGGCGGCCGGGTCAATCAGCCGGATGCGTTCCTGCCCACGCCGCCGCGGCTTCCGATCCGCCGCCGCGCCTGGGACTGACCCTCAGCGGCGCCGCCCGATGAAGGCGAGGGCCGTCAGCCCTCCGCCCAGCAGCGCCAGCGCGGCGGGAAGCGGAATCGCGGACGGCTCGGGCGGAAACAGCGCCGTGACGTCCAGATCCGCCGCTTCAGGGGCGGGCGGCGCCCCGGCGCATCCCGGCCGGTCGAGGCAGGGCCACGCGCCGAGGGCGGCCTCCGCGACCGGATCGACCGTCTGCGCCGAGGCCCCCGCCGCCCAAAGGACGAAGAAGGCGACGGCGATGGAATGTCCACGGACGGGCACGGCTGCGACTCCCCACTGATCCGGCTACGTAAGGAGTAATCCCGGAACCGTGACCCGAACGTGACCGCACTGCGGAAACGGTCCGCCACTTTCGCTGCAATGCAGCAAATCGCGGGCACCGCGACGCTCGGTCGCGGCGCCCGCCCGTTTCAGGCGGCCTGCGGGTTCCCGCGCACGATCCGGCCGTCCACGATGTGGATGCCGCACTCGGTCTTGTCCGACCCGCGCCAGCGGCCGGCCCGCGGGTCCTCGCCGGGCTTCACCTTGGTGGTGCAGGGCGCGCAGCCGATGGAGGGGAAACCCTCGGTCACCATCGGGTGCCGGGGCAGGCGGTGCTCGTCCATGTAGGCCGAGATCCGCTTCGCATCCCAATCCGCCAGCGGGTTAAGCTTGATCCGCCCCTGCGCGTCGGTCTCGAACAGCTCCAGGTCCGCGCGATCCGAAGTCTGGAACCGCTTACGCCCCGTCACCCAGGCCTGGAACGGCGCCAGCGCCCGCTCCAGCGGCCGGGTCTTGCGCAGGTCGCAGCAGGAATCCGCGTCCGGCCCGTGCAGCGTGCCCTCCGGGTCCTCGGCCCGCACCTCGGCCGTGTCGGGGCGCACCAGCCGCACGCCCGTCAGCCCCAGCTCCTCCGCAAGCGACTGCTGGTAGGCGAGCGTGGCCGGGAACAGCATTCCGGTTTCGAGGAACAGCACCGGCGTGGACTTGTCCACCAGGCTCACCAGATGCAGCAGCGCGGCCGATTCGGCGCCGAACGAGGACACGAGCGCGATCCCGCCCGGGAACTCCGTCTCGACGGCCGCCCGCAGCACGTCCTGCGCCTCGTACCCGCGGTACTTCGCGTTGAGCCGCGCGGCCATCTGGGCCGGCGTCTCGGGCGCTGCGCCCGAGCGGGGGGCCCGCGCTTCGCCCCGCGCCGCCCGGCGCGCCTCCAGGATCGAGACCGCGCCCCGGCGCAGCCCGTTCTGGTAGGCGAGGCTCACGCTCTCTTTGGCCGCGCGCCACTGGTCCTCGGGCTGGCGCTGGGCGACCGCTTCGGGGATCTCGACGGTGTCGAAGCCCACCGCCAGCAGCATCGGATACTGGTCCGCGATCACCGGCCCGAAGGCCCGCAGCTCTCCGCGGAACCCCAGCCGCCGCAGCCGCCGGGCGATGGAGAACCCCCGCCCGTCCGAGAACGACGGGAAGCTCACCGAGATCAGCGACAGCCGCGGGAACAGCTCCGCCAGCGCCCGCGCATCGGCGTCGGGGCCGACCTGAAGGCCGACGGCCGAGGCGCCGGCCGCCCCCTCCTCGCGCATCCGCGCTTCGGGGATGATGACCTTCGCGCCCCGCGGCGCGACCTGGCCTTCGCCAAGCCGGACCCAGGTGTCGGGGATCGGGCCGTTCGCGTCACGCAGCGGCATAGATCGCCTCCTTGAATGCGGGCATCCCGGCCCGGCGATAGGTCTGGAGGAACGTCTCCCCCGGCTCGCGGAGCGCGATGTACCGGTCCACCAGCTTCTCGATCACGTCCGGCACGTCCTCGTAGGCGAAGCCCGGCCCCGTCCGCTCCCCGAGCGACGCATCGTCCCCGGGCGCCCCCCCGAGCGTGATCTGGTAGCTCTCGACCCCCGCCTTATCGAGGCCGAGGATCCCGATATGCCCCACATGGTGGTGCCCGCAGGCGTTGATGCAGCCCGAGATCTTGATGGCCAGCGGCCCGATCTCCCGCTGCCGGTCCTCGTCCGCGAAGCGGTGCGCGATGGCCTGCGCCACGGGGATCGACCGCGCCGTCGCCAGCGCGCAATAGTCCAGCCCCGGGCAGGCGATGATGTCCGTCACCAGCCCCAGATTGGCCGCATGCAGCCCCTGCGTCTTCAGCATCGCGTAAAGCGAGGGCAGGTCGTCCAGCTTCACCGACCCCAGCACCACGTTCTGCTCATGCGTCACCCGCAGCTCGCCGAACGCGAACCGGTCCGCCGCATCCGCCATCACCCGCATCTGCTCGGCCGTCGCATCCCCGGGCGCGCCGCCGATGGGCTTCAGCGAGATCGCGACCGAGGCGTAACCCTGCGTCTTGTGCGGCGCCGTGTTGACCTCCACCCAGCGCGCAAAGGCCGGGTCCGCCTTGCGCGCCGTCTCCAGCCGCCTGGACTCCGCCGGCAGCTCCTCCCAGACGGGGGGCGCGAAATAGGCGGCGATCCGGTCCAGCTCCTCCTGATCCGGGGCGATCACGTCCCGGTCCATGCGCGCGAACTCCTCCTCCACCTCGGCCGCGTAGGCCGCAGCCCCCATCTCGTGGACCAGGATCTTGATCCGCGCCTTGAACTTGTTGTCCCGCCGCCCGTGTAGGTTGTAGACGCGCAGCGCCGCCTCCAGCCAGGGCAGCAGGTCCCGCCGCGGCAGGAACTCCCGGATCACCGGCGCGATCATCGGCGTGCGCCCCTGACCGCCGCCCACGAACATGCGGTAGCCGACCTCTCCGGCCTCGTTCCGCACGATCTGGATGCCGATGTCATGGACCCGGATGGCGGCGCGGTCCGTCTCCGCCCCCGTCACCGCGATCTTGAACTTGCGCCCGAGGAACGTGAACTCCGGGTGCAGCGTGGACCACTGCCGGATCAGCTCGCAGGTCGGGCGCGGATCCTCGATCTCGTCCTGCGCCACGCCCGCATAGGGGTCCGACGTGGTGTTGCGGATGCAGTTGCCGGAGGTCTGGATCGCATGCATCTCCACATCCGCCAGATGCTGGAGGATGTCGGGCACGTCCCGGAGCTTGGGCCAGTTGAACTGGATGTTCTGGCGGGTGGTGAAGTGCCCGTAGCCGCGGTCGTACCGCTCGGCGATCATCGCCAGCTGCCGCATCTGCGCGGACGAGAGCATCCCGTAGGGCACCGCCACCCGCAGCATGTAGGCGTGGAGCTGGAGATAGAGCCCGTTCATCAGCCGCAGCGGCTTGAACTCGTCCTCGGTCAGCGAACCGGCCACCCGCCGCTCCACCTGCCCGCGGAACTGGGCCACGCGCTCGTTCACGATCTTGGCGTCGAATTCGTCGTAACGGTACATGTCGCCTGTCCTTTGGGGGCCGCGCCGGCGCTCCCCGTCAATGGGCCCGGAAGGGCAGGGGGCTCACGCCGCCTGCGTGCGCTCCCGCGCGCCCAGAAGGTAGTCGAAGGTCGGCTCGGCCGAGGCCCGGATCGCCTCGCGCCGGGAAAGCGGGTCCAGCCCCTTGTCCCCGATCCCCACTTCCGCAAGGTACGCGCCCACCACCAGCCCCGCGAACAGCGGCGCGGCCCCGAGCGACTCCAGCAGCTTCGCCTGCTCCGGCGTCTCGGCGGGCTTCGCGTCCCGGAAGCGCGGGGACCAGCCGGCCCCGGTCCACCACACCGCCTCCCCGCCCTCGAGGGCGTTGGCGGTGAGAACGACGGGCTTGAAGGCGCGTGCCATGTGCGTGTCCTCAGCGTAGCGCGCCGCCTTGGGCGCCTCCGGTGAGACGGGAACGTAGGGGCGCCGCCTGTCCAATGCAACAAATCACATCCCGCCTGCGCATCACGCTCTATTTCACACACGAAGAAAGTTTTATCGCCCCCGCCATGGACCCGCCCCGCCGCGAGGCGTATCGCCGGAGGAGAGAACCGGAGGGATTTCCGATGTCCAGATCGCTGTTCGGCACCGACGGCGTGCGCGGCCGCGCCAACGTCCACCCCATGACGCCGGAGGTGGCGCTGAAGCTCGGCCAGGCCGCCGGCCGCCACTTCCTGCGCGGGGATCACCGCCACCGGGTGGTGATCGGCAAGGACACCCGCCTCTCGGGCTACATGCTGGAGCAGGCGATGACCGCCGGCTTCCTCTCGGTGGGCATGGACGTGTTCCTCCTCGGCCCCATCCCCACCCCTGGCGTCGGCATGCTGACCAAAAGCCTGCGCGCCGATGCGGGCGTGATGATCTCCGCCTCCCACAACCCGTCCGAGGACAACGGCATCAAGCTCTTCGGCCCCGACGGCTTCAAGCTCTCGGACGAGGCCGAGGCCGCCATCGAGGCGCTTCTGGACGACGGCCCGCCGCTGGTGGACGCCCCCCGCCTCGGCCGCGCCAAGCGCATCGACGACGGCATCGGCCGCTATATCGAAACCGCGAAGGCCACCTTCCCCCGCACCCTGCGCCTCGACGGCCTGAAGGTGGTGGTGGACTGCGCCAACGGCGCCGCCTACCGCACCGCCCCCACCGTGCTGTGGGAACTGGGCGCCGAGGTGGTGGCGGTGGGCGTCGCCCCCAACGGCGCCAACATCAACCTGAACTGCGGCTCCACCCACCCGATGGCCTGCCGCGAGACGGTGCTGTCCCACGGGGCCGACCTCGGCATCGCGCTCGACGGCGACGCCGACCGCCTGATCGTGGTGGACGAGCGCGGCGAGGTCGTGGACGGCGACCAGATCATGTGCCTGATCGCCGAACGCTGGGCCCGCGAGGGCCGCCTGAAGGGCGAGGCGCTGGTGGCCACGGTGATGTCCAATCTCGGGCTCGAGCGGAAGCTGGCCGGGCAGGGCGTGTCCCTGCTGCGCACGAAGGTCGGCGACCGCTACGTGGTGGAGGAGATGCGCGCCCGCGGCTGCAACCTCGGGGGCGAGCAGTCGGGCCACATCGTCATGTCGGACCATGCCACCACCGGCGACGGCCTGCTGGCGGCGTTGCAGGTGCTGGCCGCGATCGTGGAGGACGGCCGCCCCGCCTCCGAGACCTGCGCCCGCTTCCGGCCCCTCCCGCAGATCCTGAAGAACGTCCGCTTCGCCCCCGGCGAGACGCCGCTGGAAGCGCCCTCGGTGCAGGCCGCCATCGCCGAGGGCGAGCAGCGCCTCAACGGCGCCGGCCGCGTCCTGATCCGCAAGTCGGGCACCGAGCCCCTGATCCGGGTGATGGCCGAAGGCGAGGATTCGGGCCTGGTCGAGTCGGTGGTCGACGACATCTGCGCCGCCGTCACCACGGCCAGCCAGCCCGCCTGACCCCCGAGCGGGCCCGGGTCCGAGGGGGCATCGAGCCCCCTCGGACCCGCGGATCGCTGCGCGATCCGAAGCGCGCCCGTGGCCGAAGGCGCCGCGAAGGCCCACGCCGCCCGCGGGCGTTAAGGTTTCCAGCAACCTTTCGGTAATGGTTGCGCTGGATTCGTCAAAGGATGCGAGGGACTGCGGCCGCCTGCCGCAGTCCGGGGGTTAATGCGCGTAACAGTGCGGTTTCGCATGCGAAACACCCTGCGAAACGTCCCCCGCGAAACGTCTGCGTTTTCCCGCTTGACGGGGGGCCGCCTCCGGCCCTACCCCAGCGGCGGGCGCGTCGTCGTGCAGGGCGAGAGGCGGCGGGCTCAGCGAACTCGCCCTGATGCAAGGAGAGGCTCATGGTCTCCCCCGCCAAGCCGCAGGCGAAGCCTGCGCGTCCGGAATTCTCCTCAGGTCCGTGCCCCAAGCGCCCCGGCTGGTCGATCCAGGCGGTCGCCGAGAAGGCGTTCCTCGGCCGCTCGCACCGGGCCTCGGCGCCGAAAGCCCAGCTCAGCCGCGTGATCGACCTCACCGCGAAGCTGCTCGGCGTTCCCTCCGACTACCGCGTCGGCATCGTCCCCGCCTCCGACACCGGCGCGTTCGAGATGGCCATGTGGACCATGCTCGGCGCCCGGCCCGTGGACATGCTGGCGTGGGAAAGCTTCGGCTCCGGCTGGGCCACCGACGCCACCAAGCAGCTGAAGCTGGAGGACTGCCGCGTCATCACCGCCGATTACGGCCAGCTCCCCGACCTCGGCGCCGTCCGCCGCGACGCGGACATCTGCTTCACCCAGAACGGCACCACCTCCGGCGCCCGGATCCCGAACTTCGACTGGATCCCTGCGGCCCGCGAGGGGCTGACCTTCAACGACGCCACCTCGGCGGCCTTCGCCCAGCCGATCGACTGGGCCAAGTGCGACGTCACCACCTTCTCCTGGCAGAAGGTGATGGGCGGCGAGGGCGCGCATGGCGTCCTGATCCTCTCGCCCCGCGCCGTTCAGCGGCTTGAAAGCTTCACGCCCCCCGCCCCCTGCCGAAGATCTTCCGCCTCACCAAGGGCGGCAAGCTGATCGAGGGCATCTTCAAGGGCGAGACCATCAACACCCCCTCCATGCTCTGCGTCGCCGACGCGCTGGATGCGCTGGAGTGGATGGAGAGCCTCGGCGGCGGAGAGGCCATCCAGGCCCGCGCCAACGCCAACGCCAAGGTCCTCCAGGACTGGGCCGACCGCACCGGCTGGGTGAAGAACCTGGTGGACGCGCCGGAGGCCCGCTCCAACACCTCCGTCTGCCTCGCCATCCGCGACCCCGGCGTCACCGACCTGCCCGAGGACGACCAGCGCGCCTTCGTCAAGAAGATGGTGACGGCGCTGGAGAAGGAGGGCGCCGCGCTCGACGTCAACGGCTACCGCGACGCCCCCGCCGGCCTGCGCATCTGGTGCGGCGCGACCGTCGAGACCGCGGACGTGGAGTCGCTGACCCCCTGGCTCGACTGGGCCTTCGGCCACGCGCGCGCGGACCTCGCGACCACGCCATGACCATCGCCCGGATCGAGACGCCGTTCGGGGAGGTCATGCTGTCCTCCCCGGTCGGCGCCGCCGGCGACCCCGCACGCGCCCCCTCCGGTCTGCCGGAGCAGCTGCGGGTCGACGGCTGCCTCACCGCCATGCTCGACATCGCCTTCAGCTCCGGACAGGAGGTCGAGGTCACGCTGGTCTGCGACACAGGCGCCGCCAAGGCCTGGCGCGCGGGCGGCGACGATCTCACCGGATGGGAGGTGGAGGCGCGCGGCCTCGCCGGCGCCTTCGCCCTGCCGGGGCCCAAGGCGTTCGAGAAGCTGGGTCTGCGCGTGGCCGGCTACGCCGAGGCCAAGGCAGGGATCACCCTCCGCCTGCACTCCGATACCGCGCAGGTCGCCGCCATTCCCTTCGCGGCCGCCTGGACGCTGAACCCCTCCGAGGAAACCCAGCTCGCCCCGTGGCTCGCGCTCGAGCGCGCCCTGCCCGACGCGATCGCCTGAGGAACATCACATGCCCAAGGTTCTGATTTCCGACGAACTGTCCGACGCCGCCGTCCAGATCTTCAAGGACAACGGCGTGGAGGTCGACTTCCAGCCCAAGCTCGGCAAGGACCCCGCGAAGCTCGCCGAGATCATCGGGAACTACGACGGCCTCGCCATCCGCTCCGCCACCAAGGCGACCGCCGATCTGCTGGCGAAGGCCGACAACCTCAAGGTCATCGGCCGCGCCGGGATCGGGGTGGACAACGTGGACATCCCCGCCGCCTCGGCGAAGGGGATCGTGGTGATGAACACGCCCTTCGGCAACTCCATCACCACGGCCGAGCACGCCCTCGCCATGATGTTCGCCTGCGCGCGCCAGATCCCGGAGGCCGACGCCTCCACCCGGGCCGGCAAGTGGGAGAAGTCCCGCTTCATGGGCGCCGAGATCACCGGCAAGACGCTGGGCGTGATCGGCTGCGGCAACATCGGCTCCGTGGTCGCCTCGCGGGCGCTGGGGCTGCGGATGAAGGTCATCGCCTACGACCCGTTCCTGTCCGCCGACCGCGCGCAGGAGCTGGGCGTCGAGAAGATCGAGGAGGTGGACGACCTGCTCGCCCGCGCGGATTTCGTGACCCTGCACCTGCCCAAGACGGCGCAGACGGCGAACCTGATCTCGGCCGAGCGCGTGAAGAAGATGAAGCCCGGCGCCCGCCTCATCAACTGCGCCCGCGGCGGGCTGGTCGATGAGAATGCGGTGGCGGAGGCGCTGAAATCCGGCCACCTCGCCGGCGCCGCCTTCGACGTGTTCGCCGAGGAGCCGGCGAAGGAGAACGTCCTGTTCTCCGCCCCCAACATCGTCTGCACCCCCCATCTGGGCGCCGCAACCTCGGAGGCGCAGGAGAACGTGGCCCTTCAGGTCGCCGAGCAGATGTCCGACTACCTGATGAAGGGCGCGATCTCCAACGCCATCAACGCGCCCTCGGTGACCGCCGAGGAAGCGCCGGTCCTCAAGCCCTGGATCGCGGTCTGCGAGACGCTGGGCGGCTTCGCCGGTCAGGTCACCGAGCACGCGATCACCGCCATCGACATCGAGTATGTCGGCCGGGTGGGCGAGCTGAACCAGCGCCCCCTCACCGCGGCGCTGGTCGCGGCCCTGCTGATCCCCGTGGTGGGCGAGGGCGGCGTCAACATGGTCTCGGCCCCCCTGGTGGCGCGGGAGCGCGGCGTGAAGATCGCCGAGACGCGCAAGGACGCGCAGGGCGCCTATGGCAGCTACGTCCGCCTCACGGTGACCACCGAGAAGCAGACCCGCTCCATCGCCGGGACGGTGTTCTCGGACGGCAAGCCCCGGATCATCCAGATCAAGGCGATCAACCTGGAGGCCGAGCCGCTGCCCAACATGCTCTACACCACCAATAACGACCAGCCGGGCTATATCGGCGCGCTGGGGGCCAAGCTGGGGGAGCTGGGGGTGAACATCGCCACCTTCGCGCTGGGCCGCTCCGACAAGGGCGGCGAGGCGATCGCGCTCCTGGGGATCGACGAGCCGGTGACTAAGGAAATGCTGGCCCAGATCCAGGCGCTGCCGCAGGTCACGCAGGCCAAGGCGCTGAAGTTCTGAGCTGAGCGTCCTGCACCGAGCATCCCTCCGGGCGGCCTGCGGGCCGCCCGTCTTCGTTGGGGAGTCAAGCGCAGTTGACACTGCGTCGCTTTGCGGTTCATTCAAAGCTCATCAAGGACCTCTCGGCCCCGGCCGAGGCGGACCAGAACAAGCTGGGGAGCTTAGAGAAGATGCGTTCTGCAACTCGCGTCGCCTTTCTGGCGGCGGGCGCAATACTGTGCGCCGCGACCGCCCAAGCGACCACGATCATACGCCAGATCGACTTTTCCTTCCCGGTGATCGGCGCCCCCTCGTCCTATGTCGAGTTTTTCGGCAGCTTCACCGTAGAGATGGTCGAGGGGCTGACCACCCCCGGCACGGGGCGGATCTCGGGCCCGACGCCCGACTTCCACCTGCTGCAGGCGGACCTCAACCTCATGCCGAACGGCGGCGGGCCCGCCATCGTGCTGGCGTCCTCGCCCGCCGATGTCCCGGCGCTGACCTATCGGGCGATCGACGGCCGACTGGTCAATCTGATGATGCAGCGCGACACGCGCGTGGGCTCCGCCTTGGGTCCGGCCGGAGACTGGAGCCTGACGTTCTATTCCTCGTCCTCGGACCCCTCCCAAGACGTGCTGACCGGCGAATTCTCCTTCGGGTACAATCAGTTCGGCGGCTACTGCGAAGGCGCCTACGCCGTCTACTTCGAGAGATACGCGTACGGCCGCGAGTACTGCGTCGTCAGAGACAACGGATCTCTCGCGGTGTCGGAAGCCGAGCCATCGGTCTCCGCCGTGCCGGTCCCGGCGGCGCTGCCGATGCTGGGCCTCGGGCTGCTGGGCCTCGCCGCGCTTCGCCGGCGCGTCTGACGGGCGAGGGGCCCGCAGGGGCCCCTCCGCATTCAGGCGCTCAGCGCCTCCATCACCTCGTCCGACATCTCGAGGTTGGCGGTCACGGTTTGAACGTCGTCGTCGTCCTCCAGCGCGTTCACCAGCTTCATCACCTTCTCGGCCCCTTCGAGGTCGAGATCGTTGGTCAGGTTGGGCTTCCACACCAGCTTGGTGGAATCCGCCTCCCCCAGCGATTCCTCCAGCGCGGTGGAGACCTCGTTCAGGTCGGTCGCCTGGCACCAGATGACATGGCCGTCCTCGTCCGATTCCACGTCCTCGGCCCCCGCCTCGACGGCCGCCTCAAGCACCTTCTCGGCCCCGCCGGCCGAGGCCGGGTAAATCACCTGGCCCATCCGGTCGAACATGAAGCCCACGGACCCGGTTTCCCCAAGGTTGCCGCCGTGCTTGGCGAACAGGGACCGGACATTGGAGGCCGTGCGGTTGCGGTTGTCGGTCAGCGCCTCGACCACCACGGCGACCCCGCCGGGGGCGTAGCCCTCGTAGCGGATCTCCTCATAGGTCTCGGCGTCGCCGCCTGCGGCCTTGTTGATGGCGCGCGTGATCACGTCCTTGGGGACGGACACGGACTTCGCCTCCTTCACCGCGAGGCGCAGGCGCGGGTTCTTGTCGGGATCGGGGTCCCCCATCTTCGCGGCGACGGTGATCTCCTTCGCCAGCTTGGAGAACAGCTTGGAGCGCGCCGCGTCCTGGCGCCCCTTGCGGTGCTGGATGTTGGCCCATTTGGAATGGCCGGCCATGACGAGCCTCTCTCGCGCGAAGATGTCGTGATCCCGCGGCTTATAGTGAACCCGGGCCTCCGCCTCAAGTCACGCGAAGCTCAGCACCGCCACGAAGATCGCCACGGTCGCGAAGCTGGCGCCCATCAGCACGCCCCGGGCCAGGCGCTCCCGCCGCAGGAGGGGGGCGGCGACAGGGTCGGCCTCGAGATCCTCGAACCGCTCCCCGCGGAACAGCGCGTTCTGGAGCGCGTTGGAGGCCGCGAGGCGCGGAACCTTCCGCCCCCTGGCCCGTCCCGCCAGCTCCGAGAACCGCGCCGGATGCGCGGTCTCCACCCGCCGCACCAGCCGCTGCACCGCGAAGCCCCAGGCGAACAGCGCCACGGTGGCGAGGCCCGCCAGCAGCGCCAGCGGGGGCAAGAGCCACGCCACGCTCACAGCGGCCAGATCAGCGGGATGAGCAGGCAGGCGACCACGCCCACCAGCAGGTTCATGCCCAAGCCCACCTTCACGAAGTCGGTGAACTTGTAGCCCCCCGGCCCGTATACCAGCGTGTTGGTCTGATAGCCGATGGGCGTGGCGAAGGAGGCCGAGGCCGCGATCATCACCGCCACCACGAAGGCCCGCGGGTCCACCCCCAGCGCATTCGCGAGCCCGATGGCGAGCGGCGTCATCACCACCGCCACCGCGTTGTTGGAGACGAGCTCGGTCAGCGCCGAGCACATCAGGAACAGGAGCCACAGCGAGACCACCGGGTTCACCCCCTTGAGAAAGGGCGCCAGCGCGTCCACCACCAGCTTCACGGCGCCCGAGTTCTCCAGCGCCGCCCCGATGCCGAGCATCGCGAAGATCAGCGCCAGCAGCCGGCCCTCGATGGACCCGAACGCCTCGTCCGCGTCGATGCAGCGGGTGAACAGCACCACCGCCACCCCGATCACCGCCGCCGCCACGATGGGAATGAGGTCGAGCGCCGAGAACACCACCACCGAGGCCAGCACCGCGAGCACGATCCACGCGCGGTCGCGGCGATAGGGCCGCTCGGTCGGCTGGGCGATGTCCACGAGGCCCACGTCGTCCGCGAGCCGCTTGATGTCGTCCGGGTCGCCCTCCAGCAGCAGGGTGTCGCCGATCCGCACGAAGATCTCGTCGAGCTGCCGGCCCATGTTCTGGGACCGCCGATGCACCGCCAGCGGATAGACGCCGTAGCGCCGGCGCAGGCGGAGTTGGCCGAGCGTGCGCCCCACCAGCCGGCAGTTGGGACCGATCAGCGCCTCCACCGTCACGGTCTTCTTCTCGGAGATGCGGTCGACCATGTGCAGAGCCCGGGTCTCCCGCAGGCCCAGAAGCTCGTTCACGCCGGTGCGCAGGACCACCCGGTCCCCTTCCTGGAGCACCACGCCCGCCATGTTGCGGCGGAGCGATTCGTCCCCCCGCAGCACGTCGATCACCCGCATCCCCTGACGGCGGAACAGGTCCACCTTCAGCACCTCCTGCCCGATTACGGGGGAGCCGGGGGGCACCGCGACTTCGGTGAAGAAGCTCAGCCGCTTCCGCTCGCCCAGGAAGTCGGTCAGCGCATGGCGCTCGGGCAGCAGCCTCGGCGCCGCGATCCGCAGGTAGAGGAGCCCGGCCAGCGCCACCGCGATGCCCAGCGGCGTCACCTCGAACATGGTGAACGGCTCCAGCCCTGCCGAGCGCGCGACGCCGTCCACCAACAGGTTGGTGGAGGTCCCGATCAGCGTGCAGAGCCCGCCCAGGATCGCGAGATACGAGAGCGGGATCAGCAGCCGCGAGCCGGTGGTGCCGATGGCCTGCGCCAGCCGGATCGCGACCGGGATCAGCACCACCACCACCGGCGTGTTGTTCATGAAGGCCGAGGCGCCGAGCGTGAAGGCCGCGAAGGCCGTCAGCGTCGCCGCCGGCCGCTTCTCCGCTCCCGAGAGCGCGAATCGGGTGAAGGCGTCCAGCGCCCCGGTCCGCACCAGCGCGCCCGAGAGGATGAACATGGCCGCGATGGTGATGGGCGCGGGATTCGCCACGGCGTCCATCAGCGCCCCGGCCTCCAGCACGCCGCAGGCCAGAAGGACCGCCACGCCGCCGATGGCGATGACCTCGGGCGGGAAGCGCTCGGTGCAGAAGAGGACGAACATGCCGATGAGGACGGCGAGGGTCAGGACCGCCGGCGCGCCCTCGAAAGCCAACAAACTCATGCGCGTGCATCCCCCCGGGCGGTCGCGGCAAGGCCTGCCGAGGCCCCGGTGGACCTGTCTACCCGGCCCCGCCGCGGCGGGCAATGCGGCTTCAGGGCCGCGCGCCCTTCGGCGGCTGCGCCAGCGCCATGCCGCCCACCATCAGCGCCAGCGCCGCCCAGATGAAGGGCGACGGCCGCTCCCCCAGCAGCGCCACGCCCCACATCACCGCCATCGCCGTCACCGCCCAGGCGATCAGCGAGGCGTAGACCGGCCCCCAGAGCCGCACCGCGGTCAGGTAGCCCCAGTAGCAGACGCAGGAGAGGACCGCCGCCGCGACCACGGACTTCTCCGCATCCCCCCACGCCCCGGGCATGGGAACCCAGACGCCGGGGACCAGAGCCACCGCCGGCGCCAGCGCGCAGACGCCCGTGATCGAGGCGCCCAGCAGCGCCCGGATCGGGCCCGCGTCATCCGGCATCCGGGCGGCGATCCACAGCCCCTCGCAGGCGTAGGAGAAGGGGGCGATCAGGCAGACCAGCACCCAGGGCCAGGCGGCGGGGTCCGGCAGGCTCGCCTCCGGCCCCAGCAGCAGCAGGATCGCGACGGCCCCGAGGCCCACGCCCAGAAGCCGCCGGGGGCCCGGCCGCTCGATCCGCAGCGAAACCGACAGGACCAGCGAGAACATCGGCACGGTGGCGATGCAGATCGCCAGCACGCCGGCGGGCAGGTGGACCGCGGCCGAAAGCTCCGCCGCGCCGGGGGCGAAGGCGCCCATCAGCGCCACGCCCGCGTAGAACAGCAGCGCCCGGCGATGCAGCGGCGGGAGCCGGCGCTGGAGGGCGGAGATCACGCTCAGGCACGCCGCGAAGATGGCGAACTGCCAGAACATCAGCCCGACCGGGTGATGCCCGGTGGAGACGGAGACCTTCATCGCCACCACCGAAAGCCCCCAGCCCGCGCCGACCGCGAGCACGGCGGCCAGGGGCAGGAGGCGCGAGAGGGCGGGGCGCAGGGCCGCGTCGGGGCGGTCGGTCATGGCCGGGACGATGCCTCGCCCGCCGGCCCCCCGCAAGGCGCGGGGTCGCTGCTCAGGACGGCGGCATTCAGGCCATCGGCAGGGCAGGAGCTCCGCCGGCGGCCCCGCGCGTCAGCGGTCCGGCGGCTGCACCGGCCTGCGCCCGAAGACCATGCGGACCAGCACCAGCACCACCACCGCGCCGACCGCCGCCGCCACCAGCAGCGCCCCGATGCCCGAGGCGACCAGCGCCGTCAGCCCCAGCGCCGCCGCCAGCACCGGCGCCGCCAGCGCGCCCACCACGCCGACCACGAGGTAGAGCGCCATGTGCCGCCGCCCGTTCACGAGGCTTGCAAGGAAGCCCGCCAGCAGCCCCACGATCACCAGCGCCACGATGGCACCCAGCCCAGAACCTGTCCGACCTCTTCCATGCCGACCTCCTCCATGAGACCCGCAGGTAGGCGGGGGCGGCGCCCCTGCAAGGCCGGTCTTTCCGCGCCCCCGCGAAAGTCGTAGGGGAGGCGCATGAGACTGCTTTTCCTCGGAGACGTCGTGGGCCGGTCAGGCCGTGCGGCGGTGGTCGAGCGCCTGCCTGCGTTGCGGCAGGCCTGGGGCCTCGATTTCGTCGTGGTGAACGCCGAGAATTCGGCCTCGGGCATGGGGCTGACCGGCTCGATCGCGCAGGACCTGCTGGCGGCGGGGGCGGATTGCCTCACGCTGGGGGATCACGCCTTCGACCAGAAGGAGATGCTGTCCTACATCTCGTCCGAGCCGCGGATCATTCGCCCCCTGAACTTCGCCAAGTCCGCGCCGGGCGGGGGCGTGCGGGTGTTCTCCGCCACCCGCGGGCGCAAGGTGCTGGTGGCGCAGGCGCTGGGCCGGGCGTTCATGAACCGGCCCTTCGACGATCCGCTGCCGATGCTCGAGGCGGCCCTGAAGCAGGCGCCGCTTGGGGGCGCCGCGCAGGCGGTGATCGTGGATTTCCACGCCGAGGCCACGTCCGAGAAGATGGCCGTGGGCCGCATCCTCGACGGCCGCGCGAGCCTCGTGGTGGGCACGCACACCCATGTCCCGACCTCGGACGCGATGATCCTGCGCAAGGGCACCGCCTATCAGTCCGACGCGGGCATGTGCGGCGACTACGATTCGGTGATCGGCATGGACGCCGAGGAGCCGATCCGCCGCTTCGTCACCGGCATGCCCAAGGGCCGCTTCACGCCGGCGCTGGGCGAGGCGACGCTCTCGGGCGTGTTCGTCGAGACGGAGGACGCGACCGGGCTTGCCAGGCGGGTGGCCTCGGTGCGGATCGGCGGGCGGCTTCAGCCTTCGGGGCCCGAGGGGCTGGCGATCCCGGCCTAGCCGGCTTCCGTCACCACCGCGTCCAGCGGCTGGTCCGTCGCCTCCCGCGGCAGGCCTTCGGCCCGCTGGGCGGCGTAGGCGAAGCCGATGGCTGGGGCGTGGGCCTCGGCGCGCAGGCGCTCCAGCGTACGGTCGTAGAACCCGCCGCCGTAGCCGAGGCGGATCAGGGCGCCGTCATAAGCCACCAGCGGCACGATCAGGGCGGCGGGGGTCAGCCACTCCCCGGCCTCCGGCACATGGGCGCCGAAGGGGCCGGGGAGAGCGTCGAACCGGGCCGCCACTCGCGGAAATGCAGGGGGAGGCCGGGCGCCTCGATCACCGGGACGCAGAGGCGCCGGCCGGAGGCGTGCAGGCGGGCCATCGCGGGGCGGGGGTCGATCTCGGTGCGGATGGGCAGGTAGCCGGCGATGACCGGGGCGGGCAGGGCGGCGAGCGCCTCCACCAGCGCCTCGGTCGCGGCCTCCGGCGCCGGTCCCAAAGCCGCGTGCGCCCCCTTGCGGCGGGCGAGCGCGGCCTTGCGCGCTTCGGCCTTGGCTTGGGCCAGCTCCATCGCCCCCTCCCCGGACATGCGAAGGGCCGGCGCTTGGTGCGCCGGCCCTGCCGCGAAGGCGGTGAATTGGTATCCCCTAGGGGAATCGAACCCCTGTTTCCACCGTGAGAGGGTGGCGTCCTAACCGCTAGACGAAGGGGACATATTTGCCTCGCTGCGGTGAGCGGGGACTTAGTGCGGGAGGCCGGGGGGTGTCAAGAGCCTGTCTTGCGGGCGGGCCACGTTCCGGCCCCGCGGCGCGTTTCGCGCGGGTGTTTCGCAGCGAAACACGGCCTCGGCGGCACGCAAGCCGCGCGTTTTCAATGGCTTGCCGGAGGGCGTTTGTGAAATAGGGTGATTTGCTAACCGTCCGGCCGCGCCCCCGGCCTCATTCCCGCCGGAGCGGCGTCTCCGACAGCAGCGCCCCGTCAGAGCGGCGGAACACCCGCAACCGCTCGGTCCCGTCCGGGGCGCGCAGGGTCACCAGCACCTCGGACCCGGAGGCGCCGAGCGCCGTGATCTCGTGCCCCTCCGGCAGGACCAGCGCCTCGGCGCGCACGGGCTGCGCCGGCGGCGCCACCGAGAACAGCCGCCACGCGACCGTCCCCGCGATCACCGCCATGCCCACGGCCAGCGTCACCATCAGGCCCATCACCGTCAGTCGCAGGACCTTCAGACGCGGGGGTTCGGGAAACTCGTCCTCGTCCTCCGCCTCGGGGCCGGATAGGTTCGGGCGCATGAGCGATCCCCTGGAAGCCGGCGACGACGCCGATGACGCCCCCCTGACCTTCACCGTGCCCGAGGCGCTGGAGGGCGAACGCCTGGACAAGGCCCTCGCCGCGCTGGCGCCGCCGGGCCTCAGCCGCTCGCGCCTGCGCGCCCTGATCGAGGCGGGCGCCGTGGCGCGCGCGGGCGGGGACCCGGTGCGCGAGCCCAAGGCCCAAGTCAAGGCCGGCGAGGCGTGGGAGGTGGCCGTCCCCCCGCCCGTCCCCGCCACCCCGCAGCCCGAAGCCATCCCCCTGCGCGTGATCCACGAGGACGCCCACCTCATCGTGATCGACAAGCCCGCGGGCATGGTCGTCCACCCCGCGCCGGGGGCGGAGACCGGCACGCTGGTCAACGCCCTGCTGCATCACTGCGCGGGCACCCTCTCGGGCATCGGCGGGGAGGCGCGGCCCGGCATCGTCCACCGGATCGACAAGGACACCTCCGGCCTGCTGGTGGTCGCCAAGACCGACCGCGCGCATCACGGGCTGGCGGAGCAGTTCGCCTCCCATGACCTGGAGCGCAGCTACATCGCCTTCGCCTGGGGCGCGCCCTCCGTGGCGGATCCGCGCATCGTGGGCCTGCCGGGGGTGGAGGACGAGGGCGGGGGCTGGATCCGGGTGGAGACGCATCTCGACCGTCACCGGGCGGACCGCAAGCGCATGGCGGTGTCGCGGGGATCGGGCCGGGTCGCGATCAGCCACCTGCGCACCTTGGCCGCCGCGGGGCCGGAGACGCGGCCCGTCGTCTCCCGCATCGAGTGCCGGCTGGAGACGGGGCGCACCCACCAGATCCGCGTCCACCTGAGCTGGATGGGGCACCCGCTGGTGGGCGACCCGGTCTATGGCGGCCGGTCGCGCAAGGCGCCCGATGCGTTCGAGGGCGTGGAGGCGCTGGGCGCCTTCCCCCGTCAGGCGCTGCACGCCGCCACGCTGGGCTTCGTCCACCCCGTCACCGGCGAGGAGCTGGTCTTCGAATCGCCCTTGCCCGAGGACATGGCCGCGCTCGCCCTTGCCGTCGGCTTGTGACCTCTTGCGCGGCGTGCTTCCGGCCCCCATATCGTATGTAAACGTCTGAATTCGAGACCGCCGCCACGCGGGGCGCGTCCCGCCCGGCGGTGCGCGACGGAAGAACCCCTCTCCGCCGTATACGTTGTCGAAAGGACCTGAGACGCGTGATCCTCGCCTGCCGGGGCCGCGTAACACCTGACGACCGCGCCCGAGCGGAGATCGGGAAGGAGGGATGAGATGAGCTACATGAAGCTGCCGGCCCCGTCGCCGGAACAAGGCCTCTCCCGCTATCTCCAGGAAATCCGGAAGTTCCCGATGCTGGAGCCGGAAGAGGAGTACATGCTGGCCAAGGCGTGGGCGGACCACGAGGACAAGGAGGCCGCCCACAAGATGGTGACCTCGCACCTCCGGCTCGCCGCCAAGATCGCCATGGGCTACCGGGGCTATGGGCTCCCGACGGCCGAGGTGATCTCCGAGGCCAATGTGGGCCTGATGCAGGCCGTGAAGCGCTTCGACCCGGAGCGGGGCTTCCGGCTGGCCACCTACGCCATGTGGTGGATCCGGGCCGCGATCCAGGAATACATCCTGCGGTCGTGGAGCCTCGTGAAGATGGGCACCACCGCCAACCAGAAGAAGCTGTTCTTCAACCTGCGCAAGGCCAAGAACCGCATCGGCGCGCTGGAGGAAGGGGACATGCGCCCCGAGAACGTGGAGGTCATCGCCCGCAATCTCGGCGTGCCCGAGGCCGACGTGATCTCCATGAACCGGCGGCTGTCGGGCGGGGACGCCTCGCTGAACGCGCCGCTGAAGTCGGACGGGGAGGGGTCTGCGGAATGGCAGGACTGGCTTGCCGACGACGACGCCGACCAGGCCGCGGAGCTGGCCGAGCGGGACGAGCTGGAGAACCGCCGGGAGCTGCTGCTGGCGGCGATGGAGGGGCTCAACGACCGGGAGCGCCACATCCTGACCGAGCGCCGGCTCAAGGACGATCCGGTGACGCTGGAGGACCTGTCCAAGGTCTACAGCGTGAGCCGCGAGCGCGTGCGCCAGATCGAGGTCCGAGCGTTCGAGAAGCTCCAGAAGAAGATGCGGGAGCTGGCGGCCGAGAAGGGGATGATCCCCGAGGTCGCCTGACCCGGAGCGGGGTCAGCGTCGCCCCGTCCAGGCGCGGGGTCAGCGGCGCTGCCGCTCCACCGCGCCGGCATCCGGGGGGCCTACCCGTGGTTGGCCCCGCAGGTCCAGCGGCGGCGCCTGCCACCCCCCGGCATCCTGCGCCGGACCGCCCGCGCGGGGGGTGAAGTCCGCCTCCAGCGCCGCCCGGGGGTCCGGCAGGACCACGTTGCCCGAAAGCCGGATGCGCGCGGGGTCGGTTCGCCGCCGCGCGCGGTCGAACCCGCCGAGGTTCAGCGAGCCGGCGAGGTTCCCCTCGATGACGCCGTCCGAGGGCGTGCCGTCCTTGTGCGGGGTGATCGTGATCCAGGGCGGGCCCATCGGCGCGTTCCCGGCCGGCAGCACGGTGTTGCCGGCGATCCGCGTCCGCCGGGCGCCCATCACCGTGATCCCGTGGGGATGGCCCACGACGATCAGGTTCGATTCCACCGTCAGATCCTCGAACATCCCGTCGAAGAAGCCGATGCCCTGAAGGGTGCAGGCCAGCGGGTCCGGCGTCTTGCGCTGGAGGATCACGTTGCGCCGCAGCGTCATGCCGCGGACCACGCCCGTGCCCGGCCCGCCCGGGCCGACGCTCCAGGACTGGATGCCGTCATCGTGGTTGTCGTCCACGTCCACGCAGTCCGAGATCCGCGAGTTCCTCCACCAGCGTCCCGTCGCCCAGCACCCGCATCCCGTCGCCGGCGAAGCCCCGGACCGCCACGCGGCGCAGGACGATCCCCGGGCCGAGGGCCTCGACCCCGTGACGGACCCGCGAGATCCGGGCGTCCTCGACCTGGTGGTCCGCGCCGCCGAGCCGCAGGCCGTTGCGCGCGCGCCGCCAGTCCTCGGCCGACCAGGCGGTTCCGTTCGGGGCGCCCTCCACCGCGATGCGGCGCAGGGTGACGCCCGCGGTCTCGGGGCCCGTCTCCACGAAGGGGCCCTTCGCCGCGCCGTCGGGCCTCAGGGTCAGGTCCTGCACGATCCAGGGCCGCCCGCCCGCGATGCGCAGCGCCGACAGCTCCGCTCCCGGCTCCCCCTCCACCGTCACCGGCCGATCCGTCCGTCCGACGACCCGCGCGCCGTCGAGGATCGTCTCCCCGTGCCTTCCGGGGACGAGCCGCAGGAGGTCGCCCGCGCCGACGGCCCGCGCCTGCAGCGCGGCGGCGACGCTGGGAAACTCCTCTCCCGCGCCGATGCGGAGGGTTCCGGCGAAGGCGGGAAAGGCGGCTAGGGCGAAGACGAGCGCGAGATGCAGCATCCGCCCAGCATGGAGGGCGTTCCCGCGCCCCGCAACCGTCGCCCTCAGCCCAGCAGCCCGGAGACGCCGTCCCAGATCAGCTTGGTTCCGGTTATCACCAGCAGCAGGTGGATCAGCCGGAAGTACCACCGCTCCGGCACGCGGGAATGGGCCCAGACGCCGGCCAGCATCCCCAGCACCGCCAGCGGCGCGAGCCACAAAGCGACCGTCAGCTGCCCGTCGCCGAAGAGGCCGAGCCCCCAGTAGGGGACGAGCTTCGCCAGGTTGATCCACCAGAACAGGATCACGGTGGTGGACTGGTAGGTCAGCTTCCCCAGTCCCCGGCCCAGCAGGTAGACCGCCGCCGGAGGCCCGCCCGCGTGGCTGGCGAAGCTGGTGAACCCGGCCACCGCGCCCCAGAAGCCGGCCTTCGGCCCGGAGAACGGGCGGGCGGCGGATTTCAGCCAGCCACGCTCGCGCGCCTGCTGGAAGATCACGAAGGCGATGGCGATGGTCCCGATCAGCAGCCGCAGCCCGTCGGTGGGGATCGAGGCGAAGAAGATCGCCCCGAGCGCGATGCCCGGCAGCGTGCCGACCATCATCGCGCGCGCGTCCTGCCAGCTCCACTTGCCCCAGTAGGCGCGCAGGCCGGTGAGATCCATCACCATCAGCAGCGGCAGCATCACCCCCACCGCCAGCTCGGGCGGCACGGCCAGCGCCAGGATCGGCGTCGCGGCGAACCCCGCCCCGGCGCCGAAGCCGCCCTTGGAGATGCCGGCCACCAGCACCGCGGGGATCGCGGCCGCGAGGAACCAGGGGTCGGCGATGTCGAGCGCCATGCGGGCTCCTTCCCTCTTCGTCTCGGGCGGGAGCCGCGGCTCCCGGGGTCGCGGGCGCCCCGCGACCCTGGGGCGGACCCGGCTCCCCCGGTCCTCGGGGGCGGGCGCCGTTCGCCTCCGTCGGCGGGGCGGGGCTCCGCGGTCGGTTCGGCCTCGAAACCATCGGAAGGGGCGCGCGCCCTTCCGGCTTCGACCTTGCGGGAGGCGGCGGATCGGAGTAGCCCCGACGCCGGATGACACCAATCGCGGGAGAACGCGCAAGATGTCCAGACCCAAGATCGCGTTGATCGGCGCGGGCCAGATCGGCGGCACGCTGGCGCACCTCGCCGGGCTCAAGGAGCTCGGGGACGTGATCCTCTTCGACATCGCCGAGGGCACGCCCCAGGGCAAGGCGCTCGACATCGCCGAGAGCTCGCCGGTCGACGGGCTTCGACGCGAAGTACTCGGGCGCGAACGACTATTCGGCGATCGCGGGCGCGGACGTGTGCATCGTCACCGCCGGCGTGCCCCGCAAGCCGGGCATGAGCCGCGACGACCTGCTGGGCATCAACCTCAAGGTGATGAAGTCGGTCGGCGAGGGCATCAAGGCGAACGCGCCGAACGCCTTCGTGATCTGCATCACCAACCCGCTGGACGCGATGGTCTGGGCGCTGCAGAAGTTCGCGGGCCTGCCGAAGGAGAAGGTGGTCGGCATGGCCGGCGTGCTGGATTCGGCCCGCTTCCGGTATTTCCTGTCCGAGGAGTTCAACGTCTCGGTCAAGGACGTGAACGCCTTCGTGCTCGGCGGCCACGGCGACACCATGGTGCCGCTGACCCGCTACTCCACCGTCGGCGGCATCCCGCTCCCTGACCTGGTGGCGATGGGCTGGACCACGCAGGAGAAGATCGACGCCATCGTGCAGCGCACCCGCGACGGCGGGGCGGAGATCGTGGGCCTGCTGAAGACCGGCTCGGCCTTCTACGCGCCGGCGGCCTCCGCGATCGAGATGGCCGAGGCGTACCTGAAGGACCAGAAGCGCGTCCTCCCCTGCGCGGCCAACGTGGCCGGCGCCTACGGGCTGGACAACTTCTACGTGGGCGTGCCCACGGTGATCGGCGCCGGCGGGATCGAGCGGATCATCGAAATCAAGCTCGACAAGGCCGAAAAGGCGAACTTCGACAAGTCCATCGAGGCGGTGAAGGGCCTTGTCGACGCCTGCAAGGGCATCGACCCCTCGCTGGCCTAAGTCGCGGACGAAATCCCAGCGCCCCCGCCCGGACCCCCGCGCGGGGGCGCTTCCTTTCGAGGCAACCGGGTCGAAGGGGGCATCGAGCCCCCTCCGCCCCGGGGATACGCTTCGCGATCCCGGCGCCCACGACCGCCGTCCCACGTCAGCCCGCCCGCAGGGCGCCTCCCCCCAACGGGAGGCGAGGCCGGCGCAGCCGGGCGAAGTCGACGGGCGGGAGAACCCGGTCCCCTCAGAGGCGCTCCCGCATCGCCTCCGCGAACGCCCGCGAGGTCCGCCTGATCCGCGCCAGCTCCGCCGTGTCCTGGTGCAGCACCAGCCAGTAGGCGCGCACGATCTCGGTCGCCTCCGGCAGCACCGGCCGCAGCGAGGGATGCCGCCGCGCCATGAAGTCCGGCAGCACCCCCAGCCCGCCCCCCGCCAGCACCAGATCCAGCTGCACCAGCAACGACGTGGACGCCAAAGCCGGCGGCCCCGCCAGCCCGATCTCCGAGAGGTACTCCAGCCCCTTGTCCAGGATCAGGTCCGGCACGTACCCAACCAGCCGATGCGCCGAGAGATCCTCCAGCGACCGCGGCTCCCGCCCCGCCAGCGCGGCCTCGGTCCCGTACAACCGCAGCCGATAATCCGCGATCTTGCGGATCTTCAGCCGCCCTGCCGTCGGCGGCGTCACCACGATCGCGAAATCCGCCTCCCGCTGGGACAGTGAAAACGTCCGCGGCAACGCCACGATCTGCAATTCCAGCCGCGGATGCCGCGCCACCAGCGCCGCCGCCGCCTCCGGGATCAGGTGCGAGGCCGCCCCCTCCGGCATCCCCACCCGCACCGCGCCCGAGAGGTCATGCTGCTGCCCCCCCACCTCCTGCGCCGCGGAGATGGACGCCGTCTCCATCGCCTCCGCCGTCGGCAGCAGCAGCCGCCCCGCATCGGTCAGCGCGTACCCCCTGGGCGACCGGTCGAACAACCGCGTCGCCAAAGCCGCCTCCAGCGCCGCCACCCGGCGAGAGACGGTGGCGTGGTCCACCCCCAGCAGCCGAGCCGCCACAGTCAGCCGCCCGGTCCTCGCCACCTGCAGAAAGAAGCGCATGTCATCCCAGTTCATGGCCCCCATTGTGCATGAATGCACATCCATGTTGAGCAGAATCCCATTGCGCTCCGCGTCTATTCGTGGAGGCTGCGCGGCGACGAGAAACGCGCCGCGGGAGGCTCCGATGACCGAACTGACCCACTGGATCGACGGCAAGCACGTCAAGGGCGGCTCGGGCCGCTTCGCCGACGTCTGGAACCCCGCGACCGGCGAGGTCCAGGGCAAGGTCCCCCTCGCCTCGAAGGACGAGATCCACAAGGCGGTGATGTCCGCCAAGGCCGCCCAGCCCGCCTGGGCCGCCGTGAACCCGCAGCGCCGCGCGCGGGTGATGATGGAGTTCGTGCGCCTCCTGCATCGGGACATGGACAAGCTGGCCGAGGCGCTGAGCCGCGAGCATGGCAAGACCCTGCCGGACGCGAAGGGCGACGTGATCCGCGGGCTGGAGGTGGCCGAGTTCTGCATCGGCGCCCCGCACCTGCTGAAGGGCGAGTTCACCGACAATGCCGGCCCGGGGATCGACATCTATTCGATGCGCCAGCCCGTCGGCATCGCCGCCGGGATCACGCCGTTCAACTTCCCCGCCATGATCCCGATGTGGAAGTTCTGCCCCGCCATCGTCTGCGGCAACGCCTTCATCCTGAAGCCGTCGGAGCGGGACCCCTCCGTGCCCCTGATGCTCGCGGAGCTGATGAAGGAGGCGGGCCTGCCCGACGGCATCCTCCAGGTGATCAACGGCGACAAGGAGGCGGTGGACGCCATCCTCGATCATGAGGAGATCTCGGGCGGTCGGGTTCGTCGGATCGACGGCCATCGCGCATTACGTCTATTCGCGCGGCACCGCGGCGGGCAAGCGCGTGCAGTGCTTCGGCGGCGCCAAGAACCACATGATCATCATGCCGGACGCGGATCTGGACCAGGCCGCCGACGCGCTGATCGGCGCAGGCTACGGCGCGGCCGGCGAGCGGTGCATGGCCGTCTCCGTCGCGGTGCCGGTGGGCGACAAGACCGCCGACGCGCTGATGGAGCGGCTGATCCCCAAGGTCGAGGCCCTGCGCGTCGGCCCCTATACCGGCGGAAACGACGTGGACTACGGCCCGCTGGTCACGGCCGACGCCCAGCGCAAGGTGATGGGGCTGATCGACAAGGGCGTCGAGGAAGGCGCCAAGCTCGTGGTCGACGGCCGCCCGTTCAGGATGCAGGGCTACGAGAACGGCTTCTTCGTCGGGCCGTGCCTGTTCGACAACGTCACCAGGGACATGGAGATCTACAAGCAGGAGATCTTCGGCCCCGTCCTCTCCACCGTCCGCGCCCAGAACTACGAAGAGGCCCTCGCGCTGGCGATGGACCACGAATACGGCAACGGCGTCGCGATGTTCACCCGCGACGGCGACGCGGCCCGCGACTTCGTCAGCCGCGTGAACGTGGGCATGGTGGGCGTAAACGTCCCGATCCCGGTCCCGCTCGCCTACCACACCTTCGGCGGCTGGAAGAAATCGGTGTTCGGGGACCTCAACCAGCACGGGCCGGACGCCTTCCGCTTCTACACGCGCACCAAGACGGTCACCTCGCGCTGGCCGTCGGGCGTGAAGGAAGGCGCCGAGTTCGTCATCCCCACCATGGCCTGACGGGCGAAAGCCCCCGCCCCGGCCCTCCCCCGCACGCGGGGGAGGGAGGCGCCCGGTCCGGACCGTCCCGCGCAGAACGGGCGCCGGCGCAGCAGAGGAAACCCCCGATGGACTTCGCGCTGAGCGAGGAGAGCCAGGCGCTCTTCGACATGGCCTTCCAGTTCGGCCAGGACCGCATGGCCCCCTTTGCGGCGGAATGGGAGCGCGCCGGCGCCTTCCCCCGCTCGATCCTCGAGGAGGCCGGCGCGCTGGGCCTCGCCACCATCTACGTCTCCGAGGAGGCCGGTGGCGCGGGGCTGTCGCGGCTGGACGCCACGCTGATCTTCGAGGCGCTGTCGATGGCCGACCCCTCGGTCGCCTCCTTCATCTCGATCCACAACATGTGCGCCCGGATGCTGGACAATTACGGCAGCCCGGAGCTGAAGGCGAAGTGGATGCCGAAGCTCGCGCAGCTTCGAGACGGTGGCCTCCTACTGCCTGACCGAACCCGGCTCCGGCTCCGACGCCTCGGCGCTCCGCACCAAAGCCACCCGCACCAACGAGGGCTGGGAGCTCTCGGGCTCCAAGGCCTTCATCTCCGGCGGCGGCTTCTCCGACCTCTACTTCGTCATGTGCCGCACGGGGCAGGACGGCCCCAAGGGCATCTCCTGCATCCTCGTCGAAGACGGCGCCGAGGGTCTCAGCTTCGGCGCCGCCGAGCGCAAGATGGGCTGGAAGGCGCAGCCCACCGCGCAGGTCCAGTTCGACGCCTGCAAGGCCCCCGCCGATGCGCTCCTCGGCGAGGAAGGGCGCGGCTTCTCCTACGCCATGGCCGGCCTCGACGGCGGGCGGCTGAACATCGCCGCCTCCGCGCTCGGCGGCGCCCAGACCGCGCTGGACAAGGCGGCGGCCTACATGAAGGAGCGCAAAGCCTTCGGCCAGCCGCTCGCGCAGTTCCAGGCCCTCCAGTTCAAGCTCGCCGATATGGAGACCGAGCTTCAGGCCGCCCGCATCTTCCTGCGCCAGGCCGCCTGGAAGCTGGACCAGAGCGCCCCCGACGCCACCAAGCACTGCGCCATGGCCAAGCGCTTCGTGACCGACACCGCCTTCCGGGTCGCCAACGACGCGCTCCAGCTCCACGGCGGCTACGGCTACCTCGAGGACTACGGCATCGAGAAGATCGTGCGCGACCTGCGCGTGCACCAGATCCTCGAAGGCACCAACGAAATCATGCGCCTGATCACGGCGCGCGCCCTTCTGGCGGAGAGAGCATGACGCGATCTATCTGGTTCGCAAGCAGGGCCAGGCCGGCCGCCTGACCCTGAACCGCCCCAAGGTGCTGAACGCGCTGAGCTGGGACATGGCGCTGGGCATCGAGAAGGCGCTGCTGGACTGGCGCGAGGACGACGACGTCTCCCTCGTCATCATCGACGCGGCCGAGGGCCGGGCCTTCGGCGCCGGCGGCGACATCAAGAAGATGTGGGAGCATGGCTCGAAGGGCGACTACGCCTACGCCCGCGGCTTCTGGTTCGACGAATACCGCATGAACGCGGTCATCAACAACTATCCCAAGCCGATCGTCAGCCTCGTGAACGGCATCGTCATGGGCGGCGGCGTGGGCGTGGCCTCGCACTGCTCCCACCGCGTGGTGACCGAGCGCACCATGATGGCCATGCCCGAATGCGGCATCGGCCTGCTGCCCGGACGTCGGCGGCACCTGGCTGCTGGCCCAGGCGCCGGGCCATCTGGGCGAATACATGGCCCTCACCGGCGCCCGCATCGGCGCGGCGGACGCGATCCTCGCGGGCTTCGCCGACCGCTACGTGGCCGCCGACGCCCTGCCGGAACTGGTCGAGGCGCTGTGCGACACCGGCGACGCCGCCCTCGTCGCCGCCATGTCGAGGGACTCCTCCACGATCGAGGAGCCGGAGGTCGCCCCCTACCTCGCCTCCATCCGCGCCGGCGTGGACGCGGCCTTCGACGGCTCCACCCCCATGGGCATCGTCGAGGCGCTCCAGGCCGACCCCGCGCCCTGGTCCCAGGACGCCGCCAAGGCGATCCTGCGCGGCTGCCCCTCTCGGTCGCCTGCACCCTGATCGCCACCCGCAACGCGCGGGAGATGAGCCGGATCGAGGAGGCGCTGGCCGAGGAATACCGCTTCACCTACCGCTCCCAGGAGATCGGCGAGCTGAACGAGGGCGTGCGCGCCCAGATCGTGGACAAGGACCGCAACCCGCAGTGGAAGTGGCCGAAGCTCGACGATGTCTGGCCCGACCGCGCCATGGCGATGCTGGAGCCCTTGGGCGAGAACGAGTGGAACGGGGGCCGCGCGCGCTGAGCGCGGCCTGACGCGAAGGGCCGCGCCCGGCGCGGCCCGGTGCAGAGAAAGGCCGCGCCAAGCGTGGCCCGGCGCCGGGCAGAGGCCGCGCCGAGCCCGGTCCGCTGCCGGGAACGGGCCGGGCCGAGCGCGGCTCGAAGCAGGGAGGGGCCGCGCCGCGCGCAGCCCGATGCGAAAAGGGCCGTGCCGAGCGTGGCCCGATCTGGAACAGGGCGGCGCCGGGCGCGGCGCCGAACAGGGCGGGGGCCTCGCCGGGCGCGGCCTCGGGCAGCAAAGGGGAGACGCCATGAAGATCGGGTTCATCGGACTGGGCAACATGGGCGCGCCCATGGCCGCCAACCTCGTGAAGGCGGGGCACGAGGTCACGGGCTTCGACGTGGCCGGCGTTTCGGTGGAGGGCTGCGCGCTCGCCGCCTCCGCCGCCGAGGCCGCCGCGGGCCGGGATGCGGTGATCACCATGCTCCCCAACGGCGAGATCCTTCGACGCGTCGCCGCCGAGATCGTGCCCGCCATGCGGGAGGGCGCCTGCTTCATCGACTGCTCCACGGTGGACGTGGAAAGCGCCCGCGCCGCGCACGAGATGGCGAAGGAGGCGGGTCTCCTGTCGGTGGACGCCCCCGTCTCGGGCGGCGTCGGCGGCGCCGAGGCCGGGACGCTCACCTTCATGGCCGGCGGCTCCGCCGACGCCTTCGCCAAGGCGCAGCCGCTGTTCGAGGTCATGGGCGCCAAGGCCGTGCATTGCGGCGAGGGCGGCGCCGGCCAGTCCGCCAAGATCTGCAACAACATGATCCTCGGGATCTCGATGATCGGGGTGTGCGAGGCCTTCAACCTCGCGGACCGGCTCGGCCTCTCGCGCCAGGCGATGTTCGACGTGGTGAGCACGTCGTCGGGCCAGTGCTGGTCGATCAACACCTACTGCCCCGCGCCGGGCGTGGGGCCCAGGAGCCCGGCGGACAACGGCTACAAGCCGGGCTTCGCGGCCGACCTGATGCTCAAGGACCTGACGCTGGCGCAGGCCGCCGCCGAGACCGCCGGCGCCCCCACCCCGATGGGGGAATTGGCCCGGGCCCTCTATGAGGCGTTCGTGGCGGAGGACGGGAAGGGCAAGGATTTCTCCGCGATGCTACCGAGGCTGGAGAAGACGGTGCGCTGATCTTCAACCGGAGGTGGAGCGGATGCGACACGCCACCCCCTAAAGGTGTGTTTCGCTGCGAAACACCTCCGGCGGGCCTCCTGCGGGCTCTCCCGCCCGTCGACTTCGCCCGGCTGGCGCCGGCCTCGCCTCCCGTTTGGGGGAGGCGCCCTGCGGGCGGGCTTCCTCGGGACGGCGGGGTCAGGCGCCCGGATCGCGAAGCGTATCCGCGGCCCGGAGGGGGCTCGATGCCCCCTCCGGGCCGGGCTCCCTCGGAGACGGGCCCGCCGTTGACGCCCGCGCCCGCGACGGTAGCCTGACCCCCCCGCCGCGCCGGAGCTCCTTCATGCTGGAAGTCGAGGCCATCGAAACCTTCTACGGCCCGTCGCAGGCGCTGTTCGGCGTGAGCTTCGACGTCAACCCGGGCGAGGCCGTGGCCCTCATGGGCCGGAACGGCATGGGCAAGACCACGGCCATCCGCTCGATCCTGCGCCTGACCCCGCCCCGCGGAGGCCGGGTGCGCTTCGGAGGACGGGACCTCGCGGGCCTGCCGCCGCACCGCACCGCCCGCCTCGGGCTCGGGCTCACGCCCGAGGGGCGGCGGTGCTTTCCCAACCTCACCGTCGCCGAGAACCTCGCCGCCACCGCCCGCCCCGGCCCCTGGGACCGAGCGAAGGTGGAGGCGCTGTTCCCCGGCTGGGCGAACGGCGCTCCCAGATGGCGCGGACGCTTTCGGGCGGGGAGCAGCAGATGCTCGCCATAGGCAGGGCGCTGATGACCAACCCGAAGCTCCTGATCCTGGACGAGGCGACCGAGGGGCTCGCCCCCGTGATCCGCCAGGAGATCTGGGCCGCGCTCCGGGCGCTGAAGGCCGAAGGGCAGGCGATCCTGGTCGTGGACAAGACCCTCGCGGAACTGCTGCCCTTCGCGGACCGCTGCGTGATCCTGGAGAAGGGCGTCTCGGTCTGGACCGGGCGGCCCGACGCCCTGACCGCCGAGCTGCGCGACCGCTGGCTGGGCGTCTGAGCCGCAGGGCGGATGCCGCTCAAGCCGTTATCATCGCCCCCAACTCGCCAGCCTCAAGGAGCGCCAGCCCATGAACTCTTCTGATCCTCGGCCTCCTCCTTTGGTGGATCGTGCATTCCTTCCCCATCTTCGCGCCGGCGCAGCGGGCGGCGCTGCATGACCGGCTGGGCGAGAACCCCTACAAGGGCGTCTATTCGCTGCTGGTGCTCGCCTCCCTCGTGCTGATGGTGATCGGGTACCGCGGCGCGGACTACGTGCCTGTCTATGCGCCGCCCACCTGGGGGCTGCATCTCAACAACCTGCTGATGGTGATCGCGGTGGCGCTGTTCGGCGCCTCGCATTCCAAGGGCAACGCCAAGCGGTTCGTGCGGCATCCGCAGCTCTCGGCGGTGACGGTCTGGGGCGTGGCGCATCTGCTGGCGAACGGGGATCTCGCCTCGGTGATCCTTTTCGGGGGGCTGGCGGTCTGGGCCGTGGTCGCGATGATCGGGACCAACCGGCGCGACGGGCCTTGGGTGAAACCTGCGCCGGCGCCGCTGAAGAAGGACCTGATCCTGGTGGCGATCACGATCGTGCTGTTCGTGGTGATCGTGGTCCTGCACGGCTGGCTGGGCCCCTGGCCGCTGCCGGGGTGAGCGACGTCCTCGTGGTGCTGGGCGCGGCGCTGAGGCGGGACGGGCGGCCCCGGCCCGCCCTGATGCGCCGGGTGGAGACGGCGGCGCGCCTGTTCCACGAGGGGCGGGCGGGGGCGATCCTCGTCACCGGGGGCGCGCCGCGCAACGCCATGACGGAGGCGGGGGCGATGCACGCCGCGCTGATCCGGCTGGGCGTGCCGCCGGGGACCATCGCCATCGAGGATCGGGCGCGCGACACCTTCGGCAACGCGCGGCTTTCGATCCCGATGCTGCGGCGGATGGGCGCCTCCCGCGCGCTGGTGGTCACGGACCCGTTCCACATGCGCCGCGCGCTGATGTGCTTCCGGGGGCTGGGCATGGCGGCCGAGCCTGCGCCGACCGGGGCCGGGCCGAACCCCGCGCTGACCCTGCGCGAGGCGGCGGCGCTGGCGCTGTATCTTCCGCGGATCGCGCTGCACAGGGCGATGCACGGACCCGCCTGAAACGCGAACGGGCGGCCGGAGCCGCCCGCCTGTTTCGCAGCGAAACGCCCCTCAGTAGAGCGCGACCGGATTCACGATCATCTGCACCGCGCCGCGGACGCGGGGCTGGCCGAGAACGAACATGAACTCCTTCACCCCCTCCTCCGCGAGCGGGCCCGTGTTCATCGTCTCCAGGATGTAGATGCCGTTCTGCTTCAGCAGCACCACGTGGGAGTAGAACGTCTTTCCACCCTCCGGCGCCGGGACCACGTCCAAGCCCCAGGTGTCCGCGCCCACGGCCATCACGTTCTGCGAGGCCAGCCACTCGGCCGCGTCGGGCAGGATGCCCGGCTCGCCGGAGACCCAGGCGGTGGGGTCGCTCTCCAGCATCGAGTTGGTCCAGCCGGTGTGGATCAGGACGATGTCGCCTTCGCCGACCTCGATCCCCTGGTCCTTCATCGCCTGCTGGAGCTCCTCGGCGTTGATGGTCTCGCCGGCGTCGAGATGCGCCTTGCCGCGGGCCTTGGTCATGTCCACCAGCACGGCGCGCGCCACCAGAGGCGGCACGTTGTGGATGCCGAGCTTCGTCAGCCCCGTGATCTGCGCGATGTCGGCCGACTTGTTGCAGTTGTAGAAGGTGTTGTGCTCGCCGAGATGGCCGAGGCCATCGATCTGGGAGCCGATGCCGAACCACATCTGGACGATGTCGTCGTTGTAGCTGCCCTCGTAGCCCATGCGGGCGTACTGGCCGCCCTGCTGGCCCGGCTGCACGATCTGGAGGTTCAGCGAGCGCGGCGCGAAGGCGGGGGTGTCGGGGCCGATGACGATGCCGAGCCCGTGGGACTTGCCCTGCTTGACGAGCTTGAGCGCCTCCTGCGTCCGCTCGGGCGTCACGAGGTTGGCGGAGCCGATCTCGTCATCCGCGCCCCACTTGGACGGTTGGCAATCCTGGCCGAAGGCGGCCCCGGCGAAGGCGAGCGTCGCCAGCGCGGCGAGCGCGGTGCGTGCGGTCTTCATGTGTTTCCTCCCTTGGGCCCGCTTCGAGGGGGCCCTTGATGTTGCGGCATCTGCAGGATTGTCGCAGGCGGCTCTGCAATCAACCGTGAATATGGTCGGGGCGCTGTGAATCGCGCGGGAACTTCCTGCGCGGCCGGGGGTTCCCGGCGCGTCCCGCCCTGTGGAGTTTAGTTTCATGACGCAGCGTCTTCATGCCCTTGCCGTCGGACTGGCGCTTGCGGCCGCCCTGGGGGCGCCGAGCGGCGGCGTTGCGCAGGAGGCGGGGGCGGTGCAGGCGCCGAGCGAGGAGCCGACCGAGCCCGGAACCGGCGGCCGGGTGGACGAGCGCGGGACCTGGTCCTTCACGCTGGAGAACGACCTCTTCGGGGATGCGGACCGCGACTACACCAACGGCGTGCGCGTGGACTACATCACGCCGCGCAACAACCTGACGGCGTTCGGGCGGCTGGCGAAGCGGGGGCTGCAGGGCTGGTTCTCGGACGCGCCGGACTGGTATGAATACTACGCGGCCGGTCAGAACATGTACACGCCGCCCGACATCTCCATCAGCGCGCGCCAGCCGGACGAGCGGCCCTATGCGGGGTTCCTGTATGTGGGGGGCGGCGTGGTGGCGGACCGGGGGGACCGGCTCGACACGCTGGCGCTGGAGCTGGGGGTGGTGGGGCCGGCCTCGCTGGCCGACCGGACGCAGACGCTGGTGCATGAGATCCTGAACGTGCAGGAGCCCAACGGCTGGGACAACCAGCTTGAGAACGAGTTCGGCGTGCGCCTGATCTATGAGCGCAAGTGGCGATACGGGGCGACGCTTGTGCCGTTCCTCGGGCTGCAGGCGGACGTGATCCCGCATGCAGGGCTGGCGCTGGGCAACGTGGACACGCATGCCGCGATCGGGGGCACGGTGCGGCTGGGGCAGAACCTGGGCGACGATTACGGGCCGCCGCGGGTGCAGCCGGCGGTCTCCGCGCCCGGGTTCTTCCGCAACGAGGACGGCTTCTCCTGGTACGTGTTCGCGGGCGCCGAGGGGCGCGCGGTGGGGCGCAACATCTTTCTGGAGGGCAACACCTTCGGGGGCGTGGACGGGGTGGAGCCGCGCCGGCTGGTGGCGGACGTGCAGGCGGGGGTGACGCTGCAGCTCGGGCGCACGGAGCTGAGCTTCACGCAGGTGCTGCGGACGGAGGAGTATTCGGGGCAGGGGGATCCGTCGCTGTTCGGCTCGGTGAACCTGCGGACCCGCTTCTGAGGCTTGCGCCGGGGCGGCGGCCCCGTATGGTGCGCCGCGAGAAAAATTCTTGCGCGGAGGCCCGCAATGCCGTCGAAAACCAATCCCGGCTTCTTCTTCGAGGACTTCCGGGTCGGTCAGAAGATCGTCCACGCGACGCCCCGCACGCTGACGGAGGGGGACCGGGCGCTCTACACGGCGCTCTATCCCTCGAGGTTCGCGCTGCCGTCCTCGGACGATTTCGCGCGGGCCTGCGGGCTGGCGCGGAGCCCGCTGGAGGACCTGATCGGCTTCCACGTGGCCTTCGGGAAGACGGTGCCGGACATCTCTCTGAACGCGGTGGCGAACCTTGGCTACGCCGAGTGCCGGTTCCTCAAGCCGCTGTTCCCCGGGGACACGCTGGCGACGGAGACCGAGATCATCGGCCTGCGCCAGAACTCCAACGGCAAGTCGGGGGTGGTGTGGGTGCGGTCCACCGCGCGGACGGCGGACGGGGAGCCCGCGCTGGAATGGGTGCGCTGGGTGATGGTGCGCAAGCGGGACCTCGATGCGCCCGCGCCGGAGACGGTGCAGCCGGAGCTGGCGGAGGCGGTGGCGTCCGCGGATCTGGCGATCCCGCAGGGGCTGGATTTCACCGGGTATGATTTCGCGCTGGCCGGGGAGAGGCACCGCTGGGGCGACTACGAGGTCGGCGAGGCGATCGCGCACGGGGACGGCGTCACCATCGAGGAAGCCGAGCACATGATGGCCACGCGCCTGTGGCAGAACACCGCCAAGGTGCATTTCAACGCGCAGTTCCGCGAGGATGGGCGGCGGCTGATCTATGGCGGCCACGTCATCAGCCTCGCGCGCGCGCTGTCGTTCAACGGGCTGGCGAACGCGCAGTGGATCGCGGCGATCAACGGCGGGGCGCATGCCAACCCCTGCTTCGCGGGCGACACCGTCTATGCGTGGTCCGAGGTGCTGGAGAAGGCGGAGACGCAGGCGCCCGGCGTGGGCGCCCTGCGGCTGCGGCTGGTGGCGCAGAAGGATGCGGCCGAGCCGGTTGCCCTGAAGGGCGAGGACGGGAAGTACGCGAAGCAGGTGCTGCTGGACCTCGACCTCTGGGTGCTGGCGCCGCTTTAGGAGGCGGCAGGGCCTTCGCGGGCGCCGCGGAAAACGGCGGTTCCCGCGAATTGCGGCAGCGTGCCTGCTGCAATCCGCTTTTCGACCTTGGAATTTGACCCTAGCGTGAAGGGCGGATCGACGTTGCGTCCGCGACGCCCAGGCTGATCCGCTCCTCCTCGTCAGGTTCCCATCCATGCGCCGGACCGCATCCTTCGCCTGCCTCCTAGCCAGCTTCGTGACGCGCGCCGCGGCGCAGGAGGTGTCCGCCTATCTCGGCGCCGCCTTCACCACGAACTACGTGTTCCGCGGCATCACCCAGACCGACGACAAGGCCCCCTGTCAGCCTTATGTGGAGCTGGAGGCGGCGGGCGTGGGGCCGGGCGCCGTCTACGCGGTGCTTGGGCCTCGAACGTCGATTTCGGCGACTTCGCGGTGGAGTTGGACTTCTACGGCGGATATCGCGGGGATGCGGGGCCGGTCGCCTACGATGTCGGCTATGTCCGCTACGTCTACACCCGGGGCGGAGACTGCTGCGGCGAGGGGTATGTGCGGCTCGGCTTCGCGCCTGCGGCGCCCGTGAGCCTCGCCTTCCAACACTACCACGATTTCGACCTGGAGACGGACTGCCTCAACGGCGGCGCAGGCGTGGCGCTGCCGTGGGACGCGGAGGCTGTCGGCGGCGTGGGCAAGTACGCGGACGACGGGCCCTGTGACTGGAACGCCGGCGTCTCCCGCGCCTTCACCGACACGCTGACGGCGGATGTCCGCTACCATGCCTCCGAGGCCGGCGCTGGCTGGTGAACGCCACCCTCTCCTACGTGACGGACTGGTCGTCGCTGACCGGCCGCCGGGCGATTCCCCGGCGCGCCGCCGTGGCGCGCCGGCCGTGATCACGCTGCCCGGAGTGTGATCACGAAGGAGCGGTCCCGCGGCCCCGCCCGAGGCTTCCGCCGCGGGATTTCGCCGCGCGAGGGCCGGGGGCGCTTTGCAAGTCCCGTTTCGGCAGGCTATTCAGGCCGCAGCCAAGGCCGCGCGCGCCCTCGCGCCCGCCTCGCCGGACAGACGAAAGGGGTCGAAATGGCCGACTTGAACCGGGGCGATCGCCCGCTCTCCCCCTTCATGTTCGGGTCGTACTACCGACCCCAATGGACCTCGATGATGTCGATCTCGCACCGGATCAGCGGCGTGGCCCTGACCGCGGCGGCGGTGCTTGTGGTCTACTGGCTGCTGTCGGCGGCCGCGGGGCCCGACGCCTACGAGACGGCGGACTGGGTGGTGACGGGCTTCCTCGGGGACATCGTGATGTTCCTGTCGCTGTTCGCGCTGGCCTTCCACACCTGCAACGGCGTGCGCCACCTGCTGTGGGACACCGGCCGGATGCTGGAGGTCGGCAAGATCGAGCGGTCCGCGCAGGTGACGCTGGCGGCGGCCATCGTGCTGACGCTGATCGTCTGGCTGTTCTGAGGGAGGGGACCGCGATGTTCGACTACCGCACCGACAAGCAGCGCGTCATCGGCCTCGGCTCGGCCAAGAGCGGCACGCATCACTGGTGGAGCCAGCGGGTGTCCTCGGTGGCGCTGATCCCGCTGACGATCCTCGCGATCTTCCCGCTGGATCACGCGCTGGGCGGATCCTGGGCCGACGTGGTCGCGACCTATGCGAACCCGTTCAACGCCATCGTCATGATCCTGTTCCTGGCCGTGGGCGCCCTGCACCTTCAGCAGGGGCTGCAGGTGGTGATCGAGGACTACGTCCACGCCAAGCCCGTGCGCACCGCCATGCTGCTGGGCAACACCATGCTCTGCGCCGTCCTCGGGCTCGCCGGGGTCTTCGCCGTCGCCAAGATCGCCTTCGCCGGCTGAACCGGCCCCGCGCGCGCCCCGTAGAGAGGCGCGGAAGGCCCCGAGAACAAGGGACGAACCCAATGGCTTCTTACGAGTACGTCGATCACACCTACGACGTGGTGGTGGTGGGCGCGGGCGGCTCCGGCCTGCGCGCGACGCTGGGCATGGCGGAGCAGGGGCTCAAGACCGCCTGCGTGACCAAGGTGTTCCCGACCCGCTCCCACACCGTGGCGGCGCAGGGGGGGATCGCGGCCTCCCTGTCGAACATGGGCCCGGACAGCTGGCAGTGGCACATGTACGACACCGTGAAGGGGTCGGACTGGCTGGGCGACACCGACGCCATGGAGTATCTGGCGCGGGAGGCCCCCAAGGCGGTCTACGAGCTGGAGCATTACGGCGTGCCGTTCAGCCGGACCGAGGAGGGCAAGATCTACCAGCGCCCCTTCGGCGGCCACACCACCGAGTTCGGCGAGGGGCCGCCGGTGCAGCGCACCTGTGCGGCGGCGGACCGGACGGGGCATGCGATCCTGCACACGCTGTATGGTCAGTCGCTGAAGCACAACGCCGAGTTCTACATCGAGTATTTCGCCACCGACCTCATCATGACCGAGGACGGGCGGTGCCAGGGCGTGGTGGCCTGGAAGCTGGATGACGGCACCATCCACCGCTTCAACGCCAAGATGGTGGTGCTGGCCACGGGCGGCTACGGGCGCGCGTATTTCTCGGCGACCTCGGCGCATACCTGCACCGGCGACGGCGCGGGGATGGCGGCGCGGGCGGGCCTGCCGCTTCAGGACATGGAGTTCGTGCAGTTCCACCCCACGGGCATCTACGGCTCGGGCTGCCTCATCACCGAAGGCGCGCGGGGCGAGGGCGGGTACCTCACCAACTCCGAAGGCGAGCGGTTCATGGAGCGCTATGCGCCCACCTACAAGGACCTCGCCTCCCGCGACGTGGTGAGCCGCTGCATGACGCTGGAGATCCGCGAGGGGCGGGGCGTGGGGCCGCAGAAGGACCACATCCACCTTCACCTCAACCACCTGCCGCCCGAGACGCTGGCCCTGCGCCTGCCGGGGATCTCCGAATCCGCGCGGATCTTCGCGGGCGTGGACCTGACCAAGGACCCGATCCCGGTGCTGCCGACCGTCCACTACAACATGGGCGGCATCCCCACGAACTACTGGGGCGAGGTGCTGACGCAAGGGCCGGACGGGTCGGACACGATCGTTCCGGGCCTGATGGCGGTGGGGGAGGCCGGCTGCGCCTCGGTGCATGGGGCGAACCGGCTGGGGTCGAACTCGCTGATCGACCTCGTGGTGTTCGGGCGTGCGGCGGCGATCCGGGCGGCTGAGACGGTGGACGCGAAGGCCGCGAACCGGCCGCTGAACATGGCCTCCGTGGAGAAGTCCATGGAGCGGTTCGACCGTCTGCGCCATGCCGACGGCGCCAAGCCGACCGCGGAGCTGCGCGACGAGATGCAGCGCGCCATGCAGGCCAACGCGGCCGTGTTCCGCACCGAGGAGACGCTGAAGGAAGGCGTCGAGCAGATGACCGCCATCCGCAAGGCGTTCTCGGACGTGAAGGTGACGGACCGGAGCCTGATCTGGAACTCCGACCTGATGGAGACGCTGGAGCTCGACAACCTCATGCCGAACGCGCTGGCCACCGTGGTCGGCGCCGAGGCGCGGCACGAGAGCCGCGGGGCCCACGCGCGGGAGGACTACCCGGACCGCGACGACAACGAGTGGCGCAAGCATTCGCTCGCCTGGGTGGCGGATGAGGGCGACGTGCGGCTCGGCTACCGTGCCGTGGTGGTGGACCCGCTGACCACGCATGACGAGGGCGGCATCGACCTCAAGAAGATCGCGCCCAAGGCGCGCGTCTACTGAGCATGGGCACGCGGGCGCTTGGACGGGACGAGGCGGGGATCGCGGAGAAGCTGGATCTCCGCGCCCGTCTGGCCGTCGAGCGGTTCACGGCGTCGGCGACCGGCGGGCCGGAGCGGGAGTGCCCGGTCTGCGGCTATGTGGGCCGGTTCAGCCCGGTGCGGACCAAGGTCGGCATCTGGTGCCCGTCCTGCGACAGCCGCCCGCGCCACCGCCTGCTGAAGCTGTGGCTCCAGCGGGAGGGGCTGCCCGAGGATGCGCGCGTCCTGCACTTCGCGGCCGAGCCGTTCCTCGCGGAATGCATCGAGCCGCTGGCGGCGGAGTATCGCACCGCGGACATCCGCCCCGGCGACGACCTGACGCTGGACATCACCGCGATGGACCTGCCGGACGCCCGCTTCGACGTGGTGATCGCCAATCATGTGCTGGAGCATGTGGACGACCTCGCGGCGCTGGCCGAGATCCGGCGGGTGCTGAGCCCCGGGGGGCTGGCGATCCTGTCGGTCCCGCTGGTGGAGGGCTGGGCGGAGACGCTGGAGAACCCGGCCTGGACCTCCGAGGCGGATCGTCTCGCCTACTACACGGACCGGCTTCACCTGCGCATGTACGGTCGGGACTTCCGCGACCGCCTGCGCGCCGCAGGGTTCCAGCCCTCGGACTTCACGGCGACGGAGCCCGACGTGCTCCGCCACGGCCTGAACAGGGGCGAGACGATCTTCCTCGCCCGCAAGATCACCGGCGACGCCCGGGAAGGAGCGACCCATGGCTGAATTCACGCTTCCCAAGAACTCCAAGGTGCTGGTCGGGAAGACCTGGCCGAAGCCGGAGGGCGCGAAGAACGTCCGCGCCTTCAAGATCTATCGCTGGAACCCCGATGACGGGCGGAACCCGCGGGTGGACACGTATTTCGTGGACATGGACGATTGCGGGCCGATGGTCCTCGACGCCCTCATCAAGATCAAGAACGAGATCGACCCGACCCTGACCTTCCGCCGGTCCTGCCGCGAGGGGATCTGCGGGTCCTGCGCCATGAACATCGACGGGATCAACACGCTCGCCTGCACCTGGGGTCTCGATGACATCAAGGGCGATGTGAAGATCTACCCGCTGCCGCACATGCCGGTGGTGAAGGACCTGATCCCCGACCTCACCATGTTCTACGCCCAGCACGCCGCGGTGATGCCGTGGCTGGAGACCAAGACCCCGGCCCCTGAGAAGGAGTGGCGGCAGTCCATCGACGACCGCGCCAAGCTCGACGGCCATTACGAGTGCATCATGTGCGCCTGCTGCTCCACGGCGTGCCCGAGCTACTGGTGGAACGGCGACCGTTACCTCGGCCCGGCCGCGCTGCTGCACGCCAACCGCTGGTTGCAGGACAGCCGGGATGAGGCGACGCAGGAGCGGCTCGATTTCCTCGAGGATCCGTTCCGCCTCTATCGCTGCCACACCATCATGAACTGCGTGAAGACCTGCCCCAAGCACCTGAACCCGGCGAAGGCCATCGCCGAAATCAAGAAGATGATGGTCGAACGCACCGTCTGACGTCGCGTCCTTCTTGCGCGGAGCGGCGGGCGCCTTAGTCTCGCCGCAAAGCGCAACCGGAGGGCGAGGGGATGTGGAAGTGGGTTCTCGGGGCCGTGGTCATCGCCGCGGCCCTCGGCGTTGCGGGGGTGCTGATCTTCGCGCCCGGCATGGTGGAGCGGGATCGCAACCGGGTGATCCCCGCATGAGCCTTGGCCGGTTTCGCCCGAGGCGAAGGCGCTGCACCAGCGTCTCACCGTCGTCGACCTGCACGCCGATCCGCTGCTGTGGAACCGCGATCTCACCCGGCGCGGCGACCGCGGGCAGGTGGACCTGCCCCGCCTGATCGAGGGCAACGTCGCGGTGCAGGTGTTCACCGCCGTCACCAAATCCCCCGCCGGGCAGAACTACGACGAGAACTCCTCGGAGGCGATGGACAACATCACCCTGCTGGCGCTCGCGCAGGCCTGGCCTCCCGCCACCTGGAGCAGCCTGACCGAGCGGGCGCTGCACCAGGCGGGCCGGCTCGCGGACTTCGAGGTGCGGGCGCCGGAGATGCTGCGGATCATCCGCACGCGGCAGGACCTGGACGACGTGCTGGCGGCGCGGGAGACGGGCGCGAAGGTGGTGGGCGGCATCCTGGGGCTGGAGGGGATGCACGCGCTGGACGGCGACCTGGGGAACATCGACCGGCTGTGGGACGCGGGCTACCGCCTCTGGGGCCTCACGCATTTCTTCGACAACGCCGTCGCCGGGTCGCTGCATGGCGAAGGGGGGACGGGGCTGACCGCGATGGGCCGCGAGGTGGTGCGGGAGGCGATGGCCAGGAACGCGATCATCGACCTCGCCCATTCCAGTCTGAAGACCGCGTGGGAGGTGCTGGAGATGGTGGACCGCCCGGTCGTCGTCAGCCACGGCGGCACCCACAACCATTGCCCCGTGACGCGCAATTTCCCCGACGACCTGATGCAGGCCGTGGCGGCGAAGGGCGGCGTGATCGGCATCGGCTACTGGGAGGATGCGGTCTGCGGCACGACCCCGGCCGAGATCGTGGAGGCCATCGCCGCCGCCGTCGATCTGGTGGGCGAGGATCATGTGGCGCTGGGATCGGACTTCGACGGCTCGGTGGAGACGCATTTCGACACGTCCGAGCTTGCGGCGCTGACGCATGAGATGCTGGCGCTCGGCTGGTCGCAGGAGCGCATCGCCAAGGTCATGGGCGGCAACGCCGTGCGCGTGATGCGGGAGCTGCTGCCCGGGTAGCGCGGTCGCCTAGGGCGCGCCGCGCTCCATCGCCCGTTCAACGAGCGCCCGGTCGTCCGCGTCGCCTAGCCGGGCGGCCGTGCGCCGGATGCGGGCGAGCAGGACATCGGCGGCCTTGCGGTCGACCTCGCGCACCGCGGCGCGGCGGATCTCGCAGGTCGCCCGCACCGTCCGCTCCAGCACCTGGGCGTTGCCGGCGGCGCTGTCGATCACCGGATGCAGCAGCCGCGGCGACAGCCAGTCCGCCCCCGCCGCCGGCGCCGCGGCGCGCAGCGTGCCGTCCTCGCTCCGCCGCACGCGGGAGGGGGGGCCGTTGGCCGCGAGCTTCGTGCAGCCCTCGGCGATCCGGTCGATGCAGGTCATGGCGGTGAAGGGGTCGTTCATCGAAGGCGACAGCGCCCGAAGGGCCACCTCCACCAGCGCGTCCCCCTCGAAATCCGCGAGGCCGGTGCGCCGTCGGCGGCTGGTCAGGGTCATCCGCTCCCACGCCGCCTCGGCGATCTCCGTCAGGTCCGGCGGGCCGCCGAGGACGAGCGCCAGCACCGCGCCGGGCAGGATCGGGTCGTTCTCCCGCATGGTCAGGGCGATCTGCATGTCGTTCGCCTCGGCCAGCTCCGCGAGCCCGTCGAGGTCGAGGCTCGCGAGGTAACCTGCGCCGAAGGCCCGGAGCGGGCGGCCGACCCGCTCCGCCTGCGCGTAGAAGGAGGCGGCGTCGCGCGCCTCTTCCGCGTCCTCCACCGCCTCGCCGGGGGCGGCGGAGGCGACGAAGCGGTCCCCGATGCGGGAGACGGTCACGTCGGCGCGGATCGCCTCGGACATGCGGGTGGCGAAGAGCGCCACCGCGATCAGCGCCAGCGCGCCGAGCAGGGCCGAGATCCCCACCGCCGTCAGCTCCGCCCGCGTGTCCGTGGGCACGAGCGTCATGGCCAGCAGCCCGTTGAGCGAGGCGAAGAAGGCCGAGAGGCACAGCCCCAGCAGGATCTGGGTCGAGGAGGATTGCAACCAGAAGTCGATGATCCGCGGCCCGAGCTGCTGGGAGGTCAGCGTCAGCGCCACGAAGGACAGCGAGAACACGATGGAGACGGTGGTGATCATTCCCGAGGCGACGGTGGACAGGATCGCCCGCGCCCCCTCCGCGTCCATCCGGTCCGCGATCCCGTCGAGCGCGTGCGCCGTCTGCTCCCACCCCGCGGCATGGGCCCAGGCGGCGGGGTCCGCCCCCACCACCAGCGCCGGCAGGGTCAGGAGCTGGCTGAAGGCGAGCATCAGCAGGGGGATGAACCAGAAGCTCTCGAGCGCCGTGTCCAGGATGGTGCGCAGGCGGGAGAACATCTCAGGCGGCCTTCTTCGGGGGCCAGGTCTCGGCCCGCATCTCCTCGAGCCGGGAGGCCGTGCGTTCGAACTCGAAGGCGCCGGGGCCTTCGAGGTAGAGGTGCTCGGGCTCCGCGGCCGCGGAGACGTAGAGCTTCGTGCGCGCCTCGTAGAGGGCGTCGATCAGGGTGACGAAGCGCTTGGCCTCGTTGTTGCGGGCGCGCGAGAGGCGGGGCACGTCCTCGATCATCACGGCGTCCACGGCCTCGGCCAGCGCGAGATAGTCGGCGGCGCCGAGCGGGCGGCTGCACAGGTCTTCGAACCCCGCGCGCACGGCGCGGCCGGAGGCGCGCCGGAAGGTCTCGGTCCGGGCCTGAAGCTCCAGGGTCAGGGGGGCTTCCGGCGCCTTCGCCAGGTCCTTCCAGAGGCGGTCCATCTCCGCCGTCGTCTCCGGGCCGAGCGGCGAGAGGTAGCGCACGTCTCCCCGGGCGCGGTCCTGACGGTGGTCCGCGGCCCCCTCCAGGTGGTGGATGTCGAGCTTCTCCTTGAGGATCTCGATGAAGGGCAGGAAGATCTCGCGGTTGAGCCCGTCCTTGTAGAGATCGTCCGGGTGGCGGTTGGAGGTGGTCACCACCACCACGCCGCGGGCGAACAGCGCCTCGAAGAGGCGGCCGACGATCATGGCGTCGGCGACGTCCGAGACCTGCATCTCATCGAAGCAGAGCAGGGTGGCGCCCTTGGCCACCTCCTCGGCCACGGGTGCGATGGGGTCGGTGGCGCCGGCGTCGCGGGCCTTCTTGATGCCGCGGTGCACCTCCTGCATGAAGGCGTGGAAGTGGACGCGGCGCCTGGGGCTCACGGGGGCGATGTCGCAGAACAGGTCCATGAGCATGGACTTCCCCCGCCCCACCCCGCCGTAGAGGTAGAGGCCGCCCAACGTCTCCTGCCGCGCCCGCTCCCGCCCCCAGCCGAACCAGCCTCGCGCGACCTTCTTGCCTTGGGTCGGGTCGTAGTCCTTCAGCCGGTCGTGCAGGAGCTGGAGCTGCTCCACCGCCGCGCGTTGGGCCGGGTCCTCCTTCAGCTCGCCCTCGCGCACCAGCGCGCGCCAGCGGGACATCGGCATTACGGCGTCGGACATGGCCCCTCCTTGCGTCTTCGCCTCCTGAGAAGGCGCGCGACGGGGCCAAGTCAACTCCCCCCGAGGGACCCCGAGACGGGCTCGGCCCGGCGAGGGCTCCCGAAGAACCCCACCCTGGGGGACCCCGAGACGGGCGCAGCCCGGCGAGGGCTCCCCCAAACGGGAGGCGAGGCTGCGCGAAGCGCGGGCGAAGCCGACGGGCGGGAGAACCCGCTCGGGGAAGGGCCGCCGCTTGCCATGGCCGCGTCCGAGGCGTATCGGAATATAAGGTTCCCTTTCGGCACGCACGGAAGCCGCCATGCCCGACTGGCTCATCGAAGGCCACGCCATCGTCTCGGCCGAGGGCTGCATCGCGGACGCCGAGGGTCGCTTCCCGCCGGAGCTGGGCGATCCGAACGACTGGGCCCGCTTCCAGGCGGAGCTCGACCGCGCCGTCGCCACCGTCCTCGGCCGCGCGAGCCACGAGGCGACGCCGAACCGCGCCAACCGCCTCCGCGTGGTCATGTCCCGCAGCGCGCAGGGTCTGACCCGCGAGCCGGACGCCTGGTGGTGGAACCCCGCGCAGGTCCCGATCCCGGAAATGCTGGCGGAAGTCGCCCCCGAGGGCGGCCTGATCGGCGTCCCCGGCGGGCGGGACGTGTTCGACCTGTTCCTGCGCCACGGCTTCGACGCCTTCCACCTGACGCGAAACCCCGCCTGCCGCCTGCCGAACGGGCGCCCTGTCTTCTCCGGCATCCCGTCCCTCCGCCCCGAAGACCTGCTGGCCGACGCGGGCCTCGCCCCCGGCGCGCCGCAGACCCTGACCGAGGCCACCGGCGTCTTCCTCACCGTCTGGCGTCCTCGCGGCGGCTGACCGCCCCGCGCCCGCCCCCCGCAACGCCAGAGGACCAAGTCCATGACCGCCCGCCCCAGCCTGATCTCCCCCGAGCCGAAGCTCCTGAACCCGGTGCTGATCGCGGGCTGCCTGATCGTGTTCCTCGCCTTCGGGGTCCGCGCCGCCTTCGGCGTGTTCCAGATCCCCATTGCGCAGGAATTCGGCTGGGCGCGCACCGAGTTCTCGCTCGCCATCGCCATCCAGAACCTGTTCTGGGGGCTGGGCCAACCGCTCTTCGCCGCGATGGCGGACCGCTGGGGGCCGCGGCGGGCGCTGGGCCTCGGGGTCTGCACCTACGCCGTGGGGCTCGTGGCCTCCACTTTCGCCGTGACGCCGGAGGGGCACCAGCTTCTCAACATGGTGATCGGCTTCGGCATCGCGGGCACCGGCTTCGGCGTGATTCTGGCCATGGTGGGCAAGGCCTCGTCCGAGAAGAACCGCTCCCTCTCGCTCGGCATCGCCACCGCGGCCGGTTCCGCCGGCCAGTTCGCGATCACGCCGCTCGCGGGCTCGCTGCTGCAGTTCATGCCCTGGCAGGAGGTGTTCCTGGTCTTCGCCGGCATGGTGCTGTGCACGCTGCTGTTCCTGCCCATGCTCCGCGGCGTTCCGGCGTCCGAGCCCTCCGCGCCCGGAGACAGCGTCGGCGCCGCCCTGCGCCGGGCGGTGCGGGACCCGTCCTACATCCTGATCTTCCTCGGCTTCTTCTCCTGCGGCTACCAGCTCGCCTTCATCACCGCCCATTTCCCCGCCTTCGTGTCCGAGGCCTGCGCGGCGGTGGACCCGTCCGGCATCCTCGCGGGCATGGGGATCGACTCGACCCTCCAGCTCGGCGCCTGGGCGATCGGGGTCATCGGGATCTTCAACATCGCGGGCACGATCATCGCCGGCAAGCTGGGGTCCATGTTCCCCAAGCGCTACCTGCTGTCGCTCCTCTACACGGCGCGCACCATCACCTCCGCGGCCTTCATCATCCTGCCGATGACGCCGACCACGGTGCTGGCCTTCTCCGCGGTGATGGGGTCGCTGTGGCTCGCTTCGGTGCCGCTCACGGCGGGCCTCGTCGGCTACATCTACGGGCTGCGCTACATGGGCACGCTCTACGGGCTGGTGTTCCTGTCGCACCAGATCGGCGGCTTCCTCGGCGTCTGGCTCGGGGGCGCGCTCTATGACCGCTACGGCTCCTACGACGTGGTCTGGTGGGTGGGGGTCGGCGTCGGCGCCTTCTCGGCCATCGTGCACCTCCCGATCCGGGAACGTCCGCTGCCGGCGCTGGGCCCCGCCGCCGCCTGAGCCCCTTGCGCCCCCCGTCCCGCTTGGGTATACGGCGCTCCACATAGCGGCGCTGACGCTCCACCGGGGGCGACGGCGACGGACCTGAAGGGCGGGCCGCTACGGTCCGCCCTTCGTCATTTCCGGAGCGATTTGCATGATCACGGATCTCGTGGCCAAGGCGGCGATGGACAGGAAGCTGGCGGAGATCGTTTCTCCGACGGTCGAGGGCATGGGCTACGAGCTCATCCGCCTGCGCTACATGGGCGGCGCGAAATCCGCCACGCTGCAGATCATGGCCGAGAAGCCCGACGGCACCATGGAGGTGGAGGATTGCGCCCAGCTTTCGCGCGCCGTCTCCGCCGTCCTCGACGTGGAGGATCCCATCGAGCGGCACTATGCGCTCGAGGTCTCCTCCCCCGGCATCGACCGCCCCCTGACCCGCCTCAAGGACTTCGAACGGTTCGAGGGGTGGGAGTGCAAGCTCGAGACGTTCGAGCTGATCGACGGCCGCAAGCGGTTCAAGGGCGAGCTTGAGGGGATCGAGGACGACGAGGTCCTCATCAAGATCCCCGAGGGGATCATCGGCCTGAAGTTCGACTGGATCGCCGACGCGAAGCTGGTGCTGACCGACGCGCTGATCGCCGAGTTGCTCAAGGCCCGGAAGGAAGCCGGCACGGCCACGGCTGACATGGACGAAACCCTCTACGACGACATCGAGGACGACGCCGAGGACGGCGACGATCAGGAGAATGACGATGGTCAGCGCGAACAGGCTTGAGCTGCTTCAGATCGCCGACGCGGTCGCCCGCGAGAAGCTGATCGACCCGATCCTGGTGATCGAGGCGATGGAGGACTTCTCGCCAAGGCCGCCCGCTCCCGCTACGGCGCCGAATACGACATCCGCGCCGACATCGACCGCAAGACGGGCGAGCTGCGCATGTCCCGCGCCCGCGAGGTCGTGGAGAACGTGGAGAACCACTTCACCGAGATCGCGCTCAGCGAAGCCCGCGCCATGAACCCCGAGGCGGAGGAGGGGGACTTCATCTCCGAGCCCCTGCCGACGCTGGAGTTCGGCCGCATCGCCGCGCAGACCGCCAAGCAGGTCATCGTTCAGAAGGTGCGCGAGGCGGAGCGCGAGCGTCAGTACGAGGAATACAAGGACCGCGTCGGGACCATCATCAACGGCGTGGTGAAGCGGGTCGAATACGGCAACGTGATCGTGGACCTCGGGCGCGGAGAGGGCGTGATCCGTCGCGACCAGCTGATCCCGCGGGAGATGTACCGCAACGGCGACCGCATCCGCGCCTTCATCCGCGACGTGCGCTCCGAGGTTCGCGGGCCCCAGATCTTCCTCAGCCGCACCGCGCCGGAGTTCATGGCCGAGCTCTTCAAGATGGAAGTGCCCGAGATCTACGACGGGGTGATCGTGGTGAAGGCGGTGGCGCGCGACCCCGGCTCCCGCGCCAAGATCGGGGTGATCTCGAACGATTCGTCCATCGACCCGGTCGGCGCCTGCGTCGGCATGAGGGGTTCCCGCGTGCAGGCGGTGGTGTCCGAGCTTTCGGGCGAGAAGATCGACATCATTCCGTGGTCCGAGGACCCGGCGACCTTCATCGTCAACGCCCTCCAGCCCGCCGAGGTGGCGAAGGTGGTCCTCGACGAGGATGCGCGCCGGATCGAGGTGGTGGTTCCCGACGAGCAGCTCAGCCTCGCCATCGGCCGCCGCGGCCAGAACGTGCGGCTGGCGAGCCAGCTGACCGGCTGGGACATCGACATCCTGACGGAGGAGGAGGAAAGCTCCCGCCGCCAGGCCGAGTTCGCCGAGCGGACCAAGATGTTCATGGACACCATGAACATCGACGAATTCGCGGCCCAGCTCCTCGTCTCCGAAGGCTTCACCACGCTGGAGGAGGTCGCCTACGTGGACGTGGACGAACTCACCTCCCTCGACGGCGTGGACGAGGAGACGGCCGAGGAACTCCAGGCCCGCGCCCGCGAATTGCTGGAGGAGCTGAACCAGAAGGCGCTGGACGAGGCGCGCGAGCTGGGTGTCCAGGACGACCTCATTGATTTCGAGGGGCTCTCTCCCCAGATGATCCTTGCGCTGGCCAAGGACGGGATCCTCTCGCTGGGGGATTTCGCCACCTGCGCGGACTGGGAGCTCGCCGGCGGCTGGACCGTCGGAGAGAACAACAAGCGCCAGAAGGACGACGGCGTTCTCGAACCCTTCGATGTCGGCCTGGAGGAGGCGCAGGCCATGGTGCTCCGCGCCCGTCTTCAGACCGGCCTGATGTCGGAGGAGGACGTTGCCGCCGCCGAGGCCGGCGACGACGAGACCGAGGAGACGGCGGAGGCGTAAGCCCCGCCGCTGGCCGGAGTTGACCCGAGGCGGACGCCCCAAGGACCGCGACGGCCCCGAACGCCGCTGCATCGTCTCGGGCGAGAGCGATTCCATCTTCGGCCTGATCCGCTTCGTGGTCGGACCGGAGCAGGAGATCGTCCCGGACCTCGCGGAGCGTCTGCCGGGCCGCGGCATCTGGCTGACCGCCAGCCGCGAGGCTGCGCAGACGGCGCTCAAGAAGAAGGCTTTCGCCCGCGCCGCGCGGGCGCAGGTCACGGTCCCCGCGGATCTTCCCGACCTGCTGGAGGACCTCCTGGCCCGAAGGCTGATCGATTTCGGTGGCCATGACCCGGAAGGCGGGGCTTGCGGTCACCGGGCATGAAAAGGTAAAGGCTCGTCTCAAACGAGGTGCCGTCGGCGCGCTCCTCCATGCGCGTGACGGATCGGAGCAGGGGCTCGGCAAGCTGGCGCCGCTGGCGTCCGGGGCTCCGCTGGTCGATGGGCTGAAAAGCGACGAGTTGGGATTGGCCTTCGGCCGGGATTATGTGATACACGCCGCGCTGGATGCGGATGGCGCGACGGACCGCGTGTTGCGGGAAGCTGCGCGCCTCTCCGGCTTCAGGCCCCCCGCTTTTGGGACCCGCGGCTCGGCGCGACCGACCGATGACAGGGCCTCGTCCCTCGGGGACGAGCCCGCGGCGCCCGTACCGGGCGCGCACGAACAGGACGTTGATGGACGATAGCATGGACGGCAACGACAAGACCGGCGGCAATTTCACGACCCGTTCCCGGGGCGGCGAGTCTCCGCGTCAAGCAGAGCTTCAGCCACGGGCGGTCGAAGTCGGTCGTGGTCGAGACCAAACGCAAGCGGGTTCTGACACCGAAGGAAGCTGGGGCGGCCCCTGCGGCCGCGCCCTCGCGTCCGTCCGGCGCCACCCCGCCCCGCGCCGGCGAGGCCACGCCTCCCCGGCAGAATCGCGGCGCGGATGCGCCGACGGCGCAGGCCGCCCGCGTTGGCGCCCAGAACGCCGATGCGGCCGCCAAGCAGCCCGCCAAGCGCCCCGGCCGCGGCCAGGTTCTGAAAAGCCTGTCGCCCGAGGAGTATGAGCGCCGCAAGAAGGCGCTGGAGGCCGCGAAGCAGAACGAAGGCGCCCGCCGCGCCAAGGAAGAGGCCGAGCAGAAAGAGCGCGACGCCGAGCGCCACCGTCTCCTGAAGGAGAAGGAAGAGCGCGAGCGCAAGGAGGCGGAAGAGCAGATCCGCCGCGAGCGCGAGGAATCCGAGCGTCTGGCCGCCGAAGAGGCCGCCCGCAAGAAGGCCGAGGCCGAGAAGCGCGAGCGTGAAGCCGCCCGCGCCTCCACCGCTGCGCGCCCCAAGCAGGCCGACGATTTCCAGCCCGGCCCGCCGCCCCCCGACGGCGAGGGCAAGGACCGTACCCTGCGCGCCGTTCCGCCCAAGCGTCCCGGCGCCGCGCCGGACGACAAGAAGCCCTCCCGCGTCCGCGCCGGAGAGGAGCGTCGTCGCGGCAAGCTGACCATCTCCTCGGCCACGGCCGGGGACGACGGCGGCCGCACGCGCTCGCTCGCCGCCATGCGCCGCAAGCAGGAGCGTCAGAAGCGCCAGGGCCGCAGCAACGAGCCGCGCGAGAAGGTGATGCGCGACGTGAACGTGCCTGACGCGATCACGGTGCAGGAGCTCGCCAACCGCATGGCGGAGCGGGCCGCGGACGTGGTCAAGATGATGTTCAAGTCGGGCATGATGGTCACCATCAACGACACGCTCGACGCCGACACCGCGATCCTGGTGGTCGAGGAATTCGGCCACCGCGTGCAGCGCGTCTCCGAATCGGATGTGGAGTCCGCCATCGACACCGTCGACGACGTCGAGGAGACCCTGCGTCCCCGCGCCCCGGTCGTCACGATCATGGGCCACGTCGATCACGGCAAGACCTCGCTGCTCGACGCCATCCGCAAGACCACCGTGGCGTCCGGCGAGGCCGGCGGCATCACCCAGCATATCGGCGCCTACCAGGTGACCACCGAATCGGGCGCGCCGATCACCTTCCTCGACACGCCGGGCCACGCCGCCTTCACCTCCATGCGCGCCCGCGGCGCGCAGGTGACGGACATCGTGGTTCTCGTGGTCGCGGCCGACGATTCGGTCATGCCCCAGACCATCGAGGCGATCCACCACGCCAAGGCGGCGAGCGTGCCCGATCATCGTGGCGATCAACAAGATCGACCGGCCGGGCGCGGACGTGAACAAGGTCCGCACCCAGCTCCTTCAGCACGAGATCGTGGTGGAGGCCATGTCGGGCGACGTGCTCGACGTGGAGGTGTCGGCCAAGACCGGCGCCGGGATCGACACGCTGCTGGAGAACATCGCGCTTCAGGCCGAGATCCTCGATCTCAAGGCCAACCCGGAGCGTCAGGCCGAGGGCGCGGTGATCGAGGCCAAGCTCGACACCGGCCGCGGCCCCGTGGCCACGGTCCTCGTCCAGCGCGGCACGCTGCGCCGCGGCGACATCTTCGTGGTCGGCGAGCAGTGGGGCCGCGTGCGCGCCCTGATCAACGATCTGGGCGAGCGGGTGGACGAAGCCGGCCCTTCGCTGCCGGTGGAGGTCCTGGGCCTCCAGGGCACGCCGCATGCCGGCGACACGCTCAATGTGGTCGAATCCGAGGGCAAGGCCCGCGAGATCGCGGATTACCGCCAGCGCCAGTCCCGCGAGAAGCAGGCCGCCGCCGGCGCCCGCGGCACGCTGGACCAGCTTCTGGCCCAGGCCAAGGCCGACGCCGACGTGGCGGAGCTTCCGCTGCTGGTGAAGGCCGACGTCCAGGGCTCGGCGGAGGCGATCGTCCAGGCGCTGGAGAAGATCGGCAACGAGGATGTGCGCGTCCGCGTGGTCCATTCCGGCGTCGGCGCGATCACCGAAACCGACATCGGCCTGGCCGAGGCGTCCAACATGCCGGTGATCGGTTTCAACGTCCGCGCCAACGCGCCGGCCCGCGAAGCCGCCAACCAGAAGGGCGTGGAGATCCGCTACTACTCGATCATCTACGACCTCGTGGATGACGTGAAGCTGGCGGCGACCGGCCTCCTGAAGCCCGAGATCCGCGAGACCTTCATCGGCTATGCGAAGATCAAGGAGGTCTTCAAGGTCACCGGCGTCGGCAAGGTCGCGGGCTGCGAGGTCACCGAGGGCGTGGCCCGCCGCGCCGCGGGCGTGCGCCTGCTGCGCGACGATGTGGTGATCCACGAAGGCACGCTGAAGACGTTGAAGCGCTTCAAGGACGAGGTGAACGAGGTTCGCTCCGGCCAGGAATGCGGCATGGCCTTCCAGAACTACGAGGACATCCGCGAGGGCGACGTCATCGAGATCTTCACCACGCAGGAGATCGCGCGCACGCTCTGAAGCGCGCCTGCGGGACGAATCCGAAGGGGGCCGGCGGGGGAGACCTCGCCGGCCCTCTCCACGCCCGGCCGCGCCGCGGCGCGCTGGTCCCGCGTCTGGCCACGGGGCGCCCGCCGCGGGCTGTACGTGTTGCGGGGTCTGGCGGCCGTCTCACCGCCCCGTGCGGTTGCGCGCCGCGACCGTTGGCGCTATCACCCCGCCCTCTTTCCAAGGAGCCTTCCAATGGCGCAGTCCAGATCCGGCGAGGGCCGCGGCCCCTCCCAGCGCCAGCTCAAGGTCGGCGAGCTGATCCGGCGCGCCATCGCGGACGTGCTGATGAAGGGCGACCTGCACGACCCGGAGCTTGACCGCTTTTCGGTCACAGTCTCCGAGGCCCGCGTCTCCCCCGACCTGCGCCATGCCGATGTCTACGTGATGCCGCTGGGCGGCGAGGGCGTGGCCGAGGTGCTGGCCCTGCTGGAGCGCAACCGCCCCGAAATCCGCCGCGCCGTCGCCCGCGAGGTGAAGCTGAAGTTCTCGCCCGACCTGCGCTTCCACGAGGACCGGAGCTTCGAGCGCATGGACGAGACGCGCCGCCTCCTGAATCAGCCCCGGGTCCGCCAGGACCTCACGGAGGACGACGAAGCGAGCGGGGGGGACTAGTGGCCCGCCGCAGGAAGGGCCGACCGGTCAACGGCTGGCTGGTGATCGACAAGCCCCTGAACATCGGCTCCACCGAAGTCGTGTCCAAGGCCCGCTGGGCGCTTCAGGCGCAGAAGGCGGGCCATGCCGGCACGCTGGACCCGCTGGCGACGGGCGTGCTCGCCATCGCGTTCGGCGAGGCGACCAAGACCGTGCCCTACGCCTCGGACGGGCTGAAGGGCTACCGATTCACCCTCCGCCTGGGCCAGCGCACCAGCACCGACGACAGGGAGGGGGAAGTCACCCACGCCTCCGACGCCCGCCCCACGGACGACGAGATCCGCGCGGCGCTGCGCTCCTTCCAGGGCGACATCGACCAGATCCCACCCCAGTTCTCGGCGGTGAAGGTGGAGGGCGCGCGCGCCTATGACCTGGCGCGCGAGGGCGAGACGCTGGACCTCGCGCCCCGCCCCCTCTTCGTGGACCGCCTCGACCTCGTGGCCCGCCCCGACCCCGACCACGCCGAGCTGGAATTCGTCTGCGGCCGCGGCGGCTACGTCCGCGCCATCGCCCGCGACGTGGGCGAGGTTCTGGGTTGCCACGCCCATGTCTCCGCCCTGCGCCGCTGGTTCGCGGGCCCCTTCCATGTGGACGACGCCACGCTGGCCTTCGCCGATCTGGACGCGCTCAGGGACCGCCCCGAGGATGCCCCCCTGCTGCCCGTCGAGGCCGGCCTCAAGGACCTGCCGGAAGTGCGCATTCTCGAACCCGCCGCCGCGGACCTGCGCCAAGGTCGGGTGGCCGGGGCCGTCTCCGCGCCCGCGGATCTGCAATGGGGGGATCCCTGCTGGGCCTCCCTCCGCGGCCAGGCCGTCGCCATCGGGGTGTGGGAGGGCGGCCGCATAAAGCCAAACCGCGTCATCATGGGCTGAATCCGCCGCGCCCCTTCCATTTCGCACCGATTCGGTGCATAGGTCCGCGTCCTTCGACAGGACCGCGCTGGACGACATCCCGGCCCGGCCCGCGAAGCTCCGGGCGCTCTCGCCCGACCCAACCCAAGCCCAAGGAGGCCACGATGTCGATCACTCCCGAGCGCAAAGAGCAGCTCATCAAGGAATACGCCACCAAGGAAGGCGACACCGGCTCCCCCGAGGTGCAGGTCGCCATCCTGACCGAGCGGATCACCAACCTGACCGAGCACTTCAAGGGCCACAAGAAGGACAACCACTCCCGCCGTGGCCTGCTGAAGATGGTCGCCCTGCGCCGCAAGCTCCTGGACTATGCCCGCGCCAAGGACGAGCAGCGCTACCGCACCCTGATCGAGCGTCTCGGCATCCGCCGCTGACCTCCGACGCGCGCCCCCGGGCGCGCGTTTCGTCATTCGGGGGGCCCCGCGGCGCGCCTCTCCTGACCACCGCCCACGGGCGGAAGCCGCAGACCGTCCGTTCGTTTCCGCCCAAGGCCCCGGGTCGAAGCGTTGGAATACCACCATGGGGCCCGCTCCGCGACCGTCGCGGGGTAGATGCGCGGCCCCCGCAGCGGCGGGCAAGCCGCTGAAGGGATACGAAGATGTTCAACATCACCAAGAAGTCCATCGAGTGGGGGGGCGAGACCCTGACCCTCGAAACCGGCCGCATCGCCCGGCAGGCCGACGCCGCCGTCGTCGCCACGCTGGGCGAGACGACCGTCATGGCCGCCGTGACCTTCGAGAAGAAGCCGAAGGAGGGGCTCGATTTCTTCCCCCTCACCGTCCATTATCAGGAGAAGTATTACGCTGCGGGCAAGATCCCCGGCGGCTTCTTCAAGCGCGAGGCCCGGCCCACGGAGAAGGAGACGCTGACCTCGCGTCTCATCGACCGTCCGATCCGCCCGCTCTTCGTCCCCGGCTTCAAGCATGAGACGCAGGTCGTCTGCACGGTCATGTCCCATGACCTGGAGAACGATCCCGACATCGTCGCGATGATCGCCGCCTCCGCCGCGCTGACCCTGTCCGGCGTGCCCTTCATGGGCCCGATCGGCGCCGCGCGCGTGGGTTTCTCCGACGGCAAGTACGTCCTCAACCCGCCGGTCGAGGACATGCAGAAGCTGATGGACAACCCCGATCAGCGCCTGAACCTCATCGTCGCCGGCACCAAGGACGCCGTGATGATGGTGGAGTCCGAGGCCTATGAGCTGACCGAGGAAGAGATGCTCGGCGCCGTCACCTTCGGCCATGAGGCCATGCAGCCCGTGATCGACATGATCATCGGCATGGCCGAGGAAGCCGCGAAGGAGCCCTTCGACTTCCAGCCCCCCGACCGCTCGGCGCTGTTCGCCCGCGTGAAGGAGCTCGGCGAGGAGAAGATGCGCGCCGCCTTCGCGATCCGCGACAAGCTGCAGCGCCAGACCGCCGTCACTGGGGCCAAGGAGCACGTGAAGTCCCAGCTGACCGAGGAGGAGCTGCTTGACCCGACCGGCGTCAAGGAAGTCCTCAAGAAGCTGGAGGCCTCGGTCCTTCGCGGCGACGTGGTCCGCGGCGGCCTGCGCATCGACGGCCGCGACCTGACCACCGTGCGGCCCATCGTGGCCGAGACGCAGGTGCTCCCCCGCACCCACGGCTCCGCGCTTTTCACCCGCGGCGAGACGCAGGCGCTGGTCGTGACCACCCTCGGCACCGGCGACAACGAGCAGATCGTGGACGCGCTCGAAGGCGAGTGGCGCGAGCGGTTCATGCTCCACTACAACTTCCCCCCCTACTCGGTGGGCGAAGCCGGCCGCATGGGCCCTCCGGGACGGCGTGAGGTCGGCCACGGCAAGCTGGCGTGGCGCGCCCTTCAGGCCGTCCTGCCCGCCGCGACCGATTTCCCCTACACGATCCGCATCGTGTCGGAGATCACGGAATCCAACGGCTCCTCCTCGATGGCTTCCGTCTGCGGCGGCTCGCTGTCGATGATGGACGCGGGCGTGCCGCTGAAGGCGCCCGTGGCCGGCGTGGCCATGGGCCTGATCCTCGAGGATGACGGCCAGTTCGCGGTGCTCACCGACATCCTGGGCGACGAGGATCACCTCGGCGACATGGACTTCAAGGTGGCCGGCACCGAGAACGGCGTCACCTCGCTCCAGATGGACATCAAGATCGCCGGGATCACGCCCGCGATCATGAAGCAGGCCCTCGCCCAGGCGAAGGACGGCCGGATGCACATTCTGGGCGAGATGTCGAAGGCGCTGACCGAGGGCCGCAAGGAGTTCTCGGCCCACGCCCCGCGCATCGAGACCATGCAGATCAACACGGACAAGATCCGCGAAGTGATCGGCTCGGGCGGCAAGGTGATCCGCTCCATCGTCGAGGAGTCGGGCGCCAAGGTCGACATCAACGATGACGGCCTGATCAAGATCGCCTCGCCGGACGGCAAGTGCATCGAGAAGGCGATGGAGCTCATCAACTCCATCGTGGCGGAGCCCGAGATCGGCCGGGTCTACACCGGCAAGGTCGTCAAGATCATGGATTTCGGCGCCTTCGTGAACTACTTCGGCAAGCGTGACGGGCTCGTCCACGTCTCCCAGATGACCGACCAGCGGGGCGCCAACCCCAAGGAGATCGTCAAGGAGGGCCAGGAGGTGAAGGTCAAGCTGCTCGGCTTCGACGACCGCGGCAAGACCCGCCTGTCCATGAAGATCGTGGACCAGGAGACGGGCAAGGAAATCGTGAAGGAGGCGGAGGAGGGCTGAGGCCCTTCACCCTTCTTCACACGTCCTGACAAACGATGAAGGCCGGCGGAGCGATCCGCCGGCCTTCATCGTTTCCGGGCGCGCGTGTTCGTTTTGAAAAGGCCCTCAAGGACGACGGGAGTCACCCGATCCGGCGACTCCGGCGCGGAATCCGATGAACTCGGACACCGTCCCGCATCGCATTCCACGACTTGCCAAGTCCCGGAGCGTCCCGAAAAAGTGGGGTTCGAGGCGGATTTAGCCGCCCGCGAGCCGGTCCATCGCCTCGGCCATCCGCAGGTCCAGCTCCGTGAGCCCGCCGGCGTCATGGGTGGTCAGCTCCACCTCGACCATGCGGTGGACGTTCGACCATTCGGGGTGGTGGTCCAGCGTCTCGGCGACCATGGCCACGCGCGTCATCCAGCCGAACGCCTCCGAAAAGTCCTTGAACGGGAACGTCTTTCCGATGGCGTCCCGGTCCGGCGTCTGCACCCATCCGGTGGCGGAAAGCCGCGCCAGCGCCTCGCGCCGGGCCTCGGGGGAGAGCTTGTCGGCCATCAGTCATGCTCCTCGACGGTCTGGTTGAGATCGCTCTTGCGGAACGGGCTGTGGGCCGAGAGCCACTCGATCTCGTCGCCCACCGCCTGCCGCTCCGCCTCAAGGAAATCTTGGACCGCGCTGCGAAATCCCGGATCCGCGATCCAGTGAAGTGACCGCGTCCGCGTCGGCATGTAGCCCCGTGCGAGCTTGTGCTCCCCCTGCGCGCCTGCCTCCACCCGCTCCAGCCCGGCTCCGATCGCCCATTCGATGGCCTGGTAGTAGCAAGCCTCGAAATGCAGGCACGGATGGTGCTCGACGCAGCCCCAGTAGCGGCCGTAAAGCGTTGTCCGGCCGACGAAATTCAGCGCCCCGGCCACCCAGCGCCCCTCGCGTTCGGCAAGGATCAGCAGCACGTCTTCCCGCATCCGCTCCTGCACCAGATCGAAGAAGGCCCGCTTGAGGTAGGGCGAGCCCCATTTCCGCGCGCCGGTGTCCTGATAGAACCGCCAGAAGGCGTCCCAATGCTCTGGCCGGAGGTCATCGCCCGTGAGCCGGTGGAGGGTGACGGCCTCCTGCGCCTCCCGCCGTTCGCGCCGGATGTTCTTGCGTTTCCGGGAGCTTAGGTCGGCGAGGAACGCCTCGAAATCCGGATAGCCGCGGTTGAGCCAGTGGAACTGCTCCCCCTCGCGCTGGAGGAGCCCCATCTCGGCGCCTTCCTCCCACTCCCGCTCGGTGCAGAAGTTGACGTGGAAGCCCGAGACGCCGTTCCGCGAGGCGAACTGCACCGCCCCCTGCACCAGCGCCCCCACGGCGACCTCCCGCGGGACGCCCTCCGGGATCAGGAAGCGCGGGCCGGTGGCGGGGGTGAAAGGGGCCGCCGCCAACAGTTTGGGGTAGTAGCGGCCCCCGGCGCGCTCATAGGCGTGGGCCCAGGAGTGGTCGAAGATGTACTCGCCCTGGCTGTGGGACTTGGCGTAGAGCGGCATGGCGCCCACGACCTCGCCGCCGAGGCGCGCCACCAGGTGGCGCGGCGCCCAGCCCGTGCCGGGCCCGACCGAGCGGCTATCCTCCAGCGCCTTCAGAAAGCGGTGCGTCACGAAGGGGTTGGCGGCGCGGGCGCCGTCGCCGCCGGGGTCGGCGCAGCGGTCCCACTCCGCCTCGGCGATGTCGTCGAGCGAGGTCAGTACCGTGATCTCGACCGTGTCGGCGCCGTCCATGATGCTCTCCTTGCCGCTGCCTCCTAGGGTGGGGAGGCCGGGGCCGCGGTCAATGGGGCGGGCGCGGACCCGCGGTCGCAGCCCCTGCGAGCCGAGCGGCGCCCGCGGCCGCGGGCCGGTCCTCCTCTCGGTCCGCGCCTGCGCGCGGCCCTCGGCGCCCCCTCGCGGGACGCGAGGGGGTGGGGCCGACGACGGAGCGGGGCGTGGGAGGCGACTGCCGACGCGGCGGAGGGGGGCTCGACGCCCCCCTTCGGCGCCCCCACCTTCGGGATCAGGCGGGGCGGTAGCCCTCGAACGTGACGTTGTCGGCGTGGCGGCGGGCGGATCTCGTCCTCCGCCTCGGACCTCGTGGTCCAGCACAGGAGCGGCACGCCCCGCTCCTTCAGCTCCCGCAGCCGCTGGCGCGGCAGGTCCTGCCAGCGGTAGGAGACGAAATCCGCCTCCAGCTCCTCGAACTGCGTCACGTCCGTCAGCGCGGCGCGGGTCTCGGCGTCGAGGTCCCCCTCCTTCGCCAGCGACCAGTCCATGGAGACGAGGCCGCGGGGCAGGGCGGCCGCATGGTCCCGCAGCCACAGCACCACCGCCGGCTCGAAGCTCATGAACGCCACCGGCCCCGGGTGGCGCGCCGCGAGGTCCGAGGCCCGCGAGGTCAGCGCCGCCATGGAGGTGCCGCCGGCCTGGGGCTTGATCTCCACCAGCAGCGGCGCCTCGCCCGCCGCCTCCAGCGCCTGAGCGAAGGTGGGGATCGTCGAGCGGTTGCCGCCTTTCAGGGGCAGGGCCTGGAGATCCTCGGCCGTCCATTCCCGCACGCGCCCGTGCTCATCCGTCAGCCGTTCCAGATCGTCGTCGTGGAAGCATATCGCCTCCCCGTCCGAGGAGAGCTGGAGGTCGATCTCGATCCCGTAGCCCGCCTCGGCCGCGGCGCGCAGGGCGGGGAGGGAGTTCTCGACCACCCCCGTCGCGCGGTCGTGGAGGCCGCGATGCGCGATGGGGCGGTCGAGGAAGGCGGAAGGCAGCCGGGTCATGCGATCTCGAAGATCCCTTCCACCTCGACCGCCACGCCGAAGGGCAGGTTGGCCACGCCGATGGCGGAGCGCGCGTGGGTCCCGACCTCAGGCCCCAGCACCTCCACCAGAAGCTCGGAGCAGCCGTTGATGACCTTGGGGTGGTCCGGGAAGTCCGGCGCCGAGTTCACGAAGCCCGTGAGCTTCACCACCCGCTTGAGCCGGTCCAGGTCCCCCCCGCAGGCCGCGCGGACCTGGGCGAGCAGCGAAAGCGCGCAGGCGCGGGCGGCCTTCGCGCCGGCCTCGACCTCCATGCCCGCGCCGAGCTTGCCGCGGATCAGCCCGTCCGCGTCCTGGGAGACCTGCCCGGAGACGTAGGCCACGTTCCCCACGATCACGAAGGGGGTGTAGGCGGCGGCGGGGGCCGGCGGGTTCGGCAGCTCGATCCCCAGTTCGGCGAGGCGGGCGTCGATGCGTCCGGGCATGGTCTCTCCCTTTTCCGTCACTCCTCGATCATCGACCGGGAGAAGTAGTCCGTGAACGGCTTCACGAGGTAGTTGAGGGGGGTGCGGTCATAGGTGCGGATGAAGGCCTCGACCGGCATGCCGGGCACGAGGGTCATCCCCGCCAGCTTCTCCTCCTCCCCCTCGTCAAGCGCAAGCTCCACCGGGTAGTAGCTCAGCCCCGTGCGCTCGTCCACGATCGCGTCGGCCGAGACCTTGGTGATGTGGCCCTCGATCTCGGGGGTGGTGCGCGAGGAGAAGGCGGAGAAGCGCAGCCTCGCCGCCTGTCCCGGGTGCACCTCGTCGACGTGGATCGGCTCGATCCGGGAGGCGATCACGAAGTCCACGTCCGAGGGCAGGATGTAGAGGATCGGGTCCGCCGGGCGCACCACCGCGCGCTCGGCGAAGACGGTGGAGCCGAAGACCGTGCCGGAGATGGGGGCGCGGACCTCCATGCGGCTCAGGCGCTCGCGCACCGAGGCCAGCTCCTCCCGGATCTGGTTCTCCTGATACTGGATGTCGCGGAGCTGGGTGATGGCCTGCTCCTGCCGCTGGGTCAGGAGTTGGAGGATCTGGATCTCGATCTCCGCCGCGCGGCCGCGGAATTCGGCGATGGAGGCGCGGAGTTCTCCGATCTCGCCCCTGGAGGCGGGCCTCCTCCCGCTGCAGGGAGAGGAGGCGGTTGAGCTGCGCGAGGCCCTGGTCGTAGAGCTTCTGCTGGCCCGCGAGTTCCTGGTCGATCAGGTCCGTCTGGCGGGCGAGGGCGTCGATCTGGGCCTGCGCGCCGGCGATCTGCTCCCGGATCTGGGCCTGGCGCTCTCGCAGCTGCCCGGTCTGCCCTTCGAGCGCGGTGACGCGGGTCTCGAACAGGGAGCGCTGGCCGTCGACGATGGAGGCGACCTTGGGGTCGGTCCGCGCACGGGCCAGCAGGTCCGCGTCGAAGGCGATCTGGTCGCGGCCGTGCTGCTCGGCCTCCAGCCGGTTGCGGCGGGCGGCGAGCTCCCAGGACTGGTCCTCGAGGATCTGCGCCTCGGAGCGGGACAGGGTGTCGTCGAAGCGCAGCAGGACGTCTCCGGCCTGCACGCTCTCGCCGTCGCGGACCAGGATCTCGCCCACCACGCCGCCATCGGGGTGCTGGACGATCTGCTCGCGGGTCTCGACCTCGATCTCGCCGGGGGCGACGATGGCGCCGGAGATGTTGGCGAAGGCCGCCCAGCCGCCGAAGCCGACCACGAGGAGGAGGAGGCCGAGGATCCCGATGGCGAGCGACCGGCCCGCGGGGAAGCGCGCGGCGACGGCGGCCGGGTCGGAGGGGGGGACGCCGGGGGGCGCCGCGAAGGCCGGGAGACCCGCGCCTCCGCCGCCCGAGGCCGGCACGGGCGCCGGGCGCGCGGCGGGCGAGGGAGCTGGCGATGGGGCGGGGCGGCGACCGAGGACCGCCTCCCGCGCCGCGGCCGCGGCGGCTTCGGCCGTGAAGGCGGCGCGGGGCGCCTTCGCCGGGGCGGCGGGGCGGGGCGGCTCGGGCTGCGCGGCGGGGCGGCCGCGCGGGCCCTGCGGATCGAGCCGCGTAATGCGCGTGGTTAGGGCGGGCTGGTCCTCCGTCCGCGGCGCGGGAGCGTCGGAGAAGACGTTGACGATCTCGGGGGACCGGCCGTCCGGACGGCGGGGGCCTGTCATTGCGCCTCGCTCCCGGCGGGGGAGACCACCTGCGGATAGTTGCGGACGTGCTGGCGCAGGATCTCGTCGCGGGAGCCGAAGGCCTTCCTCACGCCGTCCTCCATCATGAGGATCAGGTCGCATTGCTGGATGGCGGCGGGGCGGTGAGCCATGATGACCACGGCGCGGCCGCGGGCCTTGGCGTCGGCGATGGCGGCGTTCAGCGCCTCCGACCCCGAGGCGTCGAGGTTGGAGTTGGGCTCGTCCAGCACGATCACCGCGGGGTCTCCGTAAAGGGCGCGGGCGAGGCCCACCCGCTGGCGCTGGCCGCCCGAGAGCTTGCCGCCCCCCGCCGCCACCTGGAAATCGTAGCCGCCCGGCAGCCCGAGGATCATCTCGTGCGCGCCGGCGCGACGGGCGGCGAGGATCACCTGCTCGGGGTCCGGCGCCTCGGACATGCGGGCGATGTTCTCGGCCACCGTGCCGTCGAAAAGGGCGATGTCCTGGGGCAGGTAGCCGATGTGCCGCCCGAGATCCGCATCGGAATACTGGTCGAGCGCGGCGCCGTCGAGGCGCATCGTCCCCGCTGCGGGCTTCCAGATCCCCGCGATGGCGCGCGCCAGCGTGGACTTGCCGGAGGCCGACGGCCCGATCACCCCCATCGCCTGCCCGGGGTCGAGCCGGAAGGAGACCATGCGGATCGCGGCCGTCTGCTCTCCGGGCGCCACGACCGTCACCTGCTGCGCCTCGAGGATCGAGCGGGGGGCGGGGAGCCGGGTGCGCTTCTCCGGCGCCGGGGTCTTGTCCAGCAGGTCCCTGAGCGAGCCCCAGCCCTGCACCGCCCGCTGCACCTGGGGCCACTGGCCGATGGCCTGCTCGATGGGCGCGAGCGCGCGGCCCATGAGGATGGAGCCCGCGATCATCATGCCGGGCGAAAGCTGGCCTCGGATGGCGAGCCAGGCGCCCAGCGCCAGCATCATCGACTGGAGGAAGAAGCGCAGCGTCTTGGAGGCGGTGGAGAAGACGCCCGTTCGGTCCGAGGCCTGCATGGTCGCGCCCAGCGACCGCCCCCGCAGCTTCTGCCAGCGCGAGAGCACGGCGTCGCGCATTCCCAGGCCCTGCACCGCCTCCCCCTGCGCGCGCACGGCCTCGGTGAACCCTTCGGACTGGGCGGAGGCGGCGTTGGCGTCGATCTGCAGCTTGCGGGAGAAGACCTGGTTCGCCCAGGTGATCGTCACCAGCAGCAGCCCCCCGGCGATGGCGAGGCAGCCGAGCATCCAGTGGAACAGGAAGATCGCCGCCAGAAACACCGGCGTCCACGGCATGTCGAAGACCGCGAAGGGGGCGGGCCCGGACAGAAGCCGCTGGATCGATTCGAGGTCGCGCAGACCGGAGGCCGGGCGCGCGCGTTCGGTGGGGGAGACCGAGCGGCGCAGGATCGCCTCGAACACCCGGCCGTCGAGGCGGGCCTGGAAGCGGGCGCCGGCGCGGGCCAGCACCCGGCCGCGGGCGTAGTCCAGCACCCCCATCATCAGGAACAGGAAGCCCATGATCGCCACGAGCGCCACCAGCGTCGCCTCCGACCGGCTGGCGAGCACGCGGTCGTAGACCTGGAGCATGAACAGCGGGCCGGTGAGCATCAGCAGGTTCACGAACACGCTGAACACGGCCACGCCGAGGAACAGCATCCGCCCCTCGTGCAGGATGCCGCGCAATTCGTCCCGTCCCGGCTCCTGTCGTCTCAACGCGCCGATCCCCCGAACGCCGCGGATCCCCCGGGCGATCCGCTCCAAGCCCACTCATGTCACACCTGCATGGCTACCGCCAAGTTAACCGACAGGAGGAGCGCTTGGCGGGCGCTTGTTTCCTGAAGGCCACAACCTGAACGGGCCCTCGCGCGGGGCGGCCGACTCGATTGCGCCGCGGCGGGGGCTGCTCTAATGGCTTCGGGTCCCTCGTGCACCGCAATACGGAAGGGCGACCGTTGTCCGACTCCTACGCTTTCGCCGGCAAGTCCGCCGCCCGTTTCCTGGCCGCGATCGCCGGCGCCGCGTTCCTCGCGGGATGCGCGGGACCGCAGGACGATTCGCAGTTCTCCTACGATCCGTGGGAGCCTGTGAACCGCGACTTCCACTCCTTCAACAAGGGCATGGACACCGTGCTGCTGCGCCCGACCGCGCAGGCCTACGACACCGCGACCCCGACCCTCGTGCGGATGCTGGTCCGCAACGGGCTCGACATGCTGGAGATGCCGGGCATCTTCGTGAACCACGTCCTGCAGGGGGACCTCGAGAGCGCGGGCCTCACCGCCGCGCGCTTCGGCGTGAACGTGGTGTGGGGCGGCGTGCTGCTGGATCCCGCGACGGAGATCGGGCTGCCCAAGGTCGATACCGACCTCGGCCTCACTTTCGCCGAATGGGGAATCGAGGAAGGACCGTATGTGGAGATGCCGCTGCTGGGGCCGGCGACGTCCCGCGACGCGGTGGGCCGGATCGGCGACATCGCGCTCAACCCGTTGAACTTCGTGACGGGCGTGGACGTTCTGGATGTGATCCGGCCGGCGGCGACGGTGACGAGGGTGGTCGAGGCGCGGGCGTACAACATGACCGCGATCGACCAGCTTCTGTATGAGAGCGCGGACAGCTACGTCGCCACCCGGTCGGCCTACCTTCAGGTCCGCCGGCGCGAGGTGGCAGGCGGCGTGACGGAAGAGCAGCTTCCCGACGTGTTCGGAGACTGACCGGTCGGGCGTCCGCCCGGCAGGTCCGCGGGGGAGGCGACGTGACTTGTTCAGGGAGACGTTCATGATCGGAACGCGACGCGAGATTCTGGGGCTTCTGGGCATGGGCGCCGCCGCGGTGGCGCTGGTCCCGGGCAGGGCGCTGGCGATGACCGAGGCGCAGGCTTCGGACTTCGTCAAGACGCTGGTGGCGGATATCACTGCGCTGGTGAAGTCGGGCAAGCCCACGGCGGCCCAGTCGGAGGAGTTCTCTCGGATCTTCGCGCGATACGCGGCGCTGCCCCAGATCGCCCGCTTCGTGATGGGCCCGGCCTGGCGGGAGATGACGGCCGCCCAGCAGCAGTCCTTCACCGATGCGTTGCTGACCTACGTGGGCCGGGTCTATTCGGGCCTGCTGCGGGAATATCAGGGCCAGACGCTGCGGGTGCAGAAGGCGCAGGACTTCGGGCAGAAGGGCGTGCTGGTCACCTCGGTCGGCGAGGGGACGGACGTCCAGGGCTCGGTCGTGGAGTTCCTGGTGTCGGACCGCGGCGGCGACGGCGTGAAGGTTGTGGATATCGTGGCGGAGGGGGTGTCGCTCCTCCAGAGCCAGCGGCAGGAGTTCGCCTCGCTGCTGGAGCAGCGCGGCGGGAACGTGGACGTCTTCATCTCCGACATGCGAAGCGGGCGGATCAACACCGCGAACTGAGCGCGAGGGCGCGCCTTCAGGGCGCGCCCCTCGGACCTAGAGGGCGGGCCGCTCCCCGTGGCCGAGCGTCCGCAGGCTTTCCACGATCCGGTCGAAGGCGGCCCCGGCGCGACTGGAGACGTGGCGCGCGCGCAGGAAGCCGTGGACCAGCCCCGGCTCCTCGACCGAGATCGCGCGGCCCCCGGCGGCCAGGATCCGGTCGCGGTAGTCCTTCCCGTCATCGGCCAGCGGATCGCACTGGGCGTTGATGCAGACCGTCACCGGCAGGCCCGCGAAGTCCGTGTCGCGCAGGGGGAAGGCGCGAGGGTCGTCCTGGGGGATCGCCTCGCGCTGGGACTGGTAGAACTCCCGCTCGGCCTTCGCCAGCATAGGGGCTTCGGAGTTCAGGCGATAGCTCTCGCCCGAGCCGCCGAGGGACGGGTAGATCAGCACCTGTCCCCCCGGGGCGTGGGCGCCGCCGCGCGCGGCATGCGCCACGGCCGCGGCCAGCGTGGCGCCCGCGCTGTCGCCGCAAAGCAGGATCGGGCGGCCGACCCCGAGGGCCTCGCGCCCCGCCGCCCAGTCCCAGGCCGCGAAGGCGTCCTCGAAATGGGCGGGATGCTGGTGTTCGGGCGCGAGGCGGTAGTCCACGGCCACGACCACATGGCCCGTGCGGGCGCAGAGCTCCGCACAGACGTCGTCGTGGGATTCGAGCCCGCCGACCACGAAGCCCCCGCCGTGGAAATAGAGGATCAGCGCCGCGCCCTCGCCCTTGGGCGGCAGGTAGCGGCGCAGGGGGATGTCGCCTCCGGGGCCGGGGATGGCGAAGTCCTCGGTCTCCACCCCCTGCGGACGGCCGGCGTTGAAGTGGCGCGCGGCGGCGTCGTAGGCGGCGCGGCGGGAGGCCAGCGTCACGGGACCGGGCGGGGCGAAGGACTTGGTCTTGCGGATGAAGGCCCACACCTCCTCGTCGATCAGCCAGGCGTAGTCGGGTGCGGGCGCGGCCTGCGGGCTTCCGTCCATGGTGTTCCTCCCCGTTTCTTTTCGGACTGCATCATCCGGCATCGGCCCGGGCCGGGCAAGCGCAGGGTGGGGCAAGCACGGGGTGGGGCGAGGCGCCGCTTCCGCCGCGCCCGGTCGGGGCGTAAGGTCCGGGGTGGCGATCCGCCACGGTTGATCCAGCGCAAGGACCGGCCGCCCGCCGCCCCCTACGGTCGGGGCGGACCAACGAACATCCGGGGGAGAGGAACCCATGTCCTTCAAGACCATCACCGTCTTCGTGGACGGAACCGCGTCCGGCGACGCGCGGCTGGACGCCGCCTGCGCGCTGGCGCAGCGGCTGGGGGCGCATCTGACGGCCGTCGCCTGCACGCGCCAGATCGACGTGGGGGTTTACGCCATGCCGGGCGCCGAGATGGCGGTGGACTTCGCCGCGATCGACGATTCGCGCCAGCGGGCGGAGGCGATGGCCCGCAAGACCGCCGAGCGGATGGAGCGCAACGGGGTCACGGGGGACACGCGCTGGGCGTCCTCGGTCTCGGCGGGGCTGGAGGAGTCCGCCGCGCGGGCCGGCCGGCACTCGGACCTGACCATCGTGGGCCCGCTGATGATCGATGGGCAGGAGGGCGAAGTCGCCGACGCGGTGCTGGAGGGGGTTCTGTTCGGCTCAGGCCGGCCGGTGCTGATGCTGCCCGCAGGCTGGAGCGGCGACGTGGGGACCAACGTGATGGTCGCCTGGGACGGGAGCCGGGTGTCCTCGCGCGCCATCGCGGACGCGACGCCGTTCCTGGAGGCGGCGGGGCGGGTGACCGTGGCGCTGGTGGACCCGGAGCCCGGGGTGAACGGGATCGGAGAGAATCCGGGCGCCGACATCGCGCAGGTGATCGCGCGGCATGGCGCGAAGGTGGAGGTGCAGATCCTCGCGCGCGCAGGCGCCTCGGTGGCGGAGCGGCTGCAGACCACCGCCTCGGACATGGGCGCGGACCTGATGGTGATGGGCGGCTACGGCACCTCGCGCTGGCGGGAGGCGATCTTCTCGGGCGTCAGCCGGCAGGTGCTGGAGAACCCCTCGGCGCCGGTGCTGGTCTCTCACTGAGGCCGCCTTCGTCCGCGCGCCGCCCGGACGGCGCGCGGACGATGCGGGATCGACCTCCGGCGGGGGGGCAGGTAACGTTTCCCGAAATCGTTTCGGGAGGGCGCGCCATGAACGTGCAGACCAGGAAGTCCGTCGTGGCCCCGGCCTCGGACGGCGTGTTCATCGACAACGCATGGCGCCCCTGCGCCTCGGGCGAGACGCTGGAGGTGGTCGCCCCCGGCGACGGCCGGGTGCTGGGCCGGATCGCCGCGGGGCGGGAGGAGGACGTCGACGCCGCCGTCGCCGCCGCCCGCCGCGCCTTCGACGGCGAATGGGGCGCGACCACGGCGCTGGAGCGGGGCCGCGTCCTGCTGCGCTTCGCCCGCGCGGTGGAGGCCCATGCCGAGGAGCTGGCGGCGCTCGAGGCCAATGACACCGGCAAGCCCATGCGCCAGGCGAAGGCCGACATCGCCGCCTGCGCCCGGTATCTGGAATACTACGGCGGCGCCGCCGACAAGCTGCACGGCGAGGCGATCCCCTCCATCGAGGGCGTGCTGGCGGTGGCCGAGCGGGTGCCCTTCGGCGTCACCGGCCATATCATTCCGTGGAACTACCCCGCGCAGATGTTCGGCCGTTCGGTGGGCGGGTCGCTCGCCGCGGGCAACGCCTGCGTGCTGAAGCCCGCGGAGGATGCGTGCCTGTCGCTGCTGCGCCTCGCGGAGCTGGGCGCCGAGGCGGGGCTGCCTGCGGGCGCGATGAACGTGGTCCCCGGCCTCGGGCGCGTGGCGGGCGCGGCGCTGGCGGCGCACCGGGGGGTGGATTTCATCTCCTTCACCGGCTCGCCCGAGACGGGGGCCGAGGTGCAGATCGCCGCCGCGAAGCACCATGCCGGCTGCACGCTGGAGCTGGGGGGGAAGTCTCCGCAGGTGGTGTTCGCGGATGCGGACCTCGACGCCGCCATCCCGGTGATGCTGAACGCCATCATCCAGAATTGCGGTCAGACCTGCTCGGCCGGCGCGCGGGCGCTGGTGGCCCGCGAGATCGTGGACGAGGTCTCGCGCCGTCTGGCCGAGGGGTTCGCCGCGCTGCGGGCCGGGCCGCCGGAGGCGGACATGGACCTCGGCCCGGTGATCTCGGCCCGGCAGCGGGACCGGGTGGAGGGCTTCTGCGCGCGCGCCGAGGCGGACGGGGTGAAGCTGATCGCCTCCGGCCAGGTGTCTGCGGAGGCGCCGGCGGGCGGGTTCTACGTGAAGCCCCGGATCTACGGGCCGGTCCCGCGGGAGCATCCGCTGGCGCGCGAGGAGGTGTTCGGCCCGGTCATGGCCCTGATCCCGTTCGAGGACGAGGCGGACGCGGTGGCGCTCGCCAACGGCACCGACTACGGGCTGGTGGCGGGGGTGTGGTCGCGGGACTCGGCGCGCGCGCTGCGGGTCGCGCGCCGGATCCGCGCGGGGCAGGTGTTCGTGAACGCCTACGGCGCGGGCGGCGGCATCGAGCTGCCCTTCGGCGGCATGGGCAAGTCCGGCCACGGGCGCGAGAAGGGCTTCGAGGGCCTGCGCGAGTTCACCACGCTCCGCACGCTGGTGGTCAAGCACGGCTGAGGCCGGGGGCGCCTCCGCCTGCCGGCGACGCGGCCGGGGCGGAGGCGCCGGCCGCAGGCCCCACGCCTGCCATGCGCCGCGGGCGGGCGCGGACCCGCAGGCGTGACGCCCGGCGCGGCGCCTCCGGGCCCAACGGCCGGCGAGGGCTCGCCCTCCTCCGCCTGCCGCTGGTGCACTCCGCCGGGGCGGGTTGCCGGCCACACGCGCCACGCCTGCCGCGCGCCGCGGGCGGACGGCGCCCACGGGCGCGACGCCCGACGCGGCGCCTCCGCCGGTTGATCCAGGTCAACGCGGGGGAACGGTTTCCGCGTCACACCGTCGGGGCACGCCTATCAGGGAGGCCCCGATGGACCCCGTTCTCGCCCGCTACGCCAGCCGCCCGGCGCCCCGCTACACCTCCTACCCCACGGCCCCGCATTTCTCGGCCGAGGTCGGCGAGGGCGACGTCCGCCACTGGCTGACCGAGAGCAGCGGCGGAGGCCGGTCTCCCTCTACCTCCACGTCCCCTTCTGCCGCCGCATGTGCTGGTATTGCGGCTGCAACATGAAGCTCGCCCGCAAGTACGAGCCGGTGGCGAGCTACGTCGAGAGCCTGCTGGCCGAGATCGCGCTGACCGCGCAGGCCTCGGGGCGCAGGCGGGTCTCCCATCTCCACTGGGGCGGGGGCACGCCGACCTCGCTGGAGCCCGCGGACCTCTCGCGCGTCATGCAGGCGCTGGCCGCTCGCTACGAGATCCTGCCCGACGCGGAGCTGGCGCTGGAGGCCGACCCCCGCACCCTGACCGCGGAGATGGCGCGCACGCTGGGGCGCCTGGGCTTCTCGCGCGCAAGCTTCGGGGTGCAGGAGTTCGACCCCAAGGTCCAGACCGCCATCAACCGCATCCAGCCGCCCGAGATGGTGGCCGAGGCGCGTGGGCGCCCTGCGCAAGGCGGGCGTGCGGGAGGTCTCGTTCGACCTGATCTACGGCCTGCCGTTCCAGACCGTCCGCAGCCTGGTGCGCACCGTGCGGCTGGCCGCCGAGATGGCGCCCGGGCGCATCGCGCTTTTCGGCTACGCGCACGTGCCGTGGATGGCGAAGAACCAGCGCATGATCCTGGAGGAGGCGCTGCCCGACGCCGCCGCCCGCGCCGCCCAGGCCGAGGCCGCGGCCGAGGAGCTGGTCGCGCTGGGCTACGAGCGGGTGGGCTTCGACCATTTCGCCCTGCCGCATGATCCGATGGCGGTCGCCTCCCGCGAAGGGCGGCTGCGGCGCAACTTCCAAGGCTACACCACCGACGGCGGCCGAGACGCTGATCCCCTTCGGCGCCTCCGCCATCGGGCGCACGCCGCAGGGCTACTGGCAGAACGTGACCGAGACCGGCGCCTGGGCGCGCGAGATCGCGGCTGCGCGCCTGCCCGTGGCGAAGGGCATCGCGGTGACCGCGGACGACCGCCTCCGCGCCTGGGCGATCGAACGCCTGATGTGCGACTTCGAGCTGGACGTGGCCGAGGCCGCGAGCCGCTTCCGCGCGCCGCTGTGCTGGGCGAAGGGCGCCTTCGCGCGGCTGGAGGAGATGCGCGCCGACGGGCTGGTGGAGATCCGCGGCCCCCGCGTGCGCCTGACCGAGGCCGGGCGCCCGCTGGTCCGGGTCGCCGCCGCCGCCTTCGATGCGCGCCTGGCGCAGAGCGAGGCGCGCCACTCCGTCGCCGTGTGACTTGACCCCGCCGCCCCGACCGGGTCGAAAGGCCGGGTGAGGCGCGGGGAGGGACGAGAATGGGCGATCTGGACGGGCTGCTGGTGGTGGCCGTGGAGCAGGCGGTGGCGGCGCCTTACTGCTCGATGCGGCTGGCGGATGCCGGCGCCCGGGTGGTGAAGGTCGAGCGCCCCGAAGGCGACTTCGCCCGCGGCTACGACCGCATGGTCGAGGGCCAGAGCGCCTATTTCGTCTGGCTCAACCGCGGCAAGGAATTGGTCCGGCTGGACCTGCGCCGGCCCGAGGAGCACGCGCTGCTGACCCGGATGCTGGAGCGCGCGGACGTCTTCCTCCAGAACCTCGCCCCCGGCGCCGCCGCGCGGCTGGGCTTCGGCGCGGAGGCGCTGCGCGCCAAGCGGCCCGAGATGATCTGCTGCTCCATCACCGGCTACGGAGAGCGCGGCCCGAGGTCCGAACAGAAGGCCTACGACCTGCTGATCCAGGCGGAGACGGGCCTCGCCTCCATCACCGGCACGCCGGAGGGCGCCGCGCGGGTCGGCGTCTCGGTCTGCGACATCGCCGCCGGCATGACTGCGCATTCCGCGATCCTTCAGGCGCTGGTCGGGCGGGGACGCACCGGGCAGGGGCGCACCATCGAGGTGTCGCTGTTCCACGCGCTCGCGGACTGGATGAACGTGCCGTATCTCCAGACGCGCTACGGCGGCCGGCCCCCGCAGCGGGAGGGGCTGCGCCACCCCACCATCGCCCCCTACGGCGTGTTCCAGTGCCGGGACGGGGCGCTCCTGATCTCCATCCAGAACCAGCGGGAATGGCGCGCGCTCTGCGCCGAGGTGCTGGGCGACGCCGCCCTGGCCGACGATCCGCGCTTCCACGACAACACCGCCCGGATCGAGAACCGGGAGGCGCTGGACGCCCGCGTGGGCCAGGGCTTCGCGGCCCACGCGCGGGAGGATCTGGCGGCCCGCCTCCAGGCCGCCAAGATCGCCTACGGGCGCCTCTCGTCCATGGAGGACCTGATGGAGCATCCCGCCAACCGCCTGATCTCGGTCCAGACCGATGGCGGCGAGGTGCAGGTGATCGCCCCCGGCGCGGTGGTGGCGGGGGAGACGCCGGCCTACCGCCCCGTCCCCGGCCTCGGGGCGCAGGACGAGGCGATCCGGGCGGAGTTCGGCTGACCCTCGGCCTGCGGGGCGCCGGCCCGCAGGGCGAAAGGGCGCGGACACCGGCGAACGAATGCGGGGGGCGTTCCGTTCTCGGGGTGCAAGCGCCGGGCACGAAGCCCCGGCATACCGGACTGCATCAAGGGAGACCCCATATGCTGACCCGCAAGATTTCCACGATTCCCGCGCTGGCCCTGACGACGGCGCTGGCCGTTCCCGCCATGTCGCTCGCGGCCGCCAACTGGCAGTATACCGACTGGGATTCCGACGGCAACATGGAGATGTCCAACCAGGAGTTCTCCAAGGGCATGTCCGAGGACGGCACGTTCTCCCGCTGGGATAGCGGCGACAGCGAGCCGGGCCTGAGCAAGCGCGAGTTCGCCAGCGGCATCTACACCGACCTCGACCGGAACCACGACAGCCGGATCAGCGGGGACGAGTACGACGCCGGGGCGAAGCGCTGGTTCGGCAACGACTATGACGTGTCCTTCAGCGACTGGGACGCGGATCAGTCGGGCTACATCGACACCAACGAGTTTCGTTCCGGCTGGGATAACGACTACTTCAACGCCTGGGACCCGGACACGGACGCGAACATCTCGGAGGACGAGTTCAACACCGGCCTCTACAACACGGTCGATGCCAATCAGGACAAGGTCATCACCGTGGAGGAAGAAGGCTGGTTCGAAGGCTGGTTCGACGGCGACAACGTCGAGGCCGAGATCGAGGACGTGGGCGACATCTGATCCCACGGCTGACGACGCGGGAGCCGCGCTCCCGTCCGGCCCCGCGCCTGCCCGGCGCGGGGCCTTCCTGCGTCAGAAGGGACCGGTGAGGTCCCAGCCGCCCTGCCAGACCAGTCTTGCGCCCAGGGCGCACAGGATCACGGTCAGGATCAGCCGGAACCGCGCATCCGTGCTTCGGGTCAGCACCTGCTTGCCCGCCAGCGTCCCCGCCAGCCCCGCCGCCGCCATCGCCGCCACCGCGCCGAGCCAGGGGCCGAAGACGAAGCCCAGCATCCCGAAGGCCACGATCTTCAGCGCGTGCTGCACGGTCATCATGGCCGCGTGGGTGCCCACATGCTCCAGCCGCCCGAGGTGGAGGGTCTTCACGTAGGCCGCCACGAACGGCCCCGTGGCTCCGAAGAACATGGTCAGCAGGGTGGAGACGAACCCCGCAGATCCCGCGCCGCGGCGCAGCGATTTCGGCGCCTGAAAGAGCGCCGACCAGATCACGAAGAACCCCACCGCGATCTGCACGACCGGCGGCGGGATTTCCACCGCCACCGCGCCGCCCAGCGCCGCGCCCAGGGCGGCGCCCGCCAGGAACGGCGGCAGCGGCCCCGTCTGCACATGGCGGGCCAGCGTCGCCGTGCGCCCGGCGTTGGAGGCGAGCTGCACCAGCCCGTGCACCGGGATCAGCGCGGCCGGCGGCAGGACGGAGGCGAGGATCGCCAGCATCGCCACTCCGCCCCCCAGCCCGAAGGCCGCGGTGATGAAGGAGCAGGCGAAGCTCGCGGCCGACAGCGCGGCGAGGGCCGCGGCGCCGAGTTCGGGGGGCAGGAGAGGGATCATAAGGGACTCGCGCCGCAGGATCCGCGATCAAGGGGGCGGTTCCGGCGCCGCGTCAAGCGCGCTTCGCGACCTGCGCCTCGGTCAAGGGAAGGTCGGGGCCGAGGCGTCAGGCGTGCTTTGCGACCTGCGCGCGTCGGCCAAGGGAAGGGGCCTGCCGCGTTAATCGCGCTCCGCGACCTGCGCCTCGGTCAAGGGAAGGTCGGGGCCAGGCGTCAGGCGTGCTTTGCGACCTGCGCGCGTCGGCCAAGGGAAGGGGCCTGCCGCGTTAATCGCGCTCCGCGACCTGCGCCTCGGTCAGGGGAAAGTCGGGTCGAGGCGTCAGGCGTGCTTCGCGACGAAGGCCTCGGCCGTCAGCGCCCGGAAGTCCGGGAGGGCGGCCCGCAGGCGGTCATGGTCCCAGCCCCACCAGGCGAGGTCCACCAGCCGCTCGGCGAGCGCCTCGGGGTGGCGGCGCCTGATGAGCCGGGCGGGGACGCCGCCCCAGATCTCGTAGGCGCCCACGTCCCGGGAGACAACGGCCCCGGCGGCCACCACCGCGCCATGCCCGACCGAGACGCCCGGCAGGACCACCGCGTTGTGCCCGAACCAGGTGTCGTGGCCGACGGTCACCGGCGTGGAACGACGCCAGGCGAAGAAGTCCGCGTCATCCTCGGCATCGTCCCAGTAGAGCGACGACCGGTACTGGAAATGATGCAGGGAGGCGCGTCGATGCGGGTGGTTGCCGGGGTTCATCCGCACGCCGGAGGCGATGTTGGAGAACTTGCCGATGACCGTGTCCACGATGTCGTTATGGCCCGCGCAGTAGGAGTAGTCCCCCATCTCCACCCGCTGGAGGTGGGCATGGGCCATGACCTCGGTGAACCGGCCGAGGGTGCAGACGCGAGCGACCAAAGCTCTCCGCCCGTCATCCCGTGCAGCTCGGACCGGAAGGGGAACCAGAAGTTCTCCCACCCCCAGAAGTATCGGTGCAGCTCGATCTTCGAACGGGACACCTGGATCCGCTGCCCCAGCTCGGGCCGCGCATCGAACTTGCGCGGATCGTCGGTGATCCAGTCGGGGACCGGCCCCGGGGGCAGGGCGGTCTCCACCCCCTCCTCCGTGGTCCGCACGCTCACCGGCCCGTAGCCGGGGAAATCCGCCCGGAGCGTCCCGCCTTCGAGGGTCACGATCAGCCCCTCGCCCAGATCCACGCGCGTCACGTCCCCGTCCCGCGTCACCCAGTCGGGCGTCTCGCCCCCGGGCCAGGTGGCGGTGCGCTCCCCCTCCACGGCCACGGCGAAGCGGTCGCGGCGCAGGTCCTGCTCCACATGCACCTTGTACATGACCGAGTCCGTGCCCAGCAGCAGCGCCCGCTCCGGCTTGGCCGAGGCGATCAGCCCCGTCACGTCGAAGGCCACCCAGGCATAGGCGAGGTAGACCAGCACCAGCGCCGGCGCCGCCGCGGTCATCAGCGTGCGCCGCTTCACGAAGGCCGCGACCCTCGCCGCGCGGTCATCCCCGCCCGCCTCCGTCTGGGCGTCCGTCTCCTCCCCCTGACCCGCACGGCCCGCAAGCCGCGCGCGTCCCCAGGAGCTGGTCTGGTCGATGACCACGATCGACAGGATCAGCAAAGTGAACAGCGCGACGGTCTCGTCCCCCGCGCCCTGGCCCCAGCCGATGGTGCGCCGAAGCTCGGTCCCGATCCCGCCCGCGCCCACGAAGCCCAGGATCGCCGAGGCGCGGACGTTGATCTCCAGCCGCAGCAGGAAATAGCTCAGCCAGTTCGGGGCCACCTGCGGGATCACCCCGTAGCGGATGCGCTGGAACCACGACCCGCCCGCGGCCTCCAGCCCCTCCATCGGCTTGCGGTCGGCGTTCTCGTTGACCTCGGAGAACAGCTTGCCCAGCGCGCCCACCGTGTGGAACGCCACCGCGATCATCGCCGGCACCGGCGAGGTTCCCAGCACGAAGATCAGGAACAGCGCGAGGATCAGCTCCGGGAAGGCGCGCATCACGTCCATGGCCCGCCGACCGGGATCACCGCCCAGCCCGGCCCGCCGAAGTCGCGCGTGGCGAACAGCGACAGCACCGCCGCCAGCGCCCCGCCCAGCATGGTGGCCGACCAGCGCGATGTTCAGCGTCTCGATCAGCGCCGGCAGGAACCGCCACAGCAGGCCGAAGAAGGCCGGCCCCGCCTCCCACGCCTCCGACGAACAGCTCGGACGGGTAGTCGAAGAACTGCGTCAGCCCCCGCAGGAAGGACCCGGAATTCATGGCGTTCGACAGGTCGAACCCCGCGGCCAGCACGGCCACGACCAGGATCGTCGTCAGCCCGGAATAGAGGGTGCGGCGGCGGGTCTGGCGGACGATCTCGGTCTCGAGGCTGGCAAGCGACATGCGTGGGCTCCGGGCGCAACGAAAAGAGGCCCCGGCGAACCGGGGCCTCCGAAGATCGGTGGGGGATTACTCGCCGGCGGCCTGGCGGGCCGAGACGATGGACTTGTAGGCGGCGTGGGTGATCGGGGCGAGGCCCTTCACTTCGCCCGCCATCACGCCGTAGGCGCACTCGGGGTCCATGGACTCGAGCGAGGCCATCAGCCCGACGATCTCCAGCTTCACCCGCTCCGGCAGCGCCTTGCGCAGCACGATCGGGCCCTCGGGGATGATCGGGGACTGCCAGATCTGCACGAGCTGGGTCATGTCCACCAACCCCGCGTCGGCGGCCTTGCGCAGCGCGCCGGAGTTGTAGCCGTCCTCCCACTCGCCCAGACCGTCGGCCCAGGTCACGCCCGCGTCCACGTCGCCGTTGGCGACCGCGACGATGGTCTGCTCATGGCCGCCGGTGAAGACCACGTCCTTGAAGTATTCCCCCGGCTTCATCGAATAGCCTTCCTCGGGGATGTTGATCGAGGGGATCAGGAAGCCCGAGGTGGAGTTGGGGTCGCCGAAGGCGAAGACCTTGTCCTTCATGTCGTCCAGCGAGGCGATGCCCGCATCGGCGCGCGCGAAGCCGATGGAGTAGTAGCCGTAGGACCCGTCGGTGTTGATCTTGACCAGCACCGGCTCCACCGCCTCGGGATCGGTCAGGAAGATCTTGGCGTAGCCCGAGGCGCCGAGCCAGGCCATGTCGAGGTTGCCGCCCAGCAGCCCCTCGATCACGCCGTTGTAGTCGGCGGGGGCGAACAGCTTGGTCTCGACGCCGAGCTGCGCCTCCACCCTCTCGCGCAGGCACTCGTTGGAGCGCAGGCGGTCGGAGGCGTTCTCGCCGCCCAGAAGGCCGATGCGGAACTCGGAGATCATCTCCGAGGTCTGCTCCTGCGCGGCGGCGACGCCGGCGAACGCCACGGACGCGGCGGCGGCGAGGATGAACTTGTTCATGGGTCTCTCCCTGTCTGGGGTCTGGAACGGGCGGGCGCGGGCCTCAGCCCGTGACGTGGACCGCGCTCAGGCCCGCCTGGCGCCGGAACGAGTCGAAGCTGGTGGAGGTGGAGGCCTCCGAGAATTCGGCGCCCGCGCCGTAGATCTCGCGGGCCATGCTCTGGGTCAGCAGCTCGGACGGGCCGTCGAACACGATCCTGCCCGCGCGCATCCCGATCACGCGGTCGCAGTAGCGCCGCGCGGTGTCGAGCGTGTGCAGGTTGCAGATGACGGTGAGCCCGTCCTCCTCGTGGATGCGCCGCAGCGCCTCCATCACCACCTGCGCGTTCATGGGGTCGAGCGAGGCGATGGGCTCGTCCGCCAGCACGAACTTGGGGCGCTGCATCAGGGCGCGGGCGATGGCGACGCGCTGCTGCTGGCCGCCCGAAAGCGCCTCGGCCCGCTTCATCGCCTGCTCGGCGATGCCCAGCCGGTCCAGGTGGCCCAGCGCCTCGCGGATGTCGTCCTGCCCGAAGACGTTGAAGGCCGACCGCAGCGCCGACTGCCCGTTGAGCCGCCCCAGCATGACGTTGGTGACGACGTCGAGCCGGGGGACGAGGTTGAACTGCTGGAAGATCATGGCGCAGTCCTTGCGCCAGCGTCGCAGCGCCGCGCCTTTCAGCGTCAGCACGTCCGTGCCTTCCACAAGGATCCGGCCGGAGGTGGCGTCGGTCAGCCGGTTGACCATGCGCAGCAGCGTGGACTTGCCGGCGCCGGATCGGCCGATGACGCCGATCGTGGCGGGCTTCTCCACCAGGATGTCGGCGCGATCCACCGCCGTGGCGCCGCCGAACCTCTTGGTCAGCGACTCGATCTTTATCAGCATGAAGGGCTCCCGTCGGTCGCGGCGGGGTGTAGGGGAGCCTCGCGTCAGTTGGCCGACGGTTCCGTCTCGGTTTTATGACGGTGGCCGCAGGGGCAGGGCGGGAAATACAACCGATGGTAGATTTAACCGAAATTGACTCGCGTTATACGCGATGTTTCGCTGCGAAACACCTTGCGCCCGCTTTCGCGGCGACGGACACGGGGGGCTCGTCCGCCGCAGGAGCCGCCATGACCGACGCCGACCTTTTCGCCCGCACCCGCGCGATGTTCGACCTGCCGGAGGGGGTGGTCTACCTGGACGGCAACTCGCTGGGCCCGCTGCCCCGCCACGTGCCCACCCGGGTGGCGCAGGCGGTGGAGGCCGAATGGGGCGCCCGCCTGATCCGCGGCTGGAACGATTGCGGCTGGATCGACCTCCCCCGGCGGGTCGGCGCCCGGATCGCCGCGCTGGTCGGCGCGGACCCCTCCTCGGTCCGGGCGGGGGACTCGACCTCGGTGAACCTGTTCAAGGTGCTGTCGGCGGCGCTGGCCCTGCGCCCGGACCGTCGGGTGATCCTCTCGGACTCCGGCAACTTCCCCACCGACCTCTACGTCGCCCGCCGCCTGGCGGACGCGCTGGGCCGGGAGCTGCGCGTCGTGTCCCCCGAGGAGGTCGAAGCCGCCCTCTCTCCCGACATCGCCGTCCTGATGCTGACCGAGGTGGACTACCGCACCGGCCGCCGCCACGACATGGCCGCCCTGACCGCGGCGGCGCATGGCGCGGGGGCGCTGGCGGTCTGGGACCTCGCGCATTCCGCGGGCGCCCTGCCGGTGGACCTGACGGGCGCGGACGCCGATTTCGCGGTGGGCTGCGGGTACAAGTACCTCAACGGCGGCCCCGGCGCGCCGGCTTTCCTGCACGTCGCCCCCCGCTGGGCGGACGAGGCCGCGCCGGCGCTGGCCGGCTGGATGGGCCACGAAGCGCCCTTCGACTTCGCCCCCGACTACGCGCCCGCGCAGGGCGTGGACCGGATGCTGGTCGGCACCCCTCCGGTCCTGTCGATGACCGCGCTGGAGGCGGCGCTGGAGGTGTGGGAGGGCGTCGACCTCGACGCCGTGCCGCCGCCGCTCCATGGCCCTGTCCGAGGCGTTCGTCGCGCAGGTGGAGGCGGCGCGCCCGGAGCTGGAGCTCGCCTCCCCCCGCGATCCCGCGCTTCGCGGCAGCCAGGTCAGCTTCCGCCACCCGCAGGGCTACGCGGTGATGCAGGCCCTCATCGCCCGCGGCGTGATCGGCGATTTCCGCGCCCCGGACCTGATCCGCTTCGGCTTCGCGCCCCTCTACAACACCATGGAGGACGTGGAGGCCGCCGCCGCCCGCCTGTCGGAGATCCTGCGCGCCAGCGCCTGGGACCGGCCCGAGCATCTGGCCCGCGCCCGCGTCACCTGACTTCCCCCCGGGCAGGCCCCGCGCTAGACCGGGAGCCGGGGCCGCGCGAGACGGCCCGCAGACCCCGGAGGAACGCCCATGCCCGCCACGCTGCCCGTCAACCGCTTCAAGGCCGCCCTGATGGCGCGGGAGAAGCAGATCCTTGGGCTGTGGCTCAGCATGGGCTCGGCCACCGGAACCGAGATCCTGGGGGATGCCGGCTTCGACTTCGTGGTGATCGACGGCGAGCACGGGCCCCTCGACATCGACCTGATGCAGACGCAGCTCCGGGCGGCGGATCTGGGCGCCTCGGCGGTGGCGGCGCGGGTTCCGGTGAACGAGGCCTGGATCATCAAGCAGTACCTCGACGCAGGCGCGCAGACGCTGGTGGTGCCGATGATCGACACCCCCGCGCAGGCCGAGGCCGCCGCCCGCGCCATGCGCTACCCGCCCGAGGGGAACCGCGGCGCCGCAGGCGGCGTGCGCGCCGCCCGCTACGGCCGGGTGCCGGACTACCTCAACGTCGCCAACGCCGAGATCTGCCTGATCGCGCAGGTGGAGACGGCCGAGGCGCTGGAGAACCTCGAGGCCATCGCGGCCGTGCCCGGCGTGGATGCGCTGTTCATCGGCCCCTCGGACCTCTCGGCCTCCATGGGCTTCACCGGCCGCTCCACGGCGCCCGAGATGGAGAAGGTGATCGAGGACGCCATCCGGCGCATCAAGGCCGCGGGCAAGCCGGCTTGCACCCTGAGCTTCGACCCGGAGACGGCGAAGCGGTATCTCTCCTGGGGCGCGGACATGGTGGCGGTGGGCTCGGACTCCGGCCTCCTGATGCGCGCGGCGGCGGGGCTGAGGAAGGAGTTCTCCTGATCCGGGGCCAGGCGGGCGCCCCCGCTTGACGGACCCCGCCGAGGGGGGTATCAGGCGCGCGGCTCGGCGGAGTAGCTCAGTTGGTTAGAGCAGCGGAATCATAATCCGCGTGTCGGGGGTTCAAGTCCCTCCTCCGCTACCATTGACCCCCCCACCTGAAGTTCCGGGTTTGCGATGAGGGCGCTCATTCGGCCCCTCACCTCGATCGGCACGCCGTCGTGCTTGGCGGGCGAGACGATGATGTCCGAGATCAGCGTCCTGACGGCAGCGCAAGCTTTTGGGTCGGGCTTCCCATCCGGCGCGGCCATCGACTCCATCAGGTTCCTCAGAGCGGCTGCGAATCGCGGAGCCGTAGCCGGATCGAATTTGACCTCTTCGGGGCTGACCTGAGTCGCGCTGAGAAGTTCCTCCGCGGTACGCAGCCTGGTCTTGGCGTCGACCACCCGGGCCTTGCCATCTTCGCCTTCGAGAACGCCCTCGTCGTAGAGAGCTAGCCGCCGCTCGAAGACCGAACGAGCTTCCGCGACAGCTCGCTCGAGCTTGGAGATGTCCGGTTGCGGCGCTTCAGCAAGCGCCCGGCGCTCATCGTCATAGGATCGGATGTACTCTTCGATGTAGGCTGGGTGCATCAGATGGTCATGGAGGCGGCAGAAGATCTCCGCCTCGATGTCGTCGAGGCGGAACTTGGCCTTGTTCATGCACGAGCCGCTCTCCTTGGATCTCGAGCGACAGATGCGGATCGCGCTTCCCTTTCGGTCATGTATCGCCATCCCGCTGCCACAGGACCCGCACCTGAGCAGACCTGAAAAGGGGCCACGGGTTGGCGAGTAGATTTCCCAGAAGATTTGGCGCTGACCTGACCCCTTGCGCTCATCCGCGGGCGGCCGGAATCGTGGGTTGAGATTTGCCCGTGAGGGCGGCGTGAGCAATGGGCAGCGGCGCGGAGCCTTCGAGGTCGTGCAGCGGCGATGCCCATTGCGGTTTCAGGGAGGCTGCGTAGGCGGCCGGCGTCATGTAGCCGATCGCCGAGTGCGGCCTCACGGTGTTGTAGTCGTCGACCCATCCGCGGAGGATCGCCCGGACGTGGTTCATCGAGAAAAACAGGTGCTCGTTGAGGCATTCGTCCCGCATCCGGCCCTGAAAGCTCTCGGCGAAGGCGTTTTGGGTCGGCTTTCCCGGCGCGATGCATCGCCAGTCCAGCTTCTCCGCCTGCGCGAAGGTCAGGACGGCCGTCGAGGTGAACTCCGTCCCGTTGTCGCTGACCACGATGCGTGGCTTGCCGCGGGTCTCGATGAGGACCTTCAGCTCCCGGACGACCCGTCTGCCGGAGATCGAGGCGTCCGGGATCGCCGCCAGACACTCCTTCGTCACGTCGTCGATGATGTTCAGCACGCGGAACCTGCCTCCGCCGGCCAGTTGGTCATGCACGAAGTCCATCGACCAGCGGCTGTTCGGTCCGTCCGGCGCCGGTATCGGCGTGCGCGCGACCGCGATCCGGCGGCGGGATCTGCGCCGCCGCACAGCCAGCCCCTCCTCACCGTAGAGCCGCTGGGTCTTCTTGCGGTTCATGGCCCAGCCCTCCGCACGCAACAGCACATGCAGCCGGCGATAGCCGAACCGCCGGCGCTGCTCCGCCAGCTCGCGCAGGCGCCGGCGCAGGCCAGCATCGTCGGGGCGCCGGCTTCGGTAGCGGACCGAGCTGCGGTCCGCCGAGATCAAGGTGCACGCCCGCCGCTCGCTCATCCCGTGACAGGCACGGAGATGCGCGACCGCGTCCCGCATCACGGCGGGCGTCACCATTTTTTTGACAGCAGATCCTTCAACCCGGCATTGTCGAGCATCGCGTCGGCGTAGAGCCGCTTCACCGGGCGTTCTCGTCCTCGAGGGCCTTCAGCCGCTTCGCGTCGGAGACGTCCATCCCGCCGTACTTCGCCTTCCAGGCGTAGAACGTCGCCGATGACATCCCGTGCTTGCGGCATAGCTCCGCCACCGTGGCCCCGGCCTCCTGCTCCCGCAGAACGCCGATGATCTGCTCTTCCGTGAACCTGCTGCGCTTCATTCCGGTCCCTTCCAGTCGGTCGGGATCCCAGCACGCCGTGGAGGAGAAACAAGGGGTCAGGTCAACATCAAGGAGACCGGTCGGGAGGCGCCCTCGAACCCCTCGATCTTCACCCGCTACCCCTCGTCGCTGGTCGGCCACGGCGTCCCGCTGGAGCGCCCGAAGGCCTCCGGGATGTTCGACTACGAGGGGGAGCTCGCCGTGATCATCGGCAGGCCAGCCCGCCACATCTCCGCCGAGCGGGCCATGGAGCACGTCGCGGGCTGGACCGCGTTCAACGACGGCTCGATCCGGGACTTCCAGCGCCACACCTCCCAGTTCTGGCCGGGCAAGAGCTTCGACCGCAGCGGCGCCATGGGGCCGTGGCTGGTAACGGCGGACGAGTTGGGCGCCCCCGCAGACGCCGCGCTGGAGACGCGCCTGAACGGAGAGACTGTCCAGTCCACGTCGCTCTCGGACCTCGCGTTCGATGTGCCGACCCTGATCGCCTACATCTCGACCGTAACCCAGCTCCTGCCCTAGGACGTCATCGCCACCGGCACGCCCGGGGGCGTCGGCCTCTTCCGCGAGCCGAAGCTGTTCATGAAGGCCGGCGACGTGGTGGAGGTGGAGATCTCCCGCATCGGTGTCCTCGCCAATCGCGTCTTCGATGAAAAGCAGCCTGCCGGACTCTGCGCGAGGCTGCGCTGTACAAGGCCTTCCAAGCTCCGGTCGGCTATGGGCTTTGGCATTGCTGAACCGGAAGCGGCGCCGTCGCCTACTGTCTGGCTGAACGGGCTCGCGGAACGGGCGATGCACGCTCGACCCGGTGTTCACGGAACCGGCGGCAGGCCACCGATCCGATCAGCCGGAAGCGCGCAAGCGCCTCGCTCCGTTAGCGCGTCGCCGGCGCCCCGGGGCGGCGCGCACTTGGGGCGGTTCGTCGCGTACAGCCGGTCTCACGAGAGGCGCGGGACGGCTCTAGCCGAACTTCCCTCCGGCCATCGCTTCCAGTGCTCGCTCCTTCCGCCCGGCAAGCCGCGGGCCGTTCATTCCGGCGCGCCGCCGAGGTAGACTGCCCCGCGCGGCGCGGAAAGCGGTTCGAGCACGGAGCGGCATCCGGGCGCGCCTGGGAGGAAGGCATGAGCGTGAAATCGAAGGCGCGGCGCGCGGGCGCCGGAAGCCGTGCCGCCGGTGCGCCGGCATGAGCCGGGCGGTGATGACGGCGCCGCCGGCCGCGTTGCGGAAGCGCGGCCCGCAGGTTCCCCGCCACCTGGACCTCGCGGCCGACCTTCGGCGGCGGATCGCCCGCGGCGAGTTCGCGGTGGGCGAGGCGCTTCCCACCGAGCGGGGCATCGCCGAGAGCGAAGGCGTCAGCCGGGGCACCGTCCGCGAGGCGCTTCGCCTGCTGGAGCGGGATGGCATGATCGAGCGCCGGCAGGGGTCGGGCACGCGGGTCACCGCGGTCGCCCCGCGCGAGTTCGTCCAGCCCGTGGAGTCGCTGGAGGCGCTGCTGTCGGCGCCCGCCGACACGTATATGCGCCTCGTGGGCGCGGAGCGGCTTCGGCCGGACCCGGACTATGCCGCGCAGTGCCGGATGCCTCCGGACCGCATGTGGATGCGGCTGGACCTGCGGCGCTACGCGACCGGGACGGATCTGCCCCTGTCCCACAGCTACGCCTTCTGTCCGCCCGAGCTCGAGGTCGATCCGCAGGACGTGGATCCGCTGGGCCCTCCGATCTACGCGCTGGTGCAGCGGAAGCTGGGCATCCGCCCGCATCGCGGAGACCTGCGGATCGAGGCCATCGCCACGCCCGAGGCGCTGGCCGAGGCCCTGCACGTCATTCCCGGCGCCCCCGCCATCAGGATCGTGCGCGGCTACACCGATGATGAGGGGCGGCTCTACCAGATCTCGGTCACCACGCATCCCGCGGGCCGCTACGCCTTCGAAGCCTCGCTGGAGATGTGATGCTGCATGCGCGAGATCGCGGCGGCCGTCTTTTCGCTGCTGCAAAAAGTTTCATAAAATTTTCCGGGCAGCCAGATGTTTAGGCAAATGGTTCGGACCAATTTCATTCATGTTTCAGCGGACTTCCGGGGTGCTGAAATTAAATAACCGTTCCCCCTCAAACCCCTGACGGCGGTCGGATGAAGGCCGGACGGAATTGGCACGCCCCTTGCTGAAGCTCTCTGCGACAGCAACGAGGAGACATGCCATGTCACTGCGCCTGAAGACGCTCGCAGCCGCCCTCATGGCCAGCGCGCTGGGCACGCACCCCGCCTGGTCGGAGGACGTTCTGCGCATCGCCATGACGGCGGCCGACGTGCCGACAACCACGGGGATGCCGAACAACGGTTTCGAGGGGATGCGCTTCGTCGGCTATCCCATCTTCGAGCCGCTGATCGACTGGGACCTGAGCAGCGCCGACAAGCCGGCGGACCTGCGCCCGGGCCTCGCCACCGGGTGGAAGGTGGACGAGAACGACCCGACGCGCTGGATCTTCACCCTGCGCCAGGGCGTGAAGTTCCATGACGGCTCGGACTTCGACGCCGACGCGGTGATCTGGAACCTGGAGCGGTTCTTCGACAAGGACTCGCCCCAGTTCGAGACGGCCGGCGCCGCGCTGACCCAAGCGCGCAATCCGCTGCTGAAGAGCTGGGAGAAGATCGACGACCACACCGTCGCGATCACCACCAAGTACCCGGCCAGCTACTTCCCCTACGTGATCTGCTACACGCTGATCGCGAGCCCGGCCGCGTTCGAGGCGGCGGGATCCGACTGGAACGCCTTCGCCAAGGCGCCCTCCGGCACCGGGCCGTTCCAGATCACCGACGTCGAGCCGCGGGTCAGCGTCACGCTGTCGAAGTTCGACGGCTACTGGAACGAAGACCGCATGGCGAAGGTGGACAAGATCAAGCTGTTCCCGATGCCGGAGGCGACCACCCGGCTCGCGGCCCTGCGCTCGGGCCAGGTGGACTGGATCGAGGTGCCGCCGCCGGACGCCATCCCGGGGATCGAGGCCGCGGGCTTCGACGTGGTCACCAACACCTACCCCCATATCTGGCCCTACCTGTTCAGCCTGGTGGAGCCGCTCGCCCTTCACCGACGTGCGGGTGCGGCAGGCGGCCAACTACGCCGTGAACCGCGACGGGCTGGTGGCGCTGCTGAACGGCACCGCGGCGCCGGCCTCGGGCCTCTATCCCAAGGATCATCCGTATTACGGCAACCCCGAGAACGACTACGGCTACGACCCGGAGAAGGCGAAGGCGCTGCTGGCGGAGGCCGGCTACGGGCCCGACAACCCGGTGAAGGCGAAGATCATGATCTCGACCAGCGGGTCGGGGCAGATGATGCCGATCCCGATGAACGAGTACATCCAGCAGAACGCTCGCGGAGGTGGGGATCGACCTGAGCTTCGAGGTGGTGGAGTGGGGCACGCTGCTGGTGGCGCTGCGCAACCCGCCGGGCTCGGCGCCCACGATGGAGTCGGACGCGCTGAACGTCAGCCTCGTGACCTCGGACCCGTCCTACCTCTACCGCTACTACCACTCCAAGAACGCCTCGCCGGTGGCCTACAACTGGGGCCACTGGAAGAACGAGAAGTTCGACGCGATCCTCGACGAGGTGGAGAGCAACTTCAATCCGGAGGCGGTGGACGAGGTGATGCCGCGCGCCCACGAGATCATCGTGGACCAGGCGCCGTGGCTGTTCATCGTGCATGACCTGAACCCGCGGGCCATGTCGCCCAAGGTGAAGGGCTTCATCTCGGCCCAGAGCTGGTTCCAGGACCTGACCAACGTCTCTCTCGAGGAGTGATCCTGCGCGCGCGGCGGCCGCGCCCGCCGCGCGTCCGCTTCCCCCGCGACGGAGGCGAGACCATGCTGAGCTTCTGCATCAAGCGCCTGCTGCATGCCATCCCGATCCTGCTGGGCGTGTCGGTCCTGGTGTTCGGGCTGGTGCAGCTGATCCCCGGCAACCCCATCGACCTGCTGCTGCCGCCCGAGGCCTCGCCCGAGCTGATCGAGCAGATGAAGGCGGCCTACGGCTTCGACCGGCCGCTGCATGTCCAGTATTTCAGCTGGCTGTGGCGGACCCTCCAGGGAGACCTGGGCTATTCGATCTTCAACGGCGCGCCGGTGGGCGAGCAGCTGTTCTCGGCGCTCGGCAACACCTTCGTGCTGGCGATCCCGGCGGCGCTTCTGGGCTTCGCGCTGGGCATCCTGCTGGGGACGGTGGCGGCGTTCCACCAGGGGGGGTGGATCGACAAGCTGTGCTCGGCGCTCGCCATCACCGGGGTGAGCCTGCCGCATTACTGGTTCGCCATCGTCATGGTGGTGATCTTCTCGGTCACGCTGAACTGGCTGCCCGCGCAGGGCATGGGGTTCGAGGGCGTGCCCGACCAGCTGGGAGGACCTCGACGGCATGGTCCTGCCGGTGATCACGCTGGCGCTGATCCCCATGGGCGTGGTGGCGCGGGTGGTGCGCGCGACGGTGCTGGAGGTGCTGAACCAGGAGTTCGTGGGCACGCTCCAGGCCAAGGGACTGATCGACCGGCGAGATCCTGTTCCACGTCCTCAAGAACGCGGCGCCGGCGGCGCTGGCGGTGATGGGGCTTCAGTTCGGCTACCTGCTGGGCGGGTCGATCCTGGTGGAGACGGTGTTCAACTGGCCGGGGTCGGGGAACCTGCTGAACCTCGCGATCTTCCGGCGCGACATCCCGGTGATGCAGGCGACGATCGTCGTGCTCGCCTTCTTCTTCGTCCTTCTCAACCTGCTCGTGGACATCGCGCAGGCGGCCATCGACCCGCGGATCCGGCGCTGACGCGCCGGGCCCGCCCTTCCGTCGAAAGGAGACGCCCATGACCGTCGCAGACATGTCCGGCTTCCCCTCCCAGGAGGAGTTCGCGAAGCTGAAGCCCGTGGAGAGCCCCGGCTACTGGAAGCAGGTGCGCCTGCGGATCTCCCGCGATCCGGTGACGCTGGTCTCGGCCGGGATCCTCGCGCTGATCGTGCTGTCGGCGATCTTCGCGCCGCTGCTTGCGCCCTACGACCCGTTCCAGGGCAACATCATGACCCGCCTCAAGCCCGTGGGCTTCGAAGGCCATCCGCTGGGCACCGACGAGACCGGGCGGGACATGCTCACCCGGCTTCTCTACGGCGGGCGGCTGTCGCTGATCGCGGGCGTGGTGCCGGTGGCCATCGCGCTGCTGATCGGGGGCGCGCTGGGGATCGTGGCCGGGTTCGCGGGCGGGATCGTGAACACGATCATCATGCGCGTGACGGACGTTTTCTACGCCTTCCCGTCTATCCTGCTCGCCATCGCCATCTGCGGGATGCTGGGGGCGGGGCTCTTCAACACGCTGCTGTCGCTGACGCTGGTCTTCATCCCGCCGATCATCCGCATCTCCGAGAGCGTGACCACCCAGGTGCGCGGGCTCGACTTCGTGGAGGCGGCGCGGGCGTCGCGGCGCGCGGCCGCTGTCGCTGATCCGGCATCAGGTGCTGGCGAACGTGCTGGGGCCGATCCTGGTCTACGCGACCTCGCTGGTCAGCCTGTCGATCATCCTGTCGGCGGGGCTCAGCTTCCTGGGGCTCGGCGTGTCGCCGCCCGCCGCCGAGTGGGGGCTGATGCTCAACGCGCTCCGGCAGGCGATCTACGTCGACCCCGTCATCGCGGCGCTGCCCGGCGTCCTCATCTTCGCGACCTCCATGTGCTTCAACCTCATCAGCGACGGGCTGAGGGGCGCCATGGACGTGCGGATCAAGGTCTGAAGGAGGCTCCCATGACCGAGATCGAAGCCCGCGCGCCCGACCTCCGGGACCGGGGCGGCCCGCGCCAGCCGATGCTGATCGTGGAAGGGCTCAAGCAAGCACTTCCCCATCCGCAAGGGCGTGCTGAACCGCACGGTCGGGGCGGTGCAGGCCGTGGACGGCGTGTCGCTGACCGTGGAGAAGGGCGAGGTGATGGGCGTGGTCGGCGAGAGCGGCTGCGGCAAGTCCACCCTCGCGCGCCTGCTGATGATGCTGATCGAGCCCGATGCGGGCGAGATGGTGTTCGACGGCGACGCGGTGGGGGCGCGGGACGGGATCTCCGTCTCGGCGCTGCGCCGGTCGGTGCAGATGGTGTTCCAGGACAGCTATTCCTCGCTGAACCCGCGGATGCCGATCTCCGACTCCATCGCCTTCGCGCCGCGGATGAACGGGACGCCCGCGGCCCAGGCGCAGGCGCGGGCGCGGGGGCTGCTGGACCAGGTGGGCCTGTCTCCGGCCATGTTCGCGCGGCGCTATCCGCACGAGCTGTCGGGCGGCCAGCGCCAGCGGGTGAACATCGCCCGGGCGCTGGCGGTGGAGCCGCGGCTGGTGATCCTGGACGAGGCGGTCTCGGCGCTCGACAAGTCGGTGGAGGCGCAGGTGCTGAACCTGCTGGTGGCGCTGAAGGACGCGCACCGGCTGACCTACGTCTTCATCAGCCACGACCTGAACGTGGTGCGCTTCATCTCGGACCGGGTGGCGGTGATGTATCTCGGCCGGGTGGTCGAGACGGGGACGGTGGACGAGATCTACGACAGCCCCCGCCATCCCTACACGCAGGCGCTGCTGGCCTCGGCCCCGAGCCTCGATCCGCGGCGGCGGACCGAGCGGGCGCCGATCTCGGGCGATCCGCCCAACCCCATCGACCCGCCCTCGGGCTGCCGGTTCCGGACCCGCTGTCCGTTCGCGGAGGACGTCTGCGCCGCGGTGGCGCCGACGAACTCGGCGGTGGGCGGGCGGCACGTGGTGGCCTGCCACATGTCCGACCCCGGTTCCGGGCACAGCCGCGGCGCCGGACCCGCGGCCGCGCCGCGCAGGCAGCCTCCGGTCAGGGAGATCCGCGCATGAAGCACGATCCGGTCATCCAGGGCGGCGTGATGCAGGTCCGCGACCTGAAGGTCGCCTTCGGCAAGGGGGACAAGGCCGTCCACGCGGTCAACGGCGTCAGCTTTTCGCTGCGAAAAGGCGAGGTGCTGGGGGTGCTGGGCGAGTCCGGCTCGGGCAAGAGCGTGATGCTCCGCTCGGTCATGGGACTGCTGCCGCGCCATGCCCGGGCGACGGGCGAGGTGGACCTCATGGGCCGCAACGTCCTGACCCTGCCGCAGAAGGAGCTGCGGAAGGTCCGCGGCGCCGAGATCTCGATGATCTTCCAGGAGCCGATGACGGCCTTCGACCCGGTCTTCACCATCGGCACCCAGATCGCCGAGAGCGTCATGCGCCACGAGGGCAAGACGCGGGAGGAGGCCGACAAGCGCGCGCTGGAGCTGATGGAGCTGGTGGCGATCCCCTCCGCAAAGAGCCGGCTGGGCAACTTCCCGCACGAGATGTCGGGCGGCATGCGCCAGCGGGCGATGATCGCGCTGGCGCTGGCGTGCAAGCCGTCGGTGCTGCTGGCGGACGAGCCGACCACCGCGCTCGACGTCACGGTGCAGATCCAGATCCTGCTCCTGCTCCGCCGGCTGCAGGAGGAGCTGGACATGGCCGTGATCTTCGTCACCCACGACATCGGGGTGGCGGCCGAGATCTCGGACCGGGTCGGCGTCATGTATGCCGGCCGCTTCGTGGAGGAGGCGCCGGTGATCTCGATCATCGAGAAGCGCCGGCACCCGTATACGCAGGGGCTGCTCGCCTCGACCGTCCATCACCAGCGCAAGGGCGAGGTGCTGGAGACGATCCCGGGCGCGCCGCCGGACCTTGCGGCCCTGCCGCCGGGCTGCGCCTTCGCGCCCCGGTGCAGCCAGGCGGACGAGCAGTGCCATGCGGTCTATCCGGATGCGCGCTGGCCGGAGGCGGGGCACATGGCTCGGTGCTGGCGCGTCCCTCACGGCCGGACATGAGCCGGCCGCGATGACCCAGGCGCGGATCGCGAGCGGGCTGGGGGCGCTGCTGTGGCTGCAGAACGTGCAGCACATCCTCGCGCCCTCGCCGCATCTGCGCTGGGCGGCGCTGGCGGTCCTGCCGGTGTACCTGCTGGCGGCGTTCCCCTCGGCGCCCGCGGTGGCGCGGCGGATCGCGGCGGCCTGCGCGGCGGCGGTCGCGGTGCTGATGGCCACCGGCTCGCCCCCCGCCTCGGCGGTGGAGGGGCTGGATTTCGCGCTCACCTTCATGGGCTTCCTGCCGGCGATCACGCTGGTGCGGCTGGCGTTCGAGGCGGACCCGAAGCTCATGGGGCTCGGCGCGCGGATGTCCTCGGCCCCCGGGGCGCGGTCGGATTCGGTGATGGTGCTGAGCCATGTCTCCGGCGCCGTGATGACGCTGGGGACCTTCGCCATCGTGGGGCCGGTGTTCTCCCATGTGGTCGACCCGGCGGAGCGGCGGGGCATCGCGCTCGCCTGCCTGCGGGGGCTGTGCCTGTCGGTGCTGTGGACGCCGTTCACGGTGGGGATGGGCTTCGCAGGCTCCCACCTCCCGGGCGTGCCGCTTTGGCAGGCGATGGCCTGCGGCGCGGCGGCGGCGGCGCTGGGGCTCGTGCTGTCGCTGAAGGATGGCGGGCCGCGGGGGCTGGCGCCGGCGCTCCGTTCGGTCCGGCCGCTGCTGGCGCCGGTGGGGGGCGCCGCGCTGCTGCTGGTCGCGGCGAACGCGATCACGGGGCTCAGCTCGCTCAGCCTGATCATGCTGATGATGCCGCCGCTCTGCTTCGGCTGGCTGGCCGCGAGGGCGCCGCGGGCGCTGGCCCCGGCGGGGCGGAGGCTCTACGGCGATCTCGGCCGGATGGGGGGCGAGATGCTGCTCTTCTCCGCCTCCATCGCCATGGGCTTCGTGCTCAACGCCAATCCGCTGTTCCAGCAGGCGCTGGCGCATACCGGCCTCGGCGCCCTGCCGCCGGTGGAGATCATGGGCGTGATGGTGCTGGTGGTCATGGCCTGCGCGCTGGCGGGGCTGCACGCGCTGGTGACGGGGACCATCGTCATGGCGCTGGCGGCGACGCTGGATGGGGCGCTGAGCGACCTCGCGGTGTTCACGCTGCTGCTGTTCGCGTGGTCCACGGCGGCGATGCTGTCGGTGTCCTCGCTGGCGGTGGCGGTCACGGCGCGGACCTTTCAGGTGCCGCTCTCGCGGGTGATCTATTCCTCCAACCTGCTGTTCGCGCTGGCGCTGGGGACGGGGCTGACGCTGGCGGTCGGGGCGGCCGAGGCGCTGGCGCGGCCATGAGCGGGGCGCCCGACATCCCGCGCCGCGGCGGCGCGCTGATCCGGGCCATGGGGCTGACCGAGCCCGCGGGCCCCCGCGGCGGCGTGGGCGCCACGGCCGAGGGGGCGGCGCTGATGGTCGCCTCCACCTTCTTCCTCGCCTGCTCCAACGCCATGGTCCGCACGCTGTCGCCGGAGATCCATCCCTTCGTCTCGGGCTTCATCCTCAACCTTGTGGGGCTGCTGACGGTCTGGCCCTGGCTGCGGGCCGGGGGCTGGGGCGTGCTGCGGATGAAGGCGCCGGGCCTGCATGCGGTGCGCGGGATCACGGGCGCGGCGACGCTGATGGCCTGGATGTGGGCGCTGGCGGAGATCGAGCTCGCCAAGGCCACCGCGCTCAGCTTCACCGCGCCGCTCTTCGCCACCGCGGCGGCGGCGATCTTCCTGCGGGAGCGCATTTCCCGCGCACGCTGGATCACGCTGGGCGTCGGCTTCGGGGGCACGATGGTGATCCTGAGGCCGGGGATGGGGGCGTTCGACCTCGGAACCGGCATCGCCATGCTCGCGGCCGTCGGCATGGCGGCGATGTACCTGACCACCAAGATGCTGCTGGCGCGGGAGAGCATGGCCTCGGTCATGGTCAACACCGCCGTCATCCTCACGCCGCTGACGCTGCTGACGGCGGCGCCGGTGCTGAGCTGGCCGCCGGCCTCCCTGCTGCCCTGGGCGCTGGCGATGGGGCTGCTGGGAACGCTCGGGCGCATCCTGCTCACGCGGGCGCTGCAGGTGGCGGACACGTCCTCGGTGATGCCGTTCGATTTCGGGCGGCTCGTGTTCATCGCCGTCATCGGCGCGATCTTCTTCGACGAGACGCCGGACCTGTGGACCTGCCTCGGCTCGGCCGTGATCGCGGGCTCGGCCATCGCGCTCGCCCGGCTCGAAGTCCCGCGCGGCCCGTCGCGCCGCCCCCATTCCTCCCCCGCCTGCAACAGGAGATCCGTCATGCTGCCCAATGAAACGCCCCTGACCATCGCCGAGGCGTCGAAACTGATCGAGGCGCGCCGTCTCTCGCCCGTGGAGCTGGTGGAGCAGTGCCTCGCCCGCATCGAGGCGCTGGACGGCCGCTACAACGCCTTCATCGAGGTGCTGAAGGACCGGGCGCTGAGCGCGGCGAAGGCGGCCGAGGCGCAGATCGCCGCCGGCGACTATCGCGGGCCCCTGCACGGCATCCCCATCGGGCTGAAGGACATCTACGAGACCGCCGGCATCCGCACCACCGGCCATTCGAAGCTGACCGCCGACTATGTGCCCAGCCGGGACGCCACCACCGCCGCGATGCTCGACGCCTCGGGCGCGATCAACATGGGCAAGCTCGCGACCTGGGAGTTCGCCATCGGGGGGCCGAGCTTCGACCTGCCCTGGCCGCCCTCGCGCAACCCTTGGGATGCGGAGATGTGCCCGGGCGGGTCCTCCTCGGGCACCGGCACGGCGGTGGCGACGGGAATGATCCTCGGCGGCATGGGGTCGGATACCGGCGGGTCGATCCGCTTTCCGGCGGCGCGCTGCGGCATCGCGGGGATCAAGGCGACCTACGGGCGGGTCAGCCGGGCGGGGGTCATGCCGCTGTCCTTCAGCCTCGACCATGCCGGGCCCATGGCCTGGAACAGCGAGGACTGCGCCCTGATGCTGCAGGCGCTGGCGGGGCATGATCCGCGCGATCCCGCCTCGGCGAACCTGCCCGTGCCGGACTACCGCGCCGCGCTGACGGGCGACGCGAAGGGGCTCAGGATCGGCGTGCTTCGCAGCTTCTACGAGGTGGACGCGCCCGCCGATGCGGATGTGATCGCGGCGATGGAGGAGTCGATCCGCGCGCTGCGGGACCTGGGCGCCGAGGTGGTGGAGATGCCGGCCCTCGCCTCGATGCGCGACTTCCTCGCCGCCTGCACGATCATCTCGCGCTCCGAAGCCTACGCCATCCACGAGGAGACGCTGAAGGCCACGCCCGAGCTCTACGGCCGCTTCGCGAAGGAGCGGATGATGATGGGCGCCTTCTTCTCCGCCGCCGACTACGTGCAGGCCCTGCGCCGGCGGCGGGAGCTGACGGCGGAGTTCGCGGCGGCGATGGCGGACGTGGACCTGTGCATCCTGCCCACCGTCCCCACCGCGGCGCCCGGAGATCGAGAGCGGCAGCGCCCATTCGCTGCTGGAGCGGCCGATCTACACGCAGGCGTTCAACCTCACCGGCAGCCCGGCGCTGTCGGTCTGCAACGGCTTCTCGGCGGCCGGCCTGCCGTTCGGCCTTCAGATCGTCGGCAAGCCCTTCGACGAGGCGACCGTGCTGCGCGCCGGCGACGCCTTCGAACGCGCGACCGCCTTCCGCGGCGTGCGCCCCGTCACGGCCCTCGCGGCCTGAGCCCCTGGAAGGAGACCCGTCATGTCCGCTGAGATCAGCAAGGAAGACTTCGCCGTGATCCTCGCCCGCACCGGCCTGAAGGTCGACGAGGCGCAGGCCGAGGAGCTGCGTTCCGCCTACAAGTACGTGCAGGAGATGGCGGCCCGCGTCCGCACCCCCCGCGGGCGGGAGGCGGAGCCGGCGCATATCTTCACCCTCGTCCCCATGGCGGCGTCATGATCGGGGGCAACGCTTTCCCGACGCTCGCCTGGGCGTCGGGGCGGCTGGAGGCGGGGGAGATAACCTCGGCCGAGCTGACCGAGTTCCTGCTGGACCGGATCGCCGCCTATGACGGGCGGGTCAACGCCTACCTCCTCGTGACCGCCGACGCGGCGCGGGAGGAGGCGGCCCGCGCCGACCGGGAGATGAAGGAGGGCCGTCGGCGCGGCCCCCTCCACGGCGTGCCCATCGCCTTCAAGGACATCTACGAGACGGCGGGCGTGCGGACCACGGGCCATTCGCGGTCGCTGGAGACGCATGTGCCGGAGCGGGACGCGGTCTCGGTGGCGAAGGTCAAGGCGGCCGGGGCGGTGAGCCTCGGCAAGCTCGCCACCCATGAGTTCGCCTTCGGCGGGCCGAGCTTCGACCTGCCCTGGCCGCCGGCGCGGAACCCCTGGAACCTCGACCACTTCACCGGCGGGTCGTCCTCGGGGTCCGGGGCGGCGGTGACGGCGGGGCTGGCGCTGGGGGGCTTCGGGTCGGACACCGGCGGCTCGATCCGCCTGCCGGCGGCATTTTCGGGGCTGGTGGGGCTGAAGCCGACCTACGGTCTGGTGAGCCGGCGGGGCGTGTTCCCCCTGTCCTGGAGCCTCGACCATGCCGGGCCGATGGCCTGGACCGCCGAGGACTGCGCCCTGATGCTGGAGGCGATGGCGGGCCACGATCCGCTGGACCCGGCCTCGGCCGACGTGCCGGCGCAGCCCTATTCCAAGATGCTGGAGCGGGACATGTCCGGCCTGCGCATCGGCGTCATCCGCCATTTCTGGGAGCAGGCGGAGGCGACGGACGAGACCGTCGCCGCCATGGAGGCCGCGCTGGACGTCTACCGCAAGCTGGGCGCCGAGGTGGTGGAGGTCACGCTCTCGCCGCTCGCGGACTGGTGCGCGACCTGCAGCCTGATCCTGATGGCGGAAGGGCTGGCGGTGCATGAGGAGACGCTGAGGACCCGGCCGGAGTCGCTGGGCGAGATCCTGCGCCAGCGCCTGCGCCTGGCCGCGCTGATCTCGGCCGCCGACTACGTGCAGGCGCTGCGCCGGCGGCGGGAGTTGTGCGCGGAGGTCTCGGCGGCGTTCGAGGGCGTGGACCTGCTGTTCACCGCGACCGCGCCTGGGCCTGCGCCGCGGCTGGACGCGATGAGCACGATGTACACCTTCGCGAAGCCCCTGCTGACCATGCCGTTCAACGTGACCGGCAGCCCGGCGATCGCGACGCGGGCGGGGGTGTCGGCCTCCGGGCTGCCGCTGTCCTTCCAGCTGGTGGGGCGGCCGTTCGAGGATGCGACGGTGCTCGCCGCCGCCCATGCGTATGAGCAGGCGACGGACTGGGCCACGGCGCGTCCGCGGCTCGAACCCATGCAGGCTGTTGCGTAGGCGTGTGATACAGGCGGCCGGGTTTCCCCGGCCGCCCGTTGCGCGGGCGGAGAGGTCACTCCGCCGCGATGCGCTCCGCCTCGCCGCCGAAGCAGGCGATGGCCTCGTCCGTGGACTGCACGTCGCAGAAGGACTGGAACAGCGAGGTCAGCGTGGCGTTGTGGTCCGCGTCCGTCGGCGCGGCGTTGGCGTCGCTGAGGAAGATGGTCTTGTAGTTCAGCATCGCCGCGTCGCGGGCGGTGGACTCGCAGCAGACGTGGCTCGCGGTCCCGGTTATCAGCAGCGTGTCGATCCCCTTGGCGCGCAGGTGGCCCTCGAGCTGGGACGAGCCCTGCACCAGCGCCGAGAAGCGCGTCTTCTCGATCTGCGCGTCCTCCGGCTTCGGCTCCAGCAGGGGCCACAGCTCATGCCCCTCGGCGCCGCGGGCCATCTGGGCGAACATGTCGGCCTTCAGCTCCGGGGTCATGAAGTTGTCGCACCATGTGGACCAGGTGTGGGCGGTCTCGGGGCTGATGGTGTTGCGGATCCACACGACATGGCCGCCGGCGGCCCGCAGCGCACCCGCGAGACGGTTGATTTTGGGGACGATGTCGCGGGCGTGGCCGATCTCCGCCGCGAAGCCGGGCGCGACGAAGCAGTTCTGCATGTCCACCACGATCAGCGCCGTCCGGGCCGGGTCCACCCGGTCATAGACGCGGATGCGCCCGCGGCGGGCCATCGCGCGGTCGAGCGCGTGCTTCCCGATCTCGATCCTGTGCATGTCGATCTCCTTCTCCTTCGGGGGACGGCGTCAGGCGGCGAGCTCGGCCGCGGCGATCTGCGGCCTGCGGCTCCGCTCGGCCAGCGCGGCTTCCACCGCGGCGCCGGCGCGGTAGCAGGCGGCTTCGTCGAAGGGCTTGCCGACGAGCTGGACGGCGAGCGGCAAGCCGCCTTCGTCGAAACCGGCGCACACCGTCAGCGCCGGGCTGCCGGTCGCGTTGAAGGGCGCCGTGATGGAGGGAGGGCCGGCATACATCGAGTTCGCCCCCACCGCGTCGATCCGGGGCGCGGCGCTGGCGGCGCCGGCGACGAGGGCCGCGTCCACACCCGCCATCGCCTCCGCCAGCGCGGCGACCAGCTCCCGCCGACGGCGCAGGGCCTGCACGTAGTCGGTGGCCGAGAGGAAGGCGCCGGGCAGGATGCGCGTGCGCATGAAGGGGCCGTAGAGATGCGGGGTCTCCTTCAGCGCCGCCTCGTGAACTGCGTAGGCTTCGGCCAGCAGGATCACCCGGTTGCAGGCGATGAAATCCGCGAGCGGGGGGAGGGTCAGCTCCACAAGCTCGGCGCCCGCATCGGCCAGCGCGGCGGCGGCGTCTTCGAAGGCGCGCACTGCGGGGGCCTCGAACGCGTCCGGCGCGTCGTCGTGAAAGCGGATCAGCCCGATGCGCATCCCGGCGGCGCCCCGGGCCGCGGCTTCGGCGTAGCGGGCTACGGGCAGATCGGCGCTGCCGGGATCGGCGGGGTCATGCCCCGCGAGCGTCTCCAGCATCAGGGCGTTGTCCTCGACGGTCCAGGTCAACGGGCCGATATGGTCGAGGCTGAAGGCGAGCGGGGAGACGCCCCGCCGGCTCACGCGCCCGTAGGTCGCCTTCATCCCCGCCAGCCCGCAATAGGCGGCCGGGATGCGGATCGACCCGCCGGTGTCGGTTCCGATGGCGCCCCAGACCGCGCCCGCGGCCACCGCGGCCCCGGAGCCGCTGGAGGAGCCGCCGGGGTAGCGCTCGGGGTTCCAGGGATTGCGGGCCGGTCCGAAAGGCAGGTCCGGGTCGGGGCCGCCGATGGCGAATTCGTGCGTCTCGGTCTTGCCGACGATGATGGCCCCTGCCATCTTCAGCTTCTCCACCACCGCGGCGTCCGCCTCGGCCCGGTGGTCGAGGGTCAGCGCCGAGCCGTTCGTGGTCGGAAGCCCCGCCATGTCCACGATGTCCTTGACCGCGACGGGGACGCCGTGAAGCGGCCCGCGCAGACGCCCGGCCGCGATCTCGGCTTCCGCCTCGCGGGCGGCCTGGCGGGCCGCGTCGGCCTCGACGCGGACGAAGAAGCGCAAGGCTGGCTCCAGCGCGGCGATTCGCCCGAGGCTCAGCTCCACCGCCTCCACCGGGCTGATCTCACGCGCCGCGATCAGGCGGGAGAGACCGGAGAGATCACGGATCGGGTCGAGGGTCATGGCAGCCTCCTGAGGCGGGCAGGGACGTACATGCTACGCCGGACATTGGTATGGACCAATTGAAAAGCACGCCGTTCCGGACGCTGAACTCAAATAGTGAAAAAGTAAGCAGAACGCATCGCGAACCTGAATGCGGATTGTGCAAAATATAACGTGGATGTTGATTTGGGATGCGCCCCGATTCGGGCGCAAGTTAAGCAGCAGCTTAAGTTTTTCGTTGCGCTGCAATGTAATCGGCCTCTTGCTTGATGGCGGCATCTGCAAGAGGAGAGCCGCCATGATCGACCGACGCACTTTCATCTCATCCGCCGGCGCCACGATCGTCGGCGGCGCGCTGCTGTCCTCCGTCGCCGGCCGGGCGATGGCCGAGACCGGGCATCTGCGCATCGCCATGACCGCCGCCGACGTGCCCACCACCACCGGCATGCCCAACAACGGGGCCGAGGGGATGCGCTTCCTCGGCTATCCGGTGTTCGAGCCGCTGGTGGACTGGGACCTCGCCAACGCCCATGACCGCCGCGCCGGCTTCCGGCCCGGCCTCGCCACCGAATGGACGGTGGACGAAAGCGGGACGGTCTGGACCTTCTCGCTGCGCGAGGGGGTGAAATTCCACGACGGCTCCGACTTCGACGCGGACGTGGCGCTGTGGAACTTCGACCGGCTCTACGATCCGGACGCGCCGCATTTCGATCCGGGCGCCGCGGCCATCGGGCAGGCGCGCGTGCCCCAGCTCAAGGCGTGGCGGAAGGTCGATGACCGAACCATCGAGCTGGAGACGAAGAAGCAGACCTCCTACTTCCCCATGCTGATCGCTTGGCTGCCCATGGTCAGCCGCGCCGCCTACGAGGCCGCCGGGTCGGAGCTGGAACGAATTCGGCAAGAAGCCGGCCGGCACCGGGCCGTTCCGGATCGTGCGCGTCACGCCCCGCGTAAGCGTGGAGCTCGCCGCCAACCACGAGCACTGGAACCCCGACCGCGTGCCGAAGGTGGAGAAGGTCACGCTCTTCCCGATGCCGGAGGCGACGACCCGCCTCGCCGCCCTGCGCTCGGGCCAGGTTGACTGGATCGAGGTCCCCCCGCCGGAGACGGTTCCGAGCCTCGAAGCGGCAGGCTTCGAGGTGAAGCTGAAGATCTACCCGCACATCTGGCCGTGGGTCTACAACGTGACCGAGGGCTCTCCCTTCGCCGACAAGCGGGTGAGGCAGGCGATCAACTGGGCGATCGACCGGGAGGGGCTGGTGGCGTTCCTCAACGGCACGGCGCTGCCCGCCGCGGGCTTCGTGGTCAAGGACGACGCGCAGTTCGGAGAGCCGCCCTTCGTCTACGCCCACGATCCCGAGAAGGCGAAGGCCCTGCTGGCCGAGGCGGGCTACGGCCCGGAAAACCCGCTGAGCTTCAAGGTGATGATCTCGACCTCTGGGTCGGGGCAGATGGTCCCGATCCCCATGAACGAGTTCCTCCAGCAGACCCTCGCGCAGATCGGGGTGAAGGTGGACTTCGAGGTGGTGGAGTGGGGCACCATGCTGGTGGCCTTCAGGCAGCCGCCGAACGATCCCGCGGCGCTCGGCTGTCATGCCATGAACATCTCGCTGAGCTGGACGGACCCTTCGGTCTGGTTCCGCTGGTTCCATTCCGAAGCGGCCACGCCGGTCTCCTCGAACTGGGGTCACTGGAAGAATGCGGAGTTCGACGCGATCCTGGACGAGGTGGCGCAGACCTTCGACGTGGAAGGGATGGAGACGAAGCTCGCCCGCGCTCACGAGGTCCTGGTCGAGGACAGCCCCTGGGCCTGGATCGTCCACGACCTGAACCCGCGCGCCTTCGCCCCCAACGTGGAGGGGTTCGTCATGGCGCAGAGCTGGATGCAGGACTTCACGACGGTCTCGGTGAAGTGACATGCGCGGGGGCCGGCGGCTGGTCCGCCGGCCGCCTCGGTTTTCCGCCTCACTGGAGCAGGCCGGCGACGCCCCGCACCCCGCTGGCCGCCGCAATCACCGCAAGCACGATGAGCGCGAGGCGCCGGTAGCCCGCCTCGCTGGTCCGAAGGAAGATCGCGGCCCCGAGGCTGGCGCCGATCATGAGGAGCGGCAGCGCGGGAACGGCGATCAGCAGCGCCGGCAGATCCAGCAGTCCCGTCGCCGCGAGACCTGGCAGCGCGATCAGCGAGGTGATGAAGAAGAAGATCATCAGGGACGCCCGAGCCACGGGCGGGCTGGAGCCCGCGCGCAGGAAGTAGGCGACGGCCGGCGGTCCCGGCATCGCCGCGAGTCCTCCGAAGAAACCCGCGAGGAGCCCGGCGAGGGGCGCCTCGAACGGGCGGACCCCGACCGTCCCGGAAGCCGGGGTTCGGAGCAGGAAAACGAGCCCCCCCGCCACCAGCCCGGCGAGGGCGAGCCGCGTCGCCGCCGGGTCAAGCTGCGTGAGCAGGGCGATCCTCGGCGGAGTGCCGGCCAGCGCGCCTGCCCCGAGGCGGAGGACGGAGCGCCAGTCCACCACCGACCGCATGGCGCGGATATCCTGGAGGCCGATCATGGACTGGAGCAGGACCGCGACCACCACCGCCTGCGCGGGCGGGACCACGAGGCCCATGAGCGGGACCGCCGCCAGCGCGAAGCCGAAGCCGGTGATCCCGCGCAGGACCGCGGCCGCGAACACGCAGGCGCCGACGGCGAGCAGCGTGGCCGCGGCGGGCGTCGCGGCGGCGAGCGCCTCCATCAGGACATCGCGAGCACGATGGTCTTCTTGCGGGTGAAGTGCTTCAGCATCGCCTCCAGCGAAGCCTCCTTGCCGAGGCCGGAGCGGCCGAAGCCCCCGTAGGAGAGGTTGGGCTGGATGGTGAGGTTCTGGTTCACCTGCACGTAGCCGGCGTTGAGCCGTTTCGTGGCGTCGAGCGCGGTGGCGAGGCTGGCGGTCCAGACGGTGGCGGCGAGGCCGTAGGGCGAGTCGTTCGCCGCCGCCAGAACCGCGTCGTAGTCGGTCCAGGTGTGGATCACGCAGACGGGGCCGAAGATCTCCTCCCGCGCGGCGGGGTGATCCTCGGGCAGGCCGAGGATCAGGGTGGGCTGCATGAAGAGGTCGGGGGCGACGCCCGCGCCGGGGAGGGCGGCGCAGCGGCGGATTTCGGCGCCCGCGTCGGCGGCGAGCGCGACGTAGCGGTCGATGGTCGCCTTCTGCGCGGGGGAGATTATCGTGCCGACATCGGTGGCCTCGTCCAGCGGGTCGCCGATCACGAGGGCGTCCAGCTTCTCCTGCAGGCGGGCGAGGAAGCGGTCCGCGTGGAGGTAGACGCGGGAGGCGGCGGTGCAGCTTTGCCCCTGGCGGGTGAAGCGCATGCCGGCGATGGCCCCGTCCACGGTGCGCTCAAGCTCGGCGTCCGCGCATACGATCATCGGGGTCTTGCCGCCGAGTTCGAGACTGACACGGGCACGATCCGCTCGGCGCCCGCGCGGTAGACGATGCGGCCGACCTCCTCCGAGCCGGTGAAGGTGATCTTGGCGATGTCCGGGTGCGCGGCGAGGGGGGCCGCCGCAGTCGGGGCCGTCGCCGACGAGGACGTTGACCACGCCGTCAGGGAGGAGCTCGTCCAGGATCATGGCGGCGGCGAGGGTGGCGAAGGGGGCTTCCTCGGCCGCCTTGACGACCACCGTGTTGCCGGCCACCAGCGCCGGGGCGATCTTGATCATCATCAGCACGAGGGGGACGTTCCACGGGAGGATCGCGGCGACCACGCCCAGGGGCTCGCGCGTGGTGGCGGCGAAGACGCCGGGGGCGAAGGGAACGGTCTCGCCCTTCAACTCGGAGCCGAGGCCGCCGTAGAGTTCCAGCAGGTCGGCGGCGACGGCGAGTTCCCCGCGGCATTCGGTTCGGAGCGCCTTGCCGGTCTCGCGCGCCAGGACGCGGGCGATGGGCTCGGACCGGGCGGCGAGGCGGCGGCCGGCCTCGGCCACCAGCGTGCCGCGGGCGCGGGCGGGCAGGGCGGCCCAGGCGGGCTGGGCGGCCTTCGCGGCGGCGACGGCGGCGACGGCGGCGTCCACCTCGGCGGGGCCGGAGGCGGCGGCAGGGGCGAGATCGCGCATCGTGGCGGGCTCGGTCACCGGGAGGGTCTTCGCGGCCTCGGTCAGCGCGCCGTCGATCAGGTTCGCGGGCGGCGAGGGCGGAGAGGAGGGCGTCGTCGTCGGCGGCGAAGGGGTTGTTCACGGGCGGAGGTCCTTTCGGGAGGGCGCGCGGGAGCGGCCGCCGCCCCGGGGGGCGGCGGTTGGGCCTCTGCGCGGCCGGTCAGGTCAGAGCTGGGCGGAGACGGCTTCGAGCGCGCCGTCGATGGCGTCGGCGATCGCGTCGATGTCGGCCTCGGTGGCGATGAGCGCGGGGCTCAGCGTCAGCGTGTTGTTGAGGCCGGGCAGCGAGCGGTTGGTCATGCCGATCATCACCCCGCGGGCGAGCGTCTCGGCCACCGCGGCGGCGACCAGCTTCTCCGGGAGCGGCTCCTTCGTCTCGCGGTCGGCGACCAGCTCGATCCCCTGGAAGAGGCCCTTGCCGCGGACGTCGCCGACGATGGCGTGCCTGGCCTTGAGCCCTTCCAGACGCTCCATCAGGCGGGCGCCCATGCGGTTGCAGTTCTCCAGCAGGCCCTCGGCCTCGATGATCCGCATGTTCTCCAGCGCCGCGGCGGGGCCGGCGGTGCAGCCGCCGAAGGTGGAGATGTCGCGGAAATGGTCGAGCGGGTCCGTGGGGTCGGCCTTGAACATCTCGAACACCGCCTCCGTGGTGACGGTGCAGGAGATGGCCGCGTAGCCCGAGGCGACGCCCTTGGCCATGGTCACGATGTCGGGCTGGATGTCGTACTGCTGATAGCCGAACCACTTGCCGGTGCGCCCGAGGCCGCAGACCACCTCGTCGATGATCAGGAGCACGTCGTGCTTGCGGCAGATCTCCTGCACGCGGGGCCAGTAGCCCTCGGGCGGGGTGATGACGCCGCCGCCGGCGGTGACGGGCTCGAGGATCAGGGCGCCGACGGTCTCGGGGCCCTCGCGCAGGATCACCTCCTCGATCGCGTCGGCGGCGCGGGGGCCGTAGTCCACGTCATCCCATTGGCGGCGGTATTCGAGGCAGTGGGGGACCTGCACGAAGCCCTCTGGGAAGGGGCCGTACTGGGCCGCGCGCTCGGGCTGGCCGCCGGAGGCCAGCGCGGCGATGGTGGTGCCGTGGTAGTCCCGCTCCCGGAACAGGATCTTGTATTTCTTGCCGCCGTGGCGCTTGTGCGCGATCTGGCGGACCATCTTGTAGGCCTTCTCGTTCGCCTCGGAGCCGGAGTTGGAATAGTAGACCCGGCTCATGCCCGGCATCTTGGAAATCAGCTTCTCGGCGAAGAGCGCGCCGGGGATCGAGCCCGCGGCGCCGGCGAAGTAGTTCATCTTCACGAGTTGGTCGCGCACGGCGTCGGCGATGCTCTCGCGCCCGTAGCCGACGTTCACCGTCCAGACGCCGCCGGAGACCGCGTCGATCATCTCGCGGCCGGTAGCGTCCCATACGCGGATGCCCTTGCCCTCCACGATCACGCGGGGGTCGGCGGTCTCGTAGCCCTTGTGCTGGCTCAGGTGGTGCCAGACATGGGCGCGGTCGGCTTCGATGACGCCGGAGAGGTCGTTGGGGGTGGGACCGTCCATGGGGAGTCTCCTCAGTGTTTCGTGCATCCTGCCCCGGCGGGAGGCGGAGCGACAGGGCCAGCGGCGCCGATTCGGTGGACCAGTCAGGCGCCGAGCGGATAATGGCACGCGACGCGCGCCTCGCCGACGGGGCGGAGCATCGGCCGCTCTTCCAGGCACCGGGCCTGGGCCGCGGGGCAGCGCGAGGCGAAGGCGCAGCCCTCGGGCAGGTTCAGGGGCGAGGGCGGATCGCCTTTCACCATCCCCTCCCGCCGGTAGCCCGTGGACTTGCGCCGGGCCAGAGACGGCGCGGCGGCGAGCAGCGCGGCCGTGTAGGGATGCCGCGGTTCCGAGAACAAGGTGGGGCGGTCGGCGTATTCGACGATCTCGCCCAGATACATCACCGCGATGTCGGCGCAGATGAACTGCACCACCCCGCGGTCATGCGAGATGAAGAGGTAGCTCAGCCCGAACTCGTCCTGGAGGCGGCGCAGCAGGTTCAGGATCTGCGCCTGGATGGCGACGTCGAGGGCGGAGACCGGCTCGTCGCACACGATCAGCCTGGGATTGGTGGCGAGCGCGCGGGCGATGGAGATGCGCTGCCGCTGGCCGCCGGAGAACTGGTGGGGGAAGAGCGCCATCTGGTCCGGACGCAGGCCCACGAGGCCGAACAGCTCCCGCACCCGGTCGGCACGGGCGGCCTTCTCGCCGATCTCCATCAGGTCCAGCGGCTCGCGCACGATGGCGCCGACGCGGTCGCGCGGGTTCAAGGAGGAATAGGGGTCCTGAAAGATCACCTGGAGGTGGCGGCGGCGGCGGCGCATCTCCTCCGCCCCGAGCTGCATCAGGTCCTGGCCCTCGAACAGCACCTCGCCGCCCGTGGGCTCGGTCAGGCGGATCGCGGCCATGGCGGTGGTGGTCTTGCCGGAGCCGGATTCGCCCACGAGGCCGAGGGTGCGGCCGGGCTTCACCTGGAAGGAGACGCCGCGGACGGCGTGGAGGTGCTGCCGCTCCGAGAACGGGGAGCGGCGGGGCATGGGGAAGCGGACGCTGAGGTCGCGGACGTCCATGAGAGCTTCTGGGGCGGTGAGAGCGGCCCCGTCGGGCTGAAAGCGGGCGTCGGCGTTCATGCCGCGATCTCTCGTTCGGCGGCGTGGCAGGCGACGGCGTGGGCGCCGCCGAGGAGGGCGGGGCGTTCGCGCCGACAGCGGTCATGCACCAGCGGGCAGCGGTCGGCGAAGGCGCAGCCCTCGCCCAGCAGGTGCAGGGGGGGGACGATGCCCGGGATCTCGGCCAGCGGCGGCAGGCGTCGGGCGGCGCCTGCCTCACGCCCCAGCACGGGGATGCAGCCGATCAGGCCGCGCGTGTAGGGGTGCTGGGGGTCATCGAGGATCTCGTCCGCCAGCCCCTGCTCCACCACGCGGCCGGCGTACATCACCGCCACCCGGTCGGCCATCTCGGCGATGGCGCCCATGTCATGGGTGATGAGCACGATGGCGACGCCGAATTTCTCCTGGATCTCGCGCATCAGCTCGAAGATCTGAGCCTGGACGGTGACGTCGAGGGCGGTGGTCGGCTCGTCCGCGATCAGCACCTTGGGATGGCAGGAGATGGCCATCGCGATCATCACCCGCTGGCGCATGCCGCCCGAGAGCTCATGCGGATAGGCGGCGGCGCGGCGCTCCGGCTCCGGGATGCCGACGGTGCGCAGAAGCTCGACCGCCTGCTTGCGCGCCTCCGCGGCGGTCACGTCCTGGTGGAGGAGGATGGCCTCCGCGATCTGGTCCCCGGCGGTGAAGACCGGGTTCAGGGAGGTCATCGGCGCCTGGAAGATCATGGAGATGTCGCCGCCCCGGAGCTGGCGGAGACGGCGGGGGGAGGCGCGGGTGATGTCCTCGCGCCCGAAGCGGATCTCGCCGCCCGTCAGGTGTCCCGGGGGGCTGGGGATCAGGCCCATCATGGCGAGCGCGGTGATGGACTTGCCGCAGCCGCTCTCGCCCACGATGCCCAGCGTCTCTCCGGGGCGGACGTCGAGGCTGATGCCGGCGAGGGCGGTGACGCGCCCGTGGCGGGTGTCGAATTCGACCTTGAGGTCGCGCGTCGAGAGAAGGGGCTCGCTCATCGGGACCTCAGCTTGGGGTTGAAGGCGTCGTTCAGGCCGTCGCCGATCAGGCTCACCGCGAAGACGGTGAAGAAGATGGCGAGGCCGGGGAGGGTCACCGGCCACCACGCCTCCAGCAGGTAGCCGCGGTTCTGGCCGATCATCAGGCCCCAGGACATGGTGTTGGGATCCCCGAGGCCGAGGAAGGAGAGCCCCGCCTCGAACAGGATCGCGACGCCGACGGTGAGGGTGGCGGAGACGATCAGCGGCGGCAGGGCATTGGGCAGCACCACGCGCCAGATGATGCGGCCGTTGCGGGCGCCGATGGAGCGGGCGGCGGAGACGTATTCCAGCTCCCGGATGCGGAGGAACTCGGCCCGCGTCAGGCGCGCGGTCTGGGGCCAGGAGACGACGCCGATGGCGATGGAGATGATGACGAGGGAGGGGGAGAACAGCGTCACCAGCACCATGGCGAACAGCAGAGCCGGCAGCACCTGGAAGAACTCGGTCACCCGCATCAGGAGGTCGTCCACCCAGCCGCCGAAATAGCCCGCCAGCGCGCCGACGAGGATGCCGAGGAAGACGGTGATGAGGGCGGCGGAGGCGCCGACCGCGAGGGTGGGCGCGCCGCCCGTCAGCAGGCCCGCGAGGATGTCGCGGCCCAGATAATCGGTGCCGAGCGGGAAGCCGGGCTCCTCGAACGGGCGGGTGTGGGGCGCCCAGACGATCTCGTAGGGGTCGCCGTCGAAGAAGAGGGCGCCGTAGAGGACCGCGGCCACGATCAGGGCGAGGATCAAGGTCCCGACCAGCGCGGGGCGGTTCCTGAGGAAGACGGACCACGCCTCGCGCAGGGGGCTGACGGCTTCCACGCGCGCCCGGGGGGGCAAGCTGGCGTCGGTCATCGGGCGCGCCCTCCGGTTCGGATGCGGGGATCGGCGAGACGGTAGCTGAGGTCGGTCACGAGGTTCGCGACCACCACCATCAGCGCCGCGAAGAACAGGACGCCCAGCAGCGTCGGGTAGTCCCGCCGCAGCACGGAGTCGAACGCGAGGCGGCCCATGCCGGGCCAGTTGAACACCGTCTCCACCAGCAGGGCCCCGGAGATGAGGTTGCCGAACTGGATGCCGGCGACGGTCAGGATCGGGAGCACGGCGTTGCGGAGCGCATGGCGGAAGGTGACGGAGCTCTCGCCCAGCCCCTTGGCGCGGGCGGTGCGGACGTAGTCGGCGCCCAGCACGTCGATCATCGCGGCGCGGGAGAGGCGGGCGTATTGCGCGAGGAAGATGATGGCGAGCGTGATCGCGGGGAGCGCGAGGTGGTGGAGCACGTCCACCGCGTAGGCCAGCGGGCCGCCGTCGAAGCGGGCGCTGGAGAAGCCCTCCACCGGGAAGATCGGCAGGGTGGCGGAGAAGAGGATGATGAGCATCAGCCCCGTCCAGAACACCGGCGCCGCGTAGCCGACGGTGGAGAACACCGCCACGAAGGCCGAGAGCGGCCCCTGCGGCTTGCGCGCCGCCAGCACGCCGAAGCCGACGCCCACGCTGATGGCGATGGCCTGGGCCGCGATCACCAGCATGATGGTGGGCCAGATGCGCTGGGCGATCAGCTCGGTCACCGGCGCGTTGAAGTAGAAGGAGCGGCCGAGGTCCCCCTGCGCCACGCTCAGCAGGTAGCGCCCGAGCTGCACGAGCACCGGCTGGTCGAGGCCGAGATCGGCGCGGATGCGGGCCATCTGCTCCTCGGTGATGCCGCCCATCTCGCCGGCGATGACCTCGGCCGGGTCGCCGGGCGCCATGTGGATCAGCAGGAAGTTCAGGACGACCACGCCGGCGAGCAGGATCAGCCCGTAGACCAGTCGCCGGAGGATGTAGCCGGATGCGCTCATGCCGCGCCTCCTTTCGGGGAAGGGCCGCGCCGCCGGCAGGGGGCGGCGCGGCGGGTTGCGGCGTTCAGCGCGGCTCTTTCCAGTAGACCTCGTCCATGGACTGCATCGGCCCCCAGATCGACAGCGGCGGGTTGCCGAGCCGCTCGTCATAGGCGGTGTGGTAGGGGGTGGCGTTGATCCAGTAGACGGGCAGATCCTCGCCCACGATCATCTGGAACTCGTCGTAGAGGGCCTTGCGCTTGTCCTGGTCGAGCTCCACCGCCGCCTTGGCCAGGATCTCGTCCACCTTCGAGTTCGAATACCCCTGGGTGTTCGCCCAGATGACACGGGCGGATGTTGGAGCCGAGATAGGTGCGGTGAACGCCGATCACCGGGTCGCCCCAGTTGAACACGTTGTCCATGGTCAGCTCGAAGTCGCCCGAGGCGATGCGCTGCGCCCAGGTGGGGAAGTCCGGCGAGGGGCGCACCGAGATGTCGACCCCGACCTTGCCGAGCTGCGAGCGGAGATACTCGGCGATGTTCTGCTGCTGCTCGGCGACGCCGGGGATGAAGTCGATGCTCAGCCCGAAGCGGGAGCCGCCGTCGCCCGCGGGGAAGCCCGCCTCGTCCAGCAGGGCCTTCGCCTTGTCGAGGTCCACGTCGTAGGCGGGGATGTTCTCGTTGAAGAAGGGCGAGGATTCGATGATCGGGCCGCGCTGGGGCTTGGAGACGCCGCGGTGCAGGGCCTTGGTGATGAAGTCCCGGTCCGTGGCGTAGGCGATGGCCTGCCGCACGCGCTTGTCCGCGAGCGGCCCCTTGGTGGTGTTGAAGGCGAGCCAGACGATGGGGCCGACCGCGTCGTAGCCGTCAGCGGTCACGACCAGGCCGTCGACCTCGCTAAGGCGGCGGATGCCCTGGCTCTCGGACAGGAAGGGGAACAGGTCCGCATCGCCCGCCTCCATCGACAGCAGCGCGGCGGAGGCGTCGCGGACGATGCGGATGATGATGCGGTCGAGATAGGGGCGGCCTTCGATGAAGAAGTCGTCGTTGCGCACCAGCGTGATCTGCTCGCCGGGGTCGAACCGCTCCAGCTTGAAGGGGCCGGAGCCGACGGGGTCGGAGTTGCGCGGATGGGTGGGGAGGTCCTGCCCGTCGCCGTAGATGTGCTCGGGGATGATCGGAGAGAGGGCCGACGAGAGCGCCAGCAGCAGCGCCGGGTGGGGCTGGCTGAGCTTGAAGACGGCGGTGTAGTCGTCCGGGGTCTCGATGCTCTCCACGGGGGCGAACATGGTCTGGAACGGGTGGTTCGCCTTCACCGTCATGATGGAGAAGGCCACGTCCTCGGATGTCACCGGCTCTCCGTCATGGAAGCGGGCGTTCTCCACGATGTGGACGGTGAAGGTCAGCCCGTCGTCGGAGAAGGACCAGTCCTTGGCGAGGTAGGGGTGGGGGTTCCAGTTCTCGTCGTACTTCAGCAGCGAGGCGAAGATCTGGGTGCCGGGCACGGCGGTGGCGATGCCGGACTGCACGGCGGGGTTCAGATGGCGGGGCACCTGCGTCGACAGCATGACCAGGTCGCCGCCGCGCCGAGGCTCCTGCGCGAACGCCCCCAGCGTGCCGACGAGGACGCCGGCAGCGGCGGCCGTGCCTAGAAACAGCCTGCGTGTGATGCTCATTTCGTAGCCCCTCTCCTGAAATTGCCTATCCAGAGACAAGTCCAGCTTTGGGCTTGCGCGCAAACCTTAGGCACGTCTGGTCCCCTGCTTTCCCGCCATCTGGACCTACGGCTTCCGCCCCCGCTGGTCGGAGATGGCGCCAGACGCATCCGAACCCCTGAGGAGCCCATGGCCGAAACCATCATCCATCGCGCCCGCAAGATCGTGACGCTCGACCCCAACCTGCCGGAGGCGACGCATGTGGCGGTGCGCGAGGGCCGGATCCGCGCCGTCGGCGGTCCGGACTGCGCCGCACCTTGGGGCGGCGGGCGGCGGGACGACCGCTTCGCCGAGGCGGTGCTGCTGCCGGGCTTCGTGGAGGGTCACGGTCACATGATGACCGGCGCCATGTGGAGCTACGTCTATGCAGGCGACCGGGACCGCACGGACCCGGAGGGGCGGCTCCACAAGGGGATGCCGGACGTCGAGTCGGTGATCGCCGGCCTGAGCCGGGCCGCCGAGGCCATGCCCGGCGACGCCCCCGTGATCGCCTGGGGGTTCGACCCGATCTTCCTGCCGACCGAGCGTCTGAACGTCCGGCATCTGGACCAGGTCGCCACCGACCGGCCGGTGGTGGTGGTGCATTCCAACTTCCACCTGATGACGGTGAACTCGAAGGCGCTGGAGCTGGCGGGCTATTCCCGCGACACCAACGTGGAGGGGGTGGCGCGCTTCCCTGACGGATCCCCGAACGGCGAACTGCAGGAGATGGCGGCTATGTTCCCCGTCCTGCGCCGCTGCCGGATCGACTTCCGGGAGCTGTCGCGGCAGGAGCCGGCGATCCGCGCCTACGGCCAGTCCGCCATGCGCTGCGGGGTCACCACGGCGACGGACCTCGCGGCCATGCTGCCGGACGAGGATGTCGACACGCTGCTGCGGATCACGGGGTCCGAGGATTACCCGCTGCGGCTCGTGCCCACGCAGCTTTCGAGCGGCCATCCCCCGTCGGAGCTGGTGGAGCGGATGAAGGCGCTTGCCGCCCGGTCCACCGACCGGCTGCGGATGGGGGCGGTGAAGATCGTGACCGACGGGTCGATCCAGGGCTTCACGGCGCGGCTGAAATGGCCGGGCTATCTGGGCGGGCAGCCCAACGGCATCTGGAACGTGCCGCCGGAGCAGCTGTTCGACCTCGTGGCGACGCTGCACGCGGCGCGCATCCAGATGCATATCCATGTGAACGGGGACGAGGCGTCGGAGGTTGCTCTGAACGCCATCGAGGCGGCCATCGCCAGAAGCCCGTGGGACGATCACCGGCACACGCTCCAGCACTGCCAGATGGCGGGCGAGGATCAGTTCGCGCGCATGGCGGCGATGGGCGTGTGCGTGAACCTCTTCGCCAATCACATCTGGTACTTCGGAGATCCGCACTACGAGCTCTCCATCGGGCCGGACCGGGCGCGGCGGATGGATGCCTGCCGCTCGGCGCTCGACCACGGGCTGACGCTGGCGATCCACTCGGACACGCCGGTGACGCCGATGGGACCGCTGCAGGTGGCGTGGAGCGCGGTCAACCGGATCACGCCGAAGGGGCGCGTGCTAGGGGCGGCGCAGCGGATCGGGGTGATGGAGGCGCTGCATGCCATCACCACGGGCCCCGCGCGGACGCTGAGGCTGGATGGGGAGATCGGGTCGATCACCGCCGGAAAGCGGGCGGATTTCGCCGTGCTGGGCGAGGATCCGACCGCCGTCGCGCCCTATGAGCTGCGGGACGTGCCGGTGCTGGGGACGGTCCAGGGCGGGCGGGTGTTCCTCGCATGACGCCGCTGCTGGTCACGGTGATCTCGGGCTATCTGGGCGCGGGCAAGACCACGCTGGTCGACCACCTGCTGTCGGAGGCGCATGGCCGCCGACTGACGGTGCTGGTCAACGATTTCGGGGAGATCGCGCTCGACGAATCCCTGATCGTCAACCGGGAGGGCGACACCATCGCCCTCTCGAACGGGTGCATGTGCTGCTCCATTGGGGGGGACCTGTTCGATGCGCTGGACCGCATCCTGCGGGCCGAGCCGCGGGCGGAGCACCTGATCATCGAGACCTCGGGCGTGGCCGACCCCGCCAAGGTCGCGCAGATCGCGCTGGCGGAGCCGGAGATGCGGCTGGCCCTTGTGGCCACGCTCGCGGACGCGGCCAACTTCGAGGCGGGGCTGGCGGACCCGCTGCTGTCGGACACGCTGGCGCGGCAGGCGCGGGCGGCGGGGCTGGTGCTCATCACCAAGGGGGATCTGGCCGGGGAGGCGGGCGTCGCGCGGGTGGCTGCCCATCTGGAGCGGCTCGCCCCCGGCGCCGCGCAGGTGGAGGCGCCGCAGGGGCGCGCGCCGCTGGAGTTGCTGCTCGACGACCGGGAGACGCCGCTGCCGCGGGAGGGGCATGACCACGACCACGGGGCGTTCTACCGGAGCTGGGCCTGGAGCGGGGAGGGCGGCTTCGACCGCGCAGGCCTGGAGGCGTTCCTAGAGGAAGGCGCGCCGGGGCTCTACCGCCTGAAGGGGATCGTCCGGCTGGCCGGGGGCGGCTGGGCCGAGGTGCATCGCGCGGGACGGCAGTCCTCGCTTCGGGAGGTGGAGGCGCCGCCGGGCCGTAGCCGCGCGGTGGCCATCGGGCTGGCGGAGCGGTTCGATCCCGGCGCGATGGACCGACTGTGGGCGGCGCTCCTGCGCTGAGGCTTGCGTCCGCCCGGCCCCTGCGCCTCAATGCGCGCGAGGGCGTGTCCGCGTCCGAACCGGCGGAGGAGCGGTTGCGAGACAGCCTCTTCCATGTCGAGCGGCGGGAGTTGCTCACGCTTCAGGCCCAGATCCGCGAGGCGCTGGTGTCGGCCATGCTGGCCGGCCAGCTTCCCGCCGGCGTCGCCGTGCCGTCCACCCGGGTCATGGCGAAGCGGCTGAAGGTTTCCCGCAACACGGTGATGCTGGCCTATCAGGCGCTGGCGGCGGACGGGTACCTGCTGGCGCGGGAGAAGTCGGGGTTCTACGTCACGGACGATGCCGCGCGGCTGTCGGCGCCGGCGGAGGCGCACGCGCCGGCGGGAGCCTCGCCGGACTGGGGCGCGCGGCTCAGGCTGCGCCCGTCCGCGCAGCGCAACATCACCAAGCCGCAGGACTGGCGGAACTATCCCTTCCCGTTCGTCTACGGGCAGGTGGACGTGGACCTCTTTCCCATGGCCGGCTGGCGGGACTGCACGCGGCAGGCCATGAGCCGCCAGTGGCTGGAGGACCTGTCCGACGACCGCTTCACCGTGGACGATCCCATGCTGATCGAGCAGATCCGCCAGCGGATCCTGTCCCGGCGCGGGATCCTCGCTGGGCCGGACGAGATCCTGCTGACCATGGGGGCGCAGAACGCGCTCTACCTCGTGGCGCAGCTTCTGGCGGGGCCGGAGACGCCGGTGGCGCTGGAGGATCCGGGCTACGCCGACATCCGCAACATCTTCGCGCTGCAGACGCGGAACCTCCGGCCGCTGCCGGTGGACGGGGACGGCCTGCGCACGGAGCTTCTGACCGACGAGCAGGTGGCGTTCGTGACCCCGAGCCACCAGGCCCCGACCGCGGTGACCATGAGCCTGCCGCGCCGTCGGGCGCTTCTGGACTGGGCGGCTGCGAGGGACGCGCTGGTGATCGAGGACGACTACGAGTTCGAGTTCAACTACCACGGCGAGCCCACGCCCGCGCTCAAGTCCATGGATCGGCAGGGGCGCGTGATCTATGTGGGCAGCTTCTCCAAGTCCCTGATGCCGGGCCTGCGGATGGGCTTCATGGTGGCGCCTCCGCCGCTGGTGGAGGAGGCGCGGGCGCTGCGGCGCCTGATGTTGCGCCATCCGCCGGGCAACAACCAGCGGGTGGTGGCGCTGCTGCTGGCGCTGGGCGCCCACGACGCGCTGATCGGGCGGCTGCACCGGTCCTTCCGCGCCCGCTGGGGCGTCCTGCATGAGGCGATGGAGACGCATCTGCCGGGCTGGGCGATGAAGTCTCCGTTCGGGGGCACCGCCGTCTGGGTGCGGGGGCCGGAGGCGCTGGATGCGCGGGCGCTCGCGCGGGAGGTCCAGGCCGACGGCGTGCTGATCGAGACGGGCGACGTGCATTTCGCGGACGAGGCGCTCTCGGGCCGGCCTCGCCCGCGGAACTTCTTCCGGCTCGGCTTCTCCGCGATCCAGGAGGAGCGGATCCCGGAGGGGATCGCGCGGCTCGCCGCCGCCGGGCGCGTGCTGAAACTCGCCGAGGCGGAGGGGGAAGACGGGGCGCGCCCTGCCATGTCTGCTGATGACGGGCCGCGAGGCGACCCGCGGGAAACCGCGCTGTAGGGAATCCGCAACGAGGTTCATGCGCCATCGACGCAGGCGCCCGCCCACAGGCGAAGTGATTTGAAGTCTGGCGGCGCCGCAGCCAGAATGGCGCGCCCGCCAAAAGGCGCCAGCCATTTCCGCAGCCCGGGGAGGAACCGCCCGCATGCTGGACGAAGCCAGGCCCGCCGTCGATACCGCGACGGCGATCTGCGCGCGCCACGGGAACGACCCTTCGGCGCTGATCGAGATCCTGCATGACCTTCAGGCGGCCGAGGGCTTCGTGCCGGAGGCGGCGCTTCCCGCCATCGCGCAGGCGCTCAATCTCGGCCGGGCCGAGGTCCACGGGGTGGTGAGCTTCTACCACGACTTCCGCCGCGCGCCGGCGGCGCGGGTGGAGGTGCAGGTCTGCCAGGCGGAGGCGTGCCGGGCGGTGGGGGCGGCGGAGATGGCCGCCGCGCTCTGCGCCCGCCGCGGCGCCGGGTTGGGCGAGACCTCTGGCGGGGTCGAGCTGAAGGCGGTCTGCTGCCTGGGGAACTGCGCGCTGGGACCGGCGGCGCGGGTGAACGGCCGTCTTCATGGCCGACTCGGCGCGGACGCGCTGGAGGCGCTGATCGCCTCCGCGCTGGAGGGGCGGCCATGAGGCGCATCTTCGTGCCGGACGACAGCGCCGCCTGCTCGGTCGGCGCGGACGAGGTGGCCGCGGCCCTCTCGGAGGGAATTGCCGCACGGGGGCTGGAGGCGCGGGTCGCGCGCAACGGCTCGCGCGGGGCGTTCTGGCTGGAGCCTCTGGTGGAGGTGGAGTGCGAGGCGGGCCGCATCGCCTACGGCCCATTGCGCCCTCGGGACGTGCCCGGTCTGCTGGAGGCGGGGCTGGCCGAGGGCGGCGCGCATCCGCTGCGGCTCGGCCCGGTGGAGGACATCCCGTGGCTCCGGGATCAGGAGCGGCTGACCTTCGCCCGCCTGGGCGTGACCGAGCCGCTGGACCTCGCGGACTACGAGGCGCATGGTGGGCTCGCCGGTCTGCGCCGCGCACTGGAAATGCCGCCCGGGGCGATCTGCGAGGAGGTGCTGGCCTCCGGCCTCCGCGGCCGCGGGGGCGCGGGTTTTCCGGCCGGGATCAAGTGGCGGACGGTGCTCGACCAGCCCGGCCCCCGCAAGCACGTCTGCTGCAACGCCGACGAGGGCGACAGCGCCACCTTCGCCGACCGCATGGTGATGGAAGGCGATCCCTTCATGCTGATCGAGGGCATGGTCGTCGCCGCCCTCGCCACGGGCGCCACCGAGGGCTGGGTCTACATCCGCTCCGAATATCCCGAGGCCATGGCGCGGATGCGCGCCGCCGTCGCGATCATGGAGGCGGCCGGCTGGCTCGGCGACGACATCGCCGGCTCGGGCCGCGCCTTTTGGCTCAGGGTCCGGCGGGGCGCCGGAGCCTATATCTGCGGCGAGGAATCCTCGATGCTCAGCAGCCTTGAGGGGCGGCGGGGGACGGTGCGCGCCAAGCCCCCGATCCCCGCAGTTTCGGGCCTCCACGGCGAGCCGACGCTGGTCAACAACGTGCTGACGCTGGCGGCCGTCCCCATGATCCTGTCCAGGGGCGCGGGCTTCTACCGCGACTTCGGCATGGGCCGCTCCACCGGTACCCAGCCCTTCCAGCTCGCCGGCAACATCCGCCGCGGCGGCCTGGTGGAGAAGGCCTTCGGCGTGACCCTCCGCGACCTCATCGAAACCTTCGGCGGCGGAACCGCCAGCGGCCGCCCCTTCCGCGCGGCGCAGCTCGGCGGCCCGCTGGGCGCCTACGTGTCGGAGGAGATGCTGGACCTCCCCATGGACTACGAGACGCTGGCCGAGGCCGGAGCCATGCTCGGCCACGGCGGCATCGCGGTCTTCGACGACCGGACCGACATGGCCGAGATGGCCCGCTTCGCCTTCGAGTTCTGCGCCATCGAGAGCTGCGGCAAGTGCACCCCCTGCCGCGTCGGCGCCGTGCGCGGGAGGGAGACGGTGGAGAAGATCCTGGCGGGCGAAAACGTCGCCGCCAATGTCGCGCTGGTCGAGGACCTGTGCGAGCTGATGCGGGACGGATCGCTCTGCGCCATGGGCGGACTCACGCCCATGCCGGTGCTCTCGGCGCTCCGCCTCTTCCCCAAGGATTTCGACCGCGCCCCCGCGCAGGCGGCGGAGTAGGAGGCCCCCATGCGCCTGACCAAAGAGACCGACCGCGGCACCCCGGCGCGCGAGGGCGCGCCCGTCAGCCTCTGGATCGACGGCGTGCCGGTGACGGTCCCGGAAGGGACCTCCGTCATGCGCGCGGCCTCCGAGGCGGAGCGGGAGATCCCGAAGCTCTGCGCCACGGACATGATGGAGGCCTGGGGGTCCTGCCGCCTCTGCCTCGTCGAGATCGAGGGCGTGAAGGGAACCCCCGCCTCCTGCACCACCCCGGTGCGCGAGGGGATGCGGGTCACCACGAAGAACGCGCGGCTGGAGAAGCTGCGGCGCGGGGTGATGGAGCTCTACATCTCCGACCATCCGCTGGACTGCCTCACCTGCGGGTCGAACGGCGACTGCGAATTGCAGGACATGGCCGGCGTCACAGGCCTGCGGGAGGTGCGCTACGGGATGAAGGGGGAGAACCACTTCGAAGATCCCGCGCCCATCGACCTCTCAAACCCCTATTTCCAGTTCGAGCCTTCCAAGTGCATCGCCTGCTCCCGCTGCGTGCGCGCCTGCGAGGAGGTTCAGGGGACCTTCGCGTTGACCATGGAGGGCAGGGGGTTCGAGACCAAGGTCTCGGCGGGGATCCTGTCGGACGACTTCTTCTCCTCGGACTGCGTCTCCTGCGGCGCCTGCGTGCAGGCCTGCCCGACCGCGACGCTGGTGGAGAAATCGGTGGTCGCGCATGGCACGCCGACCCGCCACGTCGACACCACCTGCGCCTATTGCGGCGTCGGCTGCTCCTTCCGCGCCGAGCTTCAGGGGGAGGAGGTGATCCGCATGGTCCCCTCCCGCACCGGCGGCGCCAACGAGGGCCATTCCTGCGTGAAGGGCCGCTTCGCCTGGGGCTACGCCACCCACCGCGATCGCCAGACCGAGCCGATGATCCGCGACCGGATCTCCGACCCTTGGCGCAGGGTGAGCTGGGACGAGGCCATCGCCTTCGCCGCCGCCCGCCTGAAGGACATCCAGGCGCGCCACGGGCAGGGCGCCATCGGCGGCATCACCTCCTCCCGCTGCACGAACGAGGAGGTCTACGTCGTCCAGAAGATGATCCGCGCGGCCTTCGGCAACAACAACGTCGACACCTGCGCGCGGGTCTGCCACTCGCCCACCGGCTACGGGCTGAAGCAGACCTTCGGAACCTCGGCCGGCACGCAGAACTTCAAGTCCGTGGAGAAGGCGGACGTGATCCTGCTGATCGGGGCGAACCCGACCGACGCGCACCCCGTCTTCGCCAGCCGCATGAAGAAGCGCCTGCGGGCGGGGGCGAAGCTGATCGTGCTGGACCCGCGGCGGATCGACCTCGTCCGCTCGCCGCATGTGGAGGCCGCGCATCACGTCCAGCTCCGGCCGGGGAGCAATGTGGCGGTGATGAACGCGCTCGCCCACGTGGTCGTCACCGAGGGGCTGGTGGACGAGGCCTTCGTGGCCGAGCGCTGCGACCCTGCCGAGTTCGCCCGCTGGCGCGCCTTCGTCGCCGAGCCGCGCAACAGCCCCGAGGCGCTGGCCGAGACCATCGGCGCTCCCGCCGAGACCCTGCGCGAGGCCGCTCGCCTCTTCGCGACCGGCGGAAACGGCGCCATCTACTACGGCCTCGGCGTGACCGAGCACAGCCAAGGCTCCACCATGGTCATGGCCATGGCCAACCTCGCCATGGCGACCGGCAACATCGGGCGCGAGGGGGTGGGCGTGAACCCGCTCCGCGGCCAGAACAACGTCCAGGGCTCGTGCGACATGGGCTCCTTCCCGCACGAGCTGCCGGGCTACCGCCACATCTCCGACGCCGCCGTGCGGGCGGAGTTCGAGGTCGCCTGGGGCGTCCCTCTTCACGCGGAGCCCGGCCTGCGCATCCCCAACATGTTCGCGGCCGCCCTGCACGGCACGTTCCGGGGCCTGTTCGTGCAGGGGGAGGACATCGCCCAGTCGGACCCCAACACCCAGCACGTCCACGCGGCGCTGGAGGCGATGGACTGCGTCATCGTCCAGGACCTGTTCCTGAACGAGACCGCCGCCTTCGCCCATGTCTTCCTCCCCGGCACCTCGTTCCTCGAGAAGGACGGCACCTTCACCAACGCCGAGCGGCGCATCAACCGCGTCCGCCCCGTCATGCCCCCGAAGTCCAGCCTTTCGGAGTGGGAGGCCGTCTGCCGCCTCGCCCGCGCCATGGGCTGCGGGATGGGCTACGACCACCCCTCGCAGATCATGGACGAGATCGCGCGCCTGACGCCCTCCTTCGCCGGCGTCAGCTTCGCGCGTCTGGACAGCGGCCCCTCCCTGCAATGGCCGGTGAACGAGGCCTACCCGGACGGCGCCCCGATCATGCATGTGGACGGCTTCGTCCGCGGCAAGGGCCGGTTCATGCTGACCGAGTTCGTCCCGACCACCGAGCGGGCCACCCGCCGCCACCCGCTGATCCTCACCACCGGCCGCATCCTCAGCCAGTACAATGTCGGCGCCCAGACCCGGCGGACCGAGAACAGCCGCTGGCACGAGGAGGACGTGCTGGAGATCCATCCCTTCGACGCCGAGGAGCGCGGCATCGCCGACGGCGACGCGGTCTCGGTCGCGAGCCGCGCGGGGGAGACCACCCTGCGCGCCGAGATCTCGGACCGGATGCCCCAGGGCGTGGTCTACACCACCTTCCACCACCCGCTCTCGGGCGCGAACGTCATCACCACCGAGAATTCGGACTGGGCCACCAACTGCCCCGAATACAAGGTGACGGCCGTGCAGGTCCGCCCCACCAACCGCCTGTCGGAGTGGCAGGAGCGCCGGCGCGAGCTGGAGGGCGAGCGGTTCAACGTCGCCGCCACCGCGGCGGAGTAGGGCATGGAGATCCGCCGCCTCGACCTCTCGCCCGGCGACGTCTCGCCCGCCGCCCCCGGCCGCCTGGTCGGGCCGGAGGGCGCGCGCGAGGCCCTGTGGCAGGTGCCGGAGGAAACCCCGGTCGCGATCCTCCTGAACGGCGAGAGCTTCGCCGTGATGATGGCCACCCCCGCGGACCTCGAGGATTTCGCCGTCGGCTTCGCGCTGACCGAGGGCGTGGTCCAGCGCGCCGCCCAGATCGAGGGCCTCCGCATCGCCGAGGCCGCCGACGGCATCGTGGTCAACCTGACCCTCGACCCCGCCCGCGTGGCGGCGTCCGAGGATCGCCGCCGCACCCTCGCCGGCCGGGGCGGCTGCGGCATCTGCGGCGCGCGGACCATCGCCGCCGCCCTGCCGCGCCCGCCGCGGGTCCGCGGACCTGCGCCGGAACCGGAGGCCGTCCTCGCCGCCTTCCGCCGCTTCCCCGCCGCGCAGGAGATGCGGCGGGAGAACCGCTCCACCCACGCCGCCGCCTACTGCGCCCGCGACGGCCGGATCGAGATCGTGCGCGAGGATCTCGGCCGCCACAACGCGCTCGACAAGCTGGCGGGCGCGCTGGCGCGGCGGGGCGAGGACGCCTCGGCCGGCTTCGTGATGCTGTCGAGCCGCGTGGGCGTGGAGATGGTGCAGAAGGCCGCCGTCATCCGCGCACCCTTCCTCGCCGCCGTCTCCGCCCCCAGCGCCCTCGCGCTCCGGGTCGCGGGGCAGGCGGGGATGCGGGTAGGGGGCCTTGCCGGCGACGCGCTGATGATGTTCGACCCCTGGACGGCGGACCCGGGATGACGCGCGAGGACGTGGTGCGGATGACCAACCAGATCGCCGACTTCTTCCGCGCCTACCCGGCCGATGAGGCGGAGCGCGGCGTCGCCGAGCATATCCGCCAGTTCTGGGACCCGCGGATGCGCGAGGCGCTGGAGGCGCTGCTGCGGGACGGAGCGGAGGGCCTGACCCCCCTCGCCCTCGCCGGCGCCCGTCAGGCGGTGGCGCCCGCGGGCTGACGGCGCGCGGGCGCCACCGGCAGCATCATCGGCTTGCCAGAGACCGGGTCGGCCATAACCCGGCATTCCAGCCCGAAGACCTCGGTGACCGTCTCCTCGGTCAGCACCTCCTCCGGCGTCCCGGAGCGATGCACGCGCCCGCCCGCCATGGCCACGAGGACATCGGCGTAGCGCGCCGCGAGGTTCAGATCGTGCAGCACCATCGCCACCGTCACTCCCCGTCTGAGGTTGAGGTCCCGCAACAGCTCCAGCACCTCCAGCTGGTGGGCGACGTCGAGGAAGGTAGTCGGCTCGTCCAGCAGAAGCACGTCGGTCTCCTGCGCCAGCGCCATCGCGATCCAGACACGCTGGCGCTGACCGCCGGAAAGCTCGTCCAGCGCGCGGTCGGCCAGCTCCGCCGTCCCCGTCGCCTCCAGCGCCGCCGCCACCGCCTCGTCGTCGCGCGCGGTCCAGCGCGAGAGCAGCCCCTGATGGGGATGGCGCCCCATGCTGACCAGATCCGCCACCGCGATCCCCTCGGGCGCCAGCGGCGACTGCGGCAGCAGCCCCATCCTCCGCGCCAGCTCCCGCGGCTTGGTGCGGTGGATCGACCTGCCGTCGAGCAGCACCCGCCCCCGCTCCGGCTCCAGCAGCCGGGACATCACCCGCAGCAGCGTCGACTTCACGCAGGCGTTGGCGCCGACGATGGCGGTGATCCGCCCCTCCGGCGCCGTCAGGTCCAGCACGTCCAGGATGCGCCGGTCGCCGTAGCCGGCCTCGATCTCCTGCGCGACGAGGGAACGGCCGGTCATGAAGCGCCTCCGCCGCGGTTCGCCCGCAGGATCAGGTGGATGAGGTAGGGCGCGCCCAGCATCCCCGTGACCACCCCTACGGGATAGCGCGAGGGCAGGAGGAACTGGCCCGCATAGTCCCCCAGCAGCACCAGCCCCGCCCCGACCAGCGCGGCGGGCGCCAGCACCGGGCGCCCCGGCCCGACGACCCGCGCGGCGATGGGCCCGGACAGGAAGGCCACGAAGGCGATGGGCCCGGTGGCCGAGGTCGCGAACGCGACCAGCCCCACGACCCCCAGGATCAGCAGCAGACGCGCCCGCCCCGGCCGAACCCCGAGCGCCGCCGCCTTGTCGTCCCCAAGGCGCAGCGCCTCCAGGTCGCGGCTGCGGCTCAGGATCAGCCCGCCGAACGCCAGCAGCGACAGCAGCACCGGCAGGCTGTCGGAAAGCTGCGCGCCGTTGACGCTCCCCGTCAGCCATCGCATCGCCTCCTGCAGGCTCCAGGCCGGCGCCTTGGCCAGCACGTACGCGGTGACGCTGTCGAGCATCGCCGAGATGCCGATCCCCACCAGGATCAGTCGCGTGCCCGACACCCCGTCCCGCCACGCCAGCAGGTAGATCGCCATCGCCGTCCCCAGCCCCGCCGCCACCGACAGCGCCGAGACCGCCGCGCCGCCGAGCGAGAACAGGACGATCCCCGCCACCGCCGCCGCGGCGCCGCCGGCGGTGATCCCGATGATGTCCGGGCTCGCCAGCGGATTGCGCAGCATGGTCTGGCAGGCGGCGCCGGCCAGACCGAAGCTCATCCCGGCAAGGATCGACAGGACCGCGCGGGGAAGGCGCAGGTCTCCCACCAGGAAGCTCGCCCCCGGCACGTCCCGCCCCGCCAGCACCCGCAGCACGTCGAGCGGCGGCGTCACCGACCCGCCCACCGCCAGCGTCACGAGAAACCCTATGATCGTCGCCCCCGCCAGCGCCGCCAGCACGCGCCCGTCACGACGCCGGCGAGCCCGCCGCAGCGCCCCGATCCGCGAAGCCGTCGCCGAGACCCCGCTCACAGCTCCCGGATCCTTCGCCGCCGCACGATCCAGATGAAGAAAGGCGCGCCCATGAAGGCGGTGACGATCCCCACCTCCAGCTCGGCAGGCCGCGCCACCAGCCGCCCCACCACGTCCGCGAGGATCAACAGGATCGCCCCCGCCAGCGCCGAGAACGGCAGCTGCCAGCGATGATCCGCCCCCACCAGCAGCCGGCACAGATGCGGCGTCGCCAGCCCCACGAAGCCGATGGGTCCGCAGGCCGCGGTCGTCGCCCCGCACAGCAGCACCGCCCCCGTGGCCGCCGCCCCCCGCGCCAGCGCCACCGGAACCCCGAGCCCCGCCGCCGCCTCGTCCCCCAGCGCCAGCGCATTGAGGTTCCGCGCCGACAGCAGGCTTATGGCGAACCCGACCGCGAGGAACGGCAGAACCGGCCCGATGACGTCCCACGTCGCGCCGCCGCCTGCCGGTATCCCGGCGGCGCCGAATGTCCCACCATCTTCGAAACCGTGCCGCGGTCTATCCCGAACAGACGCGCCGTCTCTCGCTGGCTCAGCCCGTCCCGCAGCACCGCCATGCGGACCTTCGAATACAGCTCCACGCCGTACATCCTTCCGCCCCCAGATCACTCTCGTGATCCAGAGACTGCCACTGGCGGGATTTTACACCGCCCCGGCCCGAAAAATCCGGGCGGTTCCGTGGCCGATCATTCCGGCGCCGTTCTCCCCGCGCGATGTACCGCTCGAACTTGGATCTGAAGCTGTTGTCGCGTTGGCGGATCGCGATCTGCCCGGCCATCCAGAGGGCCCGGCGCAGGCGCGCGTTCCCGAACTTGGAGAGCTTCGTCTGACCGCGGAACTGGCCGGACTGCTGGGTCGAGAGATCGAGGCCGCAGTACTTCAGGAACTGGCGATGATGGGCGAAGCGTCGAAGATCGCCAGCCTCCGCGAGGATGGTCAGCGCGTTGATCGGCCCGACGCCGGGGATGGTGCGGAGCAGCCGGTAGTGCCGATCGTCCGCGAGCATGGCTTCCGCCCGCCGCTCGATCTCGTTGCGCTGCCGGATCAGGCTTCGGCCCTCGGTGCGCCGTCTCCGGTGCTCGAACACCGATTGCTCGCGCCGGATCTTTGCGGAGCGGCTCGACCCGGCGGCGGCGGCGGTCCGCGGACGACGCACTGGACGGCTGGAGGGCATCGTCCACCATCCGGGCATGGCGCTCGGCGGTCGCCCGGGACAGGCCATCGCGCGACGGCTCCTGCTGCCGGTCAGCAAAGACACGCTCCTGCGTACGGTGCGCCGGCGGAGCTCGGCGCCGTCGGCCGCGCGCCCTGCGTGATCGGGATCGACGGCTGGGCGTGGCGCAAGGGCCACCGCTACGGCACGCCGATCTGCGATCTCGAGCGGAGGGAAGCGATGGACCTTCCGCCCGATCGGGAGCCTGGCACGGTCGCAGCTTGGCTCGCGGCGCGACCGAGCGTCGAGATCATCGCCCGCGACCGAGGCGGCGGCTACGCAGCGGGCGCGAGGCAAGGCCGCCCCGAAGCGATTCAGGTCGCCGACCGCCGGCATCTGATGGAGAACGCCAGCGCAGCCTTCCTGCTGGCGCCTCGACGCTGCATGAGAAGCGTTCGGCGCGCGCTCGGCGAGGGCGCGGCCGACCCGGCGACGCTCGCCGCGGCCGAGCGGTTGCAGCGCGAAGGCTGGAAGCGGCGCGTCGAGGCGGAGGCGGCGGTGCGGGCGCTGCACGCCTCGGGCGTTCCGATCAAGAAGATCGTCCGTCGGACAGGACGCTCCCGGAAGCTCCTGCGCGATGTGCTTCGCGGCGGCCGCGGCGAGCCGTTCCGGCCTCGCGCGAGTTCGCTCGAGCCTTGGCTGGACCGCTTGAACACCGAGTGGGGCCACGGTTGCCGGAACGGCGCGGAGCTCTGGCGCCGCCTCCGCGCGGCCGGCTTCGCCGGGTCGCTGCGGGTGGTGACGGAACGGGCGACTCGCCGCCGTCGCGACGATGCGACCGCCCGGCCCGGCCGGTGTCCGGCGCCGCGGGCGCTGGCCCGGCTGCTCACGCTCGCCCGCGACAGGCTCACCCGCGCCGAGGCCGTCATCGTCGCCACGGTGGAGCACGCCGTCCCGCCGCTCGTCGTTGCGCGCGAGGCCGTCGACGCGTTCCACGGTCTGATCCGCGGGCGGGATCCGTCACAGCTCGAGCCTTGGCTTGAGACCGCCGTGTCTTCGCCTGTCGGCGGGTTCGCCCGAGGCGTCGCCGCCGATCGCGACGCAGTCTCCGCGGCCATCGCGCCGCCCTGGTCGAACGGCCAGACCGAGGGCCATATCTCACGGCTGAAGACGATCAAGCGCCAGATGGGCGGACGCGCAAACGTGGATCTGCTGCGTGCGAGGCTCATGCCGATGCCGTAGCAGCCTGCATCGAGAACGCGACAGGACCCCTTTTGCGCGCCGGTCAGGGGTCCCGTTTCCAAGCCGTTTGACAAGCAGGCTCATGTAGCTGACGGCGGACGTGGTCTCGACGGTCGCCTTCGGCAGGTAGGGGTAGGCGTCGAGGCTCAGCTTCGGGGGACGCCGCGCGACGCGGCACAGGGCGAGGTGCTTGAGGGCCTGTCAGGAAATTCGTGTGCGGACGGGCGGATGAACATTCTCAGGCCATGGCCCGAATGAACCGCTCTCCGAAGAGGGCGGCGAACCGGGTCTTGGCCATGGACCACGCGGGCTGCGGCATGGTCCGCTCCTTCTCGGCCCGGTTCAAGACGAGAAACAGCAGCTTCAGGGCGGCGTCGTCGCCGGGGAAGCGGCCCCTGGCGCGGACGGCGCGGCGCAGCCTGGCGTTGAGCGCCTCTATGGAATTCGTGGGGTAGAGGATCCGCCTGACCTCGTCGACGAACGCCGAGAGGCGGGATGACCTCGGGCCAGGCGCGGCGCCGGCTCTGGCCGATCGGGGGTGCTTCCGGCCCCAGTCGCCCGCCTCGAAGGCCGTCAGGGCGGCCTCGCCGGCGTCGGCATCCACGGGCCCGGTGGATGTCCTTCAGGGCGTCGGCCACGAGCCTCCGATCCTTGCAGGACACGAAGTCCAGGCTGTGGCGCATCGGATGCATGATGCAGGTCTGCACGAGGGCGTCGGGAAAGTCGCGGCGATGGCCTCCGGGAACCCTTCAGGCTGTCGACGACGGCGAGCAGGATGTCCTCCATCCCGCGATTTCGAAGCTCGTTCATGACCTTCAGCCAGAACCTGGCCCCCTCGTTCTGCTCCAGCCAGAGGCCGAGCAACTCCTTGCTCCCGTCGGCGCGGACGCCCAAGGCGATGTGCACGGCCTTGTTCCGGACCAGGCCTTCGTCGCGGATCTTGACCCGCAAGGCGTCGCGGAACACCAGCGGATACGCCTACTCCAGCGGCCGGGCCTGCCAGGCCGCGACCTCCTCCAGCACCGCGTCGGCGACGGTGCTGATCAGGTCGGGCGAGACGTCGACGCCGTAGAGATCCCGCAAATGCCCGACGATCTCGCGCACGCTCATGCCCCGGGCGTACATCGAGATGATCTTCTCGTCGAAGCCGGGAAGGCGCCGCTGGCACTTCGCGATCAGCTGCGGGTCGAAGCGGGCCTGCCGGTCGCGGGGGATCGCCAGCTCCATCTTGGCGCCGTCCGTGGTCACCGTCTTGCGGCCGTAGCCGTTGCGGCTGTTGCAGCTCTCGGCTCCGGCCAGGTGGAGGTCCACCCCGGCGTTCAGCGCCCACTCGGCCAGCGCCTTCTTCAGGCTGTCGAGCAGGCCGTCGGCCTCGAAGGCGGTCCTGGCGTCCGCGCCAGCCAGAAGCTGGTCCAGCAGCGCGTCAGGGATGTGCGGGGCTTTCCGTCGGACCAGGGGAGATCTCCTGCTTTCCCATCATGCCCGCCCGCACACGAAATTCCTGACGGTCCCAGTGCTTGACTGCATCATAGCTGATCGCGCCGAGCTTCAGCGCGTCGGTCACCGCGCCGTGGACGACCGCCATCGGGAAGGTCTCCAGCAGCCGCAGCACCTGCACGTACTCGCGCTTGCCCGCCGCGCAGCGGTTCTTGCCGCTCAGCCGCGCCTCCAGCAGGCGGCGCAGCGTCGGGAACGCGTCGGGCAGCGCCCAGCCTTGCAAGGATGAGGAGGAGAAGCGAGCCTTCCAGTGGAAGGATCGCCCGACGAATGCCTGGTCGAGCGCGCCGACCTTCATCTCGAGCAGCGCGAGGTGGTGAAGCGGATCGAAGACGAAGTCGGCGCTGTCATAGGAGCGCGGGTGGCGGGCGATCTCCTCGGCGCCGACCGAGATCGCCACCGCGTCCACGTAGCCCTTCACCAGCACGTCGCGGTGCGCATAGGCGACCGGGACCGAGTAGTCGGTGCTCTTGCAGCGCATCAGCGCCTGGCTGGAGGCCTTGCCGGGGCGCTTGCTGCGCAAGGCCCTGAACCTGGCGATCCGCTGGGAGTGGATCGAGCGGAACCCCGCAGACGGCTTCCGGCGCAATGCTGAGCATTCGCGCGAGCGCTACCTCACGGCGGAAGAGTACGAGCGAGTCCTGGCCGCTCTGGACTGGATGCCGAACCAGAAGGCGGCGAACGCGATCCGGCTCCTGATCCTGACTGGCGCGCGCAGAGGCGAGGTATTGGGCCTTGAGTGGCACGATCTTGACCTGGAGAAGGGTGTGTGGAACCGCCCGCCGAGCAAGAGCAAGGACCGCAAGCGGAAGCGGATCGCTCTCTCAAACGCCGCGGTCGTGCTTCTGCAGACGATGCGTGTCAGCGACGCAACGGGTCTTCTGTTCCCGACCCGCAACGGCACGCCGATGCCGGACATCAACAAGCCTTGGGCGTGGTTGAAGAAGGAGACGCGGCTGCCGGACCTCCGCGTGCACGACCTGAGGCACTCCTTTGCCTCCGTCCTGATCTCCAGCGGGGAGACGCTGGAGACGATCGGCAAGCTGCTGGGCCACTCGCAGCATCAGACCACGATGCGCTATGCGCACCTGATGGATGATCCTCAGCGGAGGGCGGCGAACAAGCTGGCGGCGGCGATTGGGGGGTGACGTTCGCTGGAGGGGACGCGCCTGAAAGACAAGCTTCTCCGCTTCGGAGGCAATGCTGAAATCTGACGGCGGCGAGCAACAGGCGTACGCTGTCTCAGTGCCCCCGTCCGGCGCGCGTCGGCCCGCCCCCGCCTTCGCGATGCTGCGCATGGCGGACGTGAGCGACAAAAGGAGGATGCTATGAACCCCGGCGAATACACCGACGTGCTGTACGAGGAAGAGGCAGGTGTCGCCCGCATCTCAATCAACCGGCCAGACAAGCTGAACTCCATCCGATGCCGCACGGTGGAGGAGTTGATCGAGGCGTTTCGACATTGTGGATGGAACGACGCCATCGGCGTCATCGTTCTGACTGGCATCGGAAAGGCCTTCTGCGTCGGCGGCGATCAGTCGGCCCATGACGGGCTCTACGATGGCCGCGGCGCGATCGGGCTGCCGATCGAAGAACTTCAGTCGGTCATCCGCGACGTCCCGAAGCCCGTGATCGCACGTGTTCAGGGCTATGCGATCGGCGGCGGCAATGTCCTCGCCACCCTCTGCGACTTGACCATCGCCGGGGAAAGCGCGGTCTTCGGCCAGGTGGGGCCCAAGGTCGGCTCGGTGGATGCCGGCTTCGGGACAGCTTACCTTGCCAGGGTCGTCGGAGAAAAGAAGGCGCGCGAGATGTGGTACCTGTGTCGACGCTACTCGGCGCAGGAAGCGCTCAGTATGGGGCTGGTGAACACCGTTGTCCCGGACGATGAACTGGACGCAGAAGTGGACCGCTGGTGCGCCGAGATCAACGAACGCAGCCCAACGGCGATCGCGCTCGCAAAGCTCTCGTTCAACACCGACAGCGAGAGCATCCGCGCCACCAGCGCGCTGAGCATGCAGGCGTTGAAGCTCTACTATCAAACCGACGAGTTCACGCGAAGGCGTCCGTGCGTTCCTGGAAAAGCGAAGGCCGGATTTTCGCGGGAGCCGGAGATGAGCGGCGCGGCGGACGCGGCAGGGAACGCGGCGCTTGTGGTCGGGGGCGGCCGAGGCGTGGGCCGCGCCTGCTGCGTGGAACTTGCGGCGGCCGGAATGAACGTGGGATTCGTCTACCGCTCCGATGAGGCGGCGGCAGACCGCACGCTGGACGCGATCAACGCCCACGGCGCGCTGGGCGCCGCCTTCAGGGCCGACGTCAGAGACCGCGCCGCCGTCGACCGAGCCTTCTGTGGCTTCATGGAAAGGTTCGGTCGGCTGGACGCGATGGTCCACAGCGCCGGGGCTCCGCTTCAGTGGCGAACGGTTCGCGAGCATGACCCGGAGGCCTGGACCGACTTCATCGCCAGCGATCTCTGCGGCGCCTTCCACTCCATCCAGGCTGCGCTCCGGCGCATGACGGGGCGGGGCGGGGCCATCGTCGCGATCTCGTCCATCGCCGCCCAGATGTGCCAAAACCGGAACAGCCAGGGCGCAGCCGCCAAGGCAGGGCTCGAGGCGCTGATCCGGGTGACGGCGCGGGAGGAAGGCCGCAACGGAATCCGCGCCAACGTGGTCTCCATCGGGCTGACCGACACCGATATGACCGCGGAGGCCCGCGCGGCGTGGGGGGAGGACCGGCTGGACAAGATGGTGCGAGGCTTCCCAGTCCCACGGATCGGAGAGCCCGCGGAGATTGCGCGCGTGGTGCGTTTCCTGCTGGGGCCGGAGGCGTCCTACATCACCGGCAAGGTGCTGCAGGTGGATGGCGGCCAGTTCATCGGCGGCTGAGCGCAGGTGGCCCGTAACCGCCCGATTTGAACCGCAGCTGCCGGTCAGGCGACGGCCCTCTCCGTCTCGTTGGCGTCGGCCCAGTGCCATGGCAGCAGTTCGTCGAGCCGATTGATCTTGTGGTCGTGGATGCGGCGGAAGATGTCGGCGAGGTAGGCCTCTGGGTCGAGGCCGCTGAGCTTGGCGCTCTCGATGATGGTCATGGCGTCTGCGAGCGTCTCGCCGCCGGCGTCCGCTCCGGCGAACAGCCAGTTCTTCCGCCCGATGACCACTGGCTTCATGGCGCGCTCGGCCGGATTGTTGTCGATGGCCACGCGGCCGTCCTCCAGGAAGAGGGTGAAGGAGGGCCAGCGGCGGAGGGCGTAGCGGAACGCCTTGGCCAGGGCGCTCTTGCCGGAGACGCGGCCGAGCTGGGCCTCCGCCCAGGCCCTGAAGTCCTCCACCTTCGGCGCGCTGCGGGCCTGCCGGACGCGTCGCCGCTCGTCGGCGGAGCAGCCGGTGATCTCGCGCTCGATGTCGTAGAGCGCGCCGATCCGGTCCAGCGCCTCCCGGGCGATCTCGGACTTCGTGCCGGTCCAGACGTCGTGGAAGTCCCGGCGCAGATGCGCCCAGCAGGCGGCCTCGCGGACGCGCACCGCGCCGGTGGCATCGGGCTCGTAGAGCGCCTTGAAGCCCGAATAGGCGTCCGCCTGAAGGATGCCCTGAACTCGGCCAGATGCGTCTGCGGATGCGCGCTCTTCCGGTCCGGTGAGAAGAAGTAGGCGACGCCGGGCGGCGCGGTCCCGCCCCAGGGCCGGTCATCCCGGAGGTAGGTCCAGATCCGGCCCTCCTTCACGCCCTTGCCCAGCCCTTCGAGCCGCCTGGAGCGATCGAGCACCCGCACCGGGGTATCGTCGGCATGGAGGCGGTCGGCGGTCATCACGTCGGCCCTGATCCGCGCCACGAGCGGAGAGAGCACCCGCATGCCCTGGCCGCACCAGTCGACGAGCGTCGAGCCGGGGATGTCCGCGCCCATGCGGGCGAAGATCTCGTTCTGTCGATACAGGGGCAGATGGTCGTCGAACTTCGAGACCAGGATGTGCGCCAGCAGGCCGGGTCCCGCCATGCTGCGCGGGATCGGGCGCGAAGGCGCCGGGACCTGGGTGATCTTCTCGCATCGCCGGCAGGACTTCTTCGGCCGCGCCGTCTCGATCACCTTCAGCCGCGCGGTGATCAGCTCGAGGATCTCGCTCATGTCCTCGCCGACGAGCCGCAGTTCGCCCCCGCAGTCCGGGCAGGCATCGCCGGGATCGAGCACGATGCGCTCGCGCGGCGTCGCCGCCGAGACCTTCGGCTTGCGCCGCAGGGGCGGGCTTCGGCGGCTGGGGGCTCCGCCCGTCTCTCCGGCTCCTCCTCCGGGCTCGGATCTCCGGCGGAAGAGATCGCGACCTCCAGCGCTTCGAGGGCCAGCTCGAGTTGCTCGATCTCGCGCTCGATCTTCTCCGAGCTTGCGCCGAACTTCTGGCGCTGGAGCTTGGCGATGCGGATCCGGAGCGCCTGGACCAGCGCCTCGTGCGCCTTCAGCATGGCCTGCATCCTCTCCGCGTCCGCCCGCATGGCCGCGTTCTCGGCCTCGAGCGCGGCGATCATCGCGCGCAGTTCGGCAGGATCGTCAGGCGAAGGGAGGGGGCTTCGGACATGCGCGACCATACTCGTCGCCGGAAGAATATCCAGTAAAACAAGGCGGTTGAGGCCTTCAACCCGCTCGCCCCGGCGGCGCGCCCCAATCCGGACGGCGCCAGTCGATGCCTTCCCAGAGCATCGCCAGCTGCGCCGAGGTCAGACGGCGCCGCTCCGCCCTCGCGGCGGGCCACGGGAAGCGGCCTCGCTCCAGGACCTTGTAGTAGAGGCAGAACCCCTGACCATCCCAGTAGAGAAGCTTCAGCCGATCTCCCCGCCGCCCACGGAAGGCGAAGACCGCGCCGCCGGCCGGGTTTTGGCGCAGGACGTCCTGGGCGAGCGCGGCCAAACCGGCGATCCCCTTGCGCATGTCGGTGGGCCCGCAGGCCAGGTAGACCCGAACCCCCGTTCCCGGCCCGATCATGCCGCTTCCGTCACCCGGATCAGGCGCGAAGAGCACCCTCCTCCAGATCGGCTGGAACGCGCAGCCGGCGGCCACTGCGAAGCACGATCTCCACAGTGGCCACCGAGTCGCCCCGCTCGTCCGGCAAGGCCGGAGCAGCGGACACCGGCGGCAAGCAAACGGCCCGGCGCTCCCGCCGTCAGACGCCCCTTGGCTTCAGATCGCGCCGCCAGCCGTAGATCTGCGACCGCGTGATCTCGTGGCGCTGCGCGATGTGCGTCACCGTCGCCCCGTCGACGCCGACGGCAGACAGGATCGCGAGCTTCTCGTCTTCGCTCCACCGCCGGCGACGCTCGACGCCCAGAACCTCGACCCTCATGACCCCTCCGAAAAGACACGTCGCTAACGACGTCGCTATGCACGTGTCTTAGCCCGTCAGGACACAGGCCGGCAGGCGGTGCAATCCGGGTGGTTACGTTCAACCTGCCGCTGGAGGATGCCGAACTGGCCCAGGGCGCGCACGTTGCAGCGCCGCCTCGGCCTTCTCCTGCGCGGCCTCGAGCACGCCCTGGGCCAGTTCGGCATCCTCCAGCGGCAGGTTGAACTGGTCGGGCGACAGCTTCTCGGAGCGCTTGCCGAACTGAGCGCGCTGCGAGGTGCGCAGGATGTCCTCCAGCCGACGATTGGCCTCCTGCACCTCGGCCAGCGCCGCCTCGACCTGAGCCAGGCGGACCTTCAGATGGGCGTTCTCGCGGCTGAGGGCATCGGCGTCCATGCGCAGGATTGAATCACTCTGGACCGGTTCCGGCCAGCAAAAACAGCGGCTTGCCCCATGATCACCCGGCTGCCTGCGGACGCCGCGCCCGCTCCGGTCTCACCAGCCGCCAGTCCAGTCCCTCGAACAGCGCCGCCAACTGCGCCGACGACATCCGCATCACCCCGTCCCGCACCCGAGGCCAGACGAACTTGCCGCCTTCCAGGCGCTTGTGAACGAGCACCATCCCGGTCTGGTCCCAGACCAGCAGCTTGATGCGATCCGCCCCTTTCGAGCGGAACACGAAGACGGCGCCGCAGAACGGATCGAGCCCGAACATCTCCTGCACCGCCAGCGCCAGCCCGTCGATCCCCTTCCGGAAGTCCACCGGCCGCGTCGCCACGAAGACCTTCCCCGCCCCACCTTGGCCGATCACGATGCCGCCGCCCGCGCTGCCCGGATCGTCCGCATCAACAGCCCCTCCTCGACGCCGGACCCGACGCGGATCACGACATCGCCGACGACGATCTCCACGCCGGACGTCGCGTGGGCCAAGGGCGCCTCCGCTGCCGCGCTTTCGACGACGAGTTCCGCGAACATCGGCAATGCCGCTACGCTCGCGGGCACGACCAGTTCACCCATCCGCAGCTTTCTGCGCCAGTCGTAAACCTGCCAGCGCGTCGTGCCATGCCTGCGGGCGACATCAGCCACCTTGGCTCCGGGCATCAAGCTCTCCGCCGCGATCCGCGCCCGCTCCGCCTTCGTCCGCCGCCGACGCCCAGTCGGCCCCTCGATCACCTCCAGCCGCGAAATCCCACCGCCCGACGAACCGCCCAAATGGACGCCCTCTTCGCCGTCTCGTTCCAAAGCCAACACCTCCCGCGCTCATCCGCACGCAGAATGGCTCGCTCAGATCAGAAGCGGCAGGAGGTGGTCGGCGTCGCGCTTACGTTGGAGTCGGTGATAGTCACCGCCGCAATTTCGGAGAGTCCAAGGCCAACGAGGTCGGCGCGATAGAGCCGCGTCGACTGGGCCGTGGTGGTGTTGAGCCCCTGATCGACGAAAGTGGGTGAGACGGTGAGCGCATGCGCTGAACCGGCCGAAAGCAGCGCGAACAGCGCCAGAAAGGGAAGCCCTCTGTACATCGATCTGATCTCCTGAATGGATGAACTGGTAGCGACGCAGCCGGGACCTCCGGCGCAGGAACGCAAAGCTCGCTTAAATTACCCGAGGTCAAACCTAAGCTAAGCCGGCGTTCCGCAGCGTAAACGAGCGCCGGTCGCCTCTCGGCGCGGCAGTCGTGGTTCCGGATCAGCAGCGCGTGGAGTCCCTTCAGGCTACCGGCGCTGGATCTCCTCGAAGAAGCGGAGCATCTCCGCCGAGGCGTCCGGACCGGCCGGATCGGCGTAGGAGCCGCCGGCATCGCCTCCGAACCAGGCGTGGCCGGCGCCCTCCACGAGCCACAGCTCCGAGCCTGATTGCGTCACGAGCCGCGACCAGCATCGGCCGCCGCCCTCGTGGCGGGTCTCGACGCCGTCGCCGCGCACGAGCGCCGAGGCGTTCCGCGGCGACACCGTGCGGTCGGCCGTGCCGTGGAAGACGATCACCGGCAGCGCAGGGGCCGTGCCCTTCCGGCTCCTTCCCCGCATCGCCGCGAACGCCGACGGCACGTCTTGCGCCGCTCCGGCCGGGAGGCCCGAGTGGATGCCTGCGGCGGCGAAGACGTCGGGATGCGTCTCCGCCAGAACCGCCGCCATGGCGCCGCCGGCGGAGAGGCCCGCCACGTGAACCCGCCCGCCCAGATCGAACCGCTCGGCGAGCCGGGTGGCGAGCGACGCGAGCACCGCGGGCTCGCCGCCCTCGCGCGTCTGGTCCTCGGGGCGGAACCAGTTCCAGCAGCCCTGCATGTTGTGTGCCCCGGTCTGGCCGGGATAGGCGACGACGAAGCCGGCGCTCTCGGCCGCGACGTCCATGCGGGCGCCGAGGGCGAAGTCTTCCGGGGTCTGGGTGCAGCCATGGAGCATCAGGACGAGGCCCACGGGCCCGCCCTCCCGCGCTGACGGGATGAAAAGGCGGTAGTCGCGCCCGCCGCCAGGAACGTCGTGGCGCAGCATCTCCACTCGGGCGCCGTCCGGGACCGGCGCCCGCCGCGCGGGGCGCGCTGCGCTCCCGAAGCCGCTCAGGCCCTGGCCGGCCGGGCGTCCGAGGCCGGCCCCGCGAACGAGCCTGCCCGGTCGCGGCAGGCCGCCGACCTCCGGTAGGCCGGTCACGCCTGATGCAGCACGACGGAAGGCCGACGCGGCGCGCTTCCGCCTCGCGCCGCCCCTCGCCTCAGCGAAGGCGTCGCACGGCCCGCACTTGCCACCGTCGGCATCATCCGGTGAAGGCTTCCCTGACAGAGCCGCCTGGATGATGGCCGTGGCGGCGGCGGGATCGGAGGTGCGAGTCTTCTGGAGCGCGCGGCGAAGCGCCGTCGCAAAGTCTTCGGTCATGATTGTTGTTCCTGGTCGAGAGGGGCAGGTGCTCAGGCGATGCGATCCGCGAGGGCCGCCTTGATTTCCCTGGAGGCTTGGAGCGAACCGAGGACGCTCAGGGATCCGATGGTTTCCCGCGCCAGGTCCACCGGCACGTCCTCGGCGATGCGGGCGAGCCCCACGACCCGAAGGTGCAGGACTTCCCCCCGGTTGCGCAGCGCCTCGAGATCGTCGCGCGTGACGTCGAAGAGGCCCAGCTCGTAGCGGTGACGCGCAACCGACTGGTCGACCGCCCGCGCCTCGGAGCTCAACTGGCTCCGGATCGCGGAGCGAATGAAGTCGGTCCGGTTGGAGTAGAAGCCCTCGCGCACCAAGAGGTCGATCCGGCCGAGGTCCACGGGACCCAGGTTGATCGTCACCTTCTCGGTGTCGCCGTGCTTCTCCGGCAGGCGGTGGATCTTCGGCATCATGTTTTCCATCCAAGTGGATGGCATATGGATGCCGCCGCAGGCGTTGGCAAGGGCTGCAACCTCCAATCGCGGCGCGCCGGCTCGGGAGGTGCGGGCGGGCTGGAGCGAAGGAGGTCGGGCCTCAGCCCAGGAACCCCCGTCGCCTCGTCCCCCTCGCCGATCCGCGGGCGCGGGACGGTCGCGCCTCGGACTTCAGCCTACGGCCGGGCTACGCCCGACCTCCGCCTGAAGTCCGCGGCCAACTTGGCTGTCGGCGCCGGCGCATTGCCTCGCCTGAATTGTTGCCGGAGGTAGGGCCGTTGCCTCGTTAGGAATGTTCCCGGGTATTCCGGGAGCAGGAGGTGCGGTGGTGAGGCGGGTGAGCATGGCGACGCGAGATGAGCTTCTGGGCGCACTGACGACGCGGTATCGTCGGGCGAGCCGGGCGGACAAGGGTCGGATCGTGACGGAGTTCGTGGCGGTAACGGGCTATCATCGCAAGCATGCCGGGCGGCTTCTCCGCGGTGTGGACGAGGTCGGCCGATCAAAGCCTCGGCCCGACCGACGGCTCTACGACGATGCCGTCCGCGAGGCGCTGATCGTGCTGTGGGAAGCCTCAGACAGGATCTGCGGCAAGCGGTTGAAGCCACTTCTCCCGATGCTGGTCGCCGCGATGGAGCACCATGGGCATCTGGCCCTCGATCCCCGAGTGCGAGATCGGCTGGAAGCGATCAGCGCCAGCGGGCACTGATCGAGATCGCCGACACTGTGGCCGCCACGACGAGTGATGCACCGCCGCTCGAGGCATTCCTCGATGGCCTCAAGGTCGCCTGGCGCACCGCGGGCGAAGTGCGGCCCACGGCGGAGCCGAAGCCCTCCAAGCCGCGCTACCGCACCGTTCCCGATCCTCTGGAAGCCGTGACCGACACGCTCAAGGAATGGTTCGACGCGGATCCGGGCGTGACCGGACGGCAGCTCCTGGACCGTCTCCAGGTCGCTCACCCCGGCTCCTATCCGGACAGCCTGATCCGAACGGTCCAGCGGCGGCTGAAGGCATGGCGCCGGGACAGCGCCAGAGCGCTGGTCATGAGCGCAGGCGACACGGGCGACGCTGCCGGGGGGCTTTCCGACGAGGCGCTGCGCTGGCTGAGGGCTCCGCGCCCCGCCGGAAAGCCCCCCGCGCCAACGGACGCGCCCACCGAGAGCGTCGTGATCGCAGATACAATCGAACCGTTCCTCGGCAACAAATCCGACGAAGCGACAAGAATCCCTCTCGGGAACATTTTGTCGTGAGGCAACACGCCGGTCAGGATGGTTGTCGCTGAACAGCCGCATGCCCTCGTCCAAATCCGTCCATGGCGATCGCGTCGTGCGCACCCTCCACACCGATGGCTCCGGGCAGGAGCAAGGACGCTCGGGTGGGCGCAGCGTCACTTCCTGTCGGCCACGGTTGCGCCGGCCCAGTCGGGCGGAGGCGGAGCACCGGCGTGCGCCTCGGCGGCTCCGATCATGGCTTCCGCATAGCCGGCGGCGGCGGGCTCGGCCGCGGCGAGGCGCCTCCAGGCGGCGATGGCGTCGGGCCAGCGGCGGGCGCGGAAGGCGGCGAGGGCGGCGGACTGGAGGGGCGCGGCCTGAGGCGCGGGCCAGAGGGCGGCCGGCAGAAAGATGCGCGTCGCGGCGCTGCGGCCCTTCACTGCGATCAGGTCAAGCTCGATCAGCGGCAAGTCGGGGGCCAGGGCGGCGGCGGCCTCGCCCACGAGGAGAGTGGAGCCATAGCGCTTGGTAAGCCCTTCGAGCCGGGCGGCGAGATTCACGGCGTCGCCCAGCGCCGTATAATCGAAGCGGCGGTCGGAGCCCATGTTGCCCACCACGCAGTCGCCGGACTCGATGCCAACTCCGCAGGCGAGGCCGACGGGTGCGCGGCCGGCGGACAGCGCCTCGGCGTCGAGCTCGGTCGAGAGGCGCGCCACGCTCTCCACGGCGCGCAGACCGGCCTTGATGGCGCGGACGGCATGGCCGGGGGTTTCCAGCGGCGCGTTCCAGACGCCCATGGCGCAGTCGCCGATGAACTTGTCCACCATGCCGCCACTTTCGAGGATCGCGTCGGCGACCACGGTGAGGGCGCGGTTCAGGATGGCCGTCAGCGCCTCCGGGTCGTCCTTCATGCGCTCGGTCAGGGTGGTGAAGCCGCGCAGGTCGCAGAAGAGGATGCTGATGGTGCGTCGCTCTCCTCCGAGGCGCAGGGCGCGGGGATCGGCCGCGAGACGGCGGACCATCTCGGGCGCGAGGTAGCGCTCGAAGGCGCGGTGAATGCGGCGGCGAACCGCACGCTCGCGCGCATGGTCGAGGCCGGTCTGGCCGAGGCCGGCGGCGAAAGCGGCCAGGGCGGGGACGGCGGGAGGCAGCCAAAGGCCGCCGAGAAGGGCGGCGAGGCAGAGGGCCGCCACCGCAGCGGCGGCGGCGAAGGCGACGGCGACCCCCGCAGGCGCGGCGGAGAAACGGGCGAGGAGCGCCGCGGCGGTCGCGGCGAGAACGGCAAGGGCGGGCGGTGCCCAGGCGGGGGCGGGGAGGGTCCAGCGCCCGAGGGCCAGGGTCTCGGCGGCGCGGGCCTGCATTTCGGCGCCCGAGGCGAGGCCGTGGTCTCGGGCCGTCCAAGGGGTGCGGAAGCGTTCGGGCCCGCCTTCGCGCGCGTCGGGCGGGGCCCGGAGGTCGAAGCCGACCACGACGATCCGGTCGCGGAAGAGATCGGACGGAAGCGAGGCGGCGGCGTCAAGGGCCTGGTAGTAGGAGACGCGCAGGAGCGTCCCGGGGGGGCGGGAAACGTCGATGCGGGCGCCGGGCGGCGGAGCCGGGGCGGCGGCGGCGGAGGCGGCCAAGCCGTCCGCGCCGGGCGGCAGGGCACGGAGGCCGCCGTCGGGGTCGAGGGGGATCGCCACCTGTCCGCAGCGGGCGCCCCCGGAGAGGAAGTCGGGCGGAGGCTCCACCGCCATGAGAAGGAGGCCCTGCGGGGTCTCGATCCAGGCGGCGTCGCAGCCGAGCACTACGTCGGGGCCGAGGGCGGCGGCGAGGGCGGCATCCTCGGCCGGGTCCCCCGGATCCGCGAAGATTACGTCGAACGCGATGCGGCGGGCGCCGGCGGCGCGGAGCTGGTCGATCAGGCGCGCGTGCAGGCTTCGCGGCCAGGGCCAAGGGAGGTTCAGGTCGGCGAAGGAGGGCTCGTCGATGGCGACGATCACCACCTCGTGCGGCGTCGCGGGCGCGGGGAGCCGCGTAGCGGCCTGATCGTAGAGCGTGGCGTCCGCAAGCCGCAGGGCCCCGGCCGCGCCCAGGAGCGCGGCGGCGAGCGCGGCGGCGGCGGCAATGGTCGCCGTCCAGCGCAGCGGCGTCCGCTCGGCCATTTCAGAACCGGATGGCGGCGGTCAGCCAGACGGAGCGGCCCAGCGGGGGCTGACCGAAGGGCCGTTCCAGATCCGCGTCGAGGAGGTTGCGGAGCTCCGCCGAGCAGGCGACCCGCCGCTCGAGCGGCTGCCAGGTCACCCCTGCATCCACGGTCGCGACCGGATCGAGCGATAGGCCGGGGAGGCCGGACCAGCGCTTCGAGGTCCAGACGGCTTCGATCGTCGCCCGGATCCGTGCCGGATGGGTCCAGGTCAGGCCGGCGCGGCCGCTCCATTCCGGCACGTCGGGCAGAGGGCGGCCGGCGTCGGCGCCCTCGTCGATGCGCGCGTCGGCGTGGGCGAGGCTGGCGGAGGCGCCGAAGCCGTCGCCAAGCCAGAGGTCGGCGCGCAGTTCGGACGCCAGCAGGCGCGCGCGCGGCACGGCATAGAGGGAGAGCGCGTCGCCGGTGGAGTAGGACAGCGTCTCGAGCCGGAGGGCCTGATGCTCGGCCGAGAGATGGAGACGGGAGCCGAGGTCCATGTCGGCGCGCAGGATGGCCGCCGCGACCTCGCCTCCGGGGGCGAAATCGGCGCGCAAGGGAGCGAGTCCGAGAATGGTGGCGGGCGCGAGGGTCTGCGCCTCGGGCGCCTGGTCGCGCAGCGCCGCGGCGCGCAGGCGCAGCCCGGGGAGCGGGGTCCATGAGACGCCGACGCGGGGGGCGAGGGCGTCGTCGAGCCCCTCGCCCTCGCGCAGGCCGAGCGCGAGGCCCGCCTGGACCTCCACGTGCGGAGAGAGGCGGTGGCGACGGTCGAGGAAGAGGCGGCCGAACGCGGCGTCTTCGTCCAGCCGGGTGGCGGCGGTGGTCACCCCGCCGGTGACGAGGTCCGTCGCCGTAAGCAGCCCTCGGAAGCGCGAAGCCGCGTGCTGCCCCTCCACCCCGGCCCACCAGGCGCCGGCGGCGTCCTCGGAGCGCCAGGCGAGACCGGCGAAAAGCGCCTCCGCCTCCTGCCGGGCGTCGGCCTCAAACAGGGTCGGGAGGGGAAAGGGGATGAGGCGCAGAGCTCGGGTGTCGCTTTCCTGCCGCGTATAGCTTGCGTAGGCGGCCAAATGACTGCGCCCGTGGAGGAGGATGGAGCCGCCAAGCCCGGCGGCGACGGTCTCGCGGTCCTCGGCATCGGAGGCGGGGAGCCCACCGAGGAGGCCGTCGTCTCGCGGGCTGTCGGCGCTGAAGGCGGCGTGACCGAAGGCATTGATCCGCGGAGCGGGGCGCGCGCCGACCAGGACGCTGGCGCTGCGCGGGTGGGACCGGCCTTCGGCCGGGCCGTCGTGGTTCAGCCCCTCCGCCTCGGCCGACAGGGCGAGGGGGACGGGATCAAGCGAAAAGCCCTCCACCCGCATCCGCCCGCCCGCCCCCTCGACGTCGCCGGAGGCCAGCGTGCCGGAGAGTTCGGCGTCGAGGAAGGGGCGGCGCAGAAGGTCGGTGCGCGCGATGCGCGCGCTCGCCGCGAGCGGATCGAGCTGGAGCCCCTGGATCAGGGCGGCGTCGCTGCCCGAGGCCGAGAGCGTGTCGCGGCCGAGGGAGAGGCGCTCGACCAGCCCCTCGGCGAACAGGCTCTCGGCGGAAAGCGGGTCATGCGCCGCATCGGCCACGTCTCGCGCCCAGCCGTCGAGCCCTACGAAGGAGAAGGCGTCGGCGAGACGGGAGCCGCTGCGCCGGTCGGCCGCCAGCCGGCCGGCCCGGCCGCCCTGCTTGTGACGAAGGCGCAGCGCTTCGCGGGCCTCGACGATCGCTTCGTCGGCGCGGAAGCGGTCGAGGGCGATGACCGCGCGAACCTCGGGCACGAGCGGCTCGTTGGGGTCGAGCCGCGCGGCAGCGTCCAGTTCCTGCTCGGCCCGCACCAGGTCGCCCTGCTGCCATGCGGCGATGGCGAGCATGAGGGAGGTTTCGGCAGCGGCGGGCTGGGCGGCGAGGGCGCTCAGCAGGGTTCGCCCGGCCAGAGGGGAGTCGCGATGCATCTGCGCCCGGCCGAGGGTGCGCAGGCCGAGATAGCCTCCCGCATCATCGGCCAGCAAATCGTGGGCGAGGGTCTCGGCTTCGGCGATCCGCTCCTGGTCCATGAGCAGGATGGCGAGGTTGGCGCGTGGTGCGGAGGCGGCGGGCGCGATCTCGACCGCCCGGCGCAAGGCGGCTTCGGCGCCAACCGGGTCGTCCAGCGCGTCGCGCGCCTGGCCGAGACGGGACCAGAGCTCCGCGCGCGAGGGGTCGAGGCGCAGGGCCTCGTCCAGGCGCGCGGCGGCGGCGCGGTGATCGCTCTCGACTTCCATCAGCCAGATCGCCTCGGCCTCCAGGGCGGCGACGGAGCCGGGCGCGGAGTTCTTGAGGCGGGAGAGCAGCGCCCGGCCGACCTCCCGCTCGTCTTGCAGGATCGCGATCTGGACGGCGGCCGAGAGGGCTGCGGGGGCGGAGCTGGCGGAGAGGCCGGACGCGGCGGCGTCGAGGTCTCCCGCAAGGGCCGCGGCCAACGCCTCGCCCACGGCGGAGACGGCGGCGTCGGAAGGGGCGGGCGGCTCGAGAGGCCCCCCGGCCTCGAGGCGGGCGAGGGCCGCAAGCCAGAGGGCGGCTGCGCGCCGCTCGGGGTCGAGCCCGGAGGCGGCGGCGGAGAAGCCGAGCGCGGCCTCGGAGGCGCGGCCGGCGCGCAGCTCCATCACCGCGGCGCGGTAGCGGGCGAGGTCGGCGGGATCGGCGCCCGGGAGGGCGAGCGATTCCGCGGCGTCGGCGAGCGGGTCCGCAAGCTCGAGCGGCGAGAGGGTGTAGAGCATCTGCTCGCGGTCGCGCAGGTTCGCAACCCGCACCAGCTCCGGCGCCCTCCCGGGCGCGGCGAGGGCCTGTTCGCCGGCGCCGGCGGTCACCGAGCCGAACTCGTTCGAGAGGGCGACGGTCCCGTCGTGGACGTAAAGCCGCGTGGCGCCGTCGGGCATGACCTCCACCGCCCAGTCGGTGCCGCGGACGGAGGCGGCGGCGGTGGGTGTGCGCAGCTCGGTCCCGCCGGAACCGCGGGGGGTGCGGGCCCAGACGGCGCCGCGCTCGAGCGTCAGAACGGCGCGGCCGGGCGCGATCTCGTTCACCGTCAGCTCGCTGTTTCGGTGGAGGCGCATCACGGTGCGGTCGACGAAGAGGATGGAAACGAGGCCCTCGGCGCCGGTGCGCAGAACGTCGCCGCCCAGCAGGTCCTGGCCGACCACGAGGCCGCGGAACTCCGGATCGGCGACGAAGCGCACGCGCTCGCCTGCGACGCGGGAAATGACGGCCCCGCTGGGCGCGCCCTCGCGCGGGACGGGAAGGTCGCGGGCCGGGGCGGCGGCGGCGAGGAGGGCGAGGGCGGCGGCCAGAGGCCCGCTGCGAAGGATCATGGCAGGACGAGGACCGTGCTGAGGGCGGCCACGTAGACGCCGAGGACGATGATCCCCTCCCGCATCCGGCGGCGCTTGGCGAGGTAGATGCCGTGGAGGACGCCGGCGGATTCGCCGAAGTCCAGGACGAAGCCGGGGTCGGAGACGTGGGCGCGCACCTGCTCCGGCGTGCGCGAGAGGTTGAAGATCACGCCCTGTCCGCGGGGGCCGGAGCGCGGAAAGAGGCAGAGGATGAAGAGGAGCGCGGCGGCGCAGAAGAAGGCCGCTTGGAGCGCGCGGACCCAGAGGGGCAGCTCGGCCGCGGCGAAGCGCGCCGCGAGGGGGCCCACGGTGATCGTCAGCAGGGCGAGGAAGATCTGCGCCTTGGTGTCGAGCGCGCGGATCGCGCCTTCGTATATCCTCAGCACGCTCTCGCGAGGATCAGACACGGGGGAGCCTCATGGGCAACGCAGCGCGGGGGCGAAGCGGGCGCGGATCGCGGGGCAGCGTCATATTTCGACAATCCAAGGGCGCGTGGTCGCAGCAACAGAACCCGATAGCGCCGCTCCCCGGGCGGGGCGCGCCGGTTTGCGGCGCCGCCGGTCGTTTCCGGCCCCTTCTCCGCAGGCGGCGCGCCTTTGATCGGCTTCACACGAGGCGCGGAACCGTCATGCTCCTGCGCTCCATCATCATGGAAGTGTTGTCGCTGGGTCTTGGATTTCTCCCCGCGGGGATCGAGCTTGTCCCAGCTCATATGAACTACGACGAGAACCCAGCAGCGTAGGCTTGCTGCGGCGGACACCGTCAGCGCCGCCGCCTAAAGGAAGGGGAGGCGTGCCGTTAGCTGGCGGCATCATGTTCGCCAAAGACCGAATCCAGCCCCCGTAACCAGTTATTAACCATCGCGATGGCTGTGTCCCAGGTGGTGGTGTAGGAGGCCGCGCGCGGAGCCCCTGGCGTAGCGCAGCGCGCGGCCTGGGGTGACGCTGGCGGCCATCGCCGGTCTTCGGAGAAGGTTCGGGTTGCAAGACCTGGAACCTGAACGGAGACGACGATGACCGATGAGAGAGTGGCGCTGGTCGAGCTGGTTGAGAAGCAGGCCGATGGCGATCTCGTGCGCGAGATGCTGGCCTTTGCGGCCGAGCGGATCATGGAGCTGGAAGTCGAGGCGCGGACGGGCGCCTCGAAGGGCGCGCGGTCGCCCCTGCGCGAGGTCCAGCGGAACGGATACCGTGATCGCGACTGGGACACCCGCGCCGGACGGATCGCGCTGGAGATCCCGAAGCTGCGCAAGGGCAGCTACTTCCCCAGTTTCCTCGAGCCGCGCCGCACGGCCGAGAAGGCGCTCGTCGCGGTGATACAGGAGGCCTGCGTCCACGGCGTTTCGACCCGCTCCGTGGACGATCTGGTGAAGGCCATGGGCGCGGGCGGCCTGTCGAAGTCCCAGGTCAGCCGCCTCTGCGTCGAGATCGACGAGCGGGTGAATGCCTTCCTCACCCGTCCCCTGGAGGGGGCGTGGCCCTATCTCTGGCTGGATGCCACCTACCTCGAGGTCCGCGAGGGCGGGCGCATCGTCAGCCGCGCGGCGATAATCGCTGTCGCGGTGAACGAGGACGGCAAGCGCGAGGGGCTGGGCGTCGCCACGGGGCCCTCGGAAGCCGAGACCTTCTGGACCGATTTCCTGCGCTCCCTCGCCGATCGCGGACTGCGCGGCGTGAAGCTGGTGATCGCCGACGACCACAAGGGCCTGCGGGCGGCCGCGCGGCGAGTGTTCAACGCGACCCGTCAGAGGCGCCGGATCCACTGGATGCGGAACGCGTTGGCGCACGCCCCGGCCAAGCAGCGCACTGCGGTCGCGGCGATGCTGAAGACCATCTTCGCGCAGGAGAACAAGGAAGGTGCGGAAGCCCAGGGGGACGCCGTAGCCGACGCGCCGCGCGAGAAGAACGAGAAGCTCGGCGCCTTCATGGACGCCTCCCGCGACGAGGTCCTGGCCTACATGTCCTTCCCTCGCGAGCATCGGGCTCAGATCGCGTCGACGACCCCACTCGAGCGCGTCAACCGCGAGGTCAAGCGGCGGTCAGACGTCGTCGGCATCTTCCCGAAATGAGGCCATCGTCCGGCTCGTTGGCGCGCTGATGCTGGAGACCAACGACGAATGGGCCCTGGCGCGCCGGTACATGTCGCTTGAAAGCCTCGCCCGCGTCACCGACACTCCCACAGTCAGGCTGCCCGCCGTGGCGTCCTGATCAGCCTCGGATCTCTCTCCGAGGGCCGGCGCTCCTACACCACGCCCCGGGACATGATCCCGGACGAGAACACGATCCGGCACTTCCGGAACCGCCTTGCCGAGACCGGGACTGATCTTGCCCCCGTTTCGCCGGACACTCAGGCGGTTGCGGTTTGGGCTGCAATGAACTCGCGCGGTGAGCGCATCTTCAGCCCCGAGTGCGGGTGGTTCTCGTTGTAGTCCTCGATCCACCCGCCGACGAGACCGAGGGCGGCTTCGGCGTCCGGCAGCGGCGTGACGCGGACGTAGTCGCGCTTGAGCGTGTTCACGAAGGCTTCCGAGATGCCGTTGCTCTGCGGGCTCTTTACCGGCGTGAAGCAGGGCTTCAGGCCGATCTGGCTGGCGAAGATGCGCGTGTCGCGCGCGGTGTAGGGCGAGCCGTTGTCGCTCAGCATCTCGATGGGATGCGGCGCACGGTGGCCGCCGAACCGCGCCTCGACGGCCTCCAGCATCATGTCGCGGACGTCCGAGCCGCTGACGCCCGCGTTCGCCACGGCGCACCAAGCCATGACCTCGCGGTCGTGGGCGTCGATGATGAAGGCGCCGCGGATGACGTCGCCATTCCAGCAGGCGAACTCGAAGCCATCGCTGCACGATCTCAGGTTCGAGCGCATCACGATGACCTTGCCGTCATGGGTAGGCGACCGGGACCGAGTAGTCGGTGCTCTTGCAGCGCATCAGCGCCTGGCTGGAGGCCTTCCCGGGGCGCTTGTCGCAGGCATCGAACGGCGTCGGCGGCGGCGCCGGGAACGCCGCGCGGTCGGCCGCCAGCCGCTCGCCGATCGTGACGTCGGCTCCGCGCAGCACCACGTCCTGACGCGCTTGGCATCGCTCCAGCAGCATCGCGTTCAGAGCGTCGATGTCGGTCGCCTCGGGGATCGGGACCATGAAGGTCCGGCGGCCGAAGCCCGCCATCCCCTCGACATTGCCCTTGTCGGCGCCCTTGCCGGGCCGACCGAAGCGGTCGCGGAACAGGTAATGCGACTGAAGCTCCGCGAACAGCCTGGCGCGCTGGCGCGTCCCGTCGCCCAGGATCTTCGCCACCGCCAGCCGGGTGTTGTCGTACAGGATCGAAAGCGGCACGCCGCCGAAGACGTCGAACGCCGCCACATGGCCGTCGCACAGAGCCTCGGCCGTCTCGGCAAGGTAGGCCTTCAGGAAGATCGCATCGCTCTGGGGCAGGTCGACCACCAGCACGCGCACCTTCCGCCGGACGCCGCCCAGCACCGCCCACGCCTCCCCGAAGTCCGCCTGCGCGTGCCCGGCCGGGTGGACCAGCGGCACGAAGACCTCCTTCAAGGACAGCCTGCGCGGCCGGACGTAGTCACGTACCGTCGTGTAGCCGCCGTCGAACCCCCGCTCGTCGCGCAGGCGCTCGAAGATCCGCAGGATCGTGTGCCGCTGCTTCTTCGGCTCCGTCAGATCCGTCCTCAGGATCTCGTCGATGAACCCCGCATGCGCGTCCAGCCTGGGGCGCATGCGCGCCCCTGCCTGCCGGTATCCCGGCGGCGCCGAATGTCCCACCATCTTCGAAACCGTGCCGCGGTCGATCCCGAACCGTCGCGCCGTCTCTCGCTGGCTCAGCCCGTCCCGCAGCACCGCCATGCTGACCTTCGAATACAGCTCCACGCCGTACATCCTTCCGCCCCCAGATCACTCTCGTGATCCAGAGACTGCCACTGGCGGGATCTTACACCGCCCCGGCCCGAAAAATCCGGGCGGTTCCGTGGCCGATCATTCCGGCGCCGTTCTCACCGCGCGATGTACCGCTCGAACTTGGATCTGAAGCTGTTGTCGCGTTGGCGGATCGCGATCTGCCCGGCCATCCAGAAGGCCCGGCGCAGGCGCGCGTTCCCGAACTTGGAGAGCTTCGTCTGACCGCGGAACTGGCCGGACTGCTGGGTCGAGAGATCGAGGCCGCAGCACTTCAGGAACTGGCGATGATGGGCGAAGCGTCGAAGATCGCCAGCCTCCGCGAGGATGGTCAGCGCGTTGATCGGCCCGACGCCGGGGATGGTGCGGAGCAGCCGGTAGTGCCGATCGTCCGCGAGCATGGCTTCCGCCCGCCGCTCGATCTCGTTGCGCTGCCGGATCAGGCTTCGGCCCTCGGCGGGCGCCATGCGGAACATGACGACGGCGTCGGAGGATGGGTCGACCGGCAGGCCGATCGACGCCTGCGCCGTCTCGTGGATATCCGAGAGCAGGCGGTGCTTGGACACCTTGCGCCCCGCCACCTCCCAGGCGGCCGCTATGAAGGCGTCCTTCTCGTGCGCGGTGATCATCGCCGGGACCGGGAACATCTCGAGGAAGGCGAGGAACCAGTCGCTGCGGGCATTGCCGTGGAACCGCTCGGCCTCGGGGAAGTAGAGCGGCAGGTAGTGGGTGAGGAGCCGATGCCAGAGCTCGGTCTTCGCCTTCGAGATCGCCTCGTGGGTCTTCGAGAGCTCCTGGATGTCGACGAGCCCATGCGCGAGCGGATCGCAGCAGCGCTGGACATGTCCGATCCGCAGCATGTGCAGGATGATCCGGGCATCCTTCGGATCGTTCTTGTCCCAGCCGCCCGTGATCGCCTCGCGGGTGCGCGCAAGGGCGAGCGAGGAGATCAGCCTCAGGTCGACGCCCTCGGAGAGCAGCCGGTGCGCCAGCGGCCGATGGTAGTTGCCGGTCGCCTCGAAGCCGGCGACGACGGGAGCTTCGAACGCCGCGAGCGTCTCCACCAGACGGTCGTGGTCAGCCCGCGTGTTCAGCACCGTGAGGCGCCGTCGGCGGACCCGTCCGGGCGCCTCGATCAGGATCTCGTTGCGGTGCTTGGCGATGTCGATCGCTACCAGGACGGCGTGTTCGGGCATATTCTTGGCCAAGGTCATGGTCGGTCTCCTCTGCGGTGGCGTCTGGCCACATCACCGTAAGAGACCTCGAGCCCGGCCATGGCCGACTGCTGCGCTGCGTGGGGGCTACGCAGCCGGCCATGGCCTCCTCAACCGACCGCTTCCCGATGTGCTACGGCACGGAGCTCACCTCGAACGCCATGCTGACCTGGGCCTCGGACATGGGCATCGAGTGGCGCCTTCATCGCCCCCGGCAAGCCGATGCAGAACGGCTTCGCCGAGAGCTTCAACGGCAGGCTCAGGGACGAGTGCCTCAACGAACATCTCTTCCGCGGCCTGACGGATGCGCGGCGGATCCTCGAAGTCTGGCGGGCCGACTACAACCACGCCCGCCCTCACACCAGCCTCGGCGGCCTCACGCCGAGGGAGTTCGCAACCCGGTCCATGGAGGGCCAGACCGAGAACAACGCCAACTTATGAGCGAGGGCACAGCGGGGGCAGGGTCACGTACCAACCCCGCCACGGGCCTCAGCGAGACGATCGGCGAGGTGCAGGTCCGGGGCATCGACCTCGAAGCCAAGGTGGAGATGTTTCGCGGCTTCACCGTGACCGCCGCCTATTCCCGCCTGGAATCCGAGATCGTCGAGAACGAGACCGCCGGGAACGAGGGCAACGAGGTTTCCTTCGTGCCCAACGACATCGCCTCGCTCTGGGCCGCCTACACGGTGGAGGGGGCGAGCCCCCGCGGCGACATGACCTTCGGGGTCGGCGCGCGCTACACCGGCTCCTATTTCTTCGACGACGCCAACACGATGGCCTCCGACGACGCGGTGATCTTCGACGCCTCCTACACCTATCAGGTGACCGAGAACGTGGCCGTGGACGTGATCGTCAACGACGTCTTCGATGAGAAGCACGTGGCCTATGGCGGCTTCGGCGCGGACTTCTACAACCCCGGCCGCTCGGTCAACGCGACCCTGCGGTACATGTGGTGACGCCGCGCCCGGCCGGCTCCGGCAGGCCGGGCGCCCCGCGGGCGTTCATCCGACCGGCTCGGCGGCGGAGGCCGCGACCGCCGCCTCCAGCTCGGCCAGCGCGGCGGGGTCGGATGTGCGGCGGCACCGCTCCGCCAGCGCCGCGATCTCGTCGAACCCCAAGGTCGCGGCCGTGCCCTTCAGCGTGTGCAGCGCGCGGTCCCGCCCTTCCGCGCCCGACTCCCGCGCCTCGACCACCCGTGCGGGCGCCGTCGTCAGGAATTCCCCGACCAGCGAGGCCATGAACTCCGCGCCGAGCTGCTCCGCCAGTTCCGCGCGCCGCCGTTCGCCCGGCGTCGGCTCCGGCGGGGGCGCGGGGGGCCGCGCCCCGGGAAGCCATCGCGACAGGACGCCCGCCAGCCGCTCGCCCGAGACGGGCTTGGTCAGGAAATCGTCCATGCCGGCGTCGAGGCAGGCCTGGCGGTCCGACTCGAACGCATTCGCCGTCAGCCCGACGATCGGCCCCTCGTGCCCGGCGGCGCGGAGGCGGCGCGTGGCTTCCAGCCCGTCCAGCCCCGGCATCTGCATGTCCATCAGGATGATGGCGGGGGGCCGGGCCAGCGCCTCCGCAACCCCTGCCGCGCCGTCCTCGGCGCAGCCCACCTCCAGACCCAGCCGCTTCAGCAGCAGGGAGGCGACCTCGCGGTTGACCGCGTTGTCCTCCACCACAAGCGCACGCCCCGCGAAGGCGCCGGGCGCCTGCGCCGCCGGCGCCGGGCGGCTGCGCGGCGACCCGGCCGGCGTCGCCGGCAGCTCGGCCCAGAAGCAGCTCCCTCGGTCGCGCTCCGTCTCCACCCCCACCTCGCCGCCCATCGTCTCGGCCAGCCGCTTGCAGATCGCGAGGCCGAGCCCCGTGCCCCCGAAGCGGCGGCTGAAGCTCGAACTCGACCTGGCTGAACTCGCGGAACAGCTTGGGGACGTCCTCGCGCCTCACCCCCGGCCCGGTGTCGTGGACGGCCAGCCGCAGGCGTCCCGGCGCAGGCTCCGTCACCTCCACCCGGACCGATCCGTCCGCGGTGAACTTGATGGCGTTGCCCACGAAATTGATGAGGATCTGCCGCATCCGCAGCGGATCGGCGACGATCCGCAGGTCGGGCGCGTCGATCCCGAACTCCAGCCCCTTCGCCCGCGCCCGCGGCCCCATCGTGGCCGAGACCGTGTCCAGCACCTCCCGCAGGTCGAACTCGGACGGCTCGGCCCGCGCCTCCCCCGCCTCCAGCTTCGAGAAGTCGAGGATGTCGTTGATCACGTCCAGCAGCAGGTCGCCGGACTTGCGGATCACCGACAGATGGTCCGCCTGACCGGCCGAGAGCGGCGAGGACGACAGAAGCTCCGCGGCGCCCAGGATCCCGTTCAGCGGCGTGCGGATCTCGTGGCTCATGGTGGCGAGGAAGATCGACTTCGCGCGGTTCCCGGCCTCGGCCGCCGCCGCCGCGCGGGCGTTGCGCTCGCTCATCGCCTCGATCTGCGCGCGCGCCCGCTTCACCCGCGCCACCTGCAGCAGCAGAAGCGCCACGATCAGCCCGAGCGCCAGCGTCAGGCCCGCCACGCTCAGCGCGATGTCGCGGTAATAGTCCGCGATCTCCTGCCGGGCCGAGACCCGGGCCGCGTTGTTCGCCTCGTTGGCCTCGAGCACGAGCGCGCCGGTCGCCTTCCGGATCCGCCGCGCCTCCGCCAGCAGGGTCGGGAGCGCCTGCAGGATCCGCTCCCGGTCGCCTCCCAGCGAATCGAGCAGCGGCGCCAGCCCGATGATCGCGTCCCGCGCGGCCTGGACCGCGAGGCCAAGCTCGTCCCCCCCGCCCATCCTGACCGCGAAGCTGCCCTGCTCCAGAATCGGCGCCCGGCTGTAGAGGATGTCGTAGCGCAGCGTCAGCTCGTCCGCCGATGCCGCGTCTCCCCGCTCCGAGGCGCCGAGCATCGCCTCGATCAGCCGGCCCGCCTCCCGGTCCGCCTGGTAGGCCGCCCATTGCGCGTCCTCGCGAACGCTCTCCTCGATGGCGCGCTGCCGCTCCGCCAACGCGCCGAACATGGTGACCAGCGCCGCCACGATGGCGAGGCTCACGCCCGCCAGAAGCACGAGGGTCGCGCCCCGCACCCGCTCCGCCAACAGGCGCGCCAGCCTCCTCATCATCGCCTCAGAAGACCTCGATGCGGACGACCTGCCAGACCGAGCGACCGAAGATCATCTCGTTGTAAAGCTCGGGCGCCGCGTCGAACGGATAGATGACGAAGGCCGGTCCCTTGTCCCGGACCGACAGGAGCCGACCCTCCATCCGCACCGCGAGGATCACCGGATGCGCCTCCACATCCTCCACCGGGATCTCGGCGGCGTAGTCGTTCAGCGCGATCACGCGCAGGGTCCGCCCCCTGGCCCCGACCGCCTCCAGCAGCGCCGACAGGAGCGGCCCCTCGAAGCTCCGCGGCCCGTCGAACCACGGGGTGTCGGAGGTCGTCTCGCGGCCGGGAAGCGCCTCCAGCATCGCCAGGTCGAAGCGCGCCTCCCCGTCGGCGTTGGTGCGCCCGATCTCGCCCGTGACGGTGACCAGCACCGGCCCCTCGGGCGAAGCCAGCGGCTCGGCGCGAACGGCGGCGGCCAGCGTCAGGCTCATGGCCAGGGCGGCGAACACGAGGCGCATCATACGGATATTCCTTGGAACAGGGACGGAGCCGCTTCCCCCCGCTCCGCTGGAAACAGGGGGAGGATCCGGTCCCACGCGCGCTCCATCGCGGCGACGCAGGCCGGATCGAACTGCGTGCCGGACTGCGCGCGGATTTCGGCGCGCGCGCGCTCCGCGGGCCAGGGCCGCTTGTAGGGCCGGGGGGAGCACAGCGCGTCCAGCACGTCGGCCAGCGCCACGATCCGCGCCTCGAGCGGGATCGCCGGCCCCGCCAGCCCCGCAGGGTAGCCCCCGCCGTCCCACCGCTCGTGATGCGCCTGCGCGATGCGCTCGGCCGTGCGGACCACGGCGCTTCGCCCGCCCGAGAGGATGGCCGCGCCGATCTCCACATGCCGGCGCATCTCGGCCGTCTCCGGGGGCGAGAGCCGCCCCGGCTTGTTCAGGATCGCGTCCGGCACCCCCAGCTTGCCCACGTCGTGCAGGGGCGCCGCAAGGTGAAGGTCCCGCAGAAGCTCCGGCTCCAGCCCCAGCGCCTCCCCCACGATGCGCGAGACAGCGGCCACGCGCGCCACATGCTCGCCCGTCTCTCCGTCCCGGTGTTCGATGGCGCGGGCGAGGCGGTCGATCACCTCCTCCTGGCTTTCCAGCAGCGCCTGCGTCGCCCGCCGCACCTCCGTCTCCAGCAGCCGGGCGCGGTCCGCAAGCGCCAGCTCCGCCGCGCGCAGGGCCAGCAGGTTGCGCGCGCGAAGCTTCAGCTCCTCCGGGTCCACGGGTTTGGTCACGAAGTCCGTGGCGCCCACGGCCATCGCCTCCAGCCGCAGGGCGCGCTCATGGTCTCCGGTGATCATCACCGCGGGCACGGTGCGGCGCCGCGGGTCCGCGCGCAGGCGACGGATGAACTCGACCCCGTTCATCGCCGGCATCTGGTAGTCCACCAGCACCAGGTCCACGGGCTCCGACAGGCACGCCTCCAGCGCCTCCTGCGGGTCGGAATGGCCGAAGATGGTGCATCCCTCCAGCCCCGCCGCGATGCGGGCGAGCACGGCCAGGTTGATGCGGTCGTCCTCCACGATCCTGACGTGCATGTCCTCGTCCCTGCCCGATACGCCGCTCCGGCCTACATGCCGGGTCGTGAATTCGGGGTTTAGGAATCCGATTAACGACGGCCGGGTTGCGCAGCGCCCGAAGCGATGGGAGCCTGAGCCGGTCCCTCTTCCGCCTGGAGGCCGCATGCCCGAGGATCCCCGCGCCGGCGCGCCCGCCGCACCCCACGGCGCCTCGCGCGCCCCCGAAGCCGCCGCCCTCCGCGCGCTTGCCGCCGACGCCGCGCTCCCGCCGCAGGACCGCGCGCGCATCTCCTCCGACGCCGAGGCCCTCGTCCGCGCCATCCGCGCCGAGTACCGCGCCGGCCTGATGGAGCTGTTCCTCGGGGAATACGGCCTCTCCACCGACGAGGGCGTGGCGCTCATGTGCCTCGCCGAGGCGCTGCTGCGCGTCCCCGACGCCGAGACGATGGACGACCTGATCGAGGACAAGATCGCCCCCTCCGAATGGGGCCGGCATCTCGGCCGCTCCTCCTCCTCGCTGGTCAACGCCTCCACCTGGGGCCTCGCGCTCACCGGCCGCGTGCTGCGCCCGGACGCCGAGCCCGGCCCCGCCGCCACCCTCCGCGGCATGATCCGACGCCTCGGCGAGCCGGTGATCCGCGCCGCCGTCCACCGCGCCATGCAGGAGATGGGCCGCCAGTTCGTGCTGGGCCGCGACATCGAGGAAGCCGCCGACCGCGCCCGCAAGCGCGAGGCGCAGGGCTACGCCTATTCCTACGACATGCTGGGCGAGGCCGCGCGCACCGACGCCGACGCCCGCCGCTACCACCGCGCCTATTCGGACGCGATCGCCGCCCTCGCCCGTCGCTGCAAGGGAGACGTGCGCGACAACCCCGGCATCTCGGTCAAGCTCTCGGCCCTGCACCCGCGCTACGAGGCCGTCCAGCGCGACCGCGTGATGTCCCACCTTCTCCCCCGCGCGCAGGACCTCGTCCGCGCCGCCCGCCGCGCCGGCATGGGCTTCAACATCGACGCGGAGGAGGCCGACCGCCTCGACCTCTCGCTCGACGTGATCGAGGCGCTGCTGGCGGACCCGGAGCTCGCCGGCTGGGACGGGTTCGGCGTGGTGGTCCAGGCCTACGGCAAGCGCGCCGCCGCGACGCTGGACCGCCTCCACGCGATGGCCGCGCGGCTGGATCGCCGGATCATGGTGCGGCTGGTGAAGGGCGCCTACTGGGACACCGAGATCAAGCGCGCCCAGGTCCTCGGCCTGCCGGATTTCCCCGTCTGGACCCGCAAGGCCGCCACCGACGTCGCCTACATCGCCTGCGCCCGAAAGCTTCTCTCCATGCGCGGGCGCATCTATCCCCAGTTCGCCACCCACAACGCCCACACCGCCGCCGCAGTCCTGCACATGGCCGGCGAGGCGCGCGAGCGACTGGGAGTTCCAGCGCCTCCACGGCATGGGCGAGGCGCTGCACGAGATGCTACGCCGCCGCCACCACACCCGCTGCCGGATCTACGCCCCCGTCGGCGCGCACCGCGACCTGCTCGCCTACCTCGTGCGCCGCCTGCTGGAGAACGGGGCCAACTCCTCCTTCGTCCACCGGATCGTGGACCCCGACGTGCCGCCCGCGGCGGTGGCCGAGGACCCCTTCGCGCAGATGGAGGCCGTGGACTGGACCCCCAACCCCGCCATCCGCCGCCCCGAAGACCTCTACGCGCCCGAGCGCCCGAACAGCCGCGGCCGGGACCTCGCAGACCCCGACGACATGGCCGAAATCGAGGCCGCCCGCGCCCCCTACGCCGACCATGTCTGGAGCGCCTTTCCCCTGACCGCCGAACCCGCAGTCGGCGGCCCGCTTCAAACGGCCGAGGACCCCGCCGATCTCGCCGACAGCCACCCCGAGATCCGCTTCGCCAGGCCCGCAGGACGTGGAGCGCGCCCATGCCGGCGCCGCCTGCTGGACCGCCCCGGCCGAGGACGCGCGCCGCCGCCCTCGAACGCGCCGCCGACCTCTACGAGTTCGAACTACGGCGAACTCTTCGCCCTCGCCGCCCGGGAGGCCGGCAAGATCCTCCCCGACTGCATCGCGGAGCTGCGCGAGGCCGTGGATTTCCTCCGCTACTACGCCGCCCGCGCCCGCGAGGCGCCCGAGGCCCGCCCCCGCGGAACCTTCGTCTGCATCTCGCCCTGGAACTTCCCGCTGGCGATCTTCACCGGCCAGATCGCCGCCGCCCTTGCCGCCGGCAACGCCGTGATCGCCAAGCCGGCCGAGCAGACCTCCCTCATCGCCCACCGCGCCACCGAGTTGCTGCATGAGGCGGGCGTGCCCCGCACCGCGCTCCAGTGCCTCCCCGGCACGGGCGCCGAGGTCGGCGCCAACCTCGTGGCCGACCGCCGCGTCGCGGGGGTGGCCTTCACCGGCTCCACCGCCTCCGCGCAGGCGATCCACCGCGGCCTCGCCCGCCACGCGCCCCCCGCCGCCCCCTTGATCGCCGAGACCGGCGGCCTCAACGCCATGATCGTCGACTCCACCGCGCTGCCGGAACAGGCCGTGCGCGACATCGTCGTCTCCGCCTTCCAGAGCGCGGGCCAGCGCTGCTCTGCGCTCCGCTGCCTCTACGTGCAGGAGGACGTGGCCGAGGACGTGCTGAGGATGCTGAAGGGCGCCATGGACGCCCTCGTGGTCGGCGACCCGTGGGACGCCGCCACCGACGTCGGCCCGGTGATCGACCCGCCCGCCCAGAAGAAGATCCTCGCCCATGTGGAGAAGGCGCAGGCGGAAGGCCGCGTCCTCCACCGCCTCCCCGCCCCCGAGGGCGGCGCCTTCGTCGGCCCCGCCCTGATCCGCATCGCCGGCATCGAGGATCTGGAGGAGGAGATCTTCGGCCCCGTCCTCCACGTCGCCACCTTCCGCGCCGAGGCGCTGGGCCGGGTGGTGGACGCGGTCAACGCCTCCGGCTACGGCCTGACCTTCGGCCTCCACACCCGGATCGACGGGCGCGTGCAGCGGGTCGTGGACCGGATCCGCTGCGGCAACGTCTACGTGAACCGCAACCAGATCGGCGCCATCGTCGGCTCCCAGCCCTTCGGGGGCGAGGGCCTCTCCGGCACCGGCCCCAAGGCCGGCGGCCCGGCCTACGTCGCCCGCTTTCGCCACGCGCCCCTGGCCGATGCCGCCCCGGCGCCCGGCCCGAAGGCCGACGTCTCCGCCGTGGCCGCCGCCCTCGCCTCCGCCCGCGCCGCGCCCGTGCCCCTGCCGGAGATCGCCCTCCCCGGCCCCACCGGAGAATCCAACCGCCTCCGCCACGCCCCCCGCGGCCCGGTCCTCTGCCTCGGCCCCGGCGCGGAGGCCGCCGCCGAGCAGGCCCGCCAGGCCCGCGCCCTCGGCTGCCCCGCCGCCGAGCTTCCCCACGGCGTGCAGCCCGAAGTCCTGACCGAGGCCCCCGGCTTCGCCGCCGCCGCCTTCTGGGGCTCCCCCGAGGACGCCCGCGCCCTCCGCACGGCCCTCGCCGCCCGCGCGGGCCCCATCCTCCCGCTGATCCTGGAGGCCGACCTCCGCCCCTGGCTGACGCTGGAGCGGCACGTCTGCATCGACACCACGGCCGCGGGAGGCAACGCCGCCCTCCTCGCCGCCGCGGACGGAGAGGACTGAAACGGGGCTAGGCGGTCTGGGGCCCCCTCCGCCGCCCGCTGAGAGGCGCTGGCGACAGCTCCGCAGCACGTCCTGCGGCCTGCGCACCTGCGCCGAGACCACGTTCCAACCCCGCTGTGCGCTTCGGCCGGGTAGGCGGACCACCGCCATCGGGAACGCGCCCTTCCGGCGCCCGCGCCGGCCGCCCGAATACATGAAGCTCCCTCAGGCGCCATCCCGCCTGCCTCGGGGTCACGGCAAGCGTTTCCCTCGCACCGCCGGCCGCCGTGGCGGGCGCCGCCCGCCCGCGCCTCCCCGCCGGCGCTTCCAAGCTTGGCCGCCGAATGAACAGCCGCGGCGTCGTTACCCCAAGCGCCAGAGCCCACCCCGCCGCCTCCACCGCACCCAACGGATCGACCAACCGCCGCGCTCGCTACGGCCGCCCAGCCAGCGCCAGCGCGCTCACCCCCGCCGCCTCCCGCCGCAGCCAGCGGATGAACAGCCGCAGCGCCGGCCGCTCCGGCCCCGGACGGCGGGCGAGGTGGTAGCCGATGCGCCGCTCCGGGTCCTCGTCCTCGAACAGCTTCACCAGCCGCCCCGCCGCGAGGTCCGTCTCGCAGAACACCTTGCCCGACAGCGCCACGCCCCGCCCTTCCAGCAGCGCGGGATAGATCATGTAGCCCGGCAGATGCGCCCCTCCCGGCGCCCCCCGCGCCTCCGCGTGGCCCCGCCCGGCCAGCCAGTCCCGGATCTCGTCCGTCCCCTGCTCCTGCAGCCAGGGCAGGGCGGTCAGGTCCTCGCGGCGCCTCGATCCGCCGCCCCGCCACCAGCGAGGGCGCCGCCACGATCACCTTGGGCGTGCGGATCAGCAGCTCCCGTCTCCAGCCCCGGCCAGCCCCCGTTTCCATACCGGATCGCCAGATCCACGCCCCCCGCCGCCAGGTCCACCACCCGCGCCGAGGGATCGAGGTCCAGCTCCACCTCCGGGTGCGCCCGGTGGAACCCGCCTAGCCGCGGAATCAGGAACCCCACCGCGAAGTTCGGCGTCATGGTGATCCGCAGCGGCCGCGCCGCGTCGTCGGCCGCGAAGGCCGCCAGCGTCGCCCGGATGGTCCCGAACCCCTCGCTCAGCCCGCGCGCCAGCGCCGCCCCGTCCGCGGTCAGCGCCAGCCCCCGGCCTGACCGCGCCATCAGCGGGCGCCCCAGCTCCGCCTCCAGCCGCCGCACGTTCTGCGCCACCGCGGCGTGGGACACGTTCATCTCCCGCCCCGCCTCCGAGAAGCTGAGCGTCCGCGCCGCCGCCTCGAAGGCCCGCAGCGCGGCGAGGGAGGGAAGGGCGGCCATCTGAAACCCTGCCTTTCAGATCGGAAAGTTTCCTGAGTCGCATCCTGAGCGCCGCGGGCGCATCTCTCAAGCCATCGAAGCCTTGAAGATGGAGACAGGAAATGTTGCAGGTCTTCTCCGACATGATCGCCGCGGCCGCCCTGCAGCGGCGCCCGCCCTCGCCCGCCCTACACGTCGCGATGGAGGCTGCCGACGCCGCCTGGCTCGCCGAACGCCGCGCCCGCCGCGCGACCCCCTGTGCGATCGAGCGCGAAGCGGAGGGCTCCACCGCCCGCGCCCGCCGCGAGGCCGCCGCCCCCCGACCCCTCCCGCGCCGGGCCCCGAAGCCCCTCCGGCTCAGCTTAGGGGCGTGAGCCGCGTCGCGCGGCCGCAGGGGGCCCGAGCGCGTCACGGAGATGCAGCGTGCCCGCGCCGCGGCCCGTCCGCCCCAGCTTCGAGGCATGAGCCGCGTCGCGCGCCCCATCCTGCGCCTTGCCCGGCCCCTGCCGGGAGCCCCGGCCCGCGGCGCCTCCGCCTCAGCTCCGGGGCGTCAGCCGCGTCGCGTGCCCCATCTTGCGCCCCGGCCGGGCCTCGCCCTTGCCGTAGAGATGCAGCCGCAGCCCCGGATCGGCGGCGAGGCGGCGCCAGTCCGCGGCCTCGTCCCCGATCAGGTTGGTCCATCACCGCGTCGGCATGGCGCGCCCCGTCGCCCAGCGGCCAGCCGCAGATGGCGCGGATGTGCTGCTCGAACTGGTCCACCACGCAGGCGTCCAGCGTCCAGTGGCCGGTGTTGTGCACCCGCGGCGCGATCTCGTTGACCACCAGCCCGTCGGCGGTCTCGAACAGCTCCACCCCGATCACGCCCACATAGTCGAGCGAGGTCAGGATCCGCCCCGCCGCCGCCACCGCCTCCACCTTGCGGGTCGAGGTCAGGGGCGCCGGCACGACGCTGCGCCGCAGGATGCCGTCCTCATGCACGTTCTCGGCCGGGTCGTAGGCCACGACCGCGCCCGTCCAGCCCCCGCGCCGCGATCACCGAGACCTCGCGCCGGAACCGCACGAACCCCTCCAGGACCGCGGGCGCGCCGGCCATCGCCTCCCACGCGGCCGCGCACATCGCCCGCGTCCGACAGCCGCGCCTGCCCCTTGCCGTCATAGCCCATGCGCCGGGTCTTGAGGATCGCCGGCGCGCCGAGCGCGCTCCAGCGCCTCCGCCAGCTCCGCCTCCGAGTCCGACCGCGCGAAGGGCGCCACCGGCAGGCCGAGACCGGAAAGGAAGTCCTTCTCCGCCAGCCGGTCCTGCGCGCACCTCCAGCGCCCGCGGGCCGGGGCGCACCGGGACCATTCCCGCCAGCGCCGTCGGCGGCGCCACGGCCACGTTCTCGAACTCGTAGGTCACCACGTCGCACGGCCTCAGCCAGCGCCGCCAGCGCGTCGCGGTCCTCGTAATCCGCCGCGGATCACCCGCGCCGCCACGTCGCCGGCCGGCGGCTCGGCGTCAGGCGCCAGGATCACGCGTGCGCAGCCCCAGCCGCGCCGCCGCCATCGACAGCATCCGGCCCAGCTGCCCGCCCCCGAGGATCCCGACCGTCCGCCGGGGCCGACACTTCGCGCCCCCTCCGCGCGACGCCCTGCGCGCCCTCCGGCGCGACGTCAGACGTCATCCGGCGCCTCCGCGACCGAGTCGGTCTGCGCCTCGCGCAGCATCTCCAGCCGCTCGGCCAGCTCGGGGTCCGTGGTCGCCAGCATCGCCGCGGCCAGCAGCGCGGCGTTGGCCGCCCCCGCCTCGCCGATCGCCAGCGTGCCCACCGGCACGCCGCGCGGCATCTGGACGATGCTCAGCAGGCTGTCCAGCCCCGACAGCGTGCCGGCTCTGGACCGGCACGCCCAAGCACCGGCAACCGCGTCTTGGCCGCCAGCATGCCCGGCAGATGCGCGGCGCCCGCCGGCGCCGGCGATGATCGCGCGCAGGCCCCGCTCCGCCGCGCCCTCGGCATAATCGAACAGCCGGTCCGGCGTGCGGTGGGCCGAGACGATGCGCACCTCGTGCGGCACCATCAGCGCGCGCAGCGTGTCCCGCGCCGGCCCGCATGGTCGCCCAGTCCGACTGGCTGCCCATCACGATGCCGACCAGCGGCTCCAGGTCTTCGGCCGCGGCCTCGGCGGCCTCCTCCACCTCGTGAAGCGCCTCGTCGGCGGCGATCTCCGGGTCGTCCTCGTCCGACATGGTTCCTCCGGGGTTGAGCGGCCGCGCGCCGCCGACCGCGACGTAGCCGTCGCCGCGCGTCTTGTCACCGCCTCAGGCGATGATGTCCGGCGTGATCTCGTCCTCGATCCGCTGGATGCGGTCCTTCAGCGCCAGCTTGCGCTTCTTCAGCCGCGTGATCGACAGCTGGTTGGCCAGCGCGTTCGCCTGCAGCGCCGCGATGGCCTGGTCGAGGTCCCGGTGCTCGTCGCGCAGATGCTCCAGCTCCTGGGCCAGCATCTCCTCGCGGCTCATCACATGCGTCATTCGGGCTCCGGTCAGGGCGCCAGGGGTCGTCCGGGGCGGCGGGGGCCCGGACGGCCTCCGCCCGGCGGGCGCCATACTAGCCCAAGACGCGCCTCATACAAGCGTCGAGGGCCGGTTGCCGCCGCCCCCCGCCGTCTCTAGATACCTTCCCATGGATCTTCGCAGACGCCTCCCCAAGCTGGTCCGGCGCGCGCCCCGCATCGCGGTGGTGCGCCTCGAAGGTCCCATCGGGGGCCGCGGCCGATTCTCCTCGTCCCTCTCGGACGACGCCATCGCCCCGGCGATCGAGGCCGCCTTCGCCTCCCGCCCCGCCGCGGTGGCGCTCGCGGTGAACTCGCCGGGCGGCTCCCCCGTCCAGTCCGCCCTCATCGCCGCCCGCATCCGCCGCCTCGCGGACCAGACGCACACCCCCGTCTTCGCCTTCTGCGAGGACGTGGCCGCCTCGGGCGGCTACTGGCTCGCCTGCGCGGGGGACGAGATCTGGGCCGACCGCTCCTCCATCCTTGGCTCCATCGGCGTGATCTACGCGGGCTTCGGCTTCCAAGACGCCATCGACAAGCTCGGCGTGGAGCGCCGCGTCCACACGGCCGGCGAGCGCAAGCTGATGCTCGACCCCTTCCGCCCCGAGAACCCCGACGACGTGGAGCGTCTCCTCCGCCTCCAGTCCGAGATCCACGACCATTTCGCCGCCCATGTCCGCGCCCGGCGCGGAGACCGCCTCGCGCCGCGGGACCTCTTCACCGGAGAGATCTGGGCCGGCGCCCGGGCGGTGGAGCTCGGCCTCGCCGACGGCATCGGCCACCTGCGCCCGGTGATGCAGGGCAAGTTCGGCGAAAAGGCCCGGTTCCGGGAGTTCACCCCCCGCCGCCGCCTCTCCCAGCGCCTCGGCCTCTCGTCGGCCGAGGGTCTGGCCGCCGACGCCGTCGCCGCCGTGGAGGCGCGGCTGATGTGGTCCCGGTTCGGGGCCTGACGGGCGGATGCTGATCAAGCTCGCCCTCCTCTTCCTCGCCCTCATGGCCCTGATCGTGATGATCTTCGGCCGCCCGCGGCGCGGCGACGCCGCCTGGTCCTCCCGCTTCCGCCTGCCGGGCCTCGGCCGCAGGCGTGGACGCCCCCCCGAAGGCCCCGGCGCCCGGCCGCCCCGCAACGACGACTGACCCCGACCCCCCGAAGACCCCGTCCCACAGCGCGCCCCGCGCGGAAGGAGCCTCATGGACCTGGTCATCGCCATCGTGGGCCTCGCCATCCTGCTCGGCGCGGGCGACATGCTGGTGCGCGGCGCGGTGGCGCTCAGCCTGCGGGTCGGCATCCCGGCCCTGATCGTCTCGCTCACCGTGGTCGCCTTCGGCACCTCCGCGCCCGAGCTTCTGATCTCCGTCCAGGCCGCGCTCGACGACGCGCCGGGCATCGCCTTCGGCAACGTGGTCGGCTCCAACATCGCCAACGTGCTGCTGGTGCTCGGCGTGCCCGCCCTGATCTCCACCATCGACGCGCGGAACTGCGACAGCGGCCGCAACTTCGTGATGATGATGGTCGCCTCGGCGGTCTTCGTCGCGCTCTGCTGGTGGGGCCCGCTCTGGTGGCCGCAGGGGCTGATCCTGCTCGCCCTCCTCGCCTTCGTGCTGTTCGACGCCTGGCGCGTGGCCCACGCCCACCGCAAGGCCGGCGAGGCCGAGGACATCCCCGACGAGATCGCCGCGGCCGACCCCTCCATGCCCGGCTGGCGCCTCGCGCTCTACCTGATCGTGGGCCTGATCGGCCTGCCGCTCGGCGCCCACCTGCTGATCGACGGCGCCCGCGGCGTGGCGCTGGCGCTGGGCATCTCCGAGGCCGCAATCGGCCTGACCCTGGTGGCGCTCGGCACCTCGCTGCCGGAACTCGCCACCACCGTCTCCGCCGCCATGCGCCGTCAGTCGGACGTGGTGATCGGCAACGTCATCGGCTCCAACATCTTCAACCTGCTCGCCATCATGGGCGTCGCCAGCTTCTTCGGCCCGCTGGAGCCGCCGCGGGAGTTCTTCGCGCTGGACTTCTGGGTCATGCTGGCGGCCGCGGCGCTGGTCCTGCCCTTCTCCTGCGGCATGGCGCGGATCGGGCGGGTGGTCGGGGCGGCGATGATCCTGGGCTACGTCGCCTACGTATCCGTGGCGCTCGCGGGATAGGCCGGGGCGGACGGGGGAGAAACGGCATGAGCATCGAACCGGGCGCGGCGCTGGTCACCGGCGCGGGCCGCCGCATCGGCGCCGCCATCGCGCGGGATCTGGGCGCGCTGGGCTGGGACGTGGCCCTCCACCGCCACAATTCGACCGAGGGCGCCGAGGCCGTCGCCGCCGACCTCCGCGCCGCCGGCCGCCGGGCCGCCGTCCTCCCCGCGGACCTGCTCGACCCCGACGAGACCGAGTCCCTGGTCCCCCGCGCGGCCGAGGCGCTGGGCCGCCCCCTGACCCTGCTGGTCAACAACGCCTCGATCTTCGAGCTTGACCGTCTCCCGACCGCCACGATGAAAAGCTGGGACCGGCACATCAACTCGAACCTCCGCGCGCCGGTGTTCCTGACCCAGGCCTTCGCCGCCCAGGCTCCCGGGGCGGCGGAGGACGAGGACGGCCTCCCCCGCGCCACGTCCCTCGTGCTCAACCTCATCGACCAGCGGGTGTGGAAGCCGACTCCCGAGTTCATGACCTACTCCCTCGCCAAGCACGGCCTCTGGGCTTTCACCCGCATGGCGGCGCAGGCGCTGGCGCCGCGCATCCGGGTGATGGGGATCGGCCCCGGCCCCACCCTCCAGGGCGACCGGCAGAGCGAGACTCACTTCGACGGCCAGCGCCGCAACACCCTCCTCGGCCGCGGCGGCTCGCCCGAGGAGATCTGCGCCGCGCTGCGGTGGATGTTGACGGCGGACGGCCTCACGGGGCAGATGGTGGCGCTCGACAGCGGACAGCACCTCGCCTGGCGGACGCCGGACGTGCTGGGAACCGAGTGATCCGCAGGCCCCTTCCGCCGCCGCGTTCAACCCCGGGATGCGCGATTTCGGTCCCACCCGTTCGGGGTTTTCCACTTGACGTAGCTGCGTTCGCATCACCGTAAAAAATCCGTCAACGAAATCATCATTGTTCATCTAGGGAGTTTTTTCATGTTTAAAAACAAGGTGTTGCAAAACTGCCCAAGAATTGGGCAGTCCGAGGAAATCCCTTGCCGCTCAAGGAGAAGCCCGATTCATTCAAAGTTGCCTACAGACTTATCCACAGGATCCGTGGACACCTTTCCGCTTGAACCCCCTCGCTCCGTGGAATAGCCGACCCCCGACTCATGACCCCCCGGATCCGAGATACCGAAGACGCTGCGGAAGCCCCCGAGGAGGGCTTCTACGAGCATGGCACGGACGCCCCCGGGGGCGCCTCCGGCCACTCGGTGATCCGCGCCCAGCTTCGCCACCTGCCGGACCAGCCGGGCGTCTACCGGATGCTGGATGCGCAGAACGCGGTCCTCTACGTCGGCAAGGCGCGCAGCCTGAAGAAGCGCGTCGCCTCCTACGCGCGGCCCACGGGGCACACGGCGCGGATCGCGCGGATGATCTCCGCCACCGCCTCGATGATGTTCCTGACCACGAACACCGAGACCGAGGCGCTCCTCCTCGAACAGAACCTCATCAAGCAGCTCAAGCCGCGGTTCAACGTGCTGCTGCGGGACGACAAGTCCTTCCCCAACATCCATATCGGCGGCGCCCACGCCTTTCCCGGCATCGGCAAGCACCGCGGCGCCCGGCGCGACCCGGGCCGCTACTTCGGCCCCTTCGCCTCCGCCGGCGCCGTGAACCGCACGCTCAACCAGCTCCAGAAGGCGTTCCAGCTCCGCACCTGCACGGACTCGGTCTTCGAATCCCGCACCCGCCCCTGCCTCCTCCACCAGATCAAGCGCTGCTCCGCCCCCTGCGTCGGACGCATCGAAGAGGACGCCTACGCCGCCACCATCGACGACGCCGTCCGCTTCCTCGAAGGCCGCAGCACCGACGTCCAGAAGTCCCTTGCCCAGGACATGCAACAGGCCTCCGAAGCCATGGAGTTCGAGCGCGCCGCCGCCCTGCGCGACCGCATCCGCGCGCTGACCCAGGTGCAGGCCGTCCAAGGCATCAATCCCGAGACGGTGGACGAGGCCGACGTCGTCGCCCTCCACCTCGAAGGCGGCCAGGCCTGCGTGCAGGTGTTCTTCTTCCGCGCGCACCAGAACTGGGGCAACCGCGCCTACTACCCCCGCACCGGCTCCGGCGCCGAACCCGCGGAGCTGCTGGAGGCCTTCCTCGTCCAGTTCTACTCCACCAAGGAGCCGCCGAAGCGCATCCTCCTCTCAGACCCCGTGGAGGACCCCGAACTGCTGGCCGAGGCCCTGACCGCCCGCCGCGGCCGCAAGGTCGAGATCTCCGTCCCCGCCCGGGGCGAGAAGCGCATGCTGGTCGAACACGCCCTCCGCAACGCGAAGGAAAGCCTCGCCCGCAAGCTCGCCGAAATCCTCCGCCCAGCACACCCTGCTGGAGGGCCTCGCGGACTCCTTCGCCCTCGACGCCCCCCCCGCCCGGATCGAGGTCTACGACAACTCCCACATCCAGGGCGCCCACGCGGTCGGCGCGATGATCGTGGCCGGCCCCGAGGGCTTCGAGAAATCCCAGTACCGCAAGTTCAACATCAAGCGCCCCGAGACCGCGCCCGGCGACGATTTCGCCATGATGCGCGAGGTCCTCGAGCGCCGCTTCGCCCGCCTCCTGAAGGAGGACCCCGACCGCTCCGAGGGCCACTGGCCCGACCTCCTCCTGATCGACGGCGGCCAGGGCCAGACCAGCGCCGTCGCCGGCGTCCTGCGCGAGATGGGCGTGGACATGCCCCTAATCGGCGTCGCCAAGGGCGAGGACCGCGACGCCGGCAAGGAGGTCTTCCACGCCCCCGGCCGCCCCCCCTTCGCCCTCCCCCACCGCTCGCCCACGCTCTATTTCATCCAGCGCCTCCGCGACGAGGCCCACCGCTTCGCCATCGGCGCCCACCGCGCGAAACGCTCCAAGGCGGTCAGCGCGAACCCCCTCGACGACGTCCCCGGCGTCGGCCCCGCCCGCAAGCGCGCGCTGCTGGCGCATTTCGGCAGCGCCAAGGCGGTGACGCGGGCGGGCCTCGCGGACCTGAAGGCGGTGAAGGGGGTCAGCGAGGCGGTGGCGGAGACGGTCTACGCGCACTTCCACCCGGAGGGGTGAGGTGGGTTCATCTTCCGTCGGAGAGCGCTATACTGCGCGCCAGAGAGGGGCGCATGGCGGAACGATTTCCGAATTCTATCGAGCGAGATGAGCTAGAAGCATGGCTGCAGCTGCAGCCATCTGATGTTATAGTTACAATCTCAGCCCGTGCCGCACTTAGGGTGTTGCCCGTATCTTCATTGGCGATAGGTAGCAGCACCTTTCGCCCTCCAACCGAACTGTTTCTCCCCGTTCTTCGTGCTGTCGCGTCGTCGTGGCTCGCCATAGTCCGTCCCGGCCACGGTGGCGCTGCCGCCCGAGCTGCATCCGCCGCTGATGCCGCCGCCGCCGCCGCCGCTCGAGCCACCGTTCCCGCAGCTAGCCGTCCCGGCGCCCGCGCCGCCGCCGACGCTGCCCGTTCTGCCGCCGATGCCGCTCGCGCTGCTGCCCGCGCCGACGTAGCTCCCTACGCCGACACCAGCACCCGTGTCCGCGTCGCCCGAGTTGCCGCGCGCGCTATCGCTACAGCCGCCCACGCTCCTCGAGCCACCGCCACCGACGACTCAGCCGCAGCCGCAGCCGACACCGCAGCCGTTCTGAGCGAGGGTGCTGAGGCCACTGCGCGGTCCCGATTGTGGCTCGCCGCGGACGTTCCGCCGAAGGTGCAGAGTTTTTGGGCGGACATGAAGTCGGCCCTGCTAGCGAGGGACGAGGGCTGGGAAGTCTGGACCGACTGGTACGACGCCCGCCTCCGCGGCGACCCGGTGGACTGGGACCTCGAAGAGAAGCGCGTCCTCATCCCCGAGGAGATCTGGGCGCAGGGCCCGAAGGTCGTGAACGCCGAGATCGCCCGGCTGATCGAGGAGCATCGCCGCCACCCCTCCCCGCCCGCGCCCGAGGCCGAGCCCTTCCGCCTCCCCCCGCAGGTGGAGGCCGCCGCCCTCGGCGCCTTCGCGCTCGACCCGGAGACCAACACCCTCCGCCTCGTCCCCCGTCCGGAGGAGCGCCCCGACCTCGGCGCCCCCCCGATCCGCCGCGACTTCGCCAACCGCGTCCGCGCGCTGGGGCAGGGCCTCGGCGAGATGGCCGAGGACATGGACGGTCAGGTCAACGTCGCGCCCGTCCTCCTCCGCACCCTCCGCCGCTACCGGGACGAGGCGGCGAAGGAGCCCATCGAGGAGATCATCCCCGACCGGCTGAAGTCGCTCGCGGACCTGCTCCGCGACGCCTGCGCCGACGAGGACCACCGCCACATGATGGGCGCGCTGTTCGCCCCCGCCCTCTCGCGCCGCGTCGCGACCCACGACCGCCTGATGCGCGACTTCTACGGCGACGCCCTCGCCCGCATGGAGGGCGTCGAAGGCGTCCTCGCCGACCCCGACGCCGACCTGACCGCCATCGCCGCCAAGGCCGCCCACGTGCCCCGTCTCCTCGCCGAGGAAACCCCGCCGGACTTCCCTCGCGCCTCGACCGAGTTTCAGGAACTGGCGGACGAGATGGCTGCGGATATCGCGGATATGGATCGCATGAGACAGCTTCTCGCCGGCTCGCGCAGGGAAGAGGCGGAGCGTCACGCGATCATTCAGACCAAGCGGCTCGTCGCCACCGTCAGCACCTTCGCCGTGCGCGTGTTGGGAGATGCGGCGGTCGAACTCCGGGAAGTGGGCGGTCGTCTCGCTCCTTCGCAATGTCTGGGCCTCGGTCTTCGGCTACGTCCCCTAAGGCGCCCCCGGCTCTGTTCCCGGGCCCCTTCCCCCCGAAGGCGCCGCGCCGAGCGTTGCGCCTCTGGCGACGGCCCCGCCCGCGGCGTGTTCCGGGCGTCGGGCGGGAGGGCCGGCGAGCCGCCCCGGTAGCCGGTCCTCGCGGCGAGGGTCTCCCGGCCCCGGGAGAAGGCGCGGCGCGCAGGCGAGGCGAGGCGATCCCCGCCGCGCCGCCCTCCGCCTCCCCTTCGAGTATTTTTTCGAACCCCCGGTTTCGTCCTTGGGCGCTTACGAATGCTTAAGGAAGTTAACAACTCCCAACGCCGCGTTAACCCTTCGCCCGCGCCCATCGGACGCGCCCCCAAGCCCCTGCTTTGCCCGTTCTCCGGAACGCGGTATCACGTCGCGTCGCCGTGTCTGGGGCTCGGCGGTGGGGGGCGTGGACCGGAGGCCTGACGACCGATGACCCGAAAGATCTATCCGGTGATCCTGTGCGGGGGCTCGGGCACCCGCCTCTGGCCGCTGTCTCGCAAGAGCTATCCCAAGCAGTTCTCGGCGCTTATGGGCGACCGGTCGCTGTTCCAGCAGACGCTGGGGCGGCTCTCGGGGCCGGGATACGCCGCGCCGGTGCTGCTGACGAACGCGGAGTTCCGGTTCATCGCGACCCAGCAGCTTGGGGAGGCGGGGGGCGACGCCTCGCGGATCCTGATCGAGCCGAGCCCGCGGAACACCGCGCCGGCCGTCCTCGCCGCCGCCATCGCGCTGGAGGGGGAGCCGGATGCGCTGATGCTGGTGGCGCCCTCGGACCACGTGATCCGGGACGCCGGGGCGTTCCGGGCCGCGGTGGAGACGGGCGCCGCCGAGGCGGAGAAGGGCGCCCTCGTGACCTTCGGCATTCAGCCCGACCGGCCGGAGACGGGCTACGGCTACCTGGAACTCGACGCCGCGCCGGGGACGGGGGCCGCGCCGCTCAAGCGCTTCGTGGAGAAGCCTGACGCCAGGGCGGCGGCCGAGATGCTCGCCACGGGGCGGTTTCTTTGGAACGCGGGGATCTTCCTGTTCTCGGTGCGCGCGATCCTCGACGCCTTCGAGGCCCACGCGCCGTTCCTGATGGAGCCGGTGCGCAAGGCCGTGGTGGGCGGGCGCCCCGATCTGTGCTTCTTCCGGCTGGAGGAGGCGGCCTACGAGGCGGCGCAGGACATCTCCATCGACTATGCGGTGATGGAGAAGGCGGGGAACCTCGCGGTGGTGCCTTTCGACGGGGGGTGGAACGACCTCGGCTCGTGGGAGACGGTGTGGCGCGAGAGCGGGCCGGACGCCGACGGCGTCGCCACCCACGGCGCGGCCACGGCGATCGATTGCAGGGACACCTTCCTGCGCTCGGACACGGGGACCACGCGGATCGTGGGCATCGGGCTGGAGAACATCGTGGCGGTGGCCATGGCCGACGCGGTGGTGGTGGCCGACATCCGCCAGTCCCAGCGGGTCAAGGAGGCGGTCGCGGCGCTGAAGGCGGAAGGGGCGCCCCAGGCCGAGGACTTCCCCCGCTTCCACCGCCCCTGGGGGTGGTACGAGACCTTGAGCCTCGGGCGGCGGTTCCAGGTGAAGCGGATCATGGTGCATCCGGGGGCGCAGCTCTCGCTTCAGAGCCATGTCCACCGGGCCGAGCACTGGGTGGTGGTGGAGGGGACCGCGCGGGTCACGGTGAACGACGAGGCGAAGCTGCTGACCGAGAACCAGTCGGTCTACATTCCGCTCGGCGCCGTCCACCGCATGGAGAACCCGGGGAAGGTGCCGATGTACCTGATCGAGGTGCAGTCGGGGGCGTATCTCGGCGAGGACGACATCATCCGCTACGAGGACGTCTACGCTCGGCTCTGACCCGGCGGAGGCCGCGGCGCGTCGGGGCCGCCCCTGTGAACGGGGGCGCCCGCCGCGGGTTGCGAGCGTGGCGCGGGCGGCGAGGGGCGCCTACGGGACGGGAGCGCGAAACGCGCAGATGTTTCGCAGCGAAACGGGCGCCTGCGTATGATATGCGAGCGATCTGAATTTCTTAATCGATATGAACGGAAGAGACGGCTGCGTGGCCGCGGGGGCGGCGCGGCGGCTGGCGGGAGCTTGGGGCGGTGCGGCGCCATCGCTCGGCGTCGGGCTCGTTTGAGCGACGATCCCTTGCCGGCGTGCATAAACGCGATCTCCGCCACGCGCCGCCGGGGGGAGAGGCGGGGCCGCGTTCAGCGCTTTCCTCGCCGCCCGGGCGGGTTGACGACATCCGCCGTCATGCTCCCGGTCAATTCGGCTGGAGCAGGGGCTGGGCCGGATTTGGCGCCTCTGGCACGTGGCGGCCGGCCGCGGCGGACGGAGGGTTCGGGATGGGGCGGGCCTGGGCGGTCGCGCCGCGTCCGGAGCGGCTGCGGAGGGAAGGAAGCGGATGGCGGCTCCTCGCAGGAGGCCGGGGGGCCGGTCGGGGAGGGGGCGGCGCGCAACTTGTTCGTTGTCTCGACACCGCGGCAGGAGCTGTTCGGGACGGAGGGGTCGCCCCGACGGGGCCGGCAGGGAGGAGGAGGCGGGCGCACCGGGCGGGGCGGGGCGGCCGCGAGGCGTCCGTTGTCTCGACGCTGCGGCAGGAGCGGTTTGGGACGGAGTGGGCCGCCTCGGCGGGGCCGGCAGAGCGGATGAGGCGGGCGCACCGGGGGGGCGGGCCGGGCCGCGAGGCGTCCGTTCTCCGACGCTGCGGCAGGAGCGGTTCGGGACGGAGGGGGCCGCCCCGGCGGGGACGGCAGGGCGCGTTGATCTCGCGGAGGGGGAGGGCCGGGCCTTCCTGCTGCGCTGCGGGCGAGTCGCGCCTGCGGCGTTCGCGGGTGCGAAGGGCGGGAGCCCTCGGCGCGGATGGTTGCCGGGCGGGGCGGGTCGGCGGTGGGGTTACGCAACGTCGGCGTAGCCTCCGCGCAACTTCCTTCCGCGGGCGGCGCTCCGTCATAATTCATTTGCCAGCGCCCTCCGCCGTCTCCATCTTCATCAGCATTGCTGACCTGACGAGAGATGGAAGGATCGCTCCATGGCTCCTCTGGACGCCCAGGTCGCGCTCACCGACAAGTATCGCGTGAGCCGCGGCGCCGCCCTGATGAACGGGATGCAGGCGCTGGTCCGAATGGTTCTGGAACAGGCCGACGCCGACAAGGATGCAGGGCTGGAGACCGGGGGCTACGTCTCGGGCTACCGGGGCTCGCCCATCGGGGGGTTCGACCTGGAGCTGCTGCGCGCGGCCGAGGAGCTGAAGGCGAGGAACGTCGTCTTCAATCCGGGGCTGAACGAGGATCTGGCCGCGACCTCCATCGCCGGGACGCAGACGCTGGGCGCGTCGGACGATCCGAAGGTGCAGGGGATCTTCTCGGTCTGGTACGGCAAGGGGCCGGGGGTGGACCGGTCGCTGGACGCCATGAAGCATGCGGCGCTGGCGGGGGCGCACCCGAAGGGGGGGCTGCTGTTCCTGCTGGGGGATGACCCGGTGTCGAAGTCCTCGACCACCGCGCACCAGTCCGAGCAGGCGATGATACATGTGTCGGTGCCGGTGCTGTTTCCGGCATCCGTGCATGAGTATGTGCCGCTGGGGCTGCATGCCATCGCCATGTCGCGCCATACCGGCGCGGCGGTTTCGATGAAGATCGTGACCGATACCGCGGATTCCACGGCGACGGTGGCGCTGGACCGGCTGCGGCCGGACGTGGTGCTGCCGCCGCTGCCGGGGTTCGAGATCCCGCTGCACAATACGGGGACGTTCCTGCCGTATATCGCGCAGGAGCGCAGGCTCGCGGTGCGGCTGGAGGCGGTGAAGGATTACGCCCGCGCCAACCGGCTGAACGAGGCGGTGTTCCAGCCCTCGGGGCGCAAGCGGCTGGGGATCGTGGCCGCGGGCAAGGCCTATGGCGACGTGCTGGCGGCGCTGCGCCTGCTGGGGATGAGCGATCGGGAGGCGGCCGAGGCGGGCATCGGCGTGTTCCGCATGCGCATGGTCTGGCCGGTGGAGCCGCGGAGCCTGCTGGAGTTCGCGAAGGACTACGACCAGGTGCTGGTGGTCGAGGAGAAGCGCGCCATCGTGGAGACGGAGCTGGCGCGGCTTCTGGTGAACGCGCCGGGGCCGCGGCCGATCCTGACCGGCAAGCAGGACCCGCAGGGCGCGCCCCTGGTGCAGGACTGGGGGGAGCTGACGCCCGAGCATGTGGCGGAGGTGATCTCCCGCGAGGGGGCGGATCTGGGGCTGACGGACCGGCGGCCTCCGGCGCCACCCAAGCTGACGGGGAACGCGCCGGCCGCGCCGCGGACGCCGTTCTATTGCGCGGGGTGCCCGCATAACCGGTCGACCAAGCTGCCGGACGGGTCGCTGGCGGGGGGCGGGATCGGGTGCCACGCCATGTCGGTGCTGCATGACACCGAGACCACGCAGATCTTCACCCAGATGGGCGGCGAGGGGATGCATTGGGTCGGGCGGGCGAATTTCGCCAACCGGCCGCACATGTTCCAGAACCTCGGGGACGGGACCTTCGTGCATTCGGGGCTGCTGGCGATCCGGGCGGCCGTCGCCTCGGGCGTGAACATCACTTACAAACTGCTGTATAACGATGCGGTCGCCATGACCGGGGGCCAGCAGATCGAGGGGCATCCGCTGCCTGCGGAGGTGGCGGGGCAGGTGCTGTCGGTGGGCGCGCGGAAGGTGGTCGTCGTCTCGGACGACGTGGAGGGGACGAAGGGCACGGGGCGGTGGCCGTCCGAGGGGGTGACGTTCCGCGACCGGGCCGAGCACATGCTGGTGCAGACCGAGCTGCGGGAGGAGCCGGGGACCACCGTGCTGCTCTACGTGCAGACCTGCGCGGCGGAGAAGCGGCGGCGCAGGAAGCGGGGGAAGTTCCCGGATCCGGCGAAGCGGGCGGTGATCAACCCGCTGGTCTGCGAGGGCTGCGGGGATTGCGGGATCCAGTCCAACTGCGTGGCGGTGAAGCCGCTGGACACGCCCTACGGGACGAAGCGCGAGATCGACCAGACCGCGTGCAACAAGGATTATTCGTGCATCGAGGGGTTCTGCCCCTCCTTCGTGACGGTGGAGGGGGCGGAGACGGACCCTCTGCTGGGGAAGAAGGGCATCAGGAAGAACCCGCCGGAGGAGGCTTTGCCCGCGCCCGGGCTGGCGCCGGCGGAGGATTACGCGGCGGTCATCACCGGGATCGGGGGGACCGGCGTGGTGACGGTGGCCGCGGTGCTGGGCATGGCGGCGCGGCTGGAGGGGTTGCACTCGTTGGCCCTGGACCAGACGGGGCTGAGCCAGAAGAACGGGGCGGTGCAGTCGCATCTCCAGATCGGGCCGCAGCCGCTGGATGACCGGCCCGCGCGGGTCGGGCGCGGGACGGGGTCGCTGCTGCTGGCGTGCGACATGCTGGTGGGCGCGGGCGACGAGGCGCTGTCGCTGATCGACCCTGGCAAGGGGCGCGCGGTGGCGAACGGGGCGGTGGAGCCGCTGCCGCTCTTCACGCGCAACCCCGAGGCGCGGCCGGATGCGGGGCAGCTGGCCTCGCGCCTCTCGGGCCATCTGGGCGAGGGGCGGGTGGAGGTGCATGACGTGCGCCACCTGGCCGAGGCGCTGGTGGGCGACGGGATGGGCGCGAACCTGATGCTGGTGGGCGTGGCCTCGCAGGCGCGGCGCGCTGCCGGTGTCGCCGGAGGCGATCGAGCGGGCGATCCGGCTGAACGGGGCGGCGGTGGAGATGAACCTCGCCGCCTTCCGCTGGGGGCGCTGGCTGCACCATGACGCGGCGCGGGCCGAGGCGGCGGCGGGGGAGCGCAAGCTGCCCGTCGTGGCAGACCGAGGATTATCCGGCGCTGGTCGCGCGGTTCGAGGCCTACCTGACCGACTACCAGAACGCCCGCTATGCGCGGCGCTTCCGGGAGACGCTGGCGAAGGTGGAGGCCGCGGAGGAGCGGCATTGGCCGGGGCGGCGGGACCTGTCGCGCCTCGCGGCGCGGGCGCTGCACAAGACCATGGCGATCAAGGACGAGTACGAGGTCGCGCGCCTGCATCGCCACCCGGACTGGCAGGCGAAGCTGAAGCGGGACTTCGCGGGGGACGCGAAGGTGTCCTACCACCTCGCGCCGCCGATGCTCGCGAAGATCGACCCGGTGTCGGGGCGGCCGCGCAAGCGCAAGTTCGGGCCGTGGATGGACAACGCCTTCGCGGTGCTCACCCGGATGAAGGGGCTGCGGGGCACGGCCGCTGGACCCGTTCGGGCGGACGGAGGAGCGGCGATCCGAGCACGCCCTGATCGGGGAGGTGGAGCGGCTGTGCGCGCTGGTGGCCGAGCGGCTGTCTCCGGCCACCGAGCAGACCTGCCGGGAGGCGCTGCTGCTGCCGCTCGAGGTGAAGGGATTCGGGCCGATCAAGGCGCGGAACCTGGAGAAGGTGCGCCCCCGCTGGGACCGACTGGTCTCGGATTTGTCTAGCGTTCACTGACGCTTAACGTCTGCGGCGGCCCTTGGCGGGGCCGCCGCGCCGCGTTCCGGGGAGACGTGTGCGGCGGGATCGTTGCAATTGGAGAAAACGCAGCGTTTTCAGCGGCTTGGACTGTCACAAAACCTTGCCGTGCGTCCCGCTTCCGGCCCGCCTATCGCTTGCCCCGCGCCGGGGGCGACCCCCCGGCGGCCAGGTCTGCGCCTGAAACCGCGCGTCCCGGCCCGATGGATAACGGAGGGATCACCCGTGAAAGCCACCAACCTCATCGCGCTGGCCGTGGCCGGCGTCATGGCCGCCGGCGCGGCGTCCGCGCGCGACCAGATCTCGGTCGCCGGCTCCTCGACCGTGCTGCCCTACGCTTCCATCGTCGCCGAGGCCTTCGGCGAGAACTTCGATTATCCGACCCCGGTGGTCGAGTTGGGCGGCTCCTCGGCCGGACTGAAGAAGTTCTGCGAGGGCGTGGGCGAGAACACCATCGACATCGCCAACGCCTCGCGCAAGATCCGCGACTTCGAGATCGAGACCTGCGCCGCCAACGGCGTCGAGGACATCATCGAGGTCCGCATCGGCTATGACGGCATCGTCTTCGCCAGCCAGATCGACGGCCCCGAGTTCACCGAGTTCACGCCCGAGCAGTGGTATCACGCCATGGCCAAGCAGGTCGTGGTGGACGGCAAGCTGGTGGACAACACCTACGCCAACTGGTCCGAGATCGACCCGTCGCTGCCCGACGTCGAGATCCAGGCCTTCATCCCCGGCACCAAGCACGGCACCCGCGAGGTCTTCGAGGAGAAGGTCCTGCTGCAGGGCTGCGAGGGCGCCGGCGCCGTCGAGGCGATGGTCGCGACCGGCATGGACGAGAAGGCCGCCGAGAAGGCCTGCATGGCGGTCCGCGACGACGGCCGCGCGGTGGACATCGACGGCGACTACACCGAGACGCTGGCGCGCATCGAGTCCAACCCCAACGGCATCGGCGTGTTCGGCCTCGCGTTCTACGAGAACAACACCGCGAAGCTGAAGGTCGCGACCATGGGCGGCGTCGCGCCCTCCACCGAGACCATCTCCACGGGCGAGTACCCGGTGTCCCGTCCGCTGTTCTTCTACGTGAAGAAGGCGCATATCGGCACGATCCCCGGCCTGAAGGAGTACGCCTCGTTCTTCGTGTCCGACGCGGTGGCCGGCCCGAACGGCCCGCTCGCCAACTACGGCCTGGTGTCGGACCCCGAGCTCTCCGCGACCCAGGAGATGATCGAGACCGAAGAGACCATGGGCGCCGAGTGACGTCATGAGCCGGCCGCGCTATACGCGGCCCGCGAACGGGGGAAGGCGGCCAGCGCGCCGCCTTCCCTTTCTCCGAGGGGTCGGACCGAACCAATGAGCGCCACGATATTCTTCGTCTTCCTGATCGTCGCCGCGGGAGCGGGCTACGTGATGGGACGCCGCCGGGCCGCCGCCTCGGCGGGCGGGAACCTCAGCTCCCTTCACTCGCTGCTCGGGTACCACGGCTGGAACGTGGCGCTGGCGACGCTGCTGACGGGGCTGGCGGTGGTGGTGCTGGGCGGCTTCGCGGTCAGCTTCATCGGGCTGCCGCCGGGCGTGCTCTACGTGGTGGCGGCGCTGGCGGCGCTGGCCGCGCTGGCGGTGACCTACGGGCGGACGGGGCGGGACTTCCGGGCCCGCAACTCGGTCGAGACGATGGTGACGGGGCTGCTGATCGCGTGCTCCTCCATCGCGATCCTGACCACCGTGGGCATCGTGCTGTCGATGGTGTTCGAGACGGCGCGCTTCTTCAACCAGTACCCGTGGCAGGACTTCTTCTTCGGGCTGACCTGGTCTTCGAACTTCCGGGGGGACTCGCAGCTCGGGATCCTGCCGCTGCTTTGGGGCACGCTCTACATCAGCTTCATCGCGCTGGCGGTGGCGGCGCCCATCGGGCTGTTCGCGGCGATCTACCTGGCGGAATACGCCTCGCCCCGGCTGCGGAGCGTGGCGAAGCCGGCGATCGAGGTGCTGGCGGGCATCCCCACCATCGTCTACGGGCTGTTCGCGCTGATCACCGTGGGGCCGCTGCTGCGGGACTGGCTGGCGCAGCCGCTGGGGCTGGGGTCGAGCTCGGCCTCGGTGCTGACGGCGGGGCTGGTGATGGGGGTGATGCTGATCCCGTTCGTGTCGTCGCTGTCGGACGACATCATCAACGCGGTGCCGCAGTCCATGCGCGACGGGTCGCTGGGGCTGGGGGCCACCCATTCCGAGACGGTGCGGGAGGTGATCATGCCCGCCGCGCTGCCGGGGATCGTGGGGGCGATCCTGCTGGCCGCGTCCCGCGCCATCGGCGAGACCATGATCGTGGTGCTGGGGGCGGGGGCGGCGGCGCGGCTGGACGTCAACCCGTTCGAGGCGATGACCACGGTGACGGTGAAGATCGTCTCGCAGCTCACGGGGGACACGGACTTCAACTCCCCGGAGACGCTGGTGGCCTTCGCGCTGGGGATCACCCTCTTCGTCATCACGCTGGGGCTGAACGTCCTGGCGCTGTATATCGTCCGCAAGTACCGGGAGCAGTACGAATGACCGATGCAGCCGTTCCCGGCGCCGCGGGGCGCAAGTCCCTGAGCCGGCCCGATCCGCGCACGAAAAAGCGCCATGCCGCGGAGCGTCGCTTCCGCCTCTACGGGCTGGGCGCCGTGCTGGCGGGGGTGGCGGCGCTGGTGGTGCTGCTGGTCTCGATCCTCGCGCAGGGGCTGCCGGCCTTCCAGCAGACCTACATGGACGTGGAGATCCACCTGGACCCGGCAACGCTGGACCCGCAGGGGACCCGGGATCCGAAGGATCTGGCGAAGGTGCTGACCTTCTCCTACGACGGGATCATCAAGGCCTCGCTGACCGCGCTGGCGGAGGATCTGGAGGCCCAGGGCGCGGACGAGCTGACGCCGGCGCTGCTGGCGCAGATGGTCTCGGGCGCCGCCAACGCCCGGCTGCGGGACTACGTCATCGCCAACCCCGACCAGATCGGGGAGACGGTGGAGTTCGAGGTCCTGACCAACGCCCGCATCGACCAGTACCTGAAGGGGAACGTGACGCGCGAGAGCGCGGCGCTGGATGCGAAGGTGGACGAGAGCCAGCTCAACGCGGCCGATGAGCTGGTGGCGCGGGGCGTGATGGAGAAGCGCTTCAACTGGGACTTCATCACCAACCCCGATGCGTCCGAGAACCGGCCCGAGGCGGCGGGGCTGGGGGTGGCGCTGATCGGCTCGGCCTACATGATGCTGATCGTGCTGGTGCTGGCGCTGCCGATCGGGGTCGCGGCCTCGATCTACCTGGAGGAGTTCGCCAGGAAGAACTTCTGGACGGACGTGATCGAGGTGAACATCTCCAACCTCGCGGCGGTGCCCTCCATCGTGTTCGGCATCCTGGGGCTGGCGATCTTCATCAACTGGATGCACCTTCCCAACTCGGCGCCCATCGTGGGCGGGCTGGTGCTGACGCTGATGACCCTGCCGACGATCATCATCGCGACCCGCGCGTCGCTGAAGGCGGTGCCGCCGTCCATCCGCGACGCGGCGCTGGGGGTGGGCGCGTCCAAGATGCAGGCGGTGTTCCACCATGTGCTGCCGCTGGCTGCGCCGGGGATCCTGACGGGGACCATCATCGGCCTCGCGCAGGCGCTGGGCGAGACCGCGCCCCTGCTGCTGATCGGGATGGTGGCCTTCGTGCGCGACTATCCCTCCGCCCCGCCGGAGGGGTTCTTCGAGCCGGCCACGGGCCTGCCGGTCCAGGTCTTCAACTTCACCCAGCGGGCCGATCCGGCCTTCGTCGAGCGCGCCTCGGGCGCGATCATCGTCCTGCTGATCTTCCTTCTGGCGATGAACCTGATCGCCATCATCCTGCGCCGCCGCTTCGAGCGCCGCTGGTGAGCCCGGAGATGTCCGACATGTATGACGACAAGGTTGCCGCCCGGACCGTGCGCCACGAGACCAAGTTCGCCTGTTCGGACGTGCAGGTCCATTACGGGACCACCCACGCCATCAAGGACGTGAGCGTGGACCTGCTGGACAAGACCGTGACGGCCTTCATCGGCCCCTCGGGCTGCGGCAAGTCCACCTTCCTGCGCTGCCTCAACCGCATGAACGACACCATCGACATCGCGCGGGTGGAAGGGCGGATCGAGCTGGACGGGGAGGACATCTACGCCCCCGCCGTGGACCCGGTGCAGCTTCGGGCCCGCGTGGGCATGGTGTTCCAGAAGCCCAACCCGTTCCCGAAGTCGATCTACGACAACGTGGCCTACGGGCCGAAGATCCACGGGCTGGCGGCGAAGAAGAAGGACCTCGACGATATCGTGGAGCAGGCGCTGCGCAAGGCCGCGATCTGGAACGAGGTGAAGGACCGGCTCGACAAGCCCGGCACCGGGTTGTCGGGGGGCCAGCAGCAGCGCCTGTGCATCGCGCGCGCCATCGCCACGGCGCCCGAGGTGCTGCTGATGGACGAGCCGTGCTCGGCGCTCGACCCCATCGCCACCGCGCAGGTGGAGGAGCTGATCGACGAGCTGCGCCAGAGCTATTCGGTGGTGATCGTCACCCATTCGATGCAGCAGGCGGCGCGCGTCAGCCAGAAGACCGCGTTCTTCCACCTGGGCGTGATGGTGGAATACGACGACACCACCCGGATCTTCACCAATCCGTCCGACCAGCGGACGCAGGATTACATCACCGGCCGCTTCGGCTGAGCGTTCCGGCCCGAAAGGATTCCGTCATGGGCAATATCGAGTCCGGCCGCCACATCGTCTCGGCGTTCGACGAGGAGCTGATGGGCGTGCGCGCCAAGCTCGCCGAAATGGGCGGGCTGGCCGAGGAGATGCTGGATCAGGCGCTGGAGGCCGTGGCCAACCGCGACGCCGCGCTCTCTGAGGAGGTGGTGCAGCGGGACCGCCGGCTCGACCGGCTGGAGATCGAGGTGGAGGAGATGATCATCCGGGTCATCGCGCTCCGCGCCCCGGTGGCCATGGACCTGCGCCTGCTGGTGGCGGCCATGAAGATCTCGGCGACGCTGGAGCGGGTGGGGGACCTGTCGAAGTCCATCGCGCGGCGGGGGATCGAGCTGTCGCGGGAGCGGCCGATGCCGCTCACGCCCTCGCTGATCCGCATGGGGCGGGCGACGCACAAGCAGCTCTCGGAGGTGCTGGACGCCTTCACCTCCCGCGACACGGCGCTGGCGGTGTCGGTGTGGCGCAAGGACGTGGAGATCGACGAGCTCTACAACTCCATGTTCCGTGAGCTGGTGACCTACATGATGGAGGATCCGCGCACGATCACGCTGGGGTCGCACTGCCTGTTCATCGCCAAGAACCTGGAGCGGATCGGGGACCACACCACCCATATCGCGGAGATGACCTACTACGTGGTGGAGGGCGAGCCCCTGACCGCGGAGCGTCCGCGCGGCCGCCGCGGCTACGGCTCGGCCGAGGAGATCGAGGAGGCCCCCGAGGGGGCGCCGGAGACGTGACGGCGGCGAAGGCGGGGACTGGCCGATGACCGCGCGCATCATGGTGATCGAGGACGAGGAGTCCCTCTGCGCGCTGCTGGAATACAACCTCACCAAGGAGGGCTACAGGATCAGCCTCGTGACCGACGGGGAGGAGGCGCTCTTCGCCATCGAGGACGAGAAGCCGGACCTGATCCTGCTGGACTGGATGCTGCCGCATGTCTCGGGGATCGAGATCTGCCGCCAGATCCGGGCGCGGACCGAGGTGAAGGACACGCCGGTGATCATGCTCACGGCGCGGGGGGAGGAGGACGACCGGATCCGGGGGCTGGAGACCGGGGCGGACGACTACCTCACCAAGCCGTTCTCGATGACCGAGCTGCTGGCGCGGATCCGGGCGGTGCTGAGGCGTTCGCGCCCGACGCTGGCGGGGGATGTGGCGACCTTCGGGGACATCCTGCTGGACCGGCAGGCGCATCGGGTGCGGCGGGGGGAACGGGACCTGCATCTGGGGCCGACGGAGTTCAAGCTGCTGGACACGTTGATGCAGCGGCCGGGGCGCGTGTTCTCGCGCGAGCAGCTGCTGGACCTGGTTTGGGGGCGGGACGTGTACGTGGAGATCCGCACGGTGGACGTGCATGTCGGGCGGTTGAGGAAGGCGATCAACCGACGGGGGGACCGGGACCCGATCCGCACGGTGCGTTCCGCCGGCTACGCGCTGGACGAGACCTACGTGCAGCAGCCCGCGAGGGTCTGAGGGCGCGCCTTACCGGCGGGAGTTCTCCCGCCCGTCGGCTTCGGGCTGACGCCCTCGCCTCCCGTTGGGCGGGGCCGCGGCGCAGAGGGTCCGCCTGCGGCCGGCGGGGCGCCCGCCGCGGGCTGCGGGCGTGGCGCAGTCTGGCTGGCGCGCCTTCGCGCTGGAGCGAGCCCTGCGGTTCCCGACGGCCCGTACCGCGCCTTCTACCGCCGAGCGGAGGCCTCCGGTCGCGGGGTTTCCGCCTCCCATCCGGGCGAATCCGTCCGAGGGTCCGCGCCGGCCCTCCCGCGCGACGTCTGCCGCGCGCCGCGGGCGGGCGCGAAGCCAGAGGCGCGACGGCCGGCGCGGCGCCTCCGCCGATTGACCTGCGCCGCGAACGGCCCCATTCCGGCGCCATGACCGACCGACCCCGTCTCGACCAGGCTCTCGTGGACCTCGGCCTCGCGCCGAGCCGGGCGCGCGCGCAGGCGCTGATCGAGGCCGGCGCCGTGCGGGTGGACGGGGAGAGGGCCGCGCGGGCCTCGGCCCGGCCGCGGGCGGGGGCGGAAATCTCGCTGGCGGAGGATCCGCTGCCCTGGGTGTCGCGCGCCGCGCCGAAGCTCCTGCATGCGCTCGACGCCTTCGGGCTGACCCCGCGGGGGGAGGCGCTGGACCTCGGCGCCTCCACCGGCGGGTTCACGGAGGTGCTGCTGGCGCGGGGCGCCGCGCGGGTTCATGCGGTGGATGTGGGGCATGGGCAGCTTCATCCGCGCGTTGCCGCCGATCCGCGGGTGGTGAGCCTCGAGGGGGTGAACGCGCGCGATCTGCCGCCGGGGCTGCCGGCGCCGGACTGGATCGTCTCGGACCTCTCCTTCATCAGCCTGGAGAAGGCGCTGCCGCCGGCGCTGGCGCTGGCGCGGCCGGGGGCGACGCTCGTCGCCCTCATCAAGCCGCAGTTCGAGGCGGGGCGCGCCGCCATCGGCCGCGGCGGACTGGTGCGGGACCCCGAGGTCCATGCCCGCGTCCGAGCCCGCATCCGGGAGTTCCTCATCGAACAAGGCTGGACTCCCACCCACGAGGATGCGAGCCCCATCGCGGGCGGGGCCGGGGCCCGGGAATTCCTGATCGCGGCACTGAGATCGGAATGACCATGCCCGACGCAGAGGCGTCTTTGGAGATCGTCCGCCTCGGCCGGCACGGCGACGGCGTTACCGCCGATGGCGGGACGTTCGTTCCCCTCGCGCTTCCCGGAGAGCTGGTGGAGGGGATCGTCTCCGCCGGACGGATGGAGACGCCGCAGATCCTGCGTCCCTCGCCCGACCGAGCGCCGCCGCCCTGTCCGTATTTCGGGACCTGCGGGGGGTGCTCGCTTCAACATGCGGCCGATCCGTTCGTCGCGGCATGGAAGCGGGCGCGGGTGGTGGAGGCGCTGGCGGCCGAGGGGCTGGAGTGCGAGGTGCGCCCCACCGCGACCTCGCCTGCCGGCACGCGGCGGCGCGCGGTCTACTCGGTTCGTCGGACCCGCGCAGGGGCCACCGTCGGCTTCCACGCGCGGCGCGATGCGCGGATCGTGGAGACGGAGACCTGCCTGCTGGTTCATCCCGACATCGTCGGCTGCCGCGAGGCGCTGGGGGAGCTGGCCTCCGTCGGCGGCTCGCGGAAGGGGGAGATGAAGTTCGCCGTCGCCGCCACCGAGGTCGGGCTCGACGTGGACGCCACCGGGGGCAAGCCGCTGGATGCGGGGCGGCGGGTGCAGCTTGCGGAGATCGCGGCGCGGGCGGGGTTCGCGCGGCTGAGCTGGGAGGGGGAGCCGGTGGCCGCCCCCCGCCAGCCCGAGCTTCGGTTCGGCGAGACGCGCGCGGCGCCGCCGCCGGGCGCGTTCCTGCAGGCGACGCCGGAGGGGGAGCGGGCCCTGGTGGCCGCGGTGCTGGAGGCGGCGGGCGACGGGGCCGGGCGGGTCGCGGACCTGTTCGCCGGGATGGGGACGTTCTCGCTGCCGCTGGCGGGGCGGGCGGAGGTCTCGGCGTTCGAGGCGGACCCGGCCCATGTCTCGGCGCTGACGGCGGCCTGGCGCGGCGCGGGGGGACGGCTGAAGAAGGTGGAGGCGAAGGCGCGGGACCTGTTCCGCCGCCCGCTGACGCCTGAGGAGCTTCGGCCCTTCGACGCGGTCGCCTTCGATCCGCCGCGCGCGGGGGCGAAGGCGCAGTGCGAGGCGCTGGCGAGGAGCGGGGTCCGCCGGCTCGCGGCCGTGAGCTGCAACCCCGAGACCTTCGCCCGCGATGCCCGGATCCTGGCGGACGGGGGCTACGTGCTGGACTGGGCGCTGCCGGTGGACCAGTTCCGCTGGTCGGCGCATGTGGAACTGGCGGCGGCCTTCCGCAGGCCCTGAGGGCGTCTCCCGCCCGTCGGCTTCGGGCTGCGCCCTCGCCTCCCGTTGGGCCAGGCCGCGGCGCGGAGGTTACGCCTCTGGGGGATGGGGCGCCCGCCGCGGGCTGCGGGCCGGGCGCGGTCTGGCTGCCGCCGCCTGTCGCGACGGCGGGGATCCGCGGTCGCCGGCCCTCCCGCCCCCTGGCCTGCAACGCGCCGCGGGCGCCGCGGAGCCCAGAGGCGCGACGGCCGGCGCGGCGCCCCGGCCGGGTTTCGCCCGCGAAACGGCGGTCAGGCGCCGAGGCGGGCGGCGAGGTCGGCCATGTCGTCGGCCACCACGTCCCAGGCCGAAGACGCCTCGATCCGCCGGCCCAGGCCCCATTCGTCCGGGCGGGGCCAGTACGCCGTCTTCAGCCCCGCATCCCGCGCCGCGGCGAGGTCGTCGTTGTGGCAGGCGCACATCATCACCTCGGAGGGCGGGAGGCGCAGGGCGCGGGCGGAGGCGAGATAGACCTCCGGTTTCGGCTTGTAGTCCCGCGCGATCTCGGCGCCGAGGATGCAGTCCCAGGGCAGGCCGCCGAACTTGGCGAGCCGGGTCATCAACGCGATGGAGCCGTTTGAGCAGGGCGCGACGACTGCGCGGGCCTTGAGGCGGGTCAGCGCGTCCACCGCGTCGGGCCAGGGGGGCAACTTCTCCCACGCGCGGGTCAGGTCGTCCCGCGCGGCGTCGTCGAAGCGGGCGGAGAGGCCGAAGCGGTCGAGGACCACGTCCAGATTCTCGCGGTGCAGGTCGTCGAGGGGGACGTAGCCGCGGCCCCCGTCGCGGATGCGGGACATGGAGGGATCGTATTCCCGCCGCCAGGCGTCGGCGAAGGCCCAAGGGTCCGCCTCGGCGCCGACGCGCGCGAAGGCGGCTTCGGCCTCCCGCGCCACGCCCGTGCGCCAGTCCACCACCGAGCCGAAGACGTCGAAGATCAGGGCGGCGGGCGTCATCCGATCCTCCCCAGCGTCTCACCGGGCGCGGAGCCGGTCTGGCCCCGGTTCAGCAGGATGTGGTCGAGCAGCACGCAGGCCATCATCGCCTCGCCCACCGGCACGGCGCGGATGCCGACGCAGGGGTCATGGCGGCCCCTGGTGACGATTTCGGTCTCGGCGCCCCGCTTGTCGATGGTCTTGCGGGGCGCGAGGATCGAGGAGGTCGGCTTCACCGAGAAGCGCACCACCACGTCCTGCCCGGTGGAGATGCCGCCCAGGATCCCGCCCGCGTGGTTGGAGGAGAAGCGGGGCTTGCCGTCGTTGCCCATGAAGATCTCGTCGGCGTTCTGGGAGCCGGTGAGTTCCGCCGCCGCCATGCCCTCGCCGATCTCCACGCCCTTGACGGCGTTGATCGACATCATCGCCGCCGCCAGATCGGTGTCGAGCTTGGCGTAGACCGGGGCGCCGAGGCCCTCCGGCACGCCCGAGGCGTGGACCTCGATCACCGCGCCGACGCTGTCGCCGGACTTGCGCAGGGCGTCGAGATACCCGGCCCAGTCTTCGGCCGCCCCGGCGTCGGGGGCCCAGAAGGGGTTGCGGGGCGACCTCGTCCCAGTCCCAGCGGGCGCGGTCCACCTCGTGCCGGCCCATCTTCACCAGCGCGCCGCGGAGGGTCAGGCCGGGGGCCAGCGCCGCCAGCGCCGCGCGGGCGATGCCCCCGGCGGCCACGCGGGCGGCGGTTTCACGGGCGGACGCCCGGCCGCCGCCCCGGTAGTCCCGGATGCCGTACTTGCGCCAGTAGGCGATGTCGGCATGGCCGGGGCGGAATTTCTCGGCGATGTCGCCGTAGTCCCTGGACCGCTGGTCGGTGTTCTCGATCATCAGCTGGATCGGCGTGCCGGTGGTGCGCCCCTCGAACACGCCCGAGAGGATGCGCACCCGGTCCTCCTCCCGCCGCTGGGTGGTGTAGCGGGACTGGCCGGGCTTGCGGCGGTCCATCCAGACCTGGAGCGCCTCCTCCGACACCTCGACCCCCGGGGGGACCCCGTCCACCGTGGCGCCGAGCGCGGGGCCGTGGCTCTCGCCCCAGGTGGTGTAGCGGAAGAGGCGTCCGAAGCTGTTGAACGGCATGGGCAGGATCTCCTTCCCCGCCCGTCTAGCGCGGGCGGCAGCCGCGCGGAAGGCCCCACTGGCGCGAGGGCCGCGCGGCGCCTACAAGGGATGCGAACCGCAAGGATCCCTTATGACCGACGCCGCCCGCCTCAATCCCCTCACGCGGGATCCTGCTCAAGGTGTGTTCCGTGGCTGTGCTGATGGGGCTCACCAGCTCCATCAAGGCGCTGGGGGACGCGATCCCGGTGGGGGAGATGCTGTTCTTCCGGTCCTTCCTCGCGCTGATCCCGATCTTCGTGTGGCTGGCCTGGCGGGGGGACTTCCCGCGGGCGCTGCATACCAACCGGCCGCTGGGGCATGTGTGGCGGGCGCTGGCGGGCGTCTGCGCCATGGGGCTGATGTTCACCGCGCTCGGCCTGCTGCCGCTGACCGAGGTGGTGGCGATCACCTATGCGGCGCCCCTGTTCATCACCCTCTTCGCCGCGCTGTTCCTGGGCGAGCGCATCCGCCTCTACCGCATGGCCGCCCTGGCGCTGGGCTTCGCGGGGGTGCTGCTGGTGATGCTGCCGCGGCTGACGGCGCTCGGGGATCCCGCGGCGGGCGCGTCCGAGGCGCTGGGCGCGCTGGCGGCGCTCAGCGCGGCGGTGTTCATGGGACTGGCGCAGACCTTCGTGCGGGGGCTGTCGAAGATCGAGACGACGGCGGCCATCGTGTTCTGGTTCACCCTCGCCTCCACCCTGATGACGGCGCTGACGCTGCCCTTCGCCTGGGTCACGCCGAACGCCGGGCAGATGCTGCTGCTGTGCACCGGCGGGCTTGCGGGGGGCGTGGGGCAGATCCTGCTGACGTCCTCCTACCGCTATGCGGAGGCGGCGGTGATCGCGCCGTTCGAATACGTCTCCATGGTGCTCGCCATCGCGGTCGGGTGGTTCGTGTTCGGCGAGGCGCCGACCTGGCTGGTGATCTCGGGCGCGGGGCTGGTGACGCTGGCGGGCATCCTCATCATCTGGCGGGAGCGGCAGCTCGGCCTCAAGCATGACGAGGCGCGGCGGGCGCGGGGGCCGACGCTCGGCTGACTATTCCCACCACGGGTCGATGGCGGCGATGTCGTCGTCCGACCAGCCGAAATGGTGGGCGAGCTCGTGGACCAGCACATGGGCCACGAGGGCGCCCAGCGGCACGTCCCCGCGGTCGATCCACTCCTCCAGGATCGGGCGGCGGAAGAGCCAGACGGTGTCCGGCGGGCCGGGGAGGTCGTCGGCCGAGCGGTCGATGAGCGGCACGCCGTCGTAGAGGCCGGTCAGCTCGAACGGGTCCTCGATGCCCATCTCGGCGAGGATACCCTCATCCGCGAAATCGGCGATGCGGAGCGCGAAGCGGCCGGCGGCCTGGCGGACCCAGTCGGGCAGGGCCTCCATCGCGGCGTCGGCGAGGCGGTCGAACTCCTCCAGCGAGGGGGCGACCCAGTCTTTCGCGCCGCTCATCGCGCGGCCTCGGGCGTCGCGGCCGCCAGAAGCCATCGCAGCACGTCAAGGTTGCGGGCCGTGGCCGGCGCCGCGTCGGCGAGGCGGTAGAACGCCTCCAGCGAGGGGGCGACCCAGTCCTTCGCCCCGGTCATCGCGCGGCCTCCGGCGTCGCCGCCGCGAGGAGCCGTCGCAGCACGTCGAGGTTCCGGGCCGTGGCCGGAACGCCCAGAGCCCGCTCCATCCCCGCCGCAAGCTTCGAGCGTCCGATCCCGTCGGGCGCCGAGAGCCAGAGCGCGCCGCCGGCCTCCGCCCAGCGTTCGGAGGGGGAGGCGAGGGCGTCCAGCCGGGCGGCCTGCGGCGTGGGCGGGGCCGCGGACAGCCAGAGGTGGACGCGCTTTGGCTCCGCGTCCGGGAAGGGATCGGCTTCCAGCGTCGCCGCCAGCGCCTCGGGCGTCAGGACCACCGCCTCGGGGCGGAAGCCGTGCTCCGCCGCCACCGCGTCGGAGATCGCGCGGCGCAGCCGGTCCGCGTCCGGTTCCGGGTGCCCGAAGACCGCATTGCCGGACTGGATCAGGGTGCGGACCTCCCGCGCGCCCGCCTTCTCCAGCGTCGCCCGCAGCGCGGCCATGGCCAGCCGGCCGGAGCCGCCGACATTGATCCCGCGCAGCAGCAGGACGCGCCGGATCACGGCCATTTCGCCTCGGGGGGGAGGGACATCAGCACCGCATCGGGGTTGTGGCCGGTCTCCAGCCCGAAGCGGGTGCCGCGGTCGTAGACGAGGTTGAACTCGGCGTAGCGGCCGCGCCGGATCAGCTGGTGCTCGCGGTCCTCGGGGGTCCAGTCCTCGTGGCGGCGGCGCTCGGTGATCGGCAGGTACGCGTCGAGGAAGGCGCGGCCCACGTCCTGGATGAAGGCGAAGTCGGCCTCCCAGTCGCCGGTGCAGAGGTCGTCGCAGAAGATGCCGCCGACGCCGCGCGGCTCCTGCCGGTGGCGGTTCCAGAAGTACTCGTCGGCCCAGGCCTTGAAGCGGGGGTAGTAGGTCGGGTCGTGGCGGTCGCAGGCGGCTTGCAGGACGCCGTGGAAGAAGGCGGTGTCCTCCGGGTCCTCCCGCATCGGGTTGAGGTCGGCGCCGCCGCCGAACCACCAGGCGGTCGGGGTCCAGAACATGCGCGTGTTCATGTGCACCGCCGGGCATTTCGGCGAGCGCATGTGCGCGACGAGGGAGATCCCGGAGGCCCAGAACCGCGGGTCCTCGGCCAGCCCCGGAATGTCCCGGCGCGAGGTCAGGCTGCGCTGCGCCTGCGCCCCCAGCACGCCGTGGACGGCCGAGACGTTGACGCCCACCTTCTCGAACACCCGCCCTCCGCGCATCACCGCCATGAGGCCGCCGCCCTGGTCGCCTTCGCCTTCCCCGGCGCGGCGGGTTTCGCTGCGAACGAAGCGGCCGGGGGGGAGGTGGGCGTGGGGGCCGGTCTCCTGCGCATCCTCCAGCCCCTCGAAGGCGGCGGCGATGCGGGACTGGAGCTCCTGGAACCAGGCGTGGGCGCGGGTCTTCTGCGCTTCGCCCACGGGCTCGGTCGCGGCGGGGGTGGCGGCGTCGGTCACGGGCGGTCCTCCCTGGCTGTCGTTGACCTGATACGTTTCCCGGATATGTTGCCGCAAGCGCGGAGCCCCTTGCGAAAGCGGGGGCCGCGCCCGCGGCGGCGCCTCGATACCCAAGGCCGCCGGCTCGCCCCGGATACGGGCGCGCCGGGCGTTTCCCTGTTTCCCGGCCCTCACCGGCCTCCTGACCTTCCGGCCGCGCCTTTCGGGCGAGGTCCCCAGCCATCCCCCGGAGGCCGCGATGTTCCGCTGGCTCAGAGATCGCGTCGATCCCTTCACCCCCTATGAGGACGGGACCCCGCCCGCCCGCTACTGGCCCTTCATGGTCGCGCATCTGCGTCCGCTGCGGGGGCCGATGCTGGCCGTGGTCCTGCTGGGGGTGGTGGTCGCGGCCATCGAGACGGGCCTCGTCCACTATGCGGGCCGGGTGGTGGACCTGCTGGACGCCTCGGGCGGGCCGGAGGCGCTTTGGTCCCTGCATGGGCTGGAGCTGGCGCTGGCGGCGCTGGGGATCCTGCTGCTGCGGCCGCTGGCGATCGCGATGCAGATGGGGGTGCTGAACCTCGGGGTTTCGGTCAACGCGGTGGCGCTGGTGCGCTGGCGGGCGCATCAGCATGTGCTGGGGCAGTCCGTGGGCTTCTTCCAGAACGACTTCGCGGGGCGCATCGCCAGCCGGATCGTGCAGACCGCGCCGGCGGTGGAGGATTCGGCCTACGGGGCGCTGGAGGCGATCACCTATTTCGTCGCCTACATCACCGGGGCGGCGCTGGTGCTGGGCGGGATCGACCCGCGGCTCGCCATCCCGATCCTGCTTTGGCTGCTGGTCTATCTCGGCATCCTGCGCTGGCTGGTGCCGAAGATGGCGGCGGCGGCGGAGGCCTCGTCGCAGGGGCGCTCCGCGCTCACCGGCAAGATCGTGGACGGGTATTCCAACATCGAGACGGTGAAGCTCTTCGCCCATGCAGGGCGGGAACTGGACCTGGCGCGCGAGGCCATCGCCGAGCTGCGGGAGCGCGATTCGCGGGAGATGGGGCTGCTGACGCTGATGTCGGTGTGCCTCGCCTTCGCCGGCGGGCTGCTGATCGTGGGGACGGTTGGCGCCGCGGTGTGGCTGTGGGCGCAGGGGGCGGCCTCGGTGGGGGCGGTGGCGGCGGCCTCGGCGCTGACGCTGCGGCTGAATTCGATGATGGGGTGGATCATGTGGGTGACCTCGCAGCTTTTCCAGCATGCGGGCACCATCCGGGAGGGGATGGAGACCATCTCCCACCCCCACCGGATCGTGGACGCGCCGGGGGCGAAGCCTCTCGCGGTGACGGGCGGCGAGATCCGGTTCGAGGGCGCGCGCCACCGCTACGGGAAGGAGGCCGGGGGGCTGGAGGGCGTGGACCTCGTGCTGCGGCCCGGCGAGCGGGTGGGGCTCGTGGGCCGATCGGGGGCGGGGAAGTCCACGCTGGTCAACCTGCTGCTGCGCTTCCATGAGCTGGAGGACGGGCGCGTCCTGATCGACGGGCAGGACGTGGCCGGGGTCACGCAGGATTCGCTGCGGAACGCCATCGGGATGGTGACGCAGGACACCTCGCTGCTGCATCGGTCCGTGCGCGACAACATCCTCTACGGGAAGCCGGAGGCGTCGGAGGCGGAGATGATCGCCGCCGCGCGCCGGGTCAGCGCGCATGACTTCATCCTCGGGCTGGAGGATCCGCAGGGGCGCAAGGGCTACGACGCCCATGTGGGCGAGCGGGGGGTGCAGCTTTCGGGCGGGCAGCGGCAGCGCATCGCCCTCGCGCGCGTGGTGCTGAAGGACGCCCCGATCCTGGTGCTGGACGAGGCGACCTCGGCGCTCGAATTCGGAGGTGGAGGCGGCCATTCAGGACGCGCTGCACGGGCTGATGGAGGGCAAGACCGTCATCGCCATCGCCCACCGGCTGAGCACCATCGCGCGGCTGGACCGGATCGTGGTGCTGGACGAAGGGAGGGTGGCCGAGAGCGGGACGCATGAGGCGCTGCTGGAGCAGGGAGGCCTCTATGCCGGGTTCTGGGCGCGGCAGTCGGGCGGGTTCCTGGGGGAGGACGAGCGGCCGGCGCGGGCGGCGGAATAGCCTGCGAAACGCGCCTTCGGTGTTTCGCAGCGAAACGCACGCAATTTCACTGGAAACTTCGCAATCTTCGCAACGCTGGAATCGTTGGGAGAATCGGTTGAGATGTTGCGGGAAGGTTAAGGGCCGGGGCGGCGGGGACGGAAAACCGCCGCCCGCCGCTCCGGCTCGTCACGCGCGCGGGGCGCGCTATCATGGGGCGTCATGCTCAAACGACTGATCCAGCGCGTGGCGGGGCTGTTCGATCCGAACGCGCCCGCCGGAGGGCCTCCGCCGGCCGGGTTCATGGCCTTCTGCCGCTGGGCGCTGGCCGGGGCGGGGGGCGTGTTCGTCGCCGCCATCCTCGCCAACGTGGCGCTGGCCTGGGCCGAGGTGGGCGTGGCCTGGGTGATCTCCTGGGCGGTGGACCTGATCTCCGCGGAGGCGGGGCGGCTGACCGAGCCGGGCGCGCGGGCCGCGTTCCTGGCGGAGCGGGGGACGATCCTGATCGGGGCGGGGCTGTTCGTGTTCCTGGCGCGGCCGGTGTGCGTGATGATCTCCTCGGGCCTGATGCAGTTCTCGCTTCAGCCGGGGATGTTCCACATGACCGTCTTCCGTCTGCATCGGCATACGCTGGGGCAGGCGATGAAGTATTTCGAGGACGATTACGCCGGCCGCATCTCCGCCAAGCAGATGCAGACGGGGACGGCGCTGACGGAGCTGGCCTCGGAGGTCGTGCAGGCCGTGTCCTTCGCGCTGGCGACCATGGCCGCGGCGCTGTTCGCGCTGGGCACGGCGGACTGGCGGCTGACGCTGGGGCTGGCGGGGTGGCTGGCGGTCTACCTCGCGTGGATCGCGTGGATGCTGCCGAGGCTGCGCGCCAAGGCGCGGGAGCGGGCGGACGCGCAGTCCGGGCTCTCGGGGCAGCTTGTGGACACGATCTCGCATATGGAGACGGTCAAGATCTTCGCCCATTCGGGGCGGGAGGAGGATTATGCGCGCGCGAGCCTGGAGCGGCTGCGGCGCGCCAAGATCGAGTTCGGGCGCACGGCCTGGGTCTATCGGTCCGTGATCGCGGTGCTGGCGGGGACGCTGCCGCTGACGCTGATCGGGACGGCGCTTTGGCTTTGGGCGCAGGGGACGGGGACGCCGGGGGCGGTGGCGCTGGCGGGGCTGCTGAGCTTGCGGATCGGGCAGATGTCGGGGTGGATCAGCTTCACCGCCATGGGGATGTTCGCCAATGCCGGCGTGATCGAGGACGGGGTTCGGACCCTCTCGCCGCCCCACGCGCTGCCGGACCGGCCCGAGGCGCGGGCGCTGGGGCGTGCGGAGGGCGCGCTGGCGTTCGAGGGGGTGACCTTCCAGTACGGGCAGGAGCGGGAGCGGGGCGGCGGGCTGGAGGGCTTCACCCTGCGCGTCGCGCCCGGCGAGAAGCTGGCGCTGGTGGGGCGGTCAGGCGCGGGCAAGTCCACGGTGATGAAGCTGGCGCTGCGGTTGTACGACCCCGAGACGGGCTGCGTGACGCTGGACGGCGTGGATATCCGCGGGCTGGAGCAGGACGCGCTGCGCCGCCAGATCGCGCTGGTGACGCAGGACGCGGCGATGTTCAACCGATCGGCGATGGACAACATCCTTTACGGGCGGCCCGATGCGGGGGCGGAGGCCGCCTACGAGGCCGCGCGCATGGCCGCCGCCCATGACTTCATCGAGGAGCTGGAGGATTTCGGCGGGCGCACCGGCTATGCGGCGCGGCTGGGGGAGCGGGGGGTGAAGCTGTCCGGCGGGCAGCGCCAGCGGGTGGCGATCGCACGCGCGATTCTCAAGGACGCGCCGATCCTGATGCTGGACGAGGCGACCTCGGCGCTCGATTCGGAGACCGAGGCCGAGGTGCAGCAGGCGCTGGAGCGGCTGATGGAGGGGCGGACCGTGGTGGCCATCGCCCACCGGCTGAGCACCATCGCCCGCATGGACCGGATCGTGGTGATGGATGCGGGCCGGGTGGCGGAGGAGGGGACCCATGAGGGCCTGCTGGCGCGCGGCGGGCTCTATTCCGAGCTTTGGGCGCGCCAGTCCGGCGGGTTCATGGGGCTGGACGCCGCCGAGTAGCGCGCCGCCGCAGGAGGCCGAGGGCGCCGAGGCCGAGGCCCGCGAGCGCGCCGGCGCCGGGCAGGGGCACGGCGGCGGCCGGACCTTCGGCCAGGAACAGGGCGACGGAGCCCTCGATCTCGGGCGGTTCGCCGTTGCCGCTGAAGAGGATCCGCTGGGCCAGCAGGAAGAACTTCCCGCCCGGCGGCAGCGGCGCGCCGAAGTCGAACGCGAGGAGGTCGTCGGGCAGCCAGCCCGGCGCGCCGATGGCGATGAGCCCCCATTGCAGCGAGGCGCCGACGGGGAGCGCCGTGGGCGGCGCCGAGATCTGGATCAGATCGTAGACGCCGTCCGTCACGCCGAAGGGGAGCCCTCCGTCGACACCGATGTCCCGCAGGAAGCCGACGGCCGAGACGGGCCGGGTGTCGGCGAAGACGAGGCTTCCGCCCGCGGAGCCCGCGATGCTCGACCCGTAGGGCGGGTCCGCGAAGGTGAAGTACGGCCCCATCGGCGTGGCGAGGCCGAGCTGGTCGTCGAACGTGAGGCTGAAGCCCACGGTGTCCACGGCGGCGAACACGCCGGTCGCCACCTGCGGGGCGCCGCTGGCCTGGAACGTGACGGGGAGGGCCTGTGCGGCGCCGGCGAGCAACGCGAGGCCGGCGGCGAGGGTCAAGGGTCTGAACAAAGCGGGGTCTCCGATGGGGCGGTGCGCCTTGGGCACTGTTGATGGTTGTTCATCCGCTTGCAAGCGCCGGTCGAGCGCTCCTGCGACGGAATTGCGGCGTCTCTGCGTCGCCCTGTCTCTGGACCTCGGACGTGGGGGCGGCTAATCGGGCGGCGGATCGGTCCGTTCAAGGGCCGTCGGCATATTCGTCCCGCCAGCCGCGACAGGCGCCAGCCGGACCGCAGCGCGGAGGGGGGACCGACAAGAACGCGAAGGGGGACGAAGTGGCCCACGCAGACCAGGAATCCGAACCGACCCGCCGGGATTTCCTCTACGTCGCCACGGGCGTGGCCGGCGCCGTGGCCGTCGGGGCCGCGGTGTGGCCGCTGGTGGACCAGATGAACCCCTCGGCCGACGTGCTGGCGCTCGCCTCCATCCAGGTGGACGTGAGCGTGGTGGAGCCGGGCACCCAGCTCACCGTCAGCTGGCGCGGCAAGCCGGTGTTCATCCGCCGCCGCACCGACGAGGAGATCGCCGCCGCGCGCGCCGTGCCGCTGGGGGACCTCAAGGATCCGATCGCGCGCAACGCGAATCTCGCCGGCGACGCGCCCGCGACCGATGAGGACCGCGCGCTGGACCAGACCGGCGAGTGGCTGGTGATGGTCGGCGTCTGCACCCACCTGGGCTGCGTGCCGCTGGGCGAGGCGGGCGATTTCGGCGGGTGGTTCTGCCCCTGCCACGGGTCGCACTACGACACCGCCGGGCGCATCCGCCGCGGCCCGGCCCCCGAGAACCTGCATATTCCGCTGGCCGAGATGGCCGACGGCACCATCACGCTGGGCTGAGGAGAGCGACATGGCTGGCATTCCCCACGAGCCCTACGAGCCCGGTTCCGGCTTCGGCCGCTGGCTCCACGCGCGCATGCCCATCGGGGGCATGATCTATTCCACCCTGATGATCCCCACCCCCAAGAACCTCAACTGGATGTGGATCTGGGGCATCATCCTGACCTTCTGCCTCGCGCTGCAGATCGCCACCGGCGTCGTGCTGTCCATGCACTACACGCCGCATGTGGACATGGCCTTCGCCTCGGTCGAGCACATCATGCGCGACGTGAACGCGGGCTGGCTGCTGCGCTACGCGCATTCGAACGGCGCCTCGCTGTTCTTCATCGCGGTCTACTTCCATATCTTCCGCGGGCTGTACTACGGCTCCTACAAGGCGCCGCGAGAGATCACCTGGATCATCGGCATCCTGATCTACCTCGCCATGATGGCGACGGCGTTCATGGGCTACGTGCTGCCCTGGGGCCAGATGTCCTTCTGGGGCGCGACCGTGATCACCAACCTGTTCTCGGCGCTGCCGCTGGTGGGCGAGCCCATCGTGCAGTGGCTGTGGGGCGGGTTCGCGGTGGACAACCCCACGCTCAACCGCTTCTTCTCGCTGCACTATCTGCTGCCCTTCGTGATCGCGGCGCTGGTGGCGGTGCATATCTGGGCCTTCCACTCCACGGGCAACAACAACCCGACGGGCGTGGAAGTGCGGCGCGGCTCCATCGACGAGGCCAAGAAGGACACCGTTCCGTTCTGGCCGTACTTCGTGATCAAGGACCTGTTCGCCCTGGCGGTGATCCTGCTGGTGTTCGTGGCGCTGGTGTTCTTCATGCCCAACTATCTCGGGCATCCGGACAACTACATCGAGGCCAACCCGCTCGCCACGCCGGCGCATATCGTGCCGGAGTGGTACTTCCTGCCCTTCTACGCGATCCTGCGCGCCATCACCTTCCCGATCCTCTTCATCGACTCGAAGCTGGGCGGCGTGCTGGCGATGTTCGGCTCCATCGCGGTGATGGCGCTGGTGCCGTGGCTGGACACGTCGAAGATCAGGTCCGGGCGCTTCCGGCCGCGGTTCCAGTTCTTCTTCTGGCTGTTCGTGCTGGATTTCTTCATCCTGATGTGGTGCGGCGGCATGCCGCCGGAGGAGCCGATCCCCACGATCTCGCTGATCGGGACGATCTACTGGTTCGCCTTCTTCCTGGTGATCCTGCCGCTGCTGGGCATCATCGAGAAGCCGAAGCCGATCCCCGCGACCATCGAGGAGGACTTCAATCGCATGATGGCCGGCAAGGGCGCCCCCGTGGACAAGACGCCCGGCGTGTCCGGGACCCCGGCCGAGTGACGGCGGAGGAGAGTACAAGAATGCGCATCGCACAGGCTTTCGCCGCGGCGGCCCTCGCCGCCCTCCTCCCGGTCTCCGGCTTCGCGGCCGAGGGCGGGCACATCGAAGATGTGGACTTCTCGTTCGAGGGGCCGCTCGGGTCCTACGACAACGAGCAGCTCCAGCGCGGGCTTCAGGTCTTCAACGAGGTCTGCTCCGCCTGCCACGGCCTGAAGTACATCTCGTTCCGCACGCTGGGAGACCCGGGCGGACCGGGCTACGACGAGGCTCAGATCGAGGCCTTCGCCGCCATGTACCAGGTGGAGGACAATTCGAAGGACGCGCTGCCGGGCGACACCCGCGAGGGCAAGCCGTTCGACAAGTTCCCGGCGAACACCTCCATCGGGGCGCCCGACCTGAGCCTGATGGCGAAGGCGCGGGCGGGCTTCCACGGGCCCTACGGCACGGGTCTGAGCCAGCTCGTGAACGGCATGGGCGGGCCGGAGTACATCCACGCGGTGCTCACCGGCTACACCGGCGAGATCCGGGAGCAGGCTGGGGCCGTGTTCTACGAGAACCACGCCTTCCCGGGCGGCTGGATCGGGATGCCGCCGCCGCTGTCGGAGGATCTGCTGACCTACGCCGACGAGACGCCGGCGACGGTGGACCAGATGGCGAAGGACGTGTCGGCCTTCCTGATGTGGACCGCGGAGCCGAAGCTGGAGCAGCGCAAGGCCGCCGGCGTGCGCAACTTCATCTTCCTGGCGGTGCTGGCGGTGCTGCTGTACCTGACCAACAAGAAGCTCTGGATGTCGGTGAAGAAGAAGAAGAACAAGACCGTCTGACGGGTTGCGTCTTCGGAACGGCTGAACGGCCCCGCCTCGCACGCGGGGCCGTTTAGTTTGGCGGAGGCGCCGCGCCGGGCCGTGCGCCCGTGGCGGAGGCGGCGCCCGCGGCGCGCGGCCGGCGTGTCCAGGGCGGCGGGGGGCCGCGGGTATCGTCGCGGGGATGCGTGGGGCGCCTGTCGGACGACGCCGTGCGAGCCATCTGCCGGGAGCGGCCGGTGACGGGAGCGCGTGCCGGCAGCCGTCGGGCGGCCTCAACCAGAAGCGATTCCCCCGGAGCGCGCCGCGGGCGCCGCCGCAGCCACATGCGCGACAGCCGGCGCGGCGCCTGCGGAAGGGGAGGTCCTGGTGACCCCGGCAGGATTCGAACCTGCGACCTGCCCCTTAGGAGGGGGCCGCTCTATCCAGCTGAGCTACGGGGCCTACCTTGCGCGGTGATAGCCGGGCGCGGTCCGGCGGTCAAACGATGGAGAAGCCCGATGGAGATCATCCGAGAGGAAAATGGCGACCGCGGCCGCTGGGTCATGCGCACGCCCGAGGGCGATGAGGCCGAGCTGCTCTATATTCGCCGCGACGGCGCCCTCGTGGCGCATCACACCGAGACGCCGCCCGCCTTCCGCGGCAAGGGCGCCGCCGCCGCGCTGGTGGAGAAGGCGGTGGAGGACGCGCGCGCGAGCGGCGAGCGGATCCTGCCCACCTGCACCTATGTGGCGAAGAAGTTCCACGACCATCCCGAGTGGCGGGACGTGCTGGCCCGCTGAGGGCCGGGGAGACGCCGGGGTCACTCCCCGGCGTGCTTCGCCTCCAGCGCGGCGACGCGGGCCTTGAGGGTCTCGTTCTCCTCTCGCGCCAGCGCGGCCATCTCGCGCACCGCGTCGAATTCCTCGCGGGTCACGAAGTTGTTGTCGGCCATCCAGCGGTCGAGAAAGCCGCGGAAGGCGGTCTCGGCCTCGGCGCGCGCGCCCTGGGCCACGCCCGCGGCGGAGGTCATCAGGCGCGAGATGTCGTCGAGGAATGGGCTGCGGCTCTGCATGGCGGTCTCCGTGCTGCGGTTCGGCCTGATATGGGGCCGGAGCCCCGGTTTCGCCAGCGCGCGGGGCCGGGTCAAGGCGCGGCTTGCGCGGGGCGCGGGCTGGGCTAGGGTGTCGGCCCCGTCCCGAAGGAGAGCCGGAATGCCTGATGCGCCCCTCGACCCCGCCGAACTGATCCGACCGCCCCGGGCCGACAGGCTGGCGGAGCGCGCGGAGGGCGCGGTTCCGGTGCGGCTGGTGGCCTCGGCGGACGTGGACGAGGCGCTGGAGGCGCTGCCGCCGACGCAAGGCGCCTGGGCGCGGGCCAACGGGTTCCGGGGGCGTCTGGGGCAGGTCTGCCTGCTGCCCTCGCCGGAGGGGACGGTGGCCGCGGTCCTGTTCGGCTGGGGGGACGCGAAGGCGCGCGCCCGGTCGCGGTTCGATTTCGGACGGTTCGGGGAGACGGCGCCGGACGGGCTCTATGCGCTGGAGGGGGCCGAGGGGGCGGAGGAGGCGGCGCTCGGCTGGCTGCTGTCGCGCACGCGGTTCGCGGCCTACAAGGCGGCGTCCGTGCCCGAGGCGCGGCTGGTCGCCCCGTCCGGGGTGGATGCGGACCGGCTGCACCGGATCGCGGACGGGGTGGCGCTGACCCGGCGGCTGATCGACATCCCGGCCGAGCATCTGGGCCCGGCCGAGATCGAGGCGGCGGCGCGGGCGCTGGCCGCCGAGCACGGGGCGGAGGTCTCGTCGGTGGTGGGCGACGACCTGCTGGCGCAGAACCTCCCGCTGATCCACGCGGTCGGGCGGGCGGCGGCGAGAGGGCGGGAGCCTCGGCTGATCTCGCTGACCTGGGGGCCCGAGGATGCGCCGAAGGTCACGCTGGTGGGCAAGGGGATCGCCTTCGACACCGGCGGGCTGAACCTGAAGCCGGGCGCCTCGATGGGGCTGATGAAGAAGGACATGGGCGGCGCCGCGCAGGCGCTGGGGCTGGCGCGGATCGTCATGGCCTCGGGGCTGCGGGTGCGGCTGCGGGTGCTGGTCCCGTCGGCGGAGAATGCGGTCTCCGCGGCGTCCTTCCGGCCGGGCGACGTGTTGACCTCGCGCAAGGGGCTGACGGTGGAGGTCAACAACACCGACGCCGAGGGGCGGCTGGTGCTGGCCGACGCGCTGGCGGTCGGCGACGAGGAGCGGCCCGAGATGCTGCTGTGCTTCGCCACCCTCACCGGCGCCGCGCGGGTGGCGCTGGGGCCGGAGGTGCCGCCGTTCTACACCGACGACGAGGCGCTGGCGGGCGCGCTGGCCGCCGCGAGCGTCCGGGTGAAGGATCCGCTGTGGCGGCTGCCGTTCTGGGACGGCTACGAGGAGAAGATCGAGCCCTCGATCGCGGATCTCGACAACGCGCCCTCGGGCGGGATGGCAGGGTCGATCACCGCGGCCCTGTTCCTGCGGCGCTTCGTGGAGATGGCGCGGAGCTTCGCGCATTTCGACGTCTACGGGTGGACGCCGGCGGCGAAGCCGGGGCGGCCCAAGGGGGGCGAGGCGCAGGGCGTGCGGGCGGCGTTCGAGGTGATCTCGGAGCGCTGGGGATGAGCGGCGGCGCAGGGTCTTCGGCAGGCGGGTCCGGGCTCGGCGTCCCGGCGGGAAGGATCGGCGGCGCCGAGGTTCTCGGAGGCGGTCATGAGCGCGCATGATCCGAGGCTGACCCCGGCGCGTCCCGACCTCGCGGCCGAGCGGCTGCGGGGGGTGGTGGAGGCGGAGCGCTTCGTCGCCCCCGTGCGCCGCAGGGTCGTGCGCGGGGTGCTGCCGCTGTGGTCCCGCCCCGGGGCGAAGGGACTGGCGGCGGAGTTGCTGTTCGGCGCCGGGTTCGACGTGCTGGAGGAGGCCGGCGGGCTCGCCTGGGGGCAGGCGGTTCGGGACGGGTATGTGGGCTTCGTGCCTGCCGAGGGGCTGGGCGCGCCGGCCGCGGCCACGCATCGGGTGCGGGCGCGGACCTCGAACCTCTATCCCGCCGCCGATCTGAAGACGAAGCCGGTGGACGTGCTGTCGATGGGCGCGGAACTGGCCGGCGAGGTCCGGGACGGCTGGCTGGTCACGCCCGAGGGCGCGGTTCCGGCGCAGCACGTGGCGCCTGTGGGGAAGCCGGAGGCGGACTGGGTGGAGGTCGCGGAGCGGTTCCTCGGGACGCCCTATCTGTGGGGCGGGAACTCGGGGCTGGGGATCGACTGCTCCGGGCTGATCCAGGTGGCGCGGCAGGCGGCGGGGTTCGCCTGCCCGCGGGATTCGGACATGCAGGCGGGGCTGGGGGCCGAGGTTTCGCCCGACGCGCTGCAGCGCGGGGATCTGGTGTTCTGGAAGGGGCATGTGGGCGTGATGCTGGACGCGGCGCGGCTCCTGCACGCCAACGCTCACCACATGGCCTGCGCGGTGGAGCCGCTGGCGGAGGCGGTGGCGCGCATCCGGCGCAGCGACGGGGCGCCGACCGGGTTCCGGCGGCTGGAGGACTAGACCATGTTCGAGAGCCTGCCGGCGTCGGAGCCGGACGTGATCCTCGCCCTGATGGGCCGGTTCCGGGAGGATCCGCGAGAGGGCAAGGTGGACCTCGGCGTCGGGGTCTACCGGGATGAGCGCGGCGAGACGCCGGTGCTGCGGGCCGTGCGGACGGCGGAGCTGCGTCTGGCGGAGGCGACGGTCACCAAGACCTATGTGGGACTCGCCGGGGACCTGACGTTCTGCGACCTGCTGGGGCGCGAGGTTCTGGGCGAGGCGCTGACGGCGCAGGCGGCGCGGTGCCAGGCGACGGGGGGGTCCGGGGCGCTCTACACGCTCTCGCGGCTTTTGAAGCTGGCGCGGCCGGGGGCGCGGGTGCATCTGCCGCGGCCGACCTGGCCGAACCATCCCAAGCTGTTCGGAGCGGACGGGCTGGAGATCGCCTCCTACCCGTGGCTGGACGCGGCCGGGCGGGGGCTGGATTTCGCGGGCGCGGCCGAGGCGCTGGACCGGCTCGGGCCGGGGGATGCGGTCGTGCTGCACGCCTGCTGCCACAACCCCACCGGCGTGGACCCGACGGCGGCGCAGTGGGCGGAGATCGCGGGCATCGCCGCCCGGCGCGGCTGGCTGCCGGTGTTCGACATGGCCTATGCCGGATTCGGCGACGGCTGGGAGGCGGATTGCGCCGGGATGCGGCAGGTGATGGGCGCCGTGCCGGAGTCGCTCGCCGCCGTGTCGTGCTCCAAGAACTTCGGGCTTTACCGGGACCGGGCGGGGGCGGCCTTTGCCTGCCTCGCGGACCCGAAGGCGCGGAAGCCGGCGCAGGAGGCGCTGGAGGCGATCAACCGGACGCTGCACTCGATGCCGCCCGATCATGGCGGGGCGCTGGTGCGCGGGGTGCTGGAGGACGAGGCGCTGCGCGCCGACTGGCGGGAGGAGCTGGCCTCGATGCGGGCGCGGATCAACGGCAACCGGCGGACGCTGGCCGAGGCGCTGGCGCGCAGGCCCGGCGGGCAGGGCTGGGGCTTCGTCGCGGACCAGCGGGGTCTGTTCTCGACGCTGGACCTGACGGCCGGGCAGGCGGCGCGCCTGCGAGAGCGGCACGGGGTCTACGTGATCCCGCCGGGGCGGGTGAACTTCGCGGGGCTGCTGCCGGGGCAGGCGGACAAGGTGGCCGACGCCCTGATGGAGGTGGTCGGCGCGCCCGCCGAGGCGTAGGCCCGGCGCCCGCCGTTCCGCCCACGCGCGCCCGCAGGGCGGCTGGGCGGGGGCGCGGGCGGCGGAAGCCCCACCCCGGCCCTCCCCCCCGCGAGCGGGGGAGGGAGGCGCCGGGCGGCTTCGGTCGCGCGCGCTTCAACCGGGTTCGGGGCGATGCCGCCCGCCCTCCCGGGAAAGCCCGCCCGCAGGGCGCCTGCGAACGGATGGGAGGCGCTCCCTCCCCGGGCGTGGGCCTGCGCCTCACATGAAGGTGCACCAGTCCTCGAGCGGGGCGCGGTCGGAGCGCAGGCGGTTCACCGGGTGCTCCGGGTCGATCTTGCCGAAGGCGAGACCGCAGAACAGCATCGTCTCCGGGTCGGCGCCCACGAACTCGTCGACCGTGGCGTGGAAACGGGCCCAGGCCTCCTGCGCGCAGGAACCGTAGCCCTCCTCCTGCAGGAGGAGCATCATCGTCTGCAGGAACATCCCGAGGTCGGACCATTGCGGCGCGCCCATCCTGCGGTGGACGTGCAGGAACAGCGCCGCGGGCGCCCCGAAGAAGCGGTAGTTGTTGGCGAACCATTGCAGGCGGCCGGCCTTGTCCACCCGCTCGATCTCCAGCAGCGAGTACATCGCCTCGCCGACCTTGAAGCGGTAGGTGCGGTGGGGCTCCCACAACTCGGGCGGGTAGACGGCGTATTCCATCTCCTCGCCCTTGCCGTCGGTCTCCTCAAGGCGCTTGGCGACGATGTCGCGGAAGCGGTCGAGGGTCCCGCCGGTCAGGACCGTGACCTTCCACGGCTGCACGTTCCCGCCCGAGGGCGCGCGGGAGGCGCGGCGCAGGACGCGCTCGATGACCTCCGTGGGCACGGGGTCGGGCAGGAACGCCCTTGCCGAGATGCGCCGCTCGACCGCCTCGCTGACCTTCATGTCGTTCTCCTCCTTGCGCCCCGTTCCGCAGGGCGGTTGGCCGCCACACTCGCCTTTTTTCGGCCCGAGGCTCAAGGTAGGCTCGCCCCAAATCGAGCATCGCGCCGCGCGGAAAGACGCGGCCCAGGACAAGGGAGGCGGCATGACCCGCTCCAGACCGACCCGCGCGCTGGGATGCGCGCTGTTCCTCGCGACCGTTGCCGGCTGCGCCTCGGCCGAGGGGCCGCGGAGCATGGAGGGCTCTCCCCCGGGCCGGCCGTCCGCGCCCGCGCAGGCCGCCCCCGCCGCGCCGAGCCAGAGCTTCGCGCAGTGGCGGCAGGGGTTTCGCGGGAAGGCGCTGGCGCAGGGGATCGGCGCGTCGGTGTTCGACACGGCGTTCGAGGGGGTGAGCCCCAACGCGCAGGTGATGAAGCTCGACGCCTACCAGCCCGAGTTCTCCAAGCCGATCTGGGAGTATCTGGACAGCGCCGTCTCCGACCAGCGGGTGGAGACGGGGCGCCAGATGCGCGCCGCCAAGGGCCCGCTGCTGGACCGGATCGAGCAGCGCTTCGGCGTGGACCGGGAGATCGTGCTCGCGATCTGGGGGCTGGAGAGCGCCTTCGGCGTCAACTACGGCGACATCCCGGTGATCGAGAGCCTGGCCACGCTCGCCTGGGAGGGCCGGCGGCAGGACTTCGCGGAGGAGCAGCTTCTGGCGGCCCTGCGCATCCTTCAGGCGGGGGACGTGACGCCGCGCAGGATGGTCGGCTCCTGGGCCGGGGCGATGGGGCACACCCAGTTCATCCCCACGAGCTTCGAGCAGTATGCCGTGGACCTTGCGGGCGACGGGAAGCGGGATCTGTGGTCGGAGGATGCGGCGGATGCGCTGGCCTCGACGGCCAACTACCTCTCGCGCTTCGGCTGGCGGATGGGGGAGCCGACGGCGGTCGAGGTGCGGCTGCCGCAGGGGTTCGACTTCGCGCAGGCGGACCCCTCGATCCGGCGCCCGGCGTCGGAATGGGCGGCGATGGGCGTGACCGGGTTCGGCGGGGGCGCGCTGCCCGCGGCGGCGGAGGTGGCGATCATCGCGCCCGCGGGCGCCCGGGGGCCGGCCTTCGCGGCCTATCCGAACTTCCGCACCATCATGCGCTACAACAACGCCACCTCCTACGCGCTGGCCGCCTCGCTGCTGGCGCAGCGGATCGAGGGGGGCGCGGGCATCCGGGGCGAGTGGCCGCGGGGCGACCGGCCGTTGTCCCGGACCGAGCGGATCGAGATGCAGGAGCGGCTGACCCGGATGGGCTACGACACGCAGGGCGTGGACGGGATCATCGGCCCGAACTCCCGCGATGCGATCCGCAACTTCCAGCAGGCGCGCGGGATCACCCCGGACGGGTATGACAGCATGGCCCTGCTGGAGGCGCTGAGGCGCGCCGGCGGCTGACCTCTTGCGCTTCCCCCGCGGCGGCGCCTTCACTGGCGTCGCGGCGGATGTGGGAGCGTGGTCATGGATCTTCACCTCTGGCTGGCCTTCGTGGCGGCGAGCCTCGTTCTTCTGGCCATCCCGGGGCCCACGGTGATGCTGGTGGTGGGCTTCGCGCTGGGCGAGGGGCGGCGCAGCGTGCCCGCCACCGCGCCCGGCGTGGCGCTGGGGGACCTGCTGGCGACGGCGGGGTCGCTGGCGGGGCTGGGGGCGCTGCTGGCGGCCTCGGCCCCGCTGTTCACCGCCGTGAAGCTGGCGGGGGCGGCGTATCTGCTGTGGCTGGGGTGGCGGATGTGGCGGGGCGCGGGCGGCGAGGCGGCCGGGGTGCGCGTGCTGAAGGCCGGTCGCAGCCGGGGGCGGATGTTCCGGCACGCGTTCCTGGTGACGCTGCTCAACCCGAAGGGGCTGGTGTTCTTCGTGGCCTTCGCGCCGCAGTTCATCGACGCGGGTGCGCCCTACGAGCCGCAGGCGGCGATCCTGGTGGGGACGTTCACGGGGCTCGGGTTTCTCAACGCGATCCTGTGGGGGCTGGCTGCGGGCGAGATGCGCGCCCGCTTCGCCCGGCCGGGCGTGATGGTTTGGGCGGAGCGGATCGGCGGGGGGAGCCTGATCGGGGCCGGCGCGCTGACGGCGCTGGCGGCGCGGGGCTGAGGTTGGGTTCATGGGAGGGCGGAGGGCCTCCGGTGCGTTTCGCTGCGAAACGGGCGCTTGCGTATGGTATTTGTGGTGGGCGTGGTTTCTTAACGCTTGTGAACCGAGGTGAGGGCGTGGCGATTGACGAAGGGTCATCCTCGGTTCAGGATCGTTGACGATTTCCGTGAAAAAGGTGTTCGCCATGACGCTCGTCGGCCGGCTTCCGTCCTTCTGGCCGCCATCCTGTCCGTCGCCGCCCTTCCGGCCTCAGCCCACGGCGGGGGTTGCCGCAAGAGCTCTCCGGCGGGGCAGTGCTGCCACATGGAGACGCGGACCGGGCAGGTCCACTGCCACTGAGGTCAGTCGAAGGCGCCTGCCGCCAGAGCTCTCCGGCCGGGCGGCGCCGCCGAATGGAGATCCGGACCGGGCGGGTCCGCTGCCGCCGAGGTCAGTCGAAGGCGCCGACGGCCTGCGCCACCAGCATGAACGCCCGGCCCGTGCGGCTGTCGGCGAGATCCAGCAGGCGGCCCTCGCCGCGCGGCTCGGCGGCGGCGCGGCGCAGGATCAGGTCGTAGCGGCGCATCAGGTGCATGCCGGTGTCGCGGAACACCGGGTCCGACTTCATCATCCGGCGCACGGCGTCCACCGGCTCCTCGCTCTGCACCCCGCCGACGGGGGCGACGGCGGGGCCGCGCTCGCCTGACGCGAAGCGGGACCAGAGGGCGGCGGGGGCGTGGCGGACCGAGAGATCCTCCATGTAGATCCCGTGCTGGGCGAGGATGGTCAGCGCGTCCTCCGAGGCCTGGAGCAGCTCGGCCACCGGGCGGTCCCTCGTGGCGATGGTCAGGGCGTTCCAGCCGGCCTCGTCCTGCTCGTCCTTGGGGAAGTCGAGGGCGGTGGCGATGACCGACCAGTCGCGCGCGGGCTCCTCCGCGGCGGCGTCGGAGAGGGGGAGCGAGGGCTGGGCGGCATCCTCGGCCGGGGCGGCCGCGGGCGGCGCCATCGGGATCGAGGCGGGGCGGCGGGTGTCGGGGGGCGCGGGCCCGGGGTCCGGCGCCGCGGGGATCGCGGCGGCGTTCTGCGGGGCGGAGGCGGCGGGGCCCGGCGGGATCGCGGCTGCGTTCCGCGGAGCGGCCGGCGCGGGCGGGATGGCCGCGGCGTCGTGCGGGGCGCGGGCGGCGCCCATGTGCGCGGGCGGAGCTGCGGCGGCGTCCTGCGGAGCGCGGGCGGCGGGGGCCGTCGCGGGCGCCGGCGGGATGGCCGCGGCGTCTTCCGGGGCGTGGGCGGGGCTCATGTGCGCCGGCGGAATTGCGGCGGCATCCTGCGGAGCGCGGGCGGCACGGGCCGGCGCAGACGCTGGCGGGATGGCGGCGGCGTCCCGCGGGGTGGCGGTGGCCGGGGCCGCCTGCGGCGCGGGCGCCGGGTTCCGGGCGGGCGCGGGCGCGGCGGGCGCATCGGGCCCCAGGGCGGCGGCGGCGCGGCGGGCGACGGGCGCGTTGCCGGTCAGGGCGGCGACGGCGAGGTCTACGCGGCGCTGCGTCTCCCCCAACTCGGCGAGCTGGCGGGCGATGCCGCTCCGCTCCCGGTCCAGCGCGTCGCGGGCGGCGGAGGAGAGGGCGCGCGTCAGCTCCTCGCGGGTCATGCCCTCGGCGGTGGCGGCGCGGGGGAGGGCGGCGGCCTGCGCGGCGCGCGAGGCGGCGCGGCCGACCGCGTCGAGCCGGCGGTCCGTCTCCGCCGCCCGGGCGGCGAGCGCGGCCCAGCCGAACGAAGCCGCGAGCGGCAGGGTTGCGGCGAGCGCGAGGAGCGCCGCCTCGGCCGGGGAGCCGACCCGCCAGGGGGCGGGCAGGCGCGTCAGCAGGAAAGCCAGAGCCGCCTCGGCCCCGAGCCAGACGACGGCGCCGAGGATCGCGGCGGGCCAGGGCGAGACGCGGGCGCGATGCGGGCTCGCCGCCAACGCCTCGGCGATGGCGGCCTCGCGGTCGGGGGCGGAGCTGTCGGGCATGGCGCCCTCCGGTTCAGCGGTCGGGCGGGGCGCCCTCGGGGTCAGACGTAGGCGACCTTGAGGATCTCGTAGGCCTTGCCGCCGCCGGGGGTCATCACTTCCACGGCGTCGCCCTCGTCCTTGCCGATCAGGGCGCGGGCGAGGGGGGAGCGCAGGTTGAGAAGGCCCTTGGCGATGTCGGCCTCGGTCTCGCCGACGATCTGGAAGGTCTTCTCCTCCTCGGTGTCCTCGTCCACCAGGGTCACGGTCGCGCCGAACTTGATCGCGCCCGAGAGCTTGCCGGGGTCGATCACGTCGGCGCGGGACAGGAGACCCTCGATCTCCTGGATCCGGCCCTCGATGAAGGACTGACGCTCCCGCGCGCTGTGGTATTCGGCGTTCTCCGAGAGGTCGCCATGCTCGCGCGCCTCCGAGATCGCGCGGATCACGGCGGGGCGTTCGACCGACTTGAGCTGCTTGAGCTCGGCGTCCAGCGCGGCGTGGCCGCGGGCCGTCATGGGAACCTTTTCCATGCCTCGCCCTCCTTCGGGTGGGGGACTTCCGTGCAGTGGGGCGGGACGCAGGCCCGCCTGAAACGCGACGCAGCCGCGCCTGTGGGCTGGCGCGGCTGCTGGGCACAGACTAGGCGCCGGAGGGGGGCGTTTCAAGATGGCGCGAGCGGCCGGTCGCCTCGCGCCAGTGGCGGCGGCAGAGGGAGACGTAGCGGTCGTTGCCGCCGATCTCGACCTGGGCGCCTTCGGTGACGGCGCGGCCGGAGGGGTCCATGCGGGCGACCATGGCGGCCTTGCGGCCGCAATGGCAGATGGTGCGGACCTCGCGCAGGGAGTCGGAGAGGGCGAGGAGGGCGGCGGAGCCGGGGAAGAGCTCGCCTCGGAAGTCCACGCGCAGGCCGTAGGCCATGACGGGGACGTCGAGGTCGTCGGCGGCGTCGGCGAGCTGCCAGACCTGGGCGGGGGTGAGGAACTGGGCCTCGTCCACCAGCGCGCAGGCGACGGGGGCGGCGGCCTGGCGGGCGGCGATGAGGGCGAAGAGGTCGTCCTCGGGGCCGTAGGTCTCGGCGGGTTCGGCGATGCCGATGCGCGAGGCGATGCGGCCCTCGCCCGCGCGGTCGTCATGGCGGGCGGTGAGGAGGAGGGTGCGCATCCCCCGCTCGCGGTAGTTGTGCGACGCCTGCAGGAGCAGGGTCGATTTGCCCGCGTTCATGGTGGAGTAGTTGAAGTAGAGCTTGGCCATGGCGGGGCGCTTATCCCCCGGCGCCGCGTGCGGGGCAAGCGGGGGCGCGACGCCCGGAGGCGCGGCCCCGCGCGCCGGAACGGCGCGCGCCGAGGCCGCAGCCTCGGCGCCTGCGCTTCGCGCAGGCGGGGCCGCTTGCGCGCCGTGGCGGGCGGGGCGCCGTGGCGGTTGATCGAATCTCTGGGGTCTCTTATGTTGCTTGGCCCCAGATGTAGTGGCTCAAGCCCGCCGGAGACCCATCATGTCCGCTTTCGCCGCCCCCATCGCCGAGCAGATCTGGGACATGAAGTACCGCCTGAAGGACGCCGGACGGCAGCCCCGTCGACGCCACCGTCGAGGACGACCTGGCGACCGCGTCGCCCGGGCGCTCGCGCGCGATCGAGGCGGAGCCGGAGGCCTGGGAGGAGCGGTTCCACGCGGCGCTGGACGATTTCCGCTTCCTGCCCGCCGGGCGGATCATGGCGGGGGCCGGCACGGGCCGCACGGTGACCCTCTTCAACTGCTTCGTCATGGGCACGATCCCCGACAGCCTCGCCGGCATCTTCGACGCGCTGAAGGAGGCCGCGCTGACCATGCAGCAGGGCGGCGGGATCGGCTACGACTTCTCCACCATCCGCCCCAAGGGCGCGCGCGGTGGCGGGGGTGGCGGCCGACGCCTCCGGCCCGCTGAGCTTCATGGACGTGTGGGACGCCATGTGCCGCACCATCATGTCGGCCGGCGCGCGCCGCGGCGCGATGATGGCGACGCTGCGCTGCGACCACCCCGATATCGAGGACTTCATCGACGGCCAAGCGGGACCCGGCGCGGCTGCGGATCTTCAACCTCTCCGTGCTGGTCACCGACGCCTTCATGGAGGCGGTGAAGGCCGACGCGCCGTGGGAGCTGGTCTTCGACGGCGACGATCTACCGCACCGTCCGCGCCGCGCGACGCTCTGGGACCGGATCATGCACGCGACCTACGACTACGCCGAGCCGGGCGTGATCTTCATCGACCGCATCAACCAGCGCAACAACCTCGGCTACTGCGAGACGATCTCGGCCACCAATCCCTGCGGCGAGCAGCCTCTGCCGCCCTATGGCGCGTGCCTGCTGGGGTCGATCAACCTCGCCCGGCTGGTGCGCGACGCCGTTCGAGCCGACGGCGCGCGGATCGACGAGGACGAGCTGGCCGAGCTGGTCGCCGACCGCCGTGCGGATGATGGACGACGTGGTGGACGCCTCGCGCTTCCCGCTGCCGCAGCAGGCGGAGGAGGCGCGGGCCAAGCGGCGGATCGGGCTCGGGGTCACCGGCCTTGCCGATGCGCTGATGATGGCGGGCGTCGCGCTACGGCTCGGAGGAGGCGGCGGCGACTGACGGAGGCCTGGATGCGGCGGCTCGCCCGCGCGGCCTACCTCGCCTCGGTGGAGCTGGCGAAGGAGAAGGGGCCGTTCCCGCTGTTCGACGCGGAGGCGTTCTGCGCCTCGCCGCCGTGCAGGCGCTGATGGACGAGGATGTGCGCGAGGCGATCGGCCGCGCACGGCATCCGCAACGCGCTGCTGACCTCCATCGCGCCGACCGGGACGATCAGCCTTTTCGCCGGCAACGTGTCGTCGGGGATCGAGCCGGTCTTCGCCTGTGCCTACACGCGCAAGGTGCTGCAGCGCGACGGCACGCGGACCGAGGAGGAGGTGGTCGACTACGCCCTGCAGATGTGGCGGGAGCGGCATGGCGACGCGGAGCTGCCCGAGCTGTTTCGTCGACGCCCAGACCCTGAGCGCCGCCGGACCACGTGCGGATGCAGGCGGCGGCGCAGCAGTGGGTGGATTCGTCGATCTCCAAGACCATCAACGTGCCCGGAGGACATCGGCTTCGAGGCGTTCAAGGACGTCTACCTCGCAGGCCTACGAGACCGGCTGCAAGGGCTGCACCACCTACCGGCCGAACGAGGTCACGGGGTCGGTGCTGGCGGTGTCCGCGCCTGCCAAGGCCGAGACCGCGGGCGAGGCGCGCGGCGACCGCGGGGCCGAGGCGACCGCCCTCTCCCGCGACGGCGAGGTCGTCTACATCGCCGAGCCTCTGGACCGGCCCGAGACGCTGGAGGGCCGGACCTACAAGATCAAGTGGCCCGAGAGCGCGCACGCCATCTACATCACGCTCAACGACGTGATCGTCGGCGGCCGGCGGCGGCCGTTCGAGGTGTTCATCAACTCCAAGAACATGGAGCACTTCGCCTGGACGGTGGCGCTGACGCGGATGATCTCGGCGGTGTTCCGGCGCGGCGGCGACGTGAGCTTCGTGGTCGAGGAGCTGAAGGCGGTGTTCGACCCGCGCGGCGGCGCCTGGATGGAGGGGCGCTACGTGCCCTCGATCCTCGCGGCGATCGGCGGGGTGATCGAGAAGCACATGGTGGAGATCGGCTTCCTCGAGGGCGAGGGCCTGGGCCTGAAGGCCGATCCCGCAGGTGCGCGCCGTGGCGGTGGGCGAGGCCCCGGGCGCCGGTCTGCCCCTCCTGCGGGGAATACGCGATGCAGATGATGGAGGGCTGCATGACCTGCCTCTCCTGCGGTTTTTCCAAGTGCGCCTGACCTGCGTAGGGTTTGTTTATGGCAGCAACCATAAACTGAACATTGGCCGGGGATTTCGGCCATTTCTGCAACCGATTGCTGCCCTTTGATGGGAGAACGCAGGCACCAGACCTCGCGCGGCTCAGCCGCGGCCGGCAGGTCCGAGTTGATCCTGCGTACCAGGTAGGAACCGCAGGCTGGCCGTTCAAAGGCCAGTGGAGATGTTTTCCGCGCAGGCGCTTCCGGATGGGGCGATCGCCGAGGTCGTGTCAGGTCTCGGAGGTCGCCGCGCCCCCGGTCGCCAAGAGAGGGTAAGGCACAAGGGCCGATCCCGATCCAGCCGACGCTCATGCGGCGGCCACCACGGCGGCACGGGAACGGCGGCCAAAGAACGTGCTGCGAGGGTTCTGTCGGCGTGGAGATCTGCCGAAGACGCTTCGGCAGATCCCGGGGCTCTTCATGCCGACTGCGGACACCGCGGGTGCATCCGCGGAGGGCGTTGCTACCCGATGCTCAGGGCCGTGATGAGTTCGTCGATCCTCGCACCGTGCCAGTTTACTGCCGCGTCGAAGTCCGGTCGGGACGCTAGCTCCACCGGTCCCGCGCCCGCGAGGACCTCTCGCAAATGACGAAGCCTTGCAGCCAGGATTCCTGCGTCGGAATTTGGTCGAGCTCCAAGCAGAGGTCTCGGAGCGCGCGCAACGCCGCCGGTTCCCCGAGATCTTCCAGAAGCTCCTCGAGCCCACCGCTGTTCGCCGACATGTGCGCTCGGACCGCATGCATCCCAGCCGAGGACGCTGATTGCGCGAAAATTGCATGTCCATGACATGCTCCATGGACGAACGGCGCCGATCGCAGGATCGGTCGATAAGGACCGTCGTCGTCAAGCGCCGCCGGGCCACCGGCGGCGTACCCTTGCGCCTTTGTCTGGACGAGGGTGCCAAGGGCGGCATCGATTTCCTTCGATGAGGGCGTCCGCCCGTGCAGAAAGCTTCAGAAGCGACAGCTTTTTTCGAGCCGCGTTTCCCGGGGCCTCAGCCGGGTCTCGGTTTCCATAGAGCGAGGCACATGCGGCGCAATCGTCGTTCCCGAGCCTTCCCGGCTCCCACACGGAGGCTGATCCTCAGGCGGCGTCGGCCAAGGCCAGCGACAGCAGGCCTCCGTCGTCGTCGGCATCAACCAGCGCCTCAAGATAGTCGCGGAACTGGTCCGTGAGCAGGCATATCTGCTCCACGATCGGAGAACACGGATCGATCTCGGAGAACCGCGCCGCCTCGATGCTATCGAGGTCGTCGACCAACTGGAGCGACAGAAGGCGATGAAGGTCCACGAGCTCCCGGCTCAGGCGGCGGTTCAACGCGGTCGCGGCCGAGACGTCTTCCAGGAGGCGCGCCGTCCGCCGCACGGCAGGCTGTCCGCCGAGCACGCCAGCTGCGTCGATCAGCTGGTCCATGTGCGAGAGAAGGAAGTGTGCGAGGGCCGCGAAGGGTGCGGAGGTGGCGGTAGCGAAGCAGGGGGAATGGTACATCAGAGGTCCTCTACAGAAGGAGCGAGCCGCTCGGGGCTCGGTCAAGCGACCTCTCTTTTCAGGCCGGAAACGAACGGCGGGGCGCGGTCTCGACGAAAAGATTGCGCCCCGTCCGGTAGCTCCGGGTTCTTCTGCCGCCGCTGCTGTCTCCCAGCGCCATGATGATCGTCTCTTCGCATCTCGTGCAGGGGTCACGGCCGTTAACGTGGTGGAGAATGCGGGACGGCCTGAGGGCATGATCAGGCGGCTTCGGTCGTGATGCTGAGGATGGGATCGACGGCGACAGTGTCGATCTGGGCCATTGCCTCGAGCTGCATGTAGCGGTGCTGGGTCTGCCACTCGTCGTTCTGCTCGAAGAGGACGGCGCCGATCAGGCGGGTGATCGACTCCTCGTTCGGGAAGATGCCGACGACGTCGGCGCGGCGCTTCACCTCCTTGTTCAGGCGCTCCAGATGGGTTCGTGCTGTGCAGCTTGGTCCGATGCTGGGCGGGGAAGGTCATGTAGGCCAGGACATCGGCCTCGGTCTCGTCCATGAGCGTCGGCGAGCTTCGGCCAGCGGTTGCGGAGCTGGTCGGCGACGTGGCGCCAGGTCTCGCCGGCATGCTGCGGTCGGGCTGGTTGAAGGCCTGGCGGATCGCGGCGGCCACGACCGTGTGCTGGCCCTTCGGCACGTAGGCGAGCGCGTTCCTCATCCAGTGAACCCGGCACCTCTGCCAGGTCGCGTCGAAGACCCGGGCGATCGCGGCCTTCAGGCCGGTATGGGCATCCGAGATCGACCAGCTTCACGCCCGCAAGCCCGCGGCTCTTCAGCCAGCGCAGGAACTCGGTCCAGAAGGTCTCGGCCTCCGAGGGCCCCGTGCCGAGCCCGATGATCTCGCGACGTCCGTCGGTGTTCACCGCCACGGCGATTATCGCGGCCACGCTGACGATGCGCCCGCCCTGGCGGACCTTGAGATACGTCGCGTCCAGCCAGACGTACGGCCAGTCGCCGGTCAGCGGGCGATCGAGGAACTCGCCGACCCGTTCGTCGATGTCCTTGCAGAGCTTTGAGACGGTGCTCTTGGAAATGCCGCTCAGCGCCCATGGCCTTCACCAGATCGTCCACGGAGCGGGTCGAAACGCCGTGGACGCAGGCCTCCTGTATCACCGCGACGAGCGCCTTCTCGGCCGTGCGGCGCGGCTCGAGGAAACTGGGGAAGTAGCTGCCCTTGCGCAGCTTCGGGATCTCCAGCGCGATCCGTCCGGCGCGGGCGTCCCAGTCGCGATCCCGGTATCCGTTCCGCTGGACCTCGCGCAGGGGCGACCGCGCGCCCTTCGATGCGCCCGTCCGCGCCTCGACTTCCAGCTCCATGATCCGCTCGGCCGCAAAGGCCAGCATCTCGCGCACGAGATCGCCATCGGCCTGCTTCTCAACCAGCTCGACCAGCGCCACTCTCTCATCGGTCATCGTCGTCTCCGTTCAGGTTCCAGGTCTTGCAACCCGAACCTTCTCCGAAGACCGGCGATGGCCGCCAGCGTCACCCCAGGCCGCGCGCTGCGCTACGCCAGGGGCTCCGCGCGCGGCCTCCTACACCACCACCTGGGACACAGCCACGGCGGCATCCGCGAGGGGGAATGCGCCTGCAATCGAGCGGAAAATCCCAAGGCGAGCGGCGGAGTTTCCATCGCTGACGCGGTCGCCGCATCAAGGGAAGAAGCGATACAGGAGGCGAAGAAGCGGGACGTGGCGCTGGTTCTCGCCGGCGGCGACGCGCTGGAGGCACAGCATCTGGGGCTCGCGGAGCCCCTTCTGGAAGCAGGCGTCGAGCCGGACCTGCTGGTCGCCTGCTCCATCTGCGCCGTGACGGGGGCGATCCTGGCCGGGAACGCGCCGGAGGATCGGCTGGATAGCCTCCGCGCTCTGGCCGGCGGCCGCAGCCCACCATACGGTTTTTGGCGCTCAGGACGAGAAGGCTCGGGCCCGGCGAGGGACGGAGCGGGCGCTCTGCGCGTTCCTGTTCGGCAGGCCCAAGCTCTTCCGCCACCGGGCGCTCGGGCCCTGGTCGGCATCAGCCGGCCGGAGCAAAGCCCCTCCTCGCGTCGCAGGTCGTTGTGGATGTTCATGGCGGCTATCTCCGCCTGCGCCATGGCGACGGCGATCTGGTTGAGGCCGGTGACGACGTCGCCTGCGGCATAGACCCTCCGGCGACGGAGGTCCTCTGGCACGCATCCGCGAGGATGCGTCCGTCCTCGCTAAGCTCTACGCCCAGCGCCCGCGCCGTCCGTGTCCGCGGGACCACGCCGAGCGCGCCGTAGACCGCGTCGAAGGCCTCCGTCTCGCCTCCCTCGAACGTGATGCGGACGCCTGGCGCCGTCCTCGGCCGCGATGCCCGCCACCGGCGCCTCCGCGATCCTCAAGCCTGCGCGCCGTAGACGGTCCAGCATCCGCGTCGGAGGCGCTCGATGGCGCTCGCCCAAGCGTCACGAGAACGAGGTGGGGCGTATAGGTGCGCAGGAACAGCGCCTCTCCCACCGCGCAGGCTCCCGCCCCGATCACAGCGACGCGGCGGTCGATGATCTCGTAGCCGTCGCAGACGGGGCATTGGCGGACGAGCCCCTCCGCACATGCGCCTCCGCGTCCGGCAAGGGCGGCAGGCGGTCGCGGACGCCCGTCGCCAGCACCAGCCGGCGGGCCGAGATGATCGTCTTTCGTCCTCTATCTCGATGCGGCGGTCGCATGCGAAACGGACCGCTCCGGCCTCGCGCGGCATGAGCGTCACGCCAAACTCGCGGAGCTGGCGGCGCAGGCGCGCGAGCAGGTCCTCGCCGTTGATGCCGCCAGGAAAGGCCGGGTGGTTGTGCGAGCGGGGGATCCAGGCGGCCCGGCTCTCGCCGCCGTCCAGCAGCGCCACGCTGCGCCGGAAGCGCGCGAGGAAGATCGCCGCCGTCATGCCCGCCGGGCCGCCGCCGACCACGCAGCAGTCCACGTTTCGCATTCCGCGCCTTCCCTCCGTCAGCCGGCGCTCCGCCCGACCGTGTCGGCCTTCGCCGCGCCGCGCCGCCCCAGGGGCCTCGGGGCGCCGGTGGTGGTGTCGCGCCGGGTCTGATGCTCGATCTCCGAGTTGAGCTCGGCGCCCATCAGCACCACGAATGCGGACAGCCACAGCCATGTCAGCAGGATGATAACTCCGCCGAGCGCGCCGTAGGTCTCGTTGTAGCTGCCGAAATTCCGCACGTAGATCGAGAAGGCGAGAGAGCCTGCGATCCACAGCAGCGTGGCCGCCACCGCCCCCACGCTGACCCATCGCCATTGCGGGTTCTGGCGCGAGGGGCCGTAGCGGTTCGCCACCGCGAGCCCGAGGATCGTCAGCAGCGCCAGCACCGGCCACCGCCCCCAGGTCACCGCCGTCCGCGCGGTCTCCGACAGGCCGAGCGAGCCGAGAAGCGCCGGGGCGACCACCGTCGCGCCCAGGGCCACGAGCAGTCCGAAGATCAGGAACAGGGTCAGCGCCAGCGCCGTGAGGTTGAGAACGATGAAGCCGCGGCTCTCGTCCTCGTCATAGGCGATGTTCATGCCCTCCATGAGCGTCTTCATGCCCTTCGAGGCGCTGTAGAGCGCGAGCAGGATCCCCACGATGGACGCGACGCCGGCGGTCCCGCCGGCGCCGGACGCGACGCTGCGCGCCTGCTCTCGCAGGATGGCGGCGGCGTCCTGCGGAAGCGCGCCGGCGACGGATTCGAGCTGGGCTTCGATGGCGGCGGGATCCAGCACGAGGCCCGCGATCGAGATGAGCGCGACGATGGAGGGAAAGATCGCGAGGAGGCCGAAGAAGGCGACGCCCGCCGCGACGACGGAGACATGGTCCGCCGTCATCTCGTCCTTCGTCCGCAGGAGAATGTCCTTCCAGCCGGGCTTCGGGATCTCCTGCGGCCGCGAGGCTTCGCGACCTCGGTCGGACGATCTGGACATGGCGGACTCCCTTAAAGAGGACGCGCGGAGGCGCTTCGTGTGCGTGGAGCAACGGGCGAGCGGCCCGGTCGTTCCGCTCTCGCGCCTGTGCCGGAGCCTCGGCCGGACTATTCTCTGCCATCCCTTCCCAGGCGAGGATGCCGTCATGAAGTGGCGCGGCCGACGAGGCAGCATGAACATGGAGGACCGTCGCGGACGGTCACCGGGCTTCGGCGGACGGCGCGGCTTCGGCCGGAGACTTCCAGGCATGGGCAGGGGCATCCGGATCCCGCGGACGCGCCTCGGGCTGCTGATCGTCGTGGTCATGCTGGCCTTCGGCGCACTGAGCCAGAGCGGATGGCTGGAAGGCGCCGGCGGCCCTGCCGCGGTGCGCGACGATCAGGCCGGCGAGTTCGTCTCGGTGGTTCTCGCCGACACGGAGGAGGCCTGGGCCGACGTTTTCCAGAGCGAGCTGGGCCGCACCTACCAGCCCCCGACCCTCGTCCTCTTCACCGGCGCCGTCCGTTCCGCCTGCGGCGCCTCCTCCTCCGCCTCCGGCCCTTTCTACTGTCCGGCGGACGAGAAGGCGTATCTCGACACGGCGTTCTTCGACGAGTTGTCGCGAGAGCTGGGCGCGCAGGGGGACTTCGCCGCCGCCTACGTGATCGCCCACGAGATCGGGCACCATGTCCAGCACGAGCTGGGGATCCTGGAGACGGCCGCGGAGGAGAAGGCCGCGCTGGGACGGGCCGAGGCGAACGCCGTCCAGGTTCGGGTCGAGCTTCAGGCCGACTGCTTCGCGGGCGTGTGGGCGGCGAGAGCGCAGGAGATGTTCGGCTCGCTGGAGCCCGGAGACATCGAGGAGGCCCTGAACGCCGCCTCCCGCATCGGCGACGACGCGCTCCAGCGCGAGGCCGGGCGCGCGGTCCGGCCCGAGACGTTCCAGCACGGAACATCCGAACAGCGCCGCAGCTGGTTCGCCCGGGGCTGGAACGAGGGAAGCGTCGCAGCCTGCGTCGCCGGGCTTCAGGCGCAGTAGGCGGACCGGCCGAGGGACGAGGCCCTCCTTCGTGTGCAGGAGGTTCCGCTGATGCTCCGGCAAACTCTGCGCCGCGGCAACCTCTTCCGCCCCCGAAGTCGCGGGACCTGCGCCGGTTTCGCCCCATGTCCCGGCGCATGATCCCGCGCCTCGTCATCGCTCTTCTCCTCGTGCCGTTCCTGGTCCCGCCGGCGGGGCTCCTCTCGCAGGAGTCCGCCGAGCCCGGCGAGCGCGCCATCGCCATCGACGCGGGCGTCGCCGACGACGCAGCCATCGCTCGCCGTATCCGCGGGATCTACTCCGAGATCGAGGCGCTGGAGGGCGTGGAGGTGTCCGTCCGCTCGGGCGTGGTGCGCCTGACGGGCTCGGTGCTCGACCCGAAGACGGCGCTGACCGCCGCCCGGCTCGCGGAACGGGTGGAGGGAGTGGCGACCGTGGAAAGCGCCGTCGCCGTGGAAAGCTCCGTCTCGGGCCGGGTGCGGCCGGTGGCGGAGCGGCTGGCGGATCGGGGCGTCGCGCTGGTGCGGCTCCTGCCCCTGCTGGCGGTGGCGGGCGGCGTGCTGGCGCTGTTCGTCCTCGGCGGTCTGAGGATCGCGCGGCTGGCATGGCCTTGGGACCGGATCGCCGCCAACGCCTTCATCGCGGACCTGCTGCGCCAGGCGGTGCGGCTCGCCTTCGCGGGGGCGGGCCTGGTGATCGCGCTGGACATCCTCGGCGCCTCGGCGCTGATCGGGACGGTGCTCGGGGCGGCGGGGCTGGTGGGCCTCGCCATCGGCTTCGCGGTGCGCGACACGATCGAGAACTACATCGCCTCGATCATGCTTAGCCTGCGCCAGCCGTTCCAGCCCAAGGAGCTGGTGCTGATCGAGGGGCATGAAGGGCTGGTGATCCGCCTCACCTCCCGCGCCACGATCATCATGACGCTGGACGGCAACCACGTGCGCATCCCCAACGCGGTGGTCTTCAAGGCGACCATCGTCAACTACACGCGCAACCCGCAGCGGCGCTTCAGCTTCACGCTGGGGGTGAACGCGGATGCGAGCCTCTCGAAGGCGGTGCAGACAGGCGTCGAGGCCCTGCGCGGCCTCCCCTTCGTGCTCGAGGACCCGGAACCGCTGGGCTGGATCGAGAGCGTGGGCGACTCCAGCGTGATCCTGTGGTTCGGCGGCTGGGTGGACCAGTCGGTCACCGACTACGCCCGCGCCCGCAGCGAAGCGATCCGCCTGGCGAAGCGGGCGCTGGAGGCCGAGGGCTTCGAGCTGCCGGAGCCGATCTACCGCCTGCGCTTCGACCCGACCGCCGCCCGGGGCGTTCCGACAGGGACCGCCTCCGCCCGGACGCCTGCCCCGCCGGCCGAGAGCCCGCATCCCGGCGACGCCGCCCGCGTGAGCCAGGTCGAGGAGAAAGTGGTGGAGGAGCGGCGCGCGCCGGGCAAGCCCGACCTGCTCGATCCCCACGCGCCGCTCGAGTAGCCGCGTCGCCCGGAGATCCGCATTAAACCCGGCAGGAGCAGATCAGGGTTCCGGGCCGCCGTTGCCACGGTCAGCTTCTCGAACAGTCGCTCGAGCGCCTCGCGTAGTTGCGCCCGATTCGGCAGGCCGGCAAGGGGGGCGTGTAGGGCGAAACGACGGCAGCTGTCCGCGACATCGCGCCGGGAAATGCGGTCGACCGAGACGAAAGCGTGTGCCGTCAGAGCCGTAACCGCGATCAGGCAGCCGATGACGATCAACTGGGCGTAGCCGGACAGCGCCTGGCGCGGGATGGCACTTCTCGTCCAACGGGATCGTGATGGCGCCCTGGATAAGCAGAAGGAGCACTCCGAGGGAGCTATGACTGAATCTGGGTGACGGGGCCGGATCAGGCGGCGCGGTTTGCGGCATCGCCGGCGGCGATGCCGTCGGTGAACTTGATGCCCTCGACGACGAGAGGCAACTGGTTCGCGCCCTTCAGCCGGCGTCACTTCTTCGAGGCGGCGCGGACGAGGGTGAAGACCATCAGCTTCACCGTCTTCTGCGAGAGGGCGCCCTTCGTCCGTACGGTCCGGCGCCGGACCGTCGCGAACACGCTCTCGATCGGGTTGGCGGTGCGCAGATGATCCCAGTGCTCGGCGGGCAGGCTGAAGAACGCCAGCAGCGCGTTCTGGTCCCGGGTCAGGCAGGCGACGGCCTTGGGGTACCTGGTCCCGTACTTCTCGGCGAAAGCGCCGATGGCGGCCTCCGCGGCGGCCCGCGTCTCGGCCCGGCCCGGATGTCGCGCAAGTCGGCCTTCACCGTCGGCGCCATGGATTTCGGGAACTTGTTCAGGACGTTGGCGATCTTGTGCACCCGGCATCTCTGGTGACGCGTGGTCGGGAAGATCTCCTCGATCACCTTCCAGAAGCCCATGGCGCCGTCGCCGACGGCGATCTCGGGCGCGACCGAGAGGCCGCGGGCTTTCAGGTCAACCAGGAGCTCGCGCCAGCTCTGTGCGCTCTCCCTCATGCCGACATGGAAGCCGAGCAGCTCCTTCTTCCCCTCCGGCGTGGCGCCGATGATGACGAGGATGCATTCGGCCTGCGCCTCCATCCGCGCCTGGAGGTAGACGCCGTCCGCCCAGATGTAGACGTAGCGACGGGCCGAGAGATCGCGGCGCTGCCAGCGTTCGTACTCCCTCTCCCACCCGGCGGTGAGCCGCGAGATCACGCCGGGCGACAGGTTGGGCGCGTCGGGGCCGAGGATCGCCGCCAGCGCCTCCTGAAAGTCCCCGGTGGAGATGCCGCGCAGGTAGAGAACCGGCAGCACCGCATCGAGGCTCTTCGAGCGCGGGGCCCACTTCGGCAGGATCTGCGAGGTGAACCGGACCTTCTCGCCGCTCTCGGTGTCTGCGGCGCGGCCACGGACCTTCGGGCGCCGAACCTCAAGCGCGCCGATCCCGGTCTGGATCCTGCGCTCCGGCCCGTAGCCGTGCCGCACGACGCGCTGCCGCCCGTCAGGCAGCCGCTCCCGGGAAAACTCCTCGGAAAAGGCCTCGATCTCGGCCTCGAGCGCGGTCGCCAGCATGCGCCGCGCCCCTTTCCGGGCGATCCCGGTGAGCGGGTCATCGACGGAATCCGGCTGGCGAAACGAGATGACGCTGGTATCGTCCTTCACGGCGTATCGCTCCTTCTGGAGGTTCCGGCAGGCTTCGACACCCGCCACGATACGCCGCCCTTCCAACCCGCATCACCCAGGTTCGGCCATAGCTCACTCCGAGGTCTATGAAGGCGCACGCCGGCACGAGGAGGCGCACGCGCCGAGGGTTGTCCGGCTGAGTCCTGCCGCTGACGACTAAGGTGCTGGCGGCGCTCCGTGCCGCCGCTTCGAGGGGAAGCCGCCAATCCAGCGCCACCTCGCCTGCCGCGATCAGAGAGGAGGTTCAGGGACCAGAGCACGATCTTGGAGGCGACGGCGGACTGACGACCCGCCAGATCCGGCGATGGCTTGGATCTTCTCGGGCGCGGAGGCAGCAGCGCACCAGCAGAGGACGCCCGAGCACTGCGATGGCGCCGGCCAGCGCGAGTATCACGCCAGCAGGCGCCATCTCGACCTTGTCTCGGGGACGCGAGCAGGGACGGGAGGAGGCCCTAGAAGGTTTTGCAGGAGGGCTGACGCCTGGGTGGGTCTGGCATCAACGGCAGCTCTCAAATCCGCTCCCCGAAGGCGTTGAAGGTCCGGAATGGACCGGTCACGAGGGGGCGCTCCGTGCTGCACCCGCAATGTGGCGCACTGCCGACGCGGTCACTTTGGGCTCGATTCGGTCATTCGCTGCATGAAGCGCGGAGGTCCGCTTCTCCGACCAGGCTGTGTCCCAGGTGGTGGTGTAGGAGGCCGCGCGCGGAGCCCCTGGCGTAGCGCAGCGCGCGGCCTGGGGTGACGCTGGCGGCCATCGCCGGTCTTCGGAGAAGGTTCGGGTTGCAAGACCTGGAACCGGACCGGAGACGACGATGACCGATGAGAGAATGGCCCTTCTCGAGCTCGTGGAGAAGGAGGCCGACGGCGATCTCGTGCGTGAAATGCTGGCCTTTGCCGCCGAACGGCTGATGGAGCTGGAGGTTGAAGCGGCGACCGGCGCGCCCAGGGGCGTGCGCTCGGCGATGCGGGCGACGCACCGCAACGGCTACCGCGAGCGCGGTTGGCGTGCCGCGTGCTGGGGCAGCACCGTTCGACGCAGCGCAAGTCGCCGAAGGGGCGCGCCGACGATGCGGCGCTCACCGCGGATATCATCGCGCTGGCGACCAAGTACGGCCGGTATGGCTACCGCCGGATCACGGCGATGCTGCGGGCGTCCGGCTGGGAGGTGAACGTCAAGCGGGTCGAGCGGATCTGGCGGCTGGAGGGGCTGAAAGTGCCGATGAGGCAGCCGAAGAAGGGTCGTTTATGGCTGAACGACGGCTCCTGCGTCCGCCTCCGCCCCAAGCCACGCGGCAGGCCGGCCCGTGAAAGACTCCGTTGCAACCGCGGAGCCGCGCGATCTCGTCGACCAGGCGCTCGTTCGACTGGAGTTCGAAGTGGGTCCCGCACGGGCCCGACCCGCCGTTGAACCGGCACTCCGGGATCTTTCGGTTCAGCCATTTCCGAGGGTGGCGGCGATACTCGAAGACAGAGGACGCGCGCCGGAACGTCTCGCCGCGGGTTCCGCGAGCTTGTATCGCCCCAACCCCGCGGCAAGCGAGTTCGATCTTGCGCCCGCAGGCGGTCGCACCACCCCCGCCCATACCCAGTGCGCCTCCAGCCTCGGGATCGTTTCCCGCGCCGTCCGTCCAACGGCGTCGCCGAGGCCGGCGCCGCGGAGATGCTGGCCGTGGTCCTGCCCCCGCCGAACGCCTCGATCCGGGTCATCGAGACGGAGCTCAAGTCCGCGTCGCCCGGTGGGGCGGCGACCCGGTCTTCGGCCCCGCGCGCCCGCCACGGCCGCGCACCGCCTTCCCGCTGCGCCGCGACGCGGGCCCGTTCCCCGCCGGCGCCCTCGCGCCGGGCATCCTGCCGGAGGAGGAGAACGACCTCCCCCAGGGCCCGATCAACGTCGAGGGGCTGACCGCCCTCGGCCTGGCCCTTGGCAGACCGTCTCCATCGCGCCTCATCCCGTGCGCTGGGACGCCGAGCGCGGGGTCTGGTACGCCGACCTCGTGGTGGATCCGGGCCTCGTCTACGAACCCTTCATCAGCCTCGCGCTGGCGCGCCGCCAGCCCGTCCCGGTCTCCGGCGCGCACCTCTCGGCCATCGTGCAGGCGGAATTCGCGCAGCTCGCGCCCGACCGCCTCGTCACCGTCACGCCGCGGGAGCGGCGGCGGGTCGAGGTGGCGGTCTTGGGCATCGCCCATCCCAGGTCCGGCGCCGCTCCCGGCGGCGGAACCGACGCCGCGCCGGCGTTCGACATCACGGTGCAGCGCCCGCCCGCGACGCGCCGGACGAACTCGGCCGGGTGACGACGACCGGCGCCTCGGTCGCCCCCTCCACCGAAGGCGGTCCGCTGCGCCCCCTCGACCTCGCCACGATCCGCGCCGACACGCCCTTCGTCCTCTTCGGTGCGCGCGACGCGGATCCGTCGGGCGCCCTGCTGACCGAGGCGCGGCGCCTCGTCTCCGCGCACGACTTCCCGACCCTCTTCGATCGCGACGATCTCGTGGCCGTCCTGAGCTCGCCGGACCTGCACCGCGCGACCGTCACGCTCCCGGATGGCCCGCCCCAGTCCCGCTACCGGCTGCTCGTCCCGGAATACGAACGCTGGGAGGCGGACGCCGAGCCATCGCAGCTCTTCTACGGCCCCGACCCCAGGCTGCGTCTCGTCTTCGCGGAGGCCGTGGAGATCAACGTCGCCCGAGGCTCTTCGCCCGTCACGACCTGACGGCCAGGATCGCGTCGGCCACGGCCGCGGCTTCCAAGCTGCGCCGCACGCAATCCTGCCGGCGTCTACCTGTCCGACGCTCCTTCGCAGGGCTCGCCGGCGGTCCGCCCCAGCGCGTCGAGCCGTCTGCGAATATGCACCGCCTCGGCCGGCGTCCGCGCCAGCGAGATGGCGCGGCCGAAGGCTTCCCGCGCGTCCGCCACCCGACCAACGTCCTGCAGCAGCGCGCCCCGCACCCCGTGGAAGTGGAAATAGGCCGAGAGGCGGTCGACAAGCGGGTCGATCATCGTCAGCGCCGCCTCCGCCCCGCGGGCGCGGGAGACGGCGACGGCGCGGTTCAGCGTCACCACCGGCGACGGCTGCATCCGCTCGAGCGCGCCATAGAGAAGGTCGATCTGCGGCCAGTCCGTCGCCTCCGGCGCAGGCGCGCGGGCATGGAGGGCAGCGATGGCGGCCTGCACCTGATAGGGGCCCGGGGCGTTGTGGCGGAGCGCCTTGTCCACCAGCGCCAGCCCCTCGGCGATGAGGCGGTGATCCCACAGGGCCCGGTCCTGCGCGTCCAGCAGCACGACCTCGCCCGCGGAGTCGAACCGCGCCCCCGCCCGCGAATGCTGAAGCAGCATGAGCGCCGCCAGCCCCATAACCTCCGGCTCCGCGGGAAACAGTCCCAGCAGCAGGCGCCCGAGACGGATGGCCTCGTCGCAAAGCGCCGAACGCGCGTCCTCGCCGGGGCCGGTGGAGTAGCCTTCATTGAAGACCAGGTAGAGCATAGCCGCCACGGCCGCGAGCCGCTCCGCCCGCTCCGCCCGGCCGGGGGCGCCGAAAGGCACGTCCGCCCGCGCGATCCGGGCCTTGGCGCGGGTGATCCGCTGCTCCATCGCGGCCTCCCCGACCAGGAAGGCGCGCGCGATCTGCCCGACAGAGAGCCCCGAGACCACCCGCAGCGCCAGCGCGATCTGCTGCGTCGCCGGCAGGTCCGGATGGCAGCAGATGAACATCAGGCGCAGGACGTCGTCGCGGTAGTCGGCGGCGTCCAGCCGCTCCACCAGCGGCGTCTCCGCGTCGGAGAGGTCCGAGACCATTTCCTCCGGCGGCAGCGGCCTGTCCCTTGCCCGGCGCCGGACCGCGTCCACCCCCGCATTGCGCCCGACCATCACCAGCCACGCCGCCGGATCCCGCGGCGGCCCGTTGCGGGGCCAGGTCCGCAGGGCGCGCAGGCACGCCTCCTGGAACGCCTCCTCGGCCGCGTCCAGATCGCGGAAGTACCGCAGCAGCGCCGCCACCGCCTGCGGCCGCGCGGCCCCGAGGACCGAAGCCGTCCAGGCCGCGTCGTCCGGCGCCGCGATCATGGCGCGGCGGCGGGGAAGTAGGTCCCCACCGGACGGATCTCGTAGCTGCCGCCAGGATTGGCGCGGCCGAGGTCGCGGGCGATGTCCAGCGCCTGCTCCAGGCTCTCGCAGTCGACGATGTAGAAGCCCAGCAGCTGCTCTTTCGTCTCGGCGAAGGGACCGTCGAGCACCAGCGGCGGCTCCCGGTCCTTGCGCAGCGTTGTGGCGGCGGTGGTGGGCAGCAGCCGCACCACGGGACCGAGCCGCCCCTCCGCAGCCACCCTGCCATGCACCTCCGAGAGGCGCGCCATCACGGCGTCGTCCTCCGCCTTGGTCCAGGCGCAGACCGCCTTCTCATCGTGGTAGCACAGGATCGCATACTGCATGGGCCAGCCCTCCTTCATCCCCCGAAAGACGCGCGGGCGTCGGCCATTCCGACAGACCCGCCGCCCGATCCGAAGATTCTTCGCGGGCCGGTGTCGGGACCGCGTTCCGGGCTTCGTCTTGAAGATATGGAAGTGCAACGCGCCGGTCCATCAGGACGCGCCTGCAGGGGAGACGAGACGATGCGCTGGATGATCCTGGTGAAGGGAACCGCCTCCTCCGAGGCCGGAGAGATGCCCCCGCCCAAGCTGTTCGAGGCGATGGCCGACTACCACAAGGCGCTCGCCGACGCCGGCGCGCTGGTGGCCGCCGACGGCCTGCGCCCCACGGGCGACGGCTGGCGGATCGCCTGGAAGGGCGGCGAGAAGCTGCTGACCGACGGCCCCTTCCCCGACCGGGACCCCGTCGCCGGCTACACGATCATCCAGACGGCGACGGAGGCGGAGGCGCGCGGCTGGGCCTCCCGCTACCCCAACCCCTCCGTCGGCGACGGCGCCATCGAGGTCCGGCGGATCTACGAGATGGAGGACTTCGCCGACGCCCCCGGCCTCGAGCGCTTCCGCGAACTCGGCCTCGCCCAATGACCCCCCGGCAGGAGAACCAGACCATGCCTCAGGACGCGAACGCCCCCGCCCGCCCGGCGCCCGAGACGATGCTCGGCGTCATCCCCTACCTCAACCTCGACGGCCGCGCCGCCGAGGCGGCGGACTTCTACGTCCGCGCCTTCGGGGCGACCGACGCGGGCCGGTCGCCCGACCCCGAGAACCCCTCGATCCAGATGCATGTGCAGGTGGAGATCAACGGCCGAGCGCTGATGATGACCGACTGCCGCGCCCCGTGGGAGACGGCTCGCGGCGCGCCGCAGGGCTTCCACCTCCAGCTCGTCGTCCCCGACGGCGACGTCTGGTGGACCCGCGCCGTGGAGGCCGGCTGCACCGTGGTCATGCCGCTCGAGCGCATGTTTTGGGGCGACCGCTTCGGGATGCTCAAGGACCCGTTCGGCTTCGACTGGGCGATCAACGAGCCGGGCCCGGCCTGACCCCGCGCCATACGCCTGCCATACGTTCTGCAGACGCTTTGCAGACGCCGCGAACGGGCCGCGCAAGGGCCCTTCCCGGCGCAGGGGAGGACGAGACGATGGACGCGCGCGCGACGCTCCTGGTCGGCGCCACCAAGGGCGCCTTCCTGCTGGACCCGGGCCCCGGAGGCTGGTCCGTCCGCGGCCCCTTGTGCGACGGCTGGCCGATCAACCACATGGCGGGCGGCCCCGCGACAGGCGCCCTCTGGGCCGCCGGCGGGGGCGGGCGAAACGTGGGAGGAGATCGCCCGCCACCTCCCCGCGATCCTCTGCGTCGAGGCGCTGGAATGGGAGACGACCAAAGGGTGAGGCGGTGGCGCATCGGCTCGCTCGCGCATTCGTCCCATTCCGGGCCCATGCCAATTGGCAGCTGAGTAAGGAAGTCGTCTCTCATCGGCAGCGATCGCGGCCCAGGACCAGCCGTTCGCTGTTGCCGCAGCAAACGGCAGCCTGCCGCCCGAGGCGCCCGGAGGCGCTCGCGCTCAGACCGGCAGCTTTATCCGCAATGCCGACCTGCGCCAGGCATCTCGTGCTGCGCGACGAACGAACGGCGGCTCCGGTGACGCTGCGGGGCAGCCTCCGGCCGAAGGCGAAGGTCTGGATTGGGCCGGAAGCCACGGCAAGAAGCGGAAGAGAAAGGAGAACCGAGACTTGTCGGCTGTCCAAGGGTCGCAGCGGCCTTGATCTCCGTCAACAAGTGGCGGCAGGCGCTTGGGCGCCTGGTCTGAACGCCAGCCCGCTCTGGGCGCCCGCCTTGTCTGTTTCCTGCGCGTTTCAGGGCCTGCCGGCCTGCGACGCCCGATCCGGTCTCAGCGCCTGCACGAGGAACTCGAGAACCAGGCGCCGCGCTTTCCCATCGAAGGTGAGCCAGTGCCGACGGTGGAGGTAGTCGGGCGCCCGATAAACTTGGCTCGCGGTCGTTGGAATCCATCCACTCTCCGCAGTCCCCGTGCAGGTCGGGTTGGTCGAACCAGGGATCGTTCTCGCCCACCAGCGACAGCACCGGCTCCTCCGCCGGGGCGGCGAGGCCGCGGTATTCGGGCCAGGCGGCATGGCAGGTCCATCCCTCCACGACCCGGGCCGCGACGGGCGGAAGCTTCGCGGTCGCTACCGCGATGGCGCCTTCGCTGTGGCCTACGACGGCGATGGGGGCCGAGGCGAGAGACGGGAATGAGCGCAAGCGGAGGAGAGCGTAACGAAGCTCGTCCTGACGCCAGCCGAGCACCTCCCGGTGCAGGCCGCCGCGATGGCGCGCGGGCTCGCAGCTCTTGGGTTTGTCGAGGCGGGCGAAGCTGTCGGGGGCGACGACGAGATGCCCCGCCTCGGCCAGAAAACGGCCGATGCGCTCCCCGATCCGACCGATGCCGTCGCAGCCATGGGCGAAGACGACAGCTGTGGGCGAGGGGTTCCAAGCGAGCCACCCGCGCAGATCCTCCACCGAGGCGCGGACGGGGGCGTTCCGCCCCGGCAGCCAGACTACCGCGGCGGCCCAGGTGCGCTCCAGCTCCCGCGGATCGGCCCGCGCGGCCGGGACGGCGAGGAGGAGGATGAGCGCCGCCGCCAGCGCCCTCATCCGATGGTCGCCATCAGTTCGCGCGCATAGGCGCTTTCGGGGGTTGCGTAGAAACGCGAGGCGGGGCCTTCCTCCACGATCTCTCCCCGGCGCATGACGGCGATGCGGTGGCTCAGGTAGCGCGTGGCGGCGAGGTCATGGCTGATGAAGAGCGCGCCGAAGCCGTGCGTCGCCTGCAGGTCCTGGATGAGGTTCAGCACCTGAGCCTGCACCGAGACGTCGAGCGCGCTGACCGCCTCGTCGAAGACGATGAACCGCGGCTCGGTGATCAGGGCGCGGGCGATGGCCATGCGCTGGCGCTGGCCGCCCGAGAGCTCGCCCGGGAAGCGGCGCGCGAGGGCGGCGTCGAGGCCCACCTGCTCAAGCATCCGCGCCACAAGCGCCGGTCGGTCGCCGCGCCCGAGGATCGCCAGCGGCTCGGCCACCGAGGCGCCGCAGCGCAGCCGGGGGTTTAGCGCCCATTCCGGATGCTGGAGCACTACGGAAAGCTGGCCGCGCCGGTCCTTGAGGCGGCCGAACGGCTCGCCGCCGAACATCATCCGGCCGGAGGCGGGGCGCTGGAGGCCGAGGCAGACCCGGCCGAGCGTGCTCTTGCCGGAGCCGGATTCGCCCACCAAGCCCAGCGTCTCTCCGGGCTGGACGGAGAGACTGACGCCGCGAACCGCCTCGGTGACGGTGCGGCGCAGGAGCCCGCCGCCGAAGGTGACGCGGATCTCCTGGAGGGCGACCGCGGGAGCGCTCATCGGACCGCCTCGGGCACAGGCGCAGCAAGATGATCCTCGGCCCGGTGGCAGGCGACCTCCCGTCCCGCGACGGCGCGGACCACGGGCCGCTCTTCGTGGCAGCGGCGAATGGCCATGGAGCAGCGCGGGGCGAAGGCGCAGGCCTCGCAGCGGCCCTTGAGGGAGGGCGGGGAGCCGGGGATCGGCTTCAGACGTTCCCCCGGCTTCTCGTTGCCGGCGGCGGCTTTCATGAGGGCGGCGGTATAGGGATGAGCGGGGTTGCCGAAGACGGTGTCGGCGGCGCCGGCCTCCACTGCACGGCCCCCGTACATCACCGCGACCCTGTCGGCCCGGCGGGCCGCGAGGCGCAGGTCGTGGCTCAGGATCACCAGCGCCGCCCCCTCGTCCGCCGACAGATCCGCGAGCGTGTCCATCACCCGGTCCCGAATCGAGGCGTCGAGCGAGGCCGTCGGCTCGTCCGCCACCAGCAGGCGCGGACTGCGCGCGATGGCCATTGCGATCACAACCCGCTGGGCCATGCCGCCGGAAAGCTCGTGCGGCCATGCGCGCAGCAGGCGCTCCGGCTCCTCCAGCCGGGCGCGGGAGAGGAGGGCGGCAAGCTCCGACTCCGGCGCCCGGCGGCCGAGGGCGCGGGAAAGCTGGCGGCCCACGCGCATCGTTGGGTCCAGCGCGGTCATCGGGTTCTGGAAGACGAAGCCCAGCGCTTCCCGTCTCAGGCGGCGCAGGTCGGCGGGGTCGGCGGCAAAGACGTCAACGCCCGCCACCTCCAACCGGCCCGAGATCCGCTCCGCCCCCGCGGGCAGCACGCGGCCCAGCGCCATGCCGAAGGTGGTCTTGCCGGAGCCGCTCTCGCCGATCACGGCCAAGGTCTCTCCGGGCGCGACGGTCAGGTCCACGCCGTCCAGCGCCCGGGCGCCCCCGGCATAGGCGAGGGCGAGATCCTCCGACCGCACGAGGGGGGTCATGTGAGAGCCCTGCCGCGCAGCGGCTCCAGCGCGTCGCGCAGCGCGTCGCCCACCAGGTTCACCGACATGATGGCCAGCGAGAGGACCAGCCCCGCGCTCAGCGCCATGTGGGGGGCGATGGTGAGATACGGGCTGCCCTGCCGGAGCAGCGAGCCCAGCGAGGCGTCCGGCGGCTGCACCCCGAGGCCGAGAAAGCTCAGCGCGCTCTCGATGATCATGCCGATGGAGAGCGCGTAGGTGAGCTGCACGATGGCGGCGCCGAGGATGTTGGGCAGGATGTGCACCAGCATCACCCGCCAGACGGAGGCGCCCGCGACCTCGGCGGTGGTGACGAAGCCTCGCCCGGCGACGCCAAGCGTGACCGACCGGACCACCCGGATGAACAGCGGCAGCGTCGCGGCGGAGATGACGGCGATGGCCGAGACCGACCCCGGCCCCATGGCCGCCGCGACCAGCAACCCGAGCAGCAGCGCCGGGAAGGCGAAGATCACATCCGCGCCCCGCGCCACGAGGTCGTCCACCCAGCCCCCCAGATAGCCAGCGACCATGCCCAGCAGCGTGCCGATCACCGCGGTGATCAGGACGGCGGCGCCGGCCAGCAGGAAAGTGGCGCGGATGCCCTCCACCACCCGGGGCAGGAATGCGCGGCCCAGTTCGTCCGCGCCGAAGGGCAGCGCCCAGGTCGGGCCGCCGAGCCGGGGGGCCGCGCCGATGGCGGTGGGATCCCCCAGCGGCAGCCAGGGGCCGGCGAGCCCGACCGCCAGCAGCAGCGCGAGGCTGAGATAGCCGAAGACCGACAGCGGATCGCAGGGAAGGCGCAGGCCGCTCATCCCCGATGCGCGTCCAGGCGCGGATCGATGGCCGCATAGGCCGCGTCAGCCAGCATGTTGACGGCGACGAAGACCACTGCCGCGAGCAGCACCCCGGTCTGGACGATGGCGTAGTCGCGGTTCATGAGCCCGTTGAAGATGTAGAGGCCGACGCCGGGGATGGAATAGAGCACCTCCACCACCACCGCGCCGCCCATCAGGAAGCCGAAATAGGTCGCGGCCACGGTGACGACCGGGATGGCGGCGTTGCGCAGCACATGGGCGCGGACGATGTCGCCGGGCGCGTCGCCGCGCGCGACGGCGGCGGTGATGTGCCCCTCGGTCATCGCGCGCAGCACGGCCTCGCGGGTGGTGCGCAGGATCAGGGCCATGCCGAAGACCGACAAGGTCAGGACCGGCAGCGTCATGGCGCGCACGTTGCCCACGGGGTTCTCGAAGAACGGAACGTAGCCGCCGACCCGGAACCAGAGGTCGTGGACGGAGAACACGAAGATCAGAACGGAACCCAGCACGAAATCCGGCACGCTGGCCCCCAGCGCCCCCGCAAGCCGCCCTGCGCCCCCTCGCCCCGCCGCCCGCACGCCGGACATGACGCCCAGCGGCGCGCCAACCGCGAAGGCGGCCGCCAACGACATCAGCGCAAGCTGGAGCGTCACCGGCGCCCGGCGCAGGAACTCGTGGATCACGGGCTTCTGCGTGACCATGGAGATGCCGAAATCCCCGCCCAGCATCGCGCCGAACCAGCGCAGGAACTGCACGAGCATCGACTGGTCCAGCCCGTAACGCGCCGCCACCGCCGCCCGCGCCTCGGGCGTCGCGAAGGGGCCGAGCATGATGTCCGCATATCCCCCCGGGATGAACCGCAGCGACATGAACACCAGCACGGCGACCCCGAACAGCGTCAGGATCGCCGCGCCGAGCCGCGGCAGGAGGTGAAGCGCCAGCCGCATCGGGGATCAGTCGAGCGACTCGAACTCGGCGATGTGGCGGTAGGTGTTGGACGAGCCGGAGACCGGGTCCGCGATCACCTTCACCTTGTCCTCGCGCGAGACGAGATAATCCACCTTCGAGGTCAGCGCGAGGATGTTGGCCTGCCGGTCCATCATCCCGCAGATCTCCTTGAGCTTGGCGTTGCGCTCGTCTCCGGTCGGGAGCTGCTTCACCTCCTCCAGCGCATTGGCGAGGTCCTCGTCATACTCGTGGAAGACGCTGTTCCAGACGGCGAACTGCGGGTTCCACCAGGCGATGACCATGCTGGGATCGGTATAGCCCGCGAGCCAGCTGAGCGAGAAGTCGAAGTCCCCGTCCGTGAACACCCGCTGGAGGTACTCGGCGGTCGGGACCTGCTCGATCTGCACCTGGAAGCCGGCCTCCTGGAGGCTCTGCTGCATGACCTGCGCGATGCGGCCCAGCGTGGGGTTGGCCGAGGACGCCATGAGCTGCACCGAAGGCGCGGGCTGGCCGGCCTCCTCCAGCAGCGCGCGGGCCTTTTCCAGCCGCTCGGCGCGCGTGCCGGAATAGCTCTCGGTCTCGTCGCAGGCGCCGGTTCCGAAGGCGGCGGGAACGGGATAGTCCACCTGCGTCGTGCCGCCGAAGACCGCGTTGTTGATCGCCTCGCGATCCACCGCGAGGCTCATGGCGCGGCGCACCCGCTCGTCCGCGAAGGGGCCGTCCTCGGACAGGGCGTTCACATCCACGCGGTAGTAGTTGGTGGTGCGGATCGGGTCGATCTTCACGTTCTCGTCGCGCGCGAGCAGGAGCGAGACGTCGGGGTTCTCGAAGGTCGTGAAGTCGATCCGGCCGTCGCGCAGGGCGGCGATGCGGGCGCTTTCGTCGGGAATGATCGGGACGTTCAGCGTCTCGGTCTTCGGCAGGTCTGGTCCACGGTAGTGCGGGTTCGCGGCCAGGGTCCAGCTCTCGTCCTGCTTGTGCTCCGTGACCATGTAGGGCCCGGAGCCCAGCATCTGGCTGGACGGGTCGAACTCGCCGGACTTCCATTCCTTCACCGGGATGATGGCCGCCGAGATATGCGCCAGCGCCGGCAGGAAGGCGGCGTGCGGACGGGCGAGGGTGATGGTGACCTCGCGGTCGCCGGTCGCCTCGATGGAGGCGATCTCGCCGAACTGGCGGGCCCAGTAGGAAGCGGTCTCCGGGTCGGTGATCCGCTCGAACGTGCCGATCACGTCGTCCGTGGTGACGGGCCGCCCGTTGGAGAAGGCGGCGCCCTCGCGCAGGGTCAGCTTGTATTCCGTAGGGGAGACCTGCTCCCAGCTCTCGGCGAGGCCGGGCTGGAGGGTCATGTCCTCGTCGGTGGTCAGGAGGGTCTCGTAGACCATCTCGAACAGCTCCCACGAGGCCACGGTCCCGACGACATGCACGTCGAAGCCGGTGATCTCTGCGGGCTTGCCCCAGGTCATCGCGTCGTCGGCCAGCGCCGGGGCCGCGAGGAAGCCGGCGAGCGCGGCGGCGATCAGGGATCTGCGGTGTCTCATCGAAGCTCTCCTGCTGGTCACCGTGCGGACCGCCCGCTCCCGGCGCATCGCGCCCGCCTGGCCGGCGGGTCGTCGTTCTCATCAATGCTTGTTAGAAGGATCACACGCTGTCAATGATTGTGAGACGACGCACGCATCAGGAGGCTCCGATGACGCCGGAAGACTACCTCGCGCACGACGCCACGGGCCTCGCGGATCTCGTCGCCCGCGGCGAGGTCTCGCCGCAGGAACCGCTGGAGGCGGCGCTCGCGCTCGCCGATGCGCGTAATCCGGCGACCAATGCGATCTGCTTGCGGTTGGACGACATGGCGCGCGAGGCGGCGACGCGCCTGCCGCAGGGCCCGCTGAGGGGCGTGCCCTACCTGCTGAAGGACGTGGGCGCGCGGCTGGCGGGGACGCCCACGCGCTACGGCGCCCGCTTCTGGACCGAGGCGCCGGCCGAGCGGGACAGCGTGGCGGTGGCGCGGCTCAAGGCGGCCGGCTTGGTGATCTTCGGCAAGACCACGACGCCGGAACTGGGCCTCGCAGCCTCCACGGAAACGACCCTGACTGGCGACACCCGCAACCCCTGGGATCTGTCTCGATCCTCCGGCGGGTCCTCCGGCGGGGCGGCGGCGGCGGTGGCGGCGGGGATCGTTCCGGCCGCCCATGCGAGCGACGGGGGCGGGTCCATCCGCATCCCGGCCTCGCATTGCGGCCTGTTCGGCCTGAAGCCGACGCGGGCCCGCGTCACCTTCGCCCCGGATTCCGGCGAGGGCTGGGGCAGCCTCTCCAGCCAGCACGCCGTCACCCGCAGCGTCCGCGACAGCGCGGCGCTGCTGGACGCCGTCGCCGGGCCTGCGCCGGGCGACCCCTACCACCCGCCGCATCAGGCGGAGCCCTTCGCTGCCGCGCTTTCCCGCGCGCCGGGGCGGCTGAGAATCGCGCTTCAGCTTGAGCCGCTCTCGGGCGTCGAGGTGCATCCCGCCTGCCGGGAGGCCGCTCTCTCCACCGCCCGGCTGCTCGAGGAGATGGGCCACGAGATCGTGGAGGCACGCCCTCCCGGAGACTGGGAGGAGCTAGGCGGCGCGCTTTGGACCCTGGTGGCCGCCAGCGTCGCCGCCACCGTGAGGAGCGTCTTCGCCGCCGCCGGCCGCGAGCCGCGCCCCGAGGACATGGAGCGCGTCACCTGGTTCGCCTTGGAGGCCGCCGCCGAGCGGAAGGCCGAGGACTACCCCGCCGCCATCTCCGCCATCCACCGCCAGAGCCGGCGCATGGCGGAGTTCCACGAGCGCCACGACATGCTCCTGTCCCCGACCCTCGCCGCGCCCCCGCCGCGGATCGGCGAGCAGCACATGGACCGCTCCGACCCCGCGACCTACGAGGCGGCGCTGGTGCGCATGACCGCCTTCACCCAGCTCGCCAACCTCACCGGCCAGCCGGCGGCGTCCCTGCCGATGCACTGGACGCAGGACGGCCTGCCGGTCGGCGCCATGCTGCTGGGCCGTTTCGGGGACGAAGACGGGCTCCTGTCCCTCGCAGCGAGGTTGGAGGAGGCCCGCCCCTGGGCACATCGCCGCCCGCAGGACGCCTGATGTCCGACGCGCTGGCCGAGCAGCTCCGGGCCGGCTTCTCCGGCTACACCCGCGCCGAGCGGGCGGTGGCGAGCTACATGCTCGCCAACCTGTCCCGCCTGCCCTTCGAGACCGCCGCCACCATCGCCGAGGCGGTCGGCGTCAGCCCGATGACGGTAGGCCGCTTCCTGCGCGGGCTCGGCTACAACAACCTCGCGGACCTGAAGGAGGACCTGCGCCAGGACCTCGGGGCGCGGTCGCTCCTGATCTCGGACCGGGTCGCCCGGCTGGGCGAGGACATGAAGGCCGGAGACCGCCTGCGGCGGAACCTCGACCTCGAGATCGAGGCGCTGGTGTCGATTTACGAGCAGGTGGCGACCCCCGTCTGGACCCGCACCGTGCGCCGGCTGGCCGGGGCCGAGGCGGTCTATTCCGCCGGGTTCCAGACGCTCGAGGGCATCGCCTCGACCTTCGTCCAGCGCCTCGCCTACCTGCGGCCGGCGGCGCGGCTGCTGGACGGGAGGGACGGGACCTTCGCCGACCTGCTGGAGGGACGGGAGGCGGAACCGGCTCTGATCCTGTTCGAGATGCGCCGCTATACGCGTACGAGCCGCCTTCTGGCGGAGGAGGCGGTACGCCGCGGCATCGGGATCACGGTGATCTGCGACGCCTACTGCACCTGGGCCCATGAGCTGTGCGACGACGTTCTCGTGGCGCGGACGGACTCGGCGCTGTTCTGGGACAGCCAGGCGCCGTTCCTGAGCCTGCTGAACCTCCTCCTCGACGCGGTCGCGCAGGAGCTGGAGAGCGAGGTGGGATCAAGGACGCAGGGACTGGCGCAGCTCCAGAATCAGTTCGGGCACTTTGTATAGGTCCATGGAGGACAATGCCCCTTGATCTCCGTCAGCCCGAGAGAGCGCGCAGCCGTCCGAGGATGAATCCGGGGAGCACTCGAAGCGGACATCCAACGCGCTGGAGGCCAAGGTCCGGAATGGTGAAGGTAATGGTGAAGGTTTTCTGATGCGGGCCGTGGCGTGAGGGTGGATCCTGGCGCGACCTTGGCCCGCGTTGGAAAACCTCCCAAGGAGGAAGTCGCGTGGGGCTGGGCCCAAGTTATGGGGAAAAAGCGCTGACGGTCGGCGCTGCTGTGGTCGGAGATGAGCGCGTGGGTTGCGACGCCGAGCGCGGAGGCTGCTGATTTCGCCGGATGTTGGTGATGTTCGTGGCGCGGCAGGCCCGGTTGCGGCGGTCTTCTGGAGGAGGGCGGCCTCTGTCCGACAGCGGCCTGGCCTGCGCCTGACGAGGCGCCGGTGATGGATCGGCGAGGGTGACCAACGTCTCGTCATGCCGCCCGGTCCCTCGGCGGCGCCCGCGATGTTGGGTGCTGGCCGCGGCGGAAGATCTCGATGATGCGCATCAGGCCGCCGCAACAGGGGCACGGCTCCCGCAGGGTGAGCGGAATGTTCTGGGCGCACTCGGTCTCGACGCTTGGCGGCGGCTCCTGAACGGGCTGCGGCGCCTCGAGCAGGCCGCGGATCCTGGCGATGCTGGCCTTCCGGGCGGCGCTGGCCAGCAGGCCGTAGTGCCGGATGCGGTGGAAGCCGTCGGGCAGGACGTGGATCAGGAACCGGCGGATGAACTCGTCCGTGGCGAGCCGCATCACCTTCCGCCGATCGCCGTGCTTGATCCGGTAGTCCTTCCAGCGGAAAGCCACCATGTCGGCGTCGGCGCTGACCAGCCTGCTGTTGGAGATGGCGACGCGGTGGGTGTAGCGGCCGAGGTAGACCAGCACCGCCTCGGGGCCGCCGAAGGGCGGTTTGGCGTAGACCCCCCACCCCGATCTGCGCAGGGCCTCGATCCACGCGGCGAAGGCGTCGGCGTCCGACAGCTCCGCCAGATCGCCGAAGAAGACCAGCATGCCGGCGCGGTGCAGCGCCAGCAGTCCGTCGAGGAACAGGCGGCGAAAGAGGTGCGACAACACCCGCACGGGCAGAAAGAAGCCTGGGCGGCAGGCGACCCAACGGGCGCCGTCCGGCGACAGGCCGCCGCCGGGGACGATCATGTGGACATGAGGATGGTGGGTCAGCGCCGAGCCCCATGTATGCAGCACGCTGGTGATGCCGACCCGTGCGCCGAGGCGCTTGGGGTCGGCCGCGATGGTGCTCACCGTCTCGGCCGACGCTCGGAACAGCAGGTTGTAGACGGCCTTCTTGTTCCAGTGCGCGATGCGGGCGATCTCGGCCGGCAGGGTGAAGACGACGTGGAAGCACTCCACCGGCAGCAGATCCTCGGCGCGCGCCGCCATCCCGTCGCGCGCCGCCGGTCCCTGAGCGTCGCGCCGGAGGCGCGCTTTCAGCGCGACGGGCAGTGCCGGTTCTTGCAGGAGTTGCAGGCGACGTGCCGATGGCCGCACTTGGCGCAGCCCGCCACATGCCTGGCCCGAGCGCCGCGGTCCGGCAGGCCTCGATCGCCGACATCACCTTGAGCTGGGTCAGGCCGACATGCCCCGCATGGGCCCGCATTCGATCGCTGTCGTCGTGTCGGAGACGCGCCTCCGGCACGATGTCGCCGATCTTGAGGTTGCAGACCTCCGCCGCCCTGAGCCCGGCGCCGTAGGAGATGCTGAGCGCCGCACGGTACTTGAGCCCCGGCGCCAGGGGCCGCCGCCAGCAGGGCCGAAACCTCCTCCTGGCTCACGATCGCCGGCAGCTTCCGAGGCTGGGTGCGGAACTGCATGTTCCGCTTCATCTCCTCGCGCCCGCAGGTCATGCTGAAGAAGCAGCGCAGCGCCACGATGCGCGCGTTGAACGTCGACGGCATGATGCCGGCGTCCGTCATGTGACAGTTGGTAGGCGCGCAGATCCTCCGGCTTGGCGGTGTCGGGGGACCGCCTCAGGAACGCGGCGAAGTCCTTGATCGCCCGGATGTGAGCCTTTTGCGCCTTCTCGCACATACCGCGGATCCGCATGTCTTCGATCATCCGCTGGCGCAGCGGCGTGGTCCTCTCCTCCGTCATCGGAACCTCCTGTCTGAAGAGGGAAAAGACCCCGATCGTC